>NZ_KB898041.1:0-130000 GCF_000377345.1 Thioalkalivibrio sp. ALJ16 | reverse complement strand
CTGGACACCGATGTAGTTGTTCAGCGACTTGCTCATCTTCTGGACGCCATCCAGTCCTTCGAGGATGGGCATGGTCAGAATGACCTGCGGCGCCTGCCCCTCCTGCTTCTGCAGCTCACGCCCGACCAGCAGGTTGAATTTCTGGTCGGTGCCACCGAGCTCCATGTCCGCCCGCAGGGCCACCGAGTCGTAGCCCTGAATCAGCGGGTAGAGAAACTCGTGGATCGCGATCGGCTGGTGGGCGGTATAGCGCTTGTGGAAGTCATCGCGCTCGAGCATACGCGCCACCGTCTGGCGCGCAGCGAGCTGAACCATGCCGGCCGCGCCCATCGGCTCCATCCAGGTGGAATTGAACACCACCTCGGTACGTTCCGGGTCCAGGATTCGAAACACCTGCTCGCGGTAGGTGGCGGCGTTGCGCTCGATATCCTCCGAAGACAGGGGCGGGCGTGTCGCGTTCTTGCCCGAGGGGTCACCGATACGCCCAGTGAAATCGCCGATCAGGAACAGGATGTGATGCCCGAGATCCTGCAATTGGCGGAGCTTGTTGATCAGCACCGTGTGCCCCAGGTGCAGATCCGGCGCGGTGGGATCAAAGCCGGCCTTCACCCGCAGCGGGCGACCGCTCTTGAGGCGCTCGACGAGCTCGTCCTCAAGCAGGATTTCATCGGTGCCGCGACGGATGACGGCCAGCTGGTCTTCGAGTTCCATGACGCCCCTTGGTTTAGGGAAACACTGATGAATGTACACGCTTGCGCACGAGTCGCTTCTGCGTCCGTTGACTGCGCGGGGACGGCCGCGCATTCATCCTGCACAAGGCAACCGCAACGCCGAGCACGCACGTTAATCAGCGTTTCACTCGATCGGAATCCGGCCGCGACGGCCGGCAGCGCGCAAGGATACCGCGAGCCCCAAGCGGACGCGAAATGGCCCGGTAGTCCAGAATGGGCAGTGTCCGAACCCGGCGCGCGACAGGAACCTCGCCATGACCGAACGCTATATAGGATTGATGTCCGGCACCAGCCGGGACGGGATCGATGCCGTTCTGACCGAGGCCCTTGACGACGGGCGCATGCGGGTCCTGGATCACTGCCAGCTCGGATACCCGGACGACCTGGCCCAGGAACTGGCCACCGCCGCCACCACCGAAACGCTGCGCTACGAACAGCTGGGCACGCTGGACGCGCAACTCGGAACCCTTTTCGGGCGTGCCGTGCTGGCCCTACTGGATCAAAGCGGGCTGCCCTCCGCGGCGATCCGGGCGATTGGCAGTCATGGACAGACCGTGCACCACGCACCCGAGCGCGATCCGGCCTTCACCTGGCAGATTGGCGATCCGTTCCGGATTGCCGAGATCACCGGCATCGACACGGTCGCGCAGTTCCGGCCCCGCGACATCGCAGCCGGTGGCCAGGGCGCGCCCCTCGCCTGCGGCTTTCACGCCGCGCAGTTCGCGAGCGCCGACGAGACCCGGGCCGTGCTGAACCTGGGCGGCATTGGCAATATCACCTGGCTGGCGCCGGGCCGAGCCGTAACTGGCTTCGACTGCGGCCCGGCGAATACGCTGATGGACGACTGGAATCGACGCCACCAGGGCACGGCGTTCGACCATGAAGGCGCCTGGGCACGCAGCGGCCAATCCATTCCAGACCTGCTGACCGCGCTGCTGGACGACCCCTTCTTCGAACGGCCGCCGCCGAAGAGCACCGGGCCGGAGTACTTTTCACCCGCGTGGCTGCGCACCCGTGCTGGCGATGCCCTGGACCGGGCGCGCTCCGAGGACATTCAGGCGACCCTGGCCGAACTGACCATCGAGGGCGTGCGGCGCGCGCTGCGTTCGGTCGACGACACGCCCCCCGCGCGATTGCTGGTGTGCGGCGGCGGGGCCCACAACACCTATCTAATGGAACGCCTGCGGCAGAGCCAGCCCGGAACCCGGGTCGAAACCACCACAGGACACGGCGTGCCACCGCAACAGGTGGAAGGGGCTGCGTTTGCCTGGCTGGCTGCACGCACCCTCGCCGGCCAGGCCGGCAATCTGCCCGAGGTCACCGGGGCCCGCGGGCCTCGGGTGCTCGGCTGCATCATCCCCGGCGGCACCGGCCGTAGCCGCACTCCCTGAAAAGCAAAAGGCCCGCCGCGGCGAACCGGGGCGGGCCTTGCATCGGCAACGGTACTGATCAGACCGAGAAACTGGAACCGCAACCACAGGTCGTGGTTGCGTTCGGGTTGCGAATCACGAACTGCGCACCCTCCAGACCTTCGGTGTAGTCGATCTCGGCCCCGGCCAGGTACTGAAAGCTCATCGGGTCAATCAGCAGGGTCACACCCCCGTTCTCCACCACGGTATCGCCTTCACCGACGGTCTCGTCGAAGGTGAATCCGTACTGGAAGCCGGAGCAACCACCACCGCTGACAAAAACCCGAAGCTTCAGGTTTTCGTTGTTCTCTTCTTCGATCAGCCCCTTCACCTTGGTCGCCGCAGCGTCGGTAAAGATCAGCGGGCTGGGGATCTCGAAGTCCATTTCCGCTTCGGACGTCATGGGCTCGGACATGCAGGGCCTCCTGTGTTCAGCATTTCCGGCAAAACTACGGAAAGCCGACCCCCGGAGTCAAGAATGCTCATCTTCCGTGGGATTGGCCAGGCTGCGCGGCTCGCCCGGCCCCTCCAGCTCGCCCTGCAGCGGATGCTCGACGCGCTTCAGCAAACCGTCGATCTGGGCGCCTTCCGCCATCTGCAGCACGGTGTAGTAGAGGTTGCCCGCCAGCCGCGCCGTCTCGCCCAGCTCCACGTGCTCGCCGACATGGACATCGCCCTGCACCTCGCCATTCAACAGCAGGTGGGGCACGGCGATATGGCCTTCGACCAAACCGCCCTCGGCCACCACCAGCACCGCGGCGGGATCGGATGGCGCGCGGATATCCCCGACCACCCGGCCCTCGATGTGCAATCCACCGCCGAACTCGACATCACCGTGAATCACCGTCTGGCGCCCTACCAGCGTGTCTACCTTGTTTGCTCGACGGCCTCGCTTGCGTCCAATCATGGTTCCTCCTCCAGCAGGCGATCCCATTCGGCCTGCTCGGTGACGGGATCGATATCCTCCTCGTCCCTGGCGACCGCGCGCAGCGTCAGGCGCTGCGGCTCGAAATCCTCCGGCAGCCGAATCCGCACCCGCTGGCTGCGCAACAGCCGCAGGCCTTCCATGCTGCGATCAGCATCGAGGCCCAGGTCTTCGGCATCCAGCGTCACCCGGTCCTCGCCGTCCGCCGAGCGCCCTTCGACCTCCAGGGACCAGTCCAGATCCAGTGACCGGTTCAGGCCCGGGCGGTAGAACTGAAACGCGACATCGAACACCCCGGCCTGACCGGTGCGCTGCAGCCGCAACGCGCGAACGCCAAGGACGTCTCCGCCACCCCCTTCGGCCAGGCGCTGGTAGAACGCCAGCTCGTCGCGCAGCACCAGCAGCTCCGACTCCTGCCGATCGATATCATCGGCAAACGCCCGGACCTCGGCGCGCTGGATCTCCAGCTCCTGCTCGGCCCGGCGCAGGGACTCCTCCGCAGCCTGACGCGCCGCCGTCTCCCGCTCCAGATCCGCCCGCAGCGCCTCGATACCCTCACGGGCCTCGGCCACGTCCGGGGCCTCGGGCCGCGGCTCCGTCCACCACAGGGCCACTCCCACCACCAGCACCACCAGCAAGATGGCTGCCCGCAGCACCGCCCGCCATACCCGGCCACCACGACGCCCGAGGCGCGCACGCCGCGCCGGGATTCGCGGCAGACGTGGCGGGCGCGGGAATCGGGCTGTCATGCGGGTGCCCTGGGCATCAGGGGAATACCGGCAGTCCGTTCAGGCCCGCGGTCTCCTCCAGCCCGAACATCAGATTCATGTTCTGCACCGCCTGCCCCGCCGCACCCTTGACCAGGTTGTCGATCACCGACAGGACCATCAACCGATCGGAATGCGGCGGCTGTGCCAGGGCCACCCGGCAGAGATTGGTCCCGCGCACGCTGGACGTCTGCGGGTGCGAACCCGCGGGCATCACGTCCACGAACGGCTCGTCACGATAGCGCTGCTCGAAACAGGCCTGCCAGTCCGCCTGCGCGCGCGGACGCAGATACAGCGTGGCGTGGATGCCGCGGGTCATCGGCACCAGATGCGGCTGAAAGATCAACCCCACCGCCTGCCCGGAGACCCCGCTCAGGGTCTGCTGGATCTCCGGCCAGTGCCGGTGACCACCACTGGCATAGGCGCGAAAGTCCTCCTGCACCTCGGCAAACAGGCCACCGATCTGCGCCTTGCGGCCCGCCCCGCTGACGCCGCTCTTGGCATCCGCGATCACGTCGCCGGGGTCAATCAGGCCGGCCTCCAGCAGTGGCAGCACCGCCAGGCTGACGGCCGTGGGGTAGCAGCCGGGAACAGCGATCAGGCGCGCGCCGCGGATCTGCTCGCGGTTGAGTTCAGGCAGACCATAGACGGCCTCGTCCAGATACTGTGGCGCACCGTGCGCCTGCCCGTACCAGCGCGCCCACAACTCCGGATCGCGGATACGGAAGTCCGCAGACAGATCGATGATGCGCGCACCGCGCTCCAGCAGCGGGGCGGCCAGGCCGTGCGCGACGCCGTGAGGCGTGGCGAAAAAGACCACATCGCACTCGCCCAGCACCGCCTCGTCCGGCGCCTGGAACACCGCATCCACCGCCCCGCGCAGGCTCGGGAACAGCGCGGCCACCGGCGTCCCGGCCTCGCCGCGCGAGGTCACCACCTGCAGGCGGGCGGCCGGGTGCCGCGCCAGCAGGCGCAACAACTCGACACCGGTGTATCCGGTCGCACCGACAACCCCGATGCGGATGGGCTTGCTACTGGTTGCAGTCGTCATGCTGCGGCATGATACCGCCTTGACCGGAACCACGGAACGCAAGGCGTTTCGGCCAGTCCACATTTGCAGACCATCGACCGACGAGACCGCATCCCATGAGCAAGGGCAGGATTGACCGCAAGGCCATCTTCGGAGGCATCTTCATCATCGCGCTGATTGCCGTCGCCGCGACCATCTGGCTGACCGATGACGGGATGCGGCCGGCGCCCGCCTTCACCGCAACCACGCTGGACGGCGAACAGGTCGCCCTCGAGGACTTCGAGGGCCGCCCCGTGATGATCTCCTTCTGGGCAACGAACTGCCCGTCCTGCGTGCGCGAGATCCCGAAACTCACCCATCTCCACGAGACCTACTCGGACCGGGGCTTCAAGCTGCTGGCGGTCGCGCTCTCCTACGATCCGATCAACCGCGTGGAGGCGATGCGCGAAGACCGGGGTATGCCCTACACGGTGATCCATGACAGCGACGACGGCTTCTCCCAGGCCTATGGCGGGGTGCGCCTGACCCCCACCACCTTCCTGATCTCGCCCAGCGGTCGCATCGTCTACCAGAAGCTGGGCGATCCGGATTTCGAACAGATCGAACGCCACCTGGAGCGCTGGCTGTCGTAAGCCGGGCACCGTCCGACGAGAAGGATCTCCATGCAAGCCTACAACTGGTTCCTCAGCCTCCACGTGATCTTCATGGTCACCTGGTTCGCCGGCCTGTTCTATCTGCCGCGCCTGTTCGTCTACCACGCGATGACCGACGACGCCCTCGGGCACGAGCGCTTCAAGGTCATGGAACGCAAGTTGTTCTACGGGATCATGACCCCCGGCGCCCTGATCACCATCGGCTTCGGCGTCGCCATGCTGGTGGATCGCTCGTTCTACCTGGCCGAGCCCTGGATGCATTTCAAGCTGACCCTGATCGCGGTGCTGGCCGCCTATCACGTCTGGTGCGGCAAGATCGTGCGCGACTTCCGTCACGACCTGAACCGCCGCGATCACACCTGGTATCGCTGGTTCAACGAGATCCCGGTACCGATTTTGGTGGGCGCCGTGGTCCTGGTCATCAACCGCTCCATCACGGACGGCCTGATCGCCATTGGCGTCGTGCTGGGCATTTTCGTCGTAACGGCCCTGACCGCCCGGATACGCGCCCGGCGCACCTGACCCGCCGGGGCGAAGGCCGGCCGCCAGCCCGCGCTTCAGGTCTTGCCCGCGCGCACCAGCCCGCCCAGCCCGGCCTGGACCAGGGCATTGTTCAGCAGCGAGCGGATCTGGTCCGCGTTCTCCAGCAGCCGGCACTGCGCCAGCAGGGCCTCGGCGCGATCGGTGGAGAAGCTGCGGATCACCCACTTCACCCGCGGGATGGCGGAGACGCTGACACTGAGGCTGTCGATCCCCATGCCCAGCAGCAGGATCACCGCCGCCGGGTCGGCCGCCATCTCCCCGCAGACGCTGACTGGCTTGCCGGCCCGGTGCGAACCCTCGGTGATGGTCTCCAGCGCATGGATACAGGCCGGATGCAGGGTGTCGTAGAGGCTGGCCACGCGCGCATTGTTCCGATCCACCGCGAGCAGGTACTGCACCAGGTCATTGGTGCCGACGGACAGGAAGTCCACCCGCCGCGCCAGCATCTCCGACATGTACACCGCCGCCGGCACCTCGACCATCACGCCAATGCGCGGCACCGGGATACGGAAGCCCTCGTCCAGCAGCTCCTCGCGCGCCCGATTGAGCAGGCTCATGGCGCCCTTCAGCTCGTCCAGGGCCGAGATCATCGGGAACAGGATCTGCAGGTTGTCGTGCGCGCGGCTGGCCTTGAGCATGGCCCGCAGCTGGGTCAGGAAGATCTCCGGGTGGTCCAGCGAGATACGGATGCCGCGCCAGCCCAGAAACGGGTTGTCTTCCTTGACCGGAAAGTACGGCAGCGCCTTGTCGCCGCCGATATCCAGCGTACGCAGCGTCACTGGCATCGGGTCGAACGACGCCAGCACCTGCTCGTAGAGCTGGACCTGTTCCTCCTCACCAGGGAAGCGGTCGCGGATCATGAACGGGACCTCGGTGCGGTACAGCCCCACACCCTCGGCCCCCGATTCCAGCGACGGCTTGATGTCCGCCAGCAGACCCGAGTTGGCGAGTACCGGCACCGGCACCCCGTCACGGGTCTCGGCCGGATCCTTCGCCAGGGCGCGCAGGTCCTCGGCCAGCTCGCGCTCTTCGCGCACCAGGCGCTCGAACTCGGCACGCAGCTCCGCGTTCGGGTTCACGAACAGCCGGCCGCGGTAGCCATCCACCAGGATCTCGCGCCCTTCCAGGCGCCCGACCGGCAGTTCGGAAACCCCCATCACCGCCGGAATGTTCAGTGCACGTGCCAGGATGGCGATGTGGGACGACCCGGTACCCTTGGCCGAGACCATCGCGCCCAGCCGCTCGATCGGCACCTCGGCCAGATGCGAGGCGGTCAGGTCGTCGCCCACCAGGATACCGCCATCCGGAAACTCCTCCTGGCTGCGCTCGGCGGGCAGGAGGTGCGACAGCACGCGTCGCCCGAGATCGCGCACATCGGCCGCGCGCTCGCGCAGATAGGGGTCTTCCATGTCCTCGAACACCCGCACGCTCTCGCGCACGGTGTCGCGCAGGGCCGCCGGGGCCCATTGCCCATTGCGGATACGCGCCTCCGTCTTGTGCACCAGCGAATCCGAACCCAGCAGCAGCAGATAGGCATCGAACAGCACCTGCTCGTCCGGGCCCAGGGCCTCGCCCATGCGCTGCTTCAGGTCCTCGATCTCGGTCCGGGTATCGGCCACCGCCCTCGCCAGGCGCTCGAGCTCCTCGTCCACCCCGGCCCCCTCGCGGTCCGGTATGGAGTCGAGATCCGCCAGCCGATAGGCCACCACGGCGCGCCCGATCGCGACCCCCGGGGAACCGGCGATCCCCGTGGCCTCCACGTTCACATGCCCGATCAGCGGGGTCTCGGAGGAGATCTCGTCGTTGAATTCCGCGTAGGCGATCGCTCCGGCCAGCTGCGCGGCCAGGGTAATCAGAAAAGAGACGTGTTCGTCATCGAACTTGCGCGCCTGGTGCTGCTGCACAACCAGCACCCCGAGCAGGTTGCGCTGGTGAATGATCGGCACCCCGAGAAAGGCCAGGAAGTGCTCCTCGCCGGTCTCCGGGAAATAGCGAAAGCGCGGGTGATCCTGGGCGCTGTCCAGGTTGACCGGCTCCGCACGCGAGGCGACCAGGCCGACCAGGCCCTCGGAGGGGTCCATCTCGACATGCCCGATGGACTCCTCGCGCAGACCCTCCGACGCCATCAGCACCAGGCGGCCCGACTGCGGCGACTTCAGGTAGATCGAGCAGACATCGATATCCAGCGCGGCCTTCACGCGGGTCACGATAATGTGCAGCGCCTCGAAGAAATCGGCAGCGCCATTCACCTCCTGCACCACGCGGCGCAGGACCTCCAGCATCGACGGGGGGCTCGGGTTCGTCAACGCGGAGACACCGGCAAGGCGCGCGACGGTGACGAATCACCGGAATTACCGCCGCGGGCGCCCCCCGTGCTGGCACGCCCGCCCTCCAGCTCCGGGAACATCAGCGGCACCAGCTCGCACAGCGCGCGGCGATAGACCTGACGCTTGAAATGCACGACCTCGCGCGACGGCCGCCAGTAGTCGATCCAGCGCCAGTCGTCGAATTCCGGGGTTTCCATCGCATCCAGGACCACGTCACTTTCTTCTCCGATCATGCGCAGCAGGAACCAGCGCTGTTTTTGGCCGATGCAGACCGGGCGCCGGTGCCGTCGAACCATGCGCTCCGGCAGCCGGTAACGCAGCCAATGGCGGGTACTGCCCAGCACCTCGACATGCCGGGGCAACAGGCCCGTCTCCTCGCGCAACTCGCGGAACATCGCCTCTTCCGGCGTCTCTTCCGCATGCACCCCGCCCTGGGGAAACTGCCAGGCTTCCTGCCCGACCCGCTTGCCCCAGAACAGCTGCTGTTCCGCGTTGCAGAGGATGATGCCTACGTTTGCGCGATACCCATCACAATCAATCACTTGCATCAGCCAGACGCTTTTATATTACTGGCATTGTTCCACAGCAGGAGCCCCGGCGGCAAAGCCCCCACCCGCGCTCCGGGGCCGGGCCCGCGATGGCCCGCGTGATGGCTGGCGTGCTGCAGTCCGCGACGCCCCCCGGTACACTCCCGCCCTGCCCACGGCAACCCGAGAACGCACGCATGACCCTGGCTCTGTTCGACCTCGACAACACCCTGCTTGCCGGCGACAGCGATCACGCCTGGAACCAGTTCCTGGCCGAGGTGGGCGCCGTGCACCCGACCTGTCACGCCGAGACCAATGACCGCTTCTATCAGGAGTATGTCGCGGGGACCCTCGACATCCACGAGTTCTGCCGCTTCGCGTTCAGCCCGCTGGCGGAGCACCCGCGCGCGCAACTGGAACAATGGCGGGAGCAGTTCATCGACACCCTGATCCGGCCGATGATCGCCCCCGGCGCGCAGCGCCTGCTGGAAAAGCACCGGAAGGCCGGCGACGAGCTGGTCATCATCACCGCGACCAACCAGTTCGTGACCCAGCCGATCGCGGAGATCCTCGGCGTGGACCATCTGATCGCCACCCTGGCGGAGGAACGCGACGACGGCGAGTTCACCGGGGAACTGACGGGCGTGCCCTGCTTCCAGGAAGGCAAGATCGAGCGCCTGCGCCAGCACCTTGCGGATCACCCGGACCCCGAGGGCACCATCACGCAGGCCAGCTTCTACAGCGACTCGCGCAACGACATCCCGCTGCTGGAGCAGGTCGGCCGCCCGGTGGCCGTGGATCCCGACCCGACCCTGGCCGCGCATGCCCGGGAGCGTGGCTGGCCGGTGATCTCACTGCGCGAGCCGGAAGGCTCGGTCAGCTGAACAGACCGGCCATCTGCTCCAGCCGCTGACCGGCCGGGGTATCCCCCTTGCCGGCGGCCACGACCGCATCGCGGTAGCCCGTCACCAGCTCCGGCACCACGGCCGTCACCTGCTTGCGGCGCAGACGCCCGGCGCCGGTGACCGGCCAGGTCGCGCGGAAGTCGCAGTTATCGAGCGCATCGCAGACCCACAGGCTCCATTCATGCCGCGTCACGTCGATCTCGTGCTGGCGGATCACCAGACGATAGACATGCTGGGCATTCATGTCCGCCATGCCCACCCCGGGGCCCACGTGTTCCACCTGCAGCTCGGCGGCGATCCGGTTGATCTCCTGCTCCAGCGCGGCCAGGGCCTGGTCGACCTCCGCGTTCAACGTACCACCCGCTTCGGCGGCGGCGACCAGAGGGCGGATGGACTCGACTTCGAACTCGTGGCTCATGCTGCGTACACTCCCGGGATTCGGAACAAGAACGCCCCGGGGTGCCGGGGCGCGCGCAACCTTAGCACGGGAGCCCCCATTCATGAATCATCCCCCGATCGCGCTGACCATTGCCGGCTCCGACCCCGGCGGTGGTGCGGGTCTGCAGGCCGACCTGACTACCTTTACCCGCCTCGGCGTACACGGGGCCACGGCCGTGACCGCGATTACCGTGCAGGACACCCGCAACGTGGTGGATTTCACCGTTCTCCCGCCGGAGCAGCTGCGCGCCCAGATCGAGGTCACCCTCGCCGATCTCGAGGTCGCGGCGATCAAGATCGGCATGCTCGGCTCGGTGGAGAACGTCACCGTCGTCTCGGCGCTGCTGAGCACTCACCCGCACATCCCGGTAGTACTGGACCCGGTGATGGTCGCTGGCGGCGGCGGGGCGCTGGCCACCGAGGCGGTCGTCGACGCCACGCGCGAGGCCCTGCTGCCGCGCGCCACGCTGATCACCCCGAACGGCCCCGAAGCCGCCCGCCTGGCCCGCAGCGAAGACCCCGCGCAGTGGGGCCACCAGCTGCGCCAGTTGGGCGCACGCAACGTGCTGGTCACCGGCGGGCACGAGGGCGCCGAACAGGACCCAATCATCAATCGTCTCTACCGCGAGGACGACCACGTGCGCCCGTTCGAGCTGCCGCGCCACCCGGCCGGCTTCCACGGCTCCGGCTGCACCCTGGCCGCGGCGATCGCCGCCTTCCTCGCCCGTGGCCGTGACATCGAACCGGCCGTGATCGAGGCCCAGGCCTTCATGAACGATGCCATCGCCCGCGGCTACGCCCCCGGCCACGGCCAGCACATCCCCAACCGCCTGTGCCCGCATGACGACTGACAGCCAAGCGCCCCTGCGCGGGCTCTATTTCATCACCCCCGCGGTGCCGGTGGGCGCGGACCCGCGCGCCACCCACCTCGCCCACGCCGCGGCCGCACTGCGCGGCGGCGCCAGCCTGATCCAGTTCCGCGACAAGCAGCTCGCGGGCGACGCGCGCGAGGCGATCGCCCGCGAGCTGGTCGCCCTCGCCCACGCGCACGGGGCGCGCTGCATCATCAACGACGACACCGAACTGGCCGCGCGCATCCAGGCCGACGGCGTGCATCTGGGCCGCGACGATCCGGACCCGATCGCGGCCCGCACGCTCCTGGGGCCGGACGCAGTCATCGGGGTCTCCTGCTACAACGAACTGGCGCGCGCCGAAGCCGCCGCCCGGGCCGGTGCGAGCTATGTCGCCTTCGGCACCATGTTCGCCTCCCCGACCAAACCCGAGGCCGCCTTTGCCGGGCCGGAGCTGATCCGCCAGGCACGCGCAGCCCTGGACCTGCCGATCTGCGGCATCGGCGGCATCACCTCGGACAACGCGGCCGAGGTGGTCGCGGCCGGGGCGGATCTGGTCGCCGTGATCCAGGGCATCAGCGCCGCGCCCGACCCGGAGGCCGCCGCTCGGCACATCAGCACACTGTTCGACTGACCACTTTGCACCGCCCGGCGGCCGCCGCTATGGTTGCCGGGCCTACCGATTCCATTGAACTATAGGGACACCGTCATGCAGGAAACCGAGCGTCTGTTCGAGGCCGCCAAGCAGCACATCCCCGGGGGCGTGAACTCCCCGGTCCGCGCATTCAAGGGCGTGGGCGGCACCCCGATCTTCATGGACCGCGCCAACGGCGCCTACATGTGGGACGCCGATGGCCAGCGCTACATCGACTACATCGGCTCCTGGGGCCCGATGGTCGCCGGCCACGCCCACCCCGAGGTGATCGAGGCGGTGCGCGAGGCCTGCAACAACGGCCTGTCCTTCGGCTGCCCGACGCGGCTGGAAAACGACATGGCCGCGAAGGTCTGCGAACTGGTGCCGTCGATGGACCTGGTGCGCATGACCAACTCGGGCTCCGAGGCGACCATGAGCGCGATCCGGCTGGCACGCGGCTACACCGGGCGCGACCGCATCGTGAAGTTCGAGGGCAACTACCACGGCCACGGCGACTCCCTGCTGGTGAAGGCCGGCTCCGGTGCCCTGACCCTCGGCCAGCCGAGCTCCCCCGGCGTGCCGAAGGAGCTGGCCGCCCTGACCAGCACCCTCACCTATAACGACGCCGACGGCGTGCGTGCCTTCTTTGCGGAGAAGGGCGACGAGGTCGCCTGCATCATCGTCGAGCCGATCGCCGGCAACATGAACTGCATCCCGCCGGAACCCGGCTTTCTCGAGACGCTGCGCGAGGTCTGCGACCAGCACGGCGCAGTGCTGATCTTCGACGAGGTGATGACCGGCTTCCGCGTCTCGAAGAACTGCGCCCAGGGCTATCTCGGCGTCACCCCGGACCTGACCACGCTGGGCAAGATCATCGGCGGCGGCATGCCGGTGGGGGCCTTCGGCGGCAAGCGCGCGATCATGGAACACCTCTCCCCGCTGGGTCCGGTCTACCAGGCCGGCACCCTGTCCGGAAACCCGATCGCGATGACCGCCGGGCTCAAGACCCTGGAGATCCTGTCCCGTCCGGGCTTCCACGACGAGCTGGAGCAGCGCACGAAGAAGGTCGTCGCGGGCTTCGAGGACGCCGCACGCGAGGCCGGGGTCGCCCTGACCACCAACCAGGTGCCGGGCATGTTCGGCCTGTTCTTCTCGGACCAGAAGGTCACCGACTTCGCCGGCGCCACCGCCTGCGACACCGCCGCCTTCGGCCGCTTCTTCCACGCGATGCTGGGCGAGGGCATCTACCTCGCCCCCAGCGCCTTCGAGGCCGGCTTCATGTCCAACGCCCACTCGGACGCAGACCTCGACGCCACCGTCGAGGCCGCCCGCAAGTGCTTCAAGGCGCTCTGAGCGCCTGCCCCCTCCGCCGGGCCGGCCGGCCCCATCCCAGCCGGCCCGGTCCCTGCCTGACGCCCCCACCCTCTCGTGCTTGAGGCCCTGACCCAGTCGCCGCTTGGCCTGGGCCTGCTGTTCGTGGCCCTGGGCCTGGTCGCCGGCATCCCGGCCGGGATGTTCGGCATCGGCGGCGGGCTGATCCTGGTGCCGGTGTTCGTCGCGATCTTCACCCTGCTGGCGTTCGACTCGGCGAGCCTGGTGCAGCTCGCGGTCGGCTCCTCGCTGGGCGCGATCATCCCCACCGCGGTCCTCTCCGCCCGCGCCCATCACCGCCGGGGCGGGGTGGACGGCACGGCCGTGCGGCGCCTGCTGCCGGGGATCATCGTCGGGGCCCTGCTCGGGGCCTGGCTGGCCACGCGCATCGACTCCGACCACCTGGGGCGCATCTTCGGCGCCTTCGAGGTCGCGATCGGGATCTGGATGCTCCTCAACATTCAGCCGCCGAAGGCGCCGGTGCCGAGGCGCAGCGTCTGGCTGGGCAGCGGCACCGTGATCGGGACCGTCTCCGCGCTGATCGGCATCGGCGGCGGCACGCTGACCACGCCGTTCCTGGTCAGCCAGGGCCTGGAACTGCGCCGGGCGATCGGCTCGGCCGCGGCCCTCGGGGTGCCCATCTCCATCGGCGCGAGCCTTGTGTTCGCCCTGCCGCAGTGGACCGATCCGGCCTACCAGGCGCCGGAGTGGGCGCTGGGGTATCTCTATCTGCCCGCCATTCTCGGCGTGGTGATCGGCACGGCCACCAGCGTACGCGCGGGCGTCTGGCTCACCCATCACCTGCCAGTAGCCACGCTCCGCCGCGGCTTCGCCGGCGTGCTGATCCTCGCCGGCATCCTGATGCTCCTGCGCTAGCCCCAATGGGTCAGCGCTCCCCCGTGCGTAAACGGGCGGTTGTGCCATGGCGGTGGCTAGACCTGGCTCGCAACTCGGTGTTTATACGGTGCCTTCGGTCCGACGCCTACGCTGTTGGTGGCTGGTCCTGGTTCGTCATCGGGTGTTTACGCTGCCTTCGTCCGGCCGTATGCCAAGCGCTGACTCGCCAGCGGGCGCCGGGGGCTTTCAGGCGGCAGGGCCCATTGTTGTTTCGTGAAGCCGGAATACCTTCTGTCTTGACCTTCCCCTCCCGTATGGAGCCCCTTGCGGAAGGGTTCTCGGGCCGGGAGAAGGCGCTGGATGCCTGAGCGGAGCGCAGCGTAGCGAGTTCAGCGCCGCCGGCCCGAGAGCCCTGGAGCAAGGTCCCCGGGCGGAATCCGGGTGCCCTTCTTTGGGTACTTTCTTGGGCAAGCAAGAAAGTACCTCGGGGTGCGCTGGCGAGTCAGCGCTCGGCAGTATGCGGACCGAAAGCACCGTAAACACGGAGTCCAATCCAGGACCAGCCACAAACAGACGGCGGGGGATCCCCCCGAAGGTCAGGTGATTAGATGGGTGGCGAGGGCAAACCACAGCGGAAGGGTGATCAGCGACAGCGCCGTCGTCAGCGTCACCGCCGCCGCATAGAGCCCGGTATCCAGCCGGAACCGGTCACAGAAGACCAGCCCCAGCACCATCGCCGGCATCGCCGCCTCCAGCACCGACCCGACACCCGGGACACCCTCCAGCCCGATCGACAGCACCAGCCCCAGCGCAAACACCGGGGCCAGCACCAGCTGCACCACGGCGACCACCGCCAGGGGTCGCGCATCACGCCCGCGAAAGCGGTTGAATACCAGGGCCAGCCCCAGCGAAAACAGCATCAGGGGCGCGACACTATCGGCCAGGAAACCAAGGAATATATCCAGCCAGTCGAGCAGTGGGACACCGGCCAGGTTGAGGGCCACCCCCACGACGGCCGCCCAGATCGAAGGCACCGCGGCCAGCCCCCGCAGCGGGCTGCCACCGCCGTACAGGCGCACGGCCTCGGGGTCGCCGTAGCGGCGTGCCAGCAGCACGCCGAGCGTCAGCACCAGTGGCAGACAGGCGAACAGGTCGTACTGGATGGCAACTGCCCGCCCGGCATCCCCGAACAGGCTGTCGAGGATCGGGAGCCCCAGATAGGTCGCGTTCGGCCAGGCAGCCGCCAGCAGCATGGCGCCAATGGCCGCACGTTCCGCCATGCAGATCCGGCAGGCCAGCAAGGTGACCGCCACCATGGCCAGCACGGTGAGCCCGGCGACCAGGGCAATGCGCAATGAGTCCAGTCCCAACGGCGCGGTCCACAGCACCTGGAGCACCAGGGCCGGCAGCAGCAGGTAGTAGACCAGCGTGGTCAGGACGCGCCGCGCGGTGTCGGCGTCCAGCCCGCCGGGCCGCAGCGCGCGCCAGATCACGCCCGCTACGATGAGCGCCCCCATCTGGGTCATTACGGCCAGCATCAGCTACCGAACTCCTTGCGCGGTCGGGGCATGGCGACGGCATCCTTCCCATGACGGGGCGCGACCCGCCCCACTCGGGAAACACTGATTAGTGTTTCGTCAGGGCTATTCTACGGACGTTGGCCACGCCCCACATGCAAAAACCCGGCAGGGGCAGGCCCGGCCGGGTTCTGGCTGCGGGCCCAGGGCGGGCCCGCGCGGTCAGGTTGTGCGCTGGATACGCTCAGGCACCGCCGGCCTGCTGCGCCTCTTGCTGCTGACGCTCGATATCGGCGCGCACCTGGTCCATGTCGAGTTCGCGCACCTTGCCCAGCACCTCGTCCAGCTGGCCGCCCGAGAGGACGCCGGGCTGGGAGAACACGATGATCTGGTCGCGAAAGATCATCAGCGTGGGGATGGAGCGGATCTGGAAGGCACCGGCAATACCCTGTTCTTCATCGGTGTTCACCTTGGCAAAGACGACATCGTCATGCTTGCCGGAGGCCTCTTCGAAGGTCGGGGCGAACTGCTGGCACGGGCCGCACCACGGGGCCCAGAAGTCCAGAATGACGATACCGTTTCCGGTGATGGTGGATTCGAAGTTGTCCTGCGTGAGTTCCTGAACGGCCATGATGGCGGGCTCCAGTTAAGTGTGTGCCGAAACCTTAACAGCCCCGCCGCAGGGTTTCAGGATTTCGATGCCGCGAGCATGGCCGCTCGCAGGCGCTCCAGGCGCTCGATCGGGTCGTCCGCCTCCAGCAACTGCTGCTTGATCTCCAGGTCAATGGGCAGCAGCTCGGTCAGGCGTGCGGCGACCCAGGTGGAGTCATCAAAGCGCCGTTCCAGGTGCGACCACGGCGTGCCCAGCTGATCCAGCAGACGCTCCAGCAGGTCCGCCAGCGAGGCGTAGTCCACCGGCAGGCTGACGTCCGGGTATTCCTGCAGCGGCTCCACCTCGCCCAGCCACAGGCCGTCGTCAGCCCGCCGGGCATTGCGAATCACACGCCGGCCCTCGCCTTTCACCAGGATGCCCAGCAGCCCGTCCGGGCGCTGATCCCAGTCCACGATCGCCGCCTCGGTGCCGACGCCATGAAAGCCGACCGACGGGTCGGTCTCCGACGGCGGCGCGTCGGAGTCGCGCCGGGGTTCGGTCGCCACGATCACGAAACGTCCGTCGTCGCGCAGACAGCGCCGCACCATATCCAGATAGCGTGTCTCGAAGATCCGCAGGGGCAGCAACCCCTCGGGGAACAACACCGTATTCAGCGGAAACAGCGGCAACGTGCTCATGCGTCCTCTCCCGGCGGGGGCGACATCCCCCAGCGCGGCCCCAGAGTATGCTCCACCCCGAGGTGATCCAGCACCCGCGCGACCATGAAATCGACCAGGTCGTCGATCGACTGCGGCCGGTGATAAAAGGCCGGGTTGGCCGGCATCACCACCGCGCCCATGCGCGCCAGACGCAGCATGTTTTCCAGATGGATCTCGGAGAACGGGGTCTCGCGCACCACCAGCAGCAGCCGACGCCGCTCCTTGAGGACCACGTCGGCAGCGCGCTCGATCAGGCCGCGCGAGGCCCCGGTCGCGATCGCCGATACGGTCGCCGTGGTACAGGGGCAGACCACCATCGCCTCCGGCACGGCGGAGCCGCTGGCCACCGGTGCGGTCCACTGCTCCGCCCCGTAGCAGTGAATCTGGTCCGTGGCCGCGCCGTAGAGTTCGGTGAAGTAGCGCGCGATCTCCACCGGACGGCCCGGCACGTCCAGGTCCGTCTCCAGACCGAGGACGACCTGGGCCGGCTTCGACAGCATCAGGTGCACCTGGACCCCGGACTCCACCAGACACTGCAGCAGGCGCAGGCCATAGGGGGCCCCGGAGGCACCGGTCAGGGCCAGAGAGATGCTGCGCGGGCGTTCACTCATGCGGGCGTTCCCTGCAGGGCTTCGATCAGGCGCAGGTGCAGCCCGTCGAAGCCTCCGTTGCTCATGATCACCAGCGTATCGCCAGCGCGCACCGTGGCAAGAATCCCCTGCAACAGGGATTCGATATCGCGTGCCACGGACAGCTGCCCGCCGAGTTGCTGCTGCAGACCATCGGTGGACCAGTCGATCTCCGGTGCGTGGTACAGGTGCACCGCATCGGCCTGCGCCAGCGCCGCGCCCAGGGCCTCGGCATGCACGCCCATGCGCATGGTGTTGGAGCGCGGCTCGAGGATGGCGACCAGCCGCCCGCCCGGGGCCACCTGTCCGCGCAGCCCCTCCAGGGTCAGGCGGATCGCCGTGGGGTGATGGGCAAAGTCGTCGATCACGCGGACCCCGTCGATCTCGGCGCGCAGTTCCTGGCGGCGCCGCACGCCGCGGAATTCGGGCAGCGCGGCAATACCCGCCGCCAGCGGCACCCCGGCATGCCGCGCCGCGCCCAGGGCCGCCAGGGCGTTCGCCAGGTTGTGGCGACCGCTCATCGACCACGCGACTCGACCGACCACGACCTCATCCGCCAGCACCTCGAACTCGGAGGCATCGGCATTCAGCGCGCGGGCGGCCAGCGCCGGCGCCGCCCCCGAAGCGGGCGCGGTGCTCAGGCGTTCCACCGGGGTCCAGCAGCCCATCTCCAGCACCCGTTCCAGCGCGGCATCGCCTGCGGGCGTCAGGATCAGGCCCTGGCCCGGCACGGTGCGCACCAGGTGATGGAACTGGCGCTCGATCGCGGCCAGGTCCGGGTAGATGTCCGCGTGGTCGAACTCGAGGTTGTTCAGCACCAGGGTACGCGGGCGGTAGTGGACGAACTTCGCACGCTTGTCGAAAAAGGCGGAGTCGTATTCGTCCGCCTCGATCACGAAGAACGGGGCCTCGCCCATCCGTGCGCTGACACCGAAGTTGCCGGGCACGCCGCCGATCAGGAAGCCCGGTTGCAGGCCCGCATGTTCCAGGATCCAGGCCAGCAGGCTGGCGGTCGTGGTCTTGCCGTGGGTACCGGCCACCGCCAGAACCCAGCGGTCATGCAGCACATGCTCGGCCAGCCACTGCGGACCGGAGGTATAGGACAGGCCGCGATCCAGCAGCGCCTCGATGACCGGCATGCCCCGGGTCATCACGTTGCCAACCACGACCGGTCCCTGCTCCGGCAGGGTCGCCGGGTCGTGCCCCTCGTGCCAGTCGATGCCGGCCTGCTCCAGCTGTTCGCTCATCGGCGGGTACAGCTTCTGGTCGGACCCGGTGACCCGATAGCCGCGCGCACGCGCGAGCTGGGCCAGTCCGCCCATGAAGGTGCCGCCGATACCGAGCACGTGGAGGTGTCCGGCGCTCACTGCAACAGCCCGATCGCGGTCTGCGTGATCGCGCTGGAGATCACGATGTAGCCCAGTGCCAGCAGCATGCCGACCAGACGCGACCCCATGTCCAGCGCCTGCTGCAGGATATGTCCGAACACGAGCAGCAACCACGCCAGCAGCGTCAGCATCCCGAGGACCACACCCGTGGCGATGTCCTCCGGTTCGCGCCCCGGGTCCGGGCCGCCCGCCAGCAGCATCAGCAGGGCCATCAGCAGACCGAGAATGGCGCCGGTTCCGGCCATCGCGGTGAAGGTCTGGCGCCATCGGTCCGGCACCCCGCGCACCCCCAGCACGATGGCCACGAAGGCATACAGCACCACCAGATCCATCACGTTCAGCGCCAGGGCCCCACCAAAACCGTACAGTGGAATCCCGATCACCATCCCGGCGATCAGCGCAATACCCACCCAGAACACCAGGGTGCCGTTGTCCGCCGGCAGATCCTGCGGGCCGGCCCTCAGACGCAGGATGTTCAGCATGGCCGCCAGGCCGTTCACCGCGCCTCCTCCTCGGACTCCATGGCCTCCAGGGCCTCGAGCTCGTCCAGTTCGTCCAGCATCTCGGTGGCGCGTTCGTCGCTGGAGCCGCGCACAAGGTAATCGCGCCGCTGCAGCCAGGCCTCGCGCATCGCGATGTAGGGGTCATCCGACAGCTGTTCCAGCATGCGCTCGGTGGAGATCAGGCCGGCACGCAGGTCGATGACGTCCAGCGCAATCAGCCCCACCCACCAGCCGGTGTGATCCTTGCGCAGATTCGTGTGGTAAAGCGGACTGGTGTAGCCGTCGACGATCCGCGCAGGGGCATCACGCGCGGTGCTCGGCCCCAGCAGCGGCAGCTGCAGGTAGGGCCCGCGGGGCACGCCCCAGACGCCAAGGGTCTGGCCAAAGTCCTCGTTGTTCTTTTCCAGCCCCATCGGCGAGGCGACATCGATCAGGCCGAACAGCCCGAAGGTGCTGTTGAACAGGATGCGACCGGTATCGGAGGCGGCATTCTCGAAGTTGCCCTGCAACAGGTTATTGAACAGCACGCTGAAGTCATTCAGGTTCGAGAAGAAGTTCCCGACCCCTGTCTGCACCGGATCGGGCAGACGCTGATACTGCACCGCCGCCGGGCGCAGCAGTGACTGGTCGAAATCCTGGTTGATCTCGAACACCGCACGGTTATAGGACTCCCACGGGTCGTCCGGGTGGCGGTCTTCGCTGGGCACCGTCGCGCAGCCGGCCAGAAAAAGAAGCAGCATGGCCAGCAGGCCCGTTCGCAAGCGGGGAAAAACAGTCATGTGATTCCTTTTGTGATCCGGACGCCCATGGTCATACAGGCGCCCGTCGGCACGGCCGGCGCGGGCACCGCGCGTGGTCAGGCCCCGGTAATCGGGTGAATGTCGGACTTGCGGGCGATCCCGACCTGACCACGGCCGCGGTGCTTGGCCTGATAACAGGCACGGTCGGCGGCCACGAAGGCCTCGTCCACACCGGGCACGTCCGCACCAAGCTCCACCACGCCGACAGAGGCCCCAATGGTGACGTCCCGGGCCTCCACCTGCAACGGCCGGTCCGCCAGCGCCGAGCAGATGCGCTGCCCGAGGATGCGCGCGTACTCGGCGTTGCTGTCCCGCGCGATGATGGCGAATTCGTCCCCGCCGATGCGCGCGACCGCGTCATGGCCACGGGTCAGCTGGCGCAGCACATGGGCCACCTGGCGCAGGAGTTCGTCACCGACGCGGTGGCCATGACGATCGTTGACGTCCTTGAAATAATCCAGATCCACCAGCAGCAGGCTGGAGACGGCCCGGTTCTCGCGCGCGGCATGCATGGCGATCTCCAGCTCGCGCTCGAAGGCGCGCCGGTTGAGCAGCCCGGTAAGCCCGTCATGGCTGGCCTCGTGCACCAGCCGGTCCACCAGCTTGCGTTCCTCGGAGACATCGGTCACCACCAGCACGGTGCGGACCGAGCTTCCGAGCACCGGATCCAGCCCCGTCCGTGCAATCCGGACGATCAGCTCGTGGCCACCGCGCCGGACCAGACGTGCCTCGCGACGATCCCCCAGGGCCTGCTCCAGGCCTTCGCCGCGCGCACCCGCCGGCAGCAGGGGCTGATCCGAACCCAGTTCGCGCAGGTCCAGCAACTGGTCCAGCGAGCAACCCAGGACCTGATCCCGGGTCAGGCCGGCCAGTTCGCGCGCGGCCGGGTTCATGTAGGAGATACCACCGTGGGCATCGAGCGTCACCACCGCATCCGGCATCGCGTCCATGCTGCGCTCGAGGTTGCGGCCGGAGCGACGGACCCGGGCATGCACGCGCGAGACGTACAGCAGGGCGAGCACGGCCAGCAGCGCCAGGGCCGAAACCAGCCATACCAGATGCGCCCGCAGCCAGGCGAGGATCTCGAAGGGTTGCGGGGCGTACAGCCCCACACCCAGTTCGTGCATCAGGGCGTGCACATCCTCATAGGAACGCGGCGCCGCCCAGCCGCCAATGCCGGCGGCGCGGCTCACCGGGTGCTGCGCATCCAGCGCGAGCGTCGCCAGCAGGATGGCGTGGGCCAGTTCGGTATCCAGGTCGCCGCGCATGGCCAGGGGCCATTCCGGATACAAGCGGGTACTGGAACGATGCGAGAATGCCGGGATCGCGCGCTCACCCACCACGCGCACCTGGTCCACCCGCGGATCCCCGCGCGCCGCCAGATCCTCGAGGATGCCGGTGCGGAAGGTCGCGGCATCGACCTCGCCCTCTATGACCCAGTCCAGCCCGCGGCTGACCGGGAAACCGGTAAACACCAGCGCTCCCAGGTCGCGCTCCACATCCAGCCCCGCAGCCTGCAGTTCGCGCCAGGTCATCCACCAGCCACCGAAGGCATCCGGATGCACGGCAGACAGGCGCTGCCCCCGCAGATCGCGAAGCTCGACCAGATCATCACGGTCCGCGCGGGCGACCACCACCGCGCCAAAGCGGTCCTCGTCACGCCCCACCTGCATCGGCTGCATGGTGGCGATGCGCGAGATCCCGTGGCGCTGCTCCAGCATCACGTAGGAACCGCTGTTGGTCAGGATCAGGTCGAAGCGGCCTTCACTCACCGCGGCCTGAAGGTCGTCGTTATCCACCGCCTCGAGTTCGAAGCGGGCGCCCTCCACCTGCTCGGTCAGGTATTCGACAAACGGGCCCCACTGGTTGCGGGCGGCTTCCTGCCCGCGGTGGGCAAGCACCCCCAGCACCAGGCGTTCCTCACCGGACGCGGCCGACTCCGACGCCGCTTCCGCCAGCGCGGGCATCAGTGGCGACCACCACAGGCAAAGCAACAGCAGGGCCAGGCCGCCAGACCTCCAGCCGGTTCGCGCGCGACGGGTCCCGGTCGCCGCGAATGGTGAATCCCCCCGGCCCGGCCCCGTCATGTCATGTCGGCTTGCGGTTCCGGCTGGCCGCAATGCGCAGGCGCAGCGCGTTCAGGCGGATGAAGCCCTCGGCATCCTTCTGGTCGTAGGCGCCGGCATCGTCCTCAAAGGTGGCGATGGCGTCGTCGAACAGGGTGTCCTCGGAGCGACGGCCGGCGACGATGACGTTGCCCTTGTACAGGCGCAGGCGCACCTCGCCGTTGACCACACCCTGGGTGTCGTCGATCGCGGCCTGCAGCATGCGCCGTTCCGGGCTCCACCAGTAGCCGTTGTAGATGATGCTGGCATAGCGCGGCATCAGCTCGTCCTTCAGGTGCGCGGCCTCGCGATCCAGGGTGATCGACTCCAGCGCGCGGCGCGCCTTGAGCAGGATGGTCCCGCCCGGGGTCTCGTAACAGCCGCGCGACTTCATCCCGACATAGCGGTTCTCGACGATATCCAGACGGCCGACACCGTGGGCCCCGCCACGCTCGTTCAGCTTTGCGAGCAGTTCGGCCGCGCTCATGCGCTCGCCATTGATCGAGACCGGATCACCCTTCTCGAAGCCGATGGTCAGGGTCTCGGACGCGTCCGGGGCCGCTTCCGGGGAGACCGACCAGCGCCACATGTCCTCCTCGGCCTCGGTCCATGGGTCCTCCAGTGGCCCGCCCTCGTAGGAGATGTGCAGCAGGTTGGCGTCCATCGAGTACGGCGACTTGGTGCCCTGCTTCTTGTAGTCCACCGGGATGTTGTGCTGTTCGGCGTAGGCCATCAGGCGCTCGCGCGAATTCAGGTCCCATTCGCGCCAGGGGGCGATCACCTGGATACCCGGCTTCAGCGCATACGCGCCCAGTTCGAAGCGCACCTGGTCGTTGCCCTTGCCGGTCGCACCGTGCGCGATGGCATCGGCCCCGGTCTCCTCGGCGATCTCAACCAGACGCCGCGCGATCAGCGGCCGCGCGATCGAGGTGCCCAGCAGATACTCGCCCTCGTAGATCGTATTGGCGCGGAACATCGGGAACACGTAGTCGCGCACGAAGGTCTCGCGCAGGTCCTCGATGTAGATCTGCTTGACCCCCAGGGCCTCGGCCTTGGCGCGGGCCGGCTCGACCTCTTCGCCCTGGCCGAGATCGGCGGTGAAGGTGATGACCTCGCAGCCGTATTGCTCCTCCAGCCATTTCAGGATGACCGAGGTATCCAGCCCGCCGGAGTAGGCGAGCACGACGCGGTTGATCGTGGAACTCATAAGAGGGCCTGTCCTTGTCTTAACGTGAAGGTATAGTCGTTTTCGATCAGGGCGACTACCACGCCGGGGTCGTCGCCGGCGCCGGAGGCGTTGTCCCGGACGCACCGCCCGGGTCTTCCGCGCGGGGCGTACCCGGGGCCTGGAGGGGCTGGATTCCCCCCGGATCGGCGGCCGCTTCGCCGCTCTCCAGCCACCAGATGTCGGCCCGCCGCGAGGCGGCTCGCTCGCCGTCGGCGGCGGGGTCCACCCCCGGCGCCTCGATCTCGATCCTGTCCCGCGCAATCCCGGCCTCGACCAGGGCGTTGCGCACGGCGCGGGCGCGCTCGCGGCTGAGGGCCTGGTTCACCGCCAGCGGGCCTTCGGCATCGGTCCAGCCGACCACCCGGATGCGCGGCGCCGCGGCCGTTCCCAGGGCCTGAACGGCCTGCCCGAGGGTCGCGCGCGCCGCGGCGTCGAGGCCTGCGCTGGCAGTCTCGAAATGCACGCTCCAGCGCCCCAGGGCCCCGGTCTCCGGCGCCGCCGGGGGCAGGGCATGGTCACCGGCACAGGCCCGGAACTCCTGCGCGCGCAGGGCGAAGCGAATGCCGCGAAACTGCACCGAGTCCTCGCTGTCGGGAAAGTCGATGCGCACATCATGCCCCGCCAGCAGCCGCGCCTGCAGGGCTTGCACCTGACCCTGCGGGACTCGGAACCGACGCTCGTCCCAGGCCTGCAGCCGCAGATCCAGCGGCGCCTTCGTGGCCGGCCGCAGCCATTCGGGAGCACCGGTACGCAAACGGGGGACGGCATCCGCAGGCAGCGCGTGCGGGGCGCGCCAGAACGCGGCCGGCAACAACCCCGGCCGCATCTCGAAATACAGGCTGCCACCGTGGCGCACGGCCTGCTCGATGCGGCAGACATCTGCCTCGTCAAACAGCGCCCAGTCGCTGCGCTCCAGCGGTTCCACGTAGGGGGCGGCCCCTGCCGTACCCGCCGCCAGCGCGCCCAGCAGCATCCCCGGAAGGAGACGGCACAGCCACTGGCGCAGGCGGGCCATCGCCCGCTAGCTCTTCTTGGGCGGCAGGATATCGGTGATCGAGCCGTGCGCGACCTCGGCGGCGAAGGCCACCGTCTCGCTGAGGGTCGGGTGCGGATGCACGGTCAGACCGATGTCTTCCATCTCCGCCCCCATCTCCAGCGCCAGCATCGCCTCGCCGATCAGGTCGCCGGCGGCGGGCCCCACCAGCCCCGCACCGATCACCCGGCCATCGGCGTCGAACAGCAGCTTGGTCATGCCGTCCTCGGCGCCCAGCGCGATCGCGCGGCCGGAGGCGGCCCAGGGGAACACGCCCTTGGTGTACTCGATGCCGTCGGCCTTCGCCTGTTCCTCGGTCACGCCCATCCAGGCGACCTCGGGGTGGGTGTAGGCCACCGACGGGATCGCGCGGGCGTCGAAGTGCACCTTGTGCCCGGCGATCACCTCGGCTGCGACCTTGCCCTCATGGGTGGCCTTGTGCGCCAGCATCGGCTGGCCGACCACGTCGCCGATGGCGAAGATGTGCTCGACGTTGGTGCGCTGCTGGCTGTCGACCTCGATGAAGCCGCGCTCGGTCACCTGCACGCCCGCCGCCTCGGCCTTGATCTTGGCGCCATTCGGGCTGCGCCCCACGGCGACCAACACACGGTCGAAGGTATCCTCTTCCGGCAGGCCCTTGGCCTCGCCCTCGAACTGGCAGACGATCCCGGCCTTGGTGGCCTTTGCCTCGGCGACCTTGCTCTTGAGGAAGATATTCTCGAAGCGCTTCTTCGCACGCTTCTCGAACGGGCGCACGATGTCGCGGTCCGCGCCCGGCATCAGGGTATCGGACAGCTCGACCACCGTGACCTTCGCCCCCAGCGACTCGTACACACAGGCCATCTCCAGCCCGATGATGCCGCCGCCGACCACCAGCATGCGCTCGGGGATGTCGGCCAGGTCGAGGGCATCGGTGGAGTCCATCACCCGCTCGTCGTCCCAGGGGAAGCCGGGCAGCTTGATCGCCTGTGAACCGACCGCGATGATCGCGTGCTCGAAGCCGATCACCTCGCGGCCGCCATCACCCTCGACCGCGATGCTGTTGGCGCCGACAAACTCGCCCGTGCCCTGCACCACGCGCACCTTGCGCTGCTTGCACAGCTGCTTGAGCCCGCCGGTCAGCTTCTTGACCGTCTTGTCCTTGTAGCCCCGCAGGCCGTCGAGATCGATCTCCGGCTCGCCGAACTTGATGCCCAGCGCGGCAAAGCGCTCAGCCTCGTGCAGGACCTCGCCGGCGTGCAGCAGCGCCTTGGACGGGATGCAGCCAACGTTCAGGCAGACCCCGCCGATCTGCGGGTAGCGCTCGACCATCACCACGTCCAGCCCCAGATCCGCGGCACGGAAGGCGGCGGTGTAGCCACCGGGGCCGGAGCCCAGCACCAGCACCTGGCACTGGCTGTCGGTGTTCGGATCGGCGGCGGCCTTGGGCACGTCCTGCTGCGACTCGCTCGCGGCGGCCGATTCCGCCTTGGCGGATTCGGTCTTCTCGCCGCCGGATGCGGGGGCGTCCTCGCTTCCGCCCGCGGCATCGCCACTGGCTTCGAGGTCCAGGAGCTTGCTGCCCTTGGAGACCTTGTCGCCGACCTTCACATGCAGCTTCTTCACCGTACCGGCCTCGGGGGCGGGCACGTCGATGGTCGCCTTGTCGGACTCCAGCGTGATCAGCGGGTCCTCCGGTGCGATCTCGCTGCCCGGCTGTACCAGGACCTCGATGATCTCGACGTCCTTGAAATCCCCGATATCCGGGACCTCGATGGTCTTCGTCTGGCTCATCCAGTCACTCCGGTTGCGATTACAGAAGCATGCGGCGCATGTCGGACAGCAATGCGCTCAGCGTGGTGGCGAAGCGGGCGCCCAGGGCGCCGTCGATCACCCGGTGATCGTACGACAGCGCCAGCGGCAGGATCAGGCGCGGCTCGAACTCCTTGCCGTTCCAGACCGGCTTCATGCTGGAGCGCGACACGCCCAGGATCGCCACCTCGGGGGCATTCACGATCGGCGTGAACTGGGTGCCGCCGATCCCGCCGAGGCTGGAGATGGTCATGCAGCCGCCCTGCATGTCCGCGGGCTTGAGCTTCTTGTCGCGGGCGCGCTGAGAGATATCCATCAGCTCGGCTGCGATATCCACCAGGCTCTTGCGATCCACGTCGCGCACCACCGGGACGACCAGGCCGTCCGGCGTGTCCACCGCGATGCCGAGGTTGTAGTACTGCTTCAGGATCAGGTTCTCGCCGGTCGCATCCAGCGAGGCATTGAAGCGCGGGTACTGCTTGAGCGCGGAGACCACCGCCTTCATCAGAAACGGCAGGAAGGTGACCTTCACGCCCTTCTTCTCGTACTCGGCCTTCAGCGACTTGCGGAAGTCCTCGAGCTCGGTGATATCGGCCTCGTCGAACTGCGTCACGTGCGGGACGGTGACCCAGTTGCGGTGCAGGTTCTTGCCGGTGAGCTTGTTGATCTTCGACAGCGCCTGGGTCTCGATCGGGCCGAACTCGGAGAAGTCGATCTCCGGCATCGGCTCGACGCCGAGGCCGCCGCCGGCGCCCTGGCTCAGCGCACGCTTGACGAAGCCCTGCACGTCCTCGCGCAGGATGCGACCCTTGCGCCCGGAACCCTCGACCTTGCTCAGATCCACGCCCAGCTCGCGCGCGAACCTGCGCACCACCGGCGAGGCGTGGGCCTTGCGGAAGGCCGATTCGTCACGGATGTGCTCGGTCGGCGAGGGCCGCGGGTCGGCCCGGTCGGCGGCCTTCGGTGCCGGGGATGGCTGCGGCTTCTCGGCCGCGGGAGCCGGCTCGGCCGGGGCCTCCGCGGAAGACGACGCTTCCTGCTTCGGTGCTTCGTCCTTGGCAGAGGTGTCCTCGGCGGCGCCCTCGTCGGAGGGCTCCAGCTCCAGGATCGGGTCGCCCTGGTTGACGCGGTCGCCGGCCTTCACCTTCAGGGCCTTCACCGTCCCGCCCTGCGGGGCGGGGATCTCGATGGAGGCCTTGTCGGACTCCAGCGTGATCAGCGGGTCCTCGGGGGCCACGGTGTCGCCGGGGCTGACGATGACCTCGATGATCTCGACGTCCTTGAAGTCGCCGATATCCGGGACGTGCACAGTAGTCGTGTTGCTCATGTCTGCTCCTGCCTCGGGTCCGGCGGCCTCAGGCCTGCAACGGGTTGGGCCGTTCGACGTCGATCTTGTACTTCTTGATCGCATCACTCACGGTCTTGACCTCGACGGTCCCGTTATCGGCCAGGGCCTTCAGGGCCGTGACCGCGATGTGGTAACGATCGACCTCGAAGTGCCGGCGCAGCGCGGCGCGGGTATCCGAGCGACCGAAGCCGTCAGTCCCCAGCACGCGATAGTCGGCCGGCACGAAGGCGCGGATCTGGTCGGCATAGGCCTGCACATAGTCGGTCGCGGCGATCACCGGATCCTCCGAACCACCCAGGCACTCCTCCACCCAGGACGTGCGCGGCTTGGCCTCCGGATGCAGGCGCGCATGGCGCTCGGCATCGCGGCCATCGCGGGCCAGTTCGTTGAAGCTGGTCGCGCTCCAGACCTCGGCGGCCACGCCGAAGTCCTTGTCCAGCAGTTCGGCGGCGGCAATGGCCTCGCGCAGGATGGTGCCGGAGCCCAGCAGGCGCACCTTCTTTTTCTTGCGCCCGCCCGCCTGCAGCCGGTACAGGCCGCGACGGATGCCTTCCTCGGCGCCCTTCGGCATGGCCGGCTGCGGGTAGTTCTCGTTCATCACGGTGATGTAGTAGAAGACGCTCTGCTGCTCCGCGTACATGCGGCGCATGCCGTCCTGCACGATCACCGCCAGCTCATAGGCGAAGGTCGGGTCGTAGGCGATGCAGTTGGGCACGTTGGCGGCCATCATCAGGCTGTGGCCGTCGTCGTGCTGCAGGCCCTCGCCCGCCAGCGTGGTGCGCCCGGCGGTCGCCCCCATCAGGAAGCCGCGGGCACGCATGTCGCCGGCGGCCCAGATCAAGTCGCCAATGCGCTGGAAGCCGAACATCGAATAGAAGATGTAGAACGGCACCATCGCCACGCCATGCGTGGAGTAGGACGTGGCCGCCGCGATCCAGGAGGACATGGAGCCGGCCTCGTTGATCCCCTCTTCCAGGATCTGGCCCTTCTTGTCCTCCTTGTAATACATCACCTGGTCCTTGTCCTGCGGCTCGTAGAGCTGGCCGACCGAGGAGTAGATCCCCAGCTGGCGGAACAGCCCTTCCATGCCGAAGGTTCGCGCCTCGTCGGGCACGATCGGGACGATGTTCTTGCCGATCTTCTTGTCGCGCGCGAGCAGGGTCAGCAGGCGCACGAAGGCCATGGTGGTGGACATCTCGCGCTCGCCGGAGGACTCCAGCAGACCGTTGAAGGCGTCCAGCCCCGGGATCTCCAGCGGGGTGGCCAGCGGGCGGCGCACCGGCAGGTAGCCGCCGAGGTCCTTGCGCCGCTCGTGCATGTACTTCATTTCTTCGGAGTCGGGATCCGGCTTGATGTACTCGGCACGCTCCACCTGCTCGTCCGACAGCGGGATGTTGAAGCGGTCGCGGAACTGCTTCATGTCGTCCGCGTCCATCTTCTTCTGGCTGTGGGTGCGGTTCTGGGCCTCGCCCGCCGAACCCATACCGTAGCCCTTCACGGTGTGCGCGAGGATCACGGTCGGCTGTCCCTTGTGCTCCGTGGCCTCCTTGTAGGCCGCATAGACCTTGACCGGGTCATGGCCGCCGCGATTCAGGCGCCAGATGTCCTCGTCGGACATGTTGGCGACCATGCGCTTGAGTTCGGGATACTTGCCAAAAAAGTGTTCGCGCACATAGGCGCCGTCGCGCGACTTGTAGTTCTGGTAGTCGCCGTCGACCGCCTCCATCATGCGTTTCTGCAGCAGGCCGTCGGTGTCCTTCGCCAGCAGCGGGTCCCAGTAACGACCCCACAGCACCTTGACCACGTTCCAGCCGGCGCCGCGGAAGATCGCCTCCAGCTCCTGGACGATCTTGCCGTTGCCGCGCACCGGACCATCCAGGCGCTGCAGGTTGCAGTTCACGACCCAGGTCAGGTTGTCCAGCTTCTCGCGCGAGGCCAGGGTGATCGCCCCCAGGGTCTCCGGCTCGTCCACCTCGCCGTCACCGACAAAGCTCCACACACGACGATTCCTGGTCTGCGCCAGGCCGCGATCCTGGAGATAGCGCATGAAGCGCGCCTGGTAGATGCTCATGATCGGGCCCAGGCCCATGGACACGGTCGGGAACTGCCAGAAGTCCGGCATCAGCCAGGGATGCGGGTAGGAGGACAGGCCCTTGCCATCCACCTCGCGGCGGAAGTGGTCCAGCTGCTCCTCGCTCAGACGACCTTCCATGAACGCACGCGCGTAGACGCCTGGCGAAGAATGGCCCTGCACGAACAGCAGGTCGCCGCCGTGATCGTGGGACGGCGCATGCCAGAAGTGGTTAAAGCCGACATCATAGAGCGTGGCGGCGGACGCGAAGGTCGCGATATGCCCGCCCAGCTCCGCCGAGGCGCGGTTGGCCTTGACCACCATTGCCATTGCGTTCCAGCGGATGTAGGACCGAATGCGATGCTCCACCGCACCATCGCCCGGGTACTCGGGCTCCAGGTGCGTGGGGATGGTGTTCACATAGGCGGTATTGGCGGAGTACGGCAGGTAGGCCCCGCTGCGCCGCGCCTTGTCGACCAGCCGCTCCAGCAGGGCGTGCGCCCGCTCGGGGCCGTCGGTCTCCAGCACCGAGGCCAGGGCGTCAATCCACTCCTGGGTCTCCTGCGGGTCGATATCGTGTTCGGTCGCGTTCGGGTCCATGCGTCTACCCCTGAAAACGGGTTGGGAATCAGGATGCCATCACGGCTCCAGGCCACCGGGCGGGCGGGCATTTGCTACCATGCGCCGGTGTCGGGCGGGCATAAAAGGCGCAAGTATCCCGACTGAGCCGCCAACAGGTCAAGCGAAAGCCTCCTATGGCGCCGATCGTCGGGAAAAATTGGGGGAACGTGCGCAATCCGCACCAATCCCGCCCGAACCCCAAAAAAAACGGGGCCCGCACCTGGCCCGACACGATCCACATCCCGAACCGACGCCTCGCGCGAAACCGAGTACCCCAATGCCCGAATCCCTGCAGCTGGACCCCAACCACCGCCCGATGGCGAACCGCTTCCGCGGCTTTCTTCCGGTGGTCGTCGACGTGGAGACCGGTGGTTTCGACTGCCGCCGGCATGCCCTGCTGCAGATCGCCGCGGTCTTCCTGCGCCGCGACGAAAACGATCACCTGGTGCGCGACCGCACGGTCAGCCTGCATGTGCGCCCGTTCGAAGGCTCGGAGCTGGACCCGAAGTCACTGGAAGTCAACGGAATCGACCCCTACCACCCGCTGCGGGCAGCATGGCCGGAGGATCAGGCCATGGGCAAGCTGTTCAGTGAGGTACGGCGGGAGGTGAAGGTCAACCACTGCAAGCGCGCCGTGCTGGTGGGGCACAACGCCCACTTCGATCTTGGCTTCGTGCATGCGACCGCCGAGCGCTGTGGGATCAAGCGCAACCCGTTCCACCCGTTTTCCAGCCTGGACACGGTATCGTTGGCGGCCCTGGCCTTCGGCCAGACGGTGCTGGCGCGGGCGGCTGATGCCGCCGGGCTGGGCTGGGATACGGAGGCCGCTCACAGCGCGGCCTTCGATGCGGAAAAGACGGCGGATATCTTCTGCCAGATCGCGAACCGCTGGCAGGACGGGGTCGGGGTCCCGCAGAATGCGCTGCGCCTGCCCGACCCGGAAGAGCTGCCGCCGGGGAGCTGAGCCCGACCGGGACGTATACGCAGGTCATCACGCCCCCTAGGGAGACGCTGATTTAATTGCACGTCCGCGCTCGAGTCGCTTTTGCGTGCGAACAAGGCGCGGTGACTGCCGTGCAGTCATTCTGCACAAGGGAGCCGCAACGCCGTGCGCGCGCCCGTTTTTGATCAACAACGGGCGGCCGAGCCCGCTCTTTCAATCACTTGTCGGGTTGGTGCCCCCTGTTCCCCGATCCTGCGTTGCGCCGCTTGCGGGTAGAACCACTACCCGCTGCACGACGCGCCTTGTCTCGGAAAACAGGGGGCACCAACGCGGACGTGCGATTAAATCAGCGTCTCCCTAGCCCGACCGGCTTCCGCCGCACCCTGTCTCGGTCGCCGGCCTTTGTCGTCATTCCGCGTTCACGGTGCCTTCGGTCCGGCCGCCTTCCCCTTAGCCACCATGAGGCAGGCGGCCGGACGAAAGACACAAACACCGGATACCGAATCAGGGTCGTGGTAGGGCCGGGCAGCTGGAACGCTCGACCGGCGGCGGACAGGCCGCGTCACCCATCCACCTCTGGGGACGCGCCGAACGCGTCACGCAGCCAGCCTCGCAGGGCGTCAAACCCATACTCGGCGGACTCGGACGGCGGCTGCATCCCCGGCACAAAGCCGCGCGTGCGGAAGGGCTCCAGCAACTCCGGATCGCCCGAGATCACGTGTACCGGCACCGCCCAGCTGGCGTCCTGTCCGGTAATCAGTGCGGCCGGCTGATGATCCCCCAGCATCACGAACAAGGTCCGGTCATCGACGTATTCGGCCGCATAGGCCCCGGTCACCTCCAGCGAGTAGCGCACGGACTCCGCGTAGAAATCGCGCACACGCTCGAAGTCCCGCCACAGCACCTCCGGCGCCGGCCCCTGCCCCGCCCATTGATCGAAGACCGCGCCATCGTCGATCGCCTCCCAGTCGTCCAGCACCGGCAGGACCGGGGTCCACGGCGCATGCGAGCTGATCAGGGCGAGCATCGCGAAGACCGGCTGCTCGGAAGGCGCGCGAATTTCGCGTTCGAAGAACGACCAGGTGTACTGATCGGGCATGGTCACCCAGAAAAAAGGGGGCCCGGCGTAGTCGAACTCGTGCCGGTCCACGATCCGGTCCCAGCGAAACCAGCGCCCCTCCGGCCAGTCGAGCTGGATCGCCGGCGCCAGCATGGCCGTCGCGTGCCCGGTGGCCTGAAAATCCTGCACCAGGGTGTCGCGGGTGCGCGCCTGCAGTTGGTCATAATGTCCGGCGTAGCGTACCTGCAGGCCAGCCAGCAGCGAGGCCTGCGCCAGCCAGGACTGGCCCCCTGCGATCGGGGCCTCCAGTACACCGGTCACCACGTGCAGGTCCGCCGCGGCCAGCTGATCGCCGATGGACTCGAGGCTCGGCACGATCACCGGCCCATAGCGCCCGTCGAACACGCTCGAGACCCCGTAGGACTCCACCAGACCGAGGATCACGTCGACGTCGGCAAGGCCCGGCAACTGACGCCCCTCGGCCTGGTCGCGGGTCTGCTCCAGACCGGCGCGAAACCCGCGGTTCTCCGCAAGTCCCGCCCGACCCGCCACCACCTGTTGCTGCACCAGGGCCACCCCCGGCGCGGCCGTCCCCGGGGGCGCCACTGCCCACAGCGTGGCCGCCGCCCCCACCAGCCCGAGCGTGAACAGCCCCCCCGCAACGGCCAGTGACCGCCCGCGCCCGCCACCCAGCGGCTGCCGGCTCAGTGCGTACAGGCCGCGCGCCGCGCCCGCGACCACCGACACCAGCCCGACGACCAGCACGAGCGCCAATAGCAGGGTCGCCCAGAGATCCAGATTGCCGGTGACCAGTCGGTACACGGCATCCAGCAGCACCCAGTCCTGGAGCGTATTCAACGGCCGGCTCAGGCTGACCCGGGTCAGGGCATCGAACAGGGCCAGCAGCACCAGCGCCAGCAGACCGACCGCCGCGACCCCGGCAAGGCCCCGGGCGACACGACCCGCCGGCAACAGCAGGAACAGGCCCGCCAGCAGCAGCGCCTCCCAGGCCAGCCAGCGCCCGGAGAACCCCGCGTAGGCCGGGACCTCCAGCGCCAGCAGCAGGCCATTCAGCGCGGCCAGCGTCAGCAGCAGGCGCAGCACGTGCGTCGCCTAGGGAAACACAGATCCATGTACACGCTCGCGCTCGAGTCGCTTTTGCGTGCGAACAAGGCGCGGTGACCGCCGTGCAGTCATTCTGCACAAGGGAGCCGCAACGCAGTGCGCGCGCCCGTTTTTGATAATCACGGTCGGCCGAGCCCCTTCGTTCATTAAGTTGTGGGGTTGGCACCCCAGGTTCCCCGATCCTGCGTTGCGCCCCTTGCCGGTAGAACGACTACCGGCTGCGCACCGCGCCTTGTCTCGGAAAACCTGGGGTACCAACGCGAGCGTGTACATGGATCAGTGTTTCCCTAGGAGCCAAAGGTCATGCGCTGCATCACCCCGTCGCGGCGAATACGCCAGTGGTAGAGCGCGGCCGCGATATGCCCCAGCGCCAGCAGCAGGAGGGTCCGCCCCAGCCACTGGTGCCAGACAAACAGGGTGTCCGAGAGCGCCTCATTCTCCGGAAACAGCCCCGGCAGGATCATCGGGCCGAGTTGCACCGGATAGCCACCGGCGGCCGTGGCCCACCAGCCGATCACCGGCATCACCAGCAGCAGCAGATACAGCAGCCCGTGCACCGACTCGGCCGCGATGCGCTGGACCGGTGGCAAAGGCACTGCATAGGACGGCCTGCCATGCCGCAGACGCAGCCCGATGCGCAGCAGCATCAGCAACAGAATCAGCACCCCGAAAGACTTGTGCCAGGTGTAGAGGGCATTGGTCGTGGCGTCACCGAACCGGTCCTGCAGCCCTTCAAAGCCGTACCAGCCAATCAGACCGCCCAGTGCCAGTGCCGCAAGCACCAGCAACGCCACCAGCCAGTGCAGGATGCGCTGAGCAAGACTGTAGCGGTGCCAAACGGCCGCATCCCCTAGCTGTCGCATACCGAACCACCTCCACCAATCGACCCTGTTACCCCGGACCACACCCTATCAGGCCACCGCGCCCGAAGTACCCCCAGCGTCGTCGGCCGTTTGTCCACCTTGTGCGGTACCCACGCTAACCTTGGCTAAATGAACCGTACCCCCATCACCAGACAGCCCCGGCCGCGACCACTCAATCCGGACCGCATCCGCTGCCTGACCTTTGATCTGGACGACACCCTGTGGCCGGTGATGCCGGTCATCCACCGCGCCGAGGCACGCTTCTACGCCTGGCTGCGCGAGGCAGAACCCGGGGTCTGCGAACGCTACGACCCGCAGGCACTGGTCGCCCGACGTGCAGCCTTTATGCGCGCGGCCCCGGAGCACCAGCGCCACGACCTCACCGCTCTGCGCAAACAGTGGCTGCGCGAACTCGCCGGCGAATGCGGCTGCTGCCCGGACCGGCTCTCCGGCGAGGGCTTCGACGTGTTCTGGCACGCGCGCAACGAAGTCACCCCGTTTCCCGAGGCCGAAGCCATGCTGAGCGTGCTGCGAGGCCGCTACCGGGTCGGCGCGATCAGCAACGGCAATGCCGATGTCTTCCGCACCTCGCTGGGGCGCTACTTCGACTTTGCGATCGCCGCCGGTCCCGCCGGTGCCGCAAAACCGGACCCGCGCATCTTCGACCAGGCCCGCGCGCAGGCCGGCGTGGATGGCGACGCAATCCTGCACATCGGCGATGACAGCGCCGCCGACGTCCTCGGCGCCCTGCAGGCCGGCTTTCGCGCCGCCTGGTTCAACCCCGACGCCATGCCCTGGAAACACGGCCACCCGCGCCCCTGCCTGACTCTGGGCCGTCTCGGCCAGCTGCCCCGGCAACTCGGCATCTCCACCTGACCCCTCTCACCACCACACCCGTGGGAGCCTGCTTGCAGGCGAAGCCCCCGCCCGCGTCCGACTCTGGCAGGGGCTTCGCCTGCAAGCAGGCTCCCACGGGCCAGAAGCGATGAAGAGGCCCATCCTGCGATCCGGGATTGGCTTTGCGGCCCGATTCTTCCAAACTGCCGCCATGATTTCGACGACCCCCCTGCGTCCATGAAGCTGCTGTGCGTGGGCGACATCCACCTGGGCCGCCAGCCTTCACGCATCCCGCCCGCAGTGGACGAGGCACTCGGCATTGCGAACCTCGGCCCGGCCGCCGCCTGGCGCCGCAGCGTGGAATACGCCGTGGAACAAGGCATCGACGCGGTGCTACTGGCCGGCGACGTGGTCGAGCAGGAGGACGATTTCTACGAGGCCTACCGTGACCTGAGGGCGGGTGTCGAACGCCTGACCGAAGCGGGCATCCGGGTACTTGGCGTCGCCGGCAACCATGACGTCCAGGTCCTGCCACGCCTGGCCGAATCGCTGCCGGCCTTTGAGTTGCTGGGGGCCGGGGGGCAGTGGGAAACCCGCGAACTGCGCGGGCATGAGGGCCAGCGCCTGCGGATTGCCGGCTGGTCGTTCCCCGAAGCGCGCGTCACCACCAGCCCGCTGGAAGGCGATTTCCCCGCTCCCGCAGACTGCCCTACCGTCGGGCTGCTGCACTGTGATCGTGACCAGTCCCGCAGCCCGCACGCCCCGGTGCGCAGCCGCGAACTCGACGCCGCGCCGGTCGAGGCCTGGCTGCTGGGCCATATCCACCGCCCCGATCCACTGGCCGCACCCCGGCCGATGGGCTATCTGGGCTCCCTGTCCGGCATGGACCCGGGCGAGCCCGGCCGCCATGGCCCCTGGTGTCTCGAGATCACCCCGGGGGGCGACCTCGCGATCGAACAGATTCCACTGGCACCGTTGTACTGGCATACCCTCGAGATCCCCGTGGATGGCCTGCAGCAAGCGGCCGACATCCACCGCCGGGTGACCGAGGCCATGGAAGCCCTGCATGCCGAGCTGGAGACCTGGAGCCACAGGCCTGCAGCCGTCGGCTGCCGCCTGCGCTTTACCGGGCGCAGCGATCAACGCCATGCGCTGGAGCGCAGCCTGCACGCCGACGACCCGCGCGCCACACCGCAGGACCTCGGGGGCCGCTTGTATTTCGTCCACGACTGGCGCCTGGAGGCCCTGCCCGACCTGGATCTGGCGGAACTCGCCGCGGGCAGCGATCCCGCCGCATTGCTGGCCCGCAAGCTCCAGTTGCTGCAAGGCCCGGACAACACGGCCCGCCGCGAACTCCTGGAGAAGGCCCGCGATCCTCTCGCCCAGGTGATCCATGACCCGCGCTATCGCGCCCTCGCCCCCGACCTCCCGGATGACGAGGCCGTCGCCCGCTACCTGGAAGCGGCCGCGCTGCACGCCCTGGATCGGCTGCTGCTCCAGCGCGAGAGCGAATCATGAGGACCACATGAAGCTGGACTCGCTGGATATCGTCCGTATGCCGGGCCTCCATCCGGGTTTCCGCCTGGAGGCCCTGAAATCAGGCGTGAACGTGGTGGTCGGACCCAACGCGTCCGGGAAATCGAGCCTGGTGCGCGCCTTGCGATCCGTGCTGTATACCCAGGAACTGCGCCAGACCGGGGTCCACATCGAGGCTACCTTCATCGACGCCGAGGGACCATTACAGGCCCATCGGCTGGGGACCGATCTGTCCTGGTCGCGCAATGGCGAACGCATCGAGGCGCCCCCACTGCCCGATCATCGCTTCATCGACTGCTACACCCTGCACATCGAGGACCTGCTGAACGCCGACCACGGCACCGAGCAGGAGATCGGCTTGCGCCTGGCCCGCGAGCTGGCCGGCGGCTACGACCTGCCCGCCCTGCGCGACGATCCCGCACTGAGCCTGAAGACGACCCATGCCCGCAGCGAGTCCCAGGCGCTGACAGCCGCAGAACAGGAACTGCGCGAGCGCCGCCAGCAGCAACGCGGCCTGCAGCACGACGAACAACGCCTGACCGACCTGAAGGCGCAACGCCGGCAGACCCAGCGCGCCACCCACGAGGCCGATCAATACGAACGCGCCCTGGATCTGCTGGGGGCGCGCCGCCAGCACCGGGACCTGAAGACCCGGATGGCTGCCTTGCCTCCCGGCCTGGACAAACTTCGCGGCGACGAGCTGCAACGCCTCGCCCTGATCCACGACGAGCTGCGCCGTCTGGAACACGAACAACAACAGGCCCGAACACGCCTGGAAGACGCACGCCAGCGCTGCGAGGAAACCGGACTGACAGACCCCGATCTGGATGCGGATCACGTGGACGATCAACGCCCCGCGATTCGCCGACTGCTGGATCTGGAGAGGGGGCTGGAACAGGCCACGGGTGAGCTGCACGAGGCGCAGGCGACACTGCGCCAGGCAGCCGAAGGATTGGGGGGCACGCCAGAGACGGCTCCGGCCCTGGATCCCGCCACGCTCCACCGGGTGGAACAGTCTCTGGAGACGCTGCGCGGGCTACAGGCCGGAATCGCGCAACGGGAGGACGAACTCGCCTCCCTGCCTGCAACTGAGGACACCCTGCCCGCCCCCGACACACTGCGACGCGGCCGCGACGAGCTGCTGCACTGGCTGGGGGCCCCGCGTCCCACTCCCTGGACCGGCCTGCGCCGGGCCGCCGCCGGGATCGCCCTGCTCGCGGCGGGCGGCGCCATCGGCACAGCGACGGCACTGATACACCCCGCCTTCGCCGTACTCGCCCTGCCGGTCGCCTGGGGCGCCTATGTCGCTGCGCGCCCGGCGGCCCACGACATTTCGCGCGAGGCTGCCAGGGCGCGCTTCCGCGATAGCGGTCTGGCGCAGCCCTCGGACTGGCAGACCGACGCGGTCCGCGAGCGCCTGGCCCATCTGGAGCATGAGCTGGGAACCGCGGAGGCCGCACTGCGAACGGCGGAGCGTCGCGCTCGACTCGAACGGGAACTGCAAGAGCGCCGCGCCGCCCGCGAGCAGGAAGAGGTGCACCTGAAAGCGATTGCCCGGCAGGTCGGCTTCGACCCCGGATGCATGGATGCCTCGCTGCAACGCTGGATCCACCTGACCGCCAACCATGATCGGGCCTGTCAGGCCGTTAACGCGGCCCGGGCAGAGCAGGAACGCCTGACAGCCGAACTGGAGACGACCCGGGCACCCGTGCTGGACTTTCTCTCCCGGCATTCCGTGGCCCCTCCTGCCGCCCACCCTTCGGCGGATGCCCTGGCCCAGCGCCTGGACCGTCTCGCCGCCCGGCTGCAGACGCGGGACACCGCCCAGCGCGAGGAAAAGGCCGCCCAGCGCGAACTCAAGCGCCTGCAAGGAGACGCAGATCGCGCTCGGGAACAGATCGCCGCGCTGTACGCAGCGGCCGGCCTGGAGAATGATGACGAAGCGACCCTGCGCGAGCGGCTGCGCCTGTGGCCCGACTGGCAGGAACTGAGCGCGCAACTGGCTAATGTGTACGAACGCGAGCGGGATCGCCGCCGCCACCTCGAAGACCGCCCGGACCTGCTGGACGCGGTCGAGGCCGATGCCGCGGATTCCCTGGAATCGCAGCTTCAGACGCTGCGCGACCAGGCCGCGGAACGCGACCGACTGAGCGAGGAGATCGCCCGCATCGAAGCGGCCATCGACCGGGCTGGACACGAACGCCAACTGGAAGCCGCACGCGCTCGCCGCGAGCGCGCCCGCGACACCCTGAGCGAGCGCCTCGAGCAGGCGCTGTTTGCCACGGCCGGAAACGTCCTGCTGGACCAGATCGAGATCGAACACGAACAGGCGGTGCAGCCTGTGCCCCTGCGCCAGGCCCGCGAGTGGTTCCAGCGTTTCACTCGCCATCAATACCAACTTCAGTTCTCGCCTCATGCCGCGACCCGGTTCAGCGCCCGCGAGACCGCCAGCGGGGCCATTCGCTCGCTCACCGAACTCTCCAGCGGGACGCGGATGCAGCTTCTGCTCGCCGTACGCATGGCCTTTGCGCTGGAGGCCGAACGCGGACGCAGTGCGCTCCCGCTCATCCTCGACGAGGCGCTGGGCACGGCGGACCCGAACCGCTTCCGGGCGGTGGCCGAAAGCCTGCAGGCCCTGGCCCACGAAGCCGGCCGACAGGTCTTCTACCTGACCGCTCAACCCGAAGACGCCCGTTACTGGCAGGCACAGGGCTCCAGCGTCGAGATCATCGACCTGGCCGCACGTCGCTGGGGACAGCAAGTACTGGGTAGCCCGGACCAGCTGACCCTTCCGGCAACCGAACCGGTACCCGCCCCCGGCAGCGATACACCCGAGGACTACGCGCAGCGGATCGGGGGCATTCCCGTGATCGATCCCTGGCAGGACCCAGCGGGCATCCATCTGTTTCACCTGCTGCGGGACCGTCTGGAACTGTTGCAGCGTCTCCTGGAACTGGGGGTGGATCGCCTGGGCGCTCTGGAATCGCTGCTAGAAGGCCCCGCCAACTCGCTGCTGGAGCCTCCGGAATACCAAATGCTCAAGGCCCGCAGCGAGGCCACTCGCGTCTGGATTCGCGCCTGGCGCCAGGGTCGCGGCCGCCCGGTAGACCGAGCGGCCCTGGAGGCGTCCGAGGCCGTCAGTGCGACCTTCATCCAGGCCGTCTCGGACCTGGCGAGCCAGCTGAATGGCGACGCCGAACAGCTCCTGCTCGAACTGGAGGGCGGTACGGTCAAGCGCTTCCAGAGCAGCGCCCGCGAACGGCTGTCCGAATGGCTCAGCGACAACGGCTATATCGACCCGAACCCGGTCCTGACCGAACCCGAGCTCGAACACCGGGTAATTGCGACCCTGAAACCACACCACCCCACACCGGAACAGGCCATTACCGAAGGCCAGGCCCTGGCCCGCGCCCTGCGGGCCGGCGTGCACTCGCCCGCCTGAACGGGACGGGACGGAGACGAAAACTCCGGGCGCCCCCCCGGACGGCTGCGGCGCTCGCCCCTGCACCAATGTTTCGGTGCTATTGTGGAGCGATCACACTTCGTGACCCCGCCTCGCTGGCGACACCCCGATGGAGACCCTGCTGCCCTGTGGCCAAACCGAACTACCAATACGAAAAACGCCAGCGCGAGCTGAAAAAAGCCGCCAAGCAGGAAGAGAAACGTCAGCAGAAACGGGCTCGCAATCAGCCGGATGACGCATCCGGCACCCCGGAGGACCCACCCCATGAAGAGCATGGGTCGTAAGCGCGACAGCAACGAGCAGGCTGTAACGCTCCAGGGAAACACTGAGCCGTGTTTCCCGAATGGAGAAACGCAAGCCCAAGGTCCTTCTGCCCGGTCCCAACCATTTCGGAACACACCACGCCGGCTTCCGAGCCCCCCAGGTCGGCATCCAGCGTTTCCCTGACCCCGTAGCCACTCATGAAAACCCCCAAGATCCTCCAGCCGCTGATCGAAGACGGCGTCATTGATTCCGTCCTCGGGCAGCTGCAAAGCGGCAAGGAGGCCAACATCTACCTCGTCGGCTGCGGCGGTACGACACGCTGCGCCAAGGCGTACAAGGAAGCGCAGCATCGCGGCTTCCACAAACTGGCCGAGTACCAGGAAGGCCGCAAGGTCCGTGGCAGTCGCGATGCGCGGGCCATGGCCCGACGCGGCCGGCATGGCCGCGAAGTCGAGGAAACCCAGTGGAAGAACGCCGAAGTCGAGGCGCTCTATCGCCTTGCTGACGCGGGCGTGCGAGTACCCGTCCCCTACGGCGTATTCGACCGCGTCCTGCTGATGGAACTGGTACTGGACGCCGACGGCAACACCGCACCCCAGCTACACGAAGTCGAGCTGTCCCCCGAGACGGCGCGCGAGTGGTTCGCCTTCATGATCCGGCAGATCCAGCGCATGCTGTGCGCCGGCCTGATCCATGGTGACCTGTCCGAGTACAACGTGCTGGTGGATGCGCACGGGCCCGTCATCATCGACCTGCCCCAGGCCGTCAACGCGGCCGGCAACAACAACGCATTCCGTATGCTGCAGCGCGACGTGAACAACATGCGCGCAACCTTCGGCCGCGCGGAGCCCGCGTTGCTGGAAACGCAATACGCCCACGAGATGTGGGACCTGTTCGCCAACGGCGCCCTGACCCCGGAAACACCCCTGACCGGGCACTTCGTGCACAGCGAAGAAACCCCGGACGTCGATGGTGTCCTCGACGAAATCGAGGATGCGCGCCTGGAGCACGAGGCCTTGCTCGCGGCCCTCGACCCGACCCACCCTGACAACCGGAACCCGTAAAAGACTAGCCGGCGCTCCCGAACCCAGGCCGGTCAGAAAAGGAAACTCCACCACGCCCCCAGCAGCTGCGAGCGGGCGGCTGGCAGCCGTTCGGTTGCGCCTTACGCGCGGGCCGTGCCCGAAAGAAAGGCGTCGACGCGGTCCAGATCCTCGGGGGTATCGACGCCGGGCGGATGGGCCTCGGCACGGCGGCCGACCTGGATCCACGCGCCCATGTGCAGAGCACGCAGCTGCTCCAGCTGCTCGAGCTGCTCGAGCGGGGCCGGCGGCTCGGCGCTCATGCGCCGCAGGAAGCCGGCGCGGTAGGCGTACAGCCCCAGATGGCGGGTCGCCTGATCCAGCGCCGAGGCGCGCCCGGCGCGGTGGGCCTCACGATCCCAGGGGATCGGGGCACGGGAGAAATACAGGGCCCGGCCGTTGCGGTCCGTCACCAGCTTGACCTGATTGGGGTCCGCCAGGTCCTGCTCGCAGCGGATGGGCACGCCGAGGGTGGCCATATCCGCCTGCGGGGTCTGCGCCAGCAGGGCCGCCAGGTCATCCAGCAGTGGCCCGGGGGTCAGCGGCTCGTCGCCCTGCAGGTTGACCACGATGGACTCGTCCCCCCAGCCCTCGGCGGCCGCGACCGCGGCGATGCGGTCGGTGCCCGAGGGCAGCGCGGGGTCGGTCAGGAAGGCCTCGGCCCCGCACTGGCGCGCGACCGCGAGGATGCGCTCGTCATCCCCGGCCACGATCACGCGGCGCGCGGCGCTCTCCTGCGCGCGGCTGATCACATGCGCGATCAGCGGGCGCCCGGCAACCGCCGCCAGCGGCTTGTCCGGCAGCCGGCTGGAGGCCATGCGGGCCGGGATCACCACGACGAAGCCCGTCATGCGGACGCTCAGGCCGCGCGCCAGCGTTCCTTCTCGTCCTCGGAGAGCGCGCGGGCCTCGTCCTCCAGCATGACCGGGATGTCGTCGCGGATCGGATAGGCGAGCCCGGCGGAGACCGAGATCAGCTCCTGGTTCTCGCGGTCATATTTCAGCGGACCCTTCGTGACCGGGCAGACCAGAATATCGAGCAGACGCTTGTCCATGCATTACCCCAGGTGTTTGAGCCGACTGACGGTCTCCAGACGCGCGAGCAGCGCCGGCTCGAAAGTGGTTGGCAACCGGGCCGCGATCGGCCAGTACCAGTGATTGTCCTGCGCAAACGACCGGCATTTTACGGCATCCTTCTCAGTCATCAGAACCGGCAACTCGTCATCGAAGCGGATCTGGTGCGGCAGGAACCGATGATGGTCGGGAAACGGATGTCGAATGATACCGATCTTCGCCGCCTCGAGGGTACGGAAGAAGCGCTCCGGATCGGCAATACCGGCGATCGCGTGGGCATCGCGCCGGGCGAACCGGTGGGGCTTGCGCGACTCGTCGGCCCCGTCCACCCGCAGCAGCCGGCTGGCCGGGACCAGTTCCATCGCGATCTCGCCGGGGCCCGGCTCGCCCCCGGTCACGATCACGAAATCCGCCCGCTCGCGGGCCCGCCTGGGCTCGCGCAGCGGCCCCGCCGGCAGGCACAGCCCGTTGCCGAAGCGGCGCTTGCCGTCGACCATCAGGATGGTGATGTCGCGCGGCAGGCGGTGGTGCTGCATGCCGTCGTCGGCAATCACCACGTCCACCCCCTGCTCGGTCAGGGCCCGCGCGCCGCGGACCCGGTCGCGGTCCACCTGCACCGGCACCCCGGTGCGCCGCGCGATCAGCAGCGGCTCGTCGCCCACCACCACCGGGTCGGAATCGGCCGTGACCGCGATCCCGGCGACGTCCCCGCGACCGCCGTAGCCACGGCTGACAATGCCCGGCCGATACCCGGCGGCACGCAGACGCTTGGCCAGCCAGACGGTCATCGGCGTCTTGCCGCTGCCACCCAGCGTCAGGTTCCCCACCACGATCACCGCCTTGGCCGGGATGGTGATGTCGCGCCGCAATTGTTCCTGGCGCTGACGGTTCCACTCGGCGAGACCGGCGTATACCAGCGACAGCGGAAACATCGCCGCCGCGAATGGCCCGCGCTGGCTCCACTGATCCCACAGCCGGGCACCAAGCCATGCCTGCAGCGATCCCATGGCTACCAGTCCCAGACCTGCTGCAGCACGGCGTCGAAGTTCGCATCCACCTGGCGCCGCTCGTCCCAGAAGCGCCGGCGTGCGGCATCACCCTGCTGGCGCCGCGCCGCTGGGTCGTCGCGCAGTGCCTGCCAGGCCGCCAGCACCGCAGCCGACTCGCCCAGTACCGGACAGGGCACCTCCGCGGCCGGCGGCTTGCCCAGGCTCACGGCCGCCCCGCCAGCCAGGCCCTGCCACAGGGCCTGGCGATCCGGCGCGGCCAGGTGCACCGCATGGGCGGCACTGGCCGCGGCCGCGAACCAGCGCCGGTCGTCCAGATGGAGGATGGTGCCCGGTGCCAGCGCCGACCGGTCCCAGTCCGAGACCACCTGGTCGGAACCCGGCAACGGGACGGCGTCCGCCTCCCCGCGCAGGCTGGCCAGCAGGATGTCGGTCTGACCCCAGCCGGAGGCCTCCCAGGCCGCCCGCCAGGCCGGCCACTGCGCCGGCGTACCATGCCACCACCACAGGCGCTCCACCCCGCCCCCGACCAGCGAGCGCAGCACCACATCGGCCTGCGCCTCGACGAACCGGGCCTGGGGGTCGGCCGGGTCCAGCGCCCGCGCGCGGGCGGCGAGCGGCCAGCCATCGGCGGCGACGGGATCAACGGGCCAGTGGCAGGCCACCGGGGACATGGCCCCGGTGGCCGGCACGGTGTTCACCGCGATCACCGGCGCCTCGGTCTCCTGCAACAGGTTGACCGGGGCCCGGCCACCGGCCAGCAGGATGCCGTGGGGCTGAAAGCGCCGCAGCACCCGGCGCACCACCCGCGGCCGGTCGCAGGGGCCGTAGCCCACCCCAACCTTGCGAAATGGCTGCATGTGGCGCTCGAAGAGCTCCGGGTAATCCTGCTCGAAGGTCAGGACGATACGCACGTCCTGGCGCTTGTCGCGCACCGCACCCAGCAGCTCGATCCCCAGGCGCACGTCCTCGGGGCTGCCGCCGGCCTTGATCCAGATCAGCCGCCCGCGATCCGCGGGCGGGGTGAGGAAACCCCGCCGGGCCCGTGCCCGACTGCCATCGCCCCGACGGTAATCGCGCCAGGTCGCACGCCAGACCGGGAGCGGGTGATCCCCGTACCCCCCGGCATCACCCGGCATCCCCCGCCTCCTCGCGGAACTGCAGGCGATGCAGGTGGGTGTAGACCCCGCCACGGGCGATCAGCTCCTCGTGCCGCCCGCTCTCCAGAATGCGGCCGTTGTCCATCACCAGGATGCGGTCGGCGCCCTCGACCGTGGACAGGCGGTGGGCGATGACCAGCGTGGTACGCGTGCTCACCAGCGCATCCAGCGCGGCCTGCACCTGGCGCTCGGATTCGTTGTCCAGGGCGGAGGTGGCCTCGTCCAGGATCAGGATCGGGGCGTCCCGCAGCAGGGCGCGGGCGATCGCCAGACGCTGGCGCTGGCCACCGGAGAGACGGGTGCCATTTTCCCCCACCAGGGTCTGCATGCCGTCGGGCAGGCGCTCGATGAACTCCAGTGCATGCGCGGCGCGCGCCGCCTCGCGGATCTCTGCCTCGGTCGCCTCGGGCCGGCCGTAGGCGATATTGGCGGCCACGGTATCCGCGAACAGGGTGACGTTCTGGCCGACATAGGCAATCTGCCGGCGCAGGTCGCGCAGGCGGATGGTCTCGAGGTCGTGGCCGTCCAGCAGGATGCGCCCCTCGGTCGGGTGATAGAAGCGTGGCAGCAGGTTGACCAGCGTGGTCTTGCCACTGCCCGAGCGGCCGACCAGGGCCACGTTCTCGCCCGGCTTCACCGCAAAGGAGATGGCCTTGAGCACGTCCGGGCCGTCCGCGCTGTAGCGAAACGCCACGTCCTCGAATGCCAGCTGCCCCTCGGCGCGGTCCAGCGGCACGTGGCCGGTGTCGCGCTCCGGCGTCTCGTCCAGTACCGCGAAGATGCTCTGCCCTGCGGCGATGCCGCGCTGCAGGGTCGCGTTGATCATCGACAGCCGGCGAATCGGGCTCAACAGCAGCAGCATGGCGGTCAGGAAGGAGACGAACGTGCCGGCCGTGACCGTGTCGTCACCGAAGTCGGAGGTCGCGACCCAGATCACGAAGGCAAGCACCGCCGCGACCAGAAACTGGATGGTCGGGGTGTAGGCCGCCTTGATGCCCTCCATGCGCATGTGCAGCCGACGGTTGCGCTCGTTGATGTCCTCGAAGCGCCCGCGTTCGTAGGTCTCGCCGCCGAAGATGCGCACCACCCGGTGGCCCTCGATCACCTCCTGGGTCACGTGGGTGACATCGCCCATGTTGTACTGCAGGCGGTGCGAGATGCGGCGAAAGTGCTTGGTCACCACGCGCACCAGCACGGCCATCACCGGGGCGATAATCAGGATGGTCAGGGTCAGGGTCGGCGTCAGCCAGAACATCCAGGCCAGCAGCGCGATGATCGTCAGGGTGTCGCGCACCAGGGTGCTGAACCCGTCGGTCGCGGCCGTCGCCACCTGCTCCACGTTGTAGGTCACGCGCGAGATCAGCTCGCCGCTGCTCTGTTCCTGAAAACGCTGCACCGGCATGTGCAGCAGGCGCTCGAACAACTCCTCGCGCAGGCGCTTGACCACCTGCCGGCCGACATAGCGCATCGCGTAGACGGACCCGAATTCGGCCACGCCGCGAACCAGAAACAGGCCGATCAGGGCCAGCGGAATCCAAGCCACCAGTGCATGGCCCTCGCCCTCGGCGAAGGACTCGTCCATCAGCGGCTTCATCAAGGCCGCGAATCCGGCCTCGGTCGCCGCCATGCCCAGCATGGCCACGGTCGCGATCACCAGCAGCGGCCAGTAGACGAAGGCATAGCTCAGCAGACGGCGATAGACCGTCCAGCCGGAATCAAAATGCTGCGGGTGATGTTCGTCAGTTGTCATCGGCACCCTGGCCCAGGGTCGCAATGGAGACCGACGTGATCCCGAGGCGGCCCACCACATCGAGGGCACGCACCACCGACTGGTGGCTGGCATTGGCATCGGCCCGGATCAGCACCGGATCGCTCTCGCGCCCCTCCAGTGCCTCGGCTAGCACCCGCTCCAGGGTCTCGGCGCGGCGGTTGACCAGCTCCTGCCCATTCACGAAGTAGTTACCGTTGGCATCCACGATGATGTCGATCCACGCGCGCTCCACCGCCTCGGCCTCGCGGTCGGCCGAGGGCAGGGTCAGTTCGATATCCGCGTGCTGGTCAAAGGTCGTGGAGACCATGAAGAAGATCAGCAGCAGGAAGACGACATCGATTAGCGGCGTCAGGTTGACGCCCGGCTCCTCCTGTCGTCGCGGGGTGCGGAAATTCACGCCCGGGCCTCACCTTCGGCGGCGCCGGACGGGCGTTCGCCGTGGATCACCTCGACCAGCTTGGTGGCCTCCTGCTCCATCTCCAGCACCAGCTCGTCGATATGCCCGCGGAAGTAGCGGTGGAAGGCCAGCGCCGGGATCGCCACGCCGATGCCGGCGGCAGTGGTGATCAGTGCCTGGGAGATACCCCCGGCCAGATCGCGCGGGCTGCCAACGCCGATCTCGGTAATCACGGTGAAGACCTCGATCATCCCGACCACGGTGCCGAGCAGGCCCAGCAGCGGGGTGATCATCGCGATGGTGCCCAGCGTATTCATGTAGCGCTCGAGTTCGTGGGCCACGCGACGGCCGGCCTCCTCGATGCTCTCCTGGGTGATCTGGCGCGCGCGGTCATGGGTGGCCAGACCGGCGGCCAAGATCGCGCCCAGCGGCGAACCCGCGCGCAGGCGCTGGATGTCGTCGAGCTTGAGGCCCTGGGTGCGCATCTGCTCCCACACCGAGGTCAGCAGGCGCGGCGGGACCACGCGCGAGCGGCGCAGCGTCCACAGCCGCTCCAGCACGATGGCCACCGCGAGTACGGAACACAGCAGGATCGGCAGCATCAGCCAGCCGCCTGCCTGTACGATCTCCAGCATTCGGTCTCTCCCTCTTGGCTCGTCGGGCCGGCGCGTCAGTCGCGCCGGAACACGGCCATGGATTCCACATGGGCGGTATGCGGGAACATGTCCATGATCCCGGCCCGCTCCAGGCGATAGCCATGATGATGCACCAGGCGCTCGGCGTCACGGGCGAGCGTGGCCGGGTTGCAGGAAACATAGACCATGCGCTCGATGCGCTGCGGCGCCAGAGCCTCGATCACCGCGGCCGCGCCGGTGCGCGGCGGGTCCAGCAGTACGCGGTCGTAGCGTTCGACCAGCCATGCCGCGTTCTTCAGGGCCTCGACGTCATCCAGATCGGCGCGTTCGTAGCGGGTGTTGGCGATGCCCTGGTCGCGGGCATTGGCGCGCGCCCGTGCCAGCATCGCGTCGTCCACCTCGACGCCAACCACTTCGCCGGGCACCTCGCCATCCGACACGCTGCGCGCCAGCGGCAGGGTGAAGTTGCCCAGCCCGCAGAACAGATCCAGCACCCGCTGGCCCGGCTGCAGGTCCAGCGCGGCCAGCGCCTGCGGGACCATCTTGCGGTTGATCCCGGCATGCACCTGGATGAAGTCCGTCGGCATGAACGGGACCGACACGTCGTAATCCGGGTGGCGGTAGAGCAGCGGCTCGATCGGCCCGGCCAGCGGTTCCACCGTCTCCGGGCCGCCAGGCTGCAGATACACCTGAATGCCCTCGGCCTCCGCCCAGGCGGACAGGCGCGCGCTGTCCGCCTCGGACAGCGGATCGAGGTTGCGGAAGATCAGCGCCACGCGCTCGTCATCATCCACCGCCACCTCGATCTGCGGCAGGCGGTCGCGCGCCTCGAGTCCACCGATTAGCTCGCGCAGGGCCCGGATGCGCTGCCCCACGGCCGGGTGCAGCACCTCGCAGTGGGTCATCTCGGCCAGATACGGGCTGCCACGCTCGCGAAAGCCGACCAGCACCCCGCCCTTCTTCGGCACGTACTTCGCCCCCAGCCGCGCGGTGCGGCGGTAGCCGAGGGTGGTGTCGGTCAGCGGCTCGAAACGGGCCTCGGGGGTCACGTGGCCGATACGCTCCAGGGCATCGAACAGGGCCTGCTCCTTGATCGCACGCTGGGTCTCGATGGAGGCATGCTGCAGCTTGCAGCCGCCGCACAGGCCAAAGAACTCGCAGGGCGGTTCGACCCGGCCCGGGGCCGGCTCCAGCACCTCGACCACCTCGGCGCTGTCGAAGCGGCGCTTGCGCCCGGTCTGCTGGGCCATCACACGCTCGCCCTTCAGCGCCCCGTGGATGAAGCAGGCCTTGCCATCGCGGCGGATCACGCCCTGGCCGTCCAGCGTGACCTCCTCGATGGTGGCCTCGAACGGGGTCTTGTCGATGCGTGCCATCAGTCCGCGCGTCCGGCCGGCTGCCAGGCGTCGAGGAATTCGCGGTGGTGGCCCGCGCCGCTGGCCTCCAGGTACTCGGCCAGCTGCTCCTGCCGACTGGCCAGGGCCGCGTCGGTCAGATTGCCGCGCATGTACTCGAAGCGCAGCCAGACCAGGTAGGTGTTCAGCACGTCGTGCTCCACGTAGTCGTGGATCTCGCGGGCACGGCCGTCACGCCAGGCCGGCCAGACCTTGGAGCCATCCATGCCCAGCTTGCCGGGGAAGCCAAGCAGGCTCGCCATCATGTCGAGACTGGTGACCGCGCGGCCCTGAAAACCGGCCAGCACGTCCATCAGGTCCACGTGGCGCCAGTGGAAGCGCGACAGGTAGTTGTTGTAGCGAAACTCGCGGTCGTCATCGCCCTGCTCCCAGTAGCGCGGGGCCTGTACGCCGTTGACCAGCGCGCGGTAGTGCAGCACCGGCAGGTCGAAGCCACCGCCGTTCCAGCTGACCAGCTGCGGCGTGCGCTTGTCGATCACGTCGAAGAACTGGCGCAGCAGCTCGGCCTCGGTCGGCGCCTGGCCGTCCTCGCCCTCGCGCCCGAAGGCGGAGAGCTTCAGCGCGTCGCCACCCTGGTAGAGCACACCGATCGAGACGATCCGGTGCAGCGGGTGCTTGAGGAACTCCGTTCCGGCTTGCGCGCGGCGCAGGGCGAACAGCGCCTCGGCCACCTCGTGATCGCTCAGACCCTCGAAGTCGTGAAGGCGCCGAGCGCCATCGATGTCGGGGACGGTCTCGAGATCGAAGATCAGGATCGGGGCGCTCATGCGGGGAACACGCCGGTGGAGATGTAGCGGTCGCCGCGGTCACAGATGATCGCGACGAAGGTCCCGCCCTCGGTCGCGGCCGCCAGCTTCAGGGCCGCGGCCACGGAACCCCCGGACGAGACCCCGGCGAAGATGCCCTCCTCGGCGGCCAGCCGGCGCATGGTGTCCTCGGCCTCCTCCTGGGTCACGTCCACGGTCTGGTCCACCCGGGAGGCCTCGAAGATGGTCGGCAGGTACGCCTCCGGCCAGCGCCGGATGCCCGGGATCGAGGCCCCTTCGGCGGGCTGCACACCGACGATCTGGACGCCGGGATCGCGCTCCTTCAGATAGCGCGACACCCCCATGATGGTGCCGGTGGTCCCCATCGCCGAGACGAAATGGGTCACCGTGCCCTCGGTATCGCGCCAGATCTCCGGCCCGGTCCCGATGTAGTGGGCCTCGGGGTTGTCCGGGTTGCCGAACTGGTTCAGCACCCGGCCCTTGCCCTCGGCCTCCATGCGGTCGGCGAGGTCGCGCGCGCCCTCCATGCTCTCCTCGCGCGAGACCAGCACCAGCTCGGCGCCAAAGGCCTTCATCGAGGCGCGGCGCTCGGCGGACATGTTGTCCGGCATCACCAGGATCATGCGATAGCCCTTCATCGCCGCGACCATCGCCAGCGCGATGCCGGTATTGCCGCTGGTCGCCTCGATCAGGGTATCGCCGGGCTGGATGTCACCGCGGCGCTCGGCCGCCTGGATCATGTTCAGCGCGGGCCGGTCCTTGACCGAACCGGCGGGATTGTTGCCCTCGAGCTTCACCAGCACGGTGGACGGCAGGTCGGCCGCCATGCGCTGCAGGCGCACCAGCGGCGTGTTGCCGACAAAGTGCTCGAGGCTCGGAAAGGATTCGGGATGCAGGCGTTTCTTCATGCGCGCAGAGTATAACGACCGGGCCCCGTCCCTGCCCACGCATGTCGCCGCGCGCTCCGGAGCCGCCGCCATGCCTTTCCCTCTCGAAACCGCCGCGATTCCGGCCTAAGCTCGAACACATGCTTGTGTTACTCGAATACCTGGTCGTTACCTTCCTGGCGGTGTTCGTGATCGTGAACCCGCTGACCACGGCGTTCATCTTCACGGCGATGCTGCCGCGCGCCTCGGAGGAGAAGCGCCGGGCGATCGCGCTGCGCTCGGTCAAGGTGGCCACCTCCCTGCTGTTCGCCTTCGCCCTGCTGGGCGGGGTGATCTTCCAGCTGTTCGGGATCACCCTGGCGGCGTTTCGTATCGCCGGCGGCATCATCCTGTTCGGCATCGCGATCGGCATGATCCGGCAGAAGGGGGCGACCGAAAAGGAGACTGCCCAGGAGGTCAAGGCCGACAAGGGGCACGTCACCGAGGACATTTCGGTGATCCCGCTGGCGATCCCGTTCATGAGCGGCCCGGGCGCGATCGCCACAGTGATGATCCTGACCAGCGAGGCCCCAACGGTCTATCACACGGGGCTCGTATTCCTCGGCGTGCTGGCCTGCATGGCGGCCTGCTACTACGCGATGATCTATTCGCGCTACATCGTCCAGTACCTGGGCGACACCGGGAAGGACATCCTGACCAAGGTCTTCGGCCTGATCCTCGCGGTACTGGCCGTGCAGTTCGTGATCAACGGCATCAGCGACGCCGCGATCGGCTTCATGCTGGATACGCAGATGCTGGACGAGCACGAGGTCGAGGACCCACGCGTTCCGACGCGCGATCTCGACTGACCTGCCCCGTTCCGCTACGACTGGGCGCCGGCGTGCCAGGCGCGCAGCGTGGCCACATCCACCGCCGGGCTCGGCAACGCGGGACCGGCCAGAACCCTCGCCGGTGCGTCCGGCTCGCCGAACCCGTCCAGCACCGCCAGCGCGCCATCGAAGTCCTGTTGCCGGGTGTAGTCGTTGGTGGTCACCACCACCTCCAGCCCGGCGCCGCGCGCGGCACGCACCCCGTTGTCGGAATCCTCCAGGGCGAGGCAGGCGCTGGCGGGCAGGTTCATCGCCTCCAGCGCATGGGTGAAGATATCCGGCGCGGGTTTCTTGGCCGGCACCACGTCACCGGCGGAGATCACCTCGAAGCGGTAGGGGCCGTCGCTGCCCAGGGTCGCCTCCAGCAGGGCGGTCACGTTCTCCGGCGTGGTCGTGGTCGCGATCGCCAGGCGCAGCCCCTCCGCCTCCGCCTCGTCCAGCAGCCGGCGCACACCAGGGCGCAGCGGGATCGCACCGGTCTGCAGCATCGCCACATAGTGACGCGTCTTGGCCGCGTGCAGCTCGCGAATGCGGGCGTCGATCCCGGGTGCCTCGAGGGCTTCGGGATGATCTTCCGACAGGTACTGGCGAATACGTTCCTTGCCGCCAGTGACCCGCAGCAGTTCGCCGTAGCGCGCGACACTCCAGTCCCAGTCCAGGCCGGCCTCCGCGAACGCCTTGTTGAACGCCACCCGGTGCCCGTCACGCTCGGTATCGGCCAGGGTGCCGTCCACGTCGAAGATCAGTGCCTGCAATTGCTTCATTCTGCTGCTCCCGTCCCTTGGTCTGTTGCATGCGTGGATGGCTGCTGCGGCGCCCCGCGTTGTGGGTCAAACCCGACAGAATCCCCGGGACTGCGCACAGGGTTCATGGCACGGGGCTTGCCCGGCCCGCCTGACTCTGGTACTTAGTGCGCCTCATTTTTCCAGCCGGAGAAAGCCCGCATGGCTGCCGACAACAAGACCGCCAAACCCTCCACCCAGCACATGGTCGCCGGGGGCATTGCGCCCTACCAGCCGAAGCCGGACGAAGAGTACATGAACTCGGAGCAGCTGGACCATTTCCGCAGCCTGCTGCAGGCATGGCGCCAGGAATTGGCCGAGGAAGTGGATCGCACCGTGGGCCACATGCGCCAGGACGCGGCCAACTTCGCCGATCCGGCCGACCGCGCCACCCAGGAAGAAGAGTTCGGCCTGGAACTGCGCGCCCGCGACCGCGAGCGCAAGCTGTCGAAGAAGATCGACGAGGCCCTGCGCAAGATCGAGACCCACGACTACGGCTACTGCGAAACCTGCGGTGTCGAAATCGGCATCCGCCGCCTGGAGGCCCGCCCGACGGCCACCATGTGCATCGACTGCAAGCAGCTCGACGAGATCAAGGAAAAGCAGCGGGCCTGATGCCGGCCGGGTCGTGAATCACACGCCCGAACCGAACTCGGCGGCCAGGCACTACGTTGGCCGCTTCGCCCCGACCCCTTCCGGCCCGCTGCACGCGGGCTCCCTGCTCGCCGCCGTCGTCTCCTGGCTGGACGCCCGGAGCGTCGGCGGCGACTGGCATCTGCGCATCGACGACATCGACCGCCCCCGGGTTCGAACCGGGGCGGCCGATGCCATTCTGGGTGCTCTCGAGGCCTACGGCCTCGGCTGGGATGGTGCCGTCACCTGGCAGAGCCGGCACGCCCCCGCCTACCAGCAGACTCTGGAGGCCCTGCTCGACACCAGGCAGGCCTTTGCCTGCGGCTGCACCCGCAAGGATCTGGCCCACCACGGCCGGCACGGCTGGGAAGGGCCAGTGTACCCGGGCACCTGTCGCAACGGCCTGCCACCCGAGCGCGAACCCCGGGCCCTGCGCGCCCGCGTCGACACCCGTCACTGGACCATCGAGGACCGCTTCCTGGGCGCCGTGGCCTTTGATCTGGAGGCCCTGGGCAGCGACTTCGTGATCCGCCGGGCCGACGGCATCGTCGCCTACCAGCTCGCCACGGTGGTCGACGACCTCGCCCTGGGTGTGAACCATGTTGTCCGCGGCATCGACCTGCTGGGCTCCACACCGCGCCAGATGCAGCTCTACCGTATGCTGAACCAGCCCCCGCCGGTCTACGCCCACCACCCGGTGCTGGTCGCCGCGGACGGCCACAAACTGGCTAAGGCCACCGGCGCGGCTGCCATTCGTGCCGATGCGGCGCGCCGCCAGCTGGCCGACACCCTGGCGCGGATCGGCCTGGCCCCGAGCGACATGCGGGCCCCGGACCGGCCGGATCGCCAGCTGGCCGAGGGGCTGGAGCGCCTGCAGCAAAGGCCGCTGGCGGAGACCCTGCCCGTGCGCGCAACGCTGCCCGGAGACGCCGGCGCGGTGTAGACTCGCCGCATGCTGCCCCGCCGCGCGCCAACCCGGAAGGCCCCGCAGGTACTCGCGTCCCGTGACGGGTGCGCGCGGGCGGGCGTCTGAACGTGGACGCCACGCGCGCGATCCTGATTGCCCTTCTCGGGGCCCTGCTGTTCCTGAGCCCCCTGGTGATCTGGGTGGCCTACCTGAGCCCCGCGTGGTGGTGGCCGTTCGCCGCCTGGGCGGCGTTTGTTGCGGCGATTGCGGCCTTCAGCCAGAGCGGCCGGCGTGACCCTTAGCCTCGGCCTGATCTATACCGTCGGGGTCGCCTACCTGGCTCTGCTGTTCGGCATCGCCTTCCTGGCCGATCGCGTGCCGCGGATCGGCCGCATCGCGGCGAACGGCTGGGTCTTCAGCCTGTCACTGGGGGTCTACGCGACCTCCTGGACCTTCTACGGCAACCTCGGCTTCCTCGCCGACCAGGGTTACCTGTACCTGACGATCTATCTCGGGGTCACCCTGGCCTTTGCCGCCACACCGTGGCTGCTGCGTCCGATCCTGCGCCTGACCCGCGAGCACCAGCTGACCTCGCTGGCCGACCTGTTCGCCTTTCGCTATCGCAGCCGCTTCACCGGCCCGGTGGTGGCCCTGTTCATGCTGGCCGGGGTACTCCCCTACATCGCGCTGCAGATCAAAGCTGTAGCCGAATCCGCCGCGGTCCTGACCGCCGAGACCCCGCCCCACCTGCTGGCCCTGACCTTCAGCGCCACCATCGCACTGTTCGCGATCCTGTTCGGTGCTCGCCACATCGCCCCGCGCGAGAAACACGCCGGGCTGGTACTCGCCATCGCCTTCGAGTCCATCGTCAAGCTGATTGCCATTCTCGGCATCGCCGGGGTCGCCCTGTACGCGGTCTTTGGCGGCCTCGGCGGCCTCAACGACTGGCTGGCCGAGCACCCCGAGGCGGTCGATGCCCTGTACGCCCCGGTGCGTGAGGGTGGCTGGTTCGCGATGATGATCCTGGCGTTTGCCGCGGCGTTCCTGCTGCCGCGGCAGTTCCACATGCTGTTTACCGAGAACATCAACCCGCGGGCCCTGAACACCGCGGCCTGGGCGTTCCCCGCGTTCCTGCTGCTGCTGAACCTGCCCATGCCGGTGCTCTACTGGGCCGGCCAGGCCGTGGGCCTGGACATCTCGCCCAACTACTACGCCATCGGCATCGCCGGGCTCCTGCAGTCGCCCAGCCTGGCGCTGCTGGTCTTCATCGGCGGCCTGTCCGCCGCCAGCGCCATGATGATCGTGACCACCCTTGCGCTGGCGCACATGGGGACCAACTACCTCTCCCCGCTGACGCGACTGCACGAGGAAGAGCGCAGCGCCAACATCTACACCCGCCTGCTCTGGGGTCGCCGGATCTGGATCGTCTTCATCATTGGCCTGGGCTACGCGTTCTACGGGCTGCTGCAGGTGGTCGAGGGGCTGGCGCAGCTGGGGCTGATCTCGTTTGCCGCGGTGGCCCAGCTGCTGCCGGGGCTGGTCGGCCTGATGCTGTGGAAACAGGCCACCCGGGTCGGCTTCCTGCTCGGTCTGGCTGCGGGCATTACCGGCTGGGCGTTCACGCTGGTGATGCCTCTGCTGTCGGATGCCGGCATCGCCACCGGACTCCCGGACCCGCAGCAGCTGCTGCGCGCCGGGATACTGGACCCGTGGTCCTTCGCCCTGATGCTGAGCCTGGGCGCCAACGCGGTGCTGTTTGTGGTCGGCTCCCTGCTGAGCCGCCCCAACCGCGAAGAGATCGAGGCCGGGCGGGCCTGCTGCCCGAATGAATCCGGCGGTGGCGGTACCGGCCTGCCTCTCGCCGGCGACGTGACCGAAATGGAAACCGCACTCGCGGCCACGCTGGGCCCCGGTGCCGCTCACCACGAGGTGCAGCGGGCTCTGGACGACCTGGGGCTGCCGCGGCATACACGCTCGCGCGGCGACCTGCGACAGCTGCGCGAGCGCATCGAACGCAACCTGTCCGGCCTGCTCGGGCCCGTGCTGGCGCGCATGATCGTCGACCAGCACCTGCGCCTGGATGCCGCCGGCCGCCACACCCTCAGCGAGAGCCTGCGCCGCATCGAGGAACAGCTCGAGACCCGCGCCCTGCCGCTGTCCGGCCTGGCCGCCGAGCTGGACGCCCTGCGCCGCTTTCACCGCCAGATCCTGCACGAACTGCCGCTGGGGGTGGCCAGCCTGACCAACGCCGGCGAGATTACCGGCTGGAACCAGGCCCTGGCGCGGCTGACCGATGTCCCCACGGAAGACGCCGTGGGCCAGAACGTCGCACAGCTGGACAGCCCCTGGAGCGGCCTGCTGACGGCCTTTCTCGAGTCCCCGGACCGGCAGTGGTACAAGCTGAACGTGGACCTGCCAGCTGGCAGTCGCCGTCTGAACCTGCACCGCTCGGAGCTGCAGGATGCCCACGGCCAGCTGGAGGGTCGGGTCGTCCTGATCGAGGACGTGACCGAACGCGCCCAGCTCGAGTCCGAAATCGCCCACGGCGACCGCCTGGCCTCCATCGGCCGTTTTGCCGCCGGGGTCGCCCACGAGATCGGCAACCCCCTGACCGGGATCGCCTCGCTGGCGCAGACCGTGCCACTGGAAGACGATCCCGAGGAGATCCGCGGCATCGCCGACGACATCCTTGCGCAGACGCGACGCATCAACGCCATCGTCCAGTCCCTGATTACCTTTGCCCATGCCGACGAGGGGCCCTCCGCCGGACGCTTCGAGACCATCGCACTGGATGATCTCGTGGCCGAGGCCATTCGCCTGACCCGTCTGGCGGGGCGCAAGGACCTGCAGTTCACCACCCGTGGCCTGGAAGGGCTGCACGTACGCGGCTCCCACGCCACCCTGCTGCAGGTGTTCATCAACCTGCTGACCAATGCCGAACAGGCCGCGCCCGAGGCCTCCACGGTGGCCATCGCGGCGCGGCTGCATGGCCGCCACATCCAGATCACGATTGACGATGCCGGGCCCGGGATCGAAGAATCCAGCCTGGAACGCCTGTTCGAGCCCTTCTTCACCACCAAACCGGCGGGTCAGGGCACCGGTCTGGGCCTGCCGGTGGCCTACAGCATCGTGCGCGATCACGGTGGTACCCTGATAGCCGCCAACCGCCCCGAAGGCGGGGCCCGATTCCTCCTGACGCTGCCACGCCAAGACCCATGACCCGCATCCTGCTCGTAGACGACGAAGCCCCGATCCGCCGCGCCGTGCGCCGGTTCCTGGAGCATCATGGCTTCGAGGTCGGCGTGGCCGAGAACCTGGCGGAGGCGCGCGCCCTGGCGGCCGCGGACCCCTACGACCTGCAGCTGGTCGACCTGCGCCTGCCGGACGGCGAGGGCATCGAACTGCTGTCCGAGTTCCCCGGCACGCCTACGGTCATCATGACCAGCTATGCCTCGGTCCCCTCGGCGGTCAACGCAATGAAGGAGGGTGCGGCCGACTACATCGCCAAGCCCTTCGACCACGACGCCCTGCTGCTGACCCTCCGGGCCGCCCTGCGCGAACGCGCGGATCGCGAGCGCGGCCCGTCCGGGGCCGCCAGCCCGGGGGCCGCCGTCCCGTCACACCCGGGCCTGGGGCTGGTCGGCGACAGCGCGGCCATGCGCCAGCTGCGCGACCAGATCCAGCGCGTGGCCGCGACCCAGTCGACCGTGCTGCTGCGCGGCGAGTCCGGTACCGGCAAGGAACTGGCCGCGCGCGCCCTGCACGAGCTGAGCCCGCGCGCCGGGGGCCCGTTCGTGGCCGTCAACTGCGCGACCATCCCCGAGGGTCTGGTCGAGGCCGAGCTGTTCGGGCACGCCCAGGGCGCCTACACCGGTGCGGTCAAGGCCCGCACCGGCCTGATTCAGAGCGCCCACGGCGGCACGCTGTTCCTGGACGAGATCGGCGAGCTCGCCCCCGCCGCGCAGGCACGTCTTCTGCGGGTCCTGCAGGATGGCGAGATCCGTCCGGTCGGTGCCAACGAGAACCTGAAAGTGGATGTGCGCCTGCTCGCCGCGACCCACCGCGACCTGGAGGGCATGATCGAGGAGCAGGCCTTCCGCGCCGACCTCTACTACCGCCTGCGCGTGCTGGAGCTCTCCATCCCCCCGCTGCGCGAGCGCCGCGAGGACATCCTGCCCCTGGCGCGCCATTTTCTGGAGGGCCTCGCCGGGCCGGATGCGGCGCCACAGCTCACCCCGGCCGCCCGCGACGCACTCGAGGCGCAGGAATGGCCGGGCAACGTGCGGGAACTGGCTAACGCCGTGGAGCGTGGCTGGGTACTCAGCCCCGACGGCCACATCGGGCCGGAGCACATGGGCCTGGAGACGGGCCGTTCGGAGGGCAGCGATGACGTGCCGAACCCGGCGTTTCCCACCCGGCGCAAACCCAGGGGCTCCAGCCTGAACGAGTACTTCCGCCAGTTCGTGCAGGAAAACCAGGACCGGATGACCGAAACCGAGCTGGCGCGGGCCCTGGGGATCAGCCGCAAGACCCTGTGGGAACGCCGCCAGCGCGAGAACCTGCCCCGCCCGCGCACCTGAGCCGTGGCGTGATGGCCACCGAGCCCGAGATCCGGCGTGTGTTTCTGGCCCTGTGGCCGGACGGCGCGACCCGCGCCGCACTGGCACGCGTGGGCGCAAGCCTGGACGGTCCCGGCCGCGCCGTTCCCCGTGCGCACCTGCACCTGACCCTCGCGTTTGCCGGCCGTGTAGCCGGCGCGCAGGCCGCATGCCTGTCCGCGGGCATTCGGCAGCTTGCGACGAATCCCATCGAGCTGACGCTGGACCGCCTGGGCCACTTCGCCGGCCCGCGCATCACCTGGATTGGCCCCAGCACCGCGCCACCGGCGCTGTCCGCCCTCGCCGAGCGGGCACGCGACCTGTGCCGGGACTGTGGCATTGATCTGGGCCCGGCACGGCCATTCCGGCCCCACGTGTCCCTGCGTCGGCACGCGGACCCGCCCGCGCGCGAGCGGGTCGAGCCGCCCGTGTGCTGGCGGGCGGACACGGTGGTGCTGGTCGAGTCCGGCCGCGACGGGCACCCCGGCGCATACCGGCTCCTCGCCCAGACCTGAAACGCCCCGGCCCGGCCGCCGCCGGCGGCGGCAGCAGCACGGGCGCATGGACTACTCCAGCGGCGGCAGATTGCCCGAGGCCGGCGGGTCGGAGGACGGGGCCGCGTCGGTCGGCGGGGCGCCGGTGTCAGGGCGCGTGGGCGACTGCCCGCCCAGAGGCGGCGCATCCTGACCGTCCGGCTGCCCATCCTGCCCCAGCGGGGGCGGGTCCTCAGGCGGCTGGCCCTGGCCTGGCGGTGTGCCGGTCGGCCCCGGCGCCTGCGGTCGCTCCCGGTCCATCTGGCCTGGCGGCTGTTGCCCCGGCGGCTGCCCGGGCGCCTGCTGCGGCTGCCCAGGCGGCATGCCCTGACCGCGTTCCTGGCCACGCTCCTGGCCCGGCCCGCCGCCCTGCCCGCGCGGCATGCCACCCTGCCCGGGGACATCCTGCCCGCCTGCCGGTGGCGCACCCCGCTCGGCGGGCGGCATGCCCTGCCCCATGCCCCCCTGCCCGGGTTGATCACCCTGCTGCGGGGCCTGGGCGTGGGCCGCGCCCACGACGAACAGGGAACTCAGCGCGACCAGCAGCGCGGTTGTGCGGAATTGCGACATTCAGGTCCTCCTTCGGGGCGTAGGTGCCCGATGACTGAGCCACTATGCGTAGCAGCCGGGAGCGGGATTCCTCAAACCGCCGACCCGAGTTCCCCCAAATTTCGCGAAATGCTTCACTTCGTGGCACCGCGGATCAGTTCTTCAACGTCACCGGGACCGTGAACATCAGCAACCCGTAGTCGGCCTCGAACTGTTCCTTGAAGCGGGCGGCGATCCGGTCGCACAGCTCGGCGCTGGCGACGACCTCGACCTTGATGTTGCCTCCCTGGCGCCAGTTGCCACGGCGCTTTCCATGCCGCCCCCAGCCCCGCGCGTCGGTGACCGTATAGCCAGCGGCCCCCTGGCGACGGATCTCCTCGATCAGCATCTCCTCCAGGATCGCCTCGGCGACCACCGTCAGCAGGAACATCTCCTCGGATTGCATCGCATCAGCCTCCCAGCGAGTACAGCGTCTGGGCCATCCAAAAATAAAGAGGCACGCCCAGGAAGATATTGAACGGGAAGGTCACCCCCAGCGAGGCCCCGATCGACAGGGCCGGGTTGGCGCGGGGCACCGCGATTCGCATCGCCGCGGGCGCGGCGATGTACGACGCGCTGGCGTACAGCGTGGCCAGCAGCACCGTGCCGCCAAGCGACAGACCCAGGGCAAATCCCAGCAGCGTACCCAGTACCGCCGAGCCGACCGGCATGATAATCGCGAACAGCACCAGGAACACGCCGTACTGACGAACATCGGCAATGCGGCTGGAGGCGACAAGACCCATCTCCAGCAGGAACAGCGCCAGCACACCCTTGAACAGGTCGAAGAACAGCGGCTCCAGCGGCTCGATGTGCACCGGCCCGGCAATGAAGCCGATGACCAGGCCACCGGCCAGCAGGAAGATGCTCTTGCCGAAGACCACCTCGTGCAACGTCTTGCCCCAGCGGGTGGTGCCCGGCGTTCCCATCCGTGCCAGCAGGATGCCGATAATCAGCGCCGGGATCTCCAGCAGCACGAGGAAGACCACCATGTGGCCCTCGTAGTCGATCCCGCGCGCGGCCAGCAGCGCCACCGCCACGGAAAAGGTCACCACCGAGACCGAACCATAGTGGGCCGCAATCGAGGCCGAGTCCGCGCGCGGCATGCGCCCCAGCCAGAGCAGGACCGGAAAGGCGATCAGCGGTATCAGCGCGCCAACGGCAAGCACCGCCAGACCCGGCAGCAACAGCGGCAGCAGTTCGCTCTCGGCCAGCTTGACCCCGCCCATCAGGCCGATGGCCAGCAGCAGATAGATCGACAGCGCCTCGTAGATCGCCATCGGGATCTTCAGATCCGACTTCGCCAGCCCCGCGACCGCGCCCAGGAGAAAGAACAGGACAACTGGATCGAATGCCATCTCGCCTCCGTGTGCCGGCACCCCGAATCGCTACAGTCGCGATCATAGTCCAGTCACGATGCGGTGCAATCACCCGGCATGGCGGCACCCTGCCTCCCCGCGGCGTCTGATCTAAGCTCCAGACAGCAGGCTTCATCGGCTGGAGGAACCGCGCATGACCCGCATCCTGATCCTGCAGGGCCATCCCGATCCGCAACCGGGGCATCTCGACCACGCGCTGGCAGCCGCCTACCAGGAAGGGGCCGAACAGAGCGGGCACGCGGTCGACACCTACACCATCGCCCGGCGCGACATCCCGCTGCTGCACAACCAGGCCGAGTTTCTCGACGAGAGCGTGCCACCGGCGGTGCTGGAGGCCCAGGAACTGATCGAGAGCGCGGGGCACCTGTTCCTCATCTATCCGCTGTGGCTCGGCGACATGCCGGCCGGGGTCAAGGCCTTCCTCGAACAGACCCTGCGCCCGGCCTTCGTGGCTGACGGCGACATGAACGCACTGCGTCACACGCGCCTGCGAGGCCGCTCCGTTCGCATCGTGGTCAGCATGGGCATGCCCGCCCTCGCCTACCGCTGGTGGTTCGGCGCCCACAGCCTGAAGAACCTGGAACGGAACATCCTGCGCTTCTGCGGCTTTGGCCCGGTCCGCCACACCCTGATCGGGCGCAACGGCGGCGACGCCGCCACGCGCGAGCGCTGGCTGGAACGCATGCGCGAGCTGGGCCGCAAGGCCCTCTAGGGAAACGCTGATTGAATCAGCACGTCCACGTTGGTGCCCCCCAGTTTTTCGAGACAAAGCGTTCCGAGACAAGGAGTGCAGCGGGTAGTGGTTCTACCCGCCCGCTCTTGATGGGTTGCGGGGCGCAACGCAGGATCGGGCCATATTCATTCAGAATCGGGGGGGGCACCAACCCCACAAGTCATTGAAAGTAGAGGCTCGGACGCCCGTTGTTGATCGAAAACGGGCTCGGGAACGGCGTTGCGGCTCCCTTGTGCAGAATGGCTGCACGGCCGTCACCGCGCATCAAAAGCACGCAAAAGCGACTCGAACGCGAGTGTGCACACTAATCAGCGTTTTCCTGGGTAAGGGGTACCCGTACGTCGGGGCTGGACCGGCGTGCGGAGATCCCGGCTCTCCGCTGCGCTACAGCCGGGATCACCATCAGGATGCGCTCCGATCGGGCTGACAGGGCGGGGGTAAGGGCCCCGGGATGGTGACATTCCCAGGAAGGCCTGGATCAACGCAATCCCGGGCGGGCCATGCACGTCCCCGAATGGCCCCGCCACTGGCTGACGCTCGTGGCTGATCATGATCTGCCAAGCGATCAAATCAGGAAAACGGGCCTCGACACCTCCTCAGCCCGGATAAAGCCGGGGGAGAGTCACAACGAATGTTCCACCCCCCAGGAGCCCGTGGTTGCGGAGCTCGACATGTCCGCCGTGTGCCGGGGCCGAATCGGCCGCGCCTTCATCCCCTTCCTCCGGTCGGGGGCCCGCATGCAACTGGGCGACCACCGCGCAGAAGTACAGGCCCAGCCCGGTACGTCCGGCGGAACGATCCAGCACGCCCTGCTGATCCTCATCGCGCCGGCCGAGCATGGACTCGGGGAATCCGGGGCCGTCGTCCTCGATTGCAATCCGCAGCCAGTCCCCGTCACGTGCCGCCGTCAAAAGGATACGGCCGCCGGTATAGCGGATGGTGTTGGTGATCACGTTCTCCAGCAGCCCGCCCATCAACTCGGTATCCAGGGGCCAGATCAGATCCTCGTCGCAATCGATCTCGCAGACCACGCCGCGATAATCCATCAGCGGCTTCTGGCGCAGGGCCTGCTCTTCCAGCAGGTCGTAGACCGCGGTGGAGACGAACCGCGGGGTATAGAAGCCCTCGTTGCGGCGGTAGAGGGTGAGCAGCTGCACCAGGGTGTCGTTGACGCGCTGCGCCTCGTACTGCAGATGGATCAGACGTTCGCGCTCGCAGCGGCACTCGCCCGTGACTGGATCCACCAGGTCCGAGATGGTGCTGATCACCGCATTCAGCGCCCCCTTCATGTCGTGAATGCCGATCGCCATCAGCGTATTGAAATCCACTCGGTTCACTGCGGCCGCCTCACTTGCCATGGTCTGAGGCCATGGGCGCCGGCCAGCGGATGCGCCGGACTGATGGGATGGGCGAGCGCCCTGGCCGGCATCAAACCTGCCCCAGTTCGGCAAGCACCCGGTTGAGCGGCTCGCGCACCGGCTCCGGCATACCCGCATCCGGCAGGGCCTCGAGCTCGCGCAGCGCACCATCCAGCTCGTCCCGCGACCCGGCCGCAGCCAGTCGCAGGCGTGCCAGCACGGAATACCAGGGACACTCCGGATGACTCGAAAAATCACGGTCCAGGTCGCGCACCGCCTGACGCGCCTTGCGGCTGTCCCCACTGGCGAGCAGGGCCTCGATTCGGGCCACCGCATCCGACGGGTGTGGCTGGCCAAGCTGACGCGCGATCCGTAACGCCCGTCGCCAGGCCTGCAGGGCCCGTTCTGCATCCCCGTTCGCCAGCGCCAGTTCGCCCAGGGCACGCTGACGTTCCAGCGACTTTGGGGAACGTTCCGCTGCTGCGCGCAGGATTTCCAGCGCCTCCGGGCCCCGACCCTGCTCCCGCAGCAGCGCGGCCAGGTGGTCGTGGGCCGGCATGAACTGCGGGGTCTCCCGCATCACCTCGCGATAGCCGGCCTCGGCCGCCGTGACCTCGCCGGCGAGTGCATCCAGATCGGCCAGCAGGCTTCCCGCCCAGGCCGGACGCGCACTCGCCCATGCGGTGCTGGCGGAGGCTCGGGCCAGATCCGTATCCCCGATCCGCCATGCCCAGGTGGCCCGCAGCCGGACCAGATCCGATTCCCGGCCCTCGCCCTCGTCGAGCATCCGCCCGGCTTCCTTGATGGCCCCCGCCAGGTCATCCCGACGCACCAGCGGGTCCAGTGGCTTGAGTGACTGCTTGCGGCGAAGCGCGCGATCCAGTCGCACTGCCAGAAGATCCTTGCTAAAGGGTTTGGACAGATAGCCGTCGGGCATGCTCTCGACCGCGCCCATCACCATGTCGCTGGTGGTCTCCGCCGTGACCATAATGAACAGTGTCGAGAGGTCAATCAGCCGCCGCGCGCGGGCCAGATCCAGGACCTGCTGGCCGTCCAGGCCCTCGCCCAGGTTGTAATCGCACAGCACGATCTCGTAGCGCCGCTGCGCCAGCTTGTCGATCGCATCCTCGCCGTGCACTGCCACGTCGATCGCCGCGTACCCCGCGGTCAACAGCATCTGACGCAGGGTACTGCGCATATTGTGAAAGTCGTCGACCACTAGCACCGGCTTTTCCGCCAGGCGTTCCGGTCGTACCGCCGTCGACGCTCCACCAACAATTTTCCGTGTCATATAAGCCAGTCTGGCGCAGCGAACCGAAGATTCCCAGCCCTGAGAGTCTGTCGAATTTGAAACGGATCTGCTGCGCGTCTCAGAGAGCAGTCCTTTTTCCGCTCTCTCTCGTTACACAGGCCCGACTATGCTGCGTCTCAAGAGACCGAAAAAAGCCTCACTCTTCCCCTACGCTCACGACAACCGCCCAAACCCGAGAGGCTCCCAGGGAAACACTGATCCATGTACACACTCATGAATACACGGATCACGCGGCGGCCCCCAGCACCAACTGCTGGTAGAGGCCGCCGAGAATCACCAGGGCAAAGCCGGCGTACAGGCCGGCGACCACGTCGTCCATCATGATCCCGTGGCCATCGTGCCACTTCTGGTCGAAATAGTTCGCCGGCCAGGGCTTGAGGATGTCGAACAGGCGGAACAGCAGGAAGCCGATCACGACCCACATCAGCCCGGCGGGGGCGAACGCGAGCGTGATCAGCATGCCGGCCCATTCGTCCCAGACGATCCCGGGGTGGTCGTGCACGCCCAGCTTGCGCGCACTCTCGCCGCAGATATGGAAGCCGGCCATCACCACGATTACGGTAATCGCGATATAGGCCCATTCGGGCACGTTCATGATCGCGAAGTACAGCACCAGCGCGCCCAGCGAGCCGGTGGTGCCCGGCGCCCAGCGCGACAGCCCGCTGCCGAACCCGAAGGCCAGCAGGTGAATCGGATCGCCGAACACGGTCTTCGCCGGCGGCATCGTCGGTTTGTCAGTCTTTGGCTTTGACATCGGTCCCCTGTCCCGTTGGCATTGGTTCCACCTCGTGCGCCTCGCCCCCGGCGAAATGGTCGTGGCCCGCCCGGGCCACGTCCAGTGGCTGGCCCGCTGCATCCACCACCACGACCCCGGCCGCCTCCGTACACTCGCCGATCACCGTCAGCGGGGCATCCACCCCGAACGCGAGCAGATCCAGCGACTCGCCGGGCGGCAGTGCAAACAGCAGTTCGTAGTCCTCGCCGCCACCCAGCGCGGCGGCCTCCGCCTGCGCCGGCGGCGCCTGCGCCAGCAGCGGGTCCAGCGGAACCGCCGGCCAGTCGATGCGGGCGCCGCAGCCGGAGGCCGCACACAGGTGGCCAAGGTCCGCCAGCAGGCCGTCGGAGATGTCGATCACCGCCCGCGCCCGCTTGCGCAGCATGCGCCCGAGCTCCAGCCGGACGCGGGGCCAGAACAGCCGCTCGCAGGCAGGCTCCTTATCCACTGCGGCCGTGCCCGCGGCGCGGCGGCGGGTCTCGTGCGCCAGCCCGAAGGCGGCGCCGCCCAGCGCGCCCGAGACCACCAGGCGGTCACCGGGACGGGCCCCGGCGCGCCGCAGGGCCTGCCCCGCGGGGACCTGCCCCAGCACCGTCACGCTGACCGCCAGCGGCCCGCGCGTGGTATCGCCGCCCACCAGCGGGACGGCCGCCGCCCCGGCCAGATCCAGAAAGCCCTGGCTGAAAGCGGCCAGCCAGTCGTGGTCCACGCGGGGCAGGGTCAGCGACAGCAGCGCCCCCAGCGGTTCGGCGCCCATCGCCGCCAGGTCGCTCAGGTTCGAGGCCAGGGCCTTGTGGCCCAGGCTCGCCGCGGGGTGATCGGGAAAGAAGTGGGTGCCCTCGACCAGGGTGTCGACGCTGACCACCAGCTCGTGGTTGTCGCGCAGCGCCAGCAGCGCGGCATCATCGCCAATCCCCAGGCGCACGCCAGCGCCGGGCGCCAGCGCCGCCGCCGGCGCGTCGAAATAGCGCTGAATCAGGTCGAATTCGGAATCGGGGCCGGCCATGGCCGTGGTGCTGACCCGCCCGGGTCAGCGCGGGGCAGAACGTTCCGGGCCGCGCAGATCGACCGAGAGCCGGTCCAGCACACCATTGATATACCGGTGCGACTGTTCGGCCCCGTAGCGCTTGGCGAGATCCACCGCCTCGTTGATCACTACGCGGTAGGGCACCTCGATGCGCTCGGCCAGCTCCCACTGCCCCAGCCAGAGCAGCGCGTGCTCCACCGGGTCGAGCTGCGCCAGCGGGCGCCCGAGGTAGGGTTCCATGCGCGCATCCAGGGCCTCGCGGTCACGGGTCACGCCGATCAGCAGCTCGCGGAAATACTCGGCATCCGCCTTCGCGTGTTCCTCGTCTTCGCGGAACTCGGCCAGGATGTCCTTGGGATGCGCACCCGTCATCTGCCAGGAGTACAGCGCCTGCATCGCGCGCCGGCGCGCGAAGGAACGCGCGTGCCGCGCCCGTTGTTCGGGCGTGCTGCGGGGGCGCCGGGCACGGCCGGTCTTGCCGCTGGCGCTGTGGTCGCGCGGGCTGCGGCCTTCGGGGCGGGAGTCGGAGGATTCTGTCACGGCAGGCCTGTTGGTATCGGCAGACGGCATGGAACGGCGCGGGCTCAGCCGCGCAGCTGGCGCAGCAGGCTGACCATTTCGATCGCGCCCATGGCCGCGTCCGCGCCCTTGTTGCCCGCCTTGGTGCCGGCGCGTTCGATCGCCTGCTCGATGGAGTCGGTGGTCAGCACGCCAAAGCTGATCGGCAGGTCCTCGGCCATCTGCACCTGGGCCAGGCCCTTGGCCGCCTCGCCCGCGACATAGTCGAAATGCGGGGTGGAGCCCCGGATCACGCAGCCCAGCGCGATCACGCCATCGTATTGCCCGGAGCGGGCCATGGCCTGGGCCGCCAGCGGCAGCTCGTAGGCACCCGGCACACGGGCGATGGTCAGGTTCTTTTCCTGCACGCCGTGGCGCTTCAGGGTATCCACTGCACCTTCCAGCAGGCGCTCGACGATCAGGCTGTTGAAGCGCGCCAGCAGCAGGCCATAGCGATGGTCGGCGGCGTCGGTGAATACGCCTTCCAGGGTCTTGATGTCGTGCATGGTTTTATTCCGATTGAGACGGAGACGAGGCGACCTTTCGGGGCCGACCCGCGGGGCCGAGTTACAAAGGCCACCTAGTGTAGCACCGCGAACCCGCGCGGTAGAGCGCACCCGCCCGAATCGGGCAACGGGCCGCCTGCCGGCCGGGGGCTACTCGTGGACGTAGTCCACGACCTCCAGGCCGAAGCCACCAAGGCCATGGAAGCGCTTGGGCGCGGACATCAGCTTCATGCGCCCCACCCCGCAGTCGGCGAGGATCTGGGCACCGATACCGTACATGCGCCACTCCGCGGAGTTCTCGCGCCCACCGCGCTCCTCCTGCGGCGGCTGCCCGATATGCTCCAGACGCTGGGCCAGTGCCTCTGCACTCTCGTGCTTGCGCAGCACCACCACCACGCCCTCGCCGGCCGCGTCGATCCGGCGCAGGGCGTCATCCAGCGGCCAGCCACGATCCGGACCAGCATAGCCCAGCGTGTCGTACAGCGTGCTTTCCAGGTGGACACGCACCAGGGTCTCCTGGTCCGGCTTCGGCTCCCCGCGCACCAGTGCGAAATGCAGCTCGTGATCCACCTCGTCCTCGAACGCCAGCAGGCGGAACTCGCCATGCTCGGTCGGGAACGGGCGCTCCGAGACCCGACGCACGGTCTTCTCGTTCTCGATGCGGTAGCGGATCAGGTCCTCGATGGTGCCCATCTTGAGGTCATGCTCGGCACAGAAGCGCTCGAGATCCGAACGCCGAGCCATGCTGCCGTCCTCGTTCAGGATCTCGACAATCACCGCCGCCGGTTCGGCCCCGGCCAGACGCGCCAGATCGCAGCCGGCCTCGGTGTGGCCGGCGCGCACGATGACCCCGCCGGGCTGTGCCATCAGCGGAAAGACATGCCCCGGCTGGACGATGTCGTCCGGCTGCGCGTTCGGGGCCACGGCCGTGCGGATGGTGTGCGCGCGGTCATAGGCGGAGATACCCGTGGTCACGCCCTCGGCGGCCTCGATCGACAACGTGAAGTTGGTGCCGTGCACATCGTTGGTGTCGGTCACCATCAGCGGCAGCGCGAGCTGTTTGCAGCGCTCGCGGGTCAGCGTCAGACAGATCAGGCCGCGGCCGTACTTGGCCATGAAGTTGATGTCCTCGGGGCGCACATGCGAGGCGAGCATCAACAGATCACCCTCGTTTTCGCGGTCTTCGTCGTCGACGATGACCACCATGCGTCCGGCCTGCAGTTCTTCGAGGATAGTTTCGGTGTTGGAGAATTCCATGCGTGCCTTCGGTCAGGGGCCGTGCGTTCAGTCGCGCGGCCCGGAATGATTGGGGAAGCCCTGTTCGGCCAGCCAGGCCTCGGACAGGTCACCTGCGCCCATGCCCGGCTCGGCCGCGCGCTCGCCGAGCATCAACCGTTCCAGGTAGCGGGCAATCAGGTCCACCTCCAGGTTCACCGGCGTGCCCACCGCGTAGACGGAGAAGCGGGTCAGCGACCAGGTGTGGGGGATGATGTTGACCTCGAACTCGGCCCCGTCGACCCGGTTCACGGTCAGGCTGGTGCCGTCGATGGTGATCGAGCCCTTCGCGGCGACGTAGCGTGCCAGCGCGGCGGGGGCACGAAAACGCACTCGGGTCGAGCGTGCGTCCGGCTCCATCGCGACCACCTCGCCCACTCCATCCACGTGGCCCGAGACCATGTGGCCGCCGAGGCGGTCGCCCAGGGCCAGCGCCCGCTCCAGGTTGACCCGGTCGCCCGGCCCCAGTCCGCCCAGCGTGGTCACGTTCAGGGATTCGCGCGAGACATCGGCGGCGAAGCCCGCGGCCGTCAGGTCGGTCACGGTCAGGCACACGCCGTTGACCGCGATGGAGTCGCCCAGGCGCGTGTCCGACAGGTCCATCCCGGGGGCATTCACGTACAGGCGCACGTCGCCGCCGCTGGGGGTCAAGCGATCCAGGCTGCCAAGAGTCTCGATGATTCCGGTGAACATGGGCCTTGTTTCATTGGTACGCGGCCCCGGCATGGGGCACGACAAGGCGACCATCATAGGGAAACCCTAATGGATTCGCACCACGACCCGGCCTTTTGCCCGGTTCTTCCCGGGAAACCCCTTGTTCGCCACGCAGCACACGCGGAAGGTCAAGGGCGATTCACAGGAAGATGGGAAGACTGGAAGGGGGATACGTTGAAGAAAAATGGCGGGTGGCCATGGTCGGCCCCAGCAATGCCGGTGTGCACGCCATTGCAAACCCAGTCATCCTTCCACCCTTCCCTTCTTCCTGTGAAATCGCCCTTGACCTTTTGCGTAGAGAACGTGGCGTTCAGGAGCGCGGGTGGGCGCGGAGGCGCAGGGTGTCGCCGACCCAGCGGCTCTCGATGATCTCCAGTTCGGCGCGTTCGTCCATGCGGGCCAGTGGCCATTCCACCAGCGGGCGGGCATTCGAGCCCAGCAGCAGTGGCGCCTGGTAGATCAGCCACTCGTCCACCCAGCCGCCGCGAGCCAGGGCCCCGGCCAGGCCCGGGCCGGATTCGACGTGGAGTTCGTTGATCTCGGCGCGACCCAGCTCCTGCAGCACCGCCGCCAGATCCAGTCCGCCTTCGGCCCCCGTGTCCGCCAGTGGAACCGGGCGCACCTCCGCCCCGCGCCCGCGCAGGGCGTCCGCCGCCGGAGTCTGCGCCATCTCGGGCCCGGTGAGGATCCACACGGTCCCGGTCTGCAGGATCTGCGCCCCTGGCGGCGTGCGCAGGCGTGCGTCCAGGATCACGCGCAGCGGCTGCCGGGGCGGGAGATCGTGGATCTGCGGAAGATCCGGGAAGCCCGCCTGGGCCGCCAGCTCGCCGGGCTTCAGACGCACGGTCAGACGCGGGTCGTCGGCGACCACGGTACCGCTACCGGTCAGGATCGCGCCGGCGCGTGCGCGCCACAGCTGCACGTCGCGGCGTGCGGCCGGGCCGGTGATCCATTTCGATTCGCCGGAGGCCATCGCGGTACGCCCGTCCAGACTGGCCGCGAGCTTTACGCGCACCCAGGGCCGCCCGTGTTCCATGCGCTGGACGAAACCCGGATTCAGCGCCCGCGCCGCCTCCTCGAGGACGCCGGTAATGACCTCGACACCCGCGTCCCGCAGTGCCGCGATCCCGCCGCCACAGACCCGCGGGTTCGGGTCCTGCATTGCAATCACCACCCGCGCCACGCCCGCGCGGATCAGCTCCGCGACACAGGGCGGGGTGCGCCCATGGTGACTGCAGGGTTCCAGGGTGACGTAGGCGGTCGCGCCGCGGGCGGCGACTCCGGCGGCCGCGAGGGCATTGACCTCGGCATGCGCGGCGCCGGCCTGCCAGTGCAGCCCGGCGGCCACCTCGCGGCCGTCACGCACCAGCACACAGCCCACGCGCGGGTTGGGGTCGGCGCTGAAGCGGCCGTAGTCCGCCAGCTCCAGTGCCCGCGCCATGTGGCGCCGGTCGTGGGCCGTCTGCGCCGTGGTCGCTGTTTCCATCACGCACCCTCCTGCGGATCGCGCCCCATCCCGGGATCGCGCCGTTTTCCGGCAGCCGGATCCCCGGCCCCGTCCGTTGCCTCCTCGTCGATCAGGCGCAGCTGCGAACGGCGCATCTCGGGGCTGAGATCCTCTTCCAGCCGCTCGATGGCTTCGCGGAAGGACTGCACGCTGGCGAAGCTCAAATAGATGGAGGCAAACCGGATATAGGCCACGTGGTCGAGCACGTGCAAGGCCGCCAGCACCATCTCGCCGATGCGGTCGGACTTGACCTCGGGTGCGGTGAGGGCCGACAGCTGACGCTTGATGTCGTCGATCACGCGCTCGACATCCTCGGTCTTCACCGGGCGCTTGTGCAGGGCCCGGCGCAGACCACTGCGCAGCTTTTCCTCGTCGAAGGCGACGCGCTCGCCGGAACGCTTGACCACCCGCGGCAGGCTGAACTCCGCCCGCTCGAAGGTGGTGAAACGCGCCCCGCAGGCGCGGCACTGGCGCCGGCGCCGGATCTGCTCCTGCTCCGGACCGGCGACCCGCGAATCGACTACGCGGGTGTCCTGGGCATGACAGGACGGACAGCGCATCCCGTGCCGTCAATCCTGGCCGTCAGCCTGTCGCGCTGGCCGTGCCTATTCGCCGGCGCCGTAGACCGGGAAGCGGCGGCAGATCTCGACGACCTTGGCGCGGGTCGCGTCGATCACCTGCTCGTTCTCGTGGTCGTCCAGCACGTCGGCGATCCAGCCGGCCAGCTCGCGCGACTCGGCCTCGGTGAAACCGCGCGTGGTCAGCGCGGCGGTGCCAATGCGGATACCGGAGGTCACGAACGGGGACTCCGGATCGTTCGGCACGGCGTTCTTGTTGACCGTGATGTTGGCGCGGCCCAGCGCGGCGTCCGCGGCCTTGCCGGTCATGCCCTTGGACACCAGGCTCAGCAGGAACAGGTGGTTGTCAGTCCCGCCGGAGACGATGTCGAAGCCGCGCTCGACCAGGACCTCGGCCATCGCGCGGGCGTTGGCGATCACCTGCTTCTGGTAGGTCTTGAATTCCGGCTCCAGGGCCTCCTTGAACGCCACCGCCTTGCCGGCGATCACGTGCATCAGCGGGCCGCCCTGGGTCCCCGGGAAGATCAGCGACTGGAACTTCTTGTTCAGCTCCGGCTGACCCTTGGTGATGATGAAGCCGCCACGCGGCCCGCGCAGGGACTTGTGCGTGGTGGAGGTGACCACGTGGGCATGGTCGATCGGGTTCGGGTATTCACCGGCGGCGATCAGGCCGGAGACGTGGGCCATGTCCACCATCAGGTAGGCGCCCACGGAATCGGCGATCTCGCGGAAGCGCTTCCAGTCGACCACGCGCGAGTAGGCGGAGAAGCCGGCGACGATCATCTTCGGCTGGTGCTCGGTGGCCAGACGCTGGACCTCGTCGTAATCAATCAGTCCCTCGTCAGTGATGCCATACTGCACCGCGTTGTAGATCTTGCCCGAGAAGTTCGGCTTGGCGCCGTGGGTCAGGTGACCACCGGCGTCCAGGCTCATGCCCAGCACAGTGTCATGCGGCTGCAGCAGGGCCATGTACACGGCCGCGTTGGCCTGCGAGCCGGAATGCGGCTGCACGTTCGCGTAATCGGCGCCGTAGAGCTGCTTGAGGCGGTCGATCGCGAGCTGCTCGACGATATCCACGTACTCGCAGCCACCGTAGTAACGCTTGCCCGGGTAGCCCTCGGCGTACTTGTTAGTCAGCACCGAACCCTGTGCCTCCATCACGCGCGGGCTGGTGTAGTTCTCCGACGCGATCAGCTCGATGTGCTCTTCCTGGCGCTGTGCTTCCTTGCTGATGGCGCCCCAGAGTTCGTCGTCGTAGCCGTGGATACTCATGTCGATCGAAAACATTCGGATCTCCCGTTCAAAGCCTTGGATACTGGATTTTCGGCGCGCCAGCCATCGGGGAAACGCAGATGCAGTCGCGCGTCCGCGCACGGCTCGGAAGGCTTGCTGTCCGGTTGCGGCCGCTGCAGCGCAGCCTCGCCGGACAGGCACACCGAGACGCCAGACTGGGGACCGAATGTCCCCGCGCGGAGGTGCGACTGGACCCGCGTCCTCTCTGGGACGCCGCCGTCGAAAAGGTCCATCAGCATACGCTATTGCGGCCTTCATTTCAGGCCGACTCCCGGGCGGCTACCGCGACGAGGCCGGATTCCGGCCCCGGAATCAGTGGGTTTCGGGCCGCGCGCACGGCCTCTCAGGAAACCGGACGAAGCCCCGAAGGGCACCGGGTAATCCTTCGCATGCCCCGGGGCGCGCCCCCCGGCATACAAATCAGTCGGTGGTGGCCGGATTCGGCCCGGGCGGGGTGATCCGGTGGACGTCGACCTCATACCGGATCGGGAAGACCGGCAGGCCGAACTGAGTGTAGATCGCGACGTCTGCGGCATCGCGCCCGTAGCCCACCACCACGTAGCCGCCGCGCAGCTCGGTCTGGGTCGCATCGAAGGTGTACCAGCGCCCGCCGACAAAGGCCTCGAACCAGGCATGCATGTCCATCGGCTCCAGACCATGCAGATATCCGACGACCATGCGCGCCGGGATGCTGAGGCTGCGGCACAGCGCGATGCCCAGATGCGCCAGATCGCGGCACACACCCTGCCCGCGCTGGTTGACCTCCACCGCCGAGATGGGGATGTCACTGCTGCCCGGGATGTACTGGATGCGGGCCCGCAGCCACTGCTCGATCGCCGCCACCTGGTCATAGCCAAGCGCGCGCCCGGCGGTGATCTCGCAGGCCATCTGATTAAAGCGGTCCGACTCGCAGTAGCGGCTCGGGAGCAGGTAGCCCAGGGTCGCGTCGGGCAGCGCCTGCACCTCCACGAAGGGCGCGCCCGGGGCACGGTCCAGGGCATCGGCCGTCTTCACCTCGGCCGAGGTATGGATCGAAAACGGACCCGGCGGCGCGATCAGGCGCTGGCAGAGATTGCCGTAGACATCGACAAACTCGGACACCGGGGCATGGGGCGTCAGACGGTATTCCTCGCGCGCGACCCACTGCAGCGGGCCGCTGCGCGGACGCAGCATCAGCACGAATGGCGTGGGCTCGGCGATCTCGAACTCGAAGTCGCAGCGCGTCTGCAGCCACATGGGCGGGGCCTCCGGCAAAGGGGGCTTTCACACTACGCGTCGGCGGCCATGGACGCCATACGCTGTACATTAAGGCGTGTTTCCCTAAACTTCCGATACCCCCGTTCCCCGGAGAAGGCATGCGAGGACATCCCGACCGCCCCTGTTCCGTACGCCGCCGCCTGGTCAGCGGCCTGCTCGGCCTGGGGCTAGCCCTGGCGGCCCCCGCGCTCGCTGCGGAGTCGCGCTTCATCAATATCGGGACCGGGGGAGTCACCGGGGTCTACTACCCGGCCGGGCAGCACCTGTGCCGGCTGTTCAACACCCGCCGGGCCGAACACGGCATGCGTTGCACCGCGGAAAGCACCGGCGGCTCGGTCTTCAACCTGAACATGGTGCGTTCGGGGGACATGGACTTCGGCGTTGCCCAGTCCGACCTGCAATATCACGCCTACCACGGCACCGGCCGCTTCGAGGACTTCGGCGCGGCCTCCCACCTGCGCGCGATGTTCAGCCTGCACCCGGAACCCCTGACCCTGGTGGTCCGTCCCGACGCGGGCATCGCGGGTCTGGATGACCTGCCGGGCAAGCGCGTCAACATCGGCAACCCCGGTTCCGGCCAGCGCACGCTGATGGAGCACCTGATGGAGGAGCTGGGCTGGGACCACGACACCTTCCGCCGTGTGTCCGAGCTGCCCTCGCGCGAACAGTCCCAGGCGCTGTGCGACAACCGCATAGACGCCTTCGTGTTCTCCGTCGGCCATCCCTCGGCCGCGATCCAGGAGCCCATCGCCACTTGCGACGCCCGTCTGGTATCCATCGGCGGCGCGGCGGTGGAGGCCTTGATCGAATCCACCCCGTACTACCTGACGGCCGTGATCCCGGCCGGGACCTACCCCGGCCAGGACGAGGACATCCACACCTATGGCGTGGGTGCCACGGTCGTAACCTCCAACCGCACCTCGAACACCGCCGCCTACGAGCTGACCCGAGCAGTGTTCGAGAACTTCGAGACCTTCCGCAGCCTGCACCCCGCCTTCGGCAGTCTTGAACGCAGGGGCATGGTGGACGAAGGCCTGTCGGCCCCGATGCACCCCGGTGCCCGACGCTACTTCCGCGAGGCAGGGCTGATCAATGAACGCTAACCGCAGCCATCCGGAGCCACCGAACGACGAGGGCACGGTCGAGGAACTCGAGACCGGGGGTCGCCACCCGGGGCGCGCCACCCGCAGCCTGATCTGGCTGACCGCGGTCACCTGGTCGCTGTTCCAGATCTGGATCGCCTCGCCGCTCGCCGACTGGATCGACTTCTTCGTGGTCTCCGAGACCGAGGCCCGCTCGATCCACCTGGCGTTCGCGATCTTCCTCGGCTATCTGCTGTTCCCGGCGCTGCGGCCGACCGCCCGCGGAAAGGGCTGGCAGTACACCATCGGCATCCTCTATGCCGGGGGCGGGCTGGGCCTGATCGCGCTTGGCCTGTGGCAGTTCCTGGGGCTGGAACGCCTGGCCGAGGTCTACCTGGCGCTGGGCATCACCCTGGTGGCGGTGGCCTGGCCGCTGCTGCGCGGCCATGACCCGATCCATCGCGTGCCGCTGGGCGACTGGGTGTTTGCGGCGGTCGCGGCCTTCAGCGCGCTGCACCTGTACCTGTTCCACGAGGCGCTGGCGGCGCGCCCCGGTGCCCCCACCGAGCTGGATCTGATCATGGCCGGCATCGGCCTGATCCTGCTGCTGGAGGCGACCCGTCGCGTGCTCGGCCCGGCCCTGACCATCATCGCCGCGATCTTCCTGTTCTACACCTTCGCCGGCCCGATCATGCCGGACCTGATCGCGCACCGCGGCGCCAGCTACCCGCGCGCGATGGCGCAGCAGTGGCTGTCCAACGAAGGCGTGTTCGGGATCGCGCTCGGGGTCTCCACCAGCTTCGTGTTCCTGTTCGTGCTGTTTGGCGCGCTGCTGGAACGCGCCGGCGCCGGCGACTACTTCATCCGTGTCGCCTTCTCCCTGCTCGGGCACCTGCGTGGCGGCCCGGCCAAGGCCGCGGTGATGGCCTCGGGCATGACCGGCGTGGTCTCTGGCTCGTCCATCGCCAACGTGGTCACCACCGGCACCTTCACCGTGCCGCTGATGAAGCGCGTCGGCTTCGCCCCGCACAAGGCGGGCGCGGTGGAGGTGGCCAGCTCGGTCAACGGCCAGCTGATGCCGCCGGTGATGGGGGCCGCCGCATTCCTGATGGTCGAGTACGTCGGCATCCCCTACGTGGAAGTGCTCAAGCACGCGATCCTGCCGGCCCTGATCGCCTATATCGCGCTGATCTACATCGTGCACCTGGAGGCCTGCAAGAACGGCATGGAGGGGCTCAAGCGCGCCACCGTGACCACCTGGCGCGGGCGCCTGATCAGCTTCGGGATCACCGTCTCCAGCCTGATCATCCTCGCCGCCGCGGTGTACTGGGGGCTGGGCTGGATCAAGACCGTGGCCGGCGACGCCGCCGCCTGGATCATCGCCGGGCTGCTGTTCGCCGCCTACCTGGCCCTGCTCTGGGTGGCCGCGAACGAGCCGGAACCGGAGCCTCTGGACCCGGAACGTCCCCTGCCGCGCGTGCTGCCCACGGTGCTTGGCGGGCTGCACTACGTGCTGCCGCTGGTGGTCCTGGTCTGGGCCCTGGTCGTGGAACGGCTCTCGCCCGGCCTTTCCGCCTTCTGGGCGGTGGCCTTCATGATCTTCATCGTGCTGACCCAGCGTCCGCTGGTAGCGCTGTTCCAGGGTCGCGGGCGCCTGCTGCAGGCGGCCTGGATCGGGGTCTGGGAGCTGTTCCAGGGCTTCGAGACCGGCGCACGCAACATGATCGGCATTGGCCTGGCGACCGCCGCGGCCGGCATCATCGTCGGTACCGTCGCGATGACCGGGGTCGGGCTGGTGCTGACCGATCTGGTCGACACCCTGTCCGGCGGCAACCTGCTGCTGGTGCTGCTGCTGACCGCACTGATCAGCCTGGTACTGGGGCTCGGGCTGCCGACCACGGCCAACTACATCGTGGTCGCAACCCTGATGGCCCCGGTGATCGTGGAGCTGGGCGCGCAGAACGACATCCTGATCCCGCTGATCGCCGCGCATCTGTTCGTGTTCTATTTCGGCATCATGGCGGACGTGACACCCCCGGTGGGACTGGCCTCGTTCGCCGGCGCAGCCGTGGCGAAGGCCGACCCGATCCGCACCGGGCTGCAGGCCTTCGCTTACAGCCTGCGCACCATCGCGCTGCCATTCTTCTTCATCTTTAACAGCCAGCTGCTGCTGATCGGTGTGGACAACGTGTTCCAGCTGGCCCTGGTGTTCCTCGGCTCGCTGGCCGGGATACTGGCATTCACCGCCGCCACCCAGGGCTGGTTCCTGACCCGCAGCCGCTACTGGGAATCCGCCCTGCTGATGGTGGTCGCCTTCGTGCTGCTGGTGCCGACGGTGCTGATGGATCGCATCGCCCCGCCCTATCAGCAGCAACCCCCGGAGACCCTGCTCGAGGTGGTCGCGACCATCCCCGATCGGGAATCGCTGCGCCTGGAGGCCACCGGCATCGACCTGGAGGGCCGCGAGATCACCCGTACGGTGATGTTCCCGCTAGGCCGCCCGGAGCTGGAGGCGCGGGAACGCCTGGCGGATGCCGGCCTGAACGTCCGCTTCGACGACCGCGAAGGAAAGGCGCAGATCCAGACGGTTGCTTTCGGCAGCCCCGCCGGCCGGGTAGGGTTGGAAGGCGGCTGGACGATCACCGGCGTGCTGGTACCCACCGAGCGCCCAAGCCCCTACTGGTTCTATCTGCCGGCCGTGGCTCTGGGGCTCCTGGTGGCCTGGAACCAGCGCCGACGTACGCCACCGCCGGGGAGCGGCCCGACCGCCGACGCCCCGGCACTTTCGGCCTGATGGAACATCAACGGAGACTTGCCATGGAACAACCCCAGTATGGCTTCAACGTAATCGTGCAGGGCGACATCGCCGGCGTGATCGAACGCACCACGGCGGCCCTCGGCGATGAGGGCTTCGGCATCCTCAGCGACATCGACGTGGCCGGCGCCTTCAAGAAGAAGCTGGACCTGGATCATCGCGCCTACCGCATCCTTGGCGCCTGCAATCCCCATCTCGCGCGCCAGGCCATCGAGGCCGATCCGAACATCGGCCTGCTCCTGCCCTGCAACGTGCTGGTACAGGACAACGAGAACGGCAGCTGCACGGTGGGCTTCATGGATCCCGTCGCAGTGATGGGGCTGGTCAACAAGCCCGGCGTCGAGGATCTCGCCGGCGAGGTACGCAAACGCCTCGAGCGGGTACGCCTGAAACTCGAGACAAGCTAATTCGTTCACGAGCATGAATACCGGCAACGACCAGTCCTCACGCCTGGCCGAGCGCATCCGCGTGGCCGCGACCACCGGCCAGCGCCTGGCGATCGTCGGCGGCGGCAGCCAGCGCGGGCTGGCATTCCCCGCGGGTTTTGACGCCGACGTACAGCCCCTCGAGGTCGCTTCGCACCACGGGATCGTGCACCTCGCACCCAGTGAGCTGGTGGTCACCGTGCGTGCCGGCACGCCGGTCGTGGAGCTGCAGGCGGCACTGGAGGAAGTCGGCATGATGCTGCCCTTCGAACCGGCACAGCCAACTCCCTCCAGCAGCGTCGGCGGCATGGTCGCCCTGGGGTTGTCCGGTGCCCGGCGCCCGTGGACCGCCAGCCTGCGCGATGCCGTCCTCGGCACCCGCATCGTGAATGGCCGCGGCGAGATCCTGCGCTTCGGCGGCGAGGTGATGAAGAACGTCGCCGGCTTCGATGTGTCCCGTCTGATGGCCGGCAGCCTGGGCGGGCTGGGGGTGCTGCTGGAGGTCAGCTTCAAGCTGCTTCCGGCCCCCGCCTACCAGGCCTGGTTGCGGCAGGAAATGACGGCCGCAGCCTTCATCGAACAGGCCCGGGACTGGGGCCGGTCGGCCTTGCCGTTTTCCGGCCTGGCCTGGGCCGACGGGGTCTGCCACATCCGCCTCGGGGGTGGCCAGGAAGGGGTGCAGGAGGCGGCGGAACGCCTGGGCGGCGAACCGGACCGCGAAGGCCCCGCCTTCTGGACCCGGCTGCGCGACCGGCACCTGCCCTTCCTGACCCGATCATTGCCGGCCGGCGACCGCCTCTGGCGCCTGAGCCTGCCCCCCGCGACCGCGCCACTGGATCTGCCCGGAGAATGGCTGCTGAACTGGGCCGGGGGCGAACGCTGGCTGCGCTCCAGCGCCGCACCGGACGCGGTCCGTGCCGCCGCCACCGAGGCCGGGGGACATGCCCGCCTGTGGTCCGGCGATCCGGCCGGGGCCCCCTGGCTGCACCCGCGTCCCGCGGCCCTGCTGCGGCTGGAAGGCGAGGTCCGCGCCGCGCTGGACCCCGACGGGGTGTTTTTCGCCCCGCTGCTGCCCCCTTACCCGCAGCCGGCACGGCGGAGCGCCTGAGTCCGTGGAAACCCGTCTGCACCCGCGCTTCGAGAACGACCCCGCGGCCCGCATCGCCGAGGACGCGCTGCGTGCCTGCGTGCACTGCGGGTTCTGCAACGCGACCTGCCCCACCTATCAGGAACAGGGTGACGAACTCGATGGCCCGCGCGGACGCATCTACCAGATCAAGCAGGTGCTGGAACAGGGTGAGGGCAACGCCAGCACGCGAACTCACCTGGACCGCTGTCTGACCTGCCTCAACTGCATGACCACCTGCCCCTCGGGCGTGGACTACAACCACCTGGTGGCCTTCGGCCGCGAGGTGGTCGAGCAGGACTGCCCGCGGCCCTTCCGCGAACGTCTGCTGCGCGGCCTGCTGCTGCGGGCCCTGCCCTCGCGCTGGCCGTTTCGCGCCGCACTTGGCCTGGGGCGCCTCGCGCGCCCGCTGCTGCCGCCCGGCCTGCGCCGCCGGATTCCCGCCCGCCGGATTCCCGCCCGCCGGCGCCCGGCTCGCGGCGCCCCGGCGCCGACGCACCAGCGCGCCCCCGGCTTCGAGCACGGGCGCGTGCTGCTGCTGGACGGCTGCGTGCACGATGCCCTGGATGCCCGCATCAATGCCGCGCTGCGGCAACTGCTGGCCGCACGCGGGATCGAGGTGGTCTCGGTCGCGGCCGCCGGCTGCTGCGGCGCGGTGGAACACCACCTGAGCGCACAGGCCCGCACCCGCCAGCGTCTGCGCCGCAATCTCGACGCCTGGCAGGCGGAACTGACACGCGGGGTGGACGCGGTGGTCAGCACCGCCAGTGGCTGCGGAGTGATGCTGCGCGACTACGGACACCTGCTGGCGGACGACCCCGCCTACGCCGAGCGCGCGGCCGCATTCTCCGCTCAGGTGCGCGACCCGGTGGAGCTGTTCGACGACGATGCCATCCGCGGCCTGGGTATCCGCGCCCCGGACGGCCACCCGCCAGTGGCCTGGCACGCGCCGTGTACCCTGCAGCATGGCCAGGGCCTGGCGGGGCGCGTGGAGCCCCTGCTGCAGGCCGCCGGGTTCCGGCTCGTGGTGGTCAACGAGCCGCACCTGTGCTGCGGCTCGGCCGGGACCTACGCAATCACCCAGCCGGAACTGTCGGGGCGCCTGCGCCAGCGCAAGCTGGAGCACCTGGAGGCCGCCACCCCGGGGCGTATCGTCACCGCAAACATCGGCTGCCAGACCCATCTGCAAAGCGGCACCGAAACCCCGGTCGAGCACTGGCTGACCCTGCTGGCCCGCCACTGCCCCTGAGCACCCGGCGCTTCGGCCCGGTCGGGCCAGTCATGCCGCGCCTCGCCGCGCCTGGCCGCGCAACTCCCGCCAGTGCGTGGGGGCGCTTGCCCGCACCCGGGGGGCGTTCTAGATTCCCCTTTTTCCAATCAGGTAGAGCGATCCATGCAGGCACAATCCTTTCTCCCCCCGCAGCGCACCCTGATGGGCCCCGGCCCGTCCGACGTCAATCCGCGCGTGCTGAGTGCGATGAGCCGACCGATCATCGGCCACCTGGACCCGGTGTTCGTCGGCATGATGGAGGAGATGAAAGGCCTGCTGCAGTACGCCTTCCAGACCAGCAACGCCCTGACCCTTCCGGTCTCCGCCCCGGGCTCCGCCGGCATGGAGACCTGCTTCGTGAACCTGGTCGAGCCGGGCGACAAGGTGATCGTCTGCATCAACGGCGTGTTCGGCACCCGGATGAAGGAAAACGTCGAGCGCTGCGGCGGCACCGCCGTGGTGGTCGAGGACGACTGGGGCGCGCCGGTCTCGCCGCAGAAGGTCGAGGACGCGCTGAAGGGCAACCCGGATGCGAAGGTCCTGGCCTTCGTGCATGCCGAGACCTCCACCGGTGCCTGCTCGGACGTCGAGACCCTGTGCCGGCTGGCACGCGAACATGGCTGCCTGACCATCGTCGACTCGGTGACCGGACTGGCCGGCAGCCCGCTGTACGTGGATGACTGGGGCGTGGACGCCATCTACTCCGGCTCGCAGAAATGCCTGTCCTGCACCCCTGGGCTGTCGCCGGTCAGCTTCAGCGAACGCGCGGTGGAACGCATCCAGGCGCGCAGCCACAAGGTGCAGAGCTGGTTCCTCGACCTGAACCTCGTCATGGGCTACTGGGGCGGGGGCGGCAAGCGCGCCTACCACCACACCGCGCCGATCAACGCTTTGTATGCCCTGCACGAGTCGCTGGTGATCCTGGCCGAGGAGGGCCTGGAACAGAGCTGGGCACGCCATTGCCGGCACCACGCGGCGCTGCGCGCCGGCCTCGAGGCCATGGGCCTGAACTTCCTGGTCGATGCCGAGCATCGCCTGCCGCAGCTGAACACCATTCACGTCCCCGAAGGCGTGGACGAGGCCGCGGTGCGCAGCGAACTGCTGAACCGCTACGGTCTCGAGATCGGTGCCGGGCTTGGACCGTATGCCGGCAAGGTCTGGCGCATCGGCCTGATGGGGTACGGGGCGAACGAAAAGAACGTCCTGCTGTGCCTCTCCGCGCTGGAAGCGGTCCTGGCCGACATGGGTGCGGTAACCCCGGGCCGCGCCATGCCGGCGGCGCGGGCAGCCTACGCGCAGCAGGGCTAGGCGTCTTTCGCCAGCCCCCCTTGTTTTGTCCCCGCATGTCGCCATGATCGGTGGTGGGGAATGTCGAGACCCAATGGGAGACGCACCATGACGCTAAGCGAACTGCTGCACTACCTGGATGAACACATGGACGGCGTGTTCCTGGACGGCGATCCGGCCGCGACACTGGCCAAGGCACGCAACGCGGAACACCGCAACCCGATCGCCGCCGAGGTGCTGGTCGCACTGATGGACGGCGCCGGCGCCGACAGCCCGGACACCACTCTGGAACGCGCCGAGGCCGTCAAGTCCATCGGGCCCACGCGCCTGAAGTACATGGGAGACGATGCCCCGGTGGAGGGCTTCCGCCTGGTGGAAAAGACTATCGTGACCATCGATGCCGCCTACAACGAGGAGGCCCTCGCCTCGCGCGGCTGACCCCTCCCGTCTGTCGCTATCCCGGGAACCGCGCACGGGTTATCCGGGATCTCCGACGCCGGGGCAGATCAAGGCGATGCGGTATCCCCAACACGGGGGATCCCGGCTCTTCGCTGCGCTACGGCCGGGATGACGAGAGCGATTTCCGCAGGGAGACGCGGACGTGCGATTAAGTCAGCGTCTCCCTAGAACAACCCGGCGAGCCAGAGCACCGAACCCGCCATTGTGGCCCCGATCAACGCGCCCATGGCCACGTCACTGGGATAGTGCAGGGCCAGCACCAGGCGCGAGGCCGCCACCAGGACCGCAAACGGCAGCACCAGCCAGGCCCATACCGGCAACCAGGCCACCAGCACCACGCTGAACCCGACCGCGTGCATGGTGTGCCCCGACGGGAAGCTGAATTCGTCCAGCGGGTCCACCGTGCGCGTGAATGGTCGATCCCGGTGACAGGGACGGCGCCGGCTCGTCCGTCGCTTCAGCCACTTGTAAACCGGCAGCGCCATCAGCCCCACCACCGCCATCTGCAGGCTGACCCAGGCCGCCTGCGGCCCGTGGATCAGCGGCAGCGCCAGCATCAGCAGGTACCACAGCACCCCGTCACCCAGGCGGCTCACCGCCCCGAAGAAGCGGCTGACGAAACGGCGCCGGTTGTAGTGATTGAAACGCTGGCAGACCGCCAGCTCCAGCTCATCCATCCATTGCAGCACTCGCATCGCGCGTCTCCTCGATGATCTGCTGGCAGATGTCCTCGAACTGCCTCACCACCTGCGCCCAGTCCAGCTCCCGGGCATGACTGCGGGCGTGCGCGCCCATCTCGCCCCAGCCCTGCGGGTCATCCCCCAGGGCCGCGGCGGTGGCGACGAACGCCGCCGCATCCTCGGCCGCCGCGCCGGTAAACGGCACGCTGGCGCCATGGACCCCGCTGGTCACATGCTCGTGCGCCGCCGCGATGTCGAAGGCGAGCACCGGAAGCCCGCTGGCCAGAGCCTCGATCACCACGTTGCCGAAGGTCTCGGAACTGGACGGAAACAGGAACAGGTCGGCGCTGGCGTAGTAGCCGGCGAGGTCCGCGCCGACCTGCTGGCCGGCAAACAGCGCATCCGGGTGCTCTCGTTCCAGGGCGGCGCGGGCCGGGCCGTCGCCGACCAGCACCAGACGCGCGGCGGGCAGGCGTTGCTGCAGCGCCCGGAATGCGGCGAAGGCCAGCGGCAGATTCTTCTCCGGTGCCAGCCGGCCGACGTACAGCACCACCGGGGTGGTATCGTCCACGCCCCACTGCTGGCGCAGCACGGACGAACGCCGCGCCGGCGCGAATCGCCGGGTGTCGACCCCGCGGGCCATCACCGCCATCCGCTGGAACCCCTGCCCGGCCAGCTCGTCCGCCAGGGCCTGCGTGGGCGCCAGCGTGACCGCGCAGCGATTGTGAAAGCGGCGCAGCAGTGCGCGCACCACGGGCGTCAGCCAGCCGACACCGTAGTACTCGGCATAGCCATCAAACTGGGTATGGAAGCCGGAGGCGACCGGAATGCCCAGCCCTCGCGCCACCCGCAGCGCCGAGTGGCCGAGCGGCCCCTCCGTGGCGATGTAGACCGCATCCGGACGCCGCGCCCGCCACAGCCGGGTCAGGCGTCGCGCCGCCGGCAGCCCCATGCGCAGGCCCTGGTAGCCGGGCAGCGGCATGCCGGGGAACACCACATCCTCCGGGGCCGATCCTGTGTCCGGTGCCGATGCGCGGACCTCGCCGGCCCGTCGCGGGCGCAGCACCTGCACCTGATGCCCGCGCCCGCGCATACCCTCCACCAGCCGCGCCAGGGTATGCGCCACGCCATTCACCTCCGGCGGCCAGGTCTCGGTGACCAGCGCCAGGTCGAGGGCATTCGGGGAAGGGGGACAATGTCGTGAATCGGTAACGGTTGCATGCATGGTGCCGGCCCCTCCCCTGTCGTCGTTACGAGGCGAGCGGCGTTCGCCGCCCGCTGGGCGGCGGATCCGCCGGAAGGGCCAGGGCCGTGACGATCGCCTCGCGGGCACCATCGGCCAGCGCGCGCCGATCGGCGCCGGTGGCCTCCAGCGCGGGCAGGAAGTGCAGGTCTACGCGGGTCTCGCGCCGGCCCAGCAGCCGCCACACGTTCGCGATCAGGTGATCCCCCTCGGCATAGGACACCGGCACCGGGCCCTGCTCCGGGCGCTCGTAGGCCAGCGCCACCGGCTGCACCGGATGCTCGCGACCGGCTACCGCGGCGAACAGACGCGGGTGGAAGCGGCGCACGTATTCACCGCGGCTGGTGGTGCCCTCCGGGAACACCACGAAATGGCGCCCGTCCTCCAGTCCCTCGCGCATGGCCTCCACGTGGGCTGCGGCCTGATGTCCCCCGCGCTCGATGAAGCGGGTGTCGTGACGCCGGGCCAGCCAGCCGATCACCGGCCAGCGGGCGATCTCGGCCTTGGACAGGAAACAGGGATCGACCACGGCCCCGATCAGCGGGATATCCAGCCAGGAGACATGGTTGGCCACCACCAGCGACGGACGCTCGGGCACGCGGCCATGGACGCAGAACCGGACCCCGGCGATCCACAGCGCGCGGTCGTACCAGGCCCGGCGGATGCGGCTGCGCTGGGCGAAGTCGTCACCGCGGCGCGTCATGCGCCAGGTCAGCCAGACCCCCGCCAGCATGTGAAGCAGTATGCGCATCAGCCTACCCAGCGCCCGCAGATTCCCGACCATGTTCCGACCCTCGGCTTGCAGGCGCCGCAGCGCCCAGGAAGTGCCGATGGTAACGGTCCGGCATGGCGCGCACATCCAGCAGGACAAGGACATCCGCGACATTGAAGTCCGGGTCATGGCAGGCCTCGCCGCAGATCCGCGCACCCAGGCGCAGATAGGCCTTGAGCAGCGGCGGCAGGCCGCTGCGGCTCGGGGTGCCGTGGCAGATGGTCAGGGCATTGGGCAGCGGCCGCCGCGGCGTCACGCGCAGGCGCGACGGGGCCCGATGGAACAGCCGCAGCCAGGCCAGCTGGGCCGGCGTCTGTTCGCCGAGCGGCAGGCTGGCGCAGCCCATCAGGTAGTCGTACTGATGCGCCGTCATGAACTGCGCCAGGCCGGTCCACAGCGCGTTGATCGCGGCACCCTGCCGATGGCCCGTGCGCACGCAGGTCCGGCCAACCTCCAGGGTCCGCCCGGGCAGGTTCATCAGCGGGCCCAGCTCGAATTCGGACAGGGAATAGAAACCGCCGGCTGTAGCGGCGCTTTCCTCGGTCAGGATACGGGTGCAGGCCACCACGTCGCCGCTGCGGCGCTCGCGCACCAGCAAGTGGTGGCAGTGGGCATCGAGGGGATCACAGTCAAGGTCGGCACGGGCGTGCGGAAGGACCGCGCCCATCTCGCCGGCGAAGACCTCGTGGCGCAGGCGCTGTGCGGCTTCCAGATCCGCAGGACTGGAGGCCAGGTGGACGCGATAGGCGGTTTCGGCATCCGCGGAGGACGCGGACAGGGAGCGAGGCGGTGCGGTCATGGTGGCGACCTCCGGTTGAACTGTCCCGGAGACTACGCCGCACGCTTGACCATACCGTGTAGAAACGATGACGGCCGGATGAACCCGCCGCCGGATACGCACCCGCAGAGGGTGGTATAGGGGGCGGAGACACCGGCCCCCGCCCCGCGAAACATGGCTACGGCAATTTGCCGGCGTAGGCCCCGGATTCCACCGGCAGGTCCTCGGCCTCCCAGCCCTTGATGCCGCCCGCGATGTTCACCACGTTGGTGAAGCCCATCTCCTGCAGCCGCTGCACGGACATAGCAGCGCGGCCGCCGGTCGCGCACATCACCGCGACCGGCTTCTCGCGCGCGTTCACCAGGGCATCGATGCGGTGCGGCGTATTCGGGTCCGCCGCGCCTTCCAGCAGGCCGCGGGGCACGAGGATCGAATTCGGCGCGTGCATCTTCTCGAACTCGTAGGGTTCGCGCACGTCGACCACCAGCCAGTCCTCGCCCACCTCCATCTTCTCGGCGAGATCGGCCGGGGCAATCTCCTTCACGTTCTTGCGCGCCTCGGCGACGAAATCCATCAGCTTCTTCTCGCTCATTCGAACCTTCCCTTTTGCAATGATCTGGATGTCTTCGTAGGAGCCTGCTTGCAGGCGAAGCCCCTGCCCATGTCGGAGTTTGGCAGGGGCTTCGCCTGCAAGCAGGCTCCTACCATCGGACTCATTCTACCGTGGGTACGCGACCAGGCGTTTCAACCCTGTGAGAGCGCGCTGTCCAGCGCCGAAGGGTCAGTCACAGGCGCCTCGCATTGCAGGCCGCGGCAGACATAGGCACGCACACCCGTCTCCGGGGCGGCCTTCTCCGCCAGCGCGGCGGGCAGGTTGCCGGCATCGGTCGGGATCGCGAACGCCCAGACCGGGGCAGCCTGCGCCCGCAGGCGCTGCTGCCACCCGGGCAGGTCACCAGTCGCCCCGCGCAGCACGACCAGGGCCGGCGGCTGGTAGTGGATGTCCAGCGCCATCAGCAGGCTCATGTGACCCACCGGGGCCTGTTCGATCATCGGGCCGGCATTGGCCAGGGTGCGCTCGGCCGCCTCGAGGTACCGTGGCTCGGCCAGCAGGAACCCGAGCTTCTGCAAGGCCTGCGCCGCGATACCGTTGCCGTTGGCCATCGCATCGTCGGCATACACCTTCGGTCGCTGGATCAGCGCCTCGTGATCGCGGGCGGTAAAGAAGAAACCGCCGTGGTCGCGGTCCTCGAACTCCGCCAGCAGGGTATCGGCCAGGGTGACGGCCCAGCCCAGCAGGTCGCTGTCCCATTCGGCCTCCAGCAACGCCAGTGTGGCCTCCAGCAACAGGGCGTGATCGTCGAGATAGGCGCGCGGCATCGCGCCGGTCGCCCTCTCGCGAACGCTGGCGTACAACCGGCCGTCGCGCCACAGCCGCTCGCGCACAGCGGACATCGCATCACGCGCCAAGTGCAGCCATTCCGGGTGCTCCAGGGCGCGCGCGGCCCGCGCCAGCCCGGTGATCATCAGGGCATTCCAGGCACCCAGGATCTTCTCGTCCCGGTGCGGCCGCACCCGGTCCTCGCGGGCCGCCAGCAGGCGTTCCCGCGCCTGATCCAGCCGTCGGTTCACCTCCGCCTCGTCGATCCCCAGCGCCTCCGCGACGGTCGCCGGCGGCACGACCTCATGCAGGTGCCAGCGTCCCTCGAAATTGGCCGGGCCATTAAGCCCCCAAACGCGACTGGCAACGGCCCACTCGTCCTCCGGCAACAACGCCTCCACGGTCACCGGATCCCAGACGTAGAAGCGCCCCTCCTCGCCCTCGGAGTCCGCGTCCAGACTCGAGTAGAACGCCCCGGACCCATCCCGCATCTCGCGCTCCAGCCAGGCGACCGTCTGTTCCACCACCCGCCGGGCGCGGAGATCGCCGCCGGCCGCGCGCTCGGCGTAGAGCCCCAGCAGCGGGCCGTTGTCGTAGAGCATCTTCTCGAAGTGCGGGATCATCCAGCGGGCGTCTACCGAGTAGCGGCAAAAGCCACCCCCCGCCTGATCAAAGATGCCACCCGCGGCCATCGCGTCCAGGGTGCGCCCCAGCATGCGGTCGGCCTCGGCATCGCCATGGCGCGCCGCATGCCAAGCCAGCCACTCGAGCGAGGCCGGGTGCGGAAACTTGGGCGCATCCCCGAAGCCGCCAAACTGCTCGTCGAAGGTCTTCGCCAGTTCCGCGCGCCCCTTGTCGATCACGCTCAGCGCCGGGATCGCACCGCCGGCGGGGCGGTAGATCCGACCCAGCGCCTGCTGCAGCGATTCGTTCTGGCGCTGGATCTCGTCGGGGTGCTCGGCGAGGAAATCGGCAACCCGCGTCATCAGATCCACGAACGACGGCAGGCCGTGGCGCGGGGAATCGGGGAAGTACGTCCCGGCAAAGAACGGCACCTGGTCCGGCGTGAGGAAGACGGTCAGCGGCCAGCCCCCGGGACGCTGCGACAGCAGCATGTGCGCGTTCTGGTAGATGCGGTCGAGATCCGGGCGCTCCTCGCGGTCCACCTTGATGTTGACGAACCGCTCGTTCATCACCGCGGCGGTGTCCGGGTCCTCGAAGGACTCGTGCGCCATCACGTGGCACCAGTGGCAGGCGGAGTAGCCGATCGACAGCAGGATCGGCTTGCCCTCGCGACGGGCGCGTTCCAGCGCCTCCTCGCCCCAGGGGTACCAGTCCACGGGGTTCTCGGCGTGCTGCAGCAGGTAGGGGCTGCTGGCTCCAGCCAGTCGATTCATTGCACGGCTCCTTGCGCGGGGTCTTCTGAAGGCCGATCAGGTGCACGGATCGTCCCTTGCGGGTAGCATGTGCAGCCGGTTTTTCATCCGCAAGCGCCCATGCCCACGCACCCGTTTATCGATCCGGTCGCCCTGTCCCTCGGCCCCCTGACCCTGTACTGGTACGGCCTGATGTACCTGATCGGCTTCGTCGCCTTCTGGGCCCTGGGCGTATGGCGCACACGCACCCGTGACTGGGACCCGCTGCACCCCTGGCAGGTCGGCGATCTGCTGTTCTGGGGCGTGGTCGGAGTCGTGGTCGGCGGCCGGCTCGGCTATGCCCTGTTCTACAATCTGGACGCCACACTGGCCGACCCGGTCAGTCTGTTCCGCGTCTGGGAGGGCGGCATGGCCTTCCACGGCGGGCTCGCCGGGGTGCTGGTCACCTGCTGGCTGTATGCCCGCAGGATTGGCCAGCCGTTCTTCCGCCTGACCGACTTCATCGCCCCGCTGATCCCGATCGGCCTCGGCGCCGGCCGCATCGGCAACTGGATCAACGGCGAGCTGTGGGGCAAGCCCACCGACCTGCCCTGGGCCATGGTCTTCCCGGCCGCGGACTACATCCCGCGCCACCCTTCGCAGCTGTACCAGGCCTTTCTCGAGGGGCTGGTGCTGTTCGTGGTGCTGTGGGTCGTCTCGCGACAGCCGCGCCGCACCGGGCTGATCTCGGGTCTGTTCCTGACTCTGTACGGCAGCTTCCGCTTTGCGGTGGAATTCGTGCGGGTGCCGGATGCCCACATCGGCTATCTCGCCTTCGACTGGCTGACCATGGGGCAGGTTTTGACCCTGCCGGTCATCCTGTTCGGCGTGGCCCTGATCATCTGGTCGCGGCGCAACCCGCTGCCCGGTGCGCGCCCCACCCCGGAGACCCCCTGACATGCAGCAGTTCCTGGACCTTGTGCGCCACATCCGCGACCACGGCTCGGATCGCCCGGACCGCACCGGCACCGGGACCCGCTCGGTGTTCGGCTACCAGATGCGCTTCGACCTGGCGGACGGCTTTCCGCTGGTCACCACCAAGCGCACCCACCTGCGATCGGTGATCCACGAGCTGTTGTGGTTCATCCGCGGCGAGACCAACATCGGCTACCTGCGCGAGCACAAGGTGCGCATCTGGGACGAGTGGGCCACCGAGGACGGCGACCTCGGCCCGATCTACGGCGCACAGTGGCGCAACTGGGCCGGCCACGACCAGCTGGCGGAGCTGGTCGACAACCTGAAAAACCGGCCCTATTCCCGGCGTCACATCATCAGTGCATGGAACGTCGCGGACCTTCCGGACGAATCGGTCTCGCCGCAGGCCAACGCCGCGGCCGGGCGCATGGCCCTGGCCCCCTGCCACACCCTGTTCCAGTTCTACGTAGCCGATGGGCGGCTGTCCTGCCAGCTCTACCAGCGCAGCGCCGATGTCTTCCTCGGCGTCCCCTTCAACATCGCCAGCTACGCCCTGCTGACCCACATGCTGGCGCAGGTGGCGGGCCTGAAGCCCGGCGACTTCGTGCACACCTTCGGCGACGCCCACCTCTACCACAATCACCAGGACCAGGTCGAAGAACTGCTCGGACGCGAGCCGCTGCCGCTCCCGACCCTGCACCTGAATCCGGACGTCACCGACCTGTTCGCCTTCACCTTCGACGACATCGAGGTGCGCGACTACCACTCCCACCCCCCGATCAAGGCCCCCATCGCCATCTGATCGCTGCCGGAGTCCCCATGCCCCAGCCCGAGATCCACCTGATGGTCGCGCTCGATCCGGATCACGTGATCGGCCGTGACAACGACCTGCCCTGGCATCTGCCGGAGGACCTGCAGCACTTCAAGCGCGTAACCAACGGCCACCCGATGATCATGGGGCGGCGCACCTTCGAGTCCATCGGGCGCCCGCTGCCGAAGCGGCGCAATCTGGTCCTGACCCGCCAGGCGGACTGGCGCGCCGACGGCGTCGAGGTCTACCCGGATCTGGACGCGGCCCTGGCCAGCATCGAAGCGGGCCCGGCCTTCGTGATCGGCGGCGCCGGTCTGTTCGAGGAGGCCCTGCCACGCGCCGACGTCCTGCACCTGACCCGCGTGCACGAGTGCCACGCCGGGGACACCTTCTTCCCAGCGATCGACCCCGCGGACTGGGACGTCGTCTGGTCCGAACACCACGAAGCCGACGACCGCCACGCCTGCCCCTTCACCTTCGAACGCCTCGAACGCCTCGAACGCCTCGAACGCCTCGAACGCCGCACCCGCTGACCACGCCCCGGCACGCCTTTCAATCCGACACGAAAAAACCCGGCTCAAGGGCGGCAACAGGAAGATGAGAAGATTGGAAGAATGATGTAAATCAGGGTGAACCGGCGCGCACAGACCGGCGCCGCAGGCACCGTCCGGTTTCAGAATCCTTCCAGACTTCTTTTCTTCCTGTTCACGCTTTTTGGTTTTGACCCGGGGCTTCTTCGTGTCTTTGTGGTGAAGAGACGGGTTCAGCGGCCGCCGAAGTGGGGGATCAGGCGGCCGGGCAGCAGGTGGACGAGGATGAAGCCGAGCATCGCGGCGACCACGATGGTCGGGCCGGTCGGCGTGTCGTACTGGAACGAGCCCCACAACCCGGCACCCACCGCCAGCATGCCGATCACCGCCGCGAGGATCGCCATCTGCTCGGGGGTGGAGGCGAAGCGCCGCGCACTGGCCGCCGGGATGATCATCAGCGCAGTGATCAGCAGCACTCCGACGACCTGCATCGCCGCCGCGATCACCAGCGCGATCAGCAGCATCAGGCCCAGCCGGACCAGCAGCACCGGCACGCCCTCCACCTGCGCCAGTTCCTCGTGCACCGTCAGCGCCAGCAGCGGGCGCCACAGCAGCACCAGCAACAGCAGCGCTACCGCCCCGCCGATCGCGATCGACAGCAGATCCCCGGTCCCGACCGCGAGGATATCGCCGAACAGGTAGGCCATCAGGTCCACCCGCAGCCCCTCGATAAAGGTGATCGCGACGATCCCCAGCGACAGCGCGCTGTGTGCAAGGATCCCGAGCAGCGTGTCCGCGGCCAGTTCCTGGCGCCGTTGCAGCAGCACCAGCAGGATCGCGATGGCCACGCACACCAGCGTGACCATCAGGTTCAGGTTCAGCCCCAGCAGCACCCCGAGGGCTACGCCAAGCAGGGCCGAGTGCGACACGGTATCGCCGAAATAGGCCATGCGTCGCCAGACCACGAAGGCCCCCAGCGGCCCGGCCACAGCCGCCACCATCAGCCCCGCCAGCAGCGCGCGCACCAGGAAGTCGTCGAGCAGCCCCTCCATCACCGGTTGCCTCCCCCGTGGCCGTGGTGGCCATGCGCGCAGCCGGCGTGGTGCTCGTGCACCTCCCCGGCCACATCGTGCACATGGTCGTGATCGTGCCGGTAAACCCCGATACCCTGCATGTCCGTCTCCGGGAACAGGCGCTGGTACTCGGGATGCCGTGAAACCTCCTCCGGCCGGCCGGTACAGCACACATGCTGGTTCAGGCAGATCACCGCATCGGCCCCCGCCATGACCAGATGCAGGTCGTGCGAGACCATCAGCACGCCGCAACCCGTCTCGTGGCGGATATCGTCGATCAGTTTGAACACCTCGCCCTGGCCGACGATATCCACGCCCTGGGCCGGCTCGTCCAGCACCAGCAGGTTCGGCCGATTGAGCAGCGCGCGGGCCAGCAGGACCCGCTGCATCTCGCCACCGGAGAGCGACTGTACCGGCTTGTGCAGCAGGTGCGGGACACCCACCCGTTCGAGCCGTTCCCGCAGCACCGACTCCGGGGCCCGCTGGCGCAACGTCAGGAAGCGCCGCACCGACAGCGGCAGCACCGGCTCGATCTGCAGGCGCTGCGGCATGTAGCCGATGCGCAGGCCGCGTCGGCGCTGCACCCGGCCGTTGCCGGGCTTCCACAGCCCCAGGAGGACGCGCAACAGGGAGGTCTTGCCGGCGCCGTTGGGCCCGATCACCACGGTCACTTCGGCCGGTCGCACCTGGACGGAGACCTGATCCAGGATCACCCGACCCGCACGCTCCAGCGATACGTCGCGGGCCGCCAGCAAGGGCGTTGCGTCAATTTCCGTTGCAGAGGGCTGGGGAGGGCTTTTTCGGATCATATTGATATAGTATAACGTTAATAATATCGATGGAGAATCCGCCCATGTGTTCCGCCGCCCGCCGCCCCAAACTCCCTGCCCTGTTGCTGAGCCTGGCGCTCCTGCTGGGGCTCGCCGCGCCCGCGCAGGCCGACACCCCGCGCATCGTTACCTCGATTCTACCCGTCCACAGTCTGGTTGCCGCACTGGCCGGCGATACCCACGAGGTCGAACTGCTGGTCCCGGCCAGCGCATCACCCCACGGCTACGCGATGCGGCCTTCCGAGGCGCGCCGCCTGCAACAGGCCGACCTGGTCATCTGGGTAGGCCCGGAGCTGGAAGGCTTCCTCGAACGGCCCCTGCGCGGGATCTCCGACCGCGCCACCGTGATCAGCCTGATGCACGACCTTGACCTGGACCTGCTGGAAGGCCGTAGCGGCGGGGTCTGGGAAGGCCACCACCATCACGGCGACACCGAATCCGACGCGCATGCCCACGAAGAGGATCATGACCACCACGGCCATGACCATGGCCATGGCAACGGACACGGCCACGATCACGACGGCCAGCACGCGCACGGGTCCGAGCACGCCGAATCCGCCGCCGCCGACGACCACGGGCATGCGCACGGGCATGAGCACACAGACGGAGATGAACATGGCCACGGGCACACCCACGGCGACCACGACAGCCACATTTGGCTGTCGCCGGGCATCTCCCGCGCAATCGTCGACCAGCTCGCGGACCACCTCGCCGAGCACAGCCCGGAACATGCCGCGGCGATCAGGGAAAACCGCGAGCGTCTGCTGGAACGTATCGATACGCTGGATGCCACGCTGGCAGAACAGCTGGAGCCGGTACGCGACCAGCCGTTCATGGTGTTCCACGACGCCTACCAGTATTTCGAGCGCCACTACGGCCTGAACGCGGCCGGCTCCATCAGCATCGACCCCTCGCGCATGCCGGGCGCACGGCGCCTGGCCGAACTGCGCACGCGCCTGGCCGAGGGCGATGTCGCCTGCCTGTTTACCGAGCCACAATTCCGGCCGGCCCTGGCCGAGACCGTGGCCGCCGGGACCGCTACCCGACTCGGCATGCTCGACCCCATCGGCGCGGACCTGGAGCCCGGCCCGGACGCCTGGTTCGAGCTGATGCAGGGCATGGCCGACGGTTTCACCGACTGCATGGCACCGGACGCGCGCTGACCGCCACACGGCCCTGAATGCGCCGCCCTGCCGTTTCCTGGCCGGGTGCCACCCCCTAAGCCCTGTCATCCCGGGCACCGCGAAGCGGTGACCCGGGATCTTACGCCTCGTGGCGCCCCCGGCGCCGGAGATCCCGGCTCTACGCTTCGCTCCGGCCGGGATGACACAGACGCGGGTGCCGCAGCGGCCACGATGACATGAACAAGGGGAACGCGGCGGCCGGGATGCCCGAGGAGAAGGGCATGCATGCCCTGCGGCGATCAGAGCAGGATCAGGGCCCAGACCAGCGCGGCGAGCAGAAAGCTGACCAGCACCGCGGCCGAGGCGATGTCCTTGGCCCGCGCCGAGAGCGGGTGGTGACCGTCACCAAAGCGGTCGATCGCCGCCTCGACCGCCGAATTGAGCAGCTCCACCACCAGGATGAGCAGCACGCTGGCCGCCAGCAGGGCCCGTTCCACGCCGTCCTGACCCAGCCACAGCGCCAGCGGCAGCAGCACCACCGCCAGCGCCAGCTCCTGACGAAACGCGGCCTCGTGACGAAATGCCGCGCGCAGCCCGCGCCAGGAATAGACAAAGGCGCGGAGCACGCGGGCGGGGCCGCCCAGCTGACTAGATGCCATGGGCGTCCGGGGCATCGGGTGCCGGCGCGGGCTGCACCTGGTTCCGCCCTTCACGCTTGGCCGCATACATCGCGTCGTCGGCACGCTTGATCCAGTCCTTGATGGCCTCGCCGCGCTGGCACTGCGCCACGCCAAGACTGATGGTCACACGCCCCACCCGTTCGAAATCGAGCGCCGCCACCTGCCGCCGCAGGTCTTCCGCCACCCGAGCGGCCGCCTCAGCGTCGGTGCCCGGGAGCAGCACCATGAACTCCTCCCCGCCCCAGCGTCCCAGCACGTCCGTACCGCGCAGGCGCTCGCGACTGGCGTGGACAACGCGCCGCAGTACCTCGTCACCCACATCGTGGCCGTGGGTGTCGTTGATCCGCTTGAAGTGGTCGAGGTCGAGCATCACCAGCGAGCAGGGCTGCTGGTACCGCTGGGCGCGTTGCGCCTCCTGTTCCAGCACGGCCTCGAAGTGGCCACGGTTCGCGGCATCGGTCAGGGGGTCGTAGAAGGCCTGGTGCTCCAGCGCCGCCTCCAGCTCCTTCTGCCGCGAGATGTCGTGGAACACGGCAATGTAGTAGTCGATCGCGCCCTCGGTATCGCGGATCGCGGTGACGATCTCGTGCAGCGGGAAGATCCTGCCATCCTTGCGCCGATTCCAGACCTCGCCCGACCAGTGGCCACGCTCGCGCACGGTCCGGAACATCTCTTCGTAAAAGGCCGGTTCCTGGCACCCGGAGTTCATGATGCGCGGGTTGCTGCCAACGGCATCGGCATCGGTAAAGCCGGTCAGCTCGGTAAAGGTGGCGTTGACCCGCTGGATGGTCCCCTCGGCATCGGTGATGAAGATCGCCTGGCTGCTGTCGAAGGTCGCCGCGAGCAGGCGCTGCTCCTGCTCCATGCGGTGGCGGTCGGTGATGTCCTGAACGGTCCCCGCCATGCGCAGGGCACGCCCGTGGTCATCGAACTCCACATAGCCACGTTCGTGGACCACGCGTTCCCGGCCATCGGGCCGCAGCACGCGATGCACACTGTCGAAACAGCCGTTGCCCGCCAGCGCCGCATTGATCTCGCCCTGCACCCGCTCGCGATCCTCGGGATGCACGGTCTGCAGGAACGCCTCGTGGGTCCCAGGCCATTCGCCCCGCCGAATACCGAAGATCCGGAACACCTCGTCCGACCCTCGAATCTCGTTGCGGACAAAATCCGATACCCAGTTGCCCACATGCGCGATGCGCTGGGCCTCCGCCAGTTCCTGCTCGCGCTGGTGCAGGGCCTCCTCGGCGCGCACGCGCTCGGTGATGTCCAGGAGCACGCCGTGCCAGAGCACACTGCCATCGTCCATGGCCTCCGGGCTGGCGTGGCCTTCCAGCCAGATCTCGCCACGCTCGGGGTGACGCACGCGGTAGCGCTGGCGCCACGGCTCAAGGCTCCGCATCGAGGCCTCGATACTCGCGACCACCAGGTCAACGTCGTCCGGGTGGATCACCTCGAACACGCTGCTGGCATCACGCATCACCGCCTCCGGGGTAACCCCGTAGACCTCGGTCATGCCCTCGCTGGCATACGGGAAGAGGCCACGCCCGTCCGGATACTGCTGATACTGGTAGATCACGCCCGGCAGGTTGTGCGCGATCTTCTCCAGATGGCGTTCGGTCTCCAGGCGCGCCCCCACATCCTGGAACGCCCCGACCAGTTCCACGACGGCCCCCTGGGCATCGCGGATCGCGGTCACCTGGTCTTCCAGCCACTGCCAGCGGCCATCGGACCTGCGCTGGCGATAGCTCAGGTGACAGACGCCCTGCCCGCCCTCGGCCAGCCAGCGCTGGATCTGCGCGAAACTGCGGCGATAATCCTCGGCCGGCACATGGGTGGCCAGCCAGTCCGGCTCGCCGGTGACCTGGTCCGGCGTCCAGCCGGTCACGGTCTCGGCGTTGGGGCTCATCCAGGTCATGACCCCGAGGTTGTCGGGGCTCATGGTGTAGATCACCGCCGGGCTGGCCCGCAACAGCGTCTCGGCGCGCTGTTCGGCCGCCTTGCGTGCGGCGATATCGGCGATCACGACCAGAATGGCCTCGGCACAGTCCGCGGTCGCCGGGATGCGGCTGCTGGTGATCTCCACCCAGCGCGGCTGTCCGTCCGGATCCAGCAGGCGCAGCTCGAAATGACAGTGATCGCAGCCACCCTGCAGCAGCACCTGGCGCCGGGACTGACAGTACGCGCGGTCTTCGGGGAATACATGCGCCTGCAGCGGGGCATCGACCAGGTCTGCCGTGGCACAGCCCAGCAGCGCCGCCAGGCTCGCATTCGCGCGCAGGATGCGGCCCTCGGTGTCCATCTCGGCCAGTCCCACCGGCGCATAGTCGAACAGCGCCGCATAGCCGTGGATGGCACAAATTTCGCTCATTGTCTCGCGTTCCTTGCCCGTCTTTGCCCCTCTTGCGGGAGCTATTCGCTGGACACGCCGGAACGGTCCCCTGCCCTCGGGCCTGGCAGGACAGTAATAGAATGAATCCAGAAACTACCAGATAACGAGTCTGGTTTCCCGTTCAACCCCACAAAACGGCGTCCATCCCGCGCAGAAACGCCAGCGCCCCCGAACAACGGGGGCGCTGGGGCACCAGGCCCACTGCGGGCCTCAGGGCTGGAACGACCCGGTCAGCCGTGCGTACCGGTGCGCGGCGCGCTGTCGCCCGTGCTCTCCTGCGGCTCGAACACCACATCCAGCGCCTTGGCAGCGGCGACCTCGTTGAAGCGCCGATTGGGCAGCGTGTGCGGTGCGCCCTTGATCGTCTCCATGTCGTTCTCCGACTCGGCCAGGATGCAGGCCATCGCCTCGACAAAACCGTCCAGACTTTCCTTGGATTCCGTCTCGGTGGGCTCCACCAGCAGACATTCCGGCACCAGCAGCGGGAAGTACGTCGTCGGCGCATGGTAGCCATGGTCCAGCAGGCGTTTGGCGACATCGCCTGCGGTCAGACCGCGTTCCTTCGCCTGCTTCTTCAGCGTGACGATGAACTCGTGGGTCGCACGGCGCTCGGGATAGGCCAGATCGAACCCGACCCGTTCCAGTTCGCGCGCCAGGTAGTTGGCGTTCAGCGTGGCGAATTCGGACACGCGCTGCATGCCCTCGCGCCCCAGCATGCGCATGTACACATAGGCCCGCAGCAGCACCCCGGCATTGCCGGCAAACCCGGCCAGACGACCAATGGTCTGTGGGTAGTCCGCCTCGGTCGCGAAGCGATAACCCTCGGCGCCGTCCTCGATCACGTGCGGCACCGGCAGGTGCGGCAGCAGGCGCTCGCCCACACCCACCGCCCCGGAACCCGGACCGCCCCCGCCATGCGGCGTGGAAAAGGTCTTGTGCAGGTTCATGTGGATCACGTCGAAGCCCATGTCGCCCGGGCGTACCTTGCCGAGGATCGCGTTCAGGTTGGCGCCGTCGTAGTACAGCAGGCCGCCGGCGTCGTGCACGATCTTCGCGATCTCCGAGATACGGCGCTCGAACACGCCCACGGTGGACGGGTTGGTCAGCATGATCCCGGCGGTCTGCGGGCCCACGGCCTCCTTCAGCGCCTCGATATTCACGTCGCCGCTGGCATCGGTGGGGATCTCGCGCACCTCGTAGCCGCACATGATCGCGGTCGCCGGGTTGGTGCCGTGCGCGGCATCCGGGACGATGATCTCGCGGCGCTCGGTATCGCCGCGGGCGTCGTGGTAGGCACGGATCATGGCCACGCCGGTGAATTCGCCCTGGGCACCGGCCATCGGCGCCAGCGACACCGCCTTCATGCCGGTGACTTCCTTCAGCATCTCCTGCAGCTCGAACATGGTGTGCAGGAAGCCCTGGCTGTGGCTGGCCGGGGCATGCGGATGCCGGTTCAGGAAGCCGGGCAGCATGGCCAGGCTGTTACAGGCACGCGGGTTGTACTTCATCGTGCACGAGCCCAGCGGGTAGAACTGGGTGTCGATGGAGAAATTCTTCTGCGACAACCGCGTGTAATGGCGCACCACGTCCAGTTCCGAGGCGGCCGGCAGACCCGGCGCGGACTTGCGCTGCAGATTCGCGGGGATGCGGGTCGCGGCGTGGTCGCGCGGTGCCTGGGCGACAGCCGAGCGGCCGGCACGGGAACGTTCGAAGATCAGATGGGCGTCTGTGGTGCTCATAGCGGTTTCTCGCTTGCGTATTCGGGTGACGACGGCCGAGCTCGGGCCCGGCCGCCGGCGGCGCAGTGGTTCTCCGCGCCGGTTACTGGGTCGGGCTCAGGTTGGCCCGGTCATCCAGGGCCGCGAACGCGGCGTCGTAGTCCGGTTCGTCGCCGATCTCGGAGACCAGCTCGGCGTGCATCACCAGGTTGTCGGTATCCAGCACGACCACGCCGCGGGCGGTGATCCCGGCCAGCGGGCCGTCCTGGATCAGCACGCCGTAGTCCTTGGCGAAGTTGCGGTCGCGCATCATCGACAGGACGGTCACGCGCTCGAGGTTCTCGGCGGCGCAGAAGCGGCTCATCGCGAACGGCAGGTCGGCGGAGACGATCAGGATCTCGAGATCCGGACGGCTGGCCACCATCTCGTTGAACTTCTTCGTGGAATCGGCGCAGACCGGCGTGTCCAGGCTGGGCACGATGGAGATCAGCTTGCGCTTGTCGGCGAAGTCGGCCAGCGAGACATCCTGCAGATCCTTGTTGGTCAGCTTGAAGTCCGGGGCCGGCGAGCCCACATGCGGCAGGTCGCCGTTGGTGTTGATCGGGTTACCTTGCAGCTTGATTTCGGCCATGGTTGCCTCCCGGCGTTGGTTGTATGGCGCGTGGTGTCGTTGACCCGGGGAATCGAACCGCCTCAGGCGGCCTGCTCCCACGTGGTCACGTACTGCTCGAGGTCGGATTCGGTCTTGGTCTCGGTGGCGCAGGCCAGCACGCAGCCGTCCAGCTGCGTGTAGTCACGGCCCAGCTCGAAGCCCGCGAGCACACCGGCGTCGGCCATGGCCTGCACGCGGCCGGCGGCGTCACCGCCGAAGTCCAGCGCGACCTCGTGGAAGTAATCGCCGGTAAAGCGTGGCTTGATGCCCTTGGCCGCCAGCTTTTCCACCAGTGCGTGGGTGTTGGCATAGCAGGCCTCGGCCACGCGGGTCAGACCCTCGTCACCCAGCATGGACATGTGGATGGTCGCGGCCGTCACCACCAGGCCCTGGTTGGTGCAGATGTTCGAGGTCGCCTTGGAGCGGCGGATATGCTGCTCGCGCGCCTGCAGGGTCAGTACAAAGCCGGGCTTGCCATCGGCGTCCTCGGCACGACCGACGATGCGCCCCGGCATCTGCCGGATGTGCTTCTTCAACGTGGTCATGAAACCGAAGTACGGCCCACCGGAGGACAGCGGCGCGCCCAGCGGCTGGCCCTCGCCGACCACGATGTCGACGCCGTTGGTGCCCCACTCGCCCGGCGGCTTCAGCAGCGCCAGCGAGACCGGATTCACCACGGCGATTACCGGGATGCCGCGTTCCTCGGCCCAGCCGGTCAGGGCGTCCACATCCTCGAGGATGCCGAAGAAATTCGGCTGGCTGATCACCATGGCGGTGACGTCCTCGTCGGCATACGGCGCCAGCGCGTCCACCGGGGTCTGGCCGGAGGTCTCGTCAAACGGCAGCTCCACCAGCTCGATGCCCTGGTTGCCGATCAGCGTCCTGACCACCTTGCGGTAGTCCGGGTGCAGGGCGCCCGGCAGCAGCACGCGCTTGGCCTTGGAGCGGCGGTTCACCCGCACCGCCATCAGCACGGCCTCGGCCAGGGCGGAGGCGCCGTCATAGAGGGAGGCGTTGGAGACCTCCATGCCGGTCAGGCGGCTGATCATAGTCTGGTATTCGTAGATCAGCTGCAGCGTGCCCTGGCTGGCCTCCGCCTGGTACGGCGTATAGGCGCTGTAGAACTCGCCACGGGTGGCGATCTGCCACACGGCGGCCGGGATATGGTGCTCGTAGGCACCGGCCCCGATGAAATTCGATGGCATGCCGTCCTTCGCCGCCCGCTCCTGCATCAGGCGGGTGATCCCCATCTCGTTCTCGCCCTCGGGGATCCCCGTGAGCGGCGGCGAACGCAGATCGGCAGGGATCTCGTCGAACAGGTCCTCGACGGAATCGGCGCCAATACTGTCGAGCATGGCGCGGATATCTTCTTCGGTATGCGGGATAAACGGCATATCAGGTCTCGCTCTCGCCTGCGGTGGCGAAGTTCGTTAGGGCCCCGGCCAGACGCGACCGGGGCCGATCCGGCCAGGTCTGCCTCAGGACTCGGCCTCGACGTGCGCGGCGTAGGCGTCGGCATCCATCAGCGCGTCCAGCTCGCCGGCGTCGGAGGGCTGAACCTTGAACAACCAGCCATCGGCGAATGGCGACTCGTTCACCTTCTCCGGGCTGTCGGCCAGCTCTTCGTTGATCTCGGTCACCTCGCCGGAGATCGGCGCATAGATGTCCGAGGCGGCCTTGACCGATTCGACGGTCGCGCAGGCACTGCCGGCCTCGACGCTGCTGCCGGTCTCCGGGGCCTCGACAAACACCAGATCACCCAGCAGTTCCTGCGCGTGATCGGTGATGCCCACGGTCACGCTGCCATCGGCCTCCTGGCGTACCCATTCGTGGCTTTTGGTGTACTTCAGGTCCTTCGGTGCTTCGCTCATGACGTCTTCCTTTTTCGATTGGATCCCGCCTGCGCAGTGTAGTCCGGCACACGCGGCATGAGGCAATAATTCGTTAGCGATTCAGTTCGATCTGCGGCTCGCCATTGCGGACGAACACCGGCTTCACCACGCGCACCGGCAGCTTGCGTCCGCGGATGTCCGCGTGCAGCTCCTCGGCCTCAACCCCGGCCGGGATCCGCGCGAAGGCGACCGACACCCCGAGGCTGGGCGAAAAGCTGCCGGAGGTCACCACGCCGTCGCCGGCCTCGGTCTCGATGCGGGTGCCGCCGCGCAGCACGCCGCGCCCCTCCAGCACCAGACCGACCATGCGCTCCGGCACGCCCGCGGCCTTTGACTGTTCGATGGCCTTGCGACCAATAAAGTCGCGTTCGGCGTCCTTCAGGGCGATGGTCCAGCCGAGATTTGCGGTCAGCGGATTGGTCTGGTCGTCCATGTCCGTACCGTAGAGATTCATGCCGGCCTCCAGGCGCAGCGTATCCCGCGCGCCCAGGCCAATCGGATTCACGCCGGCAGCCTTCAGCTGTTCCCAGAAGCCATCGGCCTCGGCCGCCGGCAGCATCACCTCGAAGCCGTCCTCGCCGGTGTAGCCGGTGCGGGCGACGAACCAGGTGTCATTCCAGACCGCGGAGAACGGCTTGAGATCCCCGGCACTACGCAGGTCATCCGGCAACAGCGGCAGGGTCTTCTCCACCGCCTGCGGGCCCTGGATCGCGATCAGCGCGAACTCCGGGCGCGGCTCGACGTTCACGTCGAAGTCCTTGGCCACCTGCTGCATGTGGGCGATATCGCCCTCGGCAGTCGCGGCATTGACCACCGCGCGGTAACTGGCGCCCCCGGTCCAGTAGATGATCAGGTCGTCGATCACACCACCGGCCTCATTCAGCATGCAGCTGTACAGGGCGCGGCCCTCGGTCTTCAGCTTGGCGACGTCGTTGGCCAGCAGGTAGCGCAGGAAGGCCTGCGCCTGCGGGCCATGGATATCCACGACCTGCATGTGCGAGACATCGAACATGCCGGCCCCGGCGCGCACCATCTTGTGCTCCTCCATCTGGGAGCCGTAGTGCAGCGGCATCTCCCAGCCGGCGAAGTCGACCAGCTTGGCCCCCGCACGCTGATGCGCGGCATGGAGGGGAGTTGTCTTCAACGTCGTCATCGTGTTCCCGCCTTGCGTCCGTGTCGTGGTCGGCCCCCGGCCGTGCCGGTGGAACCGCGAGGCCCGGGCGCCGCGCGCCGGGCATAAAAAAAGGGGCGGCCAGCAGGGATTATCTGCTGGCCGCCCCTCTGTCCTGAAACCTGAGAGTTTGCGCCGTGCCAGCGATTACTCGCTGCAGGGCCGCCCCCTTCGGTGGGCCGTCGCCGGCCGCTCTCCAGAGTGTGTCTTCTGCACCGTTCCGGTCCGGTAGCCTGAGCGATTCCGGGCGGATGTTGCGCCTTCGGCGTCTGCCAATCGCTAAGCGATCGCAGAACTCTTCCAGAACGGTGTGCGGGCCGAATCAGCCACCCGCAGACAGATTTAATTGTAGACCAAAATATCTCCCGAGCGAAAGCCCGGACGTGCAGCGGCGGCTTTCCGCCACCCGCCCCGAGCACCCATTGCGGGTGCCGTTACCACGCGATGCGCTACAGGGCGAGATCGATCGCAAGCAGCGCGACGAAGCCGACCAGCACGCCAACAGTCGCCTGCGCCTCGTGACCCTTGCGGTGCGATTCAGGGATGATCTCGTGGCTGATGACGAACAGCATCGCCCCCGCCGCGAAGGCCAGCCCCCAGGGCAGCAGGAACTCCATCAGGGTGATCGCACCGGCCCCGATCAGCCCGCCGATGGGCTGCACCAGCCCGGTCAGCAGCGTCACGCCGAACGCGGCCCACTTGCTGTAGCCCAGCGACAGCAGCGCAATCGCCACCACCAGCCCCTCCGGCATGTTCTGCAGACCGATCGCGATCGCCAGGGTCACGCCATCGCTGACCTCTTCGCCGCCGAAGCCGACCCCGACCGCCAGCCCCTCCGGCAGGTTGTGCAGCGCAATCGCAAAGATGAACAGCCACACCCGCCGGATCTTCGCCGGGTCGGCCCCGCTCTGCGGACCGATATGAAAGTGCTCGTGCGGGACCAGCTTGTGCAGCGCCAGCAACGCCCCGCCGCCGAGTGCCATGCCTACCGACAGCACCAGGATTGCCATGCCGACGCCGCCGTACTGGGCCTCGGCCTGCTCCACCGAAGGCAGCACCAGCTCGAACGCGGTGGCGGACAGCATCACCCCGGCCCCGAAGCCCATCATCGCGTCCTCGACCGACGCGCTGATCCGCCGCAGGAAGAAGATCGGGAGCGCACCGACCGCGGTCATCAGGCCGGCCACCAGGCTGGCCAGCACACCGATCTGCAGGGTGCTCAGGCCGGCGATGCGGGCTTCCAGTGCGGGCCACAGCAGGCTGACCAGCCAGATAAAGGCCGCCAGCGCGACCAGCGACCCAAACAGGAAGATCCGGGGTACGGGCTTGCCGTGATCGTGTTCGACTGCCTCAGATGAAGACTGGCTCATGTGTCGTCCTTGATTGTCGCTCCGCCCTATTGAGCCACGCCGCTGCGCCGCGTTCCACAGACGCGCACTATCGCCGCGTTCGGTCGAACCTATCGTAAACCCCGCCTGCGCGCGGTAGAGTTTTCAACCAGCGCCGCACCCGCTTATCCCAGACCACAAGGACCCTCCGATGCTCGACACCATCGACCAGTTCCTCGGCAACACCGCCGGCCTGCTCTGGGGCAACCCCATCACGCTGATCCTGCTGCTGGGGACCGGGCTCTACCTCACCATTCGTCTCGGCCTGGTGCAGGTGGTCGCGTTCCGCGAGGGCTGGCGCGCGCTGCGCGGCACCGACGGCCGCAGTGGCGGTGCCGGTCAGATCTCGCCGTTCCAGGCGCTTTCCACCGCCCTTTCCGGCACCATCGGCACCGGGAACATCGCCGGCGTGGCCACGGCCATCGCGCTCGGCGGCCCCGGGGCCCTGTTCTGGATGTGGGTCACCGCCTTTTTCGGCATGGCCACCAAGTTTGCCGAGACCACCCTGGCCGTGCGCTACCGCGAGATCGCCCCGGATGGCAGCATCGCCGGCGGCCCGATGTTCACGCTGCTGCACGGGCTGAACATGAAGAAGATGGCGATCCTGTTTGCCGCCTTCACGCTGATCGCCTCGTTCGGCATCGGCAACATGGTGCAGGCCAACTCGGTGGTCGACGGCCTGACCTTCATCGTGCCCGACCTGCGCGCCAACGATGAGATCATGGGCTGGATGGCGCTGATCATCGGCCTGACCATGGCCATTCTGGTGGCGCTGGTGATCATCGGCGGGGTCAAGCGCATCGCGATGATCGCATCGGCCATCGTCCCGTTCATGGCCGTGGTGTACATGCTCGGGGCCTTCGTGGTCATCGTCGCCAACATCGAGGCCGTGCCCGCGGCGGTCGGCACCATCCTGAACCTGGCCCTGAACCCGTGGGCGGCCGGCGGCGGCGCGATTGGCCTGGCGATCCAGTACGGCGTCGCGCGCGGCATGTTCTCCAACGAGGCAGGCCTCGGCTCCTCCGCCATGGCCCACGCCGCGGCCAAGAACGGCGATCCGCCGCGCGAGGGCTCGGTGGCCATGCTGGAGCCGTTCATCGACACCATCGTGGTCTGCACCCTCACCGGCCTGGCCATTGTCGTGACCGGCGCCTACATCGACCGCGCCGACGACGTGGTCGGTGCCTCGCTGACAGCCACCGCCTTCAGCTCCACGCTGGGCCCGTTCGGCGCCATGCTGGTGGGCATCAGCCTGATGCTGTTCGCCTTCTCCACCATGATCGCCTGGTCCTACTATGGCGACCGCTCGGCGTACTTCCTGTTCGGCGAGGGCGCGGTGATGCCCTACCGCATCGTGTTCGTGATCCTGATCGTGATCGGCGCCACCATCCCGCTGGGCATGGTCTGGAACTTCTCCGACATCGCCAACATCCTGATGGCCGCGCCCAACCTGATCGCGCTGATCCTGCTCGCCGGGCTGGTGAAAAAGCTGCGCGACGACTACGTGCACCGGCGCCCGATGCCGGACCACCATGGCGGATAAACCGCAGCCCGTGACGGCACCACGGGACCCGTTCGCCCAGGGCCCCGCGCGGCCGGATACCGCCATGCTGGTGCGCGAAGTGGAGGCCGCGCTCGCGGAGGACCTTGGACCGGACGGCCTCGCCGGCGACCTGACCGCCTCCCTGGTCCCGGCCGAACGCGTGGCCCGCGCGACCCTGTTGCTGAAGGAGACCGCAGTCGTCTGCGGACAGGCCTGGTTCGAACGTGCCTTCAGCCAGCTCGCGCCCGAAACCCGAATCCACTGGCAGGTGAGCGAGGGTACCCGCGTCCCGGTGGCGCGCGAACCCGTGGTAATCGCCACCCTGGAAGGCCCCGCCCGCGCGGTGCTGGCCGCCGAGCGCAGCGCGCTCAACCTGCTGCAGACGCTTTCCGGCACCGCGACCGAGACGGCGCGCTGGGTCGCGCGCCTGGAAGGCACGCAAAGTCGCATCCTGGATACGCGCAAGACCCTGCCGGGCCTACGCCACGGGCAGAAATACGCGGTGCGTTGCGGCGGCGGCTACAACCACCGCCTGGCGCTCTGGGATGCGGTGCTGATCAAGGAAAACCACATCGCCGCCTGCGGCTCCATCGCCGCGGCCGTTGCGCGTGCCCGCGAGCTGGGTGCCGGGCGCTGGGTCGAGGTGGAAACCGAGAACCTCGACGAGGTGGATCAGGCCCTGGAGGCCGGCGCCGACGTGATCATGCTCGACGAACTCGCACATGCGGACCTGATCGAGGCGGTCCGGCGCATCCGCGGGCGGGCCGTTTCCGAGGCCTCCGGTGGCATCACCCCGGATACCCTGGTGCAGGTGGCGACCACTGGTGTGGACTACATCTCGGTGGGTGCGCTGACCAAGCACCTGCACGCGATCGACTACTCCCTGCGCCTGGACTAGCCGCGAGCCCGGCACGCGGGCTTCGTGGCGCCCCGGCCCGCCGTCTGCCTTGTTGTGGCTTGGCCTGCTTGGACATCGGGTGCTTGCATGTCCACGGTCCACCGCCTGCGCTGCTGTGGCTGGCGGCAAATCAATGCCACGCGGAACACCCAACGGCGAACGAAGGAGGGTCGAAAGTCGAGTGCGGGCACTACGGGTGCCCGAGGGCCGGGTCAGTTCTGGGAGGCGGGCGGCAGCTGGATAAAGCGCTCGCGATACAGCCGCAGCTCGTCGATCGAGTCACGAATATCCTGCAGCGCCTGGTGCGAGGCATTCTTGCGCAACTGCGCAATCACATCCGGCGCCCAGCGTCGCGCCAGCTCCTTCAGCGTCGAGACATCCAGGTTGCGGTAGTGAAAATACTGCTCCAGCTCGGGCATCAGACGCGCCATGAACCGCCGGTCCTGGCAAATCGAATTGCCACACATCGGCGACGCCCCCTTCGGCACGTACTGCGCCAGGAACTCCAGCGTGGCCTGCTCCGCATCGCGGGTCTCCGCGGAGCTGTTGCGCACACGCTCGATCAGCCCCGAGGTCCCGTGGGTGCGCTGGTTCCATTCGTCCATGGCCTCCAGCACACCGGCCGGCTGGTAGACCGCGACCACCGGGCCTTCCGCGAGGATATTCAGATACTTGTCGGTGACGATGGTCGCCACCTCCAGGATGCGGTCGGTCTGGGGCTCCAGACCGGTCATCTCGAGATCGATCCAGATCAGGTTTTCGGCATTCACGGCCATGTCACGTACTCCTTCGGCACCGGTCCTCGCGCGCGGGCCCGGACCTTTCATCTGCGCCGGGAGTCTATCATCATGGATGCGAGGCCTGTGGCCCCGAAACCCAACCCCCGCCACAAGGAGGGAATCATGCGACGCACCCATGCACCCATAGCCGCCGGCGCCGCCGCGCTGGCCCTGAGCCTGGCCGGCGCCAACGCCGCGCTGGCCGACGACATTCGTGCCGGGCAGGAACTGCACGGCGACAACTGCATCAGCTGCCATGCCGACATGGTCGGCGGGGACGGCTCCGGGCTGTACACCCGCGAGAACCGCATGGTCGGCTCGCATGACGAACTCGTCGCCCAGGTGAACAACTGCAACGTCAACCTCGGCACCAACTGGTTCGACGACGAGGTGGACGCCGTGGTCGCCTATCTCAACGCCGAGTACTACCAGTTCGATGAGTGACCTGAAGACCCGCCACTGTCAGTCCTGCGAGGGCTTCACCGACCCCCTGCCGCGGTCGGACGCCGAGCGCGCCCTGAGCCAGCTTGACGACGGCTGGGGCCTGGACGAAGCCGCCAGGAGCATCCAGCGCTGCTTCAAGTTCAAGGACTATCACGAGACCATGGCGTTCGTGAACGCGGTCGCCTGGATCGCGCACACCGAAGACCACCACCCCGATCTGGCGGTTGGCTACAACCGCTGCGCCGTCGAGTTCTCCACCCACGCCATTGGCGGTCTCAGCGAGAACGACTTCATCTGTGCCGCGCGTATCGATGCCCTGTTCGACTAACCCCCGTCCCGGAGCCCCGGCTTGAGCCGGGTCGCCCGGGTCTTCGCCCGCCACAACCAGATGGCCGACATCGCGGTGGAGCACCAGCCACCGCGACGCCTGCGGCTGCACCGGCGCTTCCGCGACCTCGCCTGTGGCGACCGCGTGGAGCTGGACGCAGCGGGCGAAGAGGTCGCGCGTCAGCTCGACCGCGACAACGTCCTGGTTCGGCGGGACGGCTTCGGACGGCGCAAGGTGATCGCCGCCAACATCGACTGCGTATGGATCGTGATCGCCCCGGAACCCGCCCCGTCACGTAACCTGATCGACCGCTTTCTGGTCGCGGTCCTGAACCTCCCCGCACGCCCGCGCCTGCTGGTGAACAAGCAGGATACCGGCCCCGCCGCGCCCCTCGACTGGCTGGCCGCCTATCGCGAACTGGACCTCGATCCGCTGTACGTCTCCGCCAGAACCGGATTTGGGCTGGACGAGCTGGCCGCGGCCGCGGCCGGACACACCAATATCCTGGTCGGTCAGTCCGGCGTCGGAAAGTCCTCGCTGGTGGCGGCCCTGCTCGATCAATACGGGATCGCGGACGCTATTGCGCCGGCCACCGGCGATCTCGCCGCCTCCGGCGAGGGCCGCCATACCACGGTCACCGCGCAGTGGTACCCGCTCGCCAACGGAGGGGCCTGGATCGACTCGCCCGGCGTGCGCGACTTCACGCCCGAGATCCCGTCCCTGGACACCCTGGAGCGCGGCTTCCCGGACATCGCGGAACGGGCCGTGGCCTGCCGCTTCCGCGACTGTCGCCACCAGACCGAACCGGCCTGTGCCGTTCGCGCCGCCATCGAGGCCGGCGAGCTCCCCGCGGAGCGGCTGCAGGCCTGGCACGAGCTCGCCACCGAGATCCCCGCCCAGACCCGCGCCCGCGGGTAACGGTTCCACCACGTAACGCACAAGAAAACCAAAAAATCGGTTTACAGGAAGCAGGGAAGACTGGAAGGGAAAGGGACTAAAAACCGCTTGTTCGAGTAAGCCCTGCGAACGACCCCGGCGCGGCTCAGCGCATTAAAACGGGCATTTCTTCCAGCCTTCCCAGCTTCCTGTTAACACTCTTGAAGTGTTTTTTCGGACTAGCAGTGGAAGGTGTCGCGGCGGGGGCCGGGATCAGAAGGTCAGGCCCATCTCCAGGCCGATCACGGAGGAGGCGCGATCGCGGCTGGCCCCCTCGAACTCCAGGCGATCCGCCATCCAGTCGTCGGCGGCGTTCAGGGAGTAGTCGTCGTAATACAGACTCAGGGAAAGCTCGGACCGGTTTTGCAGGCGCATGCGCCCGTCCAGGCTCAGATAGCCCATGGTCCGGCCCACGTCGCGGGAGCGATCACCGTAGCCGAAACCAAGCCCGTCGGACTCGCCGGACAGCGACTGGCGCAGCCCCACGCGGAACTGGCTGTCGAATCGACCGGATGCAAACGTGGGCCCGAAGCTGAAGTCGGTGAAATAGGCGGTGGATTCACTGGCCGGGCCGAGATCGCTCCAGTCCGAACGGGTCTCCACGCCCACCCCGACGTTCAGCCCATAGCCGAAGCCACCACCAATTTCCTGGCGGTAGCCACCCACGGCCTCGAACAGGCGCGAACCGCCGAAGGTGTTGTCGATCTGGTCCAGCGCCGCGGTATCGTGCGTGCTGCGTACCGAGAGGTGATAGCGCGACTGCGACTCGCGCTGGGCGGCGCCGGAGGCGTCGCTCAGCGCCGCCACCTCCGGTGCCTCCCCGGCCTCGGGGGGCACCAGCAACGAGTAGCGCTCATCGGCCGAGGCCGTGGCGGCGCCCAGCGCCAGCCCCGCAACCAGCAGCGCCGCCAGCGACCCGACCGCACGCACACACAAAGACCGCAGGCAGTTCGCCTGCGGCCCTTGCTTGGCTGCACCGATCGATCGAAGTCGCGTCACACCGCTGGTCCCTGTTTTTGTTGCCCTGGCCCGGTTTGAGTTGCCCTATCCCGGGGGCCAATTCAGCGCACGTCCCGCGAGGACATGCATATGTATATGGTAGACCGTCTGCCCACCGTCTTGGTTGCAGTTCATCACGGTTCGATAACCGTTTTCCGCAAATCCGCGATCGCGTGCGATCCCGGCCGCGGCACGGGCCATGGCCCCGATGACCGGCGCATCCTCCGCGCTCAGATCGTTCAGCGTGGCGATGTGCTTTTTCGGGATCACCAGCACGTGCGTGGGCGCCTGCGGGTTGAGGTCCTCAAACGCCAGTACTGTGTCGTCCTCGAATACCACCCGGGCCGGGATCTCCCCCGCCACGATCTTGCAGAACACACAGTCGCTCATGCCGTCACTCCCACTATCCAATATTACCATGTATCAATATTCGCGCCGACCCGACAGGGCGTGCGCCAAGGTCCCCGCATCGATGTATTCCAGCTCGCCACCGCTCGGGATGCCCTGGGCGATGCGCGTGGTGCGCACCCCGTGGCGGGCCGCCATCTCGGCCAGGTAGTGCGCTGTGACCTCGCCCTCGACCGAGGTGTTGGTGGCCAGGATCAGCTCCTCCACCCCCTCGGCCTGCAGGCGCGCCTCGAGTCGATCCAGTCCGAGCTCCTCCGGCCCGATGCCGTCCAGCGGCGAGAGCCGCCCGAGCAGGACATGAAAGCGCCCCCCGAAATCCGTGGCAGACTCGATCGCCAGCACGTCACCGGGGCTTTCCACCACACAGACCACGCGCGCATCGCGCTCCGGATCTGCACAGCGGCTGCAGGTCTCCGCCGAGGTCAGGGTGCGGCAGACCGAGCAGTGGCCGATGCGCGCCACCGCGTCATCCACGGCCCGCGCCAGCCGGCGGGCGCCCTCGCGGTCGCGCTCCAGCAGATGCAGCGCCATGCGCCGCGCCGATTTCGCACCCACCCCGGGCAGGCAGCGCAGCGCCTGGACCAGCTCGTCCAGTTCCGCATCCATCAGCGAACCCCTGGCATGCGCGTCAGAACGGCAGCTTCATGCCGGCCGGCAGACCCAGGCCCTGGGTCAGGCTGCCCATGCGTTCCTGGGTGGTGGATTCCACCTTCTGCACCGCATCGTTGATCGCGGCCGCCACCAGGTCCTCGATCATGTCGCGGTCGTCGTCGAACAGGCTGGGGTCGATCTTGACCCGGCGCACCGCGTACTTGCCGGTCATCACCACGCTGACCAGGCCGCCGCCGGACTGACCCTCGATCTCCATCTCGGCCAGTTCCGCCTGCACCTTCTGCATGTCTTCCTGCATCTTCTGGGCCTGTTTCATCAGGCCACCCATGCCACCTTTCATCATGATTTCGCTCTCCTGCCCCACGCCCACGCGCAGGGGTTGTGATTCAATTTTCGGGGCAACGCTGCACTGGATGATGCCGCACCGCGCACACCCCGAACTTGCCGATCAATCCGCGTCTTGCTGGCGCGCAGGCAGCGGCGCGTCGCCGTCCACCGTGTCGCCCGCCCGGTCTTCTCGGATACGCACCGCGCCCAGCTCGGCCCCGAACTCCTGCCCCAGGGCCTGCACCACCGGGTCCTCGCGCATGCTCGCCTCGGCCCCCGCCTGACGCCGGGCCGAGGCTGCGGCCAGCTGGGCCGCCGGCGTCGTATCGGAAGGCCCCGACCGGTCGACAATCTCCAGGCGCAACGAGTGCCCCAGAGCCTGTTCCAGCGCCTCCTTCAGGCGGGTCTTGGCACGATCGGTACAGGGCGTGCCCTGCGCCAGCGCCAGGACCACACGCTCGGCGTCATGCTGGAGCAGCTCCGCGTGCTTTGCGAGTTCGCGCACCGTGCCCGCGGGCAGCCCGAGGGCAAAGCGGTTCCAGTCGAAGGCCGCGCCGGGCGCCAGCGGGGCCGCTGCAGGGGCGGGCGCATGCTCCACCGCCGCGGGCGGCTCCGCTCCAGGCTCGCGCACCGCGGTCGGGGCTGCGGCCGCGGGTGCCGGGTCGGCGACTGGATCAGGTTCCGGGCCGGCACTCGGGCTGGTCTTCGGCGCGCGCGCGGGGGCCGCGGGCGGCGCCGGGTTCGCCGATGCAGGCGCCTGCGGACGAGGCGCCGCTGGCGCAGACCCGGGGCCACGCGCCGCGTCCGTTTTAACCGGCGCCGGTCGGGCGGTCTCGCCCGCCGCCGGGGGCGGCTCCGGACGAAACGCCAGCAGGCGCAGCAGGGTCATCTCCACCCCCATGCGCGCATCCGGTGCATACGGCAGATCACGGACCCCGTGGACCAGGATCTGGTAGGCCAGCTGGACCGTCTCCGGATCCACCCGGCCGGCCACCGCATGCGCCCAGGCCTCGGCCTCCTCGCCGGCCTCCGGCTCGCCGCCCGCCACCTGCCGCACCGCGACCTGATGCACCAGCGCGGCCAGCTCGTCCAGCAGCCGCGACCAGTCCGGCCCCAGCGCATCCAGTTCGGCAAGCCCCTGCAGCAGGCCGGGTCCGTCCCCGGCGAATACGGCATCCAGCAGCCCGGCGAGGCGGGTTCGCGGCAGCAACCCGAGCATGTCGCAGGCATCCGCCTCGCTCAGGCGCTCGCCGCCGTAGGCAATGGCCTGGTCGGTCAGGCTCAGCGCGTCGCGCATCGAGCCCTCGGCCGCCTCGCCGAGGCGCAGCAGCGCGCCCGGCTCCGCCTCCACCCCCTCGGCGGCGAGTACGCGCGCCAGGTGCTCGGCAATCATGGCCGGCGGCATCGGCTTGAGGTTGAACTGCAGGCAGCGCGACAGGACGGTCACCGGCAGCTTCTGCGGGTCCGTGGTCGCGAGCAGGAACTTCACATGGTCCGGCGGCTCTTCCAGCGTCTTCAACAGGGCGTTGAAGCTCTTCTCGGAGAGCATGTGTACCTCGTCGATCAGGTACACCTTGAAGCGCCCGGTGGTCGGCGCGTAGGAGACGTTGTCCAGCAGCTCGCGGGTGTCGTCCACCCGGGTGCGCGAGGCGGCATCCACCTCGATCAGGTCCAGGTGGCGGCCCTCGGCAATCTCGACACAGGAACGGCATTCACCGCAGGGCGTGGGGGTCACCCCGGTCTCGCAGTTCAGGCAGCGGGCCAGGATGCGCGCCAGCGTGGTCTTGCCGACCCCGCGCGTGCCGGAGAACAGATAGGCGTGATGGAGACGGTCGCCGCTCAGGGCGTTGGACAGGGCGCGCACGACATGCGGCTGCCCGACCAGGTCCTCGAAGCGCGCGGGACGCCACTTGCGGGCCAGAACCTGGTGACTCATGCATCCCCCGTCAATCGAGTCTGCCGCGGGCCCGGATGCGGCGTCGTCACCGCAGGGGTCTGGGCCGCAGGGAATAGGGTGGTGGCCCGCACCCGCCACACCCCGGCGCCCGACGCAGCTGCTACCGTTGCTCCCTTCCGGGCCTGGCGGGGTTCACAACCTGTCGTCGCGAGGGGACTGATACGGACCACCATAACGCGGTCCGAGATTCGGGCGGTTCCCGAATCCGGGCGGCAAGCTTCCGCATTTCCGGCGAACGCGTCAACCTCGCATCACGCGGGCACCCCCGAACGCCGGGGCCGACAAAAGCGGTAGCCGCTCTCCGCAACCGGCACACTCCATAGAAAGAAACTAACGAGTAGATAGAGAACAAAAACTGGATCAATCATAAGAAGACCCTTATCTTGAGCCTCGTGGTCGGGAATCACCCGCCCGAAAAAAGACTTCTCTCTCGTAATACAACCGTTTGTTCACGATCGACTAAGGAGATCATCGAAATGGAACTGGAAAATCGCGAAGGCCAGCGCGTCCCGGAAGTCACCTTCCGCTGCCGCAAGGACAACGACTGGAACGACGTCCGCTCGGAAGACCTGTTCAACGGCCGCAACGTGGTCGTGTTCGCCCTGCCGGGCGCGTTCACCCCGACCTGCTCCTCCGCCCACGTGCCGCGCTACAACGAACTGGCGCCGGTGCTCAAGCAGCACGGCATCGACGAGATCGTCTGCATCTCGGTCAACGACGGCTTCGTGATGGAGGCCTGGCAGGCCGACCAGCAGGCCGACCGCGTGACCTTCATCGCCGACGGCAACGGCGAGTTCACCGAGCAGATGGGCATGCTGGTCGACAAGAGCGACCTCGGCTTTGGCCACCGCTCCTGGCGCTACTCCATGCTGGTGCGTGACGGCGTGATCGAGAAGCAGTTCATCGAGCCGGACGAGCCGGGCGACCCCTTCGTGGTCTCCGACGCCGACACCATGCTCGCCCACGTCGCGCCGGATGCGGCCTGCCCCGAAGACGTGGTCGTCTTCACCAAGCCGGGCTGCCCGTACTGCGCCAGCGCCAAGGAGATGCTGGAGAACGCCGGTCTCGATTATGAAGAGATCGTGCTGGGCCGCGACGCCAGCCTGCGCAGCCTGCGCGCCGCCACCGGCGCGATGACCGTCCCGCAGGTGTTCGTGGGCGGCCACCGCATCGGCGGCTCGGACGATCTGCAGGAGTGGATCTCCCGCGAGAAGAAGGCGGCGTAAGTCGTCTGCCCCTCGGGGCGGGTTCTGTCCCGCCCCGGGTGGTCACCCGATCACTGGGTGGCCATCCGTGTCCGGATGCCGTCACACCCGGACGTCCGGACACGGATGGCAGATCTTGGCGACCGCACGGAATGCGGTCGTTATGTACCATTTTCACCGAACCCTTCGAGGAACCGACATGGAACACTACGACATCATCGTGATTGGCGGCGGCAGCGGCGGCCTGGCCGTGGCGGAACGTGCCGCCCCGCACGGCGCGCGCGTCGCCGTGTTCGATCCCAAGCCGCTGGGCGGCACCTGCGTGAACGAGGGCTGCGTACCCAAGAAACTCACCTGGTACGCGGCCGAGCACATGAGCCACGCCCGTCAGGCCGGTGAATTCGCGGTCGATATCGAGGTTCAGGGGATCCGCTACGGCGACTTGGCCGAACGTCGCCAGGCCATGCTGAAGAACCTGAACACCTTCTGGGCCGGGCACCTGGAGAAGCTCGGCGTGACCCACATCCCGGAACGCGCCCGCATGGCCGGCAAGGGCCGGGTGGTCAGCGACAGCGGCACCGAATACAGCGCCGAGCGCATCGTGCTGGCGATGGGCGGGGCGCCGATCGTGCCGCCGCTGGAGGGTGCCGAACTGGGCGCCACCTCCGATGACTTCTTCGAGTGGACCGAACTGCCGGAATCCATCGCCGTGATTGGCGCCGGCTACATTGGCCTGGAGATGGCCGGGATGCTGCGCTCGATGGGCGTAAAGACCGACGTGGTCGCGATGGAGGACCGCGTGCTGGAGATGTTCGACCCGCTGATCTCCCACACCCTGGATCGCCATATGGCGCATCAGGGCATCGGGCGCCACCTGGGTGTGAAGGTCGCCGGCCTGGGCGGCAAGCCCGGCGCCGTGACCGTGAAGCTGGAAGGCGGTCAGGAACTGGGTCCGTACCAGAAGGTACTGTGGGCGGTAGGCCGCAAGCCCGCCACGGCGGACATGGGCCTGGAAGAGGTCGGACTGGAGATGGCCCGCGGCGGCATCATCCCGGTCGATGAATGGCAGGCCACCAACGTCGAGGGCCTCTATGCGCTGGGCGACATCATCGGCAAGGGTCCGCTGACCCCGGTGGCGATCGCGGCCGGCCGGCGCCTGGCGGACCACTGGTACGCACCGGAGACGAACCCGGTGCCGGTGGACTACGACCAGATTCCGACCGTCACCTTCACCCACCCCACCGCCGGCATGGTCGGCCTGACCGAACCGCAGGCAGTGGACCAGCACGGCGACTCGGTGCGCATCTACGAAACCGAGTTCGGTGGCCTGGACCGTGCCTTCGCCGAGGGCGAGCTGCCGCCGGTGGCGATGAAGCTGGTCTGCGCCGGGGATGACGAGAAGGTCGTCGGCATCCACATGATCGGGCCGAACGTGGACGAGATGCTGCAGGGCTTCGCGGTCGCGGTGCGTATGGGCGCGACCAAGCGCGACTTCGACCTGACCATCCCGCTGCACCCGACCAGCGCCGAGGAACTGGTCACCCTGAAGCAGTCGCGGCCGGGCCGCCAGGAAGGCCTGGCGCAGGCGGCCTGAGCCCGCACCAGCCCCCACACAACAGCCCCTGGCGGTTCCTCCGTCGGGGGCTGTTTCCTTGTGTAACACCCCGTTACGCAACGTAACGTCACGCCCCACGACACCCCCGCCAAGCACCTGATTCCAGGCCCCCAAAAGATTGGCGTACAACTTGCATCGGCACCCCAAACCGTGACCACCATCACTCAGGGGATACCGTCCACGCCATGTCCGATGCGCTCGACAGCACCCGCGAGTTTCTGGGCACCCATGCGCCATTCGATCAGCTCGAGGCGGATGCGCTGGATTTCCTGATCCCGCGCCTGGAGAGCCGCTTCTACCCCCGCGGGGCCCGCATCACCGATCCCGAGGCCGGCCCCGCCCAGCGCTTTCACATCATCCGCCAGGGCCGTATTCGCGGCGAAACCCCGAGCGAGGACGAACAGCTCTCCGGCAAGGCCTGGGAGCTGATCCCCGGCGAATGCTTCCCGATCGGCGCCCTGCTCGGCCGGCGCGCGGTCCACACCGTGCATCGCGCCGCCGAGGACACCGTCTGCCTGGAACTGGGCCTTGAGGACTTCGACCGCCTGCGCGCCCGTTCGCGCGTCTTCAACGACTTCTGCACGCGCCGCCTGGCCAACCTGCTGGACCGCCTGCAGCAGGGCATGGACACGCTGGCCGCCCGTGACGCCGGCGCCGGCCAGCTGAACACCCCGCTGGCCCTGCGCATTCCGCGCGGCCCGATCACCTGCCGCCCGGACACCCCGCTGCGCGCGGTACTGACCACCATGCGCGACGAACGCGTGGGCTCCATCGTGGCCACGGACGACGCGCAGCGCCCGGTCGGCATCTTCACCCTGCACGACCTGCTCTCGCGCGTGGCCCTAGCCGACGTCGACCTGGATACCCCGCTGCACGCGGTGATGACGCCCGACCCGGTCGCGCTGGAGGAAAGCGCCCCCGGCTTCGAGGGCATCGAGGCGATGACCGAGCACGGCATGACCCACCTGTGCGTGGTACGCGACGGCCGCCTGGTCGGCGTGCTCGGCGAGCGCGACCTGCTGACCAGCCAGCCGCTGACCCTGGATGGCCTGGTGCGCGAGATCCGCCGCGCCGACTCGGTCGCCGCGATCGCCGAACGCCTGCGCCAGGTGCCGCGCCTGATCGAGGCCGTGGTTGGCCAGGGCGCGGAGGCCGACCAGGTGCTGCGCCTGATCACCCGCCTCAACGAGCACGCCACCCGCCGCGTGCTGGCCTTGCTGCGCGGCGAACACCCGAGCATCGAGGGCATCGACTTCACCTGGCTGGCGTTTGGCTCCCAGGCTCGCGAGGAACAGGCCCTGGTCACCGACCAGGACAACGGCATCCTGTTCGATGCCGAGGCCGGTGATGCGGACGCCATCCGCGAGCGCCTGCTGCCCTACGCGAAGGCCGTGAACCAGGCCCTGGCGGAATGCGGCTTCACCCTGTGCCCCGGCAACATCATGGCCGGCAATCCGGAGTGCTGCCTGAGCGCTCCGGAGTGGGACCAGCGTTTCACCCGCTGGATCGAGCAGGGCACCCCGGAGCACCTGCTCAAGAGCACGATCTTCTTCGACCTGCGCGCGGTGGACGGCGAAGCCGGCCCGGTTGAGGCCCTGCGCACCCGGCTGCTGCAGAAGACCGCGTTCAACAGCCGCTTCCGCCGGCAGATGGCGGCCAACCAGCAGATGTTCCGGCCGCCGCTGGGCCTGTTCGGCGAGATCAAGAGCGGCGCCGAGGGCATCGACATCAAGAAGCAGGGGCTCACGCCCTTTGTCGACGCCGCGCGCGTCATCGCACTGGCCGCCGAACTGCCGGCGACGCGCACCCACGACCGCCTGGACCAGGCGGTTACCGCGGAGGTGATGCGCGAAACCGATGCCCGCGACTACCACGCGGCGCTGCGCTACCTGCAGATGCTGCGCCTGCGCGCACAGCAGAAGGCCCTGCGCGAGGGGCGCGAAGACGACAACCGAATCCGGCCGGAAGAACTGGGCGCCCTGGAGGGACGGGTGCTCAAGGAGAGTTTCCGGCAGGCCCGCAAGCTGCAGGGACAGCTTGAGGTGCAGTACCAGCTGTGAAGGACCACGGCAAACAACAAAACCTTACGAGAGGAGCATCGTCATGTCACAAGAAGACCTGAGCCGGCAGGCGTACTGGCGGGCGCACCTGCGTCTGCTGGGCATCTGCCTGGCTATCTGGTTCCTGGTGTCGTTCGTGCTGGGCATCCTGGTCGCCCAGCCCCTGAACGCGTTCCAGCTGGGGGGCTATCCGCTGGGCTTCTGGTTCGCACAACAGGGGTCGATCTACACCTTCATCATCCTGATCTTCGTTTATGCCTGGCGCATGAACGTGCTGGATCGCAAGTTCAACGTCCACGAGGAGTAAGCCTGTCATGGATCAACAGACTCTAAGCCTGCTCGTGGTCGGGGCGACCTTCGCCCTGTACATCGGCATCGCCATCTGGGCGCGCGCCGGTTCCACCAGCGAGTTCTACGTTGCCGGGCGCGGCATCAACCCGATCGCCAACGGCATGGCCACCGCCGCGGACTGGATGTCGGCCGCGTCGTTCATCTCCATGGCCGGCCTGATCGCGTTCCTCGGCTTTACCGGGGGCGCCTACCTGATGGGCTGGACCGGCGGCTACGTGCTGATGGCGCTGCTGCTGGCCCCGTACCTGCGCAAGTTCGGGAAGTTCACGGTGCCGGAATTCATCGGTGATCGTTTCTACTCGAAGGCCGCGCGCATCATCGCGGTGATCTCCCTGATCGTGATGTCCGTCACCTACGTGATCGGGCAGATGCGCGGGGTCGGCATCGCCTTCTCCAACATCCTGGAGGTGCCGCTGGCCACCGGCCTGATCGCCGGGATGGCGGTGGTGTTCATCTACGCCGTGCTCGGCGGGATGAAGGGCATCACCTACACCCAGATCGCGCAGTACGTGATCATGATCTTTGCCTACACGGTGCCGGCGATCTTCATTGCCATCACCCTGACCGGCAACCCGATCCCGCAGCTGGGTCTCGGCTCCACCCTGCAGGGCTCCGATACCTACCTGCTGGATGCGCTGGACAAGACCATGGTGGATCTGGGCTTCCATGCCTACACAGCGGTGGGCGGCATGAGCCTGATGAACATGTTCCTGCTGACCCTGGCGCTGATGATCGGTACCGCGGGTCTGCCGCACGTGATCATCCGCTTCTTCACCGTTCCGCGTGTGCGCGATGCGCGTAAGTCCGCCGGCTGGGCGCTGGTGTTCATCGGCATCCTCTACACCACCGCCCCGGCGGTCGGTGCGATGGCCATCTGGAACCTGGTCAACACCGTGCATCCGGGCGAGATCGGTACCGAGGAAGGCCACCTGGCCCACGCGGACAAGCCAGCCTGGATGGAGCGCTGGGAGCAGACCGGTCTGCTGGCGTTCGAGGACAAGAACGAAGACGGCGTGATCCAGTACTACAACGACGCCAACGAAGAGTTCGCCGCGATGGCGGAAGAGGAATACGGCTGGGAAGGCTCCGAGATCGTGACCCTCGACCGCGACATCATGGTGCTGGCCAACCCCGAGATAGCCGGTCTGCCAAGCTGGGTGATCGCACTGGTGGCAGCGGGCGGTATCGCCGCCGCACTGTCGACCGCGGCGGGGCTCCTGCTCGCCATATCGTCGGCCATCTCGCACGACTTGCTGAAGGGCGTATTCATGCCAAAAATCAGCGAGAAGAACGAGCTGATGGCAGGACGTATCGCCATGGCGGTCGCCATCCTGTTTGCGGGGTATCTGGGGCTTAATCCACCCGGCTTCGCGGCCGAGGTGGTGGCACTGGCCTTCGGTCTGGCCGCGGCCTCGCTGTTCCCGACCCTGATGATGGGCATCTTCATGAAGAAGATGAACAAGGAAGGCGCGATCGCCGGCATGCTGGTCGGTCTCGGGACCACCCTGCTGTACATTTTCACGTACAAGGGCTGGTTCTTCTTCTCCGGCACCGCGATGCTCCCGGACAACCCGGACGGCTGGCTGCTGGGCGTGAACCCGACCGGCTTCGGCGCGATTGGCGCGGCCTTCAACTTCATCACCGCCTACATCGTGATGAAGTTCACCGCCGAGCCGCCGAAGGACATCCAGGACCTGGTGGAGAGCGTGCGCGTACCGCGCTCGGAAGCCTGATGGAAGGCCCCGTCATGCCCGGTCCGACCGGCATGGCGGGGTCACCCATGTGATGACTGGATGGTCATTTCACATCACGCACGAAAGGATCGGCCTGGGCTCCCCGGGCCGTTCCCTTAATGCCCTGTCCAACCTTACGGGCCAAGCGGCAATCGACCCCACGCGGGTCGATTGCCGGTTGCCCCGGCCAGCCCGCCCCGCACGGACTCGCAGATGAACGGCGAACTTGAAGAGATCCGCGAATTCCTCGACCAGTGCCCGGACCTGGCCACGCTTCCGGCGGCCAGCCGCAGCGCACTCGTGCGCCAGCTGACCCTGCGCTACCTGCGCGCCGGCAGCGACTTTCCGCCCGCCGCCGAGGCGGGGCTGTGGATCCTGCGCACCGGCAGCGTGGAGATCCGCGACGCGAACGACACCCTGCAGGACCGCCTCGGCGAAGGCGATGCCTTCCATGTGCCCGCAGCACCGGGGCACCGGCTCGGCCCGGTCACCGAGGACAGCCTGGTCTACCACCTGCCGCTGGACCGCGCGCAGGCCCTGTCGGCACGGGATGGCGCCATTGCCGAGTTCCTCGCCGGCGACGCCCCGCGCCCCCTGGGCGCGCCCCGCGGCGCGGCCGGTGACGCCACCCAGGGCCTGCTGACCACCCCGGTGCGCGCGTTGATGACACCCGACCCGGTGCGGGGCCTGACAACCCTGAGCCTGCGCGAGGCGGCACGGCTGATGGACCGGTCCGACATCTCGGCCCTGCTGCTGCACCCCCCGGAACGGCCGCAGGAGCCGGCCGGCATCCTCACCGATACCGACCTGCGCCGGGCCCTGGCCCGCGAACAGGACCCGGAACAGCCAGTGGCCGAATTCATGGCCACGCCGCTGACCACCGTGACTGGCAGTACGCCCGCGTTCGAGGCCCTGCTGCGGATGGCCCGCCACGACATCCACCACCTGCCGGTGGTGCAGGAGCACGACGGCGCACTGACCGGCATCCTCTCCAGCACCGACCTGATCCGCCACCAGGGCACCAGCGCCGTGTACCTGGTACGCGACCTGCGCCGGGCCGACGACCTGACCGCCCTGCAGGGGATCATGCAGGCCCTGCCCCGGCTGCAGGTACAGCTGGTGGACACCGGCGCCGATGCCGTGCAGATCACGCAGACGCTCACCACCGTGATCGACACCCTGACCCAGCGCCTTATCGAGCTGTACGAGCGCGACCACGGCAGCGCCCCGTGCGCGTTTGCCTGGCTGGCCAGCGGCAGTCAGGGCCGCCACGAGCAGACGGTGTTCACCGATCAGGACACCGCCCTGATCATCGCCGACAGCGCGCCGACAGACGCCGACACCTGGTTCGAACGGCTCGCGCAGCAGATCCGCGCCGGGCTGGACGCCTGCGGCATCCGCGCCTGCCCGGGCGATGTCGACCCCACCCACCCCGACTGGCGCCGCAGCGCCGCAGACTGGGCGCGCGAGCTCGAACGCGTACTGCACCACCCGGCCCCGCGCGACGCCATGCTGGCCAGCCACTACCTGGACCTGCGCGTGATCCACGGCGATGCCAGCCTGTTCGAGCCCCTGCGCCAGCACGCCCTGACCACCGCCCGGCGCCACGAGGCCCTGCTTTCCGCCCTCGCCGATCAGGCCCGCGACCTGCCCGCCCCGCTCGGCTTCTTCCGCCAGTTCGTGCTGGAGGCCAGCGGCGAACACGCCGACACCCTGGACCTGAAGATGCGCGGCCTGCTGCCGCTCGTGGCCATGGCCCGCGTATTCGCCCTGAACGCGGGCAGCGAGGCCCGCGGCACGGTAGAGCGGCTGCACGCCGCCGCCCAGGCCGGCGTGATCAGCGAAAACACGGCCGCCAACCTGGTCGATGCCTGGCTGTACATCGCCGGCCTGCGCGCACGCCACCAGGCCGGACAGATCCGCAACGGCCAGGCCCCCGACAACGCCCTCGACCCGAGCACGCTGTCCACCCTGGAGCGCAACCACCTGAAGACCGCGTTCCGCCTGGTCAGCGATACCCGCAAGTCCGCCCTGGCCAACGCCGAACGGGTGCGCGGATGACGGCCGCTACGCGCTGATGGTCTGCCCGGTCGAGCCCTCCGACTGGCGCCGCCCCCCGGGCCACTGGCGCTTCTGCCGGCGCCGCCGCCAGGCTGCGCGGCGCTGCCCGCCCGGCCCGCTGCGCGCGGCCCTGGAGACCCCGCTGCCCACCGCCGGGCAGGCCGTCGCCCACAGCCGCTTCCTCGCCGTGGACCTCGAGACCACCGGACTGGACCCGGAGCGCGACCGCATCCTCAGCATCGGCTGGGTGGCCATGGACGGCCCGTGCATCGACCTCGCCACCGCCGATCAGCGCCTGGTCCGCGCCGAGGGCCCGGTCCCCGAGGCGAGCGCGGTCATCCACCACATCACCGATCAGCGCGCCGCCGGCGGCATCGCGCTGGAGGCCGCCCTTGAGGCCCTGTTCCGCGCGCTCGCCGGGCGCATCATGGTGGCGCACCACGCCGCCCTGGAGATCGGCTTTCTGGAACGCGCCTGCCAGCGGCTGTACGGGGTGCGCCCGCCGCTGCCCATTGTCGATACCCTGCGCCTGGCGGAGACCGCCCTGCGCCGCGCCGGCCAGCCGATCCCGGCGCACGGGCTGCGCCTGCACACCCTGCGCACGCGCTACAACCTGCCGGCCTACCGCGCGCATGACGCCCTGTTCGACGCCATCGCCGCGGGCGAGCTGTTCGCCGCCCTGCTCAGCCGGCAGTCACCGGACGGCCAGCTGCCGCTCGGGCGTGTGCTGTTCCGCCCCGCGTGGCTCTGGTAGGCGCGGCCAGCGGGCGGTTCGCATGCTATCCTCGCACCCACCAACGGGGGGCCGTGCCGCCCCCTACTCAACCGAATCCGCAAAACCTTTCCGGAGGCCCTGATGAGTGACAACATCGAGTCCACCCTTACCGAGACGCGCCACTTCGCGCCCCCGGCGGCGTTCACCGAAAAAGCGCGCCTGAAACCGGAGGATCTCGAGGCCCTGAACCAGAAGGCGGCGGCCGACCATGAGGGCTTCTGGTGCGATCTCGCGCGCGAAAAGATCGACTGGAAGACCGAGTTCACCCAGGGCCTGGATGACTCCCGCGCGCCACATTACGAGTGGTTCGCCGACGGGCGTATGAACGTCTCCTACAACTGTATCGACCGGCACCTCGAGGTGCGCGGCAACAAGACCGCGATCATCTTCGAGGCCGAGAACGGCGAGACCCGCCACCTGACCTACCGCGATCTCTACAACGAGGTCGGCAAGCTGGCCAACGCCCTCAAGGGCATGGGCGTGGAGAAGGGCGACCGCGTCGTCATCTACATGCCAATGAACGCCGAGGCCGTGATCGCCATGCAGGCCTGCGCCCGCATCGGCGCGATCCACTCGGTGGTGTTCGGCGGCTTCTCCGCGGATGCCCTGCGCGACCGCATCGTGGACTCCGGGGCGCGGCTGGTCATCACCGCCGATGGCGGCGCGCGCGGCGGCAAGACCGTGGCGCTCAAGGCCAACGTGGACAAGGCCCTGGACTCCAACCCGGGCGATGTCGAGAAGGTCGTGGTGTGCAAGCGCGCCGGCAACGACGTGACCATGCAAGAAGGCCGCGACGTCTGGTGGGAGGACGCCGTGGACGGCGAATCCGTGGACTGCGAACCGGAATGGGTCGAGTCCGAACACCCGCTGTTCCTGCTCTACACCTCCGGCTCCACCGGCAAGCCCAAGGGCATCCAGCATTCCAGCGCCGGCTACCTGCTGGGCGCGATCGTCACCAACCAGTGGGTGTTCGACCTGCAGGGCGACGACGTCTACTGGTGCACCGCGGATGTCGGCTGGATCACCGGCCATACCTACGTCGCCTATGGCCCGCTGGCGGTCGGCGCCACCCAGGTGATCTACGAGGGCGTGCCGACCGTGCCCGACGCCGGGCGCTGGTGGAAGATGTGCCAGGCCCACGGGGTCACCGTGTTCTACACCGCGCCCACCGCGATCCGCGCGCTGATGAAGGCCGGCGACGACATCCCCGCGCAGTACGACCTGTCCAAGCTGCGCCTGCTGGGCACGGTCGGCGAGCCGATCAACCCCGAGGCCTGGATGTGGTACTACCGCGTGATCGGCGGCGAACGCTGCCCGGTGGTGGATACCTGGTGGCAGACCGAAACCGGCGCCAACATGATCGCCCCGATCCCGGGCGCGACCACCCTGGTGCCCGGCTCCTGCACCCAGGCCCTGCCCGGCATCGACGCCGACGTGGTCGACGAGCAGGGCAACAGCCTGCCGGCGGACCAGGGCGGCTACCTGGTCATCAAGAAGCCCTGGCCGCACATGCTGCGCACCGTCTGGGGCGACGACCAGCGCTACAAGGACACCTACTGGCCCAAGTTCGACGGCAAGTACTACCTGGCCGGCGACTCCGCGCGCCGCGATGCCGAAGGCAACTTCTGGATCATGGGCCGCATCGACGACGTGCTGAACGTCTCCGGCCACCGCCTCGGCACCATGGAGGTGGAATCCGCCCTGGTCGCGCACGAGGCGGTGGCCGAGGCCGCCGTGGTCGGGCGCCCGCACGACGTAAAGGGCGAGGCCATCGTCGCCTTCGTGATCCTGAAGGGCGACCGCCTGACCGGCGACGAGGCCGAGGCGATGGTGAAGGACCTGCGCAACTGGGTCGCCGACCAGATCGGCCCGATTGCCAAGCCGGACGACATCCGCTTTGCCGACGGCCTGCCGAAGACCCGCTCCGGCAAGATCATGCGCCGCCTGCTGCGTTCCATCGCCAAGGGCGAGGAGATCACATCCGACACCTCCACGCTGGAGAACGAGGCCGTGATCCCGCAGCTCCAGGGCAAGGCCTGAACCGGAGGCCGGGGTATCGCACCCCGGCCCTCAATATCCCCGCAGGAGGCCAGCACCTGGCCGATAGGGCGCCGGATCGGCACCCATCGGCCAGAGTGCTGGCCTCCTGCAATTCCGGGGTATCATTTCGTAACCACCCTGTATCCGCACCCCCTGCACGCAAACCCCAGGCCAGTCCGCATGAGCACCCACCATTCCGGCGACCCAAAAGACCCCGCACAGACCCCGCGCCTGCGCGTGCTGCTGGGCGAGGTCACCGCCATGGGGCCGGGCAAGGCCATGCTGCTGGAGGCGATCCGCGAGCAGGGTTCGATCTCCGCGGCAGCCCGTCATGTCGGCATGTCCTATCGCCGCGCCTGGGACCTGGTCGAGACCATGAACCAGAGCTTCCGCGAACCCGTGATCGCCACCGCCAAGGGCGGCTCCGGCGGCGGCGGCGCGCAGATCACCGACTTCGGCGAGACCGTGCTGGCGCGCTACCGCGACATGGAACGCAAGGCCTGCGAGGCTCTGCGCGACGAACTGCACGCCTTCGCCGACTTCCTCGCCGACGACTACGAACCCTGACCCCGGGCGGGTCTTGACGGCCCCCGCCCGGCCGCCGCATCATTGCGCCCGTCGATATGCAAACACAAACATAACGAGATGCATATCCTCGGGCCCCGTCACGGCGCGCGGCGCAGCGACGATGCACAAGGACCGCAGGGCGAGTGCTGCGCGCAAGGGCCCGACGCCACCAGGACCGAACCACAGGGAAGAACCCAACCATGCACCTGCGCGCCCTGCTCCTGACGCTCGCCCTGCTGCTGCCCGGCCTGGCGCACGCCTCCGGCCCGCTGACCATCGCCGCCGCCTCCGACCTGCGCTTTGCGCTGGACGAGATCCTGGAGGCCTACCGCGAGGCCTATCCGGATGACCGCGTGCGTGTGACCTACGGCTCCTCCGGGCGCATGACCACGCAGATCCTGAACGGCGCACCCTACGACATCTTCTTCTCCGCCGACATCGCCTACCCGAAGCGGCTCTACGCGGAGGGCGCCGCCGTCACCGAGCCATCCGTCTACGCCATCGGCCGCATCGTGCTGTGGAGCAATCGCATGGATGCCTCCGAGCTGACGCTGGAAGACCTGACGCGCGACGACATCCGCCGCGTGGCCATCGCCTCGCCCACGCACGCCCCCTACGGCGTGCGCGCGAAGGAGGCGCTGAAGGCCGCCGGCGTCTGGGAGGAGCTGCAGCCGAAGATCGTCAACGGCGACAACATCGCCCAGACCGCCCGCATGGTGCAGGCCGGCGGCGCGGACATCGGCATCATCGCGCTGTCGCTCGCGGAGTTTCCCGATCTCGCCGAGCACCCACACCACCTGATCGACGACGCGCTGCACGAACCCCTGACTCAGGGCTTCGTGATCACCCGGCGCGGCGCGGACAAGGACACCGCGCACCGCTTCGCCGGGTTCATGGGCCGCGACACCGCCCGCGAGATCATGCAGCGCTACGGCTTCGAGATGCCCGGGAGCGAATAGCAGAATGCTGGACCTGAGCCCCACGGACTGGATGGCGATCGAGGTCACCCTCAAGCTCGCGCTCTACACCACGCTGATCCTGCTGGTGATCGCCACGCCGATCGCCTGGTGGCTGGCCAACGGGCGCGGCTCCCCCGGCGTGCGCACCGCGGTGCAGGCCCTCGTCGCCCTGCCGCTGGTGCTGCCGCCCACCGTGCTCGGCTTCTACCTGCTGGTGCTGCTCGGCCCGGCCGGGCCGGTCGGCAGTACGCTGGAGAGCTGGGGCCTGAACCACCTGGCCTTTACCTTTCAGGGCATCCTGATCGGCTCGGTGATCTACTCCCTGCCGTTCGCGGTGCAGCCGCTGCAGCAGGCCTTCGCCAACCTCGGCCGCCGGCCGGTGGAGATCGCCGGCTCGCTGGGCGCCGGACGCATCGACCGCTTCGTGACCGTGATCCTGCCGATGACCCGCGGCGGCTTCATCGTCGCCGCCACGCTCGCCTTCGCCCACACCCTCGGCGAGTTCGGCGTGATCCTGATGCTGGGCGGCGCGATCCCCGGCGAGACCCAGGTGCTGTCCATCCTGATCTACGACCACGCCGAGGCGATGGACTTCGACTCCGCGCACCGCCTCTCCTTCGGCCTGCTGATCTTCGCCTTCGCCGTGCTGTTCATCGTCTACGCGATCAACCGCCGCTTCGACACGGTGCGCCTGTGACCCGGCCCGAGCCCGACACCCTGCGCATAATGGCCCTGCTGGAACGCCCCGGCTTCGCGCTGGACGTGGACACCGCCTTCCCGCTGGAGGGCGTCACCGCCCTGTTCGGCCGCTCCGGCTGCGGCAAGACGACGCTGCTGCGCATCATCGCCGGGCTGGAACACCCGCCCGGCGGCGAGGTGCACTTTCGCGATACCGCCTGGCAGTCCGGCAAGACCTTCATCCCGCTGCACCGCCGCCGCGTCGGCCTCGTGTTCCAGGAATCCACCCTGCTCCCGCACCTGTCCGTGCGCGGCAACCTGCTCTACGGCTACAAGCGCACGCCGGAGCCCCTGCGCCGCCTGCACCTGGACGAGGTCGCCCGCCTGCTCGGCATCGACGACCTGCTGGAGCGCCGCGCCGACCAGCTCTCCGGCGGCCAGCGCCAGCGCGTCGCCCTCGGCCGCGCCCTGCTCACCAGCCCCGACCTGCTGCTGCTCGACGAACCGCTAAACGCCCTGGACACCCAGACCAAGCGCGAGATCATGCCCTTCCTCGCCCGCCTCTCCGAGGAGACCGGCATCCCCAGCCTGCTCGTCACCCACGCCCCCGACGAGGTCGAACGCCTCGCCACGCGCGTCGCCTTCATGCACGACGGCCAGCTCGAACGCCTGGAACCCCTGCGCGACGCACTGGCCCGCGCCGACTCCCCCCTGTTCCGCGACGACGGCGCCGTCTCCGTCCTGCAAGGCGAGCTCGGCCCGGCCGACGCCCACGGCCTGCACCCCTTCGGCCCGCCCGAAGCGCAATACCGCGTACCGTCCACACCAGGCGCCACCAACGGCGCCGGACGCCGGGCCCGTCTGCGCATCGACGCCCGCGACGTCTCCATCGCCCTGTCCCCGCCCCAGGACGTCTCCATCCTCAACATCATCCCCGTCACGATCGAGTCGTTGGATGAGGCGCCTGGGCACCACGGGCCGGCCCGCGTGCTTGCCGTGTGCCGGCAGGACGATGGGCAGACTTTGATGGCGGAGCTGACGCGGCTATCGACCGACCGCCTTAAGCTCCAGCCCGGCGCTCGTGCCCACGCGCTAGTCAAATCCGTCGCCTTTCTCGACTGACCGGCTCCACATACGCCGCGAATCGGACCATCCACCGAGCGGTTCTCAAACCCACAACGCCCGTGCCAGAATCAACCACACTGCCATGTAAGCCGGCGCAGATCCACCCTACCGCCTCGCACAACATGTCTTCGCTGCAGCCTATCCAGGATTTAACGCCACCCATGCACCCCAAGCGCCCCAAGAACCTGAAACTACGATCATTTCTGAAGGCGCATAATTCTGGATATATAGCGAGCTCGTTCAACAAATATGAGTGCGCGCTATCTAATCACTGTTGGGCCGACTATTAAGGATCTATCAATGAGCCAGTTAGATTCACTGATTAAGTACTTCCCTACCGGGACAACCGAGGGAGACAGGAATATTCTGAAAGATATTTTCGTGTCTCCCGAACAACTCCCCGAAGTGTTGGCTATTCCTTCTGGAAGCCCACGCATAATCGTCGGCAACAAGGGTATAGGGAAGACGGCCATTTTGGAGTGGCTGTTCAACGCCGCCAAGAAGAAGAGGATTCCTACGCTTTTCTTGCGACCCGACGACATCGAGCTTAGCGTAATGCAAGGAGTTAGCGATGTCGCAACCATTAAAAGAAACATGTACTCGTGCTTCTTGGACGCCGTGGCGACGGGAATTGCGCAGAATCTATCGGGGTACCTTAAGGGGCCGGCGGCCAAACTATATAACGAATCTGTGGCAAAAGGTTCTCGTGAAGCGGACTGGGTAGGCAAGCTTCTTTCGGTTCTAAGCAAAATATCAACCTCAGCCGGAAGGATCGACGCAAAGTCACTTGCTGCGGATCTTGCTAAAACCTCATCCTCAGAGAGTGAACTTGCTCAGACTATCCAAAATCATCTTCTGGATGAAGAAAAAGTTTTTCTGTTACTTCTCGACGATACCGACCAAGTGGCGACATTAGACGATCCCAATCATTTGAATAGGATTTGGGGCCTACTTCTTGCGGTTCGAAAACTGACATCAACGAGCCCAAACATCAAATGCATTGTCACCCTTCGGACGGAGGTGTGGATGCGATTACTTAGAAATGAAAAAGGCCAGCGAGACCAAATTGATCATTTCCGTCCATTAGTGCTTTCGATGAGAGCGCCCGAGCGCCTAATGAAAACAATACTAAATAAGAGGATCGAGAAAGCCGCATACTCAGGTGGCTGCAGTGGACGCCCGCCGTTTCTTCATTTCTTTGAAGAAGACTGGATGAACCTGCCGACGAGCACCGAAAGACGTAGCTGGGAGCAATTTCTATTGAAATCCTCCAGAGAGCGTCCACGAGACATGATTCAGCTGGTTCATCATCTAGCTTCAGCAGCAAAAGCCAGGGGTGCTGATAGGATTGCCTCGACTGATGCAGAATACGCGATGCAATCTTTTTCTAAGGAGCGAGCGGAGGATCTGGCGATTGAGATGGGGTTTGACTGTGCCTCGTTCTTGGATGTCTTGAGAAGCTTTGTCGACCTTGATTTCGAACTGGAGTTCGACCAACTGCGCGACCACCTAAAGGCTCTTCCGTCTCGGTTTAGCCTTGTGGTATTTGGGCGAGCGATGAAGCCATCGGATGAAGATGATGCGATAAAGATTCTATCCTTGCTTCATGAATCTGGCTTCATTAATCCTAGGGTCACGGATAAAAGAATGCCGGATAATTATCGGCATTGTAGTGGTCAAGTGATTTCGGACACCTCGATCGGTGTTTCGGCTGTCCATTTTCGCTCGTAGGCGTTGGGCGACAGGTAGCCCAGGGTCGAGTGCCTTCGGCGCTCGTTGTAGAAGCCGACGATGTAGTCGGTGATGTCCCGGGTGGCCTCGCCGTGATTGGCATAGTCCCGTCGCCAGACGCGCTCCATCTTCAGGTTTAGGAAGAAGCGTTCGGCCACCGCATTGTCCCAGCAGTTACCCCGCCGGCTCATGCTGGCCCG
>NZ_KB898040.1 GCF_000377345.1 Thioalkalivibrio sp. ALJ16 | reverse complement strand
TTCGAGTCCACCATCGACAACCTGAGCGTGAGTTCCGAGAACCTGTCGGATGCGCGTTCGCGGATCCGGGATGCGGACTTCGCGGCGGAGACGGCGGAGCTGACCCGCGCCCAGGTGCTGCAGCAGGCGGGTACCTCGGTACTGGCGCAGGCCAATGCAGTGCCGCAGAACGTGCTGGCCCTGCTGCAGTAAGCGGGTCCGGGTCGGCCTTCGAATGAAGCCCGGCTGATGCCCCGGGGACCACTTGCGCCGGTCGTGAGTGCCCGCCCGGTCCCGACAGGCCGCATCCCCTGGGGTGCGGCCTTTTTGTGTTGCGGCTGCGCAGTTTTTTCGCAGTGGGGGATCAAGATTTGCGCTAGGCTGTCGTTATAGAGGTTGTACGTGCACAGAGGCGGTCGAGACGTCGACCTGCGAGGAGCAATACGATGGCAATCAGTGCGATGGGTGTGGGGTCCGGCCTGGATCTGAACCAGATTGTAGGCGACCTGCTGAACGCCGAACGCCTTCCGAAGGAAGATCGCTTCAACCGGCGTGAGGAGCGGATCGAGGCGCAGATCTCGGCCTTCGGGAACCTGCGCAACGGGATCGAACAGCTCCAGGCCTCGTTATTGTCGTTGTCCGGCTTCGAACTCAACCAGACGGCCTCGATCTCCGACGAGAGCGTGGCAACCGTGAGTGCCGACGGTTCCGCGGCCAACGGTTCTTTCTCGCTGCAGGTGAACCAGCTGGCGCAGGCGCAGGCGCTCGCCACCGCCGCAGGGGATTTCGCGGACGGTGATGCCGAGGTCGGGGCCGGGCAGCTGCAGTTGCAGCTGGGGGATCGTAGCCCGGTGACGATCAACGTCGCGGAAGGCGACACGCTGCGCGATGTGCGCGATGCCATCAACGAGGCCGGTGCGGGTGTGCGTGCGTCCATCGTGAACGATGGCAACGGCGCGAGGCTGGTGCTGAATGCCACCGAGACGGGGGCGGACAACACGATCTCGCTGACCGCGACCGAGGACCCGGCCGGCAGCGGTCTGGCGCGACTGGATGGCAGCAACCTGGTCGAGACGCGCGCGGCACAGAATGCCGAGGTGGTAATCGACGGCGTGACCGTGACCAGCGCGACCAACACCCTGGACGATGCCATCGAAGGGATCTCCATCGAGTTGCAGGGCACCTCGACAGCACCGGCCACGGTCTCGGTGCGGGAAGACCAGAGCGCGCTGCGCGAGGCGCTGCAGGGCTTTGTCGAACAGTACAACACACTGGTCGGGCAGACCCGCGAGCTGACGTCCTACAACGTGGAGGACGACGAGCCGTCGGTGCTCACCGGTGACAGCACCGTGCGCGGTGTGCGCAGCCGACTGAGCGAGGCCCTGCTACAGCAGGCCGGGGTGCCGGACTCGGGCGTGCAGACCCTGGCCGAGCTTGGCATCGTCTCGAATCGTGACGGGACGCTGAATTTCGACACCAGTCGCTTTAATCAGGCGATGGATAACAACGACTTCGAGAGTATTGCGCAGGTTGTACGTGAAGTGGGCGGGCGCATGGAAGAGGTCACCCGGACCTTCGTCGCACCGGATGGCCTGATCGGGAACCGTACCGACGGGCTGCGCAGCGACCTCGAACGCATCGAACAGCAGCGTGAACGGCTGGACGTACGCCTCGAGCGCATGGAAAGCCGCCTCATCGCACAATTCTCGCGCATGGATACGGCGATCGCGCAAATGCAGAGCACCGGCGACTTTCTGACCAGCCAACTGGCGAACATGCCGCTGGCGCAGAACAATTCGCGTCGATAATCACCGCAAAGCGGTGACTGGATAACGGAGACAGGCAGATGTACGGACCGGCATCGAATCGAGGGGTGAATCAGTATCGGCAGTCGGGCGCGCTGGCCGAGGCCCAGGTGGCCGACCCGCACCGGCTGATCCAGATGTTGTTCGAGGGTGCGCTGGAGCGCATTGCGGTGGCGAAAGGTGCGATGCAGCAGGGCAACGTGGGCCTGAAAGGCGAGAAGATCGGCAAGGCCATCGATATCGTCGAATCGCTGCGCGCGGTGTTGGACCACAAGCATAACCCGGAGCTGTCGGGCAATCTGGATGCCCTGTACGAGTACATGTCCCGGCGTCTGCTGGAGGCCAACGCGCAGAACGATGCGGCGGCGCTGGACGAAGTTGCCAAGCTGCTGCGCGAGATCAAGGGTGGCTGGGACGAGATCCCGCATGACGCGCGCCAGCGGCGGGCGAGCTGAGACCCGCGGTCTTGACCGCGCCCGCCCGGCATGGTGATGTGCGCGGATCATGACCACATCCAATGCGGATAACGACAACTCCGGCGTAACGCTGGAGGATGCCGTCGAGGCAGTGCGTGGCCTGATGGAACAGGCCATCCTCGATGAGGACTGGGACCGCCTGGAAGAGCTGGACCTGAAGGCGCGGGTCCTGGTCAATCGCGCGTTCGGCGACGAACCGGTGCCGCTTCGTGATGACAGCGGCCATGCCCTGCGCGAGGCGCTTGAGCGCCTCTCCGCATTCTACGAGCAGACCGTCCCTGAACTCGCCGAGCGTCGCGGCGAAGCCAGCCGGCAGCTGCGGGAGCTGCGCGCCGGTCGCAAAGGCACCAGCGCTTACGAGAACACGCGCCGCCACTCCATGCCCTCCGGCCCGATGAAGCCAGGCCGCTGACCCGCGCACTAACGGCCGCCGATGATTCGGCCCCAGCCGATTTCTCCCGGTTTTCCTCAGTCGTCGCCCCGCCTCTCGTCATGCCGGGAACCGCGCAGCGGTTATCCGGGATCTCGGGCGTTGGTGCCAGGCAGGCGGTTGGGGCTTCCTGACGCCCTGGATCTCGGCTCTTCGCTGCGCTGCGGCAGGGATGATGACGTTGGGGTTACGGCGGGCTGACGGGGCCGTGGTTGCGGCCGGATGACGGCCGTTGCGGTTGAGTCGGGATGGCGGAGGGGCGCTAGTGCGGCGCGTCAGGATGCCGGGTTCGGGACGCGTCGCACGGTCTGTACGCTGCCGAGGGCCTGCAGGCGGTCGAACAGGGCGCTCAGTTCGCCGAGGTCGCTGAACTCGGCCTCCAGTTCCATGCGGACGCTGCGATCCTCGCGGTTGGTCTGGGTGTTCACGCGCAGCAGGTTGATGCCGCATTCGGAGAAGGCGTTGCCCACTTCACCCAGGAGGCCGGGGCGGTCATGGGCATCCACTTCCAGGGTGACGGCTTCGCGTTCCGGTTCTTCGCCCCAGGAGACCGGGATCAGGCGGCCGCGCTTTTCCTGTGGCATGTGCAGGATGTTCACGCAGTCGCTGCGGTGCACGGAGACGCCGGCCCCGCGGGTGATGAAGCCGATGATGGGGTCGCCGGGCTGCGGGTTGCAGCAGCGCGCGCGCGTAGTGAGCAGGCCGCCCACACCCCGAATCTTGATGTCCGCGTCGCCGCCGGTTCCGTCGGGGCGCCGCGCGCGTTGTGACACCGGGGCTGTCGCCGGTGGTTGCGGGCTTCGGGCCTCGCGCATCTGCTGCGAGATGCGCCCGGCGATCTGTGCCGTGGTGACGTCGCCGGCACCGAGGGCGGTGAGCAGTTCGTCAAAGGTCTGATACTTCATGGCCTCGGCGAGGGCGGTGCGGTCGAGGTCGTGGCCGCAGCCCAGCCGCTGGCACTCGCGATCGAACATCTGCTTGCCAGTCGCGAGGTGTTCCTCCTGGTGTTGCTGACGGAACCAGGTGCGGACCTTGGAGCGGGCCCGGGCGGTATTGAGATAGCCGAGGTTGGGGTTGAGCCAGTCGCGGCTGGGTCCGCCCTCGCGGGTAGTCAGCACCTCGACCCGTTCGCCGGATTTGAGGCGGTAGGTGAGCGGTACGATGTGACCGTCCACCTTGGCTCCGCGGCAACGGTGGCCGACTTCGGTATGCACCGCGTAGGCGAAATCCAGCGGCGTGGCACCCTGGGACAGGTCCAGCACCTCGCCTTGTGGGGTCAGCACGAAGACACGCTGGTGCAGGGGCTCGCTCTGGATTTCGTCCAGCAGGTTCTGGTCCGAGCTGTCGGCCTCCAGCAGCTGGCGCAGGTTGGCGATGGCGCGATTGAGCGCCTGGTCCTCGCGTCCGCCTTCCTTGTAGCGCCAGTGGGCGGCCACCCCCAGTTCGGCGAACTCGTCCATTTCGCGGGTGCGGATCTGCACCTCGACGATCTTGCCTTGGGGCCCCACCACGGCGGTGTGCAGGGACTGGTAGCCGTTATCCTTGGGGTTCGCGATGTAGTCGTCGAACTCGCTGGGCAGGTGGCGCCAGTCGTTGTGGACGATACCCAGGACGGTGTAGCAGGTGGCCAGCTGGTCCACGATCACGCGCGTGGCCCGCAGGTCGTACAGTTCCGACAGCGAGGTGCGTTTGCGCTGCATCTTCTTCCAGATGCTGTAGATGTGCTTGGGCCGGCCAAATACGCGGGCGTCGATGCCTTCTTCCTTCAGGCGCTGCTGAAGGGTGCGCGCAAAGGCCTCGACGTAGGTCTCACGCTCGGTCCGATTTTCCTCCAGCCCGCGTGCGATCTCGCGGTAGGTATCCGGTTCCAGGATGCGCAGGGCGAGGTCTTCCATCTCCCACTTCAGCTGGCCGACACCCAGACGGTTGGCCAGCGGCGCGATCACGTCCAGAGTCTCCTGGGCGAGGGCGCGCGCGGAATCGTCCGGTTCCCGCGCGATCAGGCGCAGGTGCTGGACGCGGAATGCCAGCTTGATCAGCACCGCCCGCACGTCGTCCACCATCGCCATCAGCATGCGCCGCAGACGCTCGGCCTGTTCCGGGCGCCCAGCGGGCGTCTCGAAACGACGGCGCACGAGGGCCGCGACGTTGGTGGTCAGCCGCGCAGTCGCAGCCCCGAAGCGGCCTTCGATTGCGGCCGCATCCAGGTGGTCTGCCAGGTAGGCCGGCACCAGCAGGGTCGCCACCAGCGTCTGGCGGTCCACGTTCAGATGGCGCAGGGTCTCGGCCACATCGAGTGGGTGGGACTCGAGCCCGCTGGCTTCCACCGCCTCCAGTGCCAGCTCGAGCGCGTCCCGCAGCTGTTCCCCCGCTGCGCCGTCCAGCGGCTGGCCGCCCGCGAAATGGCGCAGCAGCGCGTCGCGGTCGAGGCCCTGGAGGTCGGTATTGGTTAACAGCGAATGGCGCATGCGGGCAGTCGTTCGGACGGTGCGTGGCCGGTATTGTACGGGAGCGCGGGGCTGGGGTAGAGGCTTGCAAGGGAGGGCCGGGCGCGGTCAGGATCGGGGCATGGCCAATCTGTTCAGGATCGCGGTGCTTCTGGGTCTGGGGTATGCCCTGGTGGTGGGGCTGATGTTCGTGACCCAGGACCGTCTGATCTATATGCCCTCAGGGACGCTGACCGATACGCCCGAACGCATCGGCCTCGCATATGAGGACGTGGAGCTGACCACCGAGGACGACGTGCGTCTGCACGGCTGGTTCGTGCCGGGGCCGCGCTCGGATGCGCCGGTGATGCTGTTCCTCCATGGCAATGCCGGCAACATCGGTCACCGCCTGTATTCCCTGCGGCAGTTCCACGAACTGGGGCTGGCCGTGCTCATCATCGACTACCGCGGCTACGGCCGGAGTGCGGGGCGTCCGGACGAGGCGGGGACCTACGCGGATGCCCGCGCCGCCTGGCGGCATCTTGTCGAGGATCGCGGGTTCTCCGCAGAGGACGTCGTGCTGTTCGGGCGCTCCCTGGGGGCGGCGGTGGCGGCCGATCTGGCCACCGCGGTCGAACCCGGTGCCGTGATCCTCGAAGCGGCCTTCACCTCCGCCGCCGACCTGGGCGCGCGGCATTATCCCTGGCTGCCGGTACGCGCACTGCTGCGCCACGAATACGACACCCTCGGGCGCATCGGCGCCATCGAGGCGCCCATCCTGCTGGCACACAGCCCGGCGGATGAGATCGTTCCCTTTGCCCATGCCGAACGGCTGTATGCCGAGGCCCGCGACGGGCAGCTTCTGCAGTTGCAGGGCGGCCATAACGACGCGCCAATGACCACCGGAGATGCCTATACCGAGGGCCTGCGGGCGTTTCTCCAGGCCGCGGGATTCAGTATGGGGGATTCCTGACCCACGGCGGCCAGCGGCCCGGGCGTACAGCCGGGGCGGGCACGGCGCGGGGGAGATTGTTAGACTGCGCGGCGGTTACGGACGGAACGGAAGCCCCTGGCGCCAGGAATGAGCTCATCTGCTGCAAACACCCCGCTGACGGTTCGTTACTGCCGGCCCGACGCCCCGGAGGCTGCGCAGGCCCCGGTCGTGGTCCGGTTTGGCGGGCGCAGCGGCGTCGAGTGCCGCCCGGGACAGCTGGAGATCCGCGTGGGGCTGCAGCCTGTCGGTTCCGGGGGAGAGTGGCTGGAGTACTGGACCCTGCCGGAAGGCACCCGCGGCGAGACTGGCGTGGAGGGGGCGCTGGCCTTTCTGCATAGCGAGCATTGCCTGGTGGGCGCCTGGTTCCAGCCTCTGGGGACCACGGAAGACCCGGAGCCGATGGCGGAAGATGCCTACCGCGAGATCCTGACCGCATGTCGCGCCCGCGGCTTCGCGCATCTGGTGCGGGTCTGGAACTACTTCCCCGCGATCAACGAGCCGGTGGCCGGGCAGGAACGCTACCGCGGCTTCTGCAGTGGCCGCGCCCGGGTGTTCGAGGCCCTGCCCGGGTACGAGCAGATCCTGCCGGCGGCGACGGCCATCGGCACCCATGGCGACGGCCTGCTGATCTACTTCATCGCCACGCGTGAGGCGGCGGCACGGATCGAGAATCCGCGCCAGGTCAGCGCATTCCACTACCCGCGCCGGTATGGTCCGCGCAGCCCTTCGTTTGCCCGCGCCAGCCTCTGGCAGTCCGGGCCGGAGGTAGCCGAGCTCTTTATCTCCGGGACGGCCAGTATCGTCGGGCACGAGAGCCGCCATGCCGGCGATCTGGAGGCACAGATCGACGAGAGCCTGCGCAATATCGGGGTTCTGCTGGAACAGGCGAACCTGCACCATCGAATGTCCGCCGAGACGCCGCAGGCGCTCTCGCTGCTCAAGGTTTACCTGCGCCACGCCGCGGATGCGACGGCTGCCGAAGACCACCTGCGGCGACACCTCGGCCACGACGTACCCTGGCTTCTGCTGCATGGCGACATCTGTCGCGAGGAACTGCTGGTGGAGATCGAGGGGCTGTACTCGGAGCGCCTGCCTACGGCGCTCGCGACACCATAATGACGATTTGAAGCCGGATTGAAGATACAACGCCGTATCCACGCGGCCACCGGCCACTAGCCAGGGAGAACACGCAATGCAGCCGTCCACCAAGAAGCCGCACCCGGTGCTGAAGGACTACTACGGCGACGAGGCCAGCCGTCGCGCCTACGTCGATGATCTGTTCGACCGGACTGCACCGTATTACGACCGGATCCTGCGCGTGGGCTTCTTTGGCACCGGCCAGGCGTACCGGCGCTTTGTGCTGAAGAAGTCGGGGCTGAAGGCGGGCATGAACGTGCTGGACGTTGCCACGGGAACCGGCCCGGTGGCGCAGGAGATCCGCAAGGTGGTGGGGGACGACCACCTGACCTGCGTAGACCCCAGCCGCGGCATGATGGATATCGCCCGTACCAAGATGGATGCGACCTTCATCCAGAGTCTGGGCGAGCAGATGCCGCTGCCGGAGCAGCAGTTCGACCGCCTGTACATGGGCTATGGGCTGCGCCACGTGCGCGACCTCCACGAGCTGTTCAGCGAGTACTTCCGGGTGCTCAAGCCCGGCGGCCGCTGCACGATCCTCGAGGTCTCGCGGCCGCGCACCAAGCGCCAGTTCGCCCTGGCCCGGTTCTATTTCCGGGACTTCGTGCCCTTTGTGGGCAAGGTGCTGACGCGTGACCCCGATGGTCACCTGCTGATGCGCTACTTCTGGGACACCATCGACCAGTGCGTGCCGCCGGAGGAGATCCAGGACACGCTGCGAGCCGTGGGCTTCGAGGATGTGCAGCGCGATGTCCAGCTGGGCGTGTTCAGCGCCTACATGGCGACGCGTCCGGCCGCCTGAGCGCCCGTGGGGCGCCTGCAGGTGAAGGTGGCGCCAGGCAGTCGGCGTACGGCGATCACCGGCTGGATGGGCGATACGCTGAAGCTGCAGGTACAGGCGGCACCGGAAAAGGGGCGCGCCAATCAGGCGGTGATCGAACTACTGGCCCGCGACCTGGGCTGTCCGAAGTCCGCCATTCGTGTAGTGGCTGGCGCAAGCGCGCGCAGCAAAACCATCGAGGTGGAGGGCTGGAGCGAAGACGCCTTGCGGCGCGCGTTATCCTGAACCCGAACCATTTATCTGGGCCCGGCTGTCGCCGCGCCCGCGACCACAGGACCTGCCGATGAACCGCCTGACCCTGACCCGCCCGGATGACTGGCATCTGCACCTGCGTGACGGGGATGTCCTCGCCAGCGTGCTGCCCGACACCGCGCGCCGCTTTCGGCGGGCCATCATCATGCCCAACCTGAAGCCGCCGGTGACGACGGTGGAGTCGGCCGCGGAGTACCGCGACCGCATCCTCGCCGCGCTGCCCCTGGGCGCCGATTTCGAGCCCCTGATGACCCTGTACCTGACCGAGAGCACCACGCCGGAGATGATTGCGGCGGCAAAGGCCTCCGGCTTCGTGTATGGGGTGAAGCTGTATCCGGCGGGCGCGACCACGAATGCCGACAGCGGCGTGCGCGATATTCGCCGCTGTTACCCGGTGTTCGAGGCGATGCAGCGGGCGGACCTGCCGCTGCTGATCCACGGCGAGGTCACCGACCCCGAGGTCGATATCTTTGATCGCGAGGCGGTGTTCATCGAACGCCACCTGACGCCGTTGCTGCAGGACTTCCCGCAGCTGCGCGTGGTGCTCGAACACATCACTACCGAGGCTGCGGTGCAGTTTATCCAGGACGGGCCGGAGACGGTCGCCTCCACCATCACGCCGCAGCACCTGCTGTACAACCGCAATGCCCTGTTCGCGGGCGGCATGCGGCCGCACCATTTCTGCCTGCCCATCCTCAAGCGCGAACGCCACCGGCAGGCGCTGGTGCAGGCGGCGACCAGCGGTCATCCGCGCTTCTTTCTGGGTACGGACAGTGCGCCGCACCCGCGCCATGCCAAGGAATCGGCCTGCGGCTGCGCCGGGATCTATTCGGCGCATGCGGCGATCGAGCTCTATGCCGAGGCGTTCGCGGCGGCGGATGCACTTGATCGGCTGGAGGGCTTCGCCAGCCATTTCGGGCCGGACTTTTACGGCCTGCCGCGCAATACGGACACCCTGACGCTGGAGCGCTCGTCCTGGACGGTGCCCGAGGCGGTGCTGTTCGGTCACGATCCTGGCGTGCCGCTGCGCGCGGGCGAGGACATTGCCTGGAAACTCGCAGGCTGAACGCCCCGAGGACAGCGCCGGATGAACGCCCGCAGCCACAGCGGGTCAGGAAGGGAACACGAATGGAGAGGACGAAGGCATGACGGAACCGAACGTACAACGCGGGACCCTGTGGTTCTGGATGGCCATCAGCCTGGGCGTTGCGCTGCTGATTGTGGCGCTTGGGGTCGGCCTCGAGCCCGTGGGCGCGGCCATCCTGCGCGCGCCGCTGAGCTCGCCGGCGGCCGGGGCGCTCGGCTTCGGGCTGCTGATGGTATGGGCTGCCTATGCCTACGGCCTGTCGGCCGGGCGCGCCGCTGGCAGTCAGGAGATGGGGGTGGTGATCCTGAACCTCGGGTTGCCGGTCGCGCTGATCCTGCTGTGGCGCGCCGAGCTGAATGCCCTGGCGTTCTTCGTGGCGATCGGCTGGAGCCTGACGCTGGCCGGCATGGGCGTGCGGCTGTTTCGGCGCGAGCCGCTGGCGGGGCTGATGCTGCTGCCGCTGATGGGCGTCAGCCTGACGGCGATCCTGTTGTCGCTGACCCTGTGGGTGGTGCCCGCCGCGCAAACGGCGTAATGCGCTAGCGTCTGGAGTCTCCGACGGCGGCCGCACCGGCCGGTTCGGATGCGCCGGCGTATTCCAGGAACTGGTCCGCGTTCATCGGACGGGCGAACAGGTAGCCCTGAAACCGCAGGTGGCCATGCGCCGACAGCCAGTGGTACTGGGCCTCGGTCTCGACACCTTCCGCCACCACCTCCAGCTCGAAGTGGCGGGCGATGTCGCAGATGGTGCGCACCATCGCCTGGTCGCCGCTGTCCTGGTCGACCTGCTGCACAAAGCTGCGGTCGATCTTCAGTTCGTCAAACGGCAGATTCTTGAGGTAGCTCAGCGAGGAGAAGCCGGTCCCGAAGTCGTCCATGGAGAAGCGCAGCCCCATCCGGCGCAGCGAACGCATAATGTGGACGACCCGGTCGACATCCTCCGCCACCACGTGTTCGGTCACCTCCAGGGTGATGCGGTGGGCATGCTCGCGGCCCAGGTGGCGGGTGATCAGTTCCTGCATGCGGTGGACAAAGTTCAGGTGTACCAGTTGGCGCGGGCTGATGTTGATCGCAAGCTGTTTCAGGTGGTAGCCGGCCTGGTCCCATTCGCGCAGGGTCTGGAAGGCCCGGCTGATCACGGCGTCGCCAAGCTCGCTGATGTAGCCGGTCTGTTCCGCGATGGGGATGAATTCCGCGGGTGATACCGCACCCAGCTCGGCGCTGGTCCAGCGGATCAGGGTCTCCGCACTGCAGATGCGGCCGCTGGCGTCGACCTGTGGCTGGAACAGCACCTCGATCTCGCGGTTCTGCAGCGCAAAGTGCAGGCAGCGCTCGATCTGCAGGTGCCGTTCCACCGCACGCGAGAGTTCCTTGCTGAACACCACCACGCCGTCGCGTCCGCGATCCTTCACCTCGTACATGGCGATATCGGCCTCGCGCACCAGCTGGTGCGAGTTCAGCGGCTGCGCGGGATCAATCAAGCGGATGCCAATGCTGGCGCTCACGTGCAGGTGATGGTTGCGGATGATGTAGGGCGCCTTGACCACCTGCAGCAGGGAACGGGCGAGCCGCCGGGCAGCCCGTTCACAGGTCTTCCGGTTTTCCTTGCCGGGCGCGACGATCACGAACTCGTCGCCGCCCAGGCGTGCCAGGTGGTGCCCGGGCGGCAGGGCATTGGCGAAATCGCGGGTCACGGATTTCAGCAGCTCGTCGCCGATGTCGTGGCCGAGCAGGTCATTGACGGTCTTGAAGTGGTCCAGGTCGATCAGCAGCAGAAAGGAGTGCTGTCCCTGGTACTGCAGCACCTCCAGGGTCTGTTCCAGATGCTCGATAAAGGCGGCGCGGTTGTTCAGCCCGGTCAGGGCGTCGTGCGAGGCCTGATGCAGGCTGTCGCGCAGCAAGCCGAAGGCACTGTTGGCGGCGTAGTACAGCACGATGCCCAGGGTCAGGCTGAAGGCGCTGAGCACGTAGCCGTACCACTCCCCGGTCAGCAGGAAGTAGCCGGCCAGTGGCACCATCATCGCCGGGATCAGCGGCCGGAATACCCACGGGGCCGGGTAGAGCAGCGCCGCGACCACGGTGGTAGCGCCGATCTGGGTGAAGATCGCGATGTAATGGAGGTTGTGCGCATCCAGCCGCACGAAGATCACGAAGATCGCGGCCCACAGGATCACGTAGAGGTACAGGAACGCGGTCAGCCGTACGCGCCAGCGAATGCGCTGTTCCGGGGACATCGGCGCACGGTGATAGCGCCAGTACAGTTGCAGACCCCAGAGCGATGCGGCGAACATCACGCCATACCAGACTGCGGCGGCCGCAATCGTGTCATGAATCGCGCCCAGCAGGATGTAACCGAGCCCCGGGATCACCGAGAGCGCCACCAGGACGGGAATCTGGCGGGTCAGATAGACGTCGAACTGGGGTGCGGCCCGGACTGCCTCGCGGGTCGGCGTCAGAGCGCGATCGCGTGCATTCATGCGCGTTCTCGGACCGGGCTGGGGATGAATGGGCCGGACGTTACGGCAAATCCGCCGGGGGCTCAACTGCCGCGACCGCGGCGCAATAACGGTGAGTTTCATGCTGCTGAGCGAGCAACAGATCGAGGCGCGGCTGGCCGCGGCGGCCCGGCGTGGCGAGTTCGACAACCTGCCTGGTGCAGGGCGGCCGCTGGTGCTGGATGACGACCGAGAGGTGCCCGAGGCACTGCGCATGGCGTACCGGGTGATGAAGAACTCGGGGTTTGTACCGGAGGCCGTGCGCCTGCGCGGGGAGATTGCCTCGGTCGAGGCCCTGTTGCACGCGGCAGACGACGAGGCCGCCCGTCAGCACGCGGCCCGGCGCCTGCGCGTGCTGCTTGACCGTCTGAACCAGAACGGGGAAGGGCGCGGACTGATCTCGGAGTCGGGCTACTTCCGCCAGTTGTGCGAGCGCCTGGAGCGCGAGGCGTGACCCGGTCTCCGCATGGGCCCTTGCGCGGGCGTGGCGCCACGATGGACCCCGGCGCTCGCTTCGAGGCCACACAGCGCGAGCCCTTTGATGACGGGTGGGAGGGCGATGGCGAGGCCGCGCCGGTGCTGCGCACAGAGGTGACCCTTGAACACCCGCGCACCGTGCTGTCGTGGAACCAGTCGCCGGATGTGCCGTTCGAGCTGTCCCTGAACCCCTATCGCGGCTGCGAGCATGGCTGCGCCTACTGTTTCGCGCGGCCCGCTCACGCGTACATGGGGCTGTCGCCGGGGCTGGACTTCGAGAGCCGTCTGTTTGCGAAGGTCGGGGCGGCGCAGTGCCTGCGTCGCGAGCTGGCGCGACCGTCGCACCGGGTGACACCCCTCGCACTCGGCATCAACACCGATGCCTATCAGCCGATCGAGAGGGAGCGACGGATTACGCGGGAGATTCTCGAGGTACTGGCGGAGACCGGGCACCCGGTCTCCATCGTGACCAAGTCGGCGCTGGTGGAGCGGGATCTGGATCTGCTCGCACCGATGGCTGCGCGGGGTCTGGCCCAGGTCGCCGTGTCCGTAACCACGCTCGACCGCGCCCTGTCGCGCCAGCTGGAGCCGCGCGCGGCGTCGCCCGCCCGGCGGCTGGAGACAGTGGCGCGGCTGAGTGCGGCGGGTGTGCCGGTCAGCCTGCTGGTCGCACCGCTGATCCCGGTACTGACGGATGCGGAACTGGAGACCCTGCTGGTTGCCGGCGCGGCGGCCGGAGCCGTGGCTGCCGGTTACGTGCTGCTGCGCCTGCCGCGCGAGGTGGCCCCGCTGTTCGAGGACTGGCTGCGCACGCATCAGCCGCTGAAGGCCGAACATGTGTTGCAGCGCCTGCGCGAGGCGCACGGGGGACAGCTGTATGACGCGACCTTTGGTCACCGCATGCGCGGGGCGGGGCCATATGCGGAGTTGCTGCGGCAGCGTTTTCGTCTTGCGCGGCGCCGGGCTGGCCTGCAGGGGCGACTGGTGGAGCTGGACTGCACCCAGTTCGTGCCGCCGGCCGGCGGGGGGGCGGCAGGGAACACGAGCCAGCTGGATCTGTTCTGACGCGCCCGCGGCGATCTGGTTTACAGTGGGAATCTCGCAACCGGGAATGCTAGAGATGTCCACGACCACAACCGTACAACGGCAGGCTGGCTGGTGGGGGCCGCGCGCGCTTGCGGCAGGCGAGCACGGGCGCTGGTCCGTCGGACCGCTGGACCTGTGGCTCGCCCACGGTGCACGGGAGTGGCAGATGGTACTGCAGCGCCCGCGTGACCCGGCCGATGCGACCCAGGCCATCGAGATCCCCTGTAGCGACCCCTTTCCGACGGACGCATCCGACCTGCTGCGCTTTGCCGGCGCCTCGGCCGAGGCCCAGCCGGAGCTGCGGGTGGCGCTGGCCGATCGCCCGATGGTCAGCCGCCCGCAGAACCCGTTTTACGTGCCGGCGAACGGCGAGGTGACCCTGTATCTGAGCTCCCCGGTCTGGGTGCAGCTGCTGATCGGCGCGGCGATGGTGCAGGAGTTTCCGGTCTATGTGCCCTCCGATACCTGGTTCGGGGCCAATACCGTTAATGGCGAGCTGTGTTACGCGACGCGCACCCAGGCGCGCCTGGACCTGGCAGACGTGCCGGAACGGCCCCACCGGGTGGTCACACCCCTGACGATCGTGAACAAGGCTCCCGATGCGCTGTTTCTGGAGCGGGTGAATCTCCCGGTTCCGCGACTGCCGGTCTATGCCGACGAGCAGCACCGCCTGTGGACCCCGGCGGTACGCATGGAGCGCGAAGAGGATCGCGACATGGCGGCGATGAAGATTGACTCCGCCCCCCCGGCACCGGCGCGCGGGGCGAAGCGGGTGGCCGAGCCGCGCGAGTCCGGCGGCCGTCACGTGATGATCCGGGCGTTCAGCGCCCTGTTCCAGTAGGTACACGGTATGAGCGAATGGCTGCAGACGGTGGTGACCTTTGTGACCAGCGAGGCCTTCCTCGCGGCGGTTCGGGCGGCGGTTTATCTGCTGGTCGGCCTGTTTGTGGCGCGACTGGTCTCGCGCGGGCTGGCGCGGGCACTGGAGGAACAGCTGGATGCCCAGCAGGTGATGCTGGTCCGGCGTATCAGTTTTTATCTGATCGTCCTGCTGGTGCTGGCATCGGCGCTACGCGAGCTGGGGTTCGACCTGACCGTGCTGCTGGGGGCCGCGGGGATCCTGACCGTGGCGCTGGGCTTCGCCTCGCAGACCTCGGCCTCCAACCTGATCTCCGGGCTGTTTCTGATCGGAGAGCGGCCGTTTTCGGTCGGAGACGTGATCAAGGTGGGGGATGCCACGGGCGAGGTGCTGTCCATCGATCCGCTGTCGGTGAAGCTGCGCACCTTCGACAACCTGATGGTGCGGGTACCGAACGAAAGCCTGGTGAAGAGCCAGCTGACCAACCTCAGCCGCTTCCCGATCCGGCGTCTGGACATGCAGATCGGGGTGGCCTACCACACCGACCTGAAACAGCTGCGGGACATCCTGATGCAGGTGGCCGAGCGCAATCCGGTCTGCCTGGAGGAGCCGAAGCCGCTGTTCATCTTCCTCGAATACGGCGATTCCGCGCTGAAGATTCAGCTCTCGGTGTGGGCGCGACGGGAGAAATTCCTGGACCTGCGCAACTCCATGCACGAGGGCGTCAAGGCGGCGCTGGACGAGGCCGGTATCGAGATCCCGTTCCCGCAGCGCACGCTGGGCGGGCTGGCCGGGGGTGCCGCACTCCCGGTGCGAATCATGGACAACGTGCCCGCGGACGAGGCCCCGCCCGTGGTGACCGGCGACGACACCGCGACCCAGGAGGCTCCGGCGCGGGACTAGGTGTCAGGCATGCCAGGAACCCTGCCCGCGCCCGTCTGCCGCCCGTGCGCGCATCCAGACAAGGGCCTCAGTCACTGCCGCCCGGGCGCTGCAGATCGGCCCAGACCGGGTCGTGATCGGATGCGCGCCAGGGTCCGTCCGCGGGCAGGCGTCCGTCATAGCCGAGGAACACGGGCTCGTCCGCGTTCACCGCCCAGCTCCCGCCGCGCTGCACCCGGCCGCGCAGGTGCTGCGGGCCGAGCAGGTAGTCCAGCTGGCCGGCCTGGCCTCGAAACACATAGGTATAGGCCTTGGCGGCGTCGGTATGCACAAGGTCCCTCTTGCCGGCCTCGCGCAGGTGCGTCAGCGGGTCTTCCGCGGCATAGGCATTGAGATCGCCCAGGATCAGCACCGGGGTGTCGGCAAACGCCCCCTGGCGTTGCGCCTCGATCCACTCGACCAGACGCTGTGCCTGCGCGCTGCGGCGTGCGTTCCAGCAGCCCTGGCCGTGATCCACGTCGCCACGGTCGGGGCAGCCGCTCTTGGCCTTGAAGTGGACCACGACGGCGCCAAAACGGAGCCCGTCCGCGGCGTCCTCGAACCAGCCCAGTAACGGCGGACGGTCGTGGATCGGGTTCGCGTCCGCGCGGGTCTCGAGCAGGCGCAGGCGGTCGGGGCGGTAGAGCAGGCCCACCTTGATCGCATCATCGCCCGCGTCCGGATGTGCCGGCGCCGCGTACTCGCCGCGCGAGCCGGGTGCGCGATTTAGGCGCTGGACCAGCGACGTGCGTGCCTGCGCGGTATTTTCCAGTTCGACCGCCCCGATCAGATCGGCATCCAGCTGGCGTAACAGGGCATCGAGCTTGGCGGTCTGGCGTTCGCGTTCCGCGACGGTCTGGGCCCCGCGTTCGCCCAGGGTGACGAAGTCGTTTTCCATATTCGCGGTGGCGATGCGCAACTGCGTATCGGCAGGGGCTGGCGGTGGGTTCGGGCGTTCGCCGCCCTCCCAGTTCACCGCTGCGGTGGGGTGGATGCGGTAACGGCCGAAGGCATGGGTCAGGATCCCGGTCAGGCCGGTGGTGGTGCTCCCGGCGCGGCGGGTACCGAACGTATCGAGATAGGGCACCGGATCGGGGTTCGCGCGGTAGCTGGCATCGTCCAGTTCGATGGTACGGGCGGACGGCGCGTCAGCCGCCGCATCACCCGTCTGCCCCGGGTGGCGCAGGCGGCCCTCCGCGGCCAGGGTCAGACTGCCGTAACGGCCAAGGTCGCGGTTGGCGGTAACGGTCAGGGTCTGCGGCAGGCGCACCAGCAGGTCGGTGTACTGCTCAAGCCGCGCGGCATCGTCGGGCAGGCGCAGCTCCAGCGGCTGTGGCAGGGTGGCCGGGCCGCAGTCGTGCACGCCGCGCAGGCGGGAGATCTGCAGGCGGCCGCGGTGGCGGTTCAGTTCGCCGTGGACCTGGACCTGCCGCGCCGGTGCCAGCGCTGCCTCGCGCGGGGCATAGACAAAGATGCCGGCCGCATCGGTACCCGCGCCCTGTTGCAGATAGAAGCCACCCAGCTCCTCGGGCTCCATGAACGCTGCGGTCGTAACCGCCTCGACCACCACCGGATCGCCCTCGGCCACGACCTGGCTGCGCAGATCGTGCAGGCTGTAAACGGGAGCGCCGGGGTCGGGGCAGGCATCCCGGGCCGCAAGTGGCCCGGCCAGCAGCAGCGCGAGCAGGAGCGGCGCAGCCAGGCCGCACGAGAGTGCACGGCGGATGCGCGTGCGTTGATGATATCGGGGTAGCCGTTCCATGGCCGGGCGCTCGCGGGATCAGGCTGTCTTGCCGGGATGCAGCAATTCGTAGAGGTAGTCCGGAGCCTGGGTGACGTCGGCAATCGAGTAGCCGTCGAGCACCGCCATGAAGGCGTCGCGGGCGTCGTTCAGCACGCCGCGCAGCTGGCAGCCGGGCAGGATCGGACAGACGGGGTTCTCGCAGTCGACGACGTTGAGGTTCGGTTCCATGTCGCGCACGACGCTCCCCACATTGATCTCGCTGGGCGCGCAGGCAAGGGAGATCCCGCCGCCCTTGCCGCGGCGTGTGATGATGTAGCCCTTCTGCCCGAGCTGGTGAACGATCTTGACCAGGTGGTTGCGCGGGATGTTGAACTGCTCGGAGATGTCGCTAACGGTCACGCGCTGATCGCGCGGTTGTACGGTGAGGAACATCAGGACACGAAGGGAGAAATCGGTATAGCGGGTGAGTTGCATAGTGGAGTGGTCGCCGGTTTGCGGTTTCGAGGATATGCTTTAACGAATATTCGGAATACCGTAATCGGTCCCGGTGGCCGTCACAAGGGTGCAGCGGCGGCCGGCGTGAGTTTCGCGGGCTGGGAAGGCGGGGACGCGCGGCTTGATGCGCGCCCCCAACGCCGCTCAAGTAGGCGTTCCGCGTGCCGTTAACGCGAAAGGTAACCCGGTCCAGCACAGACCGCGAGTCACAGGGGAAATCGATGGAGCAGATCAGGGGTTTGAGTCGGTTGTCGCTGGCGGGGCGCTTCTCGCTCGCGCTTAGCGCGATTGTCGGGATGTTCTTCCTGATTGCCGCGGTGGCCGTGTTCTGGCATACGGCCACGCTGAAGGCCGGCATGGAAGACACCCTGGCCGGCGTGATGCAGGGCCATGCCACGACAGCCGCGTTGGAGACCGAGGTCACGGCCGAGGTCGAGCGCCTGCTTACGCTCGCGGCGTGGCAGGTCAACGCGATGATGCTCGGCGTCGCGATTGGCGTGGTCGCCGTGGTCTACGTGCTTTTCGTGCTGATGATCCGGCGCCGGCTGGCCGGCCTCGCGGGGCAGTTCCGCAAGGTCTCGGAGGGCGAGGGCGACCTGCGTCAGCGCATCGAGGCCCCGCGCAACGACGGGATCGACCGTCTCGCGCGCCTGTTCAACGCGTTTATCGAACGCCTGCAGACCATGGTCTCGGAGATGGTGGAACATGCCGGCGAACTCGGCGACTCCGCCGGCACCCTGCACCGGGTGGCGCAGGAGACCAACCAGGAGGTGCGGCAACAGCAGGCACGCCTGGGCCAGGTAGCCACCGCGATGAATCAGGTCAGCGCCTCGGCCGAGGAGATCGCGCGCAACGCCCATACCGCCTCGGAGGCGGCGGACCAGGCCGAAGAGCAGACGCGCACCGGTTCCCAGGTGGTCGACGGGACTGTGAGGACGATGCGCGAACTGGCCAGCGACATTGCCGCGGCCAACGAACAGGTGGCAACTCTGCAGGCGGAATCCGAGGGTATCGGATCGGTGCTCGACGTGATTCGCGGGATCGCCGAGCAGACCAACCTGCTGGCCCTGAACGCGGCCATCGAGGCCGCCCGCGCCGGCGAGCAGGGGCGGGGGTTTGCCGTGGTCGCGGACGAGGTGCGCACGCTGGCCACGCGCACCCAGGACTCCACCACCGAGATCCAGGCCATGATCGAGCGCCTGCAGGCCGGAGCGCGCACCGCCGCCACGGCCATGGAACGCAGCCGCGAGAAGGGCGCGTCCGGCGTGGACGAGGCGGCGCGGGCCGGCGAGGCGCTGCAGGCAATCCAGTCCGCGGTGGAGCGCATCCGCGGGCTGAACAACGAGATATCCGCCGCGGTGTCGCAGCAGGCGGCGGTCGCGCGCGAAGTGGATGGCACGCTGACCGAGGTCAGTCAGGGCGCGGAGGTGACCGCGGCGAACGCCGAGGCGACCGCGAGCGAGACCGATGCCCTGGTGGGCCGAGTGGAACGGCTGCGCGGGCTGACCACGCAGTTTCGCGTCTGACCGGAGGCCCGCCGGCGCGGCGGGGGCGCGAGGATTTCCGTATACTGCGGCCCGCCTGAGGACACGGAGCCGCGCCTGCAATGACAATATGGGTCGCCACCCTGCTCGGGATCGTGCAGGGCATTTTCATGTTCCTGCCCGTGAGTTCGACGGCGCACCTGGTGCTGACACAGCACTGGCTGATCCGGCAGGGCGAGCCGCTGCCTCCGCCGGAAAGCCCCGAGATGATCCTGTTCGACCTGGTGGTCCACGTGGGCACCCTGGTCTCGATCGTGTACGTGTTTCGCCAGAGCCTGACCCGCCTGAGCGGCGGTATCGTGCGCGAGAGCTGGCAGTGGGCATCGGCACGCGGGAGTGCCGGGCGCGAGATGCTGTTCCTGCGCCTGGCCCTGCTGTGCGGGCTGTCGGTGTTCGCGACGGCGGTGGTCGGTTTTACGCTGAAGGCCAGTTTCGAGCACGTCTTCGCGCACCCGACCCTGATTGCCGGGACCCTGACCCTGACCGGGGTCCTGCTGTGGTGGACGGACCGGCTGCAGCGGCGCCCGTTGGGGCTGCGCCAGTTGAGCCCGAAGATCGCGACGGTGATCGGCGTAGCGCAGGGCTTCGCCCTGGTCCCGGGGCTCTCGCGCAGCGGCATGACCATCGTGTTTGCGCTGTTTACCGGCCTCAAGCGGCGCTGGGCGGCGGAATACAGCTTCTTCCTCGCGATCCCGACCATCCTGGCCGCGACGGCGGTTCAATCGCTGGACGTGCTCAACGGCGACGGGCTGGGCGATCTCGACTGGGTCGTGCTCGCGGTCGGGTTTGTCGTCTCCGCCGTGGTCGGGGTGGTGTCGCTGAAGATGGTGCTGTTCTTCCTCTACCGCGCCAATCTCAAGGTGTTTTCGTTCTACCTCTGGGCGCTGGCCATCCTGGTGCTGTTCGGCTTCCTCGACGTCGACATCATGTACGGCTGAGCCCGGGCCGGATCATTCCGGCCCGCGCAGTACCGCCAGCGGCGCCTGGTTCAGCACCTGTCGCGTGCCCAGCCAGCCGGCCACGGCGATACCCAGCGTGCCGCCGCCAACGCCGTAGACAAAGGTCCACGGATTCAGGCGGTAGTCGAACTCGAACACCTGCCATGCAAGCAGTGCCCCCACCGCGGTGGCAATGATTGCCGCCAGCAGCCCCGCGAGCAGCCCGAGCGTGCCGAACTCCGCCAGCAGGCCGTTGCGGATGTGTTCGCGCCGTGCCCCCAGGGCCCGCAGCAGCGCCGCCTCGCGGCGGCGCACGTCGCGTGTGGCCTGGACGGCCGCGTACAGCACCGTCAGGCCTGCGACCAGGGTGAACAGGAACACGTATTCCACCGCCCGGGTGGCCTGATCCATCACCTCGCGCACCTGCACCAGAATCGCGCTGACATCAATGGCCGAGACCGCGGGGAATTCACGCAGCCACTGGTTCTGTGCGGAGCGCTGCGCCTCGGGCACATGCATGGCGGTGATGAATGTGCGTGGCTGCTCGTCCAGCAGTGCCGGCGGCCCGATCACGAAGAAGTTGACGCGGAAGCTGTCCCAGTCCACCTCGCGCACGCTGGTGATCGGGCTTTGCACCGCCTGGCCACCGACACGGAAGGTCAGTGTGTCGCCCAGGGACAGGTCGAAGCGTTCCATCAGGCCGGCCTCGACGGACCAGCCGGTGTCCGCGTCCTGCTCGCCCTCGCCGAACCAGTGCCCGGCGACGATGCGGTTGTGTCCCGGTGGCTCCTCGGCGTAGGACAGATTGAACTCGCGATCCACCAGGCGGCGGTCGCGATCATCGGCGAAGTCGTCCGGGTGTACGCGTTCGCCATTGATCTCGATCAGGCGGCCACGAATCATCGGATCCAGTTGCGGGCGTTCCAGTCCCGCGGCCTCCACCCGATCGGCAAAGGTGGTCTCCTGACCGGGCTGGATGTTGATGAAGAACTGGTTCGGGGCGTCCTCCGGGATGCTCGCATCCCAGGCGTTCAGGAGATCCACGCGCACAATGGCCAGCAGCAGCAGGGCCAGGATGCCGACGCTGAACGCCACCAGCTGCACCGCGCTGAGCCCCCCGCGCCGCGAGAGATTGGCCAGGCCGAAACGCAGCGCCATGCCACCGTGGTTGCGCAGGGGCCGCAGGGCCCAGACCAGCCCCATGCCGAGCAGCGCCAGCACGCTGATGGCAATGGCCGTCCCCAGCAGCACCCAGGCGGCCAGTCCGGGGTCGGCGGCCTGCCAGTACAGCAGGCCGCCGAAGGCCAGCAGCGCGAGCAGGCCGGACAGCCACACCGAGGTCGGCGGCAGGCCGAGATCGCGCCGCAGCACGCGCAGGGGCGAGACCTGCCCGATGCGCAACAGCGCGGGCAGGGCAAAGCCCACGGCGGTGACCAGGCCCACGCCGATCCCGGCCACGGCCGGGCGCGCGCCGGGTGGCGGCAGATCGCCGGCCAGCCACTCGCCCAGCATGGAGGCCAGCACGAACTGGGCGGAGTAGCCGATTGCAAGGCCGATGGCACTGGCGATCAGGGCCACCAGCAGCACGCGGCCGAAGTACGTCAGCAGCACGCGGCGGCCGCTTGCGCCCAGTGCCCGCATCACGGCGGCGGGGTCGGCCCTGCGCTGCGCGAAGTGATGCGCGGCCACCGCGATTGCAGCACCCGCCAGCAGCACCGCCATCAACGAGGCCAGGCCGAGAAAGCGTTCCGCGCGTTCGATGGCGGTGCGCAGCTCGGGGTTGGCATCCTCCAGGCCCAGCAGGCGCTGGCCGGATTCCAGCTCGCCCTCGAGCCAGTCGCGAAAGCGGGCGACATCGGCACTGGCACCCGCCGCAAAGAATTCGTAGCGCACCCGGCTGCCGGGGCCGATCAGGCCGCTGGCGTCGAGATCTTCAAAGGCCAGCATCAGCCGCGGCGCGATATCCAGCAGGTTGGACCCGCGATCCGGCTCGTGGCTGATGATCGCGGCCACCTCCAGGTCCAGATCACCCACCTCGATGTGGTCGCCAACCTCCAGATCGAGCGCCTCCAGCAGGGGTGCCTCCAGCCAGGCCGTGCCGGATTCCGGCCCGCGCTCGCGTGGCGCCTCCGCGGCGTCCCGCGAGGGGCGGGTGCGGGCCTCGCCATGCAGCGGCCAGCCCGGCTCGACCGCCCGCAGTGCCGCCAGGCGCGATTCGTCTGCCGGGCTGAACACCACGCTGGGCAGCGAGGCGGTGCGTACCGTCTGCAGCCCGAGTGTGGCGGCCTCGTCCGACCAGGCCTTCGGGAGCGGGTTGTCGCTGACCACGGCCAGGTCGCCGCCGAGCAGGGCGGTGGCCTGCTGAGCCATGCCGCGATCGACGCGGTCGGTGAAAAAGCCCACCGCCGCAACGGCAGCCACGGCGACCACCAGTGCTGCGGCGAGGACGCGCAGCTCCGCGGAACGCCATTCGCGCCAGGTACCGCGCAGGAAGCCGCTCAGGCGGCTGCGCCGATGCGAACGGCTCATGCGAGCACACCGTCCTGTATGGAGATCACGCGGTCACACTGCGCGGCCAGCTCGGGGTCGTGGGTCACCAGCACCAGGGCCGTCGCCGGGGCATGCTCGCCGGGATCGCGCGCCAGCCCGAACAGCAGCTCAATAATGCGATGGCCGGTGCGGCCATCCAGGTTGCCGGTGGGCTCGTCCGCGAACAGGATGGCGGGGTGGTCCACAATGGCGCGCGCGATGGCCACGCGCTGCTGTTCGCCGCCCGAGAGCTGGTGCGGGTAGTGGGCCGCGCGCGGCCCAAGGCCGACCCGTTCCAGGGCCTGGTTCGCGCGCCGGTTCAGCTCCGCCTGACTGGTCTCGGCGTGGGCCGGGTTGAGCTCCAGCGGCAGCAGCGTGTTTTCAAGCGCCGTCAGCGCCGGCAACAGCTGGAAGGACTGAAACACAAACCCGACGCGCCCGGCGCGCAGGGCCGCGCGGCCGTCCTCGTCCAGCTGGCTGATGGCCTGCCCGAGCAATCGAACTTCTCCGGCACTTGGGGCGTCCAGACCTGCCAGGAGGCCGAGCAGGGTGGATTTTCCCGATCCGGAAGCGCCAAGGATCGCGACCGTCTCGCCGGCCTGGACCGCAAGCGAGATGCCGCGCAGGATATCCAGCCGGCCGCTGGGTCCATTGATTCGCTGCTCGAGGTCGCGGGCCTGCAGTACATACGACGAGGTTGTATCCATGTTCCGTGTTCCGTTGGTCGTAATCGGCTTGATTGCGTTGCTATGGAGTCCCTGCGCGCTCGCAAATTCCCCGGCGGGAGAAAATCCGGCGCAATCGCCACTGCGCATCCTGGTGTACGGCGACTCCCTCAGCGCCGCCTACGGCATGCCCGATGCCTCCGGCTGGCCGGCCTTGCTGGAGGCGCGGCTGGAAGATCGCGACGCCCATTGGGAGGTGGTGAACGTATCGATCAGCGGCGAGACCACGGCCGGCGGGCTCAGCCGTCTCCCGCAGGTGCTGGAGCGGGAGGAGCCGATTCTGGTGATCCTGGCGCTGGGTGGCAACGACGGCCTGCGCGGGCTGCCACCGCAGGCCATGCGCGAAAACCTGGAGGCCATGGTCGATGCGATCCGCGAGGCGGGGGCCGAGCCGCTGCTGCTGGGCGTGCGCATACCACCCAACTACGGGCGCCGCTATACCGAACGCTTCGAGGGTGTGTATGCCGACCTCGCGCAGGCGCGCGGCCTGGTCTTCGAACCCGGATTCCTGGATGACTTCGTGCTGGAGGACGGCATGCTGATGGACGATGGGATTCATCCCAGCGAACGCGCCCAGCCGCGTCTGCTGGACGCGATCTGGCCGCACCTGGAACCGATGATCGAGGGCGTGGAGGCCTGTACGAACGCGCGGCAATCGGCCGCGAACTGAAAACGACCCGCCGGTGTCAGCGGCTGAGCAGGCTGCGCAGCTCGTCCACCACGTCGTCCGGCAGCAGGTGGCGCAATACCGGATGCAGGTCGCGCTCGATCTCCGAGAGGATGGCCAGGGTGCGGATGCGGGAATGCCGGCACAGCGGATTGCCATACTGGTTCGCCTGGATCGCACGGTCCGAACCCATCTCCATCAATGCCACGCCGGGGAGCCCGCGCGGGCCCTCGTCCAGGACCTCGACCAGCTCCACCATGCAGCCGTCCACCTCGCCCTGAATCCCGATCAGGGGGGCGAGGACGTCGATCATGCGGCTGGACTGTTCGGTCGTCAGCAGATCCATCCGCCTACCTTACGGCCGATACGTGCGCGGCGCCAGCACTGCGCACGGCCCCCAACGCCACACCTCTCATACCGGAAACCGCGTAGCGGTTATCCGGGATCGTGTAGCCGGGTTACTCGTAGTGGCTCCATAAACGAATCACCTTGACCACTCTCTCGTCTTCAAGCACCTGGTACACAAGCCGGCGCTGAATATTGATGCGCCGCGAGTACGCGCCGGAGAGATCACCCACCAGCCTCTCGAGAGGTGGAAGTTTTCGATACGGGTCTTCGGCGATCAGCGTCAGCAGTTCCTGTGCCTTCGGCTTCAGGCCGCTGGCCGCCAGCTTCTTCGCATCCTTCTGAGCCTGTCGGGTGTAGACCAACTTCCATGTCACCAATCCAGCTCCTCGTGGCATTCATCCGCCGGGGTCTCCATTCCCTCGCGGATCGACTCCCGCATGCCTGGCACCGATAGCAGGTACAGGGTCTCCTGAATGGCCGACCAGTCCGACTCGGATAGCAGGACTGCGTTGTTCCGTTTGCCGGTGATCACAATCGGCTCATGGGATTCCGCCGTTTCGTCGATCAGTCGGTAGAGGTTGCTGCGCGCCTCTGTAGCCGTAATTCCCGTCATGGCGTACCTCGCAAGTGTGTGGTCTTCGACCAAGAGTACGCCTTCACGTACGTCCAGTAAACCGTACGTGTATTCCGTCACCGCCAGCAACCGCAGCAACCGTTCGGATCGTTCCAGGAATTGCCCTTTCGCCCAGCCTGGAAGGTCATCCCGGAAACCGCGCAGCGGTTATCCGGGATCTCGAGCGCCGGGGCAGGAGCGGACGCCGGAGATCCCGGCTCTCCGCTTCGCTCCGGCCGGGATGACCGTTTGCCGCCAGGGAGAAGCTGGGTGTCCTCTTTCTCTTGATTCATGGCCTGTGTTCTTTCAGGCGTAATTGTTACCTGTTACGTTACGCGTTACATTAGCTGAATGATTCGAAGCTTCAAGCACAAGGGATTGGCGAAGTTTTTCTACTCCGGTAGTGCTGCGGGGATTCAGGCGGTGCACGCAAAAAGGCTTCGACTCATTCTGGGCCGACTCCATGCAGCATCACAGCCCGCAGATATGGACCTGCCCGGCCTGCGGCTACACGAATTCACGGGCGCGCGTGCCGGAATCTGGTCCGTCTCTGTCAGTGGCAACTGGAGAGTGACGTTCCGCTTCAAGGATGGAGATGCCGAAATCGTCGATTACGAGGATTACCACTGAGGTGGCGCCGATGTTGATGCACAACCCCCCCCATCCAGGTGAAGTATTGCGCGAGCTTTGCCTTGAGCCCCTTGGGCTGTCCGTGACCGAAGCGGCAGAAGCCCTGGGCGTAAGCCGAAAAACCCTGAGCGCCGTACTTAACGGCAAAGCTGGGATCAGCCCTGAAATGGCCATCCGCCTTTCCATCGCGTTCGACACCTCGGCGGAAAGCTGGCTGAACCAGCAGTCTCAATATGAGCTCTGGCATGCGGAGCAGCATCGGAAAGACCTCAAGGTAAAGAGGCTCGTAGCCGAATGAATCCAGCTCTTCCCCCTGGCGCAATGCCCGTACCGATGCAGGGCATGCCCCCGATGCAACGCATGGTCATCCCGGAAACCGCGCAGCGGTTATCCGGGATCTCGGGCGCCGGGGCAGGAGCGGACGCCAGAGGTCACGGCTCTGCGCTTCGCTCCGGCCGGGATAACGGTGTGGCACTTCGAAGAAGATGGGTGCTCCCTTCCTCCCTAGGGTGCTCTCAATAGCCCTTTTAACAGGTGCTATAGTCCGCCCTAACGGCGGTTTATGATGGAGCGGATTGTGATGATCAAATTTTCCGAAGACCTAGTCCCCCTGACCGACCTGAAGACGAATCCCGGACGGGTTATGAAACACGTGGCCGAGGTTCACCGGCCCGTACTGCTGACTAGCCGGGGCAGGGGTGTTGCCGTGGTTCAGTCGGTCGCGGATTTCGAAAAGGCCGAGGAAGAGCGGGAATTCATGCGGGCCGTCGTGGCGGGTCTGGCGGACCTGGAGGGCGGTCGGGAAGTCTCGCTGGACGAGGCCAGGGCGCAGCTCGGTCTCAAATAGGGAAACACTGATCAATGTACACACTCGCGTTGGTACCCCAGGTTTTCCGAGACAAGGCGCGGTGCGCAGCCGGTAGTGGTTCTACCGGCAAGGGCCGCAACGCAGGATCGGGGAACATGGGGTACCAACCCCACCAACCATTCAATGCAGGGGCTCGGCCGCTTTTGCGCGGGAACGGCGTTGCGGCTCCCTTGTGCAGAATGACTGCACGGCGGTCACCGCGCCTTGTTCGCACGCAAAAGCGACTCGAGCGCGAGCGTTTACATTAATCAGTGTTTCCCTAGCAGTATGCCCGGCATACGATCACGTTTGCCGAATCCGCCATGCGCGATCTCAAGCAGATGCAGGAGTGGTACTCGGAACAAGGTGTGCCGGAGGTCGGACAGAGGCTGGTGCAAGAGATTTTCCAACGAGTCCAGGCCCTGAACGACCACCCCGACATCGGCAGGGTAGTTCCCGAATTTGACCAGCCATTCCTGCGCGAGCTCGTCCATCCACCGTTCCGCATCGTGTACCGGCGTGATCCCGATCGGGTGAGGGTTGTCCGGGTCTCGCGAAGCGAACGCCTGCTGCACCTCCCTGGTGGAGCGTCGAACAGGAACTAGGCCGCCACCAGACCTCCGCTCACGGTTCGTGGCGAGCGCCATCCCGGAAACCGCAAAGCGGTTATCCGGGATCTCGGCCGGCGGGGTAGGCGTTAGCGTCAGCGATCTCGATTCTCCGCCTCGCTCCGGCTGGGATGACGTTTTGGCCGCGGAAAAATAAATCTGTCCCAGTTTCCCACGGTGATCCGAGGGCAAAAAGCAAGGTCTGAAATCCAAAGGTAGACCCCCGAGTTTCTGCAGCGGAAAACCAGCCCGACAACATGCGATTGTTAGCCATTACCTGCGCCTCGGCAACATGAGCGGGTTGCTTACCCTCCAGTTATAACTTGGAAATTCGTACATATACCACTCAATTGCAATATGAGCAAAAGTTCGAAATTCTTCATCATTCCACAAATCAACTATTAGGTCTCTTTTAAGTCTTTTTATTTGTTTAGATCCCTGATACACCCAACCCAAATAGGAGTCTAATTTAGGCTGATTTTTACCCTTGAAGTGACCATGTGGTATAGATGGATGAAAATCGCGGTCAAACTGATGAAAGACCCAATCATTTAAACCCTTCTTTCTCGAGATAAACTGAAAGTAACCTTTTTTGTCTCTTCTCAAGCCCGGATGAGCTTCATCTTCGCTTGATTTGTTCACGTGTGATGGAGGTGAATCGTCGTCACGCTCATCGTTTTCGAGAGACCAACCCTCTTCGCTATTCCACTCTTCCACAAGAAGGATTCTTTTCGCTTGTTCAGAGACTGGATCGTCTGGCTCACACATGTTTTTCAGTGCCAGCATTCTGTCAAGGTAATGGGTCCAACTGAGTTTCTCAGCATGAAAGTAAAATCGGGATAGTTCAAAATAAAGTTCAGATGCCTCCCTTTCTAGATAAATCACCAGGAATCTCCTTTTGGCTAACAGGGATTGGAAGGCGCGCACGGATATTGGATGAACGTGCGCGCGTGTTTAATTGGATATTGAACCGGGTGCCTGGCGTAAGAAAGCGTGGTTAAATCAGTCGGATGGCGCACGGGGCGGTTTTTAGGACCGTGTTCACCCATGGGGTCAGACCTTGCCTTTCGCCTCTCCCTTGATGCGGGGGGGGGCAAAAGGCAAGGTCTGACCCCCGTGTTAGGGTGGAGATAGTTAGCGTGTTCTGACCCCGTTATGACCGACCCGGTCCGGCCCCGCGACTCCTTGCGCTGGGTGGACTGTGTCGGTTTGGGAATTCCTTCTGGGAGCGTGCGATTTTCGCTTTCATCAACTCGTCCGGATAGCCGTTATGGACCAGCGTGTCGCGGATGTGGCCATAGTAACGGTGGTAGCCCTTGCAGTAGATCGAGGGATTGTCGAAGCCATTTTTCGCAGAGTACCGGTTCTCGATGTCGCCACCCCTGCAGATGCCGCGCCACTCACAGGATAGACATTCGTCAGCTGCGCTAGCCTGGATGCGCTCGATGTCCTCGAAAATGGGGTCATCCAGGAACTCCCGCAGGCTGTGCTGGTGGATGGAGTAGCGGGGCGTGCGGGAATACCAGTCCAGCGCCGGGAGAAAGGAATCGTTCACCGAAACGCTGCCGTCGCTGTGCATCACCACGACCTGGAAGCCTTCCCGTCGGCCCCCCGCGCTGGGGTCTCCCTCTACGTCGTTGTCCTCGCGGACCTGCAGGTGTTGAAGGACCTCGCTGATCTGGCGGACGAAGATGCTCTTGTCGTCCTCTTCCAGCCAGGCCTGGAACAGCTCCGCCAGGCGCTCACCGTAGCGTTCGCTGCTTTCGTCTGGCTCGCTGAAGCCATCATCCCGGTTCCGGTCAGGCAAAAGGAAGCTCATTTGCCGCACCCCCAGGGAGCGCAGGTAGTGGTAGACCTCGGCGTAGTCGTTGCGGTGATCCATCACCGAGATGGTTGACACCCCGCGTCCGTTGCCCGCATCGGCCCATGCGAGAAACCGTTTGAGATTGTTCTCCACCTGTAGAAAGGTGGAGCGGCCCTGATGATCGAGCCGGAAACGGTCGTTGGCGGTGTGGTCGCCGTCGATGCTCAGGCCCACGTGAACCCCGTATTCGTGGAACAAAGCCAACCATTCATCGGTGAGCACGGTCCCATTGGTCTGGATCGTGAGTCCCATCGGCACTTGCGGTTCAATCCGCTGACGGAAGGTTTCGCAGATTTGTTCGAACTCTCGCGGCTTGACCAGCATCGGTTCGCCACCATGAAAGGCGATTAGCACGCGGCGGAAGCCAAGTTCCTGGCAACCCTGGGTGATCCAGTCCGCCATGGCCTCCACAGTCTCGAGTGTGGCCTTCACCGGGCGGTCGAAGGGGGTCTTGTCGCCCATGTTGAAGTAGTAACAGTAGGAGCAGTTGATGTTGCAGCGCTCCACGAGTTTGAAAACCACCTGGAGCGTGGTTCCCGCGAAGCGTCTTTCGGTCGTCTCGGATTGCACCCAGGCTTCCTGCATGTGGGGCTTCCTCCTGTGGCAAACGCCATACACGCCGCAACGGGCAATCCACCGCAAGCCTGCATGCGTGACCTGCAGGCACGGCAGTGTCCGTGCGTGGATGGTTAGGAATGTGAACCGCCCCGCCAGCGGAAACTGACGGGGCTGAGAGGCTAGCGAGGCAGTTCCGACGACTGGGTGTAGTCTCCCCCGCCGGACTGCGAGTAATCCCCGCCACCGCTCTGGCTATAGCTGCCACCGCCGCTTTGGCGGTAGTTGCCACCCTGGCCATGGTTCTGCAGGAGGTCGCCAATCCCGGGGAGGACCTCCGGACGCAAGAGTCCGTCGATAATGGATTGGCCTATGAAGTCCTGGTAACGCTTCTGGAAAGCTTCCTGCTTGCGCGGGTCAAAACTGTCGTCCATGCCGGTCTCCTTTCCTTGGATTAACCTGTCAAGATGTTGTTGCTGTGATTGCCCGTCCGGGACTTCCGAGTCTCGCGCGGGCCAGCAAGGTCGAGCGTAGACGTTGACCGGGGCCGAATCAATAGACGACTCCTGCCAACACGCCATGGCATCCTGCAACGAAGAACATGGGTGTCCACCTTCTTTGGGTCGCTATCGTCGCCTTGCGCGACCCCCTCCAGGGAGCCACAGCGGCCGTTTCCACGCAAAAATGGATGGTTTAAGGCTTTGTACAAGCCTTATAGGAACGCGAATCCCCTTCAATTCAGTAGGTTACTGTGGTCCGACCCCGTTATGAAGCGCCTTAGGCGCCACCAGACCTCCGCTCACGGTTCGTGGCGTTTGAACGCCATCCCGGAAACCGCAAAGCGGTTATCCGGGATCTCGGGCGGCGGGGCAGGCGTTAGCGTCAGCGATCTCGATTCTCCGCTTCGTTCCGGCCGGGATGACGGTTTTGCCGCGGAAAAACAAATCTGTCCCCGTTTCCCGCGCTTCCAGCCATGTCTGGCGATTGAACCACCCCAACAATCGGTTTATATTCGTACGGAGTTACCGTACGGTTGGGGGCAACCATGGAAACAGTTAGCGTCAACCGGTTTCGTGAGAACCTGAAGGCATTCGTGGAGGAAGCAGTTTCCACGCACACCCCGCTCAAGGTCACACGGCGCGCGGGTGAGGCCTTCGTGGTGATGAGCGCGGACGACTGGGAACGTGAGCAGGAAACGCTCTATGTCCTCCAGAACTCCAGCTTGATGCAGCAGATCGCCGACTCGGCTGCCACCCATCGGAAGGGAGAAGGCTACCGTCCCACGGAAGGGGAGATGGATGAGATCACTGGTATTCGAGGGTAATACCTGGGCCGCTTACGAAACGCTCCGAGAGCGCGACCCAAAGCTGCATCGCGCCCTACGCCGCATCCTAAAGGAAATGCTCCGAAACGATCCGGCCACAGGTACTGGCAAGCCAGAGCCCCTGCGTCATTCCCTCTCGGGCTTCTGGTCCCGCCGTCTTTCCGCCCGGGATCGCCTGATCTACCGCTTCGACGATCAAGCCATCTATATCTTCGCGATCGGCGGCCATTACGACACGTTGTGAATCGAGGCGACCTATCCCTCCGCTCGGGCGCGCACAGGCAAAAGCCAAGGCTGGACGCCGAGGCCGCTGGGATTGTCCGGAGTGCGTGAAGGCCCCATTTCGGGGGCAAAATCCCTGGTCTAAGGCTCACAAATCGCCTTTGAGCGCCCGAAAGTCCATTTTCTACAATGCGTTACCGTGGTCCGACCCCGTCATGGCAGGCCGGCCACCAGGCTCTGCATTTCCCAGGCATCCAGACGGCTCACTCGATCCTTGATGATCTCCACCGCCTCTTCACGGTAGCGTTTCAGCAGGGCTTCCTCGTCCTCGCCGTCATCCTGCTCATCTACGGGAACCGGTGCGGTCGCTTGCCCGGTCACCAGGGCCTCGATCTCCTGCCTGACCGCATCCGAGAGCCGGAACAGCGTGAGGGTAGACCCGAGTGAATTCCGCGCAGCGAGCGACAGACGGTCCCGATCCAGCTCCGCCTGCCACTCCACGGCGCGCACGTTTTCGCAGGGCGGCAGCACTGCCGTGTCGTGCTGATATTCCCCTGTGATCGTGCCAACGTGATAGATACGGCGACTGGAGTCGTACGTCAGTACCCGGTCTCCTGCGGCCATCTCGTCCCGAAAACGGATCAGCTGGCTCGCCGCGCTCAGGCGTCGGCCGTCGGGCCAGTCCGGAAAGCGTGAGCGGTACTCTTGTACCAGCGATGCCTTGTCCGCGAAGGCGGACAGATCACCTATCTCTTCCCAGCCGATGCCGACATGGCCCTTCTCACGAAACTCATCGGCCTGCCGCCCTCCCTGGCCCGCACGCACCATCCACATATTCGTTTTAGCCATCGTGCACCTTGTTTAACGTTTCCATGCGGAGCATTGGCCCATTAGCCAAGTCTCCCACCAGCCCGCGTCTGCGGCTGAAGCTCATGCACCTGTCTTGTTCCATGCTGGTTTCAACGTGGAGACCAGGCTGTCTTCGAGGCCGGCGGCCAAGTTCACGTGAAACCCGCCGTAATGAAGTAACCCATTGTCCGGGAGGGCGTATACGGTGACGGCCCTTCCAGCACGTAGCGCCTCAATGATCAATTTGTTGCCCTTGATGTTTGTTGACTGAGTTGGCCCAGGGTTCTGGTAGCCGTAGAGCCGGGACTTCAAGGTGCGGACGGTCTTTCCGACGTACATCACTTCACCGTCCACTACTAGCGCATACAGGATATTTCTTTCAAAGGCGCAATCTGTGAGCGTGCATCGGGCATTGCCGTCTTCAAGCGCCCAGTTCCCTGCGGGTCGAAAGCCAATATGCTCCAGTCTCTGGAGTGCTGTTTCGTCGGTGCTCATGGCGAATTGTGGTCGTATCCTTTAACGGAAGCTGTATGTCGGTTCCTGCCGGGGCAGGCTTGGCCGATGCCGTGCGGTTTCCGTGTCTAGTTGCCGGGGGTGGCTGGCTGCTCAAACACCACCCACTCGTGGGCGCAGTCCTGGCAGGCGCTGGTGTAGGTCGGGCCGGATTTGGTCACTCGGACCTTGCGCGACTGGCAGGCCGGGCAGGGGACCTTCATTGAGGTGTTCGTGCCGCAGGAGTCGCAGCGCACGTAGTAGCCGTATTTGCCGTACATGCCGGTCAGCTTGTCTTGTTCGCCGCATTTCTTGCAGGCGAGAGTGGAGGCCTGACTCGGGCTCGTAGCCGGTGAGGGTGCGGCTTGGGTGGGCTGCGGTTCCGGCGTCGACGGTCGCTGCGAGTTTTGTGCTGGCTCGGGCTTGGCGGAAACGGGCGGCTCCTGGACACGCGGGGCCGGCTCGGCCACGGCCGAAGTATTCGCGCTTGGCCCGAGGTGGCTCTGGAGCAGGAAGTCGCCGATGCCTTCGATTTCCTTTTGGCTGAATCTCGGCCGGGCCGTGACCAGCCCCTTGGCTCGTGAGCCGACTAGCTCGCGCACCTTGTCCGCGACGAACTCGCTCTTCACCACGCGGTTCGCAATCGCACGGGGCATCTCATCGCGATGCAGGATCGCGCTGCTGGATACGGCGCAGAGCGTCCTCCAGTCACGTCCGCCAATCTGGGTCTGGAGGCCCAGCAGTCGGCCCAGGAACTTCTCCACGTTCTGGCGAAGGAGATCCTTGACCAAGGCCTCTTGCAGCTCCGCCTGCCGCACAGGGGAGGGCATGCCGTACCAGTCGCCGCGGTAGCTACGGGACCACTCCCCATGGCCGTTCACCTTCACCTCGCCGTAGATGCTCTTTGACTCGATGATGACCAGCCCATAGGGGTGCACCACCAAGTGATCGATCTGCGCGCGCTCCCCGTTATGCTCGATGCGCAGGTCGTTGATGATCCGTACGGTCTCATCGTCGCCAAATTCGCGTCGCAGGTAGAACGCCACATCCTGTTCCTGCTGGTGCCCGGCCTTTGAGCGTTCATCCTGACCGCTCGGGCCGTCCTTCTCCTTAAGAATCATCGAATCTCCTGAGTTGAGTCGTACAGCCTCTCTGTCGCCGCCCTACACGATTCCCGCCAGGTTCCCCCAGTGGCCGATTTCAACGTCGAAATGGCCGCTTTAAGGCGTTGAACAAGCTTTTGGGGGACGTTAATCGTTTTCAATACAGATGGTTACCGTGGTCCGACCCCGTGATCTTCGCCGTACTGGGTAACAACTGCTCCCGCTCTTCGTCGGTCAGATCGAACGTACTGGCAAGCGCGTCATGCGCATCCCGCAGCCGGCGTTCGTCAGCTCCCGCGGCGTATTCGAGCAACGGACGGTACAAAGTCTGGAAATCGGGTATAGCCATTAGCTCTCGTCTTCGGGTCCGGGTGTGAATCGCAGGTGTGAGTTGGCAGATGGTTGCCGTGGTCAGCCCCCGTCAATTGTCCTGCTGTTGACAAGGCGGCGAAATAGCGGTAACCTGAAATTGCAGATTTGCCCAATCACGATGATCTTTGGCTCCAAGCTGAGGTAGTGTGCGGGCAAATTTTTCTCCCGACTTCTCCTCCGTTTTTTCCTAATTCCCCGTTTCTTCGACCTTTGGTCAAGTGTACTTTGAGATTTGCGTGCCGCTCAAGGGCGTATATTTTCGGAGAATGCGATATTTGAGATCGTTTCGATGCTTATGGTCGAGCTTATTAGCTAGCGCGCCACGCGTAGATGACACCGACTTTTCCTCATCCAGGTATTCGACCATGGCGTGAATCACGATTGTATATTTAACGAATTCGTGCCTGAATTCTTTATCCTCGAACGCTCTAACAAAAAGCATGTTCACGCCGTTTAAGGTTTCGGCAAAAAATGGGTCTTTTTGAACCATTTTGGTAAACCGGTAATAGGATACACCCTCTTTTACACCAAGTTCGTCCGAAAAAGCATCCCCTACGAGACGTTGATAAGATCGGGGTACGATCGATACCTTGATAGCCTCAAGACAGTCCAAGAACCGCAACAGGCTCTTCCCTTCCGGTGTCTGGCTCAGCTTGTAAGACAGGATGTTTTTTCGTATGGCGCTCGTGTGAGCCCAGAAACGCGCCCAGAGATAGACATCATATAGCTGATCTGGATTGCTGACTGCATCGACGGTCTCCGGGCGCCCGTCGTCGCGTTTGAAGTCGTCTTTAGCATGATGATATGTCCGACCCACAAGCTCGTCAGATACCCTAACAAGCGGGTAAAGTAGATCGTCAACGGTTAACTTTCTTATTTTTCTTGAATCAATAAAGTCCTTAGCCCAATAGGATGCCACTTGCAGAAAATAGCCGATGACCATAGAAATAATGGCAATTACGGCGGAGATTATCGATCCGTTCATGTCAGGCGCCAGTGGTCGTTGTCGGTGGTGGCCTGGCCGAGGATTTGGAGGGCGGCGAGGACCTGGGTGATGGATTTCGTGGGTTTGCGCTTGAAGTGGCTGGCCAGGGCTTCGGGGGTTTGGGGGCCGATGGCGAGGAGGCGGCGGACGGCTTCGACCTGGTCGGGCATAGATTTGGGCCAGGTGGGCTTTTTGGCTGGTTCGGTCGGGGTCTCGGCGGCGGCCTCGGGTTTGGCTTCCAGCGTGGCGGTAGTCTGGGTGGCTTCGGGGGCCTGGTAGTCGGGGCGCAGCCAGCGGATGTGGCCCTGGGCTTCTTCTGCGGCGCGTTCGGCGTTGAGCGCGACGAGGCGGCTGAGGAGTTCTTCTTCGGCTTCGGCCTGGTCGGCGGGCTTGTCCGGCAGCGGGGTGGTGGCGCCGGGGCGACCGACGAGGCGGTCGGCGAGGTCGTTCCAGCCGTAGGCGTCGAAGACGGCGTGGTCGAGGTCGTCGTGCAGTTCCCGCAGCAGGGAGACGAGGCCCTGTTCGTGGATGGTGCGTTCCTTGGCGGTCAGCGGTTCTTCGGCGCGCAGTTTTTCCAGCACGTTGTACATGCCGGTGAGGGTGAGGTCCGGGTGTTCGGTCTGGCGCGTCTTGCGGTGGGCATCGATGCGTTCCGCGAGGTCCCCGATGGTGGCGGCCTGCTGGTCGTCGAGTTCCGGGAAGGGGAAGGTCTCGAAGCAGCGGGAATTGTTATAACGGGGATCGTTACCCATCCCCAGGCGCCCGCCCGTTGAAAGGGCCCAAAGGACATGAAGTCGGCTACTGAGCAGCCCTATATGGTCTTCCCGTTCCAGCGAAATAACTATTAGCCCTTGATCCGGGAGCGTAGGCTTAGACACGGTCAAGAATAGGCGGTGCTTGGCAGTCATCGCGGTAACGATAAACCTCTCAAGGGCGTCGATCCCTCCCCTCATTCGTGGCTGATTTTCGGCAAAGAGCCACCACCTCTCTCGACGGGTTTTGCGGGTATCTTGATCTCTGTGTGGCTTCACTCTTGTTCGCACCCACTGGTAGGCGTCTGGGTACATGAGTTTCGCTTGGTGTAAATCTATGCCATAGAAGTCAATAACAAAAACCCCGCGGGGCTTTGACATGACATCTCGACCATTGATGAGCGGCTTCACTATGGTTTCGTATTCAGGCGAAGTCTCATGGAAGCGCCGAGCCTGTTCGGGTTCGAGAACGAATCCGTCGCCCATCAAAACAATCCCGCGATTGCTTAAGCCGCTATTTGAATAAAGCCGCTCTACGTTAGATACGTCGGCACCAACGGTCAGGTCAGGGTATATCTTTCCGGATTTTTTTCGTAGCTTGACTGTTATCGAATCTTTTCCCGCATTGCGTTCGTTCGTTGACGTTTTAAGGACACCAGACTTCTCTCCGGGTACGCCTACGGTCATGGCAATGCGCACGGCGGCGCCATCGGCGCTGTCCACCCAGGGGTGGTCGGGGATGGCGAAGGCGAGTGAGAGGGGCTTCTTGCTGTCGTTCAGGTGGGGTTCGAGCACGCGGCGGTTGAAGGTCTGGCGCAGGCTGTTGGTGGTGATGAACCCGAAGCGTCGCGCCTCGCCCTTGCGGACTTTCTCGGCGGCGATGTGCCACCAGTACATGACGAAGTCGGCGGAGTCCGGGACGATGCCCTTGAAGACCTTGCGCACGGCGTCCACGTAGCCGTCGCCCAGTGCGCGGCGCATGGTGGCGGCGCCGATAAACGGCGGGTTGCCGACGATGTAGTCGGCTTCGGGCCATTCGGTGCGGCGCGGGTTGCTGTAGTGGTAGACGGGGGTGCGGGCGGTCTCGTCGGGGATGAGTTCGCCGGTGATGGGGCTTTTCTTGTAGCTGATGCCGTCCCAGATGGTCACGGGCTGGCCGTGGTCGTCGGTCATGGGTTCGCGGGCATCAAAGTCGATCAGCGCGTCGCGGCATTCGATGTTGTGGAAGTCGCGCAGGATGGGTTCGGGCAGGCTGAGGCGGCCGTGCAGGCGGTAGTGCCATTGCAGGTAGCCGATCCACAGTACGATTTCGGCGATGGCGGCGGCGCGCGGGTTGATCTCGAGCCCGAGGAACTGGTGCGGGTCGACGGTGAGGCCTTCGGTGTCGAAGGTGGCCTGGCCGGCGCTCAGGTCGCGGATGAGGTTGAGCACTTCGCCTTCGAGGCGCTTGAGGTGTTCCAGCGCCACGTAGAGGAAGTTGCCGGAGCCGCAGGCGGGGTCGAGCACGCGCACTTCGCGCAGGCGTTGATGGAAGCGGTGCAGTTCGTCCAGGGCCTTGTCGGGCTTGTTCTGCTGCAGCCAGGCCTCGGCGGCGACCTGCACGGTGTTCCATTCGGCGCGCAGGGGCTCGATGAGCGTGGGCATGACCAGGCGTTCCACGTAGGCGCGCGGGGTGTAGTGGGCGCCGAGCTTGTGGCGTTCGCGCGGGTCCAGTGCGCGTTCCAGCAGGGTGCCGAAGATGGCGGGTTCGACGAAGCGCCAGTCGGCCTTGCCGGCCTGGATGAGCAGGCTGATCTGGTCGGCGTTGAGCGGGATGGGGTCGATGTTCTGGAACAGGCCGCCGTTGAAGCGCTGCAGCTTGTGCATCAGCTGGCCTTCGTAGCCGCCGGTGTTCATCGTCTCCCACAGCGAGCGCATGGCGTCGGGGAAGTGTTCGGGGTTTTGCTGCAGGCGCTCCAGCAGGGCGGTGAAGCTGCCCTTGGGAAGGAGTTCGACGTCCTCGCTGAACATGGTGAACAGGCAGCGCTTGAGGAAGTGGGCCACGCGCTCGACATCGTAACCGTGCTGTTCGAGGGATTTGGCGAGTTCGGCCAGGCGCGCGCTGACCTCGCGGGTGACGCGGGCGGCGTGCTTGCTGGCGTCGAGCTGGTCCGGCGCCAGCCACAGGTGGTGCAGGCGCTGCTGGATCTCGGGGTCGCGCAGGTCTTCCAGGCGGATGCGGTGGCGGCTGGGGTCCGGGTACGGGACGTAGGTGCCGCCGGAGCGGGAGAACTCGGCGTAGAGCTCGAGGCTGCGGCCGACATCGGTGACGACGATGAAAGGCGGGCGGCCTTCGTCTTCCGGCAGGGCGCGCACGTACTGGTCGGCCTGGTTCTGCGCGGCGAGCATGGCCTTGTCCCAGCCCTGGGTGTGCAGGCCCTTGCCGGTCTGCTTGGCCTCCAGCACGAAGCAGCCGCGGCGGTAGAGGTCGATGTAGCCGCGGTTCTCGCTGCCGTCCGGGTTGCGGATGGTGACGCGGCGTTCGAATACGTAGGCGTTGTCGCGGGTGTCGTCGCTGGCCGGGTCGGGCTGGGGAAGGCCCAGCAGCGCGCACAGCTCGGTGAGGAAGAGCTGGTAGTTGGCGCGCTCGCTGCCGCCGGTGTCGCGCCAGCGGTCGAGGAAGGCCTCGACCTGTTCCGGCGCGGCGATGGGGGCGGGGCCGGATTCTTCGGCATGGGCCGGGCGGGCCGCGAGTCCATCCATGTGACAAAGGTCCTTTTGAGTGCTGGGTCCGACCTTACCGCTTCTGTTGGCGGTTGTCCTGTGGGGTGCGGCGGTCAGCGCGAGCTTTGGATTGCTGTGGCGAGCTGTTTCCGGGATGGCCCGTTATCAGGATGGGGCCCGGTGGGTTCGTGCGTGGGAGATCCCGGCTCTCCGCTTCGCTGCGGCCGGGATGACTGAAGATGCGTGCGGCGGCCGGGATGACTGAAGAGGTGCGCTGCGGCCGGGGTGACCGAAGGGGCTTGTGCGGCCGGGATGACTGAAGGCGCGCGGGGGCGACGGTGGCGAGGTGGTGATGCCGGGGCGGGGGACGAGGTGGTGGTGATGCGACAGGGGTGAGGTAGCTGTGCGCGGAGTGCGGGGTGGTGGCCGGGTGCGGCTGCAGAATGGGGTGATGGGCTTCTGCTCGTGTAGGAGCCGCCTTGGCGGCGAAGGGTTTGGCTGGCTTTGACTTTGGCAGGGGCTTCGCCTGCGAGCAGGCTCCCACCGGGGGGGCTGGTGGTGGTGCGCGTAGTGGGGGGCGGGGTGCTCGCGCCATGGTGGGGGAGTTGAGCGGCAGATCCAGCCGCTGGCCACCTTCTTGCCACACCGAAGTGGACGATTGGCCTGGATTGACGCGGACTGGTCGGATGGGTGATGTCTTGTAAGTGGCGGGGACTCAAGGGAGAGGTGGTGTCCCCGGCAGGATTCGAACCTGCGACCTGCCCCTTAGGAGGGGGCTGCTCTATCCAGCTGAGCTACGGAGACGAATGCGACGCGAGTATAAGCGCGCGGTGGGTTTCTCGCCAAAGGCCGGGGAGGTGTTTTCGGCTCGGTAACGTTCAGGGCAGGTCGGTGACGGGCGCTTCGAGGATGAGGGCGACACGGCGGTTTTCGGCGCGGCCGTTGGGGGTGTCGTTGCTGGCGACGGGTTGGGTGTCGGCGCGGCCGACGGCGCGCAGGCGCGGGGCGTCCAGGCCCTGGTCGAGCAGGTAGCGGACGACGCCGCTGGCGCGGGCGGAGGAGAGTTCCCAGTTGGAGGGGAAGCGCTCCGTTGCGATGGGGATGTTGTCGGTATGGCCTTCCACGGTGATGACGCCGTGGTGAGCATCCAGCATGGGTTCGAGCTGGGCGAGGAGGGCCTGGCCTGCCGGTTGCAGGTCGGCCTGGCCGCTGGCGAACAGGATCTCGTCCTGGATGCGCAGTTCGGTGCGGCCGGGGTGTTCGACGACCTCGACGCCTTCCGGGGTCTGTTCGCGCAGGCGGGCGGTGGCCGTGCCCGCAGGTTCGGAGTCGGGTGTTTCCGCTTCCGCCGGGAGTGCCTGCAGCCCCTGTTCGAGATCGCCCAGGTCTCCCAGCAGGGGGGCGATCAGCGGGTCGAGGATGGATTGTCGATCCGGGTGGGCGAGCTGGACCGGCTGCGCGGCGCTGGCCAGCGGGCGGTCGTCGCGCGGGTCGAGGAAGGTCATCAGGATCACGAATACGACGATCACCAGCGTGAGGACGTCGAGATAGGTGAGGATCCAGGCGTGTTCGTCGTCGCGCTGGCGTTCGCCCGGGTAGGAGCCGAGAAAGGCCTGCTCCGGACGTGTGGCGGCGTGGGCGTCCATCTCCGCCTGCAGGGCGGCCCGTTCGGAGGAGGAATAGGCGGGTCCGGGCATGAGGTCAGGGCCGATCGGTGGTCTGGCTGTCGCCGCCGGCGGGTGTGTCCGGGGCCTCGTCGCCGTTGGGCGCGGCCTGGCGGATCTCGTCGCTGTGGTTTTCCATGAACGAGCGCAGGGTCTCGCGGATGTAGCCTGGCGAGCGGCCCTTGCGCATCAGCATGATGCCTTCCAGCACCATGGTCATGAGGACGACGCGCTCTTCGGTGCGGCGCTCGAGCTTGATGGCGATGGGGCGGAATACCAGGTTGGCCAGCAGGATGCCGTAGAAGGTGGTGATGAGGGCGATACCCAGGTTGACGGCGATGACGGTGAAGTCCTCGCTCTCGGTGGTCAGCAGCAGGTTGATCAGGCCGATCAGGGTGCCCAGCATGCCGAAGGCCGGGGCGTAGGTGGCCATGGTGCGGAACATCTGGGCATCGGCCTGTTCGCGGGCGCGCAGACGGGCCATGCGCCAGTTGAGCAGGTCGGATACGTCGTCCATCGGGGTGTCGTCGATCACCAGCTGGATGCCGGTGCGCAGGAACGGGTTGCGGATCTGGTCCAGCCGGTCCTGGATACGGCCGAGGTTCTGCGAGAACCAGTAGCGCGAGACCTGCACGATCTCTTCGAGGTCCTGGGTGACGTCGTAACGCTCTTCGCGCACGGCGTTCGCGCCGGCCCGGAACACGCGCATCACCTCGTGAAAGGGGTAACTCATCAGGGTGGCGGCAATGGTGCCGCCGAGCACGATGCCCAGCCCGGGCAGGTTCAGGAAGGCGTCCAGGTCCTGCGAGGAAAAAACAATGACGCTGCCGAACACCAGCAGGCTGCCGAGAATGCCGAGAAGGGTGGAAAGATTCATGCGGGCTTCCGGGAAAGTGGCGGGGTCAGGATAAATCAGTCCGCTGGTGGCGTCTTTGGGCGTTGGGCGGGCCCGTGCATCCGGCGTACACTCGGGGCTCCAACGGTGAAGGAGTGTGGCGGGATGGATACGAAGTGGGTGGTGCTGGTAATCCTCGTACTGCTGGTGGTGTGGGCGGTTTGGACGTACAACCGGCTGGTGACGGCGCGAAACCGCTACAAGAACGCCTTTGCCCAGATCGATGTGCAGCTGACCCGCCGCTATGACCTGATCCCGAACCTGGTGCAGGTGGCGGAACGCTACATGAGCCACGAGCGCGATACCCTCGAGGCGGTGATCGAGGCGCGCAACCAGGCCAAGGGCAGTCTGCAGCAGGTCGCCGGCGACCCGACCAATGCCGAGGCCATCCGCCAGCTATCCAGTTCCGAGCAGGGGCTGTCCGGTGCGCTTGGGCGGCTGTTTGCGCTGTCCGAGAACTATCCCGAGCTCAAGGCCAACGAGAACATGATGCAGCTCTCCGAGGAGCTGACCAGCACCGAGAACCGGGTGGCCTACGCGCGCCAGGGGTTCAACGATGCGGTCATGCAGTACAACATCCTGCGCGAGATGTTCCCGAACAGCCTGATCGCCAACAACTTTGCATTCCGTCCGGCGCAGCTGCTGGAGATCGAGGACGCGCGCAAGCGCGAGGCGGTGCAGGTCAACTTCTCCTGATGCGGGCGGGTCGATGAACTTCTTCGAACACCAGGATCGTGCGCAGCGACGGACCCGCTGGCTGCTGGTGCTGTTCGGCCTGGCGGTGCTTGCCATCGTGCTGGTGATGAATGCCATCGTACTGGTGCTGTTTGGCCAGGCGGAGCCGGTGGCACAGGGCGAACCCTGGCTGACCCGTGATTTCCTCGCGCGCAACATCGGCGTGATGGTATGGACCAGCGTGCTGACCCTGGGCCTGATCGGCCTTGGCAGCCTCTACCGGACTCTCGGCCTGCGTGACGGCGGAGGGGCGGTGGCGCGGGAACTGGGCGGGACTCGGGTCGACGGGGATACCGGCGATCCGCTGCGGCGGCGTCTGGTGAACGTGGTGGAGGAGATCGCGATCGCCTCCGGCGTTCCGGTGCCGGAGGTCTACGTGCTCGAGCAGGAGTCCGGTATCAACGCCTTTGCGGCCGGGTATTCGCCGGATGATGCGGCCATTGCTGTCACCCGTGGCGCATTGGAGCAGCTGGACCGCGACGAACTCCAGGGCGTGGTCGCGCACGAGTTCGGGCACATCCTGAACGGCGACATGCGACTGAATATCCGCCTGATGGGGATGCTGTTCGGCATCCTGGTGATGGCGCTGATCGGTCAGCGCGTGTTGCTGGCCATGCGCCTGTCGCGCAACAACCGCAACGCCGGGGGCATCGTCGCCGCGGGCCTGGCACTGATGGTGGTGGGCTATATCGGGCTGTTCTTCGGGCGCTGGATCCGGGCCTCGGTATCGCGCCAGCGCGAATACCTGGCGGATGCCTCGGCGGTGCAGTTCACGCGCCAGCCAGAGGGCATTGCCGGGGCGCTGAAGAAGATCGGGGCCGGCCAGGGCGCGCTGCGGGCCGACACCGAGGAGGTCGGCCACATGCTGTTCGCCTCGGGTGCCCTGGGCCAGATGTTTGCCACTCATCCGCCGCTGGTGCGACGGATTCAGGCCATCGAACCCGGGTTTCGCGAGGACGAACTGGAGACGGTGCGCCAGCGCATGCAGGAGGACGCGCAGGCCCGGCGCGCAGAGAAAGAGGCGCAGGCCGAGGTCGAGGCCCGGGAGCAGCCATCGCAAGGGCCGGGCGGCCTGATGCTGGACCCCTCGCGCCTGATGGAACAGATCGGCGACCCGGGGCTGGCGCAGATCCTCGGGGCCGGCCTGCTGGTGGCGGCCATGCCAGGGCCCCTGGAACGGGCCGCGCATTCCGATGCCTGGGGCGTCGAGGTGCTGCTGTACCTGCTGATCAGCCCGGAACAGGACGTCCGCGACGCGCAGCTCTTGCGTGTGGCCGCGGTGCGTGGCGGCGAGAGCGAGTCGCGGGTGCGGACGCTACTGAATGCGGTACCGGAACTGCAGGCGGACCTGCGCATACCGCTGCTGGAGATGAGCTTCCCCGTGCTGCGCCACCGCCCGCGCGAGGAACGTGAGGCATTGCAGGGCCTGATCTCCGAGCTGATCCAGGCCGATGGCCGTGTATCGCCGTTCGAGTACGCGACCGGCCTGCTGCTGCGGCGGCAACTGCGCGACCTGGAGCAGCCGGAGCGGGCGCGACCGGGTGGCCGCGCCCCGCTGGCCCGGAATGCAGGATCCGCGCAGGAGGTGCTGGCCATTCTGGCGCGACACGGGCACCCGGACGATGCCGCTGCCGCGCGCGCGGCACTCGCCGCAGGCCTGACTGCCCTGGGGGTGGAAAACGCGGAAACATCCGCCGACCAGACCCTCGCGCGTGTGGGTGAAGAGGGCGCATGGAATCAGGTGCTGGATCGCGCCCTGGAGACTCTGGATCACCTGCGTCCGGCGGACAAGCAGGCGCTTACCGCTGCGATGCTGGCAACGATCACACACGGCGGCCAGACGGTGATCGCCGAGGTCGAGCTGCTGCGTGCCATTGCGGGTGCGCTGCACGTACCGTTGCCGCTGGCCGAACTGGCGGCGGCAGGGGTCACGGCGGACGGAACAGGCGCGCCCGGCGCCTGACCCCGGCTGGCTGCAACGGGTGCGGCGCTCCAGGGTGCGCGGTATGATGCGGCCGCTCCGGGGGCGTGGCGGAACTGGTAGACGCATCGGACTTAAAATCCGCTGGCCGCAAGGCCGTGCCGGTTCGATTCCGGCCGTCCCCACCACTTGAATGTTCCAGGCCGCAAGCCGCCGGCGTGTTGCCGAGCCCTCAGACATGGCGTGAATCGGCCAGCGTGAGTTGGTGGTTGGCAGGCACGGCTGCCGCTGCGTTCCCGTACGCGCGGGAAAGGCGCATAGTAGGAGCCTGCTCGCCGCGACAAGACCCTGAATGACCCAGTCCACGGACACGACGGAAAGCCTGCAGCAGCCGGTTCGAGAGGCCCGCACCACGGATCCGCACGTGAGTGGCCCCATGGTGGCCGCGCTCGTGGCGGGGTTGCTGTTTGGTCTGCTGTTTATCGGGATCGATCAGGCCTGGAAACAGCAGCTTGCCGACCGCTACAAACAGGCCGTCGCGACCGAGGCCAACAGCCTGCGCTCGCAGCTGGAGAGTGTCCTTAATGCCTCGGTGCACGGAACCATAGGGCTTGCCGCCTATGCCTACGCCCACCCGGATCTGAGCGAAGAGGAATTTGCCCGGGCGGCGGATCGCCTGTACCGCGTGCAGCCGGATCTGATCCGCTCGCTGACCCTTGCCCGTGGCGAGATCCTCGCGCTGGTTTACCCGCGCAGTGGCAACGAGCAGGCCATTGGGCTCAACCTGGCCGAGCACCCGCAGCAGGCGGCGTCCTACCACCGGGTACTCGACCAGCAGGAGACGGTGGTCGCCGGCCCCTGGCCACTGGCTCAGGGCGGGCGCGGCCTGCTGGTCCGCGCGCCGGTGCAGACCGAGGCGGAAGATATCGCTGCGACGGATAACCCGTGGACGATCTCCAGTATTGCGCTGGACTTCGACACCCTGCTGGAGCAGGCCGGGCTGGTGCCCGGGCCGGAAAACATGCATGTGGCGCTGCGTGGCCTGGACGGCAGTGGCGAGCGTGGCGACATCTTCTATAACCCCGATGGCCTTGATCCGGCCACGGCGCCGCTGCTTCTCGACGTGATCTTTGCCGGCGGGCGCTGGCAGATGCTGGCCGAACCCGTGGCCAGTCCCACGGCCACCGCACGTCCGGCGGCCTGGTGGGTGATGGGCACCGTCGGGCTGCTGGCCGTGGCGGGCTACACCTTCCGGGTGGGGCAGGGCATCCAGCAGCGCCGGGATGCGCTGTCGCGGTATCAGGCCCTGGTTAACCGTCTGGAGGATGCGACGCTGGTGATCGGTGCCCGCAGCATCCTGTGGGCGAACCCGGCCTTCACCCGCATGACTGGCCTGGCACCGGAGCCCGGCGAGGCACTGGCGGCGCTGGACATGATCCACCCGGACGACCGTAGCCGACTGCCGCCCGGGCTTGCGTTCTGCGGTGCTCCGGAGGACCCGAAGGGTCGCGAGATTCGGGTGCGCACGGCATCCGGAGAGGAGCGCTTCCATCTTCTGCGCTGGGTCTCCATCACCTGGGAGGACCGTCCGGCCGCCCTGCTGAGCTTCGTGGACGTGCATGAAAACCGCATGCTGTTCAACGCGCTGAGCGAGGCACGTGATCTTCAGGATGCACTGTTCGAGGCCATGCCCGGCGATGCCCTGGTGATTGACGACAATGGGCTGGTGCGCCGTGCCTTCGGCGAGGCTCGCCGCGGAACCGGGCTGCAAGGCAGTGTGATTGGCCATGCCCTGGACGAATTGCTGCCGGAGGAGGTGGCGCGGCGCTTCGAGGGCATCGTGCGGCGGGCCCTGAGCGAAGGCCGCCTGCAGGAGCTGCAGTACCGTCTGCCCGCGGGCCAGTTGCATGGAGCGCAGGAGGGTGCCGCGGGTATGGAAGACACCCGCTGGTACGAGGCTCGCATCCGCCCGATCGACGCCCCGTTCGAGGGGGCGGCCGCCGTGGTCTGGCATGCGCTGGATGTCACCGAACGCAAGCAGCTGGAAGAGCGCATGCAAGCGCTGGCCTGGGAGGATCCGCTGACCGGAACGGCGAACCGGGCCGCGCTGGACCGTGCCTTCCCGCGTCTGGCGGCACGGGCCGATCGGCGAGAGGGGCAGCTGGCGCTGCTGTTCATCGACCTCGACCGGTTCAAGCCGGTGAACGACCAGTACGGTCACGCCGTGGGCGACGAACTGCTGCGACAGTTGGCCCAGCGTCTCGCCGCCAGCCTGCGCCCGGACGACTTGCTGGTACGCCTCGGCGGTGATGAATTCATCGTACTGAGCGCGCCGCTGCGGCATCCCGACGAGGCGTCTGGCCTGATCGAGCGGTTGCGCGGCGCGTTTGAGCAGCCGTTCGAGCTGCGCCCCGGGCATCTGGAGCCGGTGGAACAGACCCTGTCCTGCAGTATCGGCGTGGCGTTCTATCCGCGCGATGGTCAGCGCCTGGCGGATCTGATGATGGCGGCGGACCACGCGATGTACCGGGTCAAGGCGGCCGGTCGCAACGGTGTTGGTTATGCCTCGGCGGAGGAGCCTGCGGGCTGAACGGCCGCGCGCATCGGGTCGAGGCGGGCCCGGCTATGCACGTCGAGGGGCTCGATCAGCCCCAGCAGATGATCCGCCAGCCACTCCCCGGCGAGCGGTGCGTACAGCAGGCCACGCGAGCCGTGGGCCAGGCTCAGCAGCACCCGGGCGTCGGGGTCCATGCGGCTGGCGCCAACCAGCGGCAGCCGATCCCGCACCACGGCCCGGGTGCCGGCCCAGCTCTCCAGTATCGTTACCGCCGAGGCGTCTTCCAGGCCCGGCACCCAGGCAAGGTGTCGAAGGTTGGCCCGGTCGTCCTCTGCGATGGTCTCGGCGGTGGTCGCGGCCGCCCGCGCGTCCGTGTGCCGGTAGGTGGCCCCGATCCAGGCCCGCCCGTCGGCTTTCGGGATGCAGTAGCCCTGTCCGGTGGCCACGAACCCGCCCCAGTCCGGTAGCGGGGCCTGTACCCGGGTCATCTGGCCGTCAACGGTCGCGATCGCCGTCTCCTCCGGGCACAGGGGGCGGTCGCCGCCGGCTGCCATGGCCAGCACGACCGCATCGTACTCCGCGCCCCCGGAGACGCCCTCAAGCCGCAGGGGGCCATCCGGGACGGCCTGGATGCCCTGCACGGCTTCGCGCTGCACGGGAGCGAGCTCCGCCGCGAGCGCCTCGCAGAGGGCGCGCATGTCGAGCGCGAGGGCGTCGGGATAGAACAGGTGCGGGGCCGAGGCGCAGCCCGGCCCCGCGGGGTCGAAGAGCAGGCCGGCGCGTGCCGGGCCGGCCTTTTGCAGGCGCTGTACGCGCTTGCGCCCGTGCGCGCTGATGCCATGAAAGGCAACGCCCGCCGCGAGTCGGATGGCTTGGCCCGTGGCGGCCTCGAGCTGGCCGACGAGGGACGCGGTGCGACGCATCCCGGCCAGTGCGAGCTGATTCAGTTCGGGGTCCTGCGGATGCAGGTTGGGCAAAAGCACGGCGGCCGGGTTGCCGGAGGCGCCTCCCGCTATTCCCGCAGGGTCGAATACATCCACCGCGACACCACGCGCGCGCAGCGCATGTGCCGCGGCAAGGCCGGCAAGTCCCGCACCCACCACCGCGACGCGCTCAGGGATGGCGGGTGCCGGCGGCGCGTCCTGCGGGCGGGTGTGAAGTACTCCCTGGAGCCGCTCGCGCTTGCGGCCGTGCCCCGGCACGCGCTGGACCTCGAACCCGACTCCCTCGAGGTCACGGCGAACCTGCCCGGCCGCGGTGTACGTGCCGAAGGTGGCGCCGGGTGCCGACAGGCGCGCCACCTGCCGAAAGACGCCCGTGTTCCACAGCGCCGGATTGTTGCGCGGGGCGAACCCGTCCAGGAACCATGCGTCCACCTGCCCCTGGATGCCGCTTAACAGCGGCGCGGCATCGCCCAGCGCCAGGGTCAGGGCCGCGCGCGCCTCGGGAAATTCGATGCGGTGGAGCCCGGCCACGGGGGGCGGGTACTGACTGCGTAACCGCTGTGCGTCGACGCCGTCCAGCCCCAGGCGCGCATGAATCGCGGCCAGGTCCTCCGGCGAAAGGGGGTGCGCCTCCAGGCTGAGCATCGACAGAAATGCGCCAGGGGGTGCCTCGCGCCGCCATGTCTCCAGGGCTAGAAGCAGGTTGAGCCCGCTGCCAAAGCCGGTCTCGGCCAGCACGAAGCGGCGGCACTGGCGGAAACGGGCGGCGAGGGCGTTGGCCTCGATGAAGACCTCGCGCACCTCGGCGCGGGGGTCGCTGGAACCGAAGTAGCCGTCACCGTAATCCACGGCGAACGGCTGCCCGTTACGCCATTCGAGGCGCGCCCAGTCGAGCACGGGGTGGGATACGGGTACCGATGTCACGTGCCAGGCCCGAAGGCGTCGGGCCGATGCCGGCCCGACAGTGCCAGTCCCCGCCTAGCGGGTGAGTTCTTCGAACGGGGTGAAGGCGACTTGCTGGTTGCGCTGGCCGTTGTCCAGTTGCGCCAGGAGGGTCTGGCTGATGGACTTGAAGCGGTCCAACTCGTCGCCTTCGAGCGCGTCGCTTTCCGGCAGTTCGACGCGCATGGGGTTCTGCGGCCGGTTGTTCACGTGGATCTCGTAATGCAGGTGCGGGCCCGTGCTGCGCCCGGTATTGCCGGACAGGGCGATGCGGTCGCCACGCTCCACCGTCTGCCCCGGGCGCACCAGCTGGCGGTCCAGGTGCAGGTAGCGGGTGGAATACCCCTGGCCATGCTCGATCACGATAAAGCGGCCGGCATAGGGGTGGTTTTCGACGCGGGTCACGCGGCCATCGGCCGGCGCGAGGATCGGCGTGCCGATCGGCATGGCAAAGTCGGTGCCGTGATGCGGGGCCACGCGGCCGGTGACCGGGTGGCGGCGCCGCGGATTGAAGCTGGAACTGATGCGGTAGTTGCCGGCGAACGGGCGTCGATCGAACGGCGGCAGCAGGCTCTCGCCTTCCGGGGTGTAGAACCGGCCATTGACGTTGCGAGCGGCCCGGACCTGGATGCGCTGGCCTTCGTAATCGAAGGCGAGCAGGCGCAGATTGTGTGGCGTGTCGTCGCCGACCAGGGTCTCCTGCTCGACCAGCAGGGTGAACTGGTCGCCGGTACGGGCGTGCGTGCGCACCGGGAGGTACCGGTCCAGCAGGACCGCCAGGGCATTGGCCGCACCCGGGGAGAGGTCCGCGCGCTCGGCCAGCGCCGAGGCGATGTTGCCGTCGATCTCGGCGTGGATGATCAGGTGGCTGACCTCGCGCCCGTTTTCGACCTGGCCGCGTTCGAAATCCCAGCCTTCGGCCTCGCGCACCCATTCGTGGCCGCTGGCGCGATCGGTCCACAGGCGCATGCGGGTGAGGTAGCCGTCGTCGTCCACCTGCCATTCGATCTCCTGCCCCGGGCGCACGCGGTTCAGGATGGAGGCGTTGTCGCTGTCATCCAGCAGGCGGTAGAGGGTGGCCAGCGGCAGGTCCCACTCGCGTTCCCACAGCCCGGTCAGGCGCTCGCCTTCCTTCAGGGTGTGGCTGTACCAGTCGGATTCCGCGGGGTCGGTCTCGCTGAGGGCCTCGTCATCGTCGAGATCGAAGGTCTCATAGGAGGTCGGGGCGTCGGCGTCGGGATCGATGGTATCCGGGGCGTAGCCCGGGGCGGAGTCGTCCAGCATGTCGGTGGCGAACGCTACGGTCTGCGCGCGGCCACCGGCCTGGCCATTCAGCGCGGGGCTGATGGTGGCCCCGCCGGCGGGGTGCTCGAGCGGCGCCACCGGGATCTGGGTGCTGGAAAGGGGTTTGCCCGCGCCAATCTGGAGCGGCTGGGAGCTCTCGCCGGGTTGCGAGGCCAGGAGCAGGCTGGTGCCCACCAGAATGGTGAGACCGGCGGTGCCCGCCAGAAAGAAATGCGATGTCTTTCTGCTGTTACCCATAAGCCCCTGAACCGGAGAAGTTTCCGCTTTATACCACGTTTTTTCCGCCAATAAACACTGTTGCGGCGCCATCCGCGGCCGTTTCGCGGCGTGCGGGTCTCAGGATCGAATGCCCACACCCCGGTTGAGCAGGACCAGGGCAACGCTGTAGAGCACGGCGATGAAGCCGGCGATGATCGCAAACGACAGCGCGACGGGGAAGTCGCTGTGTCCGAGGCTGCCGTAGCGGAAGGCATCGACCATGTACAGGATGGGGTTCAGCATGGAGAGGCCCTGCCAGAATTCGGGCAGGAGGCTGATGGAATAGAACACCCCCCCGAGGTAGGTCAGCGGTGTCAGCACAAAGGTCGGCACGATGGAGATGTCGTCGAAGGTGCGGGCAAACACGCCGTTGATCAGGCCGGCAAGGGCAAACAGGATCGAGGTCATCAGCACGATTACCAGCATGACCAGTGCGTTGTGCACGCTGAGGGGGCTGAAGAACAGGGAGATCAGGAGGACGGCCACGCCCACTGCGAGCCCGCGCGCCACGCCCCCGAACACGAAGCCGAGGATGATCACGCTGTTGGGGATGGGCGAGACCAGCATCTCCTCGATGTGGCGCTGGAATTTGGAGCCAAAGAAGGACGAGACCACGTTGGCATAGCTGTTAGTGATTACCGCCAGCATGATCAGACCGGGGACGATGAAGTCCATGTAGCGGTGGCCCTCCATCTCGCCGATGCGCTCGCCGATCAGCCCGCCAAAAATGATGAAGTAGAGGGCGGTCGTGATCACTGGGGGCAGGACGGTTTGCACCCAGATCCGGGCGAAGCGCAGGACCTCCTTGGTGACGATGGTGCGGAAGGCGATCCAGTACTGGCGCAGGTGAGATTCGCTCATGCCTGGTTCTCCGGCTGCTCGCTGGTACCGCCGGCGCCCGGCGTCAGGTGGCTCGGACTCTGGCCGTTGCGGGTCATGCGCAGGAACAGCTCCTCCAGGCGGTTGGCCTTGTTGCGCATGCTCTGCACCCGGATGCCGGCCTGATCGAGTACCCGGAACAGGTCGTTCAGGTGCTCGCCGCGGCGGATGTCCGCCTCCAGGGTCAGATCATCGATCTGGCGCAGCGCCACCGGGGCATCCTGCGGGATACCGGGCGGCGGCTCGCTCAGATCCAGGACCATGGTCTCGGTCTCCAGCTTGGCCAGCAGCTGCTTCATGGTGGTGTTCTCGATGATGCCGCCGTCATCGATGATCGCGATGTTGCGGCACAGCGTCTCCGCCTCTTCCAGGTAGTGCGTGGTGAGGATGATGCTGCGGCCGTCGGTGTTGATGCGGGTGAGGAAATCCCACATCGAACGGCGCAGCTCGATATCCACCCCGGCGGTGGGCTCGTCGAGGATCAGCAGGCGCGGCTCGTGCACCAGGGCGCGCGCGATCATCAGGCGCCGTTTCATCCCGCCGGAGAGCGTGCGCGCCATGTCCTTGCGCTTCTCCCACAGGCCCAATTCCTTCAGGTAGTGCTCGCAGCGCTCCCAGGCCTCGTGCCGCGGGATGCCGTAATAGCCGGCCTGATTGACCACGATCTCGCCAATCGGCTCGAAGTTGTTGAAGTTGAACTCCTGTGGCACCAGGCCGATGGAGCGCTTCACCGCCTGCAGGTCGGTGTCGAGGTCGTGGCCGAAGACCTTGACCGTGCCTGCGGTCTTGTTGATCAGCGAGGTGATGATGCCGATGGTGGTCGACTTGCCGGCGCCATTGGGCCCGAGCAGGGCGAAAAAGCTTCCGGGCGCGACCTCGAGGTCGATGCCCTTGAGGGCCTCGAAGCCGTTCTTGTACGTCTTTTTGAGCCCGCGGATCTCCAGCGCTGGCGTCATCGTCACATCCTGTTCGACATGGGGCGGGGTTGATCCCTGGGGATCGACAAGGTGCGTATTATGGAGGCTTTCGCCCCTTTTCGAGGAAAGCCGCGTGGATTCTGCTTTTGTTGCGTCGTCCGATACCGCCGTCCCGTTGATCCCGGTGAGCCGCGAGTCGCTGCCGGTGCGTCTGGAGAGTGCGCCGGAGGCCTGGCGCAACTGGGTGGCGGCCTCCGGATACGAGGCGGAGCCGGGCACTACTCTGCGCATCCCCGATGCGGAGGGCGGCCTGGCCGCGGTGCTCGCGGGTTTTGATGCGGAGACCCCGATCTGGATGCTGGCCGCCGCTGCCGAGAGTCTTGGCACCGGCGACTATCAGCTGGAGGTGGATTTTCTGAACCCCGACGTACAGAACCTGGCCGCGATCGGCTGGGGGCTGGGCCGCTATCGTTTCGACCGGTACCGCGAGGCCCCGGATCGCGCCCCGCGTCTGGTATGGCCCGTGGATGCCGATCGCGAGCGGGTGCTGGCGTTTGTGGAATCCATCGCACTGACCCGCGACCTGATCAATACCCCGGCGGCCGACATGATGCCGGCCAATCTGGCGCTGCAGGCACGGGATCTGGCCGAGGCCTACGGCTGCAGCCTGCACGTGGTGAGCGACAGCGACAAGCTGGAGAAGGAGTTTCCCTGCGTGCATGCGGTCGGGGCCGCCAGCGAGCACGGCGCGCGCGTAATCGAGCTGACCTGGGGGCAACCCGATGCCCCCTCCCTGGTGCTGGTGGGCAAGGGGGTGTGCTTCGACTCCGGCGGCCTCAACCTGAAGCCGGGTAACTCCATGCGGCAGATGAAAAAGGATATGGGCGGTGCGGCGATCGTGCTGGGCCTGGCGCGCCTGATCATGGCGCAGGCCCTGCCGGTGCGGCTGACGGTGCTGATCGGTGCGGTGGAGAACGCGATTGGTGCGGGCGCGTTCCGGCCCGGGGATGTACTGACCGCCCGCAATGGCAAGCGCATCGAAATCGACAACACGGATGCCGAGGGCCGTCTGGTGCTGGCCGACCTGCTGGATCGTGCGGGTTCGTTCCACCCCGATCTGCTGGTGGATTTCGCCACTCTGACCGGCGCTGCGCGCGTGGCGGTGGGGACCGAGATCAGCGCCTGCCTCACCCAGGACGAGGGCTGGGCGCGAGCCCTGGTGGAACCCGCGCGCGAATGGGACGACCCGATCTGCCAGCTGCCACTGCATACCCCGTATCGATACATGCTCGACAGCGACGTGGCCGACATCGCGAACAGCTCCAGCGGGGGCTATGCCGGGGCGATCACCGCCGGTCTGTTTCTGCAGGAATTTGTCCCCGAGGGGGCCACCTGGCTGCATTTCGACATCATGGCGTTCAATGTCCGTGCCCGCCCGGGCCGCCCCAAGGGGGGCGAGGCTATGGGCCTGCGGGCGCTGTACGCGGCGCTGGAATCGCGCTACGGGCAGGCGGGGTAGGGGTGTCCGGCCCCGGAGATACCGGGGCCCGCCGGTCACAGGGCCGAGTCAGATCAGCTTCAGGTCGCTGCGCGCACGGATGATCTTGCGCAGGGCGATCAGGTAGGCGGCGGTGCGGTAGTCCAGCAGTTCGCCGTTACTTTCCACCTCGCGCACCTCGTACATCTCGCTGAAGGCCTCGCGCATGGTGTCCTCCAGCCCCGAGCGGACCAGGTCGATCTCGTCGGCGCCGCGCACGACGGCATCGCGAATCCATTCCGGGATGCTTTCGTTGGTCATCATCTCGATCGCGGACACGATGTGCTGGCCCTGGGCCTGGTCGTAGCGCCGCTCCAGGCGCCCGAAACGCATGTGCGACAGGTTGCGCACCCATTCGAAGTACGACACCACGACCCCGCCGGCGTTGACGTACACGTCCGGCAGGATGGTGATGCCACGTTCGCGCAGGATCTGATCCGCTTCCCAGGTGCAGGGGCCATTCGCGGCCTCGACGATCAGGCGTGCCTGGATGCGCTCGGCGTTGCCACGGTGAATGGCCCCCTCCAGCGCGGCCGGGATCACGATGTCGCAGTCGCGCTCAAGGATGCGGTTGCCGTCGCGTTCGAATTCGACACCGGCGAACCCTTCCATGGTGCCGCTGCGGCGGACGTAGTCATGCAAGGCCTCTACGTCGATACCGTCCTCGGAGTAGACCCCGCCATCGCTCTTGATCACACCGACGATCGTGGCGTGATCGTCGTTCTGCAGGAAGCGCGCCGCGTGGTAGCCCACGTTGCCGAAGCCCTGGATAATGATGCGCTGATCCCCGAGCCCCCCCCTCGAACCCGGCCTCGCGGGCGGCGGACCCTTCGCGGAAAAAGGCCTGGAGCGCGTACTGCACCCCGCGGCCGGTCGCCTCGAGGCGTCCGACGATGCCGCCCAGTTCGACCGGCTTGCCGGTGACCGAGGCGGCGTGATCGAGATCCTCCGGATGGCGTTCGCGATAGGTTTCCATGATCCAGGCCATCTCGCGCTGGGAGGTCCCGACGTCGGGCGCGGGCACGTTCTGGGCCGGGCTGATGTAGTCGCGCTGGATCAGTTCGTGGGCGAAGCGGCGGGTGATGCGCTCCATCTCCCACTCGTCGTATTTCTGCGGATCGACCCGCAGGCCGCCCTTGGAGCCGCCAAAGGGGATATCCACAATCGCGCACTTGTAGGTCATCAGGGCCGCCAGCGCCTCGGCGTGTTCCTGGTCCATGCTGGGGGAGAAGCGCAGACCACCCTTGGCGGGCAGGCGATGCGAGGAGTGCACCGCGCGCCAGCCCTTGAACACCTCGATGCGGTCGCGAAAGCGGATCGGAAAGCTGACCTGGATGACGGAATCGCAGGTCTTCAGTGCGTCGCGGGCGCCCTCCGGAAGCTCCAGGTAGGCCATGGCCCGGTCGACCATGTGTGAGACACTATCGAGAAAAGTTTCCGGTGCTTCGCTTTCCGACATGATGGCAAATCCTTTCTGGCTTGAGGTTGCGGGCGGCCCCGCGTGGAGACTCGCTGGTGACTGACGCGGTCCGCCATTGCGACCCACGGTTCTCGGTGGCCCCGATGATGGACTGGACGGATACCTGGTGTCGCCAGTTCCATCGGCTCCTGACCCGGCGGGCATTGTTGTACACCGAGATGGTGCATGCCAACGCGGTGATTCATGGCGACCGCGACCGGCTGCTCGGTTTTGCCGCGGTGGAGCACCCGGTTGCACTGCAGCTTGGCGGGTCGGACCCGGCCACCCTGGCCCAGGCGGCGCGTATTGCTGCAGAACGCGGCTTTGACGAGATCAATCTGAACGTAGGCTGTCCGTCCGACCGTGTACAGTCCGGGGCATTCGGTGCCTGCCTGATGGCGCAGCCCGCCCTCGTGGCCGAATGCATCGCCGAGATGCAGGACGCGGTCGCTGTGCCGGTCACGGTCAAGCACCGGATCGGGATCGATGACCAGGACTCCGAGGGTGACCTGCACGCCTTTGTGGGCGCGGTGGCCGCGGCGGGCTGCCGGACCTTCGTGGTCCACGCACGCAAGGCATGGCTCAAGGGGCTGAGCCCGAAAGACAACCGCGATGTACCCCCACTGGATTACGGGCGTGTATATCGACTGAAGGCGGAATTTCCGGAGCTGGCCATCGTGCTGAATGGCGGGCTGGATGATGTCGCCGCGGCACGTTTCCACCTGGCGCATGTGGATGGCGTGATGTTCGGGCGGCTGGCCTATCATCAGCCGTGGAGCCTGGCCGGCGTGGACCGACTCTACTTCGGCGCCGACCGCGATCCAAGCCGCGACGAGGTGCTGGCCGGAGTAATCGCGCTGGCCGAGGCGATGCGCCGCGACGGAATTCCGCTGGCGCGCCTGACCCGGCATATCCTCGGGCTGTTTCACGGCGCGCCCGGCGCCCGTCAGTGGCGGCGCATCCTCACCGAAGGGGCGCATCACGCCGATGCGGGCCCCGAACTGATCGAACGCGCGGCTCGGGCCTGTCTCCCTTACGCTGCCTGAGGTCGTTACGGGCGTGAGGTCGTTACGGCCCGGCGTTGAAATCCCGCGGTGCAAGCCAGCCGGCCTCGAGCCCGTCACGCAGGATGTCGCGGATATTCGGTATCGCCTCGCGCCATTCCGCGACGCTGAGGGATTCGGCAGCGCAGAAGGCCTCCAGTACCTCCGGCGCGACCGGCGGCAGCGGATAGTTTTTTCCGGCCAGGCACAGCACGGGGCCGTCCGTACTCTGGAACCAGGCCCGGCGCACCCCCGGATGGATGTCGAAGACCGCGTCCGGGGGCGCGGTGGTGGCCTGTTCCGGATCGTCCGGGGCCAGCTCAAGCGCCGCCGCTGGCCGGGTCAGGAAGCGCCCCAGGTAGGCGTCCAGCTCGGCGTCGTCGGCCGCCAGCAGGGCGCGCAGTCGGTCGCGCAGCGCGCGCCGGTCGCTCGACGGGATCTCGCTCGGATGGACGGCCGGGGCGCGGCCCGGGTCCTCGAACCGTGTCGATTCCTCGAGCGCGCTGGCGCGTTCGTCAAAATAGCCGCCGATCACGTCCACCAGGCTCGGGGCCCGAAAGCCCACCGACCAGGTCATGCACTGGGCATCCAGCGCCAGCCCGTAATGGGGCAGGCTGGGTGGCAGATACAACAGGTCTCCGGGGCCCAGATCCCAGCTGTCGCTGGGCGTGAACTCGCGCAGGATTGCGAGCGGGAGATCGTCGTGGCAGTCCAGCGCGCCGGGCGGGTCCTGGATCTGCCAGCGTCGGTGTCCGGCTGCCTGGAACAGGAATACGTCGTACTGGTCCACGTGCGGCCCCACCGAGCCGCCCGGGGCCGCGCAGGAGATCATCAGGTCGTCACGGCGCCAGCGCGGGATGAAGTCGAAGCGCGCGAGAAAGTCGAGACCGTCGGGCCAGAAACGCTCGACGTCGGTGACCAGCAGGGTCCAGTCGCGGTCGGGCAGCTGTTCCAGTCGCTCGGCCGCGAACGGACCATATTCGACTGCCCAGTCCTGGCGGTCCTGATGGCCGAGCACGAGGCGGCTGCCCGCGTCCGGGTCGGTCGCCAGTCCGGCGAGGTCGTCGGGTTCGATCGGGTTCTCGAAGCCCGGGATCGCGCCGCGCACCAGCAGGGGGCGCTGCTGCCAGTAGTCGCGCAGGAACTCGGCGGGTGTGAGTCCACCCAGCAGGGTCAGCGGCTGCTGCGGGTCCGGCGCGGTCACGCGGCCCTCAGGACTCGCGGGCGAGCCGGCCGGCAATACCGACATAGGCGCCCGGCGTCAGTTCGCGCAGCCGCGCACGCGCCTCTTCGGGGATCTCGAGGCCATCGATGAAGGCGCCCAGGGCCTCGGGGGTAATGCGCTGCCCGCGGGTCAGTTCCTTCAGCTTTTCGTAGGGCGACTCGATCCCGTAACGCCGCATCACGGTCTGCACGGCCTCGCCCAGGACCTCCCAGTTCTGGTCCAGGTCCTCGGCCAGACGGCCGGGCTCGATTTCGAGCTTGCCCAGCCCGCGCCCGAAGGCCTTGTAGGCGATCAGGGACCAGGCAAATGCAATGCCGATATTGCGCAGCACGGTGGAGTCGGTCAGGTCGCGCTGGAAGCGCGACACCGGAAGCTTGCCGGCGAGATGATCGAACAGGGCATTGGCCAGGCCCAGGTTGCCCTCGGCGTTCTCGAAGTCGATCGGGTTGACCTTGTGCGGCATGGTCGAGGAACCGACCTCGCCGGCCACCACCTTCTGCTTGAAGTAGCCAAGCGAGATGTAACCCCAGATATCGCGGGCCGCATCCAGCAGGATGGTGTTTGCGCGCATGCAGGCGTGGAACAGTTCGGCCAGGAAGTCGTGCGGCTCGATCTGGGTCGTATGGGTGTTCGGCACCAGGCCCAGGCTCGTGACCATGCGCTGCGAGAGGGTGGGCCAGTCCACCTCGGGGTAGGCCACGGTATGGGCATTGAAGTTGCCGACCGCACCGTTGATCTTGCCCAGGCACTCGACACCGGCGATCTCGGCACGCTGGCGTTCCAGGCGCCGGACCACGTTGGCCAGCTCCTTGCCCATGGTGGTGGGGGAGGCGGGCTGGCCGTGGGTGCGCGCCAGCATTGGCTGGTCGGCAAAGCGTTCGGACAGCTCGCGCATGGGCGCCAGTACGGCATCCAGCGCCGGCAGCATCACGTGATCGCGCGCCTCGCGGACCATCACGCCGTAGGCGAGGTTGTTGATGTCCTCCGAGGTGCAGGCAAAGTGCACGAACTCGATCTGGCTCTGCAGGTCGGCACGGTCCGCCATCTGCTCCTTGATGTAGTACTCGATGGCCTTGACGTCGTGGTTGGTGGTGGCCTCGATGTCCTTGACCCGGGCACCCGCGACCTCGTCGAAGCTGAACGCAATCTCGTCCAGGAAGGCTGCGGCCTCGTCGGTCAGCGCGGGGACCTCGGGAATCGCCGGCTCCGCCGCCAGGGCCTTCAGCCAGGCGATCTCGACGCGTACCCGCGCCTGCATCAGGCCTTGTTCGGAGAAATAGGGGGCCAGGTCGCGGGTGTGGCGGGCGTAGCGGCCGTCGACAGGGCTGATGGCGCTCAGTGGGGTCAGAGACATGGGGCTTCCGGGGTCGGGTTCGAGACAGGCGGCGCAGTATACTAGGGGGTTCAGGTGCAATACAGCATCGTGCCGGGCCCGGTCGGTCCCGCGGGTCGGTCGGTTTGGCTTGACCCGGACGTCCGGCGCCCGGCGCGGACTCAACCAGGAGGAAGGCATGTCGAAGCCCGCAATGCGTCAGGAACAGGACAGTCTGGGGCCGGTGGAGGTCCCGCAGGAGGCCCTGTGGGGCGCCCAGACCCAGCGAGCGATCGATAACTTCCGGATCAGCGGCCGTCCGCTGCCGCCGGCCTTCATCCGTGCGCTGGCACTGACCAAGGCCGCCTGCGCCGAGGCCAACCAGGCCCTGGGCCAGTTGCCGGATGCGGTTGCCGGCGCGATTGTCGCGGCGGCTGACAGTCTCGCCAGCGGCGATCACGCCGATGCCTTTCCAGTCGATGTGTATCAGACCGGCTCCGGCACCAGCAGCAACATGAACATGAACGAGGTGATCGCCCGGCTTGCCTCCGATGCCGCGCTGACGGTGCATCCGAACGATCACGTGAACCGCTCGCAGAGTTCCAACGACGTGATCCCGACGGCCCTGCATGTGGCGGCCTCTCTGGAGGTGGAGCGGCGGCTGCTGCCGGCCCTGCGCCATCTGATCGCGACGATCGCGCGGCGCGAGGGCGAACTGACGGCGATCGTGAAGACCGGGCGCACCCACCTGATGGATGCGATGCCGGTCCGCATGAGCCAGGAGCTGTCCGGCTGGCGCACCCAGCTGGAGCTGGATGCCGAGCGCATCCGCGACACCCGCATCCGGGTAAACCGGCTGGCCATCGGGGGTACCGCGGTGGGCACGGGTATCAACGCCCCGGCGGATTTTGGTGATCGTGTCGCTCGGCGCCTGGCCGAACGCACAGGGGTGGGCTTTGTGCGCGAGCTGAACGGCTTTGCCGCGCTGGCCAGTCAGGATACGGCCGTAGAGCTGTCCGGACAGTTGCGCACCCTTGCCACCAGCCTGATCAAGATCGCCAATGATCTGCGCTGGATGAATTCGGGGCCACTCGCGGGGCTGGGCGAGATTGCGCTGCCGGCCTTGCAGCCGGGGAGTTCGATCATGCCGGGCAAGGTCAATCCGGTCATTCCGGAGGCCGTAATCATGGCCGCGCAGCAGGTGGTCGGGCTGGATGTGGCGGTCGCGGCGGCCGGGCAGGGCGGCAACTTCCAGTTGAATGTGGGCCTGCCCCTGATCGCCGACAATCTGCTGCAGCAGATCGGCCTGCTGACCGGGGCGGCCGAGCATCTCGCGGACCGCGCCATTGCCGGTTTCACGGTGAATGAGGCGGTGCTGCGTGCGGCGCTGGACCGTAATCCGATCCTGGTGACCGCGCTGAACGCGGAGATCGGCTACGAGGCAGGTGCACGTATCGCCAAAGAAGCCTATGCCAGTGGACGCCCGATCGTGGATGTCGCGGCGGAGCAGACCGATATCCCGCGGGAGCGTCTGCTGGCCATGCTGGACCCGGCGGCCCTGACCGCGCCGCAGCCGAAGTCCTAGCCCCGGCGCGGCGTCAGGTTGCCACCGCCAGAGCTTGGGTCCAGGCCTGGATCAGGCGGTGGCCGTGGGCAGTGCCACCGCGTCGCGCAGCCAGGTGCGGAATTCGCCGAAGGGGACCGGGCGCGAGTACAGGTACCCCTGTGCGGTGTGGCAGTCGAGCTCCTGCAGGATCTCGGCCTGGCGTGCCGTTTCCACGCCTTCCGCGATTACGTCCAGGCCCAGGGTCCTGGCCATCAGGATGATGGCGCGCACGATCTGGGAGTGGCCGTCACCCTGGTCCAGGTCCATCACGAAGGAGCGGTCGATCTTCAGGGTATCCGCCGGGAGCTGCTTGAGCTGCATCAGCGAGGCGTGGCCGGTGCCGAAGTCATCCACGGCCAGCGACATCCCGAGCTCGCGCAGGCGCTGGAAGACCCGTAACGCACCCTGCGGGTCGTCAACAATGGTGCTCTCGGTCAGTTCCAGCTCGATGCAGCGGGGCGGGATGCCCGCGTCGCCAATGATCCGGTGAAAGTCGCCGGCCAGATCGGGCTGGCGCAGTTGCCGGGCGGAGACATTGATGGCGATACGCGGCAGCTGTTCGGGTGCCACACGCAGGGACTGAAGGTCCCGGCAGACCTGGCGCAGCACCCACTCTCCGATCTCCTCGATCAGGGTCATGTCTTCCGCGAGGTCGATGAAATGGCTGGGGGGCAGCAGTCCGAGGGTCGGGTGCTGCCAGCGGATCAGGGCCTCGGCCCCGAGGATGCGCCCGCTGTCGAGCGCGACCTTGGGCTGGTAGTGCAACACCAGCTGGTCGTTGGCAATGGCCTGCCCGAGTTCATTTTCCAGCTCGAAGTGGCGGAAGGTGCGCGAGTTAAGGTCCTGGGTGTAGAAACGAAAGCCGTTGCGGCCGCGCTGCTTGGCCTCGTACATCGCCGCATCGGCGTTGCCGAGCAGGGTGTCCGCGTTTTCCCCGTCATAGGGGTAGACGGCAATCCCGCAGGAGACACTGCTGACCACGGGCTGCTCGAAGATCTGGCGTTCAGTCGCGGTCTTGCGCACGACGTCGGTCACCAGGCGCACGATCCCTTCCAGGCCGAGGGCGTCCTCGACCAGGATGCCGAATTCGTCGCCGCCCAGGCGCGACAGCGTGGTGCGCAGCCGGCGCCCGGAGCGTTCGCGGGCCTGGTCGAGCAGGTCGGACAGATCCTGCGCGACCTTGCGGATCAGTTCGTCACCGGCGCGGTGGCCCAGCGAGTCGTTGGTGCGCTTGAAGTTGTCGAGATCGAGGAGGATGAGCGCGACATGATCGGGGCTCCCGGCATGGCGCTCGATGGCCTGCGACAGGCGGTCGCTGAACAGCATGCGATTGGGCAGGTTGGTCAGCGAGTCATGTGACATGTGGTGCAACAGTTCACGCGACTGCCGCTCGGTAATCCGCTGCAGGGCCTTCTGGCGCCGGTCCATCATCTGGAACAGATCGGCGCTTTCCAGGGCGTAGGCCGTGTTGAACAACACCATGGTCAGCGTCGACAGGATCATCTCGTACCGCTGCAGTTGCGCCTGGCGGAAACGCGCGACGAACATCCCGCGAATCCGGGTGCGAGTGGAGATCACGTGCAGCATGATGCTCTCCTCCGCGACCGGCGAGGGCAGGCAGACCGGGTGGTTCTGATGCAGGGCCCAGGCAAACTGACCGTCCTCGATCAACTGCTCGACGATGCCGGCGAGGTCCGGCTCCAGTGTGTCCGGGTGTTCCTGGTGGGCGAGGTTGAACGAGCAGTCGTTGTCGAGGATGTACACCGCCATGTCCTGCGCCGGAAGCAGGCGGCGAATCGCCTCGATGGTGTTCTGGATGATCAGTTCCGGACTGCGGTTGCGGTCGGTGTCGCCGAAGATCGCCGTGGTGGAGGCGAGCACGTCCATTGCATAGGCATTGGCCTCCAGCGCTTCCTCCAGGAAGTGGATGCGCTCCTGGAGGGCGTTCACCTCATCGGGCGTGCGATAGGAAGGGCTCATGCGACAGGGTCCTTTGCCGGCATAGCGGGTCAGTCGAGGAGGATCGTCTGCATCTGCTCTAGATGCTTTCGGGCGTGGCCGATGATGTCCTCGTAGACCGGCATCTCCAGGCCGACACGGTCGAATGTTTCCGGTGTCACGGGGGGCACGAAGCGTTCCCCGGATGAGCCCAGGCGCAGCGAATTGGCGATGCTGTCCGCCACATGCACGATGGCCGTTTCTACCGGGAAGGCCGGCGCCTGTTCCGGCGCATGATGGTAGCGCGTCGCCTCCACCTGGGCCGGAGTCATGCCCCATTCCTCGAGCAGGGCTGAGCCAATTGCCGCGTGATCGAAGCCGAGCAGCTCGCGCTCGGCCTCGAACAGCAGACATTGTTCGCGCTCGCGGATGTTGATCAGTTCCTCGCTGCGCTGTCCCAGATGCAGGAACAGCAGCAGTCGACCCAGGTCGTGCATGATCCCGTACAGGTACAGGCGCTCGATGTTGGCCTCGCGCCGGAAGCGGGCAATGGAGCGGCTGAGCACACCGACCGCGATGCTGTGGCGCCAGAAGGATTCCATGTCGACTCCGATCACCGGCAGGTCACGGAAGTGCTGGATCACGATCGTGGACATCACGATTTGGCGGATCTGCTGCAGGCCGATGATGGACACGGCCCGGTGCAGGGTCTCGATGGGTTCGGGAAAACCGTACAGCGAGGAATTGGCCATACGCAGCGTCTTGGCCGCGATGGTCGGGTCCAGTTCCACGGCCTCGGTGATCCCGGCCACGTTTGCGGTAGGGTCGTTAAGGCGCGTGAAGATTGTGTTGTAACTCCCTGAGAAACTGCAAAGAGAGTCGTCCTGCTCCAGGAATTCCGCGATGCTCGTCATGGATTGCGGGCCCGTTGACCACGTTGCATCAGCTCCTCGAGGAGTCGCTGGCGCGCAAGGCGGTAGAGCCCATCCATCGGGTGCCGGTTTACGTCGCAGTGGCGGAAGCGTTCCTCAAGGACCAGATCGGCCTGTTCTTCCATCGCGGGGGTGGGCCCGGCATCCGGATCGCCCTGCGGGCCGATTTCCTCAGAGATGTCGGATGTGTCGTTGGCGGCATCCTGTTCGTCATCGACGACTTCGACCGTGCTGATGCCCCAGGACAGCAATACACGGATCTGCTTGTCCTGGAGCACCATCCCGGCCGGGATCAGGAGACGGCCGGAACGGTCATGTACCGCCCCGGCGAGCGTCTGACCGGACTGGATCGCGTCCGTGGATATCCTCCGTCCCATTGGTCGACTTTATGCCGAAGCCGCGAGCTGGCGCAACACGTAGGGAAGGATGCCGCCGTGGCGGAAGTAGTCCACTTCCTGTGGCGTATCCAGGCGCACGCGCACACTGAACGTCTTGCGCTGGCCGTCATCGCTGACGGCGGTGACCGTAGCCTCGCGCGCTTCGCCATTCTCGACCCCGGTGATGCTGTAGGTCTCGCGCCCGGTCAGCCCATGGCTGGCCGCGTTCTCGCCCGGCAGGAACTGCAGCGGGAGGACGCCCATGCCCACCAGGTTGGAGCGGTGGATACGCTCGAAGCTCTCGACGATCACCGCCTTCACGCCCAGGAGCAGGGTGCCCTTGGCGGCCCAGTCACGCGAGGAGCCGGTGCCGTATTCCTGCCCCGCGATCACGATCAGCGGGGTGTCCTCTTCCTGATAGCGCATGGCGGCATCGTAGATGGACATCTGCTCGCCATCCGGCAGGTGCTGCGTGACGCCGCCCTGGGTGCCCGGGGCCAGCAGGTTGCGCAGGCGCACGTTGGCGAAGGTGCCGCGCATCATCACTTCGTGGTTGCCGCGGCGCGAGCCGTAGGAGTTGAAGTCGGCCGGCTTCACGCCCTTGGACTCGAGGTAACGGCCGGCGGGGCTGTCCTTGGCGATGGAACCGGCCGGGGAGATGTGGTCGGTGGTGACCGAGTCGCCCAGCAGTGCCAGTACGCGCGCACCCTGGATGTCGTTCAGGGGCATCGGCGTCATGCCCATGCCCTTGAAGTAGGGCGGATTGCGCACGTAGGTGGAATCCTCCTGCCAGTCGAAACGTTCGCCCTGCGGGGCCTCCAGGTTGCGCCAGCGCTCCTCGCCGGAGTAGAGATCTCCGTAGGCACTGGTAAAGCTGCCGGCGCCGACGTGGCTGGCGACGGCCTCGCGCACCTCGTCGGTGGTCGGCCAGATGTCTTTCAGGTAGATCGGCGCGCCCTCGGCGTTCTCGCCGATGGGATCGTTGTACAGGTCGATATTGCTGCGCCCGGCCAGGGCGTAGGCGACCACCAGGGGCGGCGAGGCGAGGAAGTTCATCTGCACCTCGGAATGAATGCGCCCCTCGAAGTTGCGGTTGCCGGAGAGCACCGAGCTGACGACCAGGTCGTCCTTGATGATGGCCTCGGAGATCGGCTCCGGCAGCGGGCCCGAGTTGCCGATGCAGGTGGTGCAGCCATAGCCGACCACGTGAAAGCCAAGGGCCTCCAGATCGGTCAGCAGGCCGGACTTTTCCAGGTAGTCAGTGACCACGCGCGAGCCGGGGGCCAGCGAGGTCTTCACCCAGGGCTTGACCTGAAGCCCGGCCTCGCGCGCCTTGCGCGCGACCAGGCCGGCCCCCAGCATCACCGACGGGTTGGAGGTGTTGGTGCAGGACGTGATCGCCGCGATCACGATGTCGCCGTGATCCAGCGTGAAGGTCTCGCCGTCCATCTCGATGGCGGTGTGATGGGGCTCCTCCGCCTGGTGTTCCACGCCCACGGCGGTATGCCCGCCCTCGGCCGCGAAGCGCTCGGCCTCGACCGGTTCGTCGGCCCCGCTCTCGCGCTCCTTCAGCATCGTGTCCAGATGGCGGCTGATGGTGGCGCCGGCCTGGCTCAGCGGGATGCGGTCCTGCGGGCGCTTGGGCCCGGCGAGGCTGGGTTCCACGGTGGACAGGTCCAGTTCCAGCTGGTCGCTGTAGCGCGCGACCGGCGCGCTGTCGTCGCGCCACAGGCCCTGGGCCTTGGCATAGGCCTCGATGAACTCGATGTGGCCGGCATCGCGCCCGGTCAGGCGCAGGTAGTCCAGGGTCTCGTCGTCGATCGGGAAGATGCCGCAGGTGGCGCCGTACTCCGGCGCCATGTTGGCGATGGTGGCGCGATCGGCCAGGGGCAGATCGGCGAGGCCGTCGCCGAAGAACTCGACGAACTTCCCGACCACGCCCTTCTTGCGCAGCATCTCGACGATCACCAGCACCAGGTCGGTCGCGGTGGCGCCTTCGGCCAGCTTGCCGGTCAGGCGGAAGCCCACCACCTGCGGGATCAGCATCGAGATCGGCTGCCCCAGCATCGCAGCCTCGGCCTCGATACCACCCACGCCCCAGCCGAGCACGCCGAGGCCGTTGATCATGGTGGTGTGGGAGTCGGTGCCCACCAGGGTATCCGGGTAGGCCATGCAGCCGCCGGCGGCCTGGTCATCCACGAACACGGTGCGCGCGAGGTACTCCAGGTTGACCTGATGCACGATGCCGGTGTCCGGCGGCACCACCTTGAAGGTGTCGAACGCCTGCTGACCCCACTTCAGGAAGCTGTAGCGCTCGCGGTTGCGCGAGTACTCCAGCTCGGCGTTGAGGTTCATGGCGTTGGCGTTGCCGTGGGCATCCACCTGCACCGAGTGGTCGATGACCAGCTCCGCCGGCTGGAGCGGGGTGATCTTCTTCGGGTCGCCACCCAGCGCCTCCATGGCATCTCGCATCGCGGCCAGATCGACCACCGCGGGCACGCCGGTGAAGTCCTGCAGCAGCACCCGCGCCGGGCGGAATGCGATTTCCTGGGCCGGTTCCGCCTGCGGGTCCCAGTCCAGCAGCGCCTCGATATCGGCGCGGCGCACGGTACGCTCGTCCTCGAAGCGCAGCAGGTTTTCCAGCAGCACCTTGAGCGCAAAGGGCAGGTCCTGCGCCCGCGCATCATCGGTGATCGGGACGTAACGGCACTCGCGGCCGCCAGCATTCAGGGTGCGGGTGTTCTTCGGTTCGGCGTGGCTCATGTTGCGTCTTCCGCGGTCAAGTGTTGAGTCGATTGAGGATGTCGTGGGCCTCCCGGATCAGCCGCTTGCGCCCGAACAGCAGCTTCCAGCGCGATCCCCCGGCCTGGCGCCAGAGCACGGCGGCCCGGATCCCGGCCAGCAGCAGCGCCCGGATGCGCGCGGCGGTGTCGGGATTGGAGAGGTTGTTCTGTTCGCCCTGCACGATGATGCGCGGGCCGAGTTCGGAGATGGTCTCCTTGTAGACCTCGGCCAGGCGGGCAATCACGCTTTCATGCGTGATGTGGAAATAGTCGATCTGGCGCTGCGCGCCCTGCAGGCCGTCGGTGAGCTTCTGCAGCATGTCGTCGCGCTTTTGCAGCTTGCGCTCGAGGAAGATCAGCCCGACGGCATACCGGGTGATCTCCATGTCCGGCGGCTTGCTGCCGTTCTGCAGCTGGCTCTCGATGCGTTCGAGCCCACTGCGCAGGCTGACGGCCTCGCGGTAGATCGCCTCGGGGGTGTCGGCATCGAAGGCGAACAGACTGCCGATCAGGATCTCGAATTCGTATTCATCGCAGCTCCCGCGCCAGGCGAGGTCCTTGACCAGGCTGGCGCACTGGAAGAGGGCGGCAAGCGCCAGCGTGCGGTTGTGATCGGAGCGGTCCAAGCCAGTTCATTCCTTGGTGGATCGGGGGCGGGGCGCCAGGGAGGGCTCACTATACCGGAAGTGACCCGGCGGACTCACTCAGGGAGACGCGGATTGAATGGCGCCCGCGCCGTGGTCCATCGTGGTCCGAGTCGCGATCACCGCGCCGCCCAGGCAGACATCGCCGCGGTAAAAGGCGATGGACTGCCCGGGGGTGGCGGCGCGCTGCGGGCTGTCGAACACCACCGTGGTACCCGCCGGCGTCAGCGTCTCGATCCGGCAGTCCTGCAGGGGCTGGCGGTGGCGCAGGCGGGCCCGGAGCGGCTCGCCGGGCGCCGGGCGCTGGTGGATCCAGTGCACGGGCTCGGTGGACAGCGTCGGGCTCATCAGTCGCGGATGCTGCGGGTCCTGGGCGACGACCAGGGCATTGTGCTTGAGGTCCTTGTCGACCACATACCACGGGGCCTCGGCGAAACCGTCGACCCCGCCAATACCCAGGCCCTGGCGCTGGCCGAGGGTGTAGAACATCAGGCCCTGGTGGCGGCCGACGACCTGACCCTCGGGGGTGCGCATCTCGCCCTCGGCGGCGTTCAGATACTGCGCGAGGAAGTCGCGGAAGCGCCGCTCGCCGATAAAGCAGATCCCCGTGGAGTCCTTGCGGGCGTGGTTCGGTAGACCCAGTTCGCGGGCGCGTTCGCGCACCTGCTGCTTGGGGATGTCGCCAAGCGGGAACAGGGCGGGGCGCAGCTGCTCCTGGGTCAGGGTGTGCAGGAAGTAGGTCTGATCCTTGTTCGCATCGGCCGCCAGGCACAGTTCGCTGTACGCGGGATGGTGGCGCACTCGGGCGTAATGCCCGGTGGCGATCCAGCGCGCGCCGAGGGCGCGCGCATGATCGAGAAACGAACGGAACTTGATCTCGCGGTTGCAGAGGATGTCGGGGTTGGGCGTGCGTCCGGCCTCGTATTCGCGCAGGAAATGGGCGAACACTCGCTGGCGGTAATCCTCGGCAAAATTGGCCTTGTGCAGCGGGATCTCGAGCGTCGCGGCCACCTCGCAGGCCATGCGGTAGTCGTCTTCGGCGGCGCAGTACTCGGCGTCGTCGTCATCCTCCCAGTTCTTCATGAACAGGGCCTCGACGCGGTAGCCGGCCTCGAGCAGGCGGCTCGCGGCCACGGCCGAATCTACCCCGCCGGACAGGCCGACGATCACGCGTTCGCCGGCACTCATGCGAAGGGGGCGCGCACCAGGTTGCCGACCGCGGCCAGCGGGAAGCGCCAGCCCTCGCGGTAGCGCTGGATGCTGCGCAACACCAGCGGACTGCGCAGTGGCCAGCCGCGTTCGGCCTCGTCGGGGGTGAGCCAGTGCAGGGCGTGGATGGCCGCGTCGCGCGGTGCGGGTGTCGCGGCGCGGCGCGTCGGGCCACAGAAGCTGACACGGAGGATTACGCTGCCATTGGCCAGTTCCAGCAGGTCGCAGCCCAGCGTCGCCTCGGGCTGGAATTCAAGGCAGGTCTCTTCGCGCACCTCGCGGATTACGGCGGCCACCAGGTCCTCGCCGGCATCGAGGTGGCCGGCGGGCTGGTTCAGTACGTGGCGGCCGGCCTCGGTTTCCTCGACGAACAGGAACCGGCCGGCATCCTCGATGACGGCGGCCACGGTGATATGGCAGGGGAGGCGGTCGGTCATGGCCGCCATGATAACGCAGCACGCGCGGGCACCGACTGCCGGGAACGGGATCGGGGCCGTTCAGAGCCGGCCCGGCTCGCCGGAAAAACGGGCTCGCCATGTATAATCCCGGTATACGCTTTCAACCATTCATTGATCTCTGGATTCCCACAAGGAGTTGGCATGGCCTATCAGCACATTCAGGTCCCGGCAAAGGGCGAGCGCATTACCGTGGACAAGCAGGGCAAGCTGACCGTACCGGATCGTCCGATCATCCCGTTCATTGAAGGGGACGGGATCGGGGTGGACATCACGCCGGTCATGCGCCGCGTCACCGATGCCGCGGTGGAGAAGGCCTATGGCGGGAAGAAGGCCATTGAATGGATGGAGGTCTATGCCGGCGAGAAGGCCACGCAGGTCTACGACGACAATTCCGGACTGCCGGACGAGACGCTTGCGGCGGTGAAGGAATACAGCGTTTCCATCAAGGGTCCGCTGACGACGCCGGTGGGTGGCGGCTTCCGCTCGCTGAACGTGGCGCTGCGCCAGAAGCTGGACCTGTACGTGTGCCTGCGCCCGGTGCGTTACTACGACGGCACCCCGAGCCCGCTGAAGGAGCCGGAAAAGACCGACATGGTGATCTTCCGCGAGAACTCGGAGGACATCTACGCCGGCATCGAGTTCGAATCCGGCACGCCGGAGGTGAAGAAGGTCATCGACTTCCTGCAAAACGAGATGGGCGTGACCCAGATCCGTTTCCCGGATACTGCCGGCATCGGCGTGAAGCCGGTCTCCAGCGAGGGTACCAAGCGCCTGGTGCGCAAGGCGATCGAGTACGCGATCGACAACGACCGCCCTTCGGTGACGCTGGTGCACAAGGGCAACATCATGAAATTCACCGAGGGCTCCTTCAAGGCCTGGGGCTACGAACTGGCGCGCGAGGAGTTTGGTGCGAAGGATCTGGACGGTGGTCCGTGGCAGACCTTCAAGAACCCGAAGACCGGCCGCGACATCGTGATCAAGGATGTGATCGCGGATGCCTTTCTGCAGCAGATCCTGCTGCGCCCGGAGGATTACTCGGTGATCGCCACGCTGAACCTGAACGGCGACTACATCTCGGATGCGCTGGCTGCCCAGGTGGGTGGCATCGGTATCGCCCCGGGTGCGAACCTGTCGGACACCACCGCGATGTTCGAGGCCACCCACGGCACGGCGCCGAAGTACGCCGGTCAGGACAAGGTGAACCCCGGCTCGCTGATCCTGTCTGCGGAGATGATGCTGCGTCATCTGGGCTGGTCCGAGGCGGCGGATCTGGTGGTCAAGGGGATGGGTGGCGCGATCAGTGCCGGCGAGGTGACCTACGATTTCGCGCGGCTGATGGACGGGGTCGAGCCGATTGCCTGCTCGGCCTTTGGCGAGGCGCTGATCAAGCACATGTGAGGGCGGGTGGTCGGAGTGTCCGTGGGGGCACTTGGCTGGAACCCGGAACCATTCGAGGATGGAGACACCCCAAACGAGTAACCGCTGAACGCGTGAGTTCGACCGATGAGTGATGACAAGCCCCAAAACCCCGATCGAGACGACTCGGTAACGGTCGAAGAATCGAGGCCGGAGCTCAAGCCGCCGCGACAGTTCAAGGTGGTCCTGCTCAACGACGATTTCACGCCAATGGAGTTCGTGATCGAGGTACTGGAGACCTTCTTCAGCATGGATCGCGAGAAGGCCACCCGGGTGATGCTGCACGTGCACACGCGCGGCAAAGGAGTATGCGGCATCTTTACCCGGGATGTGGCCGAGACCAAGGTGGCGCAGGTGAACGACTATGCCCGCAGTCATCAGCACCCACTGCTTTGCTCGATGGAGGAGGCCTGACTCCCATGCTCGACAAGGAACTCGAATTCAGCCTGAACATGGTCTTCAAGGAGGCCCGCGAAAAACGCCACGAGTTCGTGACCGTGGAGCACCTGCTGATGGCGCTGGCACAGAACCCCAGCGCGGCCACGGTGCTGCGGGCCTGCGGAGGCGATCTGGACCGCATCCGCGAAGAGCTTGAGGCCTATATCGACGAGAATACGCCGCGCATACCGCCCACCGACTCGCGCGAGACCCAGCCGACCCTTGGCTTCCAGCGCGTGCTGCAGCGGGCCGTGTTCCATGTGCAGTCCAGTGGCCGCAAGGAGGTCTCCGGGGCCAATGTGCTGGTGGCGCTGTTCGGCGAGCAGGACAGCCAGGCCCTGTACGTCCTCGCTCAGCAGAACATCTCGCGCCTGGACGTGGTGAATTTCATCTCCCACGGGATCTCCAAGGTCGGCGAGGAGGACCTCGGTTCACAGACTGGCCCGAACGAGTCGCAGGCCGAACCGGTCGAGGGCGACCGCGAGGAGAAGACCAACGCGCTCCAGCTCTACGCGGCCAACCTGAACGAAAAGGCACGCAAGGACGAGATCGACCCCCTGATCGGGCGCGATCACGAGATCGAGCGCACCATCCAGATCCTCTGCCGGCGGCGCAAGAACAATCCGCTGCTGGTCGGGGAGGCCGGGGTTGGCAAGACCGCGATTGCCGAAGGGCTGGCGCGCCGGATCGTCGATGAAGAGGTGCCGGAGGCCATTGAATCGGCCACGGTGTACTCCCTGGACCTGGGTGCACTGGTCGCCGGTACCAAATACCGCGGCGACTTCGAAAAACGCCTGAAGGGCGTGCTGGCCCAGCTCAAGAAGGAGCCGGGTGCGGTCCTGTTTATCGACGAAATCCACACCATCATTGGTGCCGGGGCGGCATCCGGCGGCGTAATGGATGCGTCCAATCTGATCAAGCCGATGCTCGCCTCGGGCGAGCTGAAGTGCATCGGCTCGACCACCTATCAGGAATATCGCGGCATCTTCGAGAAGGACCGCGCGCTGGCGCGGCGCTTCCAGAAGATCGAGGTGCCGGAGCCGACGGTGGACGAGACCGAGCAGATCCTGCGCGGCCTGAAGTCCCGGTTCGAGGCGCATCACAATGTGCGCTTCACCAAGCCGGCTCTGCGCGCGGCGGCCGAACTGGCGGATCGCTACATCACCGATCGTTTCCTGCCGGACAAGGCCATCGACCTGATCGACGAGGCCGGGGCCAGTCGCCAGCTGCAGCCGGCCAGCCAGCGCAAGAAGACCATCGGCGTGCAGGACATCGAGACCATCGTCGCGAAGATCGCACGCATCCCGCCGAAATCCGTCTCCAGCTCGGACAAGGAGACCCTGCGCAATCTCGACCGCAACCTGAAGATGACTGTGTTCGGCCAGGACGAGGCGATCGGTACGCTGGCGACGGCGATCAAGATGGCGCGTTCCGGTCTGGGCGACATGGACAAGCCGATCGGTTCGTTCCTGTTTGCCGGGCCCACCGGTGTCGGCAAGACCGAGGTTACGCGACAGCTGGCGCAGCAGATGGGCATCCATCTGGCGCGGTTCGACATGTCCGAGTACATGGAGCGCCATACGGTCTCGCGCCTGATCGGGGCGCCTCCGGGCTATGTCGGCTATGACGAGGGCGGGCTGCTGACGGATGCGATCCTGAAACATCCGCATTCGGTCCTGCTGCTGGACGAGATCGAGAAGGCCCATCCGGACGTGTTCAACGTGCTGCTGCAGGTGATGGATCACGGCACGCTGACCGATACCAACGGCCGCGAGGTGGATTTCCGCAACGTGATCCTGGTGATGACCACCAACGCCGGCGCCGAACAGGCCAGCCGGCCGTCGGTGGGCTTCACCCAGCAGGATCACTCCAGCGATGCGATGGAGGCCATCAAGCGGACCTTCACCCCCGAGTTCCGCAATCGCCTGGATGCGACCATTCAGTTCGGCCCGCTCGACGAGGCGACCATCCTGAATGTGGTGGACAAGTTCCTGACGCAGCTGCAGGCCCAGCTGGACGAGAAGAAGGTACACCTGACGGTGGAGCCGGATGCCCGGGCCTGGCTGGCGGAACACGGCTACGATGCCAAGATGGGTGCCCGTCCGATGGCGCGCACCCTGCAGGAGCACATCAAGAAGCCGCTGGCCGACGAACTGCTGTTCGGCCGCCTGATCCATGGCGGGGAGGTGGTGGTGCGCCTCGGCGAATCCGGGCTGGAACTGGATGTGCAGGAGACCGCCGTCTCTTCCTGAGCGGCCGCCTCGCAGGCACAGGGGCCATGGAGGGCCCACAAACGAAGAAGCCCCGGTCCTGCCGGGGCTTCTTCGTGAAAGAGGGGGACCTACTTGTTGCGGTAGACGATGCGACCCTTGGTCAGGTCGTAGGGCGTCATCTGCACGATCACCTTGTCTCCGCGCAGGATGCGGATGTAGTGCTTGCGCATCTTCCCGGAGATGTGCGCCGTGATCGTGTGCCCATTTTCGAGCTCCACCCGGAAGGTGGTGTTCGGCAGCGTCTCGACGACGGTGCCCTCCAGCTCGATTTCGTCTTCCTTCGCCATACAGTTCCTCTCGTATTGAATCAAGGTGGCGACATTATCCGGATGCGTCGGGGGAACACAAGTATTCGCATTTTGTGACCGGGCCGGAGATCCCGCGCATCCGCCGGCTCCGCTGGGGATGCCCCCGTTTCGTGGACATCGGGTCCGTTTGCCGACGTTCACGCGAGCGCCTACACTACGCGCGCTTTCACGAGCGAGACCGACGACGAATGACAACGAATTGGGCAGCCGTATTCCCTGGCCAGGGTTCTCAGTCCACCGGCATGCTGGCGGACCTGGGCGACGATCACGCCATTGTGCGGGACACCTTTCAGGAGGCATCGGACTGCCTTGACGCTGATCTCTGGAGCCTGTGCCAGCACGGCCCGGTGGAACAACTGAATCAGACCGAATGGACCCAGCCGGTGATGCTGGCGGCGGGTGTTGCCGCCTGGCGCCTGCTCTGCGCGCAGACGGATGCCCGTCCGCAGGCCCTGGCGGGCCACAGTCTGGGCGAGTACAGCGCCCTGGTTGCCGCCGATGTGCTGCGCTTCCCCGACGCCGTCCGCCTGGTCGCCGAGCGGGCACGTGCCATGCAGGCCGCAGTGCCGGAGGGCGAGGGTGCGATGGCCGCGATCCTTGGGCTCGAAGACGAAGCGGTGCAGGCGCTCTGCCGCGCCCACGCCGGCGATCAGGTGCTGGAGGCGGTCAATCTGAATGCCCCCGGGCAGGTGGTGATCGCCGGTAACACGGCAGCGGTGGATCGTGCAGTGGGGGCCGCCAAGGAGGCCGGCGCGAAGCGGGCATTGAGGCTTCCGGTCTCGGTGCCGTCGCATTGCGCCCTGATGCAGCCGGCCGCCGAACAGCTGCAGGCAGTTCTGGACCGGACCGCATTCAGCTCGCCGACGATCCCGGTCTGGCAGAATGTGACTGCAGGGCCGGTGGAGTCGGCCGCAGACATCGAGGCCAACCTGGCGGCACAGCTGTACCGGCCGGTGCGCTGGGTCGAGACGATTCGCGGGCTTCGGGCACAGGGGACTGGCGTCCAGGTCGAGTGCGGCCCCGGGCGGGTTCTGAGCGGTCTGGCCAAGCGCATCGACCGCGAACTGGAACTGTTCGACGTGGCCGACCGCGCGACCCTCGAGGCGACCATCCAGCGCCTGTCCGGCAACGGCGCCTAGAATCCGCCCGCACCCACTCTTCTCATTTCGACGTAAAGGCTCAGACATGTCCGACAGCAAACGCGTAGCCCTGGTGACCGGAGCCAGCCGTGGTATCGGCGCCGCGATCGCACAGCGCCTGGCCGCCCAGGGCCTGCAGGTCATTGGCACCGCCACCAGCGAGGCCGGTGCCGGCCGAATCACCGAGGCCCTGCAGGAATATGGCGGCCGCGGTATCGCGATGGACGTGACCGATGCGGAATCCGTGGCCACCGGTCTGAAGGACATCCAGGACCGGGAGGGCGCCATCGAAGTCCTGGTGAACAATGCCGGCATCACGCGTGACAACCTGTTCATGCGGATGAAGGACGAGGAATGGGATGCGATCATCGATACCAACCTTTCCGCGGCAGTGCGACTGACCCAGCGTCTGCTGAAAGGCATGATGAAGCTGCGCCGCGGCCGCATCATCCTGATTGGTTCGGTGGTCGGTTCCGCCGGTAACGCCGGGCAGACCAACTACGCCGCTGCGAAGGCCGGTCTGGCCGGTTTCGCCCGTTCGCTGGCACGCGAGGTGGGCAGTCGCAACATCACTGTGAACACCGTGGCCCCCGGTTTTATCGATACCGACATGACCCGCGAGCTGAGCGATGACACCAAGCAGGCGCTGCTGGGGCAGATCCCCCTGGGGCGTCTGGGCGCGCCGGAGGAGATTGCCGCGGCCGTCGGCTTTCTGGCCTCCGAGGAGGCCGGGTACATCACCGGCGAGACCCTGCACGTGAACGGCGGGATGTTCATGCACTGATCTTCGCGGGCCCACTCGGTGCGGCCCGTGGCCCCCGCGGCGTTGATCGCTAGATCGCGGCGGGGCTTTTCTCTAGAATGGCGGACCTTTAATCGAAGCCGCCTCAATCCGAAGGGGATTTCTGAACCATGAGTAGCATTGAAGAACGCGTCAAGAAGATCGTTGTCGAGCAACTGGGCGTGAAGGAAGAGGACGTGACCAACACGGCTGCCTTCGTCGACGACCTGGGTGCGGATTCGCTGGACACGGTGGAACTCGTGATGGCGCTCGAAGAGGAATTCGAAACGGAGATCCCCGACGAGCAGGCGGAAAAGATCACCACCGTGCAGCAGGCGATCGACTACATCAACGAGCACATGAAGGACTGATCCGACGCCTGCGGGCGCCGGTCAGAACGCGAATGGCGAACGGGCCTTCCTGTGCGCAGGGCGGCCCTTCGTCGTTTCGCTGAACGCGCATTTTCAGTCTTTCGAGGAGAACATCATTGGCTAAGCGACGTGTCGTGATTACCGGACTCGGGATCGTATCCCCGGTCGGATCCACTATCGACAAGGCCTGGAGCAACATCAAGGCCGGCAAGAGCGGCATTTCCCCCATCGATGTATTCGATGCCTCGGAGATGCCGGTGAAGATTTCCGGTGCCGTCCGGGACTTCGAAGCCAATGACTACGTCCCGACGAAAGACCAGAAAAAGATGGACACCTTCGTCCTCTATGGCCTCGCGGCTGGGCTGCAGGCGCTGGACGACTCCGGCCTCGAGGTGACCGAGGAGAACGCCGACCGTATCGGCGTGGCGATCGGCTCCGGCATCGGCGGGCTACCGTACATCGAGCGGTCCTATGGCGCCTACCTCAAGGGTGGTGCGCGCAAGATTTCGCCGTTCTTCGTGCCCAGCGCCATCATCAACATGGTCGCGGGCAACCTGTCGATCATGCGCAACCTGCAGGGCCCGAACATCTCGATCGTCTCGGCCTGCGCGACCGGAACCCACAACATTGGCGATGCGGCGCGCATGATCGCCTATGGGGATGCCGATGCCATGGTGGCCGGTGGCGCCGAGATGGCCACGACCCCGCTGGGGATCGGCGGCTTCGCGGCGGCGCGGGCACTGTCTACCCGCAACGACGATCCGGAACACGCCTCGCGCCCCTGGGATCGTGACCGCGACGGCTTCGTGCTCAGCGATGGCGCCGGCGTGATGATGCTGGAGGAGTACGAGCACGCGAAGGCCCGTGGCGCGAAGATCTACTGCGAGCTGGCCGGCTTTGCCTGGAACGCGGATGCGCACCACATGACGCAGCCGGTTCAGGACGGCTCCGGTGCAGCCAAGTGCATGCACCGCGCGCTCAAGGACGCGGGGGTCAACCCGGAAGAGGTCGGTTACATCAACGCCCACGGCACCTCCACGCCGGCCGGCGATCTGGCCGAGACCCAGGGCCTGAAAAAGGCCTTTGGCGATCACGCCCGCAAGCTCCTGGTGAATTCGACCAAGTCGATGACCGGGCACCTGCTGGGGGCCGCCGGTGGCATTGAGGGTGTGTTTACCGCGCTCGCGCTGCGCGACCAGGTGTCGCCGCCCACGATCAACCTGGAGAATCCGGGCGAGGGCTGCGATCTGGACTACGTCGCCAACGAAGCACGCGACATGAACACCCAGGTCGGCCTGTCGAACTCGTTCGGGTTCGGGGGCACCAACGGCACCCTGGTCTTCCGCACCATCTGACGACGGTTCACCGCCATGGCGGTCCATGAGCTGGCCGCCGGGGCCGATTTCGTCGCCCTGGCGCGGCGGTTTCCCGAACGCTATCCTCACCTGCTGGAGTCGGCCCTGATCGGGCAGGCTCCCGCACGGTTTTCCATCCTCTTTGCCTTTCCCGGGTGCACGCTTTCCAGCGCCACGGGGGATGATGTCCTGGCCGCGCTGGAGCAAGACCTGTCGGCCCCGCAGGCGATCGATCCGGCGTGGGCGCCCTACGCGCATCTGCCGTTTCTGGGTGGCTGGTTCCTGTATGCGGGCTACGAGCTGGCGTGGCGGCTGGAGCCCGCGCTCGGGGACTGTCGTACCGATCCCTGGCTTCCCGATGCGCTGGCGACCTATTTTCCGGCGGCCCTGATACGGGATCATCACGAGGGCCGCACCTGGTTTGTGGACGAGGCCGATAAGGACGCGCGCCGGCAACAGCTGCTGCGCGATCTCGCAGCGCTGGAGGCAGCGTCCCCGATGGAGGCCAGGCCCCTGCCGGATCTGGCCCTCAAGGAAGAGCCGGCGCAGCGGTATCTTGATGCGGTGGCGCGCGGCCTCGAATACATCCGCGCCGGCGATACCTTTCAGGTCAACCTGTCGCGGGAATGGCGGGCGACCGCCGCGGATGAACTGGACGCAGGCGTGCTCTACGAGCGCCTGCGGCGGGCGAACGCGGCTCCGTTCGCGGCCTGGCTGCAGCTGCCCGGCGCTCACGTGATCAGCTCCTCGCCGGAAAGACTGGTATCGGTCGAGGCCGGAGAGGTGGAAACCCGACCGATCGCCGGCACCCGACGTCGGGATCCGGACGCCGCGACCGATCAACGCCTTTTCAGTGAGTTGACGTTCAACCTGAAGGAACGAGCCGAGCATGTGATGCTGGTGGATCTCGAGCGCAATGACATCGGACGCGTGGCCGAGACCGGCAGTGTCCGCGTCGCGGAGCTCATGACCATCGAGAGCTATCGGCGCGTACACCACATCGTGTCCAGCATTGTCGGGCGCCTGCGTCCGGGCACCCGGGCGGGAGAGATCCTGCGGGCGGTGTTTCCGGGCGGGACCATCACCGGATGCCCGAAGATCCGCAGCATGCAGATCATCCAGGAACTGGAAGGGTCCGCTCCGCGCGGCGCCTACACCGGTGGTTGCGGCTATGTGAGTCGGCACGGGCGCATGGATACCAACATCCTCATTCGGACACTGGTGGTGCGCGGGCGCGAACTGCGCTTCCGGGCCGGCGCCGGCATCGTTGCCGACTCAGACCCGCAGCACGAGCTTGAGGAAACCCGTCACAAGGCCCGGGGGCTGATCGAGGCCCTGCTGCAGGACGAGCCGGGGCGGGACACGTGATCCTGGTCGATGGCGTGGCCGCGGATACGGTGGCAGCACTGGACCGGGGCGTCCTGCTCGGCGATGGTCTGTTCGAGACCGTGCGTATGCGGGGAGGTCGGCCGCAGCTCTGGCGCTACCATCGCGAGCGTCTCGCTCGCGGCCTGAGCCGGCTCGGGTTCCCCGGGCTGGAGGAGGGCGCGCTGCTCGAGGAGCTGGGCCGTGCCGCTGCGGGAACGCCTTGTATGGCGCGTCTGACGATCACCCGGGGGGTGGGGCCGCGTGGTTACGCGCCACCCTCGGTGCCCGCACTCACGCGCATTGTCAGTGCCGGTCCCGCCCAGACGTTCGCCGCGCCTGCGGAGGCCGTACCACTGACGATGGGCTGGGCCGAGGTCAGGATCGGGGTCAATCCCGCACTGGCCGGGCTCAAGCATACGAGCCGGCTGGAACATGTGCTTGCGCGCAGTTGCTGGCAGCCCGGGTGGGACGAGGCCATCCTGCGGGATGCGCTGGGGCGGGTCGTGAGTGCGACGCAGGGCAACCTGTGGCTGCGCGAGGGAAGGACCCTGGTGACCCCGCCAGTGGATGAGTCCGGCATTGCCGGCACCCGGCGCGCATGGATACTCGAACACGCGCGCCGCTTTGGTTTGCAGGTGAGCGAGGCCTATCCCGAGCCGGCGCGCATCCGGGCCGCGGATGCGCTGTATGTCAGCAATGCGCGGCTCGGTATCACCCCGGCGCGGCTGGTCGATGCGGACAACCTCGGCGGCGCATGGCAGGATGATCCGCTGTATCCAATGGGAAATGCGTTGCATGAAGCGGATTAGTCTCGGCTTGCTGGGCCTGGTGGTGGTGCTGGCGCTCGCGGCGGCCTGGTGGCTGGGCGAGCACTACCGCGCGCAGCTCGACCGGCCGCTGGCGCTCGAGGAGGTGGAGCGTTTCCAGCTGGAATCCGGACAGGGTCTGCGCCAGATCAGCAACACCTTCGCCGAGCGTGGCTGGGTCGACTCGGCCTGGGTGCTTGAGGTCTACGGGCGCCGTCAGGGCATTGCGCCGCGTCTCCAGGCGGGCGAATACGCGGTGACGCCGGGGATGAGCGCCCGCGAACTGGTGCACGCGATGGCGCGCGGGGACGTGGTGCAGCACCGGCTTACGTTCCCCGAGGGCTGGACCATCCGCCAGGCACTGACGGCCCTGCGCGGGCATCCGGAAGTGATCGCCCCGCCGGAGTCGGTCGGGGTGCACAATCTGCTCGAGGTCCTGGGTCTGGACGACATCGAGCATCCGGAGGGCTGGTTTCTTCCCGATACCTATTTCTTCGGTTCCGGCACCGATGCCATGACCATCCTGCGGCGTGCCCATCAGTCGATGCGGATCCAGCTGGAACAGGCCTGGGAGGACCGCATCGAGGACCACCCGGTGGAGTCTCCCTACGAGCTGCTGATCCTGGCCTCCATCATCGAACGGGAGACCGGTCGCGGGGACGAGCGCGAGCGTGTGGCCGGGGTGTTCGTGAACCGCCTCAAGCGCGGCATGCGGCTGCAGACCGACCCGACCCTGCTCTACGTGCAGGACCCCGGGGTCCAGCGCCTGACCCGCGCCGAACTCGACCGCGACCACCCGTACAACACCTATACCCGGGCCGGCCTGCCGCCAACCCCGATCGCACTGCCCGGGCGCGCGGCCCTGCGGGCAGCCGCGCGGCCTGCGGACACCAGTGACCTGTTCTTCGTCTCGCGCGGGGACGGCAGTCATCACTTTTCCGAGACCTACCGCGAGCATCGCGAGGCCGTCATCCGCTACCAGCTGGGCGGCGACGGCAGCCGCTACGGCATCCGCAATCGCTGAGGGGGAACGCTACGACATGGAACGCGCGCGCCATTCCGGCCGCTTTCTGGTCCTCGAGGGCATCGAGGGCTCAGGCAAGACCACTCAGATTGAACGTCTGGACGCCACCCTGCGCGGCGCCGGCCAGCGCATTCGCCTGACCCGCGAACCCGGCGGCACGGCCCTTGGCGAACGCCTGCGCGGCCTGCTGTTGGATCCAGACCTCCCGGGCATGTGTCCGGAGTCCGAATTGCTGCTGATGTTCGCGGCCCGCGCCCAGCACCTGCAGGAAGTGATCCGGCCCGCACTGCAGTCCGGGGAATGGGTACTCAGCGACCGTTTCACGGATGCCTCGTTCGCCTACCAGGGCGCGGGGCGCGGGCTGGGTGCGGCCCGCGTGGCCCAGCTCGAGTCCTGGCTGCAGGGGGATCTGCGGCCCGACCTCGTGATCCTGCTCGATATCGAGGCCGAGATCGGCCTGGGCCGGGCGGTGCAGCGCGGCCGCCGGGACCGGATCGAACACGAGGCACTGGATTTCTTCGAGCGCGCCCGGGCAGCGTATCTGGAGCGTGCGGCGCAGGCCCCCGACCGCTATTTGGTCGTGGATGCGAACGCGGACCCGGATTGCGTGGCCGAGCGTATCCTCGAGGGCCTGCGCGAACGTCTGCCACTGGCGGCACCGCGAGGCTAGGGATGGATGCGCAGGATACAACCGAACCCCTGCCGCCCTGGCTGCAGGCACCCTGGCAGGTCCTGGTCCAGCGCGGACGCGCCGGGTGCCTGCCCACCGGGCTTCTGGTTCACGGTGCCGCAGGCGTGGGCAAGACCCTGCTGGCCCGCTCTCTGGTGCAGACCCTGCTGTGCCGACAGGCCGCGGGTACCGCGGCGCCCTGCGGCGTCTGCAATGCCTGCCGCGCGTTTCTCGGCGGGGTGCACCCCGAGGTGATGACCCTGGAGCCGGAAGATGCGGGCAAGGAAATCCTGATCGCCGCGGCGCGCGAGGCGATCGAATTCCTCGGCCTGTCCGGCTCCGGCGAGCTGCGCTGCGTGCTGATCCAGCCGGCCGACGCCCTGAACACCAATGCCGCCAATGCCCTGCTGAAGACACTGGAAGAGCCGCCTCCCGGGGCCGTCCTGATCCTGGTGGCCGATCAGCCGGCGCGGCTGCCGGCGACCATTCGCAGCCGTTGCGAGATGGTCGAGATCCCGACGCCGGACCCGGACGCGGCCGGCGCATGGCTGCGCGGGTTCGCCACCGACTCCGAGGCCGCGGACGAGGCCTATGCCGCAGGGCTGGGCCGCCCGCTGCTGGCGCGCGAGATCCTGGTCGACCCGGAGCGCATGAAGCAGTGGCAGACAGACCGTGAGGCCCTGACAACCCTGCTGCGTGCGCCCGGCGTGACCGCAATGGCCAGCGCCATGCAGCGCAGCCTCCCGGAATCCCTGATCCCGCGGTTGCAGGCGCTGCTGCTCGCCGCCCAGCGCCTGCTGGTCAGTGAGCAGGTGGATGCCTTCGGGCGCCAGTTTCCGCCTGACCTGCTGGAGGCGTTCGCGCGCCGGCAGGGGCCCCGGCGTCTTGCCGAACTGTCGTCGCAGGCCCGCGTCTGGCAGCGCCAGGCATCGCGCCAGCTCAATCCTCAGCTCCGTCTGGAGGATATCGCCCTGAGCATCCTCGTGCGCTGAGCCGATGGCGGCGGCCCGAACACGCGCCACACCGTCAGCCCGAACTTACGCCACGACCGGCCCCGGGCTGGCGTGCCGCGGGCTCGATGGGCGATACTCCACCATCCAGCACGTTTTCAGGTCACTCGGGAGGTTCTATGGCCGGGCAGGGCATGCTCACCTTGGCAATCAAGGAAAAACCCGCGCTTTACGCGGCCTACATGCCGTTCGTGACCAACGGTGGCCTGTTCATCCCCACCGAAAAGGCCTACAAGCTGGGGGATCAGGTCTTCCTGCTGCTGTCGCTGCTGGAGGACTCCGATCGCCTTCCGACACCCTGCACCGTGGTCTGGATCACACCCCCGCGTGCCCAGGGCAATCGCCTGCGCGGTATCGGCGTCCAGTTCAACCAGTCGGACAAGGGCGTTACCCACCGCCGGATCGAAGAGCACCTCGGCGGCATGCTGAACTCCGACCGCAAGACTCACACCTTCTAGTCAGCCCGGCCTTACCGCGGGGCTGAGCCCCCGGCATTCCACGAAGGCCTAGCCGCACGTCCTCAGGCGCGCCCGCGCCCCGCCATTCAGCCAATCGCTGACCCTCAGGGCGGGCGGCAGCCTTCAGATCCGTCGTCCGACCGTGGGTGCCGCATCCTCCCGCAGCGCGGCGTCCAGCCCCTGCAGGGCCTGATCGAGCTGCGACCGCGTCAGGTAGAAATGCGGCGCGAAGCGAATCCCGCCACCGCGCAGGGCACAGAGGATGCCGTGCCCCTGCAGCCGGCCGTACAATCCTTCCAGGTCCTCCACCGGCGGCCGAAAGGTCAGGATACCGGCACGCCGCCCGGGCGGTGTCAGGATCTGGCAGCCCCGGGCCCGCAGGCCGCCTTCGAGATACAGCCAGTGCTCGCGGATCTCGTGGTCGATGGTGTCGAGGCCAGTCTCCAGCAACAGCGACAGGCTGGCATGCAGCGCATGGATACCCAAAAGGTTCGGGCTGCCGGGTTCGAAGCGACGGGCGCTGCTTGCCGGCTCGATGCCGGGGTTGGAGAAGTCACCCGCATGCGCCAGCATGTTCCAACCGTATTCCTGCAGCGTCAGCCGCTCACGGACCTCGGGATTTACGTAGAACACACCGATACCTTCGGGACCGAGCATCCATTTGTGGGCATCGGCCATCACGAAGTCCGCATGGCAGCCGGGTGCATCGAAGGGCAGGGCGCCCAGATGCTGGATCGCATCCACGCAGTACAGGATGCGGCGCGCCCGCAGCTCCGCGCCCAGGGCCTGAACGTCGATCCGCATGCCGGAGTCGTAGCGCACGGCGCTGGTGGCCAGCAGGCGGGTCCGTGCGTCACAGGCGGCCAGCAGCGCCAGTTCCGGTTCGCCGTCGATCGGTACCTCCCGCGCCTCGATCCCATACCGGCGCGCCGCCTCCAGCCACACCACGCGGTTGGAGGGAAACTCCCCGGCGGGAAACACCACGTTGTCGCCGGGCTGCCAGTCCAGGCCGAACGCCACCATGGACAACGCCTCGGAGGTGTTCTTCACAAACGCAATATCGGACGCCGCAGGGGCGCCGATCAGGCTGCGGGCCAGCTCGCGCGTGGCCTCGATATGACGAAGCCACGCCGGATAGTCGCGCGACCCGTGGACGACATTCTCGCGCGCGAACGTGCATACCGCCGCTTCGGTTCGTCGCGGCCAGGGGCCTACCGCGGCATGGTTGAGATGGATAATCCCTTCCTGTGGAAATTCCGGGTGCATGCGATCCTCCTGAACAGGAGCCGAAGGGTACCCCGTTACGGCTGGGCTTAGAACCACCGCAGACCGCGGCGCCCGGAGGCACGCTTTTGGCACAATACCGCCCATGGACAACGACAGCCTGAAAAAACGCGACCTGCGTGCCCTGTGGCACCCGTGCACGCAGATGAAGGACTACGGGGAGGAGGGCACGTTGCCACTGCTTCCCATCCAGCGCGGGGAGGGCGTCTGGCTGTATGACTTCGACGGCAACCGCTATCTCGATGCCATCAGCTCGTGGTGGGTCAATCTGTTCGGTCATGCCAATCCGCGCATCGGCGATGCCGTGAAGGACCAGCTCGACCGGCTGGAACACGTGATCCTCGCCGGCTGCACCCACGAACCAGTCGTGGAACTGTGCGAACGCCTGATCGACATCACCCCGGCGGGTCTCAACCGGGTGTTCCTCGCCGACAACGGCAGCGCCGGCGTCGAGGTCGCGCTGAAGATGAGCTTTCACTACTGGCGCAACTGCGGCCAGCAGCAGAAGACCCGCTTTATCCGCCTGTCCAACAGCTATCACGGCGAGACGCTGGGTGCGCTGTCGGTCAGTGACGTACCGCTCTACAGCGCCACCTACGAACCCCTGATGCTGGACGTAATTACCGTGCCCGCACCGGACTGTTTCGAGCGCGAGGCGGGCGAGAGCTGTGCGGAGGTGGCCCGGCGCCAGTTCGGGCACATGGAGGCGGCTCTCGAGCGCCACGCCGACGAGGTCTGCGCCGTGATCGTCGAGCCACTGGTGCAGTGCGCCGGCCACATGCGCATGTACGACCCGGAATATCTGCGACTGCTGCGTGCGGCCTGCGACCGCCACGGGGTGCACCTGATCGCCGACGAGATTGCGGTGGGCTTCGGCCGCACCGGAACGCTCTTTGCCTGTGAACAGGGTCCAATCACGCCAGATTTCCTGTGCCTGTCCAAAGGTCTGACCGGCGGATACCTGCCGATGGCAGCCGTACTGACCACGGAGACGGTGTACCAAGCGTTCTATGACGATTACGAGCGCCTGAACATGTTCCTGCATTCCCATTCCTACACCGGAAACCCGCTGGCCTGCCGGGCGGCGCTGGCCACCATGGACATCTTCGATTCCGATCCGGTCCTCGAACAGAACCAGAGGCTTGCCCAACATATCGCGAAACGACTGGAACCATTGCGCGAGCACCCCCATGTAGCCGATGTGCGCCAGCACGGGATGATTGCAGCCGTGGAGCTGGTCCAGGACAAGTCGAGCCGCACGCCGTACCCATGGCAGGAACGTCGCGGGCTTCACATCTATCGGCACGGTCTCAGCCGCGGGGCACTGCTGCGTCCGCTCGGCAACGTGAGCTATCTGATGCCGCCGTATGTCATCACCGAAGAACAGATCGACTTTCTGGTCGAGGTCATGACCGAAGGGATCGAACGCGCCGTGCGCGCCTGACCGTCGAGCTGCAATCCGCCTGATTACCAACCGGCGCCTGCGGCGCCCAATACCGATCGCGTGATGCAGCGGGAAAACGATCCCGGCGGGCCGGTGCTCAATCCCTCCCTCCCGACACCGCCATAACGTCGCATAATACATATTATGTTAAATATCGATCGCCCTGCCGTTTTTCCCCAACACGAGCCAGTTCGATGATGAGGCGTTGATGGAGCGGCTCGGTGAACTCGAGGCCGAGCTGGAACAGGCGGCCAGCGCGCAGGAGGAGCTGGAGGCAGCGCTGAAAGATGCGCAGACAGATACGGAACGGTTGGCCGAGGTCGTACAGCGGCTTGAGGTCAGGCCGATGGACGTGGTGGTGGTGGTCGATGTGACCGGCAGCATGCAGCACGCGATTGACGGCATCAAGAACGAGACCTCGGAACTCCTGGCAGTCCTCCAAAGGAGTTTCAGTGCATCGTGACGGTGCACAATCCCCTGACGCTCTGCAATCCGGGCGACAGTTATCCGCCCGCCCCGCTCGCCGTCTCCGATATCGATGTCCCGGCGGCCGAGGAGGAGCTGAACCACTACCTGAAGAACATTCTCGCCATCAACATCGGCATGGGGACCGGTCGCCACTCCGGAAACGTCCCCGAGGACATCCATCTGGCAATGGAACAGGTATCACGCATCCAGTGGCGAAGCGAGGCCGAAGAACGGCATGTGGTGGTGTTCACGGACGCGCCGGCGCGCGCCGGATTCCAACAGCGTACGCTGGATGCCACCCGGGCCTTTGCGGAGGCGGATGACAGACACTTCGTATCGACGGTCCAGGTCAGACACGAGATACCCGAGGGTAATGAATTCTGGGAAGACCTTGATCGCCGGACCAGCGAACTACTGGAGGCGATGGCGGCCGTCGGCAATGGCCATTATGTCGACCAGAACCAGGGTCGATCGGTACTGGCCGCCTTGTTGCTCGCCGTGGTTCGCGACCGCACCGCAATGTAGAAACGCTGCCGCTAAAGGCCCTGCGGTCGCGTCCCAGGCGATCCGGAATCCCTGCAGCATGGCGCATGTGCCGCGCGCGGGTGTCCCCATTCCCTCAGGAAAGTGCGTGGATCACGTGGGTCAGCACCTGCTTGACCTTCGCCATGCCCACGTTCAGGTTGGCGGCGATGTCGTCCATGGTGATCTCGCCCGCCGAGCGGCCGGCGGCCCAGTTGGCGATGACTGCGCAACAGGCGTAGTTCAGCTCGAGTTCGCGTGCCAGTGCCGTTTCCGGCATCCCGGTCATGCCCACCAGATCACAGCCGTCGCGCTCCATGCGGTCGATCTCCGCTGCGGTCTCCAGGCGCGGGCCCTGGGTCGCGCCGTAGGTCCCGTGGTCGACGGCATCCAGCTCCAGGTCGTCCACCGCCCGCAACAGCGTTTCCCGAACGGCCTGGTGGTAAGGCCAGGTCATGTCGATGTGGGTGACCTCCTCCAGGTCGCCCCCCTCGAAAAAGGTGCTGGCGCGCGACCAGGTGTAGTCGATGATCTGGTCGGGAATCGCGATCATGCCCGGTCGCATGGCGTCGGTGATGCCGCCGACTGCCGCGACTGCGATCACGTTGTCGACACCGGCATGCTTGAGCGCCCAGATGTTCGCGCGGTAGTTAACCTGATGCGGCGGAATTGTGTGCCGTGCCCCGTGCCGCGGCAGAAACACGATCTCGGTATCGTTGAGGTGGCCGAAGACCAGTGGCCCCGAGGGCTCGCCATAGGGCGTGTGCATGACCTGGCGCCGGGTGATCTCCAGATCCTTCAACTGGGTCAAGCCGGTGCCGCCGATGATGGCGAGTCGGGGGGTCGACATATCGAAATCCCTCAAGGGTCCGCTGGATCAGTGGCCCGCGACGGCAAAGATGCCGGGCGCGTTGCGGAGGTAGTCCTGGTAGTCCATGCCATAGCCGAACACATAGCGGTCCGGGACCTCCAGGGCGGCAAAGTCCACCGTGATCGCCGGGTCGCGCTGCGGGTTGTCCTTCTCGACCAGGACGATGGAATACACCTGTTCCGCGCCCTGCTCGCGGCAGAAGGTATGAATCCCGTCGAGCGTGATGCCCCCATCGAGGATGTCGTCCACGATCACCACGGTGCGGCCCGTCAGTGGTGTCTGAGGCCGTGCGAGCCAGTGCAACTGCTCGCCGCCACGGGTACCGCCGCGGTAGCGCGTGGCGTGCAGGTAATCCACCTGCATCGGGAAGGACCAGCGGGTCAGCAACCCGCCCATCAGTACCACACCCCCGTTCATTACACCGAGCACCAACGGATTGCGGTCTTTCAGCTCCGCAGCGGTGCGCTCTGCCAGCCGGTCAATCGCCGTCTCGACGGCATCCCGACTGAAAAGGCAGTCCGCATCGCGCAGCGTGGCTCGGGCCTGTTCGGGGCTCATGGTCGATCCTGAAATGGGGATGCGAGAAATCATGTGGGAGCGGCCGGAAGTGCGCAAGGCGCCCGGTTCCGCCCCCCACAAACGCAACCGGCCGGCACATGGGCCGGCCGGCTGGCAAACGACGCGTGGAGACCTTAGTAGGTGAAGGTCACGGTGTCGTCGTCCATGGCTTCGGAGATCACGTAGGCGCCGCCCACGGTTTCTTCGATCTCCGGAATCAGGTCGTTGCCCCACAGATCCAGGGTCGGGGTGCAGACCTTCATCACGACGCCGGCTTCGTGGGCGTCCTTCATGAAGTCATAGACGCTCTTGCTGGAGCCTTCCTGCACGAACAGGTTTTCGGCCACGCCCTTCTTGGCCAGCTCACCGGCACGACCGGTCATGATGACCTCAACGTCGTATTCCATCGCGGCGGCCACGGTGGCCTGGAAGAACGGGGCACCCAGTTCGGACGGGCTGCTCGGGTCGGTGTTGACCATGACGATCAGGAGCTTGTCGGCCATTTTTAATCTCCAGCTTAAGTGGTGAGTGTGAATATAACCATTGGCTCAGGTGCTAACCGGTGGCGCATTATAGGCGCGCGAGCGAGCGGGCGCCAATGCCGGGCGCCCCGCGGCCCGCGTGCGGCATGCGCGGAGGCCTTCATACGGAGGTGACAGAACTGGCCGCAAGCCAGTGTTGCAGCTGCGCGCGCAGGGCCTGCAGGCGCCGCGGTGCGGGCTCCACCGGCCGTGCACGCAGGGCCTGCAGGCGCCGCAGGGCCGCCGGGTCCAGCCTGTCCGCGGCACAGGATTCGAGGATTACGTCGGCCTGCTCGGGCTGGTTGCAGATCAACACCATATCGCAGCCGGCCGCCCGGGCGGCTGCGGCCCGCTGGGCCGGGGTGCCCAGCGCCTCCGCGCCGACCATGGCCAGGTCGTCACTCAGGATCGCGCCACGAAAACGCAACTCGCGACGCAGGATGTCCTGCAGCCAGATGCGCGAAAAACCGGCCGGGCGGTCGTCGACCTGCGGATAGACCACGTGTGCCGGCATGATGGCGTCGAGATCGCCCAGCACCGGCCGGAAGGCCGCGAGATCATCGGCCTCGATCTCGGCCAGAGGCCGATCATCCACCGGCAGTGCCACGTGGGAGTCGGCGGCGATGGCCCCATGGCCGGGGAAATGCTTGCCGACACTGGCCATGCCGCCGGCCGCCAGTCCGCGAATGAGCTCGCCGGCCAGCCGAGCAATCACGTCCGGGTCATGGTGAAAGGCGCGATCGCCAATGACCTCGCTGACCTCGATATCGCGATCGAACACCGGGGTAAAGCTGAAATCGATCCCCGCCGCGCGCAGCTCCAGCGCCAGCAGCTCGCCGACCGCATGAGCCAGTTCGCAGGCCTTGTTGCGGTCATAGTCATCGACCAGTCCGAGCTCGCGCATTGGCGGGATACGGGTGAAGCCATCGCGCAGACGCTGTACCCGCCCGCCTTCCTGATCCACGGCGATCAGGATGCCGGGACGTTCGGCCCGGATGGCGTCGGTCAGCGCCCGCACCTGTTCCGGCGTGCCGGCATTGCGAGCGAACAGAATGACGCCACCTGTGGCGGGATGGCGCAGGCGTTCGCGGTCTTCGGCAGTCAGTTCGAGCCCGCTCACGTCGAGCATGACGGGGCCAAGGGGCAGTTCCGGGGGGGCAGCCATGGGTTCGGGCATGAGTTCGGATCTTGAATAGGGCTCCTGCGAGCGATCCTTTCAGGATAGCGAGGCTTCGGGCAGAAAGGCGAGCGCCTTCAGCTTCTCGATCCGGTCGCGCAGCCGCGCAGCCTCCTCGAATTCCAGATCGCGCGCCTTCTGGAACATCTCCTGCTCCAGCCGCTCGATCTCCCTGGCGGCATTTTCCGGGGCGTCGATGTAGTCGGCTCCCTCCTCCGCTACCTTCTTTTGCCCGCGACGGCGGCCGGAACCCGGGGTCGTATGGCGTGCCTCAAGGATATCCGCGACATTCTTGCGGATGCCCTGCGGGGTGATGCTGTGCGCCTCGTTGTGGGCGATCTGCTTGGCGCGGCGGCGTTCGGTCTCGTCGATCGCCCGCTGCATCGAGCCGGTGACCTTGTCGGCATACAGGATCGCCTTGCCGTTCACGTTGCGCGCGGCACGGCCGATGGTCTGGATCAGGGAGCGGTCGGAACGCAGGAAGCCCTCCTTGTCGGCATCGAAGATCGCCACCAGCGAAACCTCGGGCATGTCCAGGCCCTCGCGCAGCAGGTTGATCCCCACCAGCACGTCGAACTCGCCCAGGCGCAGGTCACGGATGATCTCCATGCGCTCCACGGTGTCGATGTCGGAGTGCAGGTAGCGCACGCGCACGCCATGTTCCGACAGGTAGTCGGTCAGGTCCTCGGCCATGCGCTTGGTCAGCGTGGTAATCAGCACGCGCTCGTCGCGCTCCACCCGGTCCCGCACCTCGGACAGGCAGTCGTCGACCTGGCTCCCGGCCGGGCGCACCTCGAGGATCGGGTCCAGCAGCCCGGTGGGCCGGACGACCTGGTCCACGATCGCTCCGGCATGCTCGCGCTCGTAGGCGCCGGGCGTGGCGGACACGTAGATGGTCTGCGGCTGCAGGGCCTCGAACTCCTCGAAGCGCAGCGGGCGGTTGTCCAGCGCCGATGGCAGACGGAAGCCGTACTCCACCAGCGTCTCCTTGCGCGAGCGGTCGCCCTTGTACATCCCGCCGACCTGCGGGACGGTGACATGCGATTCGTCGATCACCAGCAGCGCATCCTTCGGCAGGTAGTCGAAGAAGGTCGGCGGCGGCTCGCCCGGGGCGCGGCCCGACAGATAGCGCGAGTAGTTCTCGATGCCGTTGCAGTAGCCGATCTCCAGGATCATCTCGAGGTCGAACAGCGTGCGCTGCTCCAGGCGCTGGGTCTCGACCAGCCGGTCTTCCTTGCGCAGGAAGTCCAGGCGCTCCTTCAGCTCGTCGCGGATCTGGTCCACCGCGCCCAGCAGGGTCTCGCGGGGCGTCACGTAGTGGGTCTTCGGGTAGATGGTCAGCCGCGGAACGGTGCGTAGCTGCTCGCCGGTCAGCGGATCGAAGTACGACAGCCGTTCCACCTCGTCGTCGAACAGCTCGATGCGCACCGCCTCGATCTCGGACTCGGCCGGGTGGATGTCGATTACCTCGCCGCGCACCCGGTAGGTCGCGCGCCGCAGCTCGGCGTCGTTGCGGGTGTACTGCAGCTCGGCCAGCCGGCGCAGCAGGTCGCGCTGGTCGATGCGGTCGCCGCGCTGAATGTGCAGCACCATGGACAGGTACTTGCGCGGATCGCCCAGGCCGTAGATGGCCGATACCGAGGCGACGATGATCGCGTCGCGCCGTTCCAGCAGGGCCCGCGTCGCGGACAGGCGCATCTGCTCGATGTGGTCGTTGATGGAGGCGTCCTTCTCGATGTAGGTGTCCGACGACGGGACGTAGGCCTCCGGCTGGTAGTAGTCGTAGTAGGAGACGAAGTACTCCACCGCGTTGTTCGGGAAGAACTCCTTGAACTCGCCGTACAGCTGTGCGGCCAGGGTCTTGTTCGGGGCGAGGATGATCGTGGGTCGCTGCAGCTTCTCGATCACGTTGGCGATGGTGAAGGTCTTGCCGGAGCCGGTCACCCCGAGCAGGACCTGGTGAGCCAGACCGGCCTCGATGCCATCCGTCAGCGCGCGGATCGCCGTCGGCTGGTCGCCGGCGGGCTGATACTGCGATACGACCTTGAACTGTTCGCCCTCATCTGCCTGCACGCCTTATCCTCCGCGCCTGATTTCAGTATTATTTCGCAACCTTTCGGCCCGTTCGCGTGCGGGCCCCACGCATTCAACCCGCAAGAGGCCCCGCCTTGGATATCGAGCTCTCCGATCGCGTTCAGCGCATCCAGCCCTCCCCCACACTGGCCGTCAGCGCGCTGGCTGCGCAGCTGCGCGCCGAGGGCCGCGATATCGTCGGCCTGGGTGCCGGCGAGCCCGACTTTGATACACCCGAGCATATCAAGCAGGCCGCGGTGGACGCGCTTGCCCGCGGGGATACCAAGTACACTGCCGTGGACGGCACGACGGCGCTGAAGGACGCGATCATCCGCAAGTTCGATCGCGATAACCGGCTTTCGTTCGAACGTGACCAGATCCTGGTGTCCTCCGGCGGCAAGCAGAGCATCTTCAACCTCTGCCAGGCCCTGCTGAACCCGGGTGACGAGGTCGTGATCCCGGCACCCTACTGGGTCTCCTACCCCGACATCGCCCTGCTCGCGGGCGCGCGACCGGTGATCGTCAGCGCCACCCAGGAGGCGGGGTTCCGTATTACCGCGGAGCAACTGGCGGCGGCCATCACCCCGAACACCCGCCTGGTGTTCCTGAACAGCCCGTCCAATCCGACCGGCGCGGCCTACTCCGCGGACGAACTGAAGGCGCTGGCCGAGGTGCTGCGCCAGCATCCACGCCTGGTGATCGCCACTGACGACATGTACGAACACATCCGCTTCGGCTCCACCCCGTTCGTGAACATCGTAAACGTCGCGCCGGATTTGCTCGAGCGCACCGTGGTGCTCAATGGCGTATCCAAGGCCTACGCGATGACCGGCTGGCGGATCGGCTATGCCGGGGGTCCGAAGAACCTGATCGCCGCGATGAAGAAGATCCAGTCGCAGAGCACCTCCAACCCGACCTCGATCGCCCAGGTCGGGGCCCAGGCCGCGCTGGATGGCGACCAGGGCTGCGTAATCGCAATGTGCTCGGCCTTTGCCGAACGCGCGCGCCATGTCGTCGACGGCCTGAATGCGATCGACGGCATCGAATGCCTGATGCCGGATGGGACCTTCTACTGCTTCCCGCGGGTGACCGGTCTGATGGCGGCTGCGGACATCGACACCGACGTGGCGCTGACCAAGCAGCTGCTGGACGAGGTCGGGGTCGCCCTGGTGCCGGGCAGTGCCTTTGGCGCCCCCGGGCATGTGCGGGTGTCCTTCGCCACCAGCATGGACATGCTCGACAAGGCCCTGGAGCGGCTGCGCCAATTCGCCGAAACCCATCGCTAAAGCGGTATGGGCGATACCGGAGGCAGATTTTCCTTGACGCCTCCGCCCCGCCCGATTACGATCTGCGCCCAATTCCCCGGTAGCTCAGTCGGTAGAGCGGGTGACTGTTAATCACTAGGTCGGCGGTTCGAGCCCGTCCCGGGGAGCCAGATACAGAAAAAGGCCAGGTCGAGATGACCTGGCCTTTTTTCGTTGCGGGCCACCCGCGGGTTTGCCCTACTCCGGTTCGTACTCGATCGGATCCAGCGCGCGCAGATAGACGGCAATGGCCCGGCGATCCTCGGACGTCAGGTGGGATGTCCCGTGATCAATCACGTCGGCCATGCTGCCCCCGGCGAAATCCCCATCCCGGGTGATGCCCATCTCCAGGTAGCGGGCGATGTGGCGTTCGCCCCAGCGACCGATACCGGTATCGCGGTCAGGCGTGATGTTTGGAGCGACATCGCCATCCGGCAGCCGTGACCCCGCCCCGAGCCGGCCCAGCTCCAGACCACCGGTACGGGTTCTCGGGCTGTGGCATTCCATGCAATGCCCCAGGGCCAGGGTCAGATAGGCGCCACGATTCCACTGTTCCGACTGGTCCGGGTCCGGTTCAAAGCGCCCGGGCTGGAAATGCAGCCACTTCCAGCCAATCAACGCCGGACGAAAACGGGCGAACCAGTCGAGTTCGTGGGATCGGTTTTCCTCGGCCACGGGCTCGACCTTGGACTGCAGGTAGGCCCACAGCGCCTCGATGTCCTCGTCTCGCATCCTGGTATACGCGGTATACGGAAACGCCGGGTAATAGTGGTGGCCATCCGGGCTGCGGCCCTCCTGCAGGGCACGCCTGAAGTCGGCCTCCGACCAGTCGCCGATGCCGTACTCCGGGTGCGGCGTGATGTTCGGCCCGTAAAACACACCGAAGGGACTTTCGATCGCGCGCCCTCCGGCCAGAAACTCGCCGTCCTTCGCGGTGTGGCAGGTGACACAGCCCCCGGCGCGCAAGACGTACTCGCCGTACGCGATCCGCTCCTCATCGCTGGCAGCGGGATCCACCTCTCCAATTGCAATCTCGGCCTGGACGGGTGTTAGTGCCGTCAGCCCGGCAAACAAAAGGGCGGCGGGCAGCCAGGCTGCCCGCCGTCTGGATACGGGAACCCCCGCCACGGGTTCAGTCGCGGCGGAAGTCATCGTGGCAGGCCTGGCAGGACTGCCCCAGGTTGCGGAACCGGATCGGATACTCGGACTCGTCCCCGGATTCGACTGCGGCATGCAGGGCCTCTGCGGCATCCCGGCTGTCGTTGGCGAGCTCGACGTAACGGTCCCAGTTGTCCCAGATCTCCTCGCGGGCATCAGTGTCGGGGAAGTCGCTACCCTCCGGGAACAGGGACGGGATGTCACGGGTCAGGTCGACCAGCTGCTGGGTATGGATCTTCAGGTTATCGCCAAAGTCGGCCCCGTCGATCACGATGGCCGCGACCGAACCCATGTTGCCCCCAATGGCACGCATCACACCCTGGCGGTAGTCGATCGTCGCCTCGTGCTCGTCGAAGGCCTGTACCGAGCTGGTGGCAGCCAGACCCAGCGTAAGTGCTGCCGCGACGGAGGCGGCGGTAAAAAGACGTGCGGATCGCTTCATGGTAATTCCTCCCTATTTCAACAAACCGATGCACCCGGGGCCGCTGGGTTGCGGATCGGGCGACGGAGCAAGGACTCGGCCTCGGGGACGATTGCAGCATATCCGCGCCGTCCAGGCACGCGTCTCGGCCAATTGACCACGTAAAATGCGCGGTGTTCCCGCTGCTACAATGTGGTCTCCCTCAGAAGCGAAACCGTTCATGCCCCCTGCCCCCGCCGACCCCAATGAAAACGAACTGCGCGAGGCCCTGATTACCACTGCGCTCGAGACCAATCGCCGTAGTCTGAATCAGGGCACCTCCGGCAATGTGAGCGTGCGCCTGGGCGACGGGATGCTGATTACGCCGTCCGGCGTACCGTACGAGGCCCTGCGTCCTGAAGATCTTGTGTTTGTCGACGCCGACGGGCGCTGGGAGGCGTCCCGCCGCCCCTCCAGCGAGTGGCATTTCCACCGGGCCATCCTGCAGGAGCGTCCGGAGCTGGCCGCAGTGATCCACGTACATTCGGTGTATGCGAGTGTTGTGGCCATCCAGGGGCGGGACATCCCCGCGCTGCACTACATGGTGGCGGCGGCGGGTGGGAACTCCATTCGCTGCGCGCCGTATGCGACCTTCGGCACGGAGGAGCTCTCGCGGCACGCACTGGAAGCGCTGCGCGGGCGCACCGCCTGTCTTCTGGCCAATCACGGCATGATCGCCGCCGGCGCGAATCTGGAACGCGCGCTGTGGCTGGCCGAGGAGGTCGAATTGCTGGCGCGGCAGTACGTGCTGAGCCTGCAGATCGGAGGGCCGCGACTGCTCGACGATGCCGAGATGGAACGCGTGCTGGAAAAATTCCGCGACTACGGGCCGCGCGAGCGCAGCTGATCCGTTCGAGTCAGAGCCCCACCACCCCTCCGCTGGTGTCGGGGCCAAGGCCGCTCAGCGGTGCCGAACGCGGGGCAAAGTCGGTCTGGTCCTGTGTCTCGAGGTAGTGCTGCAGCGCCCAGGAAACGGAGGGAAAGGCCAGTGTCGACGGCAGCCGGTCGAACTCGAACAGCCCTACTTCCTCCGATTCCGGGCCCGGGGCAATCGGATCATCCAGCAGGCGCGCCCGATAAATCAGCTGCACATGACCGATATGCGGCACGCTGTAGACACCGAGCAGCTGGTCGATCTCGAGCTTTGCACGCGCCTCTTCCCAGGCCTCGCGGCAGGCGCCTTCGGCCGGGCTTTCCCTCTTTTCCATGAAGCCCGCCGGAAGGGTCCAGTATCCCTTGCGGGGCTCAATCGCCCGGCGGCAGAGCAGCACGCGTCCGTCGCGGATGGCCACGCTCCCGACGATGATCCGCGGGTTTTCGTAGTCGATGAAACCACAGTGGTCGCAGACCCGCCGTTCGCGGTCGTCGTCCTGCGGGATGATGCGCTGGAATCGGGGCGCGAGGCCCGGCTGCTCATGACTCATGAGGGTTCCGTAACGGGATTGAACGAATCGGGTTTGGGGCCGACCGGCAGCAGACGGTGACGCGCGCCCTGCACGAACACGCGCAATCCTCTACGGTCCACAGTACAGTCGCGCACGAAGCCGTACAGAGGGGAACATGACCACACGCACCCGCTTTTCCGTCGGTGAGCTCGTTCACCATACCAAGTTCGATTACCGTGGTGTGATCGTCGACGTCGACCCGGTCTACGCCGGATCGGACGAATGGTACGAAACCGTGGCCCGGAGCCGCCCGCCCAGGGATCAGCCGTGGTATCACGTCCTGGTCGACGGCTATTCGCACAGCACCTACGTCGCGGAACGCCACCTGGAGCCGGATCTACGCGGCGACCAGATCGAGCATCCGGCACTGGGGCAGTTCTTCGACCACTTCATCAACGGTCGCTACTCGCGGCAAGGCGAACCCGGTGCCCACTAAACCACTTGCCCGTATCGCCCGGGTTCTGACAGCGCGGGCGACGCTAACCCTTCATCGGATACCCGGGAGCCCGCTTCGTCGATGACCCACCCCGATCCCCGGCATCCCGATTTCCGTATCGTGCCACCTGTCATCGGTTTTTTGCTGGTGACCAACGTCGCCCTGTTCCTGGCCATGCCCTGGCTGGGTGACTGGCTGGTCGGGCATTTCGGGCTCTGGCCGGTGGGCACCCCCGCGACCGTTCACCAGGACGGAATCTGGATGCGGGTCCCCGACTTCCAGTTGTGGCAGCTCGTGAGCTACGGCTTCCTGCACGGCGGCCCCCTTCACCTGTTCGTCAATCTGTTCGCCGTCTGGATGCTGGGGGTGCAGATCGAGAACGCCTGGGGGTCGCGCACCTTCGCCATCTACTTTCTGATCTGCGTGATCGGGGCGGGCCTGGTGCAGCTGGTCGTCACCGCCTACGGCAATGGCGACATGATCTACCCCACCATTGGTGCCTCTGGCGGGGTGTTCGGCGTTCTGCTCGCGTTCGGGATGATGTTCCCCAACCAGCGCCTGTTTCTGATCTTCCTGCCGATTCCGATCAAGGCCAAGTACTTCGTGATCGCCTACGGTGCGCTCGAACTCTACCTGGGCATTTCCGGCACCCTCGCCGGCATTGCCCATTTCGCCCATCTAGGCGGCATGGCCTTCGGATTCCTGCTGATCCAGTACTGGCGTGGACGCCTTCCAGTGCGCCCGCGCCAGCGCCGTTTCTGGTGGTAGCGCCGGGTTCAGACCCGGTCACGAACGACCCGATCAGCCCTCCGCGCGCGTCCGCAGGTACGCGGCGAAGCCGTCCTTCAGCTCGGGATGATTCAGCGCAAATTCGACCGTGGCCTCCAGATAACCCAGCTTGCTGCCGCAGTCGAAGCGCCGGCCCTCGAAGTTGAACGCGGTTACGCGTTCATGTTCCAGCAGACGTGCGATGGCATCGGTAAGCTGGATCTCCCCGCCGGCACCCGGTGTCTGCGTCGCCAGCATCTCGAAGATCTTCGGCGTCAGCACATAGCGACCGACCACGGCTACGTTGGACGGTGCCTGATCCGGCTTGGGTTTTTCGACAATACCCTTCACGTCCCAGGCACGCGGTCCCGTCTGTACCGGGTCGATGATGCCGTACTGGTGGGTGCGATCGGCCGGCACCTCCTCCACCCCCAGGACACTGCAACCGTGCTCGGCATACTGCTCTACCATCTGACAGGTGGCGCCGCCATTGGCGGACTCGATCAGGTCGTCCGCCAGGATCACCGCGAACGGCTCGTTGCGCACGATCGGATGGGCACAGGCGACCGCATGCCCCAGCCCGAGCGCGTCCGACTGGCGCACGTACACACAGGTCACGTTGGGCGGAACGATATTGCGCACCTGCTGCAGGAGTTCCGTCTTGCCGCGCTCCTCCAGCTCGTGTTCCAGCTCGTAGGCCTTGTCGAAATGGTCCGGAATGGAGCGCTTGTTGCGTCCGGTCACGAACACCAGGGTCTCGATGCCCGCCGCAACCGCCTCCTCCGCCGCATACTGGATCAGCGGCTTGTCGACTACCGGCAGCATCTCCTTGGGGTTGGCCTTGGTGGCCGGTAGAAACCGGGTACCCATGCCGGCAACCGGGAACACCGCAGTACGGATCGGGGCGTGATTCTGGCTCATTCCATCTCCTGTTGACTGGCGCAAACGCCGTGGCACCGGCGATCGACGTTTCTTCAAGGAAGCACGGATCCATGTTTCCTTAACGACAAACCCCCAGCCGATGCGTCCTGCTGGACCCATCGACCGGGGGCTTGCCTTGGGGTGGCCAGGGCCACCCCTGCGGGACTACTCGACGACGATGCGGTCGAGATTCATCTCCACCGTACGTTCGCCGATCCCGGAGACCTCGGTCAGTGCCTGCACCGACGCAAAGTCACCATGTGCCTCGCGATGCTCGACAATTGCCTGCGCCTTGACCGGACCGACATTGGTCAGCGCTGCAAGCTCCTCGGCCGTGGCCGCGTTCAGGTCCAGTGGCTGCCCCCCGGACGCAGTCATCACCGCCAGAGGCAGCACGCACACTGCCGCCAGGGCCCAGCATTTCGCACACTGAAAAAGCTTCTTCATGAAAACCCTCCTTATCTTCACTGGTTGGCCGGTGCATCCATGCACCATCGGCATCCTAGCCCGATTATTCTTGCGGGAAAACCCTGGCGTTAGTCCGCCCCGCCCAGGCGGCTCACGAACACGTCGACGGCCGCGGCCGGATCGGGCGCACGGGTGATCGGGCGCCCCACAACCACGGCGCTCGCGCCCGACTCGATGGCGCGCTCCGGGGTCATTACCCGCTTCTGGTCATCCCCGCCGGCCGGCTCCAGCCGAATCCCCGGGGTCACCAGCAACGGCGCCGGCCCCAGGCGTTCCCGGAGCATGCGCGCCTCCTGCGCCGAGCACACCAGCCCTTCTAGCCCCGCCTCCTGGATCGCCAGTGCGCCCAGCAGACCGACCTGGTCCACCGGCTCCCGATTCACCCCAATCTCGCGCAGTGTCTGCACGTCGCTGGATGTCAGGACGGTCACTGCAAGCAGGGCCGTGGTGTCGTTGGTTTCGCGGACCGCCGCGTGTGCCGCCTGCATCATTTCCAGACCGCCGCTGGCATGCACATTAAGCAGCCAGACCCCGGTGCGGGCCGCCGCACGGCAGGCCGCGGCCACGGTGTTGGGGATGTCATGGAACTTGAGATCCAGGAACACGCGGAAGCCAAGGTCATGCAGCCGGCTGAGTAGATCCGGCCCCGCCACCACAAACAGCTCGAACCCCACCTTCACCGCACAACGGGTCGGATCGAGCCGCCGGGCAAAGCTCAGGGCGGTATCGGCGTCGGCAAAGTCGAGCGCGACGATCAAACGGATTGCAGGTTCTGTCGGGGCTGAATTCATGGGTTCGGGTTTCCTTCTCGGATCAGCGCCTCTTCGGCCGCCTCTGTACTCTGGTCGATGTCAAAATCGAGGCCGCGCAGCGTATCCCAGCGTCGACAACTCGGGCATTGCCAGACGTGCGCCCGCCCCTGGTAACCGCAGTTCACGCACTGATACAGGTGCTGGCTGCCAAGCTGGTCGGCCAACGCCTTTTCGAAGGCGGCGAACTCCGTGCTGTAGGGCTGTACCGCGGGGAGAATCTTCATCCAGCGCACGGCCTCCAGGAGTCCCGACGTCGGAACCGGACGTTGCGCCAGGATCATCCCCAGTTCCGCCAGGGCCGCATCCAGGCGCTGCGTCCGCCGATACAGTCGCATCAGCGCAATCCGCGCCATGGTAATGCCACGGTTGCGCGCGAGATCGTCCAGGACCTCCTCGAGCTGGGCGAGTCGGTTCTCCCCCGGGAGTTCCTGGTGAAGGCGCTCCAGCCGCGGCACCAGCAGGGGCGCCAGCTGCGGCGTTCGCGCCACGGCATCGCGCCCGAGCGTAATCGCCTCGCGAACCTCGCCCTTCCGGGCTGCGATCTCCGACTGGATCAGCAGCGCTCGCGACAGCCTCGGCACGATCGCCTGCGCACGATCTGCAAAGCCACTCGCGGCTTGCCAATCGCCTTTCTCCAGTGCCGTCTGCGCCAGTTCGCAGTAGTAATGGGCGATACGTTGGTCCTCGTGCGCGACGCCATGCGTCTTCAGGCGATCGCCCACCTCGATCGCTCGCTCCCATTCGCGCTGGGTCTCGTAGACCTGCCGCAAGCCATCCAGCGCGGGTACCGCCTGGTGGGGAGAATCCACCAGTTCCCGAAACACCGCCTCTGCCCGGTCCAGCACCCCCGCGAGCAGGAAATCCTCGCCCAGTTCGCACAGCGCCTGGGCCCGATGCGCGGGCGACAGCGTGGGCCGCGCGACCAGGTTCTGGTGAATCCGAATCGCGCGATCCACCTCGCCCCGGCGACGAAACAGGCGCCCCAGGATCACATGCGTCTCGAAGGTCTCGTGATCGACCTCCACCATCTCGATGAAGGCCTGCAGGGCGTCATCGGTGCGGTCATCCAGCAGATGCCGTACCCCCTCGAGATAGCGATCCAGGGAGGGCTCCTGTTCCTCGCGATCCTCGGGGATGCCATACCGCGCCAGCCACCAGCCGCTCGCGGCCGCAATCGGGAGCAGCAGCCAGAACCAGTCCTCGATCATGGATGGACCGCTGTCACGAATTCGGAGGGGGAATGGAACAGCGCCAGTGGTCGACTCGCGCCGGCTGGGCCAACCGTCCGTCGAACCCAGGGGTAATCGTTTACCCATGCGATGTATCGAACAAGGCTTATGCGAGCACACGATCCATCCGCCGCGCTCTGGGCGTCGAGAGGCCGGAAACATGGACTCGCGACAGGGCGACGCTGGCGACAATCAGCCAAGTCCGCGATGCTCCTAGTAGAAGTCCCGCATCGGTGCGGTACGCAGCTGTTCAACCTCGACCTTGAGGGCATGATTCTGATCGCGCAGGTCGGCGATCTTCTGCCGCAGCCGCCGCAGGCGCAGCCAAAGCACCAAGGTTGCCAGCAGAACGCCGAACAACGCCGACACACCGAGGAGCACCACCAGTGGCGCCTCGATCTGCAGGCCGGGCAGAGCCAGCGTGACCAACTCTTCATTGAGGACGACGAGAATACCCACTGCCGAGGAGATCAAGATCAACGCAGCGAACGCCACGATGTTGCGAATCTTCTGCCGGCGTCTCTCGTCCATAAACGCGCGCCTACTCCGTGCCGGAGATGGCGTCGTTCACCCGTTCGCGCAATTCCTTGCCGGGCTTGAAATGGGGGACATGCTTGCCGGGTAGAGCCACGCTCTCTCCGGTCTTGGGGTTGCGCCCCAGCCGCGGTGGCCGGAAGTGCAGGGAAAAACTGCCAAAGCCGCGTATTTCGACGCGTTGCCCATTGGCGAGGGCATGACTCATCCGTTCGAGCAGTGCCTTGACCGACATCTCCACATCCCGGGCGGGCAGATGGGGGGATTTACGGGCCAGGTTCTCGATCAATTCCGATTTGGTCATCTGGGACTCGTCAGAGAGAAAGGCAATCCGGTTGCCCGGTACAAAATGGCCCACGGCACCCAATGGCGCCGTGGGCCCGGTCGGAACGGACTTAGTCGTTCTTGTCCATCTGTTCCTTCAGCAGGTCGCCCAGGGTGGTACCACCACCGGTGCTGCTGCCGTAGTCGGAGACCATCTCGGCTTCTTCGGCACGATCCTTGGCCTTGATCGACAGGCTGATGGCACGGGTCTTCTTGTCCACGCCCATGAACTTGGCCTCGACCGTATCGCCAACCTTCAGCACGGTGCTGGCATCTTCCACACGGTCCTGGGAGATGTCGGCGGCGCGCAGGATGCCATCGATACCATCGGCCAGTTCGATCACGGCGGCCTTGGCGTCCACTTCCTTCACGGTGCCGGACACGATGCTGCCCTTGCTGTGCTCGGCCACGAAGTTCGCGAACGGGTCGCGATCCAGCTGCTTCAGACCCAGCGAGATACGCTCACGCTCGGGGTCCACGGACAGCACCACGGCCTCGACCTCGTCACCCTTCTTGAAGTTGCGGATCGCCTCTTCGCCGGCTTCGTGCCAGGACAGGTCGGACAGATGGATTAGGCCATCGATGCCCCCTTCCAGGCCAACGAACACGCCAAAGTCGGTGATCGACTTGATCTGGCCACGGACCTTCTCGCCACGGTTGTGGTTGGCGGCGAAGTCGTCCCACGGGTTGGACTGGCACTGCTTCATGCCCAGCGAGATGCGGCGGCGCTCTTCGTCCAGATCGAGGATCATCACCTCGACCTCGTCGCCGATCGCGACCATCTTGCCCGGGTTCACGTTCTTGTTGGTCCAGTCCATCTCGGACACGTGCACCAGGCCTTCCACGCCATCTTCGATTTCCACGAAGCAGCCGTAATCGGTGATGTTGGTGACCTTGCCGAAGATGCGGGTGCCGGTCGGGTAACGGCGGGTGATGTTCTCCCACGGATCCTCGCCCAGCTGCTTCAGGCCCAGCGACACGCGCATGCGCTCACGGTCGAACTTGAGGACCTTGACCTCGACTTCTTCGCCGATCTCGACCACATCGGACGGATGCTTCACGCGCTTCCAGGCCATGTCGGTGATGTGCAGCAGGCCGTCGATACCGCCCAGATCCAGGAACGCACCATAATCGGTCAAGTTCTTGACGATACCCTTGACCTGGGCGCCTTCCTGCAGGTTCTTCAGCAGCTCTTCACGCTCAGCGCTGTATTCCTGTTCGACCACGGCGCGACGCGACACCACCACGTTGTTGCGACGGCGATCCAGCTTGATGAGCTTGAATTCCAGCTCTTTGCCTTCCAGATACGCGGTATCGCGCACCGGTCGGACATCCACGAGTGAACCGGGCAGGAACGCACGGATATCGCCCAGCTCGACGGTGTAACCGCCCTTGACCTTGCCGGAGATCTTGCCAGTGACGTACTGCTCTTCTTCCATCGCACCTTCGAGACGGTCCCAGGCCTTGGCCCGCTTGGCCTTCTCGCGCGACATGCGTGTCTCGCCAAAACCGTCTTCCGGGGTTTCGAGGGCCACCTCGACGACATCGCCGACCTTGACCTCGAGTTCACCCTCGTCGTTCATGAACTGCTCGGTGGGAATGACCCCCTCGGACTTCAGCCCGGCGTTCACCATGACCACTTCCGGGGTGACCTCAATGACGGTGGCACTGAGGATGGCACCCGGCTGCATCTGGGTGTAGGCCATGCTCTCTTCGAGCAGTTGCGCGAAACTTTCACTCATGGGTTTGTGAACCTGTGGTTTAACAAATGCTTGCAGAAACTTCCTGCAACCAGTTCTAGAGGTTGGTGGTCCCGCTTCCGACGGCTTATTCCGCGGGGCGGGGGCTTTGTTCCGGGAGTACGTCCCGGAGGCGTTCGAGGATCATATCCACCACGCCAACGATGTCGAGATCCGTAGTATCCAGTTCCCAGGCATCCTCGGCCGGCTTCAGGGGGGCTACGCTGCGCTCGCGATCGCGGCGGTCACGCGCCTCCATCTCGTCCCGAAGGGCGGAGAGATTAGCACTAAGTCCTTGTTCCTTCAACTGCATGTAACGCCGCCGCGCCCGCTCTTCGGGCGAGGCCGTCAGGAAAACCTTCAGGTCTGCCTGCGGGAACACCACCGTCCCCATGTCGCGGCCATCGGCGACCAGTCCCGGGGCCTTCGCGAACCCTCTCTGACGCTCCAGCAGCGCCTCGCGCACCGCGGGAATGGCCGCCACCTTCGAGGCATCGCTGCCGGCCTGCTCGGTACGCAGCAACTGGTCGACCGGGTCCCCTTCCAGCAGCGTGGTGACGGCAGTGGCGTCCGCATTGACCTCGAAATCCACATCCAGGCCCGCGGCCAGTCGCACCAGGGCGCCCTCGTCCGTCAGCTCCACGCCGTGCTGACGCGCCGCGAGGCCCAGCAGGCGGTACAGCGCGCCGCTGTCCAGCAGGTGCCAGCCCATGGCGGCGGCGATGCGCATGCATACCGTGCCCTTGCCCGCGCCCCCGGGTCCGTCGATGGTCAGTACCGGAATGGTCGTGCTCATGCCGCCTCCACCTGCAGGCCGGCGGCCTTGGACAGCTCGACAAACCCGGGGAAGGAAGTCCCGACATTGGCGCAGTCACGAATGCGGATGGGGCCACGGGCACGCAGCCCGGCCATCGCGAATGCCATGGCAATCCGGTGATCACCATGGCTGTCGATCTCGCCGCCCTCGAAGGCGCCGCGACCCTGAATGCGAATGCCGTCCGGCAGCACCGTGCAGTTGATCCCCAGCGCGGCGAGCCCGTCCGCCATGACCTGGATGCGGTCACTTTCCTTCACGCGAAGCTCCTCCGCTCCGGTCAGCACCGTCTCGCCGGAGGCGCAGGCAGCGGCCACGAAGATCGCGGGAAACTCGTCGATGGCCAGTGGCACCAGCTCCTCGGGAATCGCAATGCCCTGCAGCTGGGAGGCCTCGACTTCCAGGTCCGCCACCGGTTCGCCGCCCGCCTCGCGCGCGTCCAGCACATCGATCCGCGCGCCCATCAGCCGCAGGATGTCGATCACGCCGGTACGGGTCGGGTTGATCCCCACATGCTGCAGCCGCATCCGCGAGCCACTGGCGATCGAGGCCCCCACCAGAAAGAAGGCCGCCGACGAGATATCCGCCGGCACATCCACTGGACTTGCGGTCAGCACCCCGCCGCCTTCCAGGCAGGCCTGCGGCCCGTCGCGCTCGACGCTGTAGCCAAAGCCAGCGAGCATACGCTCGGTGTGGTCACGGGTCGGCGCCGGCTCGGTCACACAGGTGCGCCCGTCCGCCCACAGCCCGGCCAGCAGCAGTGCGGACTTCACCTGGGCGCTGGCCACCTGCAATACATGGTCGGTTCCACGCAGGGGGGCCCCGCCCTGCACCCGCAGCGGTGGCGTGCCAGTCTCGCTGGTGGTGATCCGGGCCCCCATCCGCGCGAGCGGATCGGTCACCCGCCGCATTGGCCGCCCGGTCAGCGAGCGGTCGCCAACCAGTTCGGTGTCGAACGGCTGCCCGGCCAGAACCCCGCACATCAGTCGCATCGCCGTGCCGGAGTTGCCCATGTCCAGCGGTGCCGTCGGCACACGCAGGCCGCGCAGCCCAACCCCGCGGATGCGCACGTCCCCGGGCCCCAGGCGTTCGATCTCCACACCCATCGCCCGAAATGCCTCCAGCGTGGCAATGCAGTCGGCCCCCTCAAGGAAGCCGGTCACGCGGGTCTCGCCTTCGGCCAGCGCACCCAGCATGATCGCCCGATGGGAAATGGACTTGTCGCCCGGCACGCGGACGTGACCCGACAGGTGCCCGCCGGGCTGTACGGTAAAGATATTCATTGTGTCTCAGGTATCCAGTTGTGCATCCGCGGGATCGCAGAGGCGATCGCGGGTTTCCTTGGCATGTTCGAACTGCTGCTCGATGGTGGCGGCATCGCCACGCTCGATCGCGCCCCGGAGGGCCTCCAGGTCGCGTTGATACTGCGCGATCACTTCCAGGATCGCGGCGCGATTCGCCAGACAGATATCGCGCCAGACCACCGGGTCGCTGGAGGCGATGCGGGTGAAATCGCGAAACCCGCCGGCCGCATAGTGAAAAATTTCGTCACGCTCGCTCATCCCGGCCAGCGATTCCACCAGGGTGAAGGCCAGCACGTGCGGCAGGTGACTGGTCGCGGCCAGAACCCGGTCATGATGAGCCGGTGTCATGTACTCCACCCGTGCACCGGTGGCCTTCCACATCGCGGCCACGCGATCGGTGGCCAGCGGGTTGGTCGCATCCGCAGGGGTCAGGATCACCAGGCGGTCGCGGAACAGGCTGGCAAAGGCCGCGCCCACGCCGCTTTTTTCGGTGCCGGCAATTGGATGCCCCGGTACGAACTCGCGCGGGACGCGACCAAACCCGGCCCCGACCGCATCGATAACGGCCTGCTTGCTGCTGCCGACGTCCGTCAGCGGGCTGCCCGCGGGCCAGACGCCCGCTAGATCGCGTGCCAGCGGCTCCATCGCCCCGAGTGGCACGGCCAGCACGCCGATATCGGCACCCTCCGCCGCGGCCGCGACATCCGTGGTCCAGCGATCGATCACGCCCAGGCGCTCGGCCTCGCGCAGGTTGTCGGCATTGCGCGAGCAGCCCACGATCTCGCCCACGGCACCGGCCTCGCGCAGTGCGAGCGCCAGCGAACCGCCGATCAGGCCCACCCCGAATATGACCAGTCGTTCGATCACGCCAGGGCCTTTTTCAGCGCAACCAGAAAGCGGTCATTGTCTTCCCGGGTCGACACGGTCACGCGCAGGTGCCCCGGCAGACCGTAATTCTCGACCGGCCGCGTGATCACGCCATCCCGCAACAGCGCCTCGTACACGGCGCCCGCCTCGCGGCCGGTGTCGAAGGTGATGAAGTTGCCCACCGACGGGATGACCCGCAGACCCATCTCCCGCAGTGCGGCATCCACCTGCTGCAAGCCCTCGCGGTTGATCGCGACCGACTTTTCCACATGCGCGCGATCGTCCAGCGCGGCGAGGCCCGCGGCCTGGGCCACCGCGTTCACGTTGAACGGCTGCCGGACCCGGTTCAGCAGGTCCGCGACCGCAACGGAGCTGACCGCATAGCCCAGGCGCAGCCCGGCCAGGCCCTGGATCTTGGAGAAGGTTCGGGTCACGATCAGGTTGGGATAGCGATCCAGCCACTGCGTGCAATCCGGGTACCCCGCCGCCTCGACGTATTCGAAGTAGGCCTCGTCCACCACCACCAGCGTCGTCTCAGGCATCGCCGCCACAAAGCCCTCGAGCGCCGTTGCATCCACCCAGGTGCCGGTCGGATTATTGGGGTTCGCCACGAACACCACACGGACATCCTGATCCACCCGGGCCTGCATCGCCTCGAGGTCGTGGCCATAGGGCTGCGCCGGGTGACTCGCCGGCAGCGCGGGCACCACCCGCGCCTCGGCATCCACCGCCTGCGTGACCAGCGGATACACCGCAAAGGCATGCGCCGAAAACACCGCCGCCCGGCCCGGTGCCAGCCAGGTGCGCGCGATCAGCTCCAGCACCTCGTTGGAGCCGTTGCCCAGCGTGATCTGTTCCGGCATCACGCCATGACGCTGCGCCAGGCGCGCCTTCAGCTCGAAGCCGTTGCCGTCGGGATAGACATGCGCCTCCGCCAGCGCCGCACGGCCAGCCTCCACCGCCAGCGGTGACGGCCCCAGCGGGTTCTCGTTGGACGCCAGCTTGATCGCCTGGCGAATCCCCAGCTCGCGCTCAAGCGCGGCGACGGGCTTGCCCGGCTGGTACGGGCTCAGCCCCTGCACGCCGGCCACGGCGAGCGCGACAGGGTCGAATACCGGGCCGGCCGTACTGGATACGGAGGAGTTCATTGCCATCAGGAAAAACCTCGACGCGTTCGGGTAGTCGTGTCAGGTCGCGGCCTGGGGGTAACTCCCCAGTACCTTCACGGTGTCGGCGCTCGCCCGCAGCTGATCGAGGCAGTCGCGAATCAGCGGATCCTGCTGATGCCCGACCAGGTCCAGGAAGAACACGTAGTTCCAGGGCGTGCAGCGCGAGGGCCGCGATTCGATGCGGGTCAGGCTGATGCCCGCCTCCGCGATCGGCTTGAGGAGCGAGTACAGCGAGCCGGGGCGATTCGCGGTGCTCAGCATGATCGAGGTGCGGTCGGCGCCACTGGGCTCGGTCATCCCGGAACCGATGATCAGGAACCGTGTGGTGTTATCCGCCCGGTCCTCCACATGCGGGGCCCGCACCGGCACGTTGTAGTGTTCCGCCGCCGCCTCGCTGGCCAGCGCCGCAGCGTTCGGGTCCGCGGCCGCAATCGCGGCCGCGCGGGCGTTGCTGGACACCGCCTCACGCTCGGCATGGGGCAGTTCGCTGTCCAGCCACTGGCGGCATTGCGCCAGCGCCTGGGCATGGGCGAGTACTCGTTTGACCTGACTCAGGTCTTCCGCCTGCGCCAGCAGGTGATGGTGCACCGGGGTGATCACCTCCCCGCAGATCAGCAGGTCAGAATCCATGAAACAGTCGACGGTGTGGGTGACCACGCCCTCGGAGCTGTTCTCGATCGGCACCACGCCAAACTGCGCCCGTCCAGTCTCCACCGCCCCGAATACCGCATCGATCGATGCCAGCGGCTGGGTTTCCACCGCATGCCCGAAGTGCTTGCGGGCCGCCAGGTGGGTGAAGGTCCCGACCGGGCCCAGGTAGGCCACGTTGAGCGGATGCTCGAGCGCCAGACACTCCGACATGATCTCGCGGAACAGGCGCGTGACCGCCTCCGCAGAGAGCGGCCCCGGGTTCTGTTCGCGCACCCGGCGCAGGATCTCGGCCTCACGCTCCGGCCGATAGAACACCGGGTTGCTTTCCTGGCGACGCTTCACTCGTGCGACCGCCTCGGCGCAGCGAGCGCGCTCGCTCAGCAGCCCCAGCAGCTCGCCGTCGAGACTGTCGATGCGCGCGCGCAGGGCCGGCAGGTCCTCCAGCTCGGAGGCCGGGCGCTGCGGATGCTGATCCCCGGCCATGACCTACAGCACCCGTGCTCGCAGCACGCCGTCGATTGCGTGCAGCGAATCCAGCGTGGCCTGGTCCGGGTGGCCGTCCACATCGAGCAGGGTGTAGGCGAGATCGCCGCGCGAATCGTTCATCAGATGCAGGATATTGATATTGGATTCACCCAGGGTGTGCGAGATCCGCCCCACCCGGTCCGGCAGGTTGCGGTTGACGATCGCGATGCGGGTATCCCCCTTGCGATCGAGCACCAGGGTCGGCAGGTTCACCGAGTTGACCACGTTCCCGTTCTCCAGATAATCACGGAGCTGGTCAGCGATCATCACGGCGCAGTTTTCCTCCGACTCGGTGGTCGAGGCGCCCAGATGCGGCAGGGTGATCACCCGCGGGTGCCCCACCATGCCGCGCACCGGGAAGTCCGTGATGTAGGCATGCAGGCGTTGGCTGTCGAGACCTTCCCGCACCGCGTCGTCGTCGACCACGCCCTCGCGGGCCAGGTTCAGCACCATCGCCCCGGGATTCATCCCGGCAAGGTTGCGGGCATTGACCAGCCCGGCCGTGTTTTCGGTCAGCGGAACATGCACCGTGACCGCATCGGCCCCCTCCATCGCCGCCTCCACCGAGCGCGCGCGCTCGATGCCGGAATCCAGGCGCCAGGCATTCTCCACCGTAACCTTGGGATCGAACCCGACGACCTGCATGCCCAGAGCCCGCGCGGCATTGGCAACCCCGACCCCGATCGCCCCCAGCCCCAGCACCGCCAGACGACGCCCGGGCAGCTCGAAACCGGTAAATTTCTTCTTGCCCTGTTCCACCGCGGACATGAAGTCCTCTTTCGATGGGTCGAGTTCCTGAACGTAGCCGGCCGCGGGAAGCAGGTTGCGGGCCGCCAGCAGCAGGCCGGCGATCACCAGTTCCTTGACCGCATTCGCATTGGCTCCCGGGGCATTGAATACCGCGACCCCGCTTTCCGAAAGAGCCGCCACTGGGATGTTGTTCACGCCACTCCCGGCTCGCCCCACGGCCAGCACGGAGCCCGGGATCTCGACCGAATGCAGGTCGAAGGACCGCAGCATCAGGGCATCCGGCTGGTTAATGTCGGATGCAACCTCGTAGCGCTCGCGCGGAAAGCGCTCCAGCCCGCGCAGTGCGATGTTGTTGTAGGTCTGTATGCGGTACATCCGGGCCCTCCGTGATCGGTTACCCCAAGGAGACACGCTCAGGCGTGGCGGTTCTCGAAATCCGCCATGAACTCGATCAGCGCATCCACCGCGCTCTCGGGAACCGCGTTGTAGATGCTGGCGCGCATACCGCCCACGGAGCGATGCCCCTTGAGCGAGGACAGACCGGCCGCATCCGCCTCATTCAGGAAGGTCCCGTCCAGGGAATCGTCCGCCAGGATGAACGGCACATTCATCCAGGAGCGCGCCGACGGCTCCACCGGATTGCGGTAGAACGCCGAGTTGTCGATGAATTCGTACAGCTTGCCGGCCTTGCGCTGGTTGATTTCGGCCATCGCCTTCAGCCCGCCCTGCTCCAGCAGCCACTCGAACACCAGCCCCGCCAGATACCAGCCGAAGGTCGGCGGCGTGTTGTACATGGAGTCGTTCTTGGCTTGTAGTGCCCAGTCGAACACCGCCGGGACCGGGCCCTTTTCCCGTTCCAGGAGGTCGTTGCGCACAATGACCAGCGTCAGCCCGGCCGGCCCGATGTTTTTCTGCGCACCGGCATAGATCACACCGAAACGGGAGACATCGATCGGGCGCGAGAGGATGGTTGAGGACATATCCGCGACCAGTGGCACATCACCCACCTCCGGGATGTCGTGAAACTCCACCCCTCCGATCGTCTCGTTGGGGGTGTAATGCACGTAGGCGGCGTCCGGGTCCAGGTTCCAGCCGGCATGCTCCGGGATGGAGGCATACCCGCTGGACTGCGAACTGGCGACGATATTAACCGAGCCATATTGCTGCGCTTCCTTGATCGCCTTGCCGGACCAGGCCCCGGTATCGACGTAGTCCATGCCGCGGCCACCGCCCAGATTCAGCGGAATGGCGGCAAACTGCCCGGTGGCTCCACCCTGCAGAAACAGGACCGAGTAGTTGTCCGGGATCGCCAGCAGCGTGCGCAGATCCTGCTCCGCTTTCTCGGCCACGGCCATGAACGGTTTGCCGCGGTGACTCATCTCCATCACGGACATGCCGGAACCACGGAAGTCCAGCAACTCGTCCCTGGCGCGTTCCAGCACCGCCTGCGGCAGGGCGGCCGGCCCGGCGCTGAAGTTCATCACTCTGTTCATGCCTGCTCTCCGTTATCGCTGGATTCAGCGCCCGCCTCCGGGTCCTCGCCACCCTCGGCGCCCTCGGGGTCGTCGTCGCCTTCGTCCTGCAGCTGGGCCACGCGCGCAAGTTCCACCAGGTTCTCGCCCTCGTCCAGACGAATCAGACGCACACCCTGGGTATTGCGTCCGATCAGCGGGATCTGGTCGACCGGTGTGCGCACCAGGGTGCCGCCGTTGGTGATCAGCATCACTTCGTCGTCGTCCAGCACGCGCGAGGCCCCGACCAGCGGGCCGTTGCGCCCCTCGGTCTGGATGGCAATTACGCCCTGCCCGCCGCGACGGTGTACCGGGAACTCGTCAAAGCGGGTGCGCTTGCCATAGCCGTTCAGCGTGGCCAGCAGCGCCGAACCCTCGTCGACATTCAGCAGCGCAATCACCCGCTGACCCTCCTCCATGCGCACGCCACGCACGCCACAGGCCGTCCGGCCCATCGCCCGCACGTCGCTCTCGTGGAAACGGACCGCCTTGCCGGCGGTGGTCACCAGCATCACGTCCAGGGTGCCGTCGGTCAGCGACACATCCACGAGGTGATCGCCCTCGCGCAGATCCACCGCAATGATCCCGGTGGCGCGTCGACGCGAGAAATCCGTCAGCGGGGTCTTCTTGACCGTCCCCTGTGCGGTGACCATGAACACGTAGTGATCCGGATCGTATTCGCGCACCGGGAGGATCGCATTGATGCGCTCGTCGGACTCCAGCGGCAGCAGGTTCACGATCGGCTTGCCGCGCGAGGCCCGCGAGCCCTGCGGCAGCTCGTAGACCTTCAGCCAGTACACCCGGCCCCGGCTCGAGAAGCACAGGATCGTGTCATGCGTGTTGGCCACCACCAGACGGTCGATAAAGTCCTCTTCCTTGAAGCTGGTCGCCGCCTTGCCACGGCCGCCACGGCGCTGGGCGCGGTAGTCGGCCACCGGCTGATACTTCACGTAGCCCGCGTGGGACAGCGTGACGACGACGTCCTCCTCGCCGATCAGGTCTTCCAGCGTCAGGTTCGCCTGACGCTCGCGGATCTCGCTGCGGCGTTCGTCGCCGAACTGTTCGGCCACGGCCAGCAGCTCGTTGCGGATCTCCAGCTGCAGGCGGTCGCCGGAGCCGAGGATATCCAGCAGGTCGTCGATCAGTTCCAGCAGCTCGCGGTATTCATCGAGGATCTTGTCCTGCTCCAGCCCGGTCAGGCGGTGCAGACGCAGGTCCAGGATCGCCTGTGCCTGCGTCTCGGACAGGCGGTAGCCGTCGTCGCCGACCCCGTACTGGGCGGCCAGGTCTTCCGGACGCGAGGCGCTGGCGCCGGCCCGGTCCAGCATGTCGCTGACCGCACCCAGCGGCCAGCTGCGCGCCAGCAGGCCGGCCTTGGCCTCGGCCGGGTTGGGGGCGGCCCGGATCAGTTCGATCACCGGGTCGATGTTGGCCAGCGCGATCGCGAGGCCTTCCAGGATATGGGCTCGCTCGCGCGCCTTGCGCAGGTCGAAGATCGTGCGGCGGGTGACCACCTCGCGGCGATGCCGCAGGAAGGCCTCCAGCACCTGACGCAGATCCAGCACCTTCGGTTGACCGTCGACCAGAGCGACGATGTTGATGCCGAAGACGTTCTGCATCTGCGTATGCATGTACAGGTGGTTCAGGACCACCTCGGCCATCTCGCCGCGTTTGAGCTCGATGACCAGGCGCATGCCGTCCTTGTCCGACTCGTCGCGCAGCTCCGAGATGCCCTCGACGCGCTTCTCCTTGACCAGCTCCGCGATCTTCTCGGTCAAGCGCGCCTTGTTGACCTGGTATGGCAGCTCGGTGACCACGATCGCCTGCCGCTGCCCGCCTTCCAGGTCCTCGACGTGCGAACGTGCCCGGATCAGAACCCGGCCGCGACCGGTACGGTAGGCCTCGCGCACGCCGTCAATGCCATTGATGATGCCGGCGGTGGGGAAGTCCGGGCCCGGCAGGTGCTCCATCAGGCCGTCGATGGAGATCTCGGGATCGTCGATCAGGGCCACACAGGCGTTGATCACCTCGCGCAGGTTGTGCGGCGGGATGTTGGTCGCCATGCCCACCGCGATCCCGGCGGAGCCGTTGACCAGCAGGTTGGGGAATTTGCTCGGCAGCACCGCCGGCTCGCTCTCGGAGCCGTCGTAGTTGTCGATGAAGTCGACGGTTTCCTTGTCGATATCGGCCAGCAGCTCGGCCGCGATACGCGCCATGCGCACTTCGGTGTACCGCATGGCCGCCGGGGAGTCGCCGTCGATGGAGCCGAAGTTGCCCTGCCCGTCGGCCAGCATGTAGCGCATCGAGAACGGCTGCGCCATGCGCACGATGGCGTCGTAGACGGCGGAATCGCCATGCGGGTGGTATTTACCGATCACGTCACCGACCACGCGCGCCGACTTTTTGTACGGCTTGTTGTAGTCGTTGCCCAGCTCGCGCATCGCGTAGAGCACGCGGCGATGGACCGGCTTGAGGCCGTCACGGACATCGGGGAGGGCCCGGCCCACGATTACGCTCATTGCGTAATCGAGGTAGGACTGCTGCATCTCGTCTTCGAGATTGACCGGGAAGATTTCCTTGGCAAATTCAGCCATCGAGGGTTACGCCGTCCGTCTGAACAAGCTCGCGATCATACCACAGGGGTAACCAGTGGGGTGCGCATTTCGGCCCTTAAAACGGTTCTCCGAGGCTCTCAGACGCACGCGCGGGGCTTCGACCCCGGGTTTGGCCCGCTGTCAGCTCGATGAGGGCGAGGATGGCGCCTCGCGCAGCGCCGCGAGCCGTTCCCGCGTCGGCGACTCGATGACGCCCCGCTCGGTCACGATCGCGTCGATCAGATCCGCCGGGGTAACGTCAAAGGCCGGGTTGAAGGCACGCGCCCCTTCGGCCGCCACCCGGGTGCCCCCCAGCTGCAGCACCTCGTCCTCGCCTCGCTGCTCGATGGGGATGCCCGCGCCATCCTCCATCGCGAAGTCGATGGTGGCGACCGGCGCGGCCACCATGAAGCGCACCCCGTGCGCACGCGCCAACAACGCCAGACCATAGGTCCCGACCTTGTTGGCGGTATCCCCGTTCGCCGCGATCCGGTCGGCCCCGACAATCACCCAGCCTACCCGCCCGGACCGCATCAGGCTGGCCGCGGCCCCCTCGCACAGCAACTGCACCGGGATGCCGTCGTGGACCAGCTCCCACGCGGTAAGCCGGCTCCCCTGCAGCCAGGGCCGGGTTTCATCCGCGAACACCTCGCCAATACGACCCGCGTCCCAGGCCGCCCGGATCACGCCGAGCGCGGTGCCGTACCCGCCGGTTGCCAGCGAACCGGTGTTGCAGTGCGTCAGTACGCCACTGCCCGGGGGGATCAGCGCCGCGCCCAGGGCGCCGAGCTGGCGATTGCCGGCAATATCCGTCGCCAGCATCTCGCGTGCGTGTTGCCCCGCGGCCGCCAGGGCGGTCTCGGCATCAGCACACCCCGATACCACTGCCTCCATGCGATCCAGGGCCCAGAACAGATTGACCGCGGTCGGCCGCGCGGCCCGCAGGGTTTCGATATCCGCCGCGACGCGTTCGCGCCAGTCCGCCTGCCCCAGTGCGTTCTGGCAGGCCAGCACGACCCCAAATCCGACCGTGATTCCGATGGCCGGCGCCCCACGAACGACCATCGCCCGAATCGCCTCCGCCACCGCCGGGGCGGCGTCATAGGAGTGCCACAGGGTCTCCTGCGGCAACCGCCGCTGATCCAGCAACTGCAGACGGCCCTCGGCAAAATGGATCGGACGGATGGTATCGGAGTGTTCCTGGCGCATCCGGCTATTCTAGCGATGAATGCATATGCCCGCGCAGCGGGCCCCTTTCAAGTCGGTCCGGCTTCCGGTGCTTGCGGGCGGGGAAGCCCGCCGTCCTGCCTACAAGCATGCGGCGGGTTCGGGGCATCGGCCGGTGCCGGGCGCCAAAGCCGGGGCGTGCTGGCCCGAAACCCCGGGCCGACCTTCAGCGTCTGCCGCGCATCCAGGCGTAGCGCCCCGGCTATGCCTGTCTCCTGCAGAGGCACACAGGCCCGTGCCAGGCGCTCGCGCACGGCCACATCGAGGCCACGACCGGCCGTATCCGTGCTCGCCCATGCCAGTGTCGGTGGAGCGTCCTCCAGCCAGCCGCGGGAAAGACTCGACATACCGGCCCCGCGCGGAAGTACCAGGACATCCGCCTGACGCTGCGCGGACGGCCCGCGCATGAATACCGCCTCGCCAAGCCCGCTCAGGCCGCCGGTCAGCAACAGCCGCACACCGGCGTGCGAGGTCACCGCCAGTACACAGGAGGCGGCGGCGGTGTCGTCCCAGCCGGAGGGCGGGTGGAGCACCTCGAAGCGCACGCCGTCCCACTCCCAGGCCTGGCCCGCGCGGCAGGCCCGTTCCCCGGGGTGCTGCGGGCGCCGGCGCAGAACCTCATCCACCGGCAATGCCGCTTGCACCCCCGGCGCGCCGCCCGCATGCGCGGCGTGCTCGTGGCTCAACAGCATGCGGTCAATCGAGCGCACCCCGAGCCGGCGCAGCGTCGGCGCCACCACCTGCTCGCCCGCGCTGTAACCACCCTCACGCCCGAAACCGGCGTCGTACAGCAGGGTGTGATGTCGGGTCTGCACAACTACCGACTGGCCATTCCCAACGTCCAGAAGGTGCATCCGCACCGCCCCGTACTCGATCCCGGGCCGCAACGGCAACACCAGGGCCAGTCCGGCCAGCAGCAGCCAGGGAAGTGCACTGCGTAGACGCGGCTGCAGGGCCAGCAGCACCGCAACGCCTCCCAGCACACTGGCCGCCACCGGGACCTGGCGCTCGTCCACCAGGACCGGAATCCGCGCCAGCTCCATCAGGATGCGCACCAGAATCGCCAGCAACTCGTCGCCCGCATGCAGGAACGGTCGTCCGAGCGGGGCCCACAGGACCGCCATTCCCGCACCCACCAACAGCAAGGGCAGCACCAGCAGGCTGATCACCGGCACCGCAAGCAGATTGGCGACCGGCGCCACCCAGGATCCCAGTTGAAACCAGGCCAGGCTCAACGGCAGCATCGCCAGGGCCAGCATCACCTGGACCGCACCGGCCTCGCGCCAGCCCGGCTTGGCGCCGCGTCCGTGCAGCAGAAGCAGGATCACCGCCACCGCGCCAAACGAGAACCAGAACCCCGGTGCCAGCACGCTGGCTGGCTGCCACAGCACGACAGCGACGGCGGCCAGCATCAGTCCGCGCCAGGCCACCGGGCCGCGCCGCCACCAGATGGCCACCATAAACGCGGCCAGCATGATCAACGCCCGCTGGGTCGGAATACTGAAACCGGCCAGTGCGGCATAGAGTGCGGCGCCGGCCAGCCCCACCAGACCCATCACGGCCGCCTTCCGCGCGAGCGACTGAACCATTGGGAGCCACACCCACAGCCACCCGGCCAGAAGCGCGGAGAAACCGGCCACCAGCCCCACATGCAGCCCCGAAATGGCCATCAGATGGTTGGTTCCAGTGCGCAGGAAAGCCTGCCATTCCAGCGTCGTCATCGCCTGGCGATCGCCGATGATCAATGCCTGGACCAACCCCGGGTGCCGCAAGTCCGGGGCCGCGCGCTCGAGGCGGGTCCGCAGGGCTTCACGCTTGCGATGCAGCTGCGCACGCGCCGCGGCCTCGCGAGCTGCCGGTCGGGCACCCGGGACGAACTCGAACGCCTGCAGGGTGGCGGATCCGTGCAGGCCCTCGCGGTAATACCACCCGGCGCGATCAAACCCGCCCGGATTCGACGGACCGGCCGCGGGCCGCAGACGCAGGGTCATGCGGCCGTAGTCGCCCGCCCCCACCTCCGGACGCCCGGGGTAGGCCGCGACGAGCAGCTCTCGGGCACGGAAAGTCTCCGGTCCCGCCTCCACCGCATCCACGGTGATACGAAAGCGGCTGCGCTCGTCACCATGCTCCGGCAGGCTGGTGACTGTCCCGAGTACTGTGACCTCCTCCCCCGCCAGTTCGGGGCCCAGCACATGCTGCAGCCACTGGCTGGCGCCTGCGGTGACCACCAGCCAGGCCAAAGTGGCCCCCAGGACCATAGCCAGCACAGGCCCCGCCCAGGCACGCCGGAAGGCCCGGCCGGCAACGGCGATCAACGCGATACCGGCAACCACGAGCCCGACGCCGGAGGACAGCGTCAGCGGCTCCGGAAGGCGATGCAGCCACCAGGCCGTGGCCAGCAATCCCAGCGTGAAGCCGATCACGATCGACACCGCCAGGGGATACCTTGCGCCCGCCGCGCACACGAGGCACGCACCGGACTGGCACAATCGGCGACAATGAGAAGAACAGAAGGCGCGGAAACCGCGACGCTGAGGCAGGATCGACAGCCCGGACCATGGCAAGACACATCATCAAGAAGCTGTTTCCCGGCATGGAACACATGCGCGGGCACAAGGCGCTGTCGCCACTGGGGCCGCGCCTGGGGTCGCCGGATCTGTGGCATCTGAACCGCCGCTCCGTGGCTGGTGCGTTTGCCGTCGGGCTGTTCGTGGCCTTCCTGCCACTGCCCATGCAGATGCTCATCGCGGCCGCCGTGGCCCTGCTGGTCCGCGTGAACCTGCCAATATCGGTGATTCTGGTCTGGATCTCGAACCCCATCACCATGCCGCCCATGTTGTATACGGCGTACACGCTCGGGCGCAAGCTGCTCGACGAGCCGCGCCGCGACATTCACCTCGACTGGAGCTGGGAGTGGTTCACCACCGAGCTGCTGACCATCTGGCAACCGCTGCTGCTCGGGAGTGTCCTGATCGGGGCCGCCGCCAGCCTGTCCGGTTATCTGCTGGTGCGCTTCCTGTGGCGGCTCAACGTGGTGCAGCGCGCCCGCAGCCGCCGCTATCTGCGACGCCTGCGCAGGGAAATGGCGGAACGCGAGGCCGCTGCAAGGGACTCCGACCAGGGCCCCGGCAATGGCGACCGGCATCCACGCTGACGATAGCCCAGGCCGGAAATCAGACGCTGCGGGGCTGCACACGCCCCAGAACTTTCAAGGGCTTGGCGCCGCCGGCTACGCTTGCGGTGCCGGGCTCGCGGCCGCGAGTGACGACTGCTTGAGGTGCCCCTTGACCAGCTCAACCGACTGATCCAGTTCGCGCGCCAGGGTGACGTCATGGGTGACCAGTGCCAGCGCCGTTCCGGTGGAACGGTTCATCGCCCGCAACAGCTCGAACACCTGAGCGGCTCGCTCCTGATCCAGATTGCCGGTCGGCTCGTCCGCCAGGATGGCCGACGGTCGGGTAACCAGTGCCCGGGCAATGGCGACCCGCTGGCGTTCCCCTCCGGAGAGCTCCGCCGGCTTGTGATCGAGGCGATGAGCCAGATCCACCTGCCCGAGCCAGTGCTGCGCCTCTTCCCGCGCCTTGCGACTCCCTATGCGGCGGATCAGTAGCGGCAGAGCGACGTTCTCGGCCGCGGTCAGCTCCGGCAGCAGATGATGAAACTGGTACACGAAACCGAGATGCTGATTGCGCAGGTGGCCACGGCGGGCCTCGCTCATCCGGGTCCAGTCTGTTCCGAGCAGTCGGACCTCGCCCGCCGTCGGCCGGTCCAGTCCGCCCAGCAGATGCAGCAGCGTGCTCTTGCCACTGCCCGAGGCGCCGATGATCGCCGTCTGATCCCCCGGATGCAGCACGAAGTTGACGCCGCTGAGCACGGCGACATCCAGCCGGCCGTCACGGAACCGCCGTTCCAGGCCGCGTGCCTCCAGGACCGGGGTATGCGGGTCAGTCATAGCGCAGGGCCTCCGCCGGCTGGGTACGCGACGCACGCCAGGCCGGGAACAGGGTCGCCACCACCGTCAGCAGGAAACCGAGGATCCCGACACGCAGGACATCCGAAAGTTTAAGTTCCGAGGGCAAGTCACTGATGTAATAAACATCCGCTGACAGGAACTCGATCCCGGACACCCGTTCGATAAACGGCACCACCACATCAATATTGGTGGCCAGCGAGACCCCCGCCAGCGTGCCAATCAGAATACCAATGGCGCCGATGACCACGCCCTGCACCATGAAGATGATCATGATCCCGCCGGGCGACAGGCCCAGCGTCCGGAGGATCGCGATATCGCCCTGCTTGTCCGTCACCAGCATGATCAGGGTGGACACGATATTGAATGCGGCGACCGCGACGATCAGCGACAGGATGACGAACATCACCATCTTCTCCATCTGGATAGCGCGGAACAGGTTCGCGTGCTGACGCGTCCAGTCGGACACCCGGAACAGGCCATCCAGTTGCGACGCGACATCGCGCGCCACCACCCCGGCCTGCATCATGTCGGTCAACCGCAGCCGCAGACCGGTGATCTGATCCCCCGTCTGGAAGACGGCCTGGGCATCCTCGAGGTGGATAAAGGCCGTGCCGCGGTCGTATTCGTACATGCCGACCTCGAACAGGCCGGAGACCTCGAAGCGCCGCATGCGCGGCATCACCCCGGCCGGCGACACCGATGCCTGCGGCGCCATCAGGATGATCGAGTCCCCTACCTGAACCCGCAGCTCGGCCGCCAGTTCGCGGCCCAGCACCACCCGGTAGCTGCCGGCCTCGAGGCTGCCCAGCTCGCCGCGCAGCATGTGTTCGCCGATCCGCGCGACCCGTTCCTCGGCCTCCGGCTGTACGCCCCGCACCAGGGCCCCAGAGATGTGGCCCCGGGCACTGAGCATTGCCTCGCCCTGGACGTAGGGGGCCGCGGCAATCACGCGGTCGTCGATCTCGGGCGCCTCGCGTTGCAGGCGCTCCCAGTCCCGGAGCCCGCCATTGACCCCCTGAATAGTCGCGTGCGACGCCATACCGAGGATGCGCTCGCGCAGTTCGCGCTCGAAACCGTTCATCACCGACAGCACGGTAATCAGCGCCATCACGCCAAGGGCCAACCCGATGATGGAGACCACCGAGATGAACGAAATGAAGTGATTGCGCCGTTTGGCCCGCGTATAGCGCAGCCCGATGGCGAGAGTCAGGGGGCGAAACATGCCGAAATCATGCCAGAGATCCCCTGCCCCGCCTATCCCCGAATGCGCCGAACCCTGCGCGAGCCGGCGTCGGGGAGGCACGCTGCCACGGTTGACGCTACCATGGAGATATCCAGCAAACGGAGAGTTGGCGATGCCAGGGAAAAGCGACGTGTCGAACCCCACCCCGAAAACCGGCCAGCGCCGGTCGCGATGCCTTGCGGCCGTGGCCGGCTGGGCACTGGCCGTGACCCTGCTGGGCGGCATCCCCATCACGGCGTCGGCCGACATCCTGCGCAGCCCCGATGGCGGTTTCACCGTACTGCAGAAAGACGGCCTTCCCGTACGCGGTCAGACGCAGACCGCGGTGATCCGCGATCACGGCGAGCCCGAGACGCGCCACGCCACGGTCGGTGACCCGCCCATCACGCGCTGGGACTACACCGATTTCTCGGTGTTCTTCGAGGGGGAATACGTGCTGCACAGCGCCGTTCGCGGCGGATCCCGCTCCGATCGTCCATGAGTACCGGGGAGCCATCCCCGGCACGCAGGCGGCTGCCCGCGGAGTGGGAGCCGCAGGGCGCAATCCAGCTGACCTGGCCGCATGACCAAACCGACTGGGCCGCCACCCTGGATCAGGTGCACCCGGTGCTGGCCACGATCGCCGCCACCATCAGCCGCTACGAGCCGGTACTGATCGTCGCGCGCGACCCCGAGCACATCGAAGAAATCTCCGGCTTTCTGAGCGAGGCCGCCATCCAGCCCGACCGGCTGTGGTTCGCCCTCGCCCCCAGCAACGACAGCTGGGCCCGTGACCATGCCGCGATCACCGTGCTGGAGGACGAAAAGCCCCGCCTGCTCGATTTCGTCTTCAACGGCTGGGGCGGCAAGTATCCCGCGGCGCTGGACGACGCGATTACCCGGGCGCTGGCCAGCCAGGGCGTCTTCGGCGCCTGTGTGCCGGAACCGGTGGATATGGTCCTGGAAGGCGGTTCGATCGAGTCGGACGGGACCGGCACCCTGCTCACCACCAGTCGCTGCCTGCTGACCCCGACCCGAAACCCGGCCCTGGATCGGGCCGCGATCGAACAGCGCCTGGAACAGTACCTGGGTGCCAGCCGCATCCTCTGGCTGGAACACGGGCAGCTGGAGGGGGACGACACCGACGCCCATATCGACACCCTGGCGCGCTTCTGCGCGCCGGACACGATCGCCTACGTCCACTGTGACGATCCACAGGACGCCCACTACCCCGAGCTACAAGCCATGGAGGCGGAACTGCGCGCTCTGCGCCAGCCCGGCGGCGAACCCTACCGCCTGATCCCGCTGCCCTGGCCGGACGCGATCATCGAGGACGGCCATCGCCTCGCCGCGACCTATGCCAATTTCCTGATCATCAACGGTGCGGTCCTGCTGCCGGTCTACGGCGACCCGGCCGATCGCGTTGCCCGCGAACGTCTGGCGACGGCCTTTCCGGGGCGCGAGGTCGTCGCAATCGACTGTCGCCCGATCATTCGTCAGGGTGGCAGCCTGCACTGCCTGACCATGCAGTACCCGGCCGCCGCCCTCGGCATCCCGCAGGAATAAGCCGCCCCCACCGAGCCTGTCCGATGCAATCCAGCCACCTGCCAATAGCCCTGATCCAGCACCGCGACGCCGGTGACGTCGCGTCCAACCTCGACGCCACCGCGAGCGCGGTCGCCACGGCCGCGGCCGCCGGCGCGCGCCTGGTGGTCCTGGCCGAACTGCATACCGGGCCGTATTTCTGCCAGACCGAAGACCTGGCCACCTTCGACCGCGCCGAACCCATTCCCGGTCCCAGCAGCGAACGCCTGGGAGAGATCGCACGGGCCCACGGCGTGGTGCTGGTCGGCTCCCTGTTCGAGCGCCGCGCGCCGGGGCTCTATCACAACACCGCCGTGGTCTACGAGGCCGACGGGCGCCTGGCCGGCTACTACCGCAAGATGCACATCCCGGACGATCCCGGGTACTACGAGAAGTATTACTTCACCCCGGGTGACACCGGCTTCGTCCCCATCGACACTTCGGTCGGGCGCCTCGGCGTCCTGGTCTGCTGGGACCAGTGGTATCCCGAGGCGGCGCGGATCATGGCCCTGTCCGGGGCCGAACTCCTGATCTACCCGACCGCGATCGGCTGGGACCCGCAGGACACCCCCGACGAACAGGCACGCCAGCGCGAGGCCTGGATCACCGTTCAGCGCGGCCACGCCGTCGCCAACAACCTCCCGGTCATCGCCTGCAACCGCTGCGGTCACGAGCCCGACCCCAGTGGCCAGTCCCCCGGCGCGCAGTTCTGGGGCAGCAGCTTCATCACCGGTCCGCAGGGCGAATTTCTCGCCTCGGCCGGCACCGACGACCCCGAGACCCTGCAGGTCACCCTTGACCGCGGACGCACCGAGGCGGTCCGGCGGCAATGGCCGTTCCTGCGCGATCGCCGCATCGACGCCTACGCCCCCATCCTCAAGCGCTACATCGACCCCCACTGATGCAAACAAAAGCATTCACAGGAAGAAGGGAAGATTGGAAGGGTGATGATTTGCACGGCCGCAGGGGCACGACAGGCACCGTGTCAGGCAACGGCGTCCTCATAATCTCTTCACCCTGAAACCCTTCTCGCCTTCCAGACTTCCTGTGAATCGCCCTTGACCGACCTAAGGACCTCGCGCACCCATGCGGTGGAATCCGTATAATTGCGCCCCTTTCCCGCAGCCCCGACAGCGCACTGGCCCATGTCCGATCAACGGCGTAATCCGCTCCATCCCGGCCGCTTCCCCGGCTCCGGCTTCGAGGTATGGTCGGGGCTGAATGCCTCTGCGGCCACCCTTGCCCTGGCGCAGAACGGCGGCGACTTCGACCGCCCCGTTCTGGTCATCACCGAGTCCAACGAGACCGCCGACCGCTGGCAGGAGGAATGGGAGTTCTTTGCCGGCGCACGCAAGCTCCCGCTGATGCGCCTGCCGGACTGGGAGACCCTGCCCTTCGATGTCTTCTCCCCGCATGAGGACATCATTTCCGAACGCCTGCGCACCCTGTATCACCTGCCCGCGCTGGAACGCGGCATCGTCCTGATGCCGGTATCGACACTGATGCAGCGCCTGCCTCCGCGCGACTGGCTGACCACCCAGGGGCTGTCCCTGCGCACCGGCCAGCGCCTGGACCGCATGACCCTGCGCGAGAACCTCGCCAATGCCGGCTACAGTGCGGTTCAGCAGGTCATCAGCCATGGCGAATTCGCCGCCCGCGGCGAGATCCTCGACCTGTTCCCGATGGGGGCCGACGAGCCGGTACGGATCGAATTCCTCGACGACGAAATCGACTCCCTGCGGCGGTTCGACACCGAATCCCAGCGCTCCACGGAAAAAGTCGAACAGCTGGAGATCCTCCCCAGCCACGAATTCCCGCTGAACGACGACTCCATCCGCGAGTTTCGCACCCGCTACCGCGCCCAGTTCTCGGGCGACCCCAGCAGCCACCCGGTGTACCGCGACATCAGCGAGGGCGTGGTGCCGCCCGGCATCGAGGCCTACCTGCCCCTGTTCTTCGAACACATGGACAGCGTGTTTGATTACTGCCCAGACGCGCAGGTCGTGCAAGTGGGCGACATCGCCGGCGCCGCCGAAGGGTTTGCCCAGGAGATACGGGAGCGTTTTGAGCAACTGAGCCACCAGTACGATCGCCCGCTACTGCCTCCGGAACGCCTTTATCTCGACCTCGACCAGCTCGGCGAGCGGCTGGCAAAGTACACCGGGATCGCCCTCGGGGACCCGGCCGCCCCGCTTCCGCCCGGACGCGGGGGCCAGATCGCCTTCGCCTGCGACGCCCTGCCGGATCTTGGCCTGCAGCAGGGCAAGGACGCTCCGGCGCAGCGCCTGAAGACCTTTGTGGGCGACCAGCAGCGGGTGCTGCTGACGGCCGAATCCGCCGGACGCCGTGAGGCCCTGCTGACCCTGCTGCGCGATCAGGGCGTCGCCCATCAGGCGGTCGACAACTGGCGCGCCTTCCTCGCGGCCGAGCCGGGCCTGCACGTAACGGTCGCCGCGGTGGGCGAGGGCTTCGTACTGCCGGAAGGCGTCGCGCTGGCGCCGGAGGCCGCCCTGCTCGGCGAGCGCGCACGGCAGACCCGGGGCCGCAGCCGCCCCACGCGCGATGCCGACGCCATCATCCAGAACCTCAGCGACCTGACCATCGGCGCGCCGGTCGTGCACGAGGAACAGGGCGTGGGCCGTTACCTGGGTCTGCAGACGCTCGATTTCAGCGGTCAGCCCTCGGAATTCCTGACCCTCGAATACGCCGATGGCGCCAAACTCTATGTACCAGTCTCGTCGCTGCACCTGATCAGCCGCTACACCGGGGCCGATGCCGACCATGCCCCGCTGCATCGCCTCGGCAGCGAACAGTGGAGCAAGGCCCGCAAGAAGGCCGCCGAAAAGGCCCGTGACGTCGCCGCGGAATTGCTGGATATCCATGCGCGGCGGGCGGCACGCCAGGGCACGGTATTCACCACCGACACCCCCGAGTACCACGCCTTCGCCGCCGGCTTCCCGTTCGAGGAGACCCTGGACCAGCAGCAGGCCATCAATGCGGTCCTCGCCGACATGGCCGACACGCGCCCGATGGATCGCGTGATCTGCGGCGATGTGGGCTTTGGCAAGACCGAGGTCGCGATGCGTGCGGCATTCGTGGCCGTCCAGAACCACAAACAGGTCGCCGTACTCGTGCCCACGACCCTGCTGGCGCAACAGCACCATCAGAACTTCAACGACCGCTTCGCCGACTGGCCGGTCCAGATCGAGTCGCTGTCGCGATTCCGCAGCGGCAAGCAGCAGGCCGCCGTCCTCGAAGGCCTGAAGGAAGGCAAGGTCGATATCGTCATCGGCACCCACAAGCTGCTGCAGGCGGACCTGGATTTCTCCAACCTCGGCCTGGTCATCGTGGACGAGGAACAGCGCTTTGGGGTGCGCCACAAGGAGGCGCTGAAGAAGCTGCGTGCCGAAGTGGACATGCTGACCCTGACGGCGACCCCGATCCCGCGCACCCTGAACATGGCCCTGGCCGGCCTGCGCGACCTCTCGGTGATCACCACGCCGCCGCGCGAACGCCTGGCGATCAAGACCTTCGTCAACGAATGGAACGATGCCATCATCCAGGAGGCCTGCCTGCGCGAGATCCGCCGCGGCGGCCAGGTGTACTTCGTGCACAACGAGGTCAACACCATCGAGCGCACTGCACAGCGGGTACAGGAACTACTCCCCGGGGCCCGCGTGGGCATCGCGCACGGCCAGATGCGCGAGCGCGAGCTGGAACAGGCCATGCTCGACTTCTACCACCGTCGCTACAACATCCTGGTGTGCACCACCATTATCGAGACCGGGATCGACGTCCCCACGGCCAACACCATCGTGATGAACCGCGCCGACAAGCTCGGACTGGCGCAGATGCACCAGCTGCGCGGACGCGTCGGGCGTTCCCACCACCGCGCCTATGCCTACCTGCTCACCCCGCCGGAAAAGGCCATGACCGCGGATGCCCGCAAGCGCCTGGAGGCCATTGCCTCGCTGGAGGATCTGGGTGTCGGGTTTACCCTCGCCAGCCACGACCTCGAGATCCGGGGTGCCGGCGAACTCCTGGGCGACGAACAGAGCGGGCAGATCCACGAGGTCGGGTTCTCGATGTACAACGACCTGCTGAACCGCGCGGTCAATGCGCTGCGCTCCGGCAAGATGCCGGAACTGGATACCCCGGAGGCCGCCGGCACCGAGGTCGAACTGGGCCTGCCCGCCCTGCTCCCGGCGGACTACGTGCCGGACGTGCACACGCGCCTGATCCTCTACAAGCGGGTAAGCTCCGCGACCTCGCCGGAGGCCCTGCGCGACATGGAGATCGAACTGGTGGATCGGTTCGGGCTGCTGCCCGACCCGGCCAAGGCCCTGTTCGAGGCCGCGCGGCTGCGCCTGCGTCTGACCCCTCTGGGCATCCGCAAACTGGAACTGGGGCCGGCCGGCGGTCGCCTGGTCTTTGGCACCCGTCCCAATCTCGACATCGCCGCGCTGATTCAACTGGTGCAATCCGACCCGCAGGCGTACAAACTGGACGGGCAGAAGGCCTTCCGCTTCTTCGGCCCGATGGAGACCCTGGAAGCGCGCGTCCAGACCGTACTGCGTCTACTGAACACCATCAGCCCCGAACAACAGGCCGCCTGAATGTCCGATCCGAACCCGAACCGCCCCCACCCCCTGCGTCGCCGTCTGCTTGGCGCCCTGGCCACCCTGCCGTTCGTGGGCATGGCCGGGCCGGCACTGGCGCAGGCCGGGCGCGAGTACCGTATCGAGCTGGTGATCTTCGAGCACCGCACCGAAGAAAGCCGCCGTCTGCAGCAGGAACTGGCCATGCCGCGCGAGCCGCGATTCGGCGAATCGGAGCTGGGCGGGCGCATCTACCGCGATTCGCGCCGCGGGTTCCAGTTGGACCGCGTCGTGCGCCGGGTGGAGGACTCCGGGGCCGGGCGCATCCTGACCCGCCTGGCCTGGGATCAGACCGGACGCGATTACGCCTCCGCCCCGTGGCTACGGGTACAACAGGGCCGCCAGATCGGCCTGCGCGACCTGATCGACGAGACGCCGGGGCTACAGGCCCCGCGGCCCCTTCTGGTCGAGGACCACGAGGCGCGTTACGAGCTGGAGGGACGGCTGCGGATCTGGGTCGGGCGTTTCCTGCACCTGGAGACCGACCTGATCTATCACGTGGACGAGCCCCTGCCGGCCGATGCACGCCCGCGCGCGGTCACCGTGCGCGGCAGCCAGCGGATGAATTCCGGCGAGGACCTGTTCTACCTCGACCACCCGGTGATCGGCATGATCGCCCGCGTGACACGGATCGACGAGGACCCGCCCGGCTAACGGGGCAAGCTGCCGCCGTCCTCGTACGGCGATCTACCTCGCCAGGGCGCCCAGGGAGCCGCTGACTTAAACGCACGTACGCGCTCGAATTTAATCGCAGGCAAAAGCGACTCGAGCGCGAGCGTGTACCTGAATCAGTGTTTACCTAGCGCCACTGCGGGGTCGATTCCCAGCTCAGCCACTGCTGCATCGCCGCCATGCCGAGGTCCTCGAACAGCAGCTGCAGCGGCGAGCGCCGCGGCTTGAAGACCACCAGCTTTTCCACGCCAATCACGTCCCGCGCCACGCTGCGGTCGGTACCCAGGCCATCGATCAGGCCCAGCTCCACGGAGCGGTCACCGGTCCAGATCAGCCCGTTGAACAGATCGTCCTCACCCTCGACCAGACGCTCGCCGCGACCGGAGCGCACCACGTCCACGAACTGCTGGTGCACACCGGAGAGCACGCCTTCGAGGTGGTCCACATGGCCGGCATCCAGCGGCAGGAAGGGATCCAGGAAGCCCTTGTTGTCGCCTGCGGTAAACAGGCGCCGCTCCACACCGATATTGTCGATCAGGTCGACCAGACCGAAGCTGTCCATGCGCACGCCGATGGAACCCACCATGCTGGCCTGGCTCGCGTAGATCTCGTCCGCCGCCACCGCGATGTAATAGGCCGCCGAGGCCCCGACGTCGCCAATCACCGCATACACCGGGATATCCGGGTGCTTGTCCTTCAGGCGCAGGACCTCGTCATGCACGATGGCCGCCTGTACCGGGCTCCCCCCGCCGCTGTTAATGCGCAGCATCACGGCGCGGGTGCCCTTCGCCTCGAAGGCATCATTCAGCACCTTGGAGATGTCTTCGGCGTTCGCCCCCGCGCTGGACGCGATCAGCCCCTCGACCTCCACCACCGCTACATGGTCGGCCGGTTCGCGCTCGCTCTCGAACATGCCGGCCAGCCCCATGTCGCCCCCGCGCACCAGGATCAGCAGTGCGATCAGGTACAGCAGGAACAGCAGCTTGAAGAAGATCCCCCAGCGGCGCGCCCGGCGCTGCTCGATCACCTGCGCCTGGACCAGACGCTCGAGGGTCTCGCGTTCCCAGCCCGGTTTGTTTTCGTTCGCCCATCCCATGGTGGTTCCTTTATCCGGTTACGCCTTCGGCCTGCCGGAATACCTCCAGCAGGGCCTCGAGATCCGTCTGTAGCGCCAGCGGCGCCTCCGCCCGGAGACGGTCCCTGGAGTGCACTCCATGGGTAACCGCCACGGCGGGGACGCCGGCATGGCGCGCCATCTGCAGATCATAAACGCTATCACCGACCATGCGGGTCCGCGTGCGTTCCACCCCGGCCCGTTCCATCACGTGTTCGAGCATGGCCGGGTGTGGCTTGGAGGGGTGCTCGTCGCCGGTCGCGGTCGCCACGAAGCGCGCGCCCAGTCCGGTGACTTCAAGGGCTTGATCCAGCCCGCGACGCGACTTGCTGGTGGCGACCGCCAGCAACACCTCGCGCGCATCCAGCCAGTCGAGAAGCCGCGCGACGCCGGGGTACAGCGGGGTTGGCGGGGCGTCGCCGGCCTCCAGATAGCAGGCCCGGTAGGCCGTGGCAAAACGGTGCACAAACGCCGCATCGGCCTCCGGGTAGAGTTCGCGCACGGCCGCGTCCACCCCCAGGCCGATGATGTTGCGCAGGGCCGCCTCGTCCCGCACCTCCACCCCCAGCGCCTCGGCGGCGCGCTGCAGGCAGTGCACGATGCGCAGCGGCGAATCCATCAGCGTGCCGTCCCAGTCGAACACCACCAGGCGCAGCCCACCCGCCACCGGCGGCAGCAACGGCGCTGTCATGCCCCCTCCTCTCCGGCATCGAGGCTGTCCAGCACCGCCACCAGTTCATCCGGCAGGGGCGCGGAGAACAGATGCTCCTCGCCATCCGCCGACCGATAGGACAGCGACTGGGCGTGCAGGAACAGGCGCTGCAGCCCGTGTCGCCGCAACACCCGGTTGGCATCCGGCAGGCCGTAGTCATGGTCCCCGGCCACCGGATGGCCGATCGCCTGGCCATGCACTCGAATCTGGTGGGTACGACCGGTACCGATACGCACCTGCGCGAGCTGGAAGGCGCCATGGGTCTCCAGCGGCTGGAATACGCTGTGGGCATCGCGCCCGCCGGATGCGTCCTCGTCGGCCCGCATGCGGCGACGACCGTCGTCCAGCCGGCCACTGGCGATCGACAGGTCGCATTCGATCGCCTGCTCGCCGCGGAACCGCCCGACCAGCAGCGCCAGGTAGCGCTTCTCGACGCGCCCTTCACGCAAGGCGGCGTGGAAGTCCTGCAGGGCTTCGCGCCGCTTTGCCAGCAACAGGCACCCGCTGGTCTCGCGATCCAGCCGGTGGCCCAGTTCCAGTTCGGTGTCAGGGCGCAGCTGGCGCATCGCCTCGATGATCCCGAAGGCCAGGCCGCTCCCCCCGTGCACCGCAAGCCCTGAGGGCTTGTCCAGCACCAGCAGGCGATCGTCTTCGTGGATAATAGCCCGCCGCAGTCGGTCCAGCACACGTGGCGGGATCTCGGCGCTCGCGGCCTGCGGCCGGTCGAGGTCCGGTACGCGCACCTCGTTGCCCAGTGCCAGGCGCTTGTGGGCCTTGGCCCGGCGCCCGTCCACCCGCACCGCGCCCTGGCGCACCAGACGGTAGATCAACCCGCGTGGCACGCCTTTCAGCTCGCGCAGCAGGAAATTGTCCAGACGCTGGCCGTCACCGCGTTCGGTCACCTTCAGGGTGCGGGGGCCGGATGTTTCGCGCCGGGTATTCATGGCGCGCGATGCTACCCGACGGACGCGCGCCAGGCTACTGCGCGCCACGCGCGGCGACCGGAAAAACTTGCCGAGACGCGGGGTTATGCCCTACATTGGCGCACGGTGCCCTGCTGCAACCGACCTGCAACGCACCTCGAATCACCCGCCGCTCCGATCCCGGGCTCACCGCCGCGCGTTCGGAGGGCCATCGCCGCAAAGCGACACTGTGACACTATTTCTTCTAACCCAGTCCTGTCTCCCCGGCTCCGCCTCCCGCAGGCGGCTGATCCCGTGGTTACTGGTGAACTCCTGGCTGGCGCGCTGGCTTCCGCTACGCGCCGCCGCTGCGAGCGCGCGGATCTACCCGTTGCTGTCTCGCCGCGCGTTCGCCGCTGCCAGGATCCCCGGTTTCGCCGCCGGTCGTCAGGACTTCCTACCGAGTCCATTGCATGAAACGCATCCTGATCAATGCCACGCAGCCGGAAGAGCTGCGTGTCGCCATGGTCGACGGCCAGCGGCTGTACGACCTGGATATTGAACTTCCCTCCCGCGAGCGCAAGAAGGCCAACATCTACAAGGCCAAGATCACCCGCGTCGAACCGAGCCTGGAGGCCGCGTTCGTCAACTTCGGGGCTGATCGCCACGGCTTTCTCCCATTCAAGGAGATCGCGCACTCCGCGGTCGGCGCACCCGCCGACAGCGACAAGCCCATCCGCGACTTCCTTAAGGAAGGGACCGAGCTGCTCGTCCAGGTTGAAAAAGAAGAGCGCGGCAACAAGGGCGCGGCGCTCACGACCTACATCAGCCTGGCCGGCCGCTATCTGGTCCTGATGCCCAACAACCCGAAGGCGGGCGGCGTGTCGCGCCGGATCGAGGGCGAGGATCGCGCCTCCCTGCGTGATGCCCTCTCCGGTCTCAACATGCCCGAGGGTATGGGCGTGATCGCGCGCACCGCCGGCGTCGGTCGCAGCACCGAAGAGCTGCAGTGGGATCTGGACTACATGACGGCCCTCTGGTCCGCGGTCACCGAGGCTGCTGAAAAGGCCAAGGCGCCGGCCCTGATCCATCAGGAAAGCAACGTCATCATCCGCGCCCTGCGCGACCACATGCGCAACGACGTCGGCGAGGTCATCATTGACGATGACGGCGTCTACCAGCAGGCGGAGGACTTCGTTCGCCTGGTCATGCCCAACAGCCTGCGCAAGCTGAAGCGATATGACGACCCGGTCCCCCTGTTCAACCGCTATCAGATCGAAAGCCAGATCGAAAGCGCGTTCGACCGCGAAGTCACCCTGCCCTCCGGCGGCGCACTGGTGATCGACCATACCGAGGCCCTGATCTCCATCGACGTGAACTCGGCCCGCTCCACCAAGGGCGGCGATATCGAGGAAACCGCGTTCCACACCAATCTCGAGGCAGCCGAGGAAGTCGCACGCCAGCTTCGCATCCGCGATCTGGGTGGCCTGATCGTGATCGACTTCATCGACATGAACGCCAACAAGCACCAGCGCGAGGTCGAGAACCGCCTGCGCGAGGCGCTGGAAATGGACCGCGCCCGGGTCCAGGTCGGGCGTATCAGCCGCTTCGGGCTTCTGGAGATGTCGCGCCAGCGCCTGCGTTCCTCGCTGGGCGAATCCTCCCAGAACACCTGCCCGCGCTGTCAGGGCCATGGCCAGGTACGCAGCGTGGAATCGCTGGCGCTGTCGATTCTGCGCCTGATCGAGGAAGAGGCAATGAAGGACCGCACTGGACTGGTCCTGGCCCAGGTCCCGGTCGACGTCGGCACCTTCCTGCTCAACGAAAAGCGCGAGTCGATCACCGATATCGAGGATCGTCACAAGGTCGACATCAGCATCATCCCCAACCCGCAGTACCTCACCCCCCGTTTCGAGGTGCGCCGGGTCCGTGGCGACGAGCGCGAAGACGCCGTCAGCGACCGCGGCTCGCACGAGCTGGTCGAGATCGTCGAAGAAGACAGCGACTCGCACCGCGAACGTCGCGGCAAGGTGGAAAAGCCCCTGGTCCAGGGCGTGAAGATGACCGGACCCGCGCCAGTGGGAGACACCGCGCCGGAGGCCCCGGAGCCCTCCGCCCCGGTCGAGCAGCCCGGATTCTTCACCCGCATCTGGTCGTCGCTGTTCCCCAATGCGCGCCCGGCAGCGAACCAGGAAGAACAGGAAGGCGCGCCAAGGAAGGGCGGTGGCCGCAAGTCCGACGGCAGCCGTGGTGGCAAATCCGGCGGCCGCGGCCGTGGCGGCAACGGCAAGCCCGGTGACAAGCCCGAGGCGGCCGGCAAGGGCCGCTCCCGCCGCGCGGGCGGCAAGAAGGATGGCGCCCCGCAGAAGCCCGAGGCCGAAAAGACTCCGGCAGCGGATGCGGCCCCCGGAAAGTCCGCCGACAAGGCGTCTGACCGACCCGCCGACAAGCCCGCCCGCAGCAAGGACGAGACCACGGCCGGCAGCGATGCCGGTACCAATGGCGAATCCCGCGGCCCCGAGGGTCAGGAGCAGGATGATAGCGGCAAGGGCCGCAGCCGCAGCCGGCGGTCGCGTCGGGGTGGTCGCCGTCGCGGCGGCCGCGGCCGCTCCGGCGAGCAGACGGGGGACTCGTCACGCGAGGCCTCCGGCGACAAGACCGCTGAATCCGGCTCCGGTGACGCCGACGACCGCGGCGCGCCCGCGCCGTCCGGTCGCGGCAACAGCGACAAGCCCGCCGCAGCAAGCGACACCGGGGAACGCGGCAGCGAGCCGGCGGGTACCGAACCGGCCAGCACCGAGCCGAAGCCCGTCAAGGCCAGGGCGCGCAAGCCGGCCGCCGAAAGCGAACCGGGCACCGAGCGCAGCGACACCGCTCCCGCAGCGGCCGATGGCCCGGCCGAAAGCCCGGCGCCGCGCCCCCGCGGCGGCCGCACCCGCAAGCCCGCAGCCGATGCTGCCCCGGCCGCGGATGCGGGCGAGAAAAACGCCCCCGCAACCAGCAGCGACACGGATAGCGGCACCCGGCCGGCACTCGCTGCAAAACCGGATGCAGACACCGCCGCCGGCGCGACGGACGCGGACAAGTCCGCACCCAAACCCCGGCGCAGCCGTGCCAGGAGCAAACCGACCGGGGACGAGGCCGGCCCGGCATCCCCTGCGGGCGAACCGGCCGCAGGCTCGGCGCCGCAAGCACCGGAACAGGCCAGCAAGCCGGCGGCGAAGCCGGAAGCCCCGAGCGCGGCACCTGCCAGCGACACGCCGGAGGCGGCCAAGAAACCGGCTGCCGAGAGCCCGCAACCGGAGCAGCCTGCGACCACAGGTAGCGAGACGGAGCGCAAGGGCGGCGACTGATCGACCGGCCACCTGCGCAGCCAGCGAAGCCCGCCCTTGTGGCGGGCTTTTTATGCGACGGACACGACCCGCTGAGCCTGCGTGGCCCTCGACTGGACAGAAGGAGACGGCTTCCGCAATGCGCTACTGCAGCGGTCCGCCGGCGCGGCCGTCCGTTCGCGGGCCAGGCCCTGGCTGGCCGATCGCGCGCGCCTTACACAACCGTCGCGCAGGACCCGGCCTGTTTCTGAAGGATTCGGACCGCAACGCAGGATCGGGTAACCCGGGGGGCGACCCCGAAGGGGTCGGTCTCCCGTTCCTGCCAAAAATGGGCGAGGGTCCGGCGTTGCGGTTCCCTTGTGCAGGGTGACGGTACGGCAGTCCCCGCGCCTTGTTCGCACGCAAATGCGACTCGAGCGCGCGCGTGCACATTTATCAGTGTTTCCCTAGGAGGCCCTCAGCGCATGCCGCGAACGAATGTGCTCCATCAGGCCATCCGCACCCTTCTCGACCAGGTCCATCACGTGGGCGAATCCCTCGTCGCCCCCGTAATAGGGGTCCGGCACCTCGGTCTCCCCGCTGCCGGGGGCAAAATCCAGAAAGCGCAGGAGTTCGGCGCGCGCATTGTCCGGGCGAATGCGCTCCGCGTTCCGGAAATTCGCATCATCCATGGTCAGGATGTAGTCGAATTCCAGAAAATCCTCCGGTTCCAGCTGTCTGGCCCGCAAGTGCTCCAGGTCGTAGCCGCGTGAACGGGCCTCCTGGCGGGCACGCCGGTCCGCCTGCGCGCCAATGTGGTAGCCGGCTGTCCCGGCCGAGTCCACCTCGATCGCGTCTGCCAGGCCGTGTTCGCGCACGCGCGCCTCGAACACCCCGTGCGCCATCGGCGAACGGCAGATATTGCCCAGACACACCATCAACACCCGAATCTTCGACATCGCCTCAAAACCGGTAATGGGAACCGCATCAGGATAACAAACCGCTCGCAGGCCCGGTCCAGCCAGTTCTTGCACCACCGCCAAGTGTGCGATGCTGAGCCTTTGAGTGGATCTCGGAGCAGCCCATGGCCGATCTCAGCGGCCCCCGGATGCCCGGCTGGACCTCACCGGGTACCGGCGCGACCGGGACAAGCAGTAGTGAACGACTCCCCCTGGTGCCCGGGGCCCGTATCGAGGTCCAGCTCGTGGAACGCGTCGGGGATCGCGGTGTACGACTGCGTCTGGGCCCGGCATCCACAGGCGCGACCGCTGCCACCGCGCCCCCACCGACCTCCGCTCGCCCCGCCGCGGCCCCGGTCGTGACCGCCCAGGTCGCCGGCCAGCTACCGGAGGCACTCCTGAACCGCGCCCCAACCGGCACGCGCAGCCCCGGCATGCTGATGGAGGTCATCCGGACGGAACCCCGCCTGGAGGTGCGGCTGATGCCCCTTCCGGGCGAACGGGCCCCGACCCGCCCGGCGGCGGGTTCGGCATCGCAGATCCCGGCCCAGCAGTGGCTGGGACAGGAACTGCGCCAGCACCTCCCCGGTGCGCGTCCGCTGGCGGCGGCGCTGCAGAGCCTGGCCAGTCTCGCCGGTACCGGTCTGCGCATGGATGCCATGGCCCCAGCCACCCCTGCCGCTCCGGCTCCGGCCGCGCTGCAGCGCGTCCTGGAATCCCTTCCGACCCCGGGGCAGCTCGCGCGCCCGGACACCCTGCGCCAGCAGGTCCAGCAGTCGGGTGTGTGGCTGGAGGCCATGCTGGGTCAGACGGCACGCGGGCACGCCGCACACCCGGCGCTCGCCGCCGACCTCAAGGCACAGCTGCTGCGGGCCGCCGACCAGCTACGCCAGCTGCGCACGGAGGCACGCCCCAATGCCCCGGCGACCGCGCCCCCGGCAGCAGCGAATGCCGCCGCCCTGCCCGCCATGAACTCGCTCCTCGAGGGGCTGCTCAAGCGCGTGACCACGCTGCAACTGCAGTCGCTGCAAACCCTGTCCAGCGACGAATCGGGGAACCCGCGCTGGTTCTTCGAACTGCCTCTTCGCAGTGAACAGGGTCTGCAGGGCATCCTCGCGGAGATCCGCCGCGAAGCCCGCGCGGCCTCCGACGAAGAGGCCCGCTGGTCGATTGTTCTGACCCTGGATCTGCCCGGCATGGGGCCCACCCGAATCGCGGTGGCCTCACGCGCGGGGCATATTCAGGTGCATTTCACCGCGAGTCAGCCCGACACGGTCGCAAGGCTGCGGATGCAGCTCCCCGACCTGCGGGAACGCCTCGGTCAGCGGGAACTGCAGGTCGCCGCCATGTCGGTGCGTCAGGGCGAGGTCGACCCCGAGCCGCACCCGCGCGCAGACGCCCGAATGCTGAACGAACAGGCCTGAGTCATGGCCAGACGCGGGGACGGAAAAACCGGAGCGGAACGGGGCACGGAGCGCCCGGCTCGTGCGGTGGCGCTGGAATGGGATCGGCGGCGGGCACCGCGGATCACCGCCAGTGGCTCGGGGCTGACCGCCGAGGCTATCCTGCGCGTGGCCGAGGAGCACGGCATCCCCCTGCACCAGGACCCGGCGCTGAGCGAGGCCCTCGCGCAGATTCCGCTTGGCAGCGAGATTCCGGAGGAACTGTACGTGGCGGTGGCCGAGATCCTGGCCTTCGTTTTTGTGCTGGCGGGGATTACGCCAGATGATCGCGACGACGACTATCGCGGCCGCGGCCCCCGGCCGCGTTCATGACGATCGCCCCATGCCGGCGCCATCCGCGGTGCCGGAGCCGTGCAGGCTGAACAGCAGGTCCAGCTCGTTGGTCGTCAGCCCGCAACGGCGCCGCACCTCTTCGCGTCCGTGGCCCTCCTGGATCAGGCGGATCGCCTGTTCGTAGGTGCCACTGTCGCCCTCGCGTGCCCGCAGCTCGCTGTGCTGGTCGTGCAGGCGTTCCAGCGCGCGCTGTACCGAGGCCTGCGCCTGACCATGCGTGGCCACCCCCTCGGACAGGGCCTTCATCGCGCCCTTCAGGGCCATGACCGACGTGGCCTGGCGCTGGTAATCCTCGCGCAGGGCAGCGAGCTGACGACGCAGCAGGATCACCAGCCCGACCGCAAAACCGGCAATCACGGTCGCAAGCAGCGCCACCAGTGCGGCCAGCCATATCAGTAATCCATCACCCATCGCACCTGTTCTCCTCGATCCCTGCGCGGATCGATTGTCGCGTGAATCGAGGCCGGCTGACCAGCCGGGCGGATCGGGTAGACGGGATAGGCAAAGTCGGCAGAGACCGGGCGGCTCCCGAGGCTCACCAGTGCGGCGCGCAATCGACCGTAGCCGGTCCAGGTTCAAGTTCAGGCGTAATCGTCGATCAAGCCACGGCGCGGGCGGCGTTCTTCCTTGCGTGGCGGGCGCTGCTGGGTCGGGCGAATCGCAGGGCGAAACACCGGGTCACGGTCATGGTCGTCACTCAGGCGACGACCCGGTACGGTCGTATGGACCGGGCGCACGGTCCGATCCGGCTGGAGCTCGTCGACCATGGTGCACCTCCCGGCTACCGCCTCTCATGGCCCCGTCAGATTGGACCCATCGGGTATCGCTACAGTTCGCGCAGCTGCGCCCACTCCTCATCGGACAGGAGCTTGTTCAGATCGACCAGGATGGTCAGCCCCTCCTCCGTGCTGGTCACACCCTCGATAAAGCGGCTGCTGTCGTCGTTGCCGACCTCCGGGGCCGGCTCGACTGCATCCGCCGCAATCCGCACCACCTCGGATACCGAGTCCACCAGGATGCCGACGTTCTGATTGTCCACATCGATGATCACGATGCGCGAGGCATCGCTCGGCTCCTGCTCGTCCAGGCCCATGCGCCGCCGGGCATCGATGACCGTGACCACGTTGCCGCGCAGGTTGATGATTCCAAGGATATAGTCGGGAACGCCCGGCACGGGCGCGATCTCTGTGACCTTGAGGACCTCCTGTACCTGGAGGACATCGATCGCGTAGGTCTCGTCCGCCAGACTGAAGGTCACGTACGGAGCGGTGTCGGCCTTGGCCATGGCTTCTACGTCTTGTGCGCTGCTCATGTCATCCTCGTTGTTCGGTCCGGGGCGATGTTCGCCAGTGGTATGCGGTCCTGACCGTTGTATCGGCCGCCAGCAACAATGCTTGAATGGGCCGCGGGGCGCGCCCTACTCCCAGGCGCCCTCGTCCAGGGTTCGGTCCAGTGCCGCCAGATCCAGCAGCGTGGCCATCTGTTCGCGCTCCACGCCGGCCAGCCACGGCAGCCGCCGGCGCTGACTGCGCCAGCGCAGCGACTCCGGCTGGATCACCCGGGTACCGTGGATGGCACGGCAGGCCAGCGCAAAGCGCGAACCCGCCAGGAACACCACCTGGCGCGCGGTGTCTGGCTCGTAGTCCCGGTCTTCCGGGGTCACCACCGCGGCCAGGTCGATCAGCTGCACACGGCCCTGCTTGGTATCGGCCAGTCCAAGGTACCAGACCGAGTGATTCGGGGTCGGCCGCACCTCCAGGCTGTCCAGCGGGGCCACGCCCCCAAGGGCTTCCAGCGGGGCGAGCAGGGTCAGGTTGCCCGCCTCGATCACCAGTGCGGAAAATGGCGCTTCCGGCCGCGCATACTCGCGCTCCGCCGGCTCGATCCTGGCGGGAGGGGGCTCCACCGCCACCACCGGGGATTCCGCGACAGCGGCCGGCTCCGGCTCCGGCTCCACCACCGGGCGCGGCTCCAGGATATCGGGGGGCAGTAGCGGCCGCGCCGGTGCCGGCTCGTCCAGCAGGCTGCCGAAGTAGTCATCCAGCGCCTCGGGCTCCGCCTTCAGCGCCAGGTTGTCCGGGCTGGTCCGATTCATCCTCGCCGCCTCCGTTCATGGGGTTCCGACAGGCGTCCGCCAATCGCCTCAAGCAGGTCCGAATACGCCAGTACACCGCGCGCATCCGGGATCATGAAGCACAGCGGCTGTCCTGCGCTCGAAGCATCCCGGAACTTGGTATCGACCGGGATCACGCCCGGCCAGACATCGTCGCCATACAGCCGCCGCAACTCCGCCAGGGCCTCGTGGGCGGCCCGCGTGCGGCGATCAAACAGGGTGGGGATGATGCGGTACTTGAGTTCGGCCTTGCGCGACTTCTGTACCATCTTCAGCGTATTGATCATCCGCTCGAGCCCCTTCAGGGCGAGAAATTCCGTCTGCACCGGGATCAGCAGTTCGTCGCACGCGGCGAGGGCGTTCACCATCAGCACCCCCAGCATCGGCGGACAGTCCAGCAGCACGTAGTCGTACTGGCCCTCCACCTTTTCCAGCGCCTGTCGAAGCACCAGCCCCATGCCACTGCGGGTTCCCAGCTGCCGATCCAGCGTGGCCAGAGCGGTACTCGCCGTCAGCAGGTCCAGGCCGGGAAACCGGCTTTCGCGGATCAGGGCAGTCGGATCGGGCGTAGCACCCTCGGCGCACTGACTGAACAGCTCGTACACCCCCCGCGTGGCGGTCTCGGGGTCGTGTCCGAAGTACGCCGTCAACGAGCCGTGCGGGTCCACGTCCACCAGCAGCACTCGCTGCTCGGGCCCGGACAGCAAACCGCCCAGCGTGACCGTGGTGGTGGTCTTGCCCACCCCACCCTTCTGGTTCGCGACTGCCCAGACCTTCATGGTGTATCTCCGTCCGTCGGAAGCGGTGCCGGTCCCAGATCCTCGCGCAGACGTTCCGGTTCCTGAGCGCCCTCCGCACGCGGACGCGCCCCCGGTAGCACCACGATGGACACCCGCCGATTCTCCGCCCGCCCCTCTACGGTCTCGTTGCTCGCGATGGGGCGATGTTCGCCATAGCCGAGTGCGACCAGGTTCTCGGGATCGACCCCGACACCCTCGAACACGCTCACCACCGCCGCGGCGCGACCGGAGGACAGCTCCCAGTTCGAAGGATAGACCGCCGTCTGGATGGGGACATTGTCGGTGTGCCCCTCGACATGGATCCGCGAGACCCGGGGTGCCAGGATCGCGCCCACCTCCTGCAGCAGGTTCTCGGCCGCCGGGTTCAGCGTGGCCGAGCCGGAAGGAAACAGCAGGCGGCTGGTGATCTCGATCTCCAGCCAGTAGGCCTCGCGGCTCACCCGCAGATCGCCGTCCTCGATCCACTGCGCCATGGCCTGTTCGATCTCGCGCGCGGTATCTGCAAGTTCGTCCAGAAAGGCCTGCATCCCGTCTTCCGGCTCCGCGTCATCCAGCATGCCGCTCAGGGCCATGTCGATGGGCTGTGGGCCGTCCTCCACCAGACCGGGCTGGACCTCGATGGGAACCAGCGCGCGCAGATCCTGTGGCGTGCGATCCTGCGCCACCGTCGGCTCGCCGATCTGGATCGGCTCCGCCTGCATCGGCGCCCGAAACGCATCCACCAGGGATTCCGACAGCACACGGTATTTGCCGTCGTCCACCGAGGAGATTGCGTACATCACCACAAAGAAGGCCAGCAGCAGCGTGACCAGATCCCCGTACGGGATCGCCCATGCCTCGTGATTCTGGTGCTCCTCTGCGCGTTTGCGACGTGCCATGGTGACCTCACTCGTGGATGAAGCCACTCAGCTTGCTTTCGATGTTGCGCGGGTTTTCCCCTTCCGCAATCGCGATCAGCCCTTCCATCAGCATTTGCTGGTGTTGCGAGCGATTCTGGATAATCGACTTCAACTTGTTCGCCACCGGCAGGAACAGCAGGTTGGCCGAGGCAATCCCGTAGATCGTCGCCACAAAGGCCGCGGCAATCCCGGCCCCGAGCTTGCTGGGGTCGGCCAGATTCTGCATGACCGCCATCAGACCCATCACCGCGCCGACAATGCCCAGGGTCGGGGCGTAGATCCCCATGCTCTCGAAAACCTTCGCGCCCTGCATGTCGAAGTGCTCGCGGGTATCGAGATCCGCCTCCATGATCTGGCGGATGGCCTGCGGCTCGCTGCCGTCGACCAGCAGCTGCAGACCCTTGCGGGCAAACGGGTCGGACTCCTCGTCGGCCAGTGTCTCCAGGCCCAGAAGGCCTTCCTTGCGGGCCACGTTGGACCACTCGACGATGCGCTCGACCATCGCCCGGTTGTCAATCCGCGGCGGCTTGAACGCCCACGGCAGGATACGCATCCCGTGCAGAAATACCGCCATCCGCGCCTGCACCAGGGTGGCCCCGAGCGTACCCAGCACCACGATCACGAAGGCCGCGGCATTCCAGAGCGCCCCAAGGCCACTGCCCTTGGCGATGCTCCCACCCAGCACGGCAATCAGCCCCAGGGTGACCCCAACGAGGCTCAGAATGTCCATCTCAGCAGAACCCCTTGACCAGGGCGGGTCCGATCTCCGGCAACGGATAGACGTGGTCGGACAGCCCGGCCTCAGCGACCGCCGCCGGCATCCCGTAGACGACACAGGTGGCCGCATCCTGCGACCACACCTGGGCGCCGCTCGCCTTGAGTGCACGGGCACCCTCGCGGCCGTCCGCCCCCATGCCGGTCAGCACGACCGCGAGCACCTGCCCGCGCAGGGCATCCACGGCGGAACTGAACGCGGCGTCCACACTCGGCTTGTAGATCGTGCCCAGCGGACTTTCGGTCACCCGTACTCGCGTCTGGCTGCCGCGCTCCAGGGTTGTCTGCATACCGCCCGGGGCCAGCAGCGCAAGCCCCGGCTTCAGTACGTCCCCATCGACGGCCTGGCGTACCTCGATGTTGCACATCGCGTTCAGACGCTCCGCGAATGCCGGCGTGAAACTGGCCGGCATGTGCTGCACCAGCAGGATGGGCTGCGGGAAATTCTTCGGTAACGGTTTTAGTACTTCCTGCAGCGCGACCGGGCCGCCGGTCGAGGTGCCAATCAGCACCGCGCGCAGCTGCCGCAGCGGGGTCGGTGGCCGAGTGCTGGCAACCGGTGGCGCCTGCCGGCGGGCATCGGCGGCCGCCTGGCGGTCGGTCTCCTCGCGGCGTGCCGAGGGCCGCGCCTCGCGCGCGGGCGTCGAACTCCCGGGGGCGCTGACCGACCGCGCACGGCTGCGCGACAGAGAGCGCACCCGCCGGCGCAGCAGCATGCGCGCGCTGTCCTCGTCGCTCGCCATGTCGCTGAAACGCTTGGGCAGGAAATCCACCGCACCGGCCTCGAGGGCGTCCAGGGTAGCCTGAGCACCCTCGGTGGTGAGGCTGGAGAACATCAGGATTGGCCGCGGGTTCTCGGCCATGATCTTGCGCACCGCGGTGATCCCGTCCATCACCGGCATCTCGATGTCCATGGTGACGACATCGGGATCGAGTTCGCGGACCTTAGCAATCGCCTGCTCGCCGTTCTCGGCCGAGCCGACCACCTCGATGCCGGAGTCGGAATCGAGGATTTCCGTGATGCGCCGGCGGAAGAAGCCGGAATCGTCTACGACCAGGACCTTGATCGGCATCCTCAGCCCTCGCTCGAGCGCGGCGGGCGCCGCGGACGACCGTGCATCTGCAACTGCCGCATCAGGATGGTGACCAGATCGGCTACATCCAGGATCAGCGCAATGCCGCCATCCCCGGTGATCGTCGCCCCGGCGAGTCCTTTCACGCCCTGCAGGTTCTGTCCCAGCGGCTTGATAACCACCTCTTCCTGACCCACCAGGTCATCCACCACCAGCCCGACCTTGCGATCGGCCGTATGCACCACCACGACGTGGGCATCCTTGCGCGGCTCCGGCTCGGAACCGGGCTTGAGCCAGCGCTTCAGGTAGTGAATGGGCAGCGCCTGCTTGCGCACGATGATGACCTCCTGGTCATCCACGTAGTTGGTCCGGGTCAGGTCGAGATCCAGGATCTCGGACACCGAGGCCAGCGGGATCGCAAAGCGGCGCCCGTCCAGGATCACCATCAAGGCGGGCAGGATCGCCAGGGTCAGCGGCAGCTTCACCCGCAGCGTGGTCCCCACACCGATCTCGGAATCGATCTCGATGGTGCCGTTCAGCTGCGAGATCCGGGTCTTCACCACATCCATGCCGACGCCACGGCCGGATACGTCCGAGATCTCGGTCTTGGTGGAGAAACCCGCCATGAAGATCACGTTGAAGGCCTCGCGATCGCTCATGCGTTCGGCCATCGCTGGCTCCATCAGCCCCTTCTCCACCACCTTGCGGCGCAGGGCCTGCGGGTCCATGCCGCCGCCATCGTCCTTGATCAGCAAGGCGATGTGGTCGCCCTCCTGGGCCGCCCCCAGCACCACGGTCCCTTTGCGCGGTTTGCCGGCGGCTTCGCGCACCTCGGGGGTCTCGATCCCGTGGTCCACCGCGTTGCGCACCAAGTGCACCAGCGGGTCGGAAAGGGCCTCCACCAGGTTCTTGTCGAGATCGGTATCCTCGCCGAAGATCTCCAGCTCGATCTCCTTGCCGAGATTGCGCGAAAGGTCGCGGATCACGCGCGGGAAGCGGTTGAAGACCTTCTTCACCGGTTGCATCCGCGTCTTCATCACCGAGGTCTGCAGGTCCGAGGTCACCAGCGCCAGCGAGCTGATGGCCTTGCCCAGTTCGTCATCCACATGCTGCGAACGCAGCATGCTCAGGCGATTGCGGACCAGGACCAGCTCGCCGACCAGATTCATGATCTCGTCCAGGCGTTCGGTGTCCACCCGCACCGAGGTCTCGCCCTGCGGCGCGGAACGACCGCCTGCCTCGCCGCCACCACCGGCACGTGCACCACCCCCGCCCTGGCCACCCGCCGCGGCCGGGGCCTCCGGCTCGCGGGCGGCGACGGGCGCCGGCGTCTCGGGCGCGGCTTGCGCCGGCTCCGGTGCTGGCGGCGGCGTCGACGCTGCGGCCGGTGCGGAAGCCGCGGGCCCCTCGCCGCGCGCCTGCAGCTCATCCAGCAGGTTCTCGAACTCGTCATCGGAGATCAGGTCACCCCCAGCGCCGGCGGGTGCCGACGCATCGCTGCCCGCGTCGGCATCCGCGGAAGCGTTGACCGGTTCCGGGGCGCCATCGCCATGCAGGCTGTCCAGCAGGGCCTCGAACTCGTCGTCGGTGATCTCGTCGTCTGCTCCGACCAGCGCATCGCCGGCGGCCGGTGCTTCCGGCTCCGGGACAGGTTCCGGCTCGGGTGGCGGTGGTGCCGCCGCCACCGCATCCCCGACATCCTCGTTATTGGCCATCCGACGAAGGTTCTCCACCAGGTCGGCCTCGGCGGGGGTCGGGTCCACCCCGGACCGCAAGTCACCAAACATCACGTTCAGCGCGTCCAGCACCCGCAGCATGGTGTCCATCAAGTGGCTGTCCGCCCGCCGCTCACCGTTACGCAGGAGGTTGAAGACATCCTCGGCGTGGTGACAGACGGTCACCAGGGCATCCAGGCTCAGGAAACCCGCTCCGCCCTTGATGGTATGAAAGCTGCGAAAGACCGCGTTCAGCAGATCCCGGTCATCCGGATTCTGTTCCAGGTCGATGAGTTGCTCGTTGAGCCCCTCCAGCAGTTCCCCGGCCTCGATCAGGAAGTCCTGAAGGATTTCGTCATTGGGGTCGATGGCCATTCAGTCTCTCCAGTCCCGTGGCGCCAGTCGCATGAGGGGTGTCGCCTTAGAAGCCCAGGCTCGACAGCAGATCATCCACCTCGTCCTGTCCTTGAACGACATCTGCGCCGGATTCTTGAGTTTTCGGCACCGTAGGACCGTGGCCCTTGCGATCGGCCTCGCGCGCCTCCTGGCCGCGCTCCAGGGACGCCTCGGCCGCCTCGACCTGCTCCATGCGCCCGCTGGAGAGCCGGATCAGCGAGACCAGGTTCTCTTCCAGATCGGTCACCAGCTGGATCACGCGGCGAATCACCTGCCCGGTAATGTCCTGATAGCTCTGGGCCATCAGCACCTCCGACAGGAGGCGGCGCAGTTCCTCGGTATCGGTTCCGGCCTGGACGAAAAAGGCATCCAGCTCGCGCGCGAACTCGCGGAACTCGTCGACCGAGAGCTCGCGATTGCGAAAACGCGTCCATTTGGCCGTGAGATCGGCCGCGTGCTGACTGAACGATTCGGCGATCGGGAGGCTGGTCTCGATCGCGTTCATGGTGTCGTGGGCGGCCTGCTCGGTCATCGTGACCACGTAGTTCAGGCGCTCCTTGGCATCCGGGATCTCCGCCTGTGCCAGTTCCACCAGCCGCGAATCCCCGCGGAAGCTCTGCAGGGCCTCATGCAGATCCCGGGTCAGTTTGCCCAGTTCATCGAAGAGTTCGCGATCGTAGGGGCGGGCCAGGTCCTGCACCAGGGCCCGGGCGCTGGCGTCATCCCCCGCCTCCAGCGTCTGCACGAGTTGCCGGGCAAGCTCTAGCTGGCCATCGCGGGGCGGATGTTCCTGTTCACTCATGGGGAGCCTCTTGCTGGTACGGCACTGACCGGGCCGGGGTCATATCCGCCCATACAGGCGAAAGGGGCCGGGATTTCCGACCCTGCCCGGGCATTCCGGGGAACGATTTATCCCTGCGCTTCAATGCGCTCGAAGATCTTGTCGATCTTTTCCTTCAGGGTTTCCGCGGTAAAGGGCTTCACGACGTAACCGTTCACACCGGCCTCGGCCGCCTCGACGATCTGGTCGCGCTTGGCCTCCGCCGTGACCATCAGGACCGGCATGGTCTTCAGGTTCGCATCCGCACGGACGGCCTTCAGCAGGTCGATGCCCGGCATGTTGGGCATGTTCCAGTCGGTGATGAGGAAGTCGAAATCGCCGTTTTGCAGCATGGGCAGTGCCGTGCTGCCGTCATCGGCCTCCTGGGTGTTGTTGAAGCCGAGATCGCGCAAGAGGTTCTTGATAATGCGCCGCATCGTGGAAAAGTCGTCCACGATGAGAATTTTCATTCCCTTGTCCACACGTCACTCCGGGGTTCGTAGGGTGAGTTTTAGAATAACTGCAAAGCGGTTCCGTCTTCGAGCCAGGAACCCAGCCTCGCCCGCAGCCGAATCACCGCCTGGCTGCGAATCTGGCTGACGCGCGACTCGGTCACACCCAGTACGGCGCCAATCTCGCGCAGGTTCAGCTCCTCGATGTAATACAGCGACAGCACCAGGCGTTCACGTTCGGGCAGGTCACCAAGCGCCTGCGACAGTTCCTCGCGGAACTCACCGGCCTCCAGGTGCCGCCCGGGAGAGACCTCCTGCCCCTCGATGACCCGGTCGGCGCCGTCCTCGCCGCCGCCGAGGTCATCGAGGGCAAATAGATGCGCCCCGGCATGATCCTGCAGCATTTCGTAGTACTGGTCGATCGGCACCTCCAGCTCGGCTGCGACCTCGCTGCCCCGTGCCGCGCGTCCCTCGCGGGCCTCGACCATCTGCACAGCCTGGGCGATCCGCCGACTGTTGCGGTGCACCGAGCGCGGCGTCCAGTCGCTGCGGCGCAGTTCGTCGATCATGGCCCCGCGGATGCGAATCCCGGCGTAGGTTGCGAAGGTCGCCCCCTGGCCGCCCTCGAACTGGCGTGCGGCCTCGAGCAGGCCGACCATCCCTGCCTGAATCAGGTCATCCACCTGGACCGAGGCCGGCAGCCGCGCCATCAAGTGATGTGCGATGCGATGCACCAGCTCGACGTGATCCGCAATCAACTCGTCGTGACCGCTGGCGGTCGCGGACACCGTCTCGTAGCCGGTCAGTCGATTACGCGTCATCATCATGCGCTCTGCAGCATCCGTTCGATGAAAAACCCGACACCCCCATGGTCACCGCCGCCCACCGGCCAGCGATCGACCGTGCGCGCCAGATCGGCGAAGGCCTTGCCGGCCGGGCTGCCGGGATACTCCTGCACCACCGGCACCCGTTTCTGCACGGCCTTGCGCAAGTGTTCGTCCATGGGAATATAGCCGGCGAGATCCAGCACCACTTCCGGCAGATAATTGCCACAGACGCTATTGAGCTTGCGCATCAGGCGGTCGGCGCCATCGCGTCCACTGACCATATTGGTAACCATACGGAAGCGGCGCATGCCATGATCCCGGTGCAGCACCTTGATCAGGGCATAGGCATCGGTAATCGACGCCGGCTCGTCGCAGACCACCACCACGGTCTCCTGCACTGCTCGGCAGAACGATGTCACCGATTCCTGCAGGCCCGCAGCGGTATCCACGATCAGAACATCCAGCGGCTTGCGATAGGCACTGAAGGCGTGAATCAGCCCGGCGTGTTCAGCCGGCGTCAGGTTCGCCATCGCGGCAATGCCGGAGGCCGAGGGCACGACCTTGACCCCGTCCGGCCCCTGCACCAGCACGTCATCGAGGCTGTCCACCGCGCCCGTGACCAGATCATGCAGGGTGCGCTCCGGGCGCATCCCCAGCAGCAGATCCACGTTCGCCAGGCCGAGATCGGCGTCGAACAGCATCACCTCGCGCCCCAGACGCGCCAGCCCCACCGACAGGTTGACCGACACATTGGTCTTGCCGACCCCGCCCTTGCCCGAGGCCACCGCAATCACCTTCAGTGGCTTGTTAGTGCGTGGCATAACGCCCCTTGCCCACCGGCTGAATCAGTTCCAGGGTCGCCGGCTCGGCGCTGCGGGCCGCTCGCGGCTGCGAACCGGCGCGACGCGGTGGCTGCATCTCGGCGATGCGTTCCGCGGCCCAGCTCTCGCGCGCATTGCCCGTGGCTCGCGCGCCCGTGTCCGGCCCATCCAGCGCCAGACCGGTCAGGTATCCAGTATCGACCCGGTGAAAGTCTTCCGCGATACGCTGCCCGTCACTGACGAAGGCCAGCCCCAGGTATTGATCCAGCAGCACCGAAAGCACCTCCCCGAGTTGTTCCGCCTCGTCCAGCTTGGTCAGCACCAGCGCCGAGGGCTCGGCCTTCTGAAAGGCTTCCAGTACGCGCCGCAGCACGCCGCCCTGGGTCGTCGCGGACACCACCAGCCAGCTCTCGGCGCGGATATCCGGTGGCAGGTGCGCGAACAGGGATTCCTCCTCCACAGCCCGCGGCGCCTGCCCGGCGGTATCCACCAGGATCAGGTGCCCGTCATCGACCCGACGCGCCAGTTCCCGCAGCTCGCGCGCATCGCGCAGGGCCCGCACCGAGATCCCCGCCATCTGGGCAAAGGCCTGGAGCTGGCGCGTGGCACCGATGCGCTGGCTGTCCAGAGTCACCAGCGTAACCGAATCGGGGCCCATGCGGCGGATCTGACGCAACGCGATCCGGGCCAGCGTAGTGGTCTTGCCGACCCCGGTCGGCCCCACCATGGCCAGCAATCCGCCCTCGTCCAGGATCGACGAGCGGTGGGTCGCAATGGCGCCGGACAGACGTGCACGCAGGCGCTCCCAGGCCTGCTCCGGGGAGCTGTCATCCAGGATGCTGCCGGCCAGACTGCCCGCCAGCGCGGGGCTGAAGCCGCGGTCGATCAGGCGTGCCTTGCACTCGGCAGCCAGCGGGTGACGTGCGGCCCAGCGAGCCTCCTCGCTCTCGGCATATTGCCGGGTCATCAGACTGCGCAGATCCCGCAGTTCCTGGCGCATCGCGGTCAGCTCCGGATCAGCCGGCCAGGAGCCCTGGGCCTGGCCACTGGCACGATCCGTGACCCCTTGCGCCGGGCGCGGGGCGCGGGTCTCCTGCGCGCACACCGGCTCCGGACCCGCGCCATCCTCGAGCGCCGCGACCACCTCGAGCCAGCCATCGACCCGGCGACTGGACAGGATGACCGCATCCTCGCCCTGCTGCTCGCGCACCTGGCGCATCGCATCGCGCATGTCCCGGGCCCGGTATCGTCTGACATTCATGCTATCTCTCCTGTGCCGCTGACGCGGCGGAACCCTTCATCGTTTCGCTCAGGCGGGCTGCTTCGGCGTCTCTTCCTGACCAACCGTAGCCACGACCCGGATTCGCCGGTTGTCGGGAATCTCGGTGAACGCGAGCACGGTCAGGCTGCGCACAGCGCCCCGCAGCCAGCTGGCGATCCACGAGCGGATCTCCGGCGCCACCACCAGGATGGCGGGCTGCCCGGCCATCTCCTGGCGGCGGGCGGCATCGGCGACCGAGCGTTGCAACCGCTCCGCCAGCCCGGGCTCCAGTCCTACAGTGCCGCCCGAGCTGCCCTGCAGGGACTTATGCAAGAGCTGTTCCAGAGACGGGTCCAGCGCGACCAGCGGCAGCTCTTCCTCCGGTCCTACAAGGTCCTGGACGATGGAGCGCGAGAGCGCAACGCGCACGGCCGCGGTCAAAGTGCCGGGATCCTGACTCTTCACACCCTCGTCTGCCAGCGTTTCGGCGATGGTGCGCAGGTCCCGGATCGAGACCTGCTCGGCCAGCAGGTTCTGCAGGACCTTGAGCACGATCGACAGCGACAGCGTCTTGGGTACCAGGTTCTCCACCAGCTTCGGGGAATGCCGCGCCAGCTGGTCCAGCAGGTGCTGGGCCTCCTCGTGCCCAATCAGGCGGTGGGCGTTCTCGCGGAACACCTGCGACAGGTGCGTTGCGATTACCGTGGAACAGTCGACCACGGTATAGCCGGCCCCCTGCGCCTGGTCGCGGTCGGCGGGATCGATCCAGAGCGCATCCAGGTTGAAGGTCGGATCCTTGGTGGGGGTCCCCGGCACGGTCCCGAACACCTCGCCCGGATTGATCGCCAGTTCGCGCTCGGGGAAGACCTCGGCCTCGGCCACGGTCACGCCCAGCAGGCTGATGCGATAGGCATTCGGACTGAGTTCCAGGTTGTCGCGGATGTGCACCGGCTGCAGCAGGAAGCCCAGCTCCTGCGAGAGCTTGCGGCGCACGCCCTTGATCCGGCCCATCAGCTGGCCATCCTGAGTGCGATCCACCAGCGGGATCAGGCGATAGCCGACTTCCAGCGAGACCAGATCGACCGGGGGCACGTCTTCCCAGGTCAGGTCGCGATCCTCGGAACGCGCGCCGCCCTCGTCCTCCGCCGGGATACGTTCCACCTCGACCTCGGCCTCCCGCGCCTGACGCTTGAGCAGGTAGGCGCCGCCGAAGATCAGGCCCGCCAGACCCAGGAACACCGCATTCGGCATACCCGGCACAATCCCGAGAGTCGCGATCACGCCACCGGCGACATACAGCACCCGCGGGTTGGAGAACATCTGCCCGAAGACCTGCTGCCCCATGTCCTGGCTGCTGGTCACGCGGGTCACGATGATCGCGGTCGCCGAGGACAGCACCAGCGAGGGAATCTGAGCGACCAGGCCGTCGCCGATGGTCAGCAGCACGTAGTTGGTCGCCGCATCGCCCAGCGACATGCCGTGCTGTACCGCGCCGATGGTCAGGCCACCGATGATGTTCACGAACAGGATCAGGATGCCCGCGATCGCATCGCCGCGGACGAACTTGGAGGCACCGTCCATGGAGCCGTAGAAGTCCGCCTCGCTGGCGATCTCCTCGCGGCGCTTGCGGGCCTCCTCCTGGGTCAGGATGCCGGCATTCAGGTCGGCATCGATCGCCATCTGCTTGCCGGGCATGGAATCCAGGGTGAAACGCGCGCTGACCTCGGACACACGACCGGCACCCTTGGTCACCACCACGAAGTTGATGATGATCAGGATCGCGAACACCACGAGACCCACGGTGTAATTCCCGCCCACTACAAAGTCCCCGAAGGCCTGGATCACCTTGCCAGCGGCATCGGTCCCGGTATGCCCTTCCAGCAGGATGACCCGGGTCGAGGCGATGTTCAGCGCCAGGCGCAGCAGCGTGGCCACCAGCAGCACGGTCGGGAACACCGCGAATTCCAGCGGTCGCGGGGTGTAGATCGCGACCATGATGACCACGAGCGACAGCGCGATGTTGAAGGTGAACAGGACATCCAGTGCCAGTGGCGGCAGTGGCAGCACCATCATCGACAGCATCGCCACCAGCAGGATGGGTGCCCCCAGCCCCCACTTGCCGACGTTGCCCATGCGATCCAGGAAGGCCATCAGCGATTCCTCCGCTTGCCGCGCTGCTGGTCAGGGTCGAGATAGTCTTCCGGTACCGGCAGGTCATCCGGCATCTGCGCATCGGCGTCCGCGCGCTTGAGCTGGTAGACGTAGGCCAGGATGCGCGCAACCGCCACGAACAGGCCGTTGGGGATTTCCTGGTTGAGGTCGGTGGTGAAGTAGATGGCGCGCGCCACCCGCGGTGCCTCCACGCGGATGATCTTGTGCTCGTCGGCTACCGCACGAATCGAGGCCGCTACCTCGTCGGCGCCCTTGGCCACCACTTTCGGGGCCGCCATGCGCGAGGCCTCGTAGACGATCGCGACGGCGTAATGGGTCGGGTTGGTAATCACCACGTCGGCCTTGGGTACCTCTTCCATCATGCGCCGCTGCGCCATCTCCTGCTGCAACTGGCGGATCTTCTGCTTGACCTCCGGCTTGCCGTCGGTCTCCTTGTATTCGTCCTTGACCTCCTGGCGCGTCATCCGCAGCTGCTTCTGGTGATTCCACATCTGGAACGGGGCGTCGATCGCGGCCACCACGATCAGCGCGGCCGAGACCGCGATGAAGGTCCCCAGCACCAGCTGCGCGGCATGGATGATCCCCTGATGCACCGGCTCGTAGCCGAGCATCAGCAGGCGGTCGGAGAAGGTCGCCAGTACCGCCACCGCCACACTCGAGATCAGCACGAACTTGGCAAAGGTCTTGCCGAACTCCATCAGCCCCTGCCAGGAAAAGATCCGCTTCAGCCCCTTGAGGGGGTTCAGCTTGGACGCCTTGGGTGCGGCGGCCTTGAACGAGAAGTTGGCGCCACCGATGACAATCGGGGCCAGCATCGCCGCCACAATCAGCACCGCGAACAGCGGAAACAGCGTGCGCAGGGTGCGGAAGATCTCCTCCGCCAGGTACGGCAGCAGTAGCTGCGGGTCGTAGGCGAGTTCGCGCTCGAAGGCGAAGCGATTGCTCATCTGGTCCGCCAGCTGCGCCCCCATGTTGGGCCCGAACAGCAGCAGAAAACTGCCGGCCGCCATCAGCACCAGGAAGGTGCTCAGCTCGCGCGAGCGCGGAACCTGCCCCTTCTCCTTTGCCTCGCGCAGGCGCTTCGGAGTGGGCTCTTCGGTTTTCTCCTGTCCGCTCTCGTTCTCGGCCATGTCAGAAGCCCATCCGCGTCTGCATCAGGTTGAAGCCCTCGAGCATCAGCTCGCCGAAGCGCTCCGGCAGGCCCGGCAGCGTGAACATCAGCAGCACAAAGCCGATCAGGATCATCATCGGAAAGCCGACCGCAAAGATGTTCAGCTGCGGCGAGGCCCGGGTGATCACGCCCATGGAGATATTCACCAGCAGCAGCGAGGCCACCGCCGGCAGCGCCACCAGGATCGCACCCACGAACATGGTGGAGCCGAACGCGACCAGGGCGTAGAAGGCCTCCGCGCTCAGCCCCGACGGGGCCACCGGCATGGTCTCGAAACTGGTCAGCAGCAGCTCAAGCGCAATCAGGTGCCCGTTCATCGCCAGGAACAGCAGGGTCGAGATGATCACGAAGATGGTGGAGACCACCGGCACCTGCACGCCCTGGGCCGGGTCCACGATGGAGGCGAAACCCAGACCCATGCCCAGCGCGATGACCTCGCCGGCCTGGGTCACCGCGGAAAACACCATCTGCAGGATGAAGCCCATGAACACGCCAATCGCGACCTGGTGCAGGGTGACCAGCAGCCCTTCCAGGCTCAGGGGGTCAACATCCGGGAGTACCGGGCCCTGGAGCGCCACGAAGATCGCCAGCAGCAGCGCCAGCCCGATGCGCACGCGCGCATTCACGGTGTCAGCGCCGAAGATCGGCATCGCGACCAGCATGGCGCCGATGCGCGCGAACGGCCACAGGACCGCCCCCACCCACAGCACCAGTTGCTCGGCCGCCAGCGTCATGCGACTAGCCCACCATTCCCGGCGCGCCCTCGTAGAGCCGCTCGGTGAAATCGATCAGCAGGGCGAGCATCCAGTGCCCGCTCAGCAGCAGCGCCGCGAACATCGCCAGCAGCTTGGGGATAAAGGACAGGGTCATCTCCTGCACCTGGGTGGCCGCCTGCAGCATGCCGATCGCCAGTCCGACCGCCAGTGCGGTCAGCAGCGGCGGGGCCGCCAGCAGCGTCACCACCATCAGGGTCTCCTGCCCCAGATCCACGACCAATTCGGGTGTCATCTCGAACTCCTATACGAAGAAACTGGTGGCGAGGGTGTTCATCATCAGCGCCCAGCCATCCACAAGGACGAACAGCATCACCTTGAACGGCAGCGAAATGATCAGCGGCGACAGCATCACCATCCCCATCGACATCAGCACCGACGCCACCACCAGGTCGATGATCAGGAACGGGATCAGGATCAGGAATCCAATCTGGAAGGCCGTCTTCAGCTCCGAGGTCACAAACGCCGGCACCAGCAGGCTCAGAGGCACGTCGTCCGCGTCCTCGAAGCCGTCAATGCCGTTGATCTCCGCAAACATGGCCAGATCGCTCTCGCGGGTATGCGCCAGCATGAACTCGCGCAGGGGCTGCACCCCGGCCGCCAGCACCTCTTCGGTGCCCATCTCTTCATTCAGGTAGGGCACCACCGCGGTGTCGTAGATCTCCTCGAACACCGGCGCCATTACGAACAGCGTCAGGAAGAACGCCAGGCCGATCAGGATCTGGTTGGACGGCGTCTGGGTGGTCCCCAGCCCCTGGCGCAGGATCGCCAGCACCACCAGGATGCGGGTGAAGGCGGTCATCATGATCAGGATCGAAGGCAGCAGGGTCAGCAGCGTCATCAGCAGGATGATCTGCAGCGTCACCGAATAGGTCTCGCCACCATCGCCGTTGGTCGTGACCGTCAGCGCCTCGATCCCCTGGGCCATCTGAGCCCCGGCCAGCCCGGGTAGCGCCAGCAGGCCCAGCGCCAGCAGCAGACGCGGGATCAGGGCGCTCATGAGCCCCCCCGCTCGGTGTCCACACGCCGGCTTACGGCGCGCTTCAGCGCACCGGAGAAATCCGCCCCGCCACCCTCGGGTGCCGTGACCGGGCTGTTCATCGTGTGCAGCGTGCGCATGCCCGACGGTGCCACGCCAACCAGCACCTGCTCGTCGCCAACTTGCACCAGTACCAGACGCTCACGCGTCCCGACCGAACGCGCCGCGACGATCTCGATCACCTGGGAGCCGCGATTCAGCCCGCCCTGGGTGCGGCGCAGCACCCAGCCGAGGATCACGATGGCCCCGATCACGAGCACGAGCCCGCCAATCAGCTGCGCCAGGTAGCCGGCCGCGCCAATGCCGCCACCCTCGGCCTGAGCCGCCAGCGGCCAGAGCGGGCCCGCGGCCGCCGTCAGCAGTACGGCCAGTTTGCGTGGGATCCGTGGATACATGGCTATTTCAGCTTGCGGATGCGCTCGCTGGGGCTGATCACGTCGGTCAGACGGATCCCGAACTTCTCGTTGACCACCACCACCTCGCCGTGCGCGATCAGCGTGCCGTTCACGAGGACATCGAGCGGCTCCCCGGCCAGGCGATCGAGCTCGACCACCGAGCCCTGGTTGAGCTGCAGCAGGTTGCGAATCGGGATGCGCGTACGACCGATCTCCATGGAGATGGTCACCGGCACATCCAGCACCATTTCCAGGTTCATCTCTTCGCCATCGCCCTGGACCACACCGGAGAGCTGCTCCGGCTTCAGGGCCTCGGCCCCCGGGTCCGGCTGGTGCTTGCGCTCGCGCTTTGCGGATTCCGCCGGCGCGGATTCGCCGCCGCCAGCGTCGCCGCCCTGGGCGGCGTTCAGCAGTTCGTCAGGGTCAGCTGCCTCCGCGCCGTCGTCGTCCTTCTGCTCGGCCAGCGCGGCGGCCCATTCGTCCGCCAGGGCCTGGTCGTCAGCACCACCCTCGGCGGCCGCGTCCACCGTCTCCTGCCCGGTGGTGGAGTCCTCCGGGGTCGCGGTTTCCTGTTTCGGATCGTCGGTGTCTGCCATGTTGCCGCCCTCTATCGTTTAATCATGCGTTCCAGAACCTGGAACGCATTCATGCCATTGGATACCCCGAATTTCCCGCGGAACATCGGGATGTCCTCGACCTGCAGGGTGATCTTTTCGGGGAGCTCCACCGGGATGATGTCGCCCGGCTGGATGTCCAGAAGTTCGCGCACAGTGACCGCGGTCTCCGCAAGGACCGAGCTGATCTCGACCTCGGCGCTCTGAATCTCGTCCTGCAGCGCGTGCATCCAGCGCTGGTCCACGTCGGAACGGTCCGACTGGATGCCGGTGTCCAGCTGTTCGCGGATCGGCTCGATCATCGAGTACGGCAGCGTCACGTGCAGGTTGCCGCCGCCACCGTCCAGCTCGATGTGGAATTCGCTGATCACCACGATCTCGGTCGGCGAGACGATATTCGCGAACTGCGGATTCACCTCCGAGTTCAGGAACTCGAACTGCAGCTCCATGACCGGCTGCCACGCCTTCTGCATGTCCTCGAAGGCGCCCTGGAGTACCCCGTGGACCACTTTCATCTCCATCGGCGTGAAGTCGCGGCCCTCGATACGCGTGTAGTAGCGCCCGTCCCCGCCGAAGAAGTTGTCCACAAGGATGAACACCAGCTTGGGATCAAACACGAACAGGCCCGTACCGTGCAGCGGATGCGCGCGGACCAGGTTCAGGCTGGTCGGCACGAACAGCGAATGCATGTATTCGGAAAACTTGGTGATGCGGGTGCCGACCACCGAGATCTCGGCGGAGCGCCGCAGCAGGTTGAACAGGCGTACGCGCAGATGACGGGCAAAACGCTCGTTGATCATCTCCAGCGTGGGCATGCGCCCACGCACGATCCGGTCCTGAGTGGCAAAGTTGAAGTCGCGCGCCTGGCCGTCACTCGGATACGGGTCTTCGGTCTCGACCTCGCCCTCGTCTACGCCATGCAGCAGGGCATCGATCTCGTCCTGGCTGAGGATGTCCGTCTGCGCCATGACGAGCCCCTACTGCATGACCAGTTCGTTGAACAGCACCGCCTCGACCGCCTGCGGGGCATCACGCGAGGCCAGGATCTCGCGGACCGTATCGCGCAATTCCTCCGCCAGCGCCTCCTTGCCGGCACGCGTATTCAGGTCTTCGTAGCGCTGCTCGCCGAGAATGCCGAGGATGTCGTTGCGAATGGCCGGAAGGTGGCGTTCGATGGCCTCGCTGACAGCGGGCTCGTGGGTGACCAGGCTCAGCTGGATGCGCAGATAGCGGATACGCCCCGGCGCCTCGATGTTCACCGTCATCGGCTCCAGGCTCACATAGAAACGCTGCGGGGGGCCGGGCTCGGCCTGCTCGGTGTCCGCGTCGCCGCCCCCGAGCAAGAACCAGGTCGCCGCCGCACCCCCTGCCACCAGGATCACCGCCACGAGCAGCAGAATGATCAGCTTGCCCTTGCCGCCCTTTTTCCCGGCGCCGTCTTCGCCGCCCAGATTGACTTCTTTCTCTGCCATGTCACACCCGCTGTCCGCCGAGCCCAGGATTCGCTCTTTCCAGGGAACATAGCAAAGCAGATGCCAAGCATCATTTTTATTAACGTTTTTAGTGGCTTGTATTGTTCTGGAGGAAAACAGAGCACGCGCCAGGACGGCGCGCGCGGCCGCGAACGTCAAGAATCAGCCAGCCCCGCAGGCCGGGAGACGGATTCTTGGCGCCAAATCGGCGGGAGAAATGAAACGGTGGCGAGGCTGTTCAAGGCAGCGGTGGTCTGCGTGCCGGCACGGACAACAGGGGCCGACTCCCAGACCCGCAACCGCGATCAGGCAAACAGATCCAGACGACGATTAAGCAACGACAGGGTGCTGCCGTCATGGGCCTCGTCGCCCGGCTCGTCACCCGCGCCCTCGCTGGCGGCACGCGCCTGCGATGCGTCACTCGTATCCTCGCGCTGTTCTTCGGCGGCGTGATCGGAGACGGTCGCATCCTCCAGCTTCAGCCCGCTCTCCGCCAGGCTGTCACGCAGTCGCGGCATCGCGGCCTCGAGCACCTCGCGGGTCACCGGATTGGCGCTGATAAACTGGATGCTGGTGCGGTCACCATCGACCAGCACACGCACATCTAGACTGCCCAACTGAGGTGGATGCAGCTTGAGTTCCGTCCGCCCCCCCTGAGCCTGGGCGAGCATGCGCACCTGATCGGCCAGTTCCCGGGCGCCGTTGGGCTGCTGCAGCAGACGCGTCAGGTCCAGCCGCGGCAGGGCGCGCGCGGGCTCACCGGCCTCGGCCTGACCGGCCGCGGCCGGCAGTACCGCGCTCAGCACATCCGAGCGTCCACGCCGCCCCTCGTCCGCCCCCTGAGTCATCCATTGTGCGAGCACATCCAGTACGTTTTCGCGGGTCAGGCCCGGCATGCCCGTCGGGTCCAGCTTCAGGGACGCGCCGCCCTCGCGGCCTGCCGTGGCCTGGCTGGCGTCGAGGAACAGGCGCATCAGGGCCGCCGGCAGCGGTTTCACCGGGGCCGCCTCGGAGGCGGCGGCCGAGCGACCGGATCGCTCGTTTCCGGTCGCCTCGCCGCGCCCGACCGCGCGTGGCTCGCCCGCGTCTGTGGCCGCCATCAGTGCGGCCAGCGGCAAGCCCTTGCCATCCGCACTCGCGGAAGCGGCCAGGTCGTGCCCGTCCAGCAGGTCCTGCAGGCGGGCCAGCATGGCCTCAAGGTCCAGCCCCTCCAGCTCGTCGGCGGGCACACCCAGTTGCGCCAGAAGCGCCTCCATCTGCGGCTCGAGCACGGAAAGGAAACTGCCTTCCGCATCGGCCTCCAGCGTCTGCAGGCCGTTCTGCAGCGCTTCCAGGTCCTGGGCCGCGCCATTGCCGCCCAGCAACTGCAGCAGCGGCAACATGCCCTGGCCGGTGTTCTGTGTCGCGATCATGTCCGGATCCTCTGTATGCCGGGGACTGCCCGGCGCCCTTGCCTTGGGGAAACACTGATTAATCGTTTACCAACAGGGTCCATTCAAGAACCCTGCCAATCCGTGGCGCCCCCGCGTGCATGCGCCTGCCGCGTCGCCCACATGTCCTGTTCCACCTGCTGCCGCCGGGCATCCTGCTGCGCGGTCTCGGCTCGGCGCCGTTCCAGCAGCTTCTCCAGCGAGAGGCAGTTGCGGTGGCGTTCCAGCCATTCCTGGCGCGCGGTATCCACCTGCGACTCCGCGGCCTGCAGGCGCAGATCCTGCTGCTCCAGCGCCGAACGCAGCTGATCCCGCATCCCGGCCAGCCACTTCAGGGCATTGGCGTCGTCCGGCAGGGTCGCGTGCAGGTAGTCCTGCTGGTAGGTCTCCAGCCGCTCCCGCTGCCCCGCAATCGTGTCCAGTTGCTGCAGGCGTTCCCCGAGCTGACGCGTCGCCTCACTCTCCTCGATCCGCCGCAGCCGCAGCAGTCGCTCAAGACGCCTCGGGTTCATCCCGTCACCCCGCGGCTCCGACCAGCGCCAGCAGTTCGCTGCGCGCCTGATCGAAGCCCACCGCCTCGTTGCGGCCCTGCGCCAGATACGCCTCCAGCCGCTCGTGCATGGCGACCGCCTCGTCGAGGTGCGGATCGGCACCCTTGCGGTAGGCCCCGACCGCGATCAGGTCGCGGTTACGCATGTATGTCGCCGACAGGTCGCGGAAGCGGCGGGCGGCGCGCTCGTGTTCCGGCGCAATCAGCGCCGACATCACGCGCGATACCGAGGCGCCGACGTCGATCGCGGGATAACGGCCGGTTTCCGCGACCTCGCGCGAGAGCACGACATGTCCGTCCAGAATGGCACGCGCGGCGTCCACGATCGGGTCGTTCTGGTCATCGCCTTCGGCGAGCACGGTGTAGAAGGCGGTAATGGACCCGCCCCCGGTATCGGCATTGCCCGCCCGCTCCACCAGTTGCGGCAGGCGTGCGAACACCGAGGCCGCATAGCCCTTGGAGGCCGGGGGTTCGCCAATGGCCATGGCGATCTCGCGCGCGCCCTGGGCGAACCGGGTCAGGGAATCCATCAGCAGCAGGACATGCAGCCCCTGATCGCGAAAGTGCTCGGCCACGGCAGTCGCGACCCAGGCCCCATGCTGACGCAGCAGCGGAGACTGGTCCGCCGGCACCGCCACCACGACCGTTCGCGTCCGCGACTCCTCGTCCAGGATCTCGTGGATGAACTCGTTCACTTCCCGGCCACGCTCGCCGATCAGCCCCACCACGATCACGTCGGCCGTGGTGTTTCGCGTCATCATGCCGAGCAGCACGCTCTTGCCCACCCCGGAACCCGCAAACAGGCCCAGGCGCTGGCCACGGCCGACCGAAAGCAGCCCGTTGATGGCGCGAATGCCGACATCCAGGGGCTCACGCACCGGTGCCCGCTGCAGGGGATTGATCGGGCGCCCGGCCAGCGGTCCGAACACATGCGTCCGGATCGGGCCCTTGCCATCCAGCGGCTGTCCATTGGCGTCAATCACGCGACCGAGCAGGCCTTCGCCCACCGGGATTTGGCGCTGGTTATCCAGGGGCTCGATGCGGGCCCCGGGGGTCAGGCCGGTCGCCAGCTCCTCCGGCATCAGAAAGGTACGGTCGTTCTGGAACCCCACCACCTCGGCCGGTACCGGCGGTCCGTTCTCGCCGTGGATCAGGGCGCGCCCCCCGATTGGCAGGCGCAGGCCCTCGGCCTCGAAGGTGAGTCCCGTCAGGCGGGACAGATGGCCCTCCGACTGTGGCGGATTGACGCGCTCGACCCGCCCGCGCGACTGCTGCAGGCGATCCAGCAGACCACTGCTCAGGCGTTCCCGCCCCTTGCGCCGTACCTCTTCGATCGGGCTGCTCACGTATCCTCCCGGCCGGGGCCGTCCGTACGCGGTTCAGGGTCTTGCTCCGCTCCCGCGTGCGCCTCGGGATCGGGGTAGTCGCCATCCCAAAGCGCCTCTACCGTCTGCTGCAGGCGCCGCTCCAGACTGGCGTCCACACTCGCGGCGCCCGCCTCCACACGGCAGCCGCCGCGAGCCAGCGCGGGGTCCGCGACCCAGGTGATCTCGTTTGGCGCCGCCGCGCCGTAATCCTGTACCAGGGCCTGGTCGTCGGGATTCAGGTAGACCCGGACCGTCTGATTGCGGCCGGGCAGTTGGGCCAGGGCCTCCTTCAGCACAGCCTCGATCTGTTCCGGGCGGGTGTGCAGTTCGCCCTGAACAACCTTGCGCGCCAGCGCCGTCACCAGCGCGAGCAGTTCCGGCTCGAGCGCATCAGTGGCATCGGCCAGCGGGTCCACCAGGCCGCAGGCGACGGCCTCCAGCGCGGCCACGGTCTCCCGCAGCTTCTTGTCCTCGCGCGCCCGCGCCGCCTTCTCGGCCTCCCTCTGACCGAGTTCATGACCCTCGGCATAGCCGGCTTCAAAGCCGTTCTTGCGCGCCTCTTCCTCGATCGCCTCGATCTCGGCAGCCGTGGGTAGCCGCCGGGGCGGCTGCAGGCCATCGGCGCCGATCTCCGGCGGTTCCCAGCGCGACGCCGAGGCGTCCGTGTACAGCCGGGCCGCGGGGGCGTCGGTCACAGCATCGCCTCGCTACCCCCACCGCCCAGCACGATGTCGCCGTTCTCCGACAGGCGCCGTGCAACGGTGAGGATCTCTTTCTGGGCCGCTTCGACCTCGCTGACCCGAACCGGCCCCTTCGCCTCCAGGTCCTCGCGCAGCATTTCGCCGGCGCGCTTGGACATGTTCCGGAAGATCTTGTCCTTCAGGTCGTCATCGGCGCCCTTCATCGCGAGCACCAGCGACTCGGTCTGGATCTCGCGCAGCAGGGTCTGGATGCCACGATCGTCGATCTCCACCAGGTTCTCGAAGATGAACATCTCCTCTTCGATGCGCGACCCCAGATCGGCGTCGGACTCCTTGATCGACTCCATGAGCTCCGCCTCGCGCGAGCCCTCCATCAGATTCATGATGTTGGCGGCGGAACGCACCCCGCCCAGCATGGAGGTCTTGCTCGCGGCATTGCCGGACAGCTGGCGATCGAGGATATCGTCCAGCTCCTGCAGGGCCTGCGGCTGAACGCCGTCCATCGTCGCGATCCGCATCAAGATGTCTGACTGCACGCGCGAAGGGAGGTACTTCAGCGTATCCGAGGCCTGGTCCGCATCCAGATGCGACAGCACGATGGCCACGATCTGCGGATGTTCGTTGCGCAGCATGTCCGCGATGGCGCGCGGATCCAGCCATTTGAGCGCCTCGATACCCTTGGAATTGCGCCCCAGCAGGATCCGGTCGATCAGACCCGATGCCTTGTCGCCCAGCGCGCTCTCCATCACGCTGCGCACATACTCGTCGGCGCCCACGCCCAAGGCCGTCTGTTCCTGCACGTGGGTAGAGAAGTCATGCAGGGCGGCGTTCACGTCGCTGCGCGAGATCCGGTCCATCGCCGCCATCGCTGTGCCGATCTTCTGCACCTCCTTCGGGCCCATGTGGCGCATGACCTCGGCCGCGGCCTCCTCGCCCAGGCTCATCATGAACACCGCGGCGCGCTCGGCGCCTTCCAGTTTGGAGGTCTTTTCAGCGGCCATCTTCACCCAACCACGTCTTCATCACCTGGGCCACGCGCTTCGGATCCTCGCGGACCATCTCGCGCACCGCCTCCAGATCCATTTCCTGCTGGTCCGGCCCCTTCGGCCCGGTCAGCGCGGCCACGGCTGAGCCCTCACCGCTGGCGCCCATCGCCATGCCACCGGATTCGTCCGTCAGCGCCTCGCGTTCATCCTCGCGCCGGGGTGGCGGTTCCGGGCGCTTCATCAGCTGTTTCATCGCCGGGCGCACCACGGTCAGCAGGATGATCAGCGCCAGCAGCAGGGCCGCCACGATTTTGACCAGTTCGAGGAACCAGGGTTGCTCCCAGAACGCGATCTCGTCGGCCATGATCTCCTCGGCCGGGGCCTCGAACGGGGCCGTCACCACGTTGATCGTATCCCCGCGCGCGGCATTGAAGCCAACCGCCTCGCGCACCAGGGCCTCGATCCGGTCCAGTTCCTCGGCATCGCGCGCCACCTGCACGCTCTCGCCGTCCTCGTTGACCTCCTGACGGAAGTCCACCACCACCGCGGTCGAGACCCGCTGCACGCCACCCGGCATTTCACGAATGTGGTTGATGCGACGGTCCACTTCGAAATTGCGCGTGACGCTGCTGCTGCGACTGCCGGGCAGCGGCGCCGGCTGGCCCGCGCCGTTCTCGGCGTCCGCCGCGTCATCGCCGATCACGCCACCGGCGGGCGGCTGGTTGGTCAGGGCCCCGGGCACGCCCCCGGCGCCGGCATCGGGGCCGGTACGCTCGTCGTCGCGCGTCTGCTCGGAACGCAGCGCAATGGTCTCCGGGTCGTACAGCTCCTCGGTCCGCTCCACCCGCGAAAAGTCGATATCGGCATTGACCTGCACCCGCACCCGATCACGCCCGACAATCGGGATCAGCAGGTCCTGGATGCGGTCGGTGTAACGCTGTTCCACGTCGCGGGTAAAGCTGAGGCGATCACTGCTTCCGCCCATGCCGGCCTCGGCGCCGTCCTGCGTCAGCAGCCGTCCACGCTGATCCACGACCGTCACCCGTTCCGGGTCCAGATCCGAGGTGCTGGAGGCCACCAGATGGACGATCGCGCCCACCTGCGACTCGCTGAGCGAGCGCCCGCCGCGCAGGTGCACCACCACCGACGCACTGGCCGGGCGCCGATCCCGAACGAACACGGACTGTTCGCCCTCGGCGATGTGCACGCGCGCCCAATCCACCGCATCCAGCGATGCGACGGTACGCGCCAGTTCGCCCTCCATCGCCCGGTGTCGCCGGGCACCCTCGATCATCCGGCTGGTGCCGAGGCCGGTATCCTCCTGCAGCAGCTCGAAACCCAGATCGCCGGAGCGCGGCAGCCCCTCGCTGGCCAGCTGCAGGCGCGCACTGGCGACATCGCCCTGCGGCACCTTGACCTGCCCCGTGGTGGAATCCACCTGATACTGAATCCCGGCCTGCGACAACACCTGGACCACCTCGGCCGCATCCTCGGCATCCATACGCGGAAACAACGGTACGTAGGTTGGACGCATCGCCCAGTACAACAAGGCCACAATCACGACGACCGCCCCGGCGGCCATACCCATCAGCGCCAGCTGGCGCCCGGCGGGCATCCCGTTGAACTCCCGGATCCCGCTGGTCACGACCGCCGGCAGGGACTGTGCATTTTCGGCCATTGTCCGTTCTCTCCCTCAGCCCGCGCGCCGATCAGACCTGCATCCGCATGATTTCCTGATACGCGGTCAACAGCCGGTTGCGTACCTGATTGGTCGCCTCGAAGGCGATACTGGACTTGCTCATCGCGGTCATCACCTGCGGCAGGCTCACGTTCTCGTCGCCGAGCTCGAAGCGCGTCTGCAGATCGGTCGCTTCCTGCTGCACCTGGTTCACGCCGCGCAGCGATTCGGTCAGGACATTCTGAAAGTCGACCCCGCCCACCCGCTGCGACTCGCGCACGGGCTGGGCCGGCTGCGTATTCTGCACACCGCTGGCCTGGGTCAGCTGACGCATCTGCTGCAGCACATTCTGGATCTGCATCTCGCTCATGTTCTCTACCCCTCGGTGGCCGCGCGGCGGTCACGATCCGTCCGTCCGCCGAAACCCCTAATGTCCTGAACTGTTGAAAAATTCAATGCAAGGCACATGCCACAAACGTCCGCCCTAGCCGGAGGCCGGAACCGCAAACCCGTGTTCGCGCAGTCGCGCAATCTTGTAACGCAATGTTCTGGGGCTGATTCCCAGCCGGTCCGCGGCCTCCTTGCGGCGCCCGCCGGACTCGCGCAGCACGTTCAGGATCACCCGGCTTTCCTGTGTCTGCAGGGTCTGTTCGAGCAAGGGCGTCGGATTCTCGTCAATCGCACCCACCGCGCTTGACGGATACGTGTCCCCGGCGGGTGCGGTCCATGCACCTAGCATGTCGGCGTCCAGCCATACCGACTCCGCGGTCAGCGGCCCGGCGCCGCCCTCGTACAGCGTGATCGCGCGTTCCATCACATTGGCCAGCTCGCGCACGTTGCCCGGCCAGTCATGGGTCTTCAGGCGACGCCGGGCGCCCTCATCGAGATCCTGCAGGCGGCCGCGGCTGAGGCGGCGCAGCAGCGCCTGTGCGAGCGGTACGATGTCCTCGGCGCGCTCGCGCAGTGGCGGGATACACAGGGGAAACACGTTCAGGCGGTAGTAAAGATCCTCGCGCAGCACGCCATCGGCCACTGCCTCGCGCAGGTCACGGTTGGAGGTCGCGATCACGCGCACGTCCACCCGCTCGGCCTGACGCCCGCCCAGCGGTTCGACCTCGCGCTCCTGCAGCGCGCGCAGCAGCTTGGCCTGCAGATGGACCGGGATCTCGGTCACCTCGTCCAGCAGCAGCGTGCCGCGGTGGGCGCGCTGGAATTTGCCCGGCCGTGCCTCCAGCGCACCGGTGAACGCGCCCTTGGCATGCCCGAACAGCATCGCCTCCAGCATCGCCTCCGGGAGCGCCGCGCAGTTGATCGCTTCGAATGGCCCCTGGCTGCGCGGCGAACGCGCGTGCAGCTGGCGCGCCAGCACCTCCTTGCCCACCCCCGACTCACCGGTCACGAAGACCGTCCCGTTACTGCGTGCGATCCGCGAGACGAAACGATCCAGGGCCTGCATCGCGTCACTGCACGCAACCATCGGCGGTGCCTCGAAACCACCCTCGGTGCGCAGCAGCGGCCGCAGCCAGTGTGCGAGGCCGGCCGCCATCTCCGGCAACGCAAAATGCGCCTCGGCCCCGGCACGCATCGCGGCCAGCTCGCGTTCGTGGCTGGGTTCGCGGCTGACGGCGGCGAGCGCGGGACCACCCTGCGCGAGCGCCGGCGGGCTCCAGCCATCAAGCCCCTCCACCTCACCCAGCAGAATCGCCGCCGGCCGCCCCGCCTCGAGCATCGATTCGACCTCCTCCGCGGAAGCACAGGTCTGCAGACGCACCCGGGGAATAGTGGCCAGGACCTGCACCACGGCCTCGCGCACATTCGGATCGGAATTGACCAGCAGGATTGTCGCTCGTGACATGGATGCCTTCCGCAAGAGATTCGGGAGACATAAAGCAAGACATGCGCCAGGTCTTTAGGGGATTGTTTTTTGGAGGGTTATTCGAGCCGTCCTGGATTTTTCGTCGAACTTCCGACGCGTCTGGCCTGCATGCTGGACCGCGGAAGCGACGGGATTCCGTCCCTTCAGCCCTTCCCCAAACCGAACTTGCGCATACGCTCGACGAGGGTCGTGCGGCGCATGCCCAGCCGCCGGGCCGCGCGGGCGACCACATGCCCCGTCTCCTCCAGCGCTCGGATAATCATGTCGCGCTCGAGATCGTTCAGGAAGCTGCGCAGATCTACGCCCTCCGGTGGCAGCCCACCGACCAGCGACAACCCTTCCGCGGCCGCGCCGCCGCTGTTCTCGCGTCCCGCCGTGGGCGGCAGGCTCAGGTCCTCGATGCCGTCCGGGCGCACCCGTGCCGGGAGTTGCGCCAGATCCACCGGCAGATCGGGATACATGATGGCGAGCTGTTCCAGCAGGTTGGCCAGCTCGCGGATGTTGCCGGGCCACTCCAGTTGCCCCAGATGCGCCACCACGGCCGGGGTCAGATGGGCCGGGGTCATGCCCTGCTCGCGCACTCGTTCCTCGAGCGCCGCGATCAGCTGCGGCATATCGCTGGTGCGCTCGCGCAGCGGCGGCAGCTCGATGGGGAATACGCTCAGCCGGAAATACAGATCCTGGCGAAAGCCGCCATCCGCCACTGCGGCATCCAGGTCGCGGTGGGTCGCGGCGATGATTCGCGCTCGCGCCGGGATGGACTTGTTGGAGCCCACACGTTCGAACACCCGCTCCTGCAGCACCCGCAGAAGCTTGACCTGCATGGGCAGCGGCATGTCACCGATTTCGTCCAGAAACAGCGTGCCGTCCTCGGCCAGCTCGAAGCGCCCGGCGCGGGCGGTGAATGCCCCGGTGAGGGCACCCTTCTCGTGGCCGAACAACTCGCTTTCCAGCAGGTCGCCCGGGATCGCCCCGCAGTTCACCGCGACAAAAGGCTTGTCCGCGCGCTCGGAGGCATTGTGAATCGCGCGGGCCACGACCTCCTTGCCCGATCCCGTCTCGCCCAGGATCAGGGCGGTGGCATCGGTCCGTGCGACCTGGCCCACCAGGCGCTTGACCGCCTGCATCGTTGGATGGGACCCGACCAGGCCGGGCATGTCGTCATAGCCCGGCTCGCGGCCAAAACGCAGCCACTGCAGGACCTGGGAGACCCGGGCGATGGACAGCGGATGCTCGACCACGCAATCCACACCATCGGCCTGGACCTCGCCTCCGTCGGTCGGCTGCACCACCACCGCGGCCGGGTCGCCGCGCTCCTCCTGCAGGCGCGCGTCCAGCTCCGCGGCCGGGCCGCAGAGCCACACCGCCGCCGCGGGCGAGCCATCGGTCAGGTCACTGGGATTGCTGTGCGTCTCCGCCTCGCAGCCCATGCAGTTGAGGATGGCCCGTGTGGCCTCCGTCGCGCCGACGTCACCACTCAGCGCAATGCGCAGGGTCTGCTGAACTTCGCCCGGATCCGACATGCTGCTGTGCCTCGGTGGCCGTGACCGTTGCGGACTCCGGGGAGCCCCGGGCCGCATCCGGCGCTGTGATCGAGTTCGCAGTATCCGGCCTAGTTGCGATTGGCGTCAACTTTCTGGCGTTTCTCCGCCACCTCGCGCCGGTGCAGGCGAAAGATCCAGCGCCCGATGGCCTCCTCCAGCGGACCGTCGATGCCGGTCCAGCGTGTGAATTGCTGCGCTCCGCGGGTTGTCGGAGTCTCGACACCCAGCACGCACGGCTGCGGCAGCAAACGGCTGAGATAGATCTCCACGCGGTCGCAGTCCTCCGGCAGCGTGCCTTCCGGCAGCACAATTCCGCGGGCGCTGATGGTGACCGCGACCGGATCGGGCCGCTCGGGGTGCAGGGACTCCGCCACCAGGTGCAGCAGAAGATCCAGCTTGTGTTCCAGCCGCTGCACCTCGGGCGCGCCCTCTTCCTCGTGCGGCGAGACCGCGCGCGACTGAGAGTCGTCGAACAGGTCGAGACTCTCGATCAGACGCTGCGCCAGCACGGGATCGGTCAGCGGGCGGCTCGACGGCCCGATCATCAGGGGGCTGGAAACCCGGAGCTCCTCGCCGAGGAACTCGTTCTCGCTGGCCTCATCCATGCACGCCCCCATGTCCCTGACTGCTCCGGAAACTGCCTTCCTTATAGACCATCCCGGCGCAGCCCCTCAGTTGACGAACACCCTGGCATTGCGGAACAGCCGCATCCACGGTCCGTCGTCGCCCCAGTCCTCGGGGTGCCAGCTGTGCTGGACCGTGCGGAACACCCGTTCCGGGTGCGGCATCATGATCAGCGCACGGCCATCGCCGCTGCAGAACCCGGTGGCGCCACCGGGCGATCCGTTGGGGTTGGCCGGATACCGTGTGGCCGGGGCATCATCGGCCTCCACGTAACGCAGCGCGGCCTGGTCATGGACCGGTGTGTCGCCCGGGTAGCGCACGCGGCCCTCGCCATGTGATACCACGACCGGCAGCACGGACCCGGCCATGCCGTCCAGCAGGGCCGCCGGTCCCGGCTCGACCCGCACCTGCGAGAGCCGCGCCTCGAACTGCTCCGAACGGTTGCGCACGAAGCGAGGCCAGTGATCGGCCCCCGGGATCAGCGGTGCCAGGTGCGACAGCATCTGACAGCCATTGCAGACCCCCAGAGTGAAGGTCTGCCCGCGCTCGAAGAACGCCTGGAACGCATCGCGCAGGCTGGCGTGATTCAGGATGGTCTGCGCCCAGCCACCCCCGGCACCCAGGACATCGCCATAGGAGAAACCGCCGCAGACCGCCAGTCCCTGCATCGAGTCCAGATCCTGACGGCCCTGCAGCAGGTCGGTCATGTGCACATCCACCGGCGCAAAGCCGGCCCGCTCGAAGGCCGCCGCCATCTCCAGCTGCCCGTTCACACCCTGCTCGCGCAGGATCGCGACCCGCGGGCGGACACCCGTTGCGATCATCGGCGCCGCCACATCCTCGGCCGGGTCGAAGACCAGTCGTGGCTGCAGGCCATCGTCCGCGTCCACGCGCTCCAGCTCCTCGTCGGCGCACTCGGGATCATCGCGCAGGCGCTGCATCTGCGCCGAGGTCTCCTGCCACTGGCGCTGCAGGTCCGAGCGGGTCGCGTGCAACAGCGGGCTGCCGCCCTGCTGCACCGTGATCGCTTCGTCCGCACGCAGACGCGCTACCGGGTGCAGATGGGCCTCCAGCCCGGCGGCCGCCAGCGCGTCGCGCAACGCCGATTCGGCGCCTGCCGCAACCTGCACCACCGCGCCCAGCTCCTCGTTGAACAGCCAGGCCGCGGCCGGATGGTCCGCGGGCACCTCGATATCGAGTCCGCAGCGCCCGGCAAAGCCCATCTCCAGCAGCGTGGTGATCAGACCGCCATCGGAACGGTCGTGATAGGCCCGCAACAGCCCGTTACGCCGTAGCGTTGTGATCGCATCAAAGAAGGCGCGCAGGCGCCCGGCGTCCACCACATCGGGGACCGTCTCGCCAATGTGTCCATAACTCTGGGCCAGCGCCGAGCCACCGCTGCGCATCCGGCCTTCGCCCAAATCGATCAGCCACAGGCGGTCGTCGGCGGCCACATCCGGCATCGGGGTCAGCGTCCGCCGCGCGTCGACCACGGGTGCGAACCCGGACACAATCAGCGATACCGGCGCATGCATGTGACGCGACTGGCCTTCGGCGGTCTCCCATACCGTGCGCATCGACAGCGAATCCTTGCCCACCGGGATCGAGATCCCCAGTGCCGGACACAGGTCCTCGGCGATGGCACGCACGGTGTCGAACAGATTGGCGTCCTCACCCGGCACGCCGGCGGCCGCCATCCAGTTGGCCGACAGACGGATCGCATGCGTACCGTCGATATCCGCGCCCGCGAGGTTGGTCACGACCTCGCCGATCGCCATTCGTCCGGAGGCCGGTGCCGACAGGATCGCCAGTGGCGTGCGCTCGCCCATCGCCATCGCTTCGCCGCTGTGGCCGTCGAAATCGGTCAGCGTCACCGCGCAGTCGGCCACTGGCACCTGCCACGGGCCCACCATCTGGTCGCGCGCCACCAACCCGCCCACGCTGCGGTCACCAATCGTAATCAGGAAGTGCTTGGCCGCGACCGCCGGCATGCGCAACACCCGCCCCAGGGCCTCCGCCAGCGGCGCGCCCTCCGGGTCAAACGCGGTCACCGGCGCGGGCAGGCGCCGGTCCTCGCGCGTCATCCGCGGCGTCTTGCCCAGCAGCATGCCCATCGGCATGTCCACCGGCGGCTCGTGAAACAGGCGATCCTCCACCCGCAGGTGTCCGGCATCGGTGGCCTCTCCGACCACCGCGAACGGCGCCCGCTCGCGTTCGGCCAGGGTGCGGAAGGTCTCCAGACGATCGGCGGCGATCGCCAGTACGTAGCGCTCCTGTGCCTCGTTGCACCAGAGCTCCATTGGCGACAGTCCCGGTTCCGCGGTGGGCAGATCGCGCAGCTGGATGACCCCGCCACGCCCCGCATCATCCAGGATCTCCGGGATCGCGTTGGAAAGCCCGCCGGCCCCGACATCATGAATGGAAAGAATGGGGTTGCCGGCACCCAGCGCGGTGCAGCGGTCGATCACCTCCTGACAGCGCCGTTCCATCTCCGGATTGCCGCGCTGCACAGAGGCAAAGTCCAGCTGCTCGGAACTCGCGCCACTGGCCATGGACGAAGCGGCCCCACCGCCCAGACCAATCAGCATCGCCGGGCCGCCCAGCACCACGATCGGGGTACCCGCCGGCACATCCTGCTTGTGCACATGCTCGCCGCGGATCGACCCGACCCCGCCCGCCAGCATGATCGGCTTGTGGTAGCCGTACAGTCGCTCGCCCCCGCTCCCGTCCGGCAACGCCATCTCCAGGGTCCGGAAGTAACCGGCCAGCGCGGGGCGGCCGAATTCGTTATTGAAGGCCGCGGCCCCGATCGGGCCGTCCAGCATGATCTGCCGCGCACTCTCGATCCGCCCGGGGCGACCGAAATCGCGCTCCCAGGGCTGGGCAAAACCGGGGATCTGCAGGTTGGACACCGAGAAACCGGTCAGCGCCGCCTTCGGCTTGGAGCCCTGGCCGGTGGCGCCCTCGTCACGGATCTCGCCGCCGGAGCCCGTGGCCGCGCCCGGAAAGGGCGAGATCGCGGTGGGATGGTTGTGCGTCTCCACCTTCATCAGGATCGGCAGGTCCAGCGTCTCGCGCCGGTACTCGCCGGTGATAGCATCTGGCATCAGGCGGGTTCCCTGGTGCCCGGCGATCACGGATGCGTTGTCACTGTAGGCCGACAGCACACCCTCCGGGTGGCGCGCATGGGTCTGCCGGATCATCCCGAACAGGGTGCGTGCGTCCTCCTGACCGTCCAGCACCCAGGCGGCATTGAAGATCTTGTGCCGGCAGTGCTCCGAATTCGCCTGCGCGAACATCATCAGCTCGGCATCGGTGGGCGCGCGACCCAGGGCGGAGAAGCCCTCGGCGAGGTAGTCGACCTCGTCCGCCGACAGCGCCAGCCCCAGATCGGCGTTGGCGCGTTCCAGGGCCGCGCGGGCATCGGCGCCCAGCTCCACGCGCGCCAGCGAGCGCGGCGTTTCATCATGGAACAGACGGGCCGCATAGGCCGGGTCTTCGATCACGGCCTCGGTCATGCGGTCATGGAACACCCCTGCCAGCACGTCCGCATCGGCGGTCCGAGCCGGCTCTCCGCCGAGCTGCCAGTGCACCCCGCGTTCGATCCTTTCGATCGCACCCTCAAGACCCGCGTGATGTGCGATTTCGGTGGCCTTGGACGACCACGGGCTGATCGTGCCGAAGCGCGGGATCACCACCAGCTCGCGACACACCGCGAACCGCGGGGGAGTCCAGGCCTCACCCTCGTTCAGCAGGCGCCCGAGCACGGCTTCCTCGGCGGCGCTCAGCCGGCGGCGGGTGGCCACGAAATAGACAAACCGAGCGGCCAGCGGACCGGCCCCCGGCACCACCGCCCGCAGCCCAGCCTCCATTGCCTGCAGCCGAAACGGCGAGACCGCCGCGCCCCCTTCCACAACCCGCATTGCGCTTCCTCGAAACCCGACGTGGCAAAAGCAGCGCATTGTACCGGACACGCCCGCCGCGCGGGACCTGTCAGACCGATCTCACCTCGGAGCCCACAGAGGGCACGGAGAAGGTCAAGCGACTGTTCACGGGAAGACGGGAAGGCAAGAAGGTTCTGGGGTGACGAGGATCGCCCTGAACGGTGCCAGTCATCCCATTAAAAATCTTCCCGTCTTCCAATCTTCCTGTAAATCGACCGGCTCTGTGTCCGCTGTGCCCTCCGTGATAAATCCGCCCTTGACCTGCTCCTGGGCGACAATCACATGGCCGGGGAACTTCGGATGCGCTACCATGTCAATGAAGTACTTGGGGGCGACTTGGCTTCGACGCGGGTCGCGAAACCTTAGGTGCATGCCGAGGATGTGGTGAACCTCGTTAAAATCACTGCAAAAAAATAGTTGCCAACGACGACAACTACGCACTCGCCGCTTAAAAACCGGTAGATGCCGTCCGACTGGAGCCGTGCTTATGCGTCCAGTATCGGGCGTCGACTCTCATAAGCTCGTGGTGAAGCGCGCCCGGCGTGGATCCATTAAAACTCAACCGGGATCGCCAGTTGCATTCCCTGCCTGTCGGGTAGTGGCTGGTTAAACTCAAAGACAGAATAAGCATGTAGAGCCGAAGGCGGAGGTCCTGCGGACGCGGGTTCGATTCCCGCCGCCTCCACCACTTTTGACCGACCAATCAAGCGCCTGCGGGCGCTTTTTTGTTTGCATTCGAGAACGCTCATGGCCGTCTACCAGGACACCCTCACACAGCAGACCCGGGGGCGCGGCACCCTCGACATCACCCAGGCGGTGGAACATGTGGTCCGGGCTTCCGGCATCACCACCGGGACCTGTCACGTCTTCCAGCATCACACCAGCGCCTCGCTGCTGATCACCGAGAACGCGGATCCCGATGTGCGCCATGATCTGGAAACCCTGATTCAGCGCATTGCGCCGGACGCCGACCCCGCCTACCGCCACGACATGGAAGGCGACGACGACATGGCCGCTCACGCGCGCGCCATGCTCACCCACAACGACCTGACCCTCCCGGTTGGTCACGGGCGCCTGGTACTCGGCACCTGGCAGGGTCTCTTTTTGTGGGAACACCGATACGCGCCCCACAGTCGCCGACTCACCATCACCATTCAAGGCGAATAGCGCCGCCGCTAACCCTGACCGCCAGGCTCAATCGCGCACCACGTGCACGGTGATCTCCTCGCGGTCGTGATACAGCTGCCGCGCCCGCAGCCGGTAACCCACCCCTGTTGCCTGCAGGCGCTCTTCGATATGGCCGAGACACTGGCGCACCGTCTGCCAGCGGCTCTTCATCGGCAGCTTGAGGTTGAAGATCGTCTCCTGGCACCAGCCGGCCTCCAGCCAGTCCGCGATGCGTGCGGCCACCCTTGCGGGCTTGTCGACGATATCGCACACCAGCCAGCGCACCGGGTTCGGAGGTTCCCAGGTAAAGGCATCCGCGCGGTGGTGCTCCACCTGGGTGGTCGCCATCAGCCGGGCATCCATGGGCCCGTTATCCACCGCATGTACGTACATCCCGCGCCGAATCAGCTGCCAGGTCCACCCGCCCGGCGCCGCCCCCAGGTCCACCGCCTGCATCCCTTGCGCCAGACGTTCCTCCCAGGCCTCGCGGGGGATAAAGGTATGCCAGGCCTCCTCGAGTTTCAGGGTGGATCGGCTGGGGGCCTCCCGCGGTGAACGCAGGTGCAGGATGCCCCCCGGCCATTCGCTGCGCCGTCCCGGCTGGCTGAGCCCGAGCTGGACCCGGTCACCCGCGCGCCAGAACACATGCAGGCGCCGCCCACCCGCCGCTGGTCGCAGCACGCCACGGCGTTTCAGCACCGCCGACAGCGGGCGCTCCACCGCCCGTATCAACCGCCGCAGCGCCTTGCCCTCGTTGGTATCCGGAGTCTCGTGCCAGATCGAGTCGACCCGCCACCCGGCCGCGACCACCTGTTCGATGATCGGCGTCAGACGGTCGCTGCGATCCAGCCCCTCGAGCACGGGCAGAGCCGGAAAGACCTGGCGCGCGAACACCAGCGGCTCCAGCGCCAGCACCGACTCCAGCGACGCCACACAGCCGTCCGCGGGCTCGAACAGGACAAACCCCGCACCCGCCTCCACTCGCGCAAAGCCGGCCAGGCCCGCGGCTGCGGCGCGCTCGGTCAGTTCGGCGGTCAGGTCGCCCTCGAATCCTGCGCGGCAGTACAGCAGCAGGCCGGCAAAACCCTCTTCCCGAGTATCCATCCGCAAGTGCTCTCCCCTGATCGCCGCCCGTCGGGCAAAAAAAACCGCCGTGCACGGCCTGACGTGCACGGCGGCGAGACTACCCGGCCCGCAAAGGCGGGCCAAGTACAGGGCGGCGCCTAGCGCGCCAGACCGGGGTCCCCTTCCACGTTTTTCAGCTTCGGCAGGTACGGCTTGCCGGGCCGGATCGTGTCCTGCTCGCGCAGGTAGTCAGCGACCACATCCCAGACCGGGTCGGTATCCAGCGGCTCATGGACGTTGGCCCAACCGGCGACCACGTAGTTCTTGTCCGCATCCACCGGCTCGCCATTGATGTACATGTCGCTGATTCGGCTCCCCATCGACTCGTGCGGGTCGATGGTGTACTCGATACCGGCGGTACGCACCATGTCGCCACCGCGGTGGTGGTAGGGGTTGGAGTTGAAGATCGAGTTGGCCACATCCTCCAGCGCGTTCTTCAGCTGCGCACCGGTCATCTCGTTGCGCTGCGTCTCCGAATAGGTGGTCGCCGTCTGGGTCATCAGCTCCTCGAAGGTGATCGGCTTGCCCGGCAGCACGCTGATACCCCAGCGGAAGCCCGGAGACAGCGCCACCTCGGCATCCATCTTCTTGATCATCGCGTCCATGATGACCTCGTCAAACGTGCCGTTGAAGTTGCCGCGGCGGTACAGCACGCCCTCGGTAACAGCCAGTTCCTCGTTCAGCTTGTCCTCGTACGGCTCGCGCACCTTGCGGATGTGTTCTTCCATATCCGCATCCGGCTCGATCAGGTTGGAGAACACCGGCAGCAGGGTGAACTTGTAGTCGCGGATGCCGCGATCGGTCACGTCCAGATCCATCACGCCGAGGAACTTGCCATTCGAGCCGGCATTGGTCACCAGGGTACGGCCACCATCGGCATTCTCGATCTCCATCGCGCCCGGGACCGCATCATGCGTATGACCACCCATGATCACGTCCACATCGCGCAGGCGACGCGCCATTTCCATGTCGGTCACCATGCCGTTGTGCGACAGGATCACCACGACCTTCGCACCCTTCTCGCGGCACTCGTCGACCATACGCTGCATGTTCTGGTCACGGATACCGAAGCTCCAGTCCGGGAACATGTAGTCCGGGTTGGCCACCGAGGTGTACGGGAACGCCTGACCGATGACCGCCACCGGCACACCGTTCATCTCGCGGATGGTGTAGGGATCAAACACCGGGTCGCCCCAGTCCCGGTCCTCGATGTTCTGCGCCAGGAAGTCGATGCCGTTCGGCTTGAACTCGTTTTCGACCACCTCGGTCACGCGTTCGGCCCCGAAGGTGAACTCCCAGTGCCCCACCATGATGTCGATCCCCAGCATCTTCTGGGCGTCGACCATGTCCTGTCCGTCGGTCCACAGCGAGGTGGCGGTACCCTGCCAGGTATCGCCGCCGTCCAGCAGCAGCGAATTCGGGCGCTCGGCGCGCAGCTTCTTGACCAGCGTGGACAGATGCGAGAACCCGCCCAGGCGGCCGTATTTCTCCGCGGCGTACTTGAAGTCCAGATGGGAAATGGCATGCGCCATCGGAGTGCCGGGTTCCACGTCGAAGTACTCGAGTATGGCGTTGCCCGCCAGCACCGGCGGCTTGCCCTGCATGTCCCCCACGCCGATATTCACGTCCGGCTCGCGGAAGTACACCGGCTTCAGCTGCGCGTGGCAGTCGGTGTAGTGCAGCAGCGACACGTTGCCGAACTTCGGGAGGTCGTACATATCCGCTTCGGCAGGTCGCCAGCTGCCCTTCTCGCCCGCCCAGGCATTCATCGAGAATCCGGCCGCGCTGGCTGCAACCATGGCTTCAAGAAACTCTCTGCGCGTAAGACTCATTCACGTTCTCCTCGGTGGCTTAAATCGTTTCGGACAATAACGTCCTTCCCGCTTCACGACGCACGTGGCCGCAGAATGTTCCCTGCAAGGGCCCCATTGCCCCGCTCGCATCGCCTTTTTTGGCCGATATTTCCGCTTTATTTGCGTATTTTTCCGGACAATCGCGGACGTTAACGATTTTCATCATTTTTGGACGGGGCTTCACATTTCCCCGGCCCGGACACAAAAAAGCCTGCTATCCGCAGATAGCAGGCCAAGACGCGACATACACCGTCGAAAACGAGCGGACCGCGCGCACGCTGGGGGAGTCGTGCATCCCACGCGGCCCCGCAGTCGAGTCCGACCGCTTCAGGCTAGTAATGCCCGCTACGTCTTTTCTTGATCCAGATCAATAACGCGTGCGATCCGGGGCCGTTCGCCCAGGGCTCAGGCCGCATACCGACCCTGGGAGGCCAGCCCGTTGTCGCGCGCACGCTCGTACACAGTCTGCTGTGCCTTCTCGTAGTTCGCGGCCATATCCTGCCCCCACAGTTGCAGCGCGGCCTGCTGCATGCCGCGCCCGTAGGAAAACGACAGCGGCCACGGTGCCGCGCCGATCCGGTTCATCGCGTCCAGGTGCCGGGTCGCATCCGCATCGCTCTGGCCGCCGGAAAGGAACACGATGCCTGGCAGGATGGCCGGTACCGCGGACTCCAGGCAGCGCAGCGTGGCGTGCGCGACGTCCTCTGCGTCCGCCCGCTCCGGACAGTCCTTCCCGGGCAGCACCATGCTCGCCTTCAGGATCGTGCCCTCAAGCAATACGTGATGTTCGTACAGGGCGCGGAATACCGCCCGCAGGGTGGCCTCGGTCACGCCGTAGCAGGTCTCGATGTCGTGATCCCCGTCCATCAGCACCTCCGGCTCAACGATGGGCACTACCCCCTGCTCCTGACACAGCGCCGCATACCGGGCCAGGGCATGCGCGTTCGCTTCGATACAGGTGTCCGTGGGCATGGTCTCGCCAATCGTGATCACCGCACGCCACTTGGCAAACCGCGCGCCCATCCCGGCATACGCCTCCAGGCGCTCACGCAGACCGTCCAGGCCCTCGGTCACCTTTTCCCCCGGAAAACCGGCCAGATCCTTCGCCCCGGTATCCACCTTGATGCCGGGAAGAATGCCGGCCTCCCGCATCACGTCGACGAACGGGCGGCCGTCCCGGGTGGACTGGCGAATGGTCTCGTCGTAGAGGATCGCCCCGGAGATGTATTCGTTCAGACCCGGAGTGGTCAGCAGCAGCTCGCGGTAGGTGCGCCGGTTTTCCTCCGAGTTCTCCACTCCGACCGCTGCCAGGCGCTTGGCAATCGTACCGGTGGATTCATCAATGGCGATGATGCCCTTGCCGGGCGCCACCATCGCCTCGGCGGTCTCAACCAACTGGTCAATCTTCATGCCTGCTCCTTGCATGCCTTTGCGGCAATGCGCTGTAAGGGCTGAATGCCTTCCACAGGAGCGTAGTCACCCGCCATGCCTTCTTCCAACGGGACGGCGGGTGCTGAACCAGGTTTTTGCGCACGGCCTGGCAGCCGGACTGCCGCGGGGCTCAGGCGTGCTCCCCGGCCGCGTGCCCGGAGGCCCAGGCCCACTGAAAGTTGTGCCCGCCCAGATGGCCAGTCACGTCCACCACCTCGCCAATGAAGTACACACCGGGGACCCGCCGGCACTCCATGGTCTTGGAGGACAGCTCGCCGGTATCCACCCCACCCAGGGTCACTTCCGCCGTGCGGTAGCCCTCGGTCCCGGAGGGCCACACCGTCCAGGGCTGGCAGGCCGCGACCACCCGCTCGATATCGGCGTTGCTTAGCTGTTCCAGGGTCCGGTTCTCGACCCACAGTTCGCACCAGCGCTGCGCCACACGGCGCGTCAGCTGCTCTCCGAGCACACTTTTCAGTTCGACCTTGGGACGTTGCGTGCGCAGCGCCTGGAGGTGCGCGGACAGATCCAGATCCGGAAACAGGTCGATCATCACCGCCTGCCCCTCCTCCCAGTAGGACGAGGCCTGAAGCACGGCCGGCCCGCTCAGCCCGCGGTGTGTGAACAGCAGGTTCTCGCGAAATCCCATCCCGCCGGCCGTCGTCACCGTATCCAGCGCCACACCGGAGAGCCCCTCCAGTTCCTCAAGGGGGCGCCCACTCAGTGTGAACGGCACCAGAGCCGGGCGCGTCGGCTGCAGCAACAGTCCCAGCGTGCGCGCGAGGTCCAGACCGAATCCGGTCGCCCCCATGCGCGGGATCGAGTACCCCCCGGTGGCGATCACCAGCGACTCGCAGGCGATCGCCTCGCCGCCTGCCTCCAGCCGGTGCGGTGCGCCCGGCTGGACGTCGCGCACCGGTGTATCCGTGCGCACCGAGACCCCGACCGCTGCGCACTCGTCCAGCAGCATGCGCACGATATCCCTGGACGAACGGTCGCAGAACAGCTGTCCCAGCTTCTTCTCGTGGTAGGGAATGCCGTGTTTCTCCACCAGGGCGATGAAGTCCCACTGGCTGTAGCGACTGAGCGCGGACTTCACGAAATGCGGGTTGGCGGAGATGAAATTGTCCGGCTCGCAGTACAGGTTCGTGAAGTTGCAGCGGCCACCACCGGACATCAGGATCTTCTTGCCGACCCGATTGGCGTGGTCCAGCACCAGTACCCGGCGACCGCGCCCGCCCGCGGTCAGCGCGCACATCAGCCCGGCCGCGCCACCCCCGATCACGACGACATCGAAGACCTCCGTCGGCTTCGCATCCGCCGTCACTGGTAGCGCCTCGCGCGGCATAGGTCCCGCGACGGTCTCGGCACCTTCAGCGCAACCATTCCTTGCGCACAACCAGGGTGTTCGCGATCAGGTCATGCAGCGCCTGACGCCGCCGGGTGAACGCCACCATGATATAGCCGATCATCAGGATCAGCCCGGACAGAATGGTCGCGAAATGGCGCCCGGTCGCGCGCAGGAACGTGATCCGGTCCCCGTTGAAATCCACCACTCTCAGGCCGAACACCATCTTCCCAAGCGTTGCCTGATACCGGGAGCTGTGCATCCCGGCCCAGTACAGCCAGGCGACCACGACATTCACCAGGAACCAAGCGGCCTCGCCCGGGGGCACGGGATCATCCGGACCGCGCGCCACCATGGTCTCCGGACTGATCAGCGCCTGTGCCACCACCTGCGGCACGCCGATAATCACCGCATCCAGAAGATAGGCCCCGACCCGGATCCAGAAACCACCATAGGCCGCGCGATCCTCTGGCGGGCCGTCGGCCCGCGCGATGGCCCCGTCCAGCTCTGTCCCGCACTGCGCGCAGAAACGCGCATCCGGGGCATTCTCCTTGCCGCACTGTCCACATTCCATGATTGATCGCTCTCCGTTTTCTCTGTACCTGGGGTTTGCTCGTGCCGCCTACAGCAATGGTTCCACCGGCAGAATCCGTGTCATCCCGGACACGAATCGCTGCCAGAATCCCGCCTTGGGCTCGTAGCGACGGGCATTGCCGGATCCGTCCCGCCAGATCAGCCCTCCGACTGCATCCCGGTCCACGCGGTAGGCGACCTCGGAACGCAGCCCCTGCCCGTACAGCTCGGCCAGGCGCTCCACCAGCACCGGATCGCGCAGAAACATGCCCGACTCGCTGTTGGTATGGGCCGAGCGCGGGTCCATGTTGAACGACCCTACGAAGGCCTCCTCGCGGTCGAACACCAGCAGTTTAGTATGCAGGCTGGCCTGCGACGGGTGGATGTCGCGGTCGCGTTCCAGCCGCGCCCAGCGCGGCGGTCCGGTCGGGCGCAGCTCGAACAGCTCGACGCCCGCGTCCAGCAGCGCGTGGCGGCGGCGCGCATAGCCGCCATGGGTAAACGCCACATCATTGGAGGCCAGGGAATTAGTCAGCACCTGCACCCGCACGCCCGAGGTGCTCATGTGCGAAAGCTGCGCGGTACCATCGCGTCCGGGCACGAAGTACGGCGACATAATCAGCAACTCCCGCTCCACTTCCAGCAGCCGCTGGGCCAGCGCATCCGCGACCCGCGAGCCGTCACCGCGTCCGCGCGCCTTGGCCTCGGCATCCACCACGAACTCCGCCTGCGCGGTCCACACATAGGCCGCGGCATCGGCCATCGGCTGCGGCACCGGCAGGCCATTTAACGGCTCCATCTGCATCAACGGATGGGTGTGATTCTGTGCCACCCAGGCGCGCAACGCGCCCTGCTGCACCGCCAGCCGCTCCGGCGCCCCCTCCCCCGGCGCCAGTCGCGCCATGCCGATGGCCCCCGGGCTGTTCCAGAAATCCAGGAAGGACTGCTCGATCTCCCGGACCAGCGGGCCGGCTACCACCAGATCCAGGTCCGCGAAGTTGTAGTCCGGGCTCGCCTCGAAGTATTCGTCGCCGACATTGCGCCCCCCAGTGATTGCCAGATGGCCGTCCACGACCCAGGCCTTGTTGTGCATCCGGTGATTCAGGTCGCTACCGCGGAAGAAGAACTCGGCGCTGGCCCGCAGCAGGCCCTCGCGAGTATGGAAGGGGTTGAAGATCCGCACCTCGATATGCGAGTGCTGGTCGATCGCCGCCAGCTTCGCGTCGCGCCCGCGGGCATCGATGTCATCCAGCAGCAGCGATACCTGCACCCCGCGATCGGCCGCCGCCAGCAGCTCGCCCATGAGCACGCGACCCGCGGCATCATCGCGCCAGATGTACGCCTGCACCTGGATCCGCTCGCGCGCCTTGCGAACGCTCATCACCCGCCAGCGAAAGGCCTCCGCACCCTCGTCGAGCAAGCGAAATCCGCTCTTCCCATCGATCCGGGCTGGCTCGTAGCCCTCCAGCCAGTGCGCCAGAGGCCCGTCCGTGGCAGGCGGCGCCAGCTTCGCCCACGCACGGTCCGGTGCCGGCTGCATCGGCGCACAGCCCACCACCAGCCCCAGCACCGCGGCCAGGACGAACGCCCCGTACAGCTTCCAGTGTCCCATGTGCCCAGCAGATCCCCGTGCAGGCCGCTCCCCCGGCCCGGCCCAAGCATACACAAACCGCCACCCGCAGCCAGGCGCCCATCTGCACCGAGCCCTTCAGGCCATTGGCCAGCGCAGCTCCGAGGAATCAGCGCCAGAGGGTTCCGGGCATCGATCAGGTCCCGACCCGTATGCCCGCAAGCCAACCGGTGCGGAAGTCTTTGACACCCCCGCAAGACGCTGTAGAATACGCCGCTTGAACACGACAGGCGCGTAGCTCAGCTGGTTAGAGCACCACCTTGACATGGTGGGGGTCGTTGGTTCGAGTCCAATCGCGCCTACCAGATCCAGAAAAGGCCGCCCCGGGAAACCGGGGCGGCCTTTTTATTTCCGACGCAGCGCGCGGTTGTGGCCGCCGAAGGGTCCGGGCCTATCCACGCACGGCGTCCAGTAGCCGCTCCAGGTTCTTGCGGAAGGCCTCCTGCTGCGCCGCGGCTGCGGTCTTGAAGCGGGTGTCCTGCTCCACCAGTGTCTGCAGGATCGGGCCCGCACCGGTGAGGGCATCGCCAGCGAACGGCAGCTCCGGGGTCTTCAGACTTTCCCGCAGGGCCTCGATCAGCTGGCCCAGGCGCCGCACCGGCGCCGACTGCTCCGGGGCATCGATCTTCTGGGTCTGTTCGTAGGCCTGTGCCATGCGGTAGACCTCGGTGCGCGTCATGCGCAGGTCCATGGACTTCAGCTGCTCACGGTCGAAGCGCAGGTCCGGCAACATTGCAAAGGCCTGTTGCACGTCGCCGTTGAAGAATTCGTCGGCCACCTGCCCGATATCCCGCACCAGGCCCTGCACGGCGCGGATTTCGTCGGCATCGAGGCTGCCCTGTACGGAGAAACTGAACCCGCTCTCCTGATAACGGCTCACATCCATCCATGCCCCGGCGCCGTCGGCCCCGGTCTCCAGTGCGAGCTGTGCCCGCGCATCCTGGACGCTCTGGAACTCGATTCGGACCTCCGCACCGGAGCGGGTCTGGATGTTCAGCTCCAGGCTCTCCGCGCGCTGGAAGCGCTCCGCGCGCACGAAGCGGGCCTCCTCGGGGGGCATCGTGGCCATCGGGTCGGTCCGCAGTTCTTCCAGACCCGCGAAGATCAGGCGTTCGGTTTCATCCACGTCCGCCGCGATCTGCCCGTTCAGGAGGTTCAGGCCGGACAGGATCTCGCGCGCCTCGCGAAAGCCCTGTTCCACGCCGGCAACCGCCTGTTCCTTCAGCTTGCCAAGTTCCGCCTCCGAGGCCCCGCGGGCGCGTGCATGCGCCAGGCCCAGCTCGACGAAACCGACAATGCGCTCGGCCACCTTTTCCGGGGTGAAATCGTTCGCGTCCAGCCGTTTCAGACTGCCCGGGCTCTGCCCGGGAAGATGCTGCGCGAGCTGATGCAGCAGCTGATTCTGCAACGCTGTGAGGCTGCGCGTAGCGGCCGAGGGGCCACCGGCGGGGCCGGCACCCGGCCCTTCGGAGCCCGCACGCAGGCTGGCAGGAATGGTACGGTTGGAAGCGGCAACGGGGGTATCGATCATCATATCGGTCACGCACACACGGGGACGGGTACGGAAGGTAACGGCCGCGTTTTTGATTTCTTGAGTGGTGCGTTGCACCGCCGCCCGTGCCTGCGCACACTGCCGGCCCCTTAACGCCGCCTGCCGCGAGGCCGGACACCATGCTCAGAAGCCTGATCTACGACCGCCTGATCCTGCGCCTGACCACGCAGTGGTATGCCGCCGTGTTCCAGCGCCTGGCGCCGGGGGCCACGGTACTGGATGTCGGCGTGGGCACCGCCGGGGCCCTGCTCGCTCACGAGCGCCGGATCCGCGAATGCGGGCTGCGCGTGACCGGTATCGACGTTGACCGGGACTATATCCACCGCGCCCGTGCCCGGGTCCGTGCAGCGGGGCTGGAAGACCAGGTCGAGCTGGCGCTGGAATCGGTGTACGACCACGCCGGCGGACCCTATGACGCGGTGTATTTCTCCGGCAGTTTCATGCTGCTTCCCGATCCCGAGCGGGCGCTGCGCCACTGTGCGGGCCTGCTGTCCGACACGGGCCGCATCTACTTCACCCAGACCTTCCAGATTCGGCGTTCGCCGCTGCTCGAGCGCCTCAAGCCATGGCTGCGCCGGTTGACCACCATCGACTTCGGGCAGGTGACCTACGCGGCGGACTTTCGCGCGCATCTTGCCCATGTCGGACTGACCATCGAGGACTGGACCACGCTGGATGAACACCGGAGCCGCGCCGCCTGCCTGGTGGTCGCAAGACCGGCCCGGTCAGACGCCGGCGGGCAAGAACCCCGTCACCAGCACCAACGCCGGGTACGGAACCCGGGGTAATCCGCCGCGAGGGATCGTTTGCAGCCGGGGACGGTCGTAGCACAAACACGATCTCCGCCAGGGGCCGCGCATGACATCTCCCTCCTCCCCGCATGACCGCACGGTCGATCCCGCCGAAGTGGCGCGCTACCGCGCCCTGGCCGACATGTGGTGGGAGCCCGGGGGCCGCCTGTGGCCGCTGCATGTCCTGAACGGCCTGCGCACGGGGTACATCCGTGATCAGCTCTGCGCCGCGCTCGGACGCGACCCGGCACAGCCGGCCCCGCTGGCCGGGCTGCGCATGCTCGACATCGGCTGTGGCGGCGGCCTGCTGAGCGAGGCCATGGCCCGGCTCGGCGCCGACGTGCTGGGCGTGGACGTGGTCGAAAGCAACATCGCCGTTGCCCGCCAGCATGCGCAGGACACCGGGCTCGGCGTGCGCTACGAACTGGCAACCGCCGAGGCACTCGCCGCGCGCGACGAGCGCTTTGACGTGGTCCTGAACATGGAAGTGGTCGAGCACGTGGCCGACCTGTCCGGGTTCCTGCAGGCCGTGCACCGGATGGTCCGGCCGGGCGGATACGGCTTCGTCGCCACCATCAACCGCAACCCGGTGTCCTACCTGGTGGCCATCCTCGGGGCCGAGTACATCTTCCGCATCCTGCCTCGCGGCACCCACCAGTGGCGGCGCTTCGTCACCCCTGCGCAGATGCAGACCTTCTTCGAGCGCGACGGACTCCAGCCGGTGGCCAGTACTGGCATCAAGGTGAACCCCCTGACGCGGCGGATGTGGCTGTCACGCTCGCAGAGCGTCAATTACATGCTGATGGCACACAGACCGGCGTAAGGGCGCCTCAGAGGTCCGGCTCCGGGAACAGATCCAGCTGATCGCCGTCCGGGTGGCCCTGCGGCGATCCACGCCGCCCGCGGGCCGCGCGCCGGCTGCCGTGACGCTTCCGGATGGCCGCGCTCTCGCGCCGGGCGGCCGCGTCCCCACGGATCCCCCGGAACCGCTCGCGGGCGCGCTGGGCCGCGTACGCGTGATCCACCAGCGGGGCTGGATAGTCGACACCGATGCGGCAGCCGGCCCTGCGCTGCAGTGGTTCCGGCATCCGCCACGGCTGGTGGATCCAGTCACCGGGTACCGCCGCCAGCTCGGGCACCCAGCGGCGAATGAACCGACCCTCCGGGTCCTGATCCTGTGACTGCTTCACCGGGTTGTAGATGCGCAGGGCATTGATGCCGGTGGTGCCGGACTGCATCTGCATCTGGCTGTAGTGAATCCCGGGCTCGTAGTCGGTAAACATGCGGGCCAGGTGCAGCGCCGGCTCGCGCCAGTGAAGCCACAGATGGTAGGCGGCGAAGGCCACGACCATCGCCCGCATGCGGAAATTGATCCAGCCGTGATCGCGCAGGACCCGCATGCAGGCGTCCACCAGCGGGAACCCCGTGCGGCCCGCCTGCCAGGCCTCGAAATGGTCACGGCTGAAGCCCTCCTCGCGCAGCCCGTCGCAGGCGCGATGCAGGTTGCGAAACTCGATCGACGGCTGATCCTCGAGCTTCTGCATGAAGTGGCAATGCCAGTGCAGCCGTTCCTCGAACTGGCGCAGCGAGCGCTGCCAGGCCCGGCGCGCCGGTTCCGGGGCACCCCGTAGCGAACGCTGGCGCTCGCGGGTCGCCTGCAGCACCCGCCGCAGGGAGAGCGTGCCGTAGGCCAGATGCGGACTCAGGCGCGAGCTGGCGGTCCAGGCGCGCTCCGGGCTGCTGATGCCGCCGGCGTAGTGGCGCCCCCGGTCCCGCAGGAAATCCCGCAACACCTCGCGCCCGGCCTCCAGACCCGGCGGCTGCAAGTCGATCGGTGGCTCCGCTGCAACCGCCTCGGGGCTGTCCGGAAGCCGCTCGATCCCGCCGGTTACGTCCTCGCAGCCGGTGATCGCCACGGGTGCGGCCTCGGCGGGCTCGGCCATCAGCGCCTCCCATTGCGCGGCCCAGCCATCGCGGCGGCGCAGGCGCCGCACCACCCCGTGCTGGCGGTATTCATGCCACGGTATCCCCCGCGCCGACAGGAAACGCGCAACCGCCCGGTCGCGGTCGAAGGTCCACTGGTTGCCCGTTTCCTGGTGGCTGTACAACGCGGCCACCGGTACGGTCGCGCACAGCTGTTCGATCACGTCCGCGGCATCGCCATGGCGCACGATCAGCGGCTGGCCCAGGCCGCGCAGCGCCCGGTCCAGCGCCACCAGGCTGCCACGGATGAAGTCCCAGTGGCGGCGGCTGGTATCCGCCTGCTCCCAGTATTCCGGTTCGACGACATACAGTGGGAGCACGCGACCCGCCCGCGCCGCCTGCACCAGCGGCAGATGATCGTCAATCCGCAAATCGCGCTTGAACCAGACCACCTGAACCGGTGACGACATGCGAAACCTCCACGGTGACGGGTTGACCGACCCGCTCCATCCCGGCCTCGGTCGGGAGGAACACGAGCTGATTCGACCCATGCCGTTCTGAATGCCAAGGGGCCACACGACGATCCCTGTCACCTGTTCCCGCCTCTGCTTGCGCATATGCGGTACGAGCGCGCCCCTAGCACTGACTCCGCTCGACGCCCCCGGTTCCGGGGCACCGCCCGAAGGGAACTTGCCGGCCCCGTACCGGCCATAGTTCTCATTCGCGGGTGCGACCCTGCGTCCGCCTCCTCACCTACGAACGGGACCTGCCGCCATGAGCCCCCGGACCCTGCTGATCACCGGCGCCACCGGTGGCATCGCCCGCGCCCTGCTGGGGCAGCTCGAACCCGGGCGCGACCGCGTAGCCCTGGCCGCGCGCGACGCCACCGCCCTGCACGAGCTCGCTGCAACGCTCCCGTCGGCATTCGAAGCCATCGCCATCGACGCGGACACCAGCACCCCGGAGGGCGCCCGTGAGGCGGTGCGGGCAGCCTCGGAGCATTTCGGCGCCGCCCCGGTCTGCCTCGCCCACTGTGTCGGAAGCGCCCTGCTGGCACCCCTGCACCGCACCACCGATCGCCAGTATCGAGACTGTTTGGTCGCCAACCAGGACAGCGCCTTCTTCACCCTCCGCGCCTGGGTCCAGGCGCGGCTGCAGGCGGACGTCACCGCGGGCGGCGCGGTCCTGTTCAGCTCGGTGGTCGCGCAGATCGGGGTTTCCAACCACGAGGCCATCGCCATGGCCAAGGGCGCCATTGCCAGCCTGGTCCCGGCCGCCGCGGCCACCTACGCCCCCCAGGGACTGCGCATCAATGGCATCGCCCCGGGGCTGACCCGAACCGGAGCCACCGAACACCTGTTCAAGGCGCGCAATGCCGAGGCCCAGGTCGCCGCGCAATACCCGCTGCAGCGCTACGGTGAAGCCGACGATATCGCCCGCGCCGCAGACTGGCTGCTGTCCGATGCGGCCGCCTGGGTTACCGGGCAGGTGCTGTCCGTGGACGGCGGCTTCTCCCGCGTGCGTCCGCTGGTGCAACGCGCATGACCCGCATCGCCGTCATCGGGGCCGGCATCGCCGGGCTGGCGGCCGCGCGCGACCTGGCCGCTCGCGGCTACGCCTGCACCGTATTCGAGAAAAGCCGCGGGCTGGGCGGACGCATGGCGACGCGGCGCGCGGGGCCACTGCGCTTCGACCATGGGGCCCAGTACTTCACCGCGCGCGGGCCCTCGCTGCAGGCGCGGGCCCGCGAATGGCAGACCCTCGGGGCCGCCGCCGAGTGGGCACCCGGCCGCCTGGTGGGCTGCCCGGACATGACGGCGCCAGCGCACGCCCTGGCCCGTGGCCTGACCATCCATCGCGAATGCCGAATCACACAACTGATCCCCACCGCCGACGGCTGGCGCCTGCAGGCCGATCCAGCCCCCAGCCCCGCCGACCTCGAGGCCGCATTCGCGGCGGTACTGCTGGCCATTCCGGCCCCCCAGGCCGCGGACCTGTCGCGTCCCTCGGGTGTAGAACTGCCCGCGCTGGACGCAGTGCGCTACGCACCCACGATCACACTGATGGCGGCCTTCGACCGACCCCTGAGCGGGATCGGGGAGGCCCTGGAGCCTGAGAGCGGCCCGCTCGCCTGGATTGCACGCAACCACACGAAACCCGGGCGCGCAGCACGGCCCGAGACCGTAGTAGCCCACGCGGGTTCCGAATGGTCGCGCGCGCACATCGAGTCGGACCCGGAGACACTGGTCGCCCCCCTCACGCAGGCCCTGCGACCCTACGTGGGCGAGGCGGAGCCGGTCCATCGACAGGTCCACCGCTGGCTGTACGCCCGGGTCGAACAGGCCGCCGACCAGCCCTGCCTGTGGGATGCCGACCGGCGTCTCGGCGCATGCGGCGACTGGGCCCTGGGCGCGCGGGTCGAGGCCGCCTTCGACAGCGGCGAGTCCCTGGCCGCGGCGGTCGCCGCCAGTCTGCCCGTGGTGCCGACGCCACACCCCCGGGGCATACCATGACAACACCGCTCTTCACGCCCCGGCTGAACGCTGCGCGGGCACGTCTGGAGGCCTTTGCGCCCCTGGCCGGGCGCCATTACGCGGCCGAGCGCAACCGCGACTCCGGGCCAGAGCGCCGCGACAACGTCTCGCTGCTGTCTCCGTACATCCGCCATCGGGCCCTTGCTGAACACGAGGTCCTGGCCGCGGTGCTGCAGCACCATACGCCGGAAACCGCGGAAAAGTTCATCCAGGAGGTGTTCTGGCGCACCTACTGGAAGGGCTGGCTGCAGATGCGGCCACAGGTCTGGCGATCCTTTCTGGACGAATGCGCGGCCCAGCGGGAGCGCCTGGAGCACGAACCCGGTCTGCGCGCGGCGGTGACGGCGGCCGAGCAGGGCCGCACCGGCGTGGAAGGCTTTGACGACTGGGCGCACGAACTGGTGCAGACCGGCTACCTGCACAACCACGCGCGCATGTGGTTCGCCTCGATCTGGATCTTCACCCTGCAACTGCCGTGGACGCTGGGGGCCGATTTCTTTCTGCGCCACCTGCTTGATGCCGACCCGGCCACGAACACCCTGGGCTGGCGCTGGGTCGCCGGCATCCAGACGCCGGGCAAGACCTACCGCGCCGATGCCGACAACATCGCGCGCTTCAGCAACCACCGCTTCCGGCCCTCCGGGCTTGCGCGCGAGACCCATCCACTACCCGCAGAGGCACCCCCCAGCCCGGCTCCACTGAGCGCGCCGCGCGACCTGCCGGCGGGCGAACCCGTGCTGCTGTTGTTGCACGGGGACGACCTCTGCGGTGATGCGGTCCTGCCTGCCGCCACCCGCGTCGCGGCGGTCCGAGTCGCGGCCGGGGGACACACGCAGCACCCCTGGCCCTTCGGGGCGCCCGCCGCGGAGTGGGTCACTTGCCTCGCGGCCGATGCCGCGGACCACGCCCGGCACACGCGGCAGTGCCCGTCCGGGGTGCTGCCCGGGCTGGATGCCGCCGCCCTGCGTCAGGCCTGCGTAGAGATGGATCTGCGTGTCGTGGCCACGCCCGAAGCCCCGGTCGGCCCGGTGGCCGACGGGCTGGAGCGGGTGGCCCGCGAGCTGGCGGCCGAGGGCATCGAACTGGTGCCGCTGCGCCGGCGCTGGGATGCGCTTGCGTGGCCTCACGCGACGCACGGCTTCTTCCGTTTCAAGCGCCAGATCCCGGAACTGCTGGCCGCTAACGGCCTGCTATAGACGCCTGCCTTTCAGGTAGCGCTGCTGGTCCGGGCTCTCGATGGCACCCGGGCGCGCCGCCCGCACCTGGCGGATCGCTTCTTCCGGATCCAGGTGGTCGCGCTCGCTCAGGGTGAGGGCCGCGATGGTGCCGGCACGACCCTGCCCGCCGCCGCAGTGAAAGACCACCCCCTCCCCGGCCTCCAGCCGCGCGTGGATCACGGGGCCGATGCGCTGCCACAGCGACTCCCAGGGGCGGTCCGGGGCGGCCATGTCGCCAATCGGCAGGTGCAGCCAGTTCAGGCCGGCCGCTGCTGCGGCCGCCCCCAGCTCGGGCACACCCAACGCCTCCAGCTCTTGTGGCGGATTCAGCGTAACCAGCGTGGTCGCGCCCCAGTCACGGATCGCGGCCAGATCCGCGTGTAGATCGCCCGTCCCGCGCTCGGCCGCGGGACGGTCCAGCTCGGTGCCGGGACAACGGGTCATGCCCAGGGTCCCACCGCTGATCGGCTTCAGGGTGCCGATCTTCAGGGTGTGTGGCTGCGATGGACGAGAATCGGTCATATCGGACGGGCTCCAGGGGTCACTTGCGCCAGTGTACCCGGCGCAGCCGGGATCGGCCGCGGGCGCCACCAAACAGGGACCGGGATCTTGCATGCCCCATATACTGTTTATATAAACAGTATATGGAAGCCCCAGCCCCCGAACTACCCGACTACGCCGAGCTCACGGCGCTCAGCAATTTCTCCTTTCTGCGCGGATCCTCGCACCCGGAAGAGCTGGTGGAACAGGCCCGGGCGCTGGGGTATCGCGCCCTGGCGCTGACCGACATGGCATCCCTGGCCGGTGCCGTGCGGGCACACACGGCCGCGAAGGCCTGCGGGCTGCATCTGATCCTGGGCGCACGCCTGGAGCTGGAAGACGGCCCTGCCCTCACCCTGCTGGTACGCAACCGCACCGGCTATCAGGGCCTGTGCCGCCTGATCACGCAGGCCCGCCACGCGGCCACCAAGGGCACCTACCGGGTAACCCGTGGCGACCTGGAGCTCCCGCTCGAAGCCCGCGCCGGCTGGCATGTCCTGATGCAGGTACCCGGCGCGGCGGATGCGGAGGCCACCGCGCTGGAACAGGCGTGCTGGCTGGCCGACTGGGCCGCTGCCGGACAGGCGCACCTCGCGGTCGCCCGGCTGCGCACGCCGGAGGATGCCGCACGCACCGCCAATGCCCGCCGCCTGCAGGCTGCGACCGGGCTGCCGATCGTCGCCTGCGGCGACGTGCACATGCACCGGCGCGGGCGCCGCGCACTGCAGGACGTACTGACCGCATTGCGCCTGCGGACCACCGTAGGCGAGGCGGCGGCCCAGCGCTTTCCCAACGGCGAGCGCTGCCTGCGCCCACGGACGGAACTGGCCACGCTGTACCCCGTCGCATGGCTGGCGCACAGCGTGAGCATCGCGCAGGATTGCGACTTCTCTCTGGACGCCGTGACCTACCGCTACCCCACCGACCCGATCCCGGCGGACACGAGCCCGGCCCAGTACCTGCGACGGGAGACCCTACGCGGGGCACGGGCACGCTGGCCCGACGGCATCCCTCGAGGTGTGCAGCAACAGATCGAGCGCGAGCTCGGGATCATCGCGCAGCTCGGCTACGAGCCCTATTTTCTGACGGTCTACGACATCGTACGCTTTGCCCGCGGCCGCGGGATCCTGTGCCAAGGGCGTGGCTCGGCGGCGAATTCCGCCGTTTGTTATGCCCTCGGGATCACGGCGGTGGATCCCTCGCGCTCCAGCATGCTGTTCGAGCGCTTCATCTCCGCCGAGCGTGGCGAGCCACCGGATATCGACGTCGACTTCGAGCACGAGCGCCGCGAGGAGGTGATCCAGTACATCTACCGGCGCTACGGCCGCGAGCGCGCGGCGCTGGCCTGTACGGTAATCCGCTACCGCCGACGCAGCGCCCTGCGCGACGTCGGCCGCGCCCTGGGCATCCCGCGCGCGCGGCTGGATGCGCTGACCGCCAACCTCGCCTGGTGGGACGACGGCATCCCCGCCGAGCGCCTGCGCGAGGTCGGGCTGGATCCGGACGGCGCCCTGGCCCGGCAGTGGCAGGCCCTGACCGCCGAGCTGCTGGGCTTTCCCCGCCATTTGTCGCAGCACACCGGCGGCTTCGTGATCGCCGAGGGCCGGCTGGACGAGCTGGTGCCGATCGAGAACGCGGCGATGCCGGAGCGCTCGGTGATCCAGTGGGACAAGGACGACCTCGACGCGGTGGGGCTGTTGAAGATCGACGTGCTGGCGCTGGGCATGCTCTCCTGCGTGCGCCGCGCGCTGGAGCTGATGGCGCGCCACCGGGGCCGCGAGTGGGGCCTGGCCGACATCCCCGCCGAGGACCCGGCGGTCTACCGCATGCTGCAGAAGGCCGACACCCTGGGCGTGTTCCAGATCGAGTCGCGCGCGCAGATGAGCATGCTGCCGCGCCTGAAGCCGGCGAACTTCTACGATCTGGTGATCGAGATCGCCATCGTGCGCCCCGGCCCGATCCAGGGCGAGATGGTGCACCCGTACCTGAAACGCCGCGCCCACCCGGAGCGGGTGCGTTATCCCAATCCCGAGATCCAGCGCGTGCTGGGGCGGACCCTGGGCGTGCCAATCTTCCAGGAGCAGGTGATCGAGCTGGCGATGGTCGCGGCCGGCTTCTCCGCCGGCGAGGCGGACGGGCTGCGTCGCGCGATCGGGGCCTGGCGCCGTACCGGCCAGCTCGCGCGCTACCGCGAACGCATGATGGACGGGATGCGGCAACGCGGCTATCCGGAGAAGTTTGCCGAGCAGCTGTACAAGCAGATCCTCGGCTTTGGCGAATACGGCTTCCCCGAGTCGCACTCGGCCAGCTTTGCGCTGATCACCTGGGTCTCGTCCTGGCTCAAGTGCCACGAACCGGCGATCTTTGCCTGCGCCCTGCTGAACAGCCAGCCGATGGGCTTCTACGCCCCGGCACAGATCGTCGCCGACGCGCGCCGCCACGGCGTGGAGGTGCGCCCGGTGGATGTGCGATGCAGTAACTGGGACTGCACGGTGGAGCCGGTGACCGGGAGCGACGCGCTGGCCCTGCGCCTGGGCCTGAACCGGGTCGGCGGGCTCGCGCAGGCCGTGGCCGAGCGTGTCGTCGCCGCGCGCACCGAGCGCCCGTTCGCGGACGTGCCGGATCTGGTGGCCCGCGCCGCCCTGACCCGTGCCCAGGCCAACCGCCTGGCCCGTGCCGACGCCCTGAAGGGCCTGGCCGGCAACCGCCACCAGGCGCGCTGGGCGACCGAGGCGGTGGAGGAACCCCTGCCGCTGTTCGCCGACGCCCCGGCGGAGACGGTGCGCGAGGCCGACGTGACCCCGCTGCTGCCGCGCCCGGATGCGGTGGATGATCTGGTGCAGGACTACGCCACCCAGGGCCTGAGCCTGGGCCCGCACCCGCTGGCGCTGATGCGCCCGTTCCTGGAGCAGCGACGACTGGCCACCGCCGCCCGGCTACTGGAACGCCCCGGGCACCCGGGGGCGCGCTATGCCGGGCTGGTGATCACCCGCCAGCGGCCGGGCTCGGCCAACGGCACGGTGTTCCTGACCCTGGAGGACGAAACCGGCACGCTGAACCTGATCGTCTGGCCGGACCGGGTGGAGCGCTTTCGCGTCGAGGTCCTGCACGGCCGCCTGCTGGAGGCCCACGGAGAATGGCAGTACAGCGACGGGGTCGGCCATCTGATCGTGCAGCGCCTGATCGACCGCAGCGTCTGGCTGGGCGAGCTGACCACCCGCTCCCGCGACTTCGGCTGATCGCCATTCGTGATCCGCACAGCGACTAAAAGACCGGGGCCTTATTCACCACGAAGCTCACGAAGGCACGAAGGAAAAGGACGTGGGAACCACAGAGCACACGGAGTCCACCGAGAATTCCCGGGATGCATCGCTGAATCGATCACGCGAAACAGCTCTGGTTGGACAGGCGTGATCTTTCGGCCTGACATCCCCGGCCCGGAAAACACCTCAGCCAGCGCGGCCGGAGAGGTGGCCGATGCGCTGGGTGAGTTTTTCCCAGGCGCCCTCCAGGGCGGCCAGTGGGTCGCGACGGCGCAGGGCCCGGCGCGAGTGGATCCACTGGCCGGTCGGCCCGGCTGGTTCTGTGTCGTGTGCGGCCTCGATGATGCGCGCGGCAACGGCGAACTGGTTGTACTCCTCCAGCACGCGACGCCGGGCCTCAAGGATGTGCGGCAGCCGCTGTTCGTATTCGTTGTCGCGGATCGCGCGGCGAATGCGCTCGGCCGTTCCATCGACATCGTCGATGTCGATGGCAATGAAGCTCTCCGGCGGAAAGTAGTCCGCAGCATTCGGCGCGCCGTAGTAGAACGGCAGGGTCGCGCCGAGGAAGGCATCGGCCAGCTTCTCGGTCCAGTGATGCGGCCCCACGTAGTTCTCCACCGCGACGTGATAGCGATACGCGTCCAGGCACTCGGCCTTGTCGTCCAGCGGCTGTACGCCCTTGCCGAAGATCTCCAGCTCGGGCAGTTGGGCCTTCAGGGCCCAGGTGAAGTCGTAGCGCCGCCGATGCAGGGTGTGGCGCTGGCGCTTGGCCGAACACATGGTGGCGATCTCGCGGGTCTTTTCCAGCGGCGGGTGTGCCCGCATCTCGTTGTACGGCCGCTCACCCTGGCTGCCGAAGCCGTAGTACCAGATCATTCCCTGCTGGGAATGGATGCGCCGCCGGTGCTTGAGCGCCCATTCCGGGTGCGAGGTCAGCACCTGGCCGAACTGGCGGGTAAAGCGCCGGCCGTAGGACTTGATCGAGGGCGGCTCCATGGTCACCAGCAGGGTGCGCTCGGCGCCACAGGCGAGGCGTTCGCTGTAATGCCGGTTGCGCCCTGTGTTGGACGGGAATTCGTCGTACACCACCAGCCAGTCGTACTCGGTCGCCTGCGGGTCGAAGGTGAACTCGCAGCGCCCCCAGCGCGCCTCGCCGTCCGGCAGCTGGTGGCGCCAGATCGACTCGCGCATGGTCGACAGGAACTTGACCCGGATCGGGTCTGCCGGCGAATCGCTCACCGGTTGGCTCACCGGTTGGCTCCGCCGTGTTCCAGAAACTCGGCATAGGCCCCGGCCAGCCCTTCGTCGAGCCCGATACGGGCCTTCCAACCCAGCGCCGCGAGGCGCGAGACGTCCAACTGTTTGCGCGGGGTACCGTCCGGCTTCGAGCGGTCAAAGCGCAGCTCGCCCCGGAAGCCGACCACGCCGGCCACCCGCTGCGCGAGTTCGGCAATGGTCAGGTCCTCGCCCGTGCCCACGTTGATGTGGCTCAGCATCGGCTCGGTGTGCTCCGCATAGGTGGTCTGGTCGAGGTTCATCACATGCACACAGGCCCCTGCCATATCGTCCACGTGCAGGAACTCGCGGCGCGGGGTGCCACTGCCCCAGACGGTCACGTGATCGGCGCCGGCCTGTTTCGCCTCGTGAAAGCGCCGGATCAGCCCGGGGATCACGTGGCTGTTCTCCGGGTGGTAGTTGTCGCCCGGGCCGTAGAGGTTGGTCGGCATGACCGAGCGATAGTCCGTGCCGTACTGTCGGTTGTAGCTCTCGCACAGCTTGATGCCGGCGATCTTGGCGATGGCGTAGGGCACGTTGGTCGGCTCCAGCGGCCCGGTCAGCAGGGCCGCCTCCGCGATCGGCTGCGGGGCCTCGCGCGGGTAGATGCAGCTGGAGCCGAGAAACAGCAGCCGCCGCACACCGGTGCCATGGGCAGCGTGAATCACGTTGGTCTGGATCGCCAGGTTGTCGCGGATGAACTCGGCCGGATAAGTGTTGTTGGCGTGAATCCCGCCCACCTTCGCCGCCGCCAGGTACACCTGGTCCGGGCGTTCCACGCGCATGAAGGCCTCCACCGCGGCCTGATCGGTCAAATCGAGCTCGGCGTGCGTGCGGGTCAGCAGCTCCACGCCCGGCCAGTCTTCGAGCTGGCGGCAGATGGCGCTGCCCACCATCCCCCGGTGCCCGGCGACGAAGACGCGCTGCGGCTTATTCATGGCGGCTCAGGGTGCGGTAGCCGTGGTCGCGCACCAGTTCGTCGCGCTCGGCGCTCTTGAGGTCCTCGCGCACCATCTCGGCCACCAGTTCGTCGAAGCGGATGCGCGGCTCCCAGCCGAGCTCGCGCTTGGCCTTGCTGGCATCGCCCAGCAGGGTCTCGACCTCGGTGGGCCGGAAATAGCGCGGGTCCACCGACACAATGCAGCGGCCCTTGTCGTCAAAGCCCTGCTCGTCCACGCCCTCGCCGCGCCACTCGATGCGCATGCCGAGCTCATGGGCCGCGGCGTCGACGAAGTCGCGCACGCTGTGCTGTTCGCCGGTGGCGATCACGTAGTCGTCCGGGGTGTCCTGCTGCAGCATCAGCCACTGCATCTCGACGTAGTCGCGGGCATGGCCCCAGTCGCGTTTCGCGTCCAGGTTCCCGAGGTACAGCCGCTCCTGCAGCCCGAGCTTGATGCGCGCCAGCGCCCGGGTGATCTTGCGGGTGACGAAGGTCTCGCCGCGCACCGGGGATTCGTGGTTGAACAGGATGCCGTTGCAGGCGTACATGCCGTAGGCCTCGCGGTAGTTGACCACGATCCAGTAGGCATACAGCTTGGCCACCGCATAGGGGCTGCGCGGGTAGAACGGGGTGGTCTCGTCCTGCGGCGTGGCCTGCACCTTGCCGTAGAGCTCCGAGGTGCTCGCCTGGTAGAAGCGCGTGGTCTGCTCCATGCCGAGGATGCGGATCGCCTCCAGCAGGCGCAGGGTGCCCAGGGCATCGGAGTTGGCGGTGTATTCCGGTTCCTCGAAGGAGACCGCCACGTGCGACTGCGCGGCCAGGTTGTAGATCTCGTCCGGCTGCACCTGCTGGATGATGCGGATCAGGCAGGTGGAGTCGGTCAGATCACCGTGGTGGAGGATGAAGCGGCGATCGCTCTCGTGCGGGTCCTGATACAGGTGGTCGATGCGATCGGTATTGAACAACGACGAGCGGCGCTTGATGCCGTGCACCTCGTAGCCCTTGTCCAGCAGGAACTCGGCCAGGTAGGCCCCGTCCTGTCCGGTGATCCCGGTGATCAATGCCACTTTGGCCATATCGACTCCCGCTGCCGGGCGGCGTGCGCGCCACGCCCCACCCAAAACGCGGAATCATACCATTCCCGCCCCCGGCGGCACGTGCTTCAGGCGCGCCCGTAGACGTCCTCCAGGCGCACGATGTCGTCCTCGCCCAGGTAACTGCCGGACTGCACCTCGATCAGCTCCAGCGGCAGCGCGCCGGGGTTCTCCAGGCAGTGCACCTGCCCGATTGGAATGAAGGTCGACTCGTTCTCGGTGACCAGGTAGTTCTGTTCGCCGTTGGTGACGCGGGCCGTGCCGCTGACCACCACCCAGTGCTCCGCCCGGTGGTGATGCATCTGCAGCGACAGGCGCGCGCCGGGGTTCACGGTGATGCGCTTGACCTGGTAACGGGACCCGGTATCGATGGATTCGTAACAGCCCCAGGGCCGGTACACCACGGTATGGTCCACGTGTTCGTTGCGATTGGCCGCCTGCAGGCGTTCGACGATGCGCTTGACGTCCTGCACCCGGTCGCGATCGGCCACCAGCACCGCGTCGCGGGTGGCCACCACCGCCAGATTGCGCAGGCCGATACCCGCGACCAGCAAGCCATCGGCATCCACCACGCAGCCCTCGCTGTCTTCCAGCAGACAGTCGCCGCGCAGGGTATTGCCCTGCTCGTCCATGCCGCGAACCCCGGCCAGGGCCGACCACGAGCCGATATCGCTCCAGCCGGCCGCCAGCGGTGTGACCGCGGCATGCTGGGTGCGCTCCATCACGGCATAGTCGACCGAGATGTTGGGGGCCGCCGCAAACGACTCGGGGTCCAACCGGAGGAAGTCGAGGTCTTCCTGCGCGTTATCCAGGGCACTTCGGCAGGCGGCCACGATGACCGGTTCGAAGCGCTCCAGCTCCTCCAGATACTGCGAGGCCCGAAACACGAACATCCCGCTGTTCCAGAGGTAATCGCCGCCCTCGATGTATTCGCGGGCGGTGGCGGTATCCGGCTTTTCGACGAAGCGCGCGACGCGCGCCCCGTCCGCACCCAGGGACTCGCCCTGCTGGATATAGCCATAGCCGGTCTCCGGCGCTGTGGGCACGATCCCGAAGGTGACGAGATGCCCGGCCTCGGCCAGCGCCATCGCCCGCACCACCGCGCCCCGGAAGGCCTCGGGATCGCCGATGTGGTGATCCGCCGCGAGCACCAGGAGCAGCGGATCACGCCCCTCGGACCGCGCCTGCAAAGCGGCCAGCGCGATCGCCGGCGCGGTATTGCGGCCCTCCGGCTCCAGCAGGATGCGCGTCTGTTGCACACCCGCCGCGCGGAGTTGTTCGGCCGCCAGGAAACGGTGCTCGACATTCGCCAGCACCAGCGGTGGGGCCGCGCCCAGACCGTCCAGGCGCTGAGCGGTTTGCTGCAGCAGGGTCTGCTCCCCAATCAGGGGCAGGAACTGCTTGGGATAATGGCTGCGGGATACCGGCCACAGGCGGGTGCCCGAGCCGCCGGCCAGGATCACCGGTTGCAGTTCGGTCCGGCTATGCGTCTGTTCCATCGTCCTCAACCCCGTATCAGGCGGGAAATCTCGTCCACGCGGCGCTCCAGCAGGGCCGGGTCCGCGCGGGTCTCCACGTTCAGGCGCAGCAGCGGTTCGGTATTGGAGCTGCGCAGGTTGAACCGCCAGTCGCCGAACTCCAGGCTGACACCGTCCGTGTGATCCTCCACCCCACCCTGTCCGGCGTAGGCCTGCAGCACGCGCTCGCTGGCGGCTGCGGCGTCCTCCACCTGGAAGTTCAGCTCGCCGCTGCAGGGGTAACGGGCCATGCGCTCGGCAACCATCTCGCCCAGGGACTGTTCGCGCCGCCCCATTAGCTCGGCCACTCGCAGCCACGGCAGCATGCCGGTATCGCAGTAATAAAAATCGCGGAAATAGTGGTGCGCGCTCATCTCGCCGCCGTAGATCGCGTCCTCGAGGCGCAGCCGCTCTTTCATGAAGGCATGCCCCGTCTTCGACTGGATCGGCTCGCCCCCCGCGGCGCGCACCATCTCGATAGTGTTCCAGGTCAGGCGCGGGTCATGGACGATACGCTCGTCGGCATGCCCATCCAGGCAGGCCTCCGCGAGCAGGCCGACGATGTAGTACCCCTCGATGAAGTTCCCCTGGGCGTCGAACAGGAAACAGCGGTCGAAGTCCCCGTCCCAGGCCACGCCGAGATCCGCGCCATGGGTCCGCACTGCGTCAGCGGTGGCGGAGCGGTTCTCCGGCAGCAACGGGTTGGGAATGCCATTAGGGAAATGCCCGTCCGGCTCGAAATTGACCCGGATCAGTTCGAACGGCAGATGCGGCTCCAGCGCCTCCAGCACCGGCCCGGCGCCCCCGTTGCCCGGATTGACCACGATCTTCAGGGGCGGCAGGGCGTCGCGCTGGATCGAGGCCAGCAGCCGTGCGACGTAATCACCCCGGTGGTCCAGATGCCGGATCTGCCCATTGGGCATGGGCCGGAAATCCCCCCGCTCCGCCCGGTCACGAATCGCCTGCAGGCCGGAGTCGCCACTGATCGGGCGGGCCTCGCTGCGCACCAGCTTCAGGCCGTTGTAGTCCAGCGGGTTGTGGCTGGCCGTGACCATAATCCCGCCACCGGCGCCGTAATGCGCCGTTGCGAAATAGACCTCCTCCGTGCCACACATGCCGATGTCCGCCACATCGCTACCGCCCGCGGTAAGGCCCTCTATCAGCGCCCCCGCCAGCTCCGGGCTGGACAGGCGAATATCGTGGCCGACCACGGTCCGGCCCGGCCGGATCTCCTCGGCAAACGCGCGCCCGATGGCCCGCACCACCTCCGGATTGAGCTGATCCGGCACCCGGCCGCGTACGTCATAGGCCTTGAAACAGTCGATCTTCATGCATGTCCCTTTTCGGCATCGTTCCGTTCCCGCGCGGGCGGGACCGGACGGGTTCTCCTTTCATGATACATAGCCGAAACCGGCAGGGAGACGCTGCCGTCATCAATGCCGTCAGTGGCGTTACTTGACGATTCCGCCGCATACCCACGAGCATGGTGGGTTTATCCAACCAGGAGAAGCCGATGAGTGAGCCGCAAGTGAAGACCGAGGAGAAGAAACAGCATTTCGACGACATCTACGTCGCCGAGACGCCGGTACCGTTCAAGGAGCGCATCATCGACGCGCTCGATTACATCTCCGACGACTTCAACCGGCAAACCTTCGACCGGCTGATCCTCCCCTGGGCCGAGAAGCAGTCCGCCGCCGGCAAGACCCTGAACTACGTGGACCTGTGCTGCTGCTTTGGCAACACCACCATGGCCGCCATCCACAACATGGATGTCGAGGCGATCCGCGCCAACTGGGCCGACGAACAGGCCTGCAAGACCGTCGCCGCGCCGCGGCGCCTGCCGATGAAGACCACCGGCATCGACATCTCCGGCAACGCCCTGGCCTACGGCAAGAGCGCCGGCCTGTTCGATCAGACCTTCGAGGCCGATCTGAACCAGCCGGCGCCGGACACCCAGGCCGGCATCGAAAAGGCCCTGGCCGACGCCGACATCGTGATCTCCACCGCGTCGCTGGTCTACCTCGATCCGCCGGCGATCGAAAAGCTGGTACGCGCGTTTGCCGAGGCGCCGCGCGAGGGCTACATGCTGGTGAACTTCCTGAACCCCTTTGCCCTGGAAAAGGCGGACGCCACCAAGCGCCTGCTGCTGGAGCACCTGGAGTTCGTGGGCAGCACGGCCAGCCGCCATCGTCGCCTGTCGCCGCTGGAGCAGGAAAACTATCCGGGCGAGGACTGGGCGCTGCTGGAGATCTGGGTCCTGCGCCGCCGCGGCTGACCCGGTTCGCCACACCGGCATCCGAAGCCAGACATCGGGCCGACCCTCAGGGGTCGGCCCGTTTTGTTTCTACAGGGCCGCCCGGGTCGGGCCCGGGCGTTACAGCAGGACGACCCGGTTCCTGCCAGCCTCCTTCGCTTGGTACATCGCCTCGTCGACGCGCCGCGTCAGCGACTTCGGCGTATCCCCCGGGCGCATCTCGGTCACCCCGAAGCTGGCGGTGACGGAGATCGGACAGGATGTCTCCATGGCGGCGACGGCCTTGCGCAGTTTCTCCGCCATGGCCTCGGCCCCGCTGCCGCTGGTCTCCGGGACCACCACCAGGAACTCCTCCCCGCCCCAGCGGCCCAGGGAGTCGGCCTCGCGCAGGCCCTCACGCACGGTCACGGCCAGGCGCTTGAGGACCTCGTCCCCGGTCTCGTGGCCGTAGTCGTCGTTGAAGTCCTTGAAGTGATCGATGTCGAACATGATCAGCGACAGTGGCCGCCCGTAGCGGCGGCTGCGTTCCATCTCGCTTTCCAGGGTATTGCCCAGACTGAGCCGGTTGGCCAGCCCGGTCAGCCAGTCGGTATGCGCCAGGCGCCGGATCTCCTCTTCCATGCGCACGCGGTCGGTCACGTCCTTCCCGATCGAGACGTAGTGCGTAACCTCGCCCTCGGCGTTTGTCACCGGGCTGATGCTCTGCTCCATGTGCATCAGGGATCCATCCCGGCGCCGGTTCACGAACTCGCCACGGAAGGCCTCCCCGCGCTTCAGGGTCGCCCAGAGCTCCTGGTAGAAGGCCGCATCCTGCTGACCCGATTTAAGGATGCGCGGATTCTGCCCCTGGGCCTCGTTTCGGCTGTAGCCGGTCTGGTCCTCGAAGGCCGCATTCACGTAGGTGATGGTGCCCTCCGGGTCGGTAATCAGCACCGGATCGGCCGAGACCTCCAGCGCCGTCGACAGCAGCCGCAGCTGGTCGTCGCGGCGACGGTCCTCGCTGATATCCTGCTGCACCGAAACGAAATGCGTAACGCGCCGCTCGTCCTCCTGGGAGTGCACTGGCGAGATGTGCCAGCGCACGTAATACCAGGAGCCGTCCTTGCGGTAGTTGATCGCCTCGCCATCAAAGCATTCGCCACAGGCCAGCGCGCCCCGCATCCGGTCCAGCACCGCACGCGAGGTCGCCGGCCCCTGCAGCATGCGCGGGGTCTGGCCCAGGGCCTCCTCCCGCGTGTAGCCGGTCATGCGCTCGAACCCGGCGTTCACGTAGATAATGCGAGGACCGGCATCCAGATCCGCATCGGTAATGACCACCGAGTTGTGCGACTGCTCGATAGCCGCATCCAGAAGGCGGAGCTTCTCGAAGCCCTCGATAAACGAGATGGGAGGCATCAGACGGCCTTTGCGATACGAATGGGCACCCGGCGCGAAGCGGGTGCGGAATGCAGTACGAACTCGGACCCGCGGTGGCGAACGAGGTTCCGTCCCGCCCGATTCAATCGAGGTCGGCCATCTGCAGGATGGAGCCGACGATGTCACTGGTCGTCACGATGCCCTCGAGCTCGTTGCCCCGCAGCACGACCAGACGCCGGATGCCCTGACTGACCATCAACCGGGCCACGTATTTCACGTCCATCTCCGCGGGTACCGTAATCACGGGCTTGGTGCAGACGTCATAGACATTGGACAGGTCGATGTCGCCCTCCTCCGCCACGATCGTCTTCAGGATCGTGGTGTAGGTGATGATCCCGTAGGCATCATGGGCATGCTGTTTCTCGACCACCAGGGACTTGACCCCGTGCCTGCGCATCAGCTGCATGGCCTCGCGCAGCGGCGCCAGCGGCGAGACGGTCACGACATTCGATTTCAGGATTTCACTTACCAGCATGGTGTTCTCCGTCAGATTTCTTCCTTGACCTGTTCCTGGAACTGCTCGATCTGATTGCGTCCAATGCCGGCCAGGTGCGCCACATCCACCGTAAAGGCGATCCCCCGAGGGTCGTTCGCCAGATCCAGTTCACGCGCAATGGACTTCAGCACGTCCAGGGCCACGCGCTTCTCCAGCACCCACAGCAGGACCGACTGACTGCCCTCGTAGGTCATGCCCAGAAAGGTCTTGCGCGCCTCGGCCCCGATACCGCGGGCATCCATGATGGTGACACCGCCCGCGCCGGCCGCCTTCGCGGTGGCAATGGCCTGCTCTTCCAGGTCGTCCGGAAGCACGGCCACCAGTGCGGAAAATTTCATTTTTCAGTCCTCCTGTTGCTCGTTGCGCGCAAACCAGCGTTCGTACAGATCCACGGCAATGGCATAGAGCATGACCGTGACAATCGGGAAAATCGAGGCGAACGCGATCAGGCCAAAGCCGTCGATCAGCACGTTGCGGTCCTCGAGGTGCGTGGCCAGGCCGATACCCAGCGCGGTGACTAGCGGCACCGTGACCTCGGAGGTGGTTACCCCGCCCAGATCGAAGGCCAGCGCCACGATCTGCTTCGGCGCGAGGATTGTCAGCACGATCACCAGCAGGTAGCCAGCCATGATGTATTGATGGATCGAATCACCGGCCAGGATACGGTGGACACCGATGGTGATACCGATGGCCACCCCCAGCGCGACCAGGATGCGGATCACATTGCCGCGCAGCGAGCCGCGCGCCGCCTCCTCGGCCTTCTGGCCGATCGCGATCAGGGCCGGTTCCGCCATCGTGGTCGCAAAGCCGATCGAGAACGCGAACAGGTAGACCCACAGGAACAGCTCGTTGGTGATCAGCTGCTCGGCCATGCTCTCGCCGATCGGGAACAGGCCCAGCTTGAGCCCGACCACAAAGGCGTACAGGCCCAGCACCACCAGCACGAAGCCGAAGATCACCCGCGGCAGGTACGGGATGCGCTTGCGCAGCACGAAGTACTGGAACACCACGATCACCGCGATGATCGGCGCGACGTCGCGCAGCATCAGCAGCAGATCCATCCCCATCGCGGACAGCCAGTGCCCCTCATCCGCGCCCGGCAGATCCGTGTCCGCATCCATCGCCGCGGTCTCGCCGTTACCCGGGGCATCGATCTCGGCACCGGCGAACACGATGATCCCGTACAGCTGCACCGTGATCATCGGCACCATCACCGCCAGCGCCACCAGGCCAAAGCCGTCGCGCAGAGGATTGCGCCCGCTGATCGAGGCGGCCAGACCCAGTCCCAGCGCGGCCACCAGCGGCACGGTCACGATGTTCGTGGTCACCCCGCCCGAGTCGTAGGCCAGACCCACGATCTCCTCGGGGGCAAAGAAGGTCACCAGTACCACCAGCACGTAGCCGGTCAGGATGTACCAGTGCAGCGGGTGGCCCATGACCGTGCGCAGGATGCCCAGCGCCACCACGGCACCCACGGACAGCGCGACAATCAGGCGCAGGACCAGGCCCTCGATGCGTCCCTCGCTGATCAGCTCGGCCTGTTCCGCCACCGCGATCAGGGCCGGTTCCGCGATCACGGTCGCAAAGCCGAGGGTAAAGCCGAACGCCATCAGCAGCAGCAGCGAACCACGCCGGGCCAGCGCGTTGGAAAGGTTCTTGCCGATGGGGAAGATGCCCATCTCCAGGCCCTGCAGGAACAGCGCCACGCCAAAGACCACGATGGCCAGGCCGATCACCATCGACAGCAGGCCGTCCGGCACCGTGCGCAGCACCAGTGCCTGAAACACCGCGACTACGATCACGATCGGTGCCAGGTTGCGTGCCGCGTGCCCGAGGGTATGGAGAAAATTCATGCGCTCTCTGTCCGATTCCGGCACGCGCCGGGGCCACCGCAACCGAATCAATTACCGGGCCTGCGGTCATAGTGTCATGGAATCCCTGCAGACACCCTATCGCGCCGTGATCGTCGGCGCCACGGGCGGACTCGGCGCCGCCTTCGTGCAACAGCTCGAACAGGATCCCGACTGCGGGCAGGTCGTTGGCCTGCACCGGCATAGCAAGCCTCGGGTAGACCTGCTGGACGAGGTCAGCATCGAACACGCCGCCAGCTGGCTGCGGGAGCAGGCACCGGAATGGGACCTGATCCTGGATGCCACCGGCATCCTCACCATCGACGGCCACGGCCCGGAGAAGCGCCTGCGCGATCTGGACCCCGCGATCATGGCCCACGCGTTCGCGATCAACGCCATCGGCCCGGCTCTGCTGTTCAAGCACCTGGCACCGCTGCTGCCCCGCACGCGCAAGGGTGTTCTCGCCACCCTCTCCGCCCGGGTGGGCTCCATCGAGGACAACCACCTCGGCGGCTGGATCAGCTATCGCGCCTCCAAGGCCGCGCTCAACCAGATCGTGCGCACCACGGCACTCGAACTGCGCTTCAGCCACCGCCAGGCCGTGGTGCTGGCCCTGCAGCCCGGCACCTGTGCGACGCGCCTGTCCGAACCCTACCGCGCCCGCGCCCCCGAGGTGCTGGAGCCGGAGACCGCAACCGGCGCACTGCTGAAGGTCCTGGACCGGCTGGACGCCACAGACTCCGGCACCTTCTATGACTTCGAGGGGCAGCGGCTGCCGTTCTGAAAACCGTTGCCACAGATGATCTGCATCAACGTTTTCTGATACGGGCCGCGCGATAGTTTGCGCGCACCCCTAATAATTCGGAGGAACCGAACATGCGACGCACCCTGACCTTCCGCTCCCTGGCACTGGCCGGCCTGCTGGCCCCCGCCGCCCTGATCCCGGCCCACGCCACCGCCGCCAATGCCGACGTCTCCGCCGGCGACTGGCTGATCCGTGGCGGCCTGACCCACGTGGCCCCCAAGTCCGATAACGGCACTCTGGCCGGTTTGGGCGACGCCGCCGTAGACGTCGGTTCCAACACCCGTCCCTCCGGCAACATCACCTACATGATGACCGACAACCTGGGCCTGGAGCTGCTGGTCGCGATCCCGTTCAAGCACAGCCTGAACGTTGGCGGAGACGACATCGGCAGCACCCGCCACCTGCCACCGACCCTGAGCCTGCAGTACCACTTCAACACCGGCACCGCGGTGCGTCCGTATGTCGGCGCCGGCATCAACTACACCTACTTCTTCGACGAGGACACAGCTGCGGTGACAGGGCAGGATATTGACCTGGACGATTCCTGGGGTGCGGCGTTGCAGGCCGGGATCGACTTCGCAGTGGACGATAACTGGTTCGTGAATGCCGAAGTGCGCTGGATTGACATCGACACCGACGTCTCGCTGGGCGGCGCCCATCTGGGCACGGTCAACATCGACCCCTGGACCTTCGGGATGAACGTCGGCTACCGCTTCTGACCAATCGCCTCCGGAGACGCCTACGGGCGTCTTACCGGTCCGCGATATCCACCACGAGGCCGAGGACGCGCTGTATGCGCTCCTCGGCCTCGTGTCGTTCCAGCCCTCCGGGATGCGGCGTTCCCCAGACCGGCCCCGGCCAGGCGGCATCGTCCGCAAAGCGGGCCACATGATGGAGATGGAGCTGCGCCACGATGTTGCCAAGCTTGGCCACGTTCAGGGCCGTGGGCGCGAAGGCCTGCTCCATCGCCCGGGACAGGGCGCGCGACTCGCGCAGCAGTTGCGCGGCGTCCGTGTCATCCAGCTGGTGCAGCTCCGCCACCTCCGCCCGCCGCGGAACCAGCAGGAACCAGGGATAGCCGCGATGATCCATCAGCCTCAGGCTGGATAAGGGCCACTCCGCCGCCGCCCAGGTATCCGCCTCCAGGCGCGGGTCCAACACGAAATCATTCGTCATCGTTCAGTTCCTGCCAGACGCCGGGCACGGGCCACAGACCGGTCTTCGGCGCATCGCCCTGCCCCGGCAGCAGATAGCTGTAGTGAGAACGGTGGCGCAGTGCGGCGGCCACCTCGCGCCGGGCCTCCGCATCGGTCCCGCTGATCACGACCACCGCCGCCCCCGGCACAGCCCAGGCGCGCGGGCCGGACGCCACCTCCAGGTCCGGCTCGACCACCCCGGGGTCTGCGGGCAGCCCGCGCTCCCGCAGCCAGCGACTGGTGGCGGTGTGATCCCCCAGCACGATGCGCGTACCCTGATCGCTGTCGGCCGCGTCCGGCACCCGCCCCAGCCAGGCCGCCACTTCCTCGGCGCGCGCATCCCCGAGGGTCACCAGGCGCACGCGCGGGTCCAGCGCCGCCTGCCGCAGGATATCCGGGGACTCCCCGGCCGTCAGGTGGCGGAACAGTCGCCAGTCGGGGTCCACCGCGACCGCCAGCGGGCGCACGGCCGTCTCGACGATGACCTCGCGCCGGGCCTGATCGAGCTCCACCCAGTGGGTTTCGCGCCCGGCCTCCGTCTCGACTTCCAGCGGCACGCGCAGCATCCAGGGCTCACCCGGTACGCGCTGATGCAGTTCTGCACGCACCCGCCACCCCGCCTCCCCGGCCTCGCGCTGCAGCTGTGCAAGCTCCAGCAGCGGCGCGCCGCTGCGACCGGTCCACTGTTCAAAAAAGGGCCGCAGGTCCTGATCGGTCTCGCGCTCGAAGGCAGTGATGACCGCATCCCAGTCCGCCTCGCGAAAGCGCCACTGCGCGAACAGTCGGCGCGCGCCGGCCAGCAGCGCCTCGCGTCCGATCCAGTCTTCCAGCATCAACCACAGCATCGCCCCGCGATGGTAGCCCGCGATCCGCGCCGCCCCGGCGTTGCCGCCGCGAAACGCCGCATGGGGCCGATCCTCCGTGGGTGGCAGCGCCGCGTAGTCGCGCAGCCACTGGCCGCGTTCGGCGCGTGCTTCCCCCGCCTCGCGCTTGAACTGGTAGTCGGCGAGGAAGGTTGTCAGCCCCTCCGACCAGTTGCCCCCTGCGGGGTCCACATACACGCCGGTCCCCCACCAGCTGTGCAGCACCTCGTGGCCCAGCGAGGTGTACGGGATAAAGGGCAGAGGAATCACCTGTGTGCCCAGCAGGGTAAAGCCGGAAAACGCGAGGCCCACCGGCTGCGGGCTCGCGGCAATGGTAAAGGTGGCAAAGGGGTACGCACCCAGCTCGTCCGAGAAGCGCTCGATATAGGCTGCGGCCTGCTCGCGATAAAGCTCGCCAAAAGCGACCTCCAGCCCGGCCGGGAACAGGGTGCGGATCTCGACTTCGCCCGCCGCCTGCGTCACCGGCTCCCAGGGTCCGGTCGCAACTGCCAGCGCGCGCCCGCCGGGGTGCTCGAAGGTGGCACGGTAGCGGCCATTCTCGTGCTGCTCCGCCACCCGCGAACCGGATGCGACGCCGAGATGCCCGTCCATCACCTCAAGGTGCACACGGAACGGGTGCGGCTCGGCCGCCGGGCGGCGCGGGTACCAGTCGGCGCCCGGCGGCAGGAAGCCACCATCGGTACCGAGATAGCCACCCCCGCGCGGGCCCCGCGGGGCGTCGGGGATGCGAGCCCCGTAGCGAATCACCAGTGTGCCCCTTGCGGCCTCGAGTGCCCGTTCCAGTTCCAGCCAGCCGTCATCGCTGCGGGTGTATGCAAGCGCCTCTCCGTCCAGCTCGACCTTATCGACGGCAATGCCCGGGTCCAGACGAAAGCGCTCCAGGGTTGCCGCATCCACCTGCTGAAGTTCGACCTGGAAACGCCCCTCCAGTCGCGCCTGCTCGGGCCAGAGCACCAGTTCCAGCTCGGGCCCGGAAAGGTGGTCTGCATCCGCGGCCGCACCGACCGAAGCCAGCAGACAGACCAACCCGCACAACCACCGCCGCCAGGACACCGGCTAGTCCTCCCGCGGGAAGCGCGCGACGAGTTCCAGGCGTTCGCCCTCGCGCTCGATTTCAAGCGGCAGCCAGGTGCCCGGCTGCACACCGCGCACCACGCGCTGCAGGTCCCCGGCCGCGTTCACCTCCTGCTCACCGGCCCGCAGCAGGCGATCCCCGGCCTTCAGGTCGGCCGCCGCGCCCACCGAGCCGTCCTGTACCCCGAGAATACGGACGCCTGGATCGGCCGCCTCGATGTGCACACCGAGCATTCGCCTTTCTGGCTCGAAACGCGGGTCGGCGGCAACGCCGAACACCGCACGCGCCAGCGCCGGGTCGGACTCGGCGCATTCGCCCGGCTCGCGCGGGAGCAGCACCGGCGCAGCCTCGACCCCCAGGTCGGCCAGCTGATGCGGTACCCCGTACCCGTATTCCAGGTGTCCGGAGCCAATGATCGCTGCGACCAGCGGCGGCTCCTCACCGCCCGCCTCGATGCGGCTGGCGATTGCGCCCGCCATCATGCGGTCCCAGGCCAGCTGAGTCGCAATAAAGCGGTCACGGTTCGGGCCCATGCCGGTCGGGTGCCGCTCCAGCACCGCCTCGAGGTATTCGCGGTATCCGGCGCTCGCCGCCGCCGGGGCGGAAACGCCATCGCGCGCCTCGGCGTCCAGCGCATCCCAGCCCTCGTGGCCCAGGGTACGGATCTTGTCGCGTTCCAGATTCAGCGCCAGCAGCGGGATCGCATGCACCCGCGCAAAGTGAAGGATGGGCCAGTAAAGGGCCGGGTCGAATCCCCAGTGGGTATACCACTCACTCGCCTCCAGAAAGGCCTCGGGGTCCAGCTCGCCGGCCACCCAGGCATCCAGCACCGGCTGCTTCGAGCGGGGCAGCATCTCCAGCCCGATGACCAGATCGGGCCGATGACCGTGCAGGGCCGCCAGTGTGCCCAGCTGCCAGCGGTGGTGATCCATGCGGTCGTGGCGCTCGCCGAGCAGCACCGCATCCGCCGTGGCCAGCTCCGCATACAGCGCCGCGCGGTCCACCGGCTCACCCCCCGGCGTGGTCCAGGCGCCTGCGGGCGGACACTCGCCGTCCGCGTACGCGGGGCCTGCCAGTACCATCCCCAGCAACACCCCCACACCCAGCCATCCCGACAATCGCCCGCGCACGTTCATCTGCATCTCCTGCTTGTTTGGGGTTACGCGTCGCGCGCGCAACGTAGCCTTCCAGAAGACACCGACAGGCTCTCGGCGTTCCCCCGCGCCGCGCGACCGGTTAGCCTGCACGCATGACCGCTACCCCGCCAGCCACATCCAGAACCGCCTGGCTCGACCACACCATCGGCGTCCTGCGCTCGCTGCTCATCTATCGTCGCCCGGGGCGCCAGCGCGGCCTGCAGCGCATGTATGCCGAGTTCGTCCATCCGGGGGACCTGGTCTTCGATATTGGCGCCCATGTGGGCGACCGGACCCGCGCATTCGCGGACCTCGGGGCACGCGTGGTGGCCCTGGAGCCCCAGCCCCAGTTGCTGCCCTGGCTGCGCCGCGCGGTTCGTGGTCGCCCGGGCATCGCCATCCGCCGCGAGGTCGCCGGGCCATCGCCCGGCACTGCGCGCCTGCAGGTGAGTCGCCGCCACCCCACGGTCTCCTCCGTCTCGCGATCCTGGGTGCAATCGCTGGGGCAGCGCAACCGAAGTTTCCAGCACGTCCGCTGGGACGACGAAATCGCGGTTCCGATGATCACCCTGGACCAGCTGATCGCGGAATACGGCATGCCCCGTTTCTGCAAGATCGACGTGGAAGGGCTGGAAGCGGAGGTACTGCGCGGACTGGGCCACCCGCTGCCCGCACTGTCCTTCGAGTTCGTGGCCGGGGCCCTCGAGATCACAGCTGACTGCCTGCAACAGCTCGCCGCCCTTGGCGAATACGAATTCAACCTGATCCGCGGCGAGCGACGCGGGTACGAATTCCGCGACTGGCAGGGCGGCAGCGACATTCTCGCCTGGCTCGAGGAACACGGCGAGCGGCTCGGCTCCGGCGACCTCTACGCGCGCCTGCGCCCTTGACGCCCTACGCTCCAGCGGCAAGGCTTGAACCATGGATACCCATGCGCTCCCCTGGTGGCAGAACCTGACCAGCCGCGAGATCGCCGCCCACGCCGAACGCGATGCGGTGGCGATCCTGCCGCTGTCGGCGATCGAACAGCACGGCCCGCACCTGCCGCTGGACACCGACTACCGCATCGGACTGGGGCTACTGGCCGCCGCCCACGCGAGGCTTGGCGAAGAACCCTCGCGGCTCATCCTGCCGCCGATGTGCGTCGCCACCAGCACCGAACACTCGGGCTTTCCCGGCACCCTGACGCTGCGCCCCGAGACCGCACTGGAAACCCTGCGTGACCTGGGCCACAGCGTGGCGCGCAGCGGGTTTCGCCGCCTGCTGCTGGTCAACAGCCATGGCGGCAACACCGCCATCTGCGACCTCGCCGCCCTCGACCTGCGCCAGCAGGCGGGCATGCTGGTCGCCAAGCACCACTATTTCCGCCAACCGCTGCCGGATAGCCTCGGCATCCCGCTCGAGGAACAGCGCCACGGCCTGCACGGAGGCCTGGTCGAAACGGCCATGATGCTCACGCTGGCACCTGAACAGGTCCGTCTCGACGCAGCCACCAGCGCCGCATCGCTCGGCGCGACCCTGGCCGATGAACTCGAACTCCTGGAGCCGGAAGGCCGCGTCGCCTTTGCCTGGATGGCGGGCGACCTGAATCCGACCGGGGTGGTCGGCGACGCTGGCGCCGCCTCCGCGGAGCTGGGCCGGGCGCTGGTCAGCCACTATGCCGAATCCGTGACCGCCGCCATTCGCGACACGGCACGCTTTGACCTGGGACGACTCGTGCCCTGATCCGGGGAAGGTCCGGGCACAGGGATTCATGGAGGCGCTCGCACCGGTAGGCAGCAGCGAGCCGATGGATCCGTGTTGTGCTAGGGAGACGCTGATTTAATCGCACGTCCGCGTTGGCGCCCCCTGTTTTCCGAGACAAGGCGCGTCGTGCAGCGGGTAGTGGTTCTACCCGCAAGCGGCGCAACGCAGGATCGGGGAACAGGGGGCACCAACCCGACAAGTGATTGAAAGAGCGGGCTCGGCCGCCCGTTGTTGATCGAAAACGGGCGCGCGCACGGCGTTGCGGCTCCCTTGTGCAGAATGACTGCACGGCGGTCACCGCGCCTTGTTCCCACGCAAAAGCGACTCGAGCGCGGACGTGCGATTAAATCAGCGTCTCCCTAGCCGCGCTCCGCCTCGGAGGCCAGCAACTCCTGCAGCCAGTGACCGCCGCGGTCGGCCTTGGTACTGAGGTAGCGCAGATTGTGCGGATTGAGCTTGCCATGCACCGGTTCGCGCGCCACCACGTCGATGCCGCCCGCACGCAGCGCGTCAATCTTGCCGGGGTTGTTGGTAAGCAGACGCACGCTGTCGATGCCGAGAAACTCGAGCATCTCCACCGCCGCGTCGTAGCGCCGGCCATCCGCCTCGAAACCCAGCTGGCAGTCGGAGTCGATCGTGTCCAGACCGGCCGACTGCATGGTGTAGGCCCGCAGCTTGTTGGCCAGGCCGATCCCGCGGCCCTCCTGGGCCAGATACAGCAGCACCCCGCCACCGGACTCGTTGATGGTCTTCACCCCCAGACGCAGCTGGTCACCACAGTCGCAGCGCAGGCTCCCGAACAGGTCTCCGGTCAGGCAGGCCGAGTGCAGCCGCACCGGCACCGCATCCGGCCAGTCGCGCGGCTCGCCGATCAGCACCGCAACATGCTCCAGGATCCCGTTGCCCTCGCGGAACAGCATGAAACGCGTGACCGGGGCATCCGCGAGCGGTACCGGGGCCTCGCTGACATAGGCCAGCTCGAGGCGCGGGTGCCGGGCCACCGCACGCGCCTCCTGCTCGTCCACGTCGAGAAACATGCCATCGGACAGCGCCGATGCGATTGCCTCGGGCACCGGGTCGGGAACGCGCGCGGCCACCACAGCCGGCAGCAGCCGCCCGGCGCGCACCAGTTCCAGTGCGGCGACCTCCGCCGGCAGGGCACGGGTCACGCTTGGGTGGCCCAGGGCGGCATCCGGCTGCGCGCCCTCGTTCGAGGCCTCGGGGGCACTCGCCAGAGTAAACAGCGCCTCCGGCTCGGTATCCGGGGCGAACTCCAGCGCCACGCCCTCCCAGCCCTGAGCCAGGGGTTCCGACCAGCCCATTGCAGAGGCGCGGTGCGCCGTTAGAATCAGGCGAGGCGCCGACCCGGTCATATGGGTCAAGCGATCCAGCAGCACGGGGGTCAGACCCTCGACGGCCGCAACGAGTACACTCGACTGCGAACCACTGACCAGGACCGGATGGCCCCGTCGAAGATCAAAGATCCCGCGATCGGCGTTGTGCATCGGGTGTTTCCATAGGGAGTTTAGTTTATGACCAGCCCGCGAACCGCGAATTCCCCGGCCCGGACCCCCGTCCCGACCGGACGGATCACACTTGCCCGTAGCGTACCGCAACTGGCGACTCGCGGTCCCGAAACCCCGGTTTTCGCGGCATGACGGCCTATCCCGTCTCCGAGGAACAGGCCTGGCGCTGGCTGCTGGCCCGCCGCGCCGACCCCGGCTGCTGCCCCCTGCCCGGCCCACTGGCACCGGCCGCCCATGACCTGCTCGACCTGTACGGGCCAATCGTGGAAGCGAGGAGCATCACCGTCGCCCAGCTCGGGCAGAGCCTGGATGGCCGCATTGCCACGCATAGCGGGCATTCGCAGTTCGTCACCGGCCCCGAGGACATCGAACACCTGCACCGACTGCGCGCCCTGGTGGACGCGGTGGTCGTGGGTGCCGGCACGGTCGTCGCCGACGACCCGCGTCTGACCGTACGCAAGGCCGAGGGCGATCACCCGGTGCGCGTGATCCTCGACCCGGACGGGCGCATTCGCCCGGAGGCCCACGTCTTCCAGCATGCCGAGGTCAAAACACTCGTCCTGCACGCAGCGGGCTTCGGGCCCTGCAACATGCCCGCACACGTCGAATGCATGGAGATCCCCACGGGGCGTGACGGGCGCTTTGCGCCAGCCGAAATCCGTGACCGCCTGGCCACCGCCGGCCTGCACCGCCTCCTGATCGAGGGTGGCGGCAAGACCGTCTCGCGGTTCCTCGAGACCGACACCCTGGACCGCCTGCACCTGACCATCGCCCCGATGCTGATCGGGTCCGGGCGCCCCGGCATCAGCCTGCCCGAGATCGAGAATCTCGATCAGGCACTGCGTCCGCCGTGCCGAATCTTTCGTCTGGGGGCCGACACCCTGTTCGACCTGGACCTGCGCAGCAAGCCCTGATCCCGCGCCGCGCCTCCCAGGGAGGCGCTGTCGTCAGGACAGGTTGTCGCGAATGGCGCGCGATACCGCGTCCAGCTCGGCCGGAACCTTGGTCGGCTGCACTACGCTCTGGGCGATCGCAGTATCCGGGTCCTTCAGGCCGTTGCCGGTCAGCGTGCAGACCACGGTCGAACCCTCGCGGATCTTGCCATCGCGGATATCACGCAGCGCACCCGCAAGAGAGGCCGCCGAGGCCGGTTCGCAGAAGACCCCCTCGCGCTCGGCCAGCAGCTTCTGCGCGGCCAGGATTTCATCGTCCTGACATTCGTCGAACCAGCCGTCGGATTCCTCGCGCACCTTCCAGGCCATGTCCCAGGACTGCGGATGCCCGATCCGGATCGCGGTCGCCACGGTATCCGGGTTGTCGACCATCGCGCCGCGCATGAAGGGCGCGGAGCCGGCCGCCTGGTATCCGACCATGTGCGGACGATTACCCACCATGCCGCCACCGGCATACTTGCAGTGCCCCTTGCAGTAGGCACAGGCCTCGGTCACGTCATCGCTGGCCTTCGCCGCCATTTCGCTGTAGCCGATCCAGTGCGCGGTGATGTTGCCGGCGTTCCCTACTGGCAGGCAGTGATAGTCCGGGGCCCGGCCCAGCTCTTCGACGATCTCGAAGGCCGCGGTCTTCTGCCCTTGCAGGCGATACGGGTTGACCGAGTTCACCAGCGTGACCGGCGTGTTCGAGGCCACCTCCTTCACCAGGCGCATGCCGTCGTCGAAGTTGCCCTCGATCTGGATCACCGTCGCGCCGTGCATCATCGCCTGCGCCAGCTTGCCCATGGCAATCTTGCCGTCCGGGATTACCACAAACGCGGTAATCCCGGCGCGCGCGGCATACGCGGCCGCAGCGGCCGAGGTGTTGCCGGTCGAGGCGCAGACAATCGCCCGCGAGCCCTCTTCGACCGCCTTGGTCACGGCCATGGTCATGCCGCGATCCTTGAACGACCCGGTCGGGTTCAGGCCCTCGAACTTCACGTAGATCTCGACCTCGCGGGTGAGTTCGCGCGGGATGTTGTTCAGCCGGATCAGCGGCGTGTTGCCCTCGCCCAGCGAGATGATGCGGGTGTCGTCATGCACCGGCAGGCGGTCGCGGTAACGCTCGATCAGTCCGGTATAGCGGTGTCCAAAGGCCATGATGTTCTCTGTCGTTGCGGTTGCAGTCCGGGCGCCAGGATCAGCGCGCCAGCCCTTCCATGCGGATACGGGTAATCGGGGTCAGCAGGTGATCCAGCGCCTCGAGCGCGGCAATCGCCTCCATCATCGCCCCCTCGCGCACCTTGTGCGTGAGCATGATGATCGTGGCCTCGCCACGCTCCGGGTCCGGCTCGCGCTGCAGGATTGCCTCGATGCTGATGCCGTGTTCGCCGAGGATGCGGGTGATGTCGGCGAGCACGCCCGGGCGATCAAGGGTACGCAGGCGCAGGTAGAAGGAGGTCTCCACCTCGGCCAGATCCAGCACCGGTCGGTCCGACAGCGCGTCCGGCTGGAAGGCCAGATGCGGCACCCGGTTCTCCGGGTCGGTGGTCAGGGCCCGCACCACATCGACCAGATCGGCGACCACGGCCGAGGCCGTGGCCTCCGCGCCCGCACCCGCGCCGTAGTACAGCGTCGGGCCGACGGCGTCGGCATTGACGAGGACCGCGTTCATCACACCATCCACGTTGGCGATCAGCCGGCGCTCCGGGATCAGCGTCGGGTGCACCCGCAGTTCGTACCCCTTTGGCGTGCGCCGGGCGATGCCCAGGTGCTTGATGCGGTAGCCCAGCTCGGCCGCAAAGCCGACATCCTCGCGGGTGATGCCACTGATGCCCTCCACCGCCACCCGATCGAACTGCAGCGGAATGCCGAAGGCAATGGACGCCAGGATCGCCAGCTTGTGCGCCGCGTCGATCCCCTCGACATCGAAGGTCGGATCGGCCTCGGCATAGCCCAGCGCCTGGGCCTCGGCGAGCACGTCGTCGAAATCACGGCCCTTGTCGCGCATCTCGCTCAGGATGAAGTTACCGGTGCCGTTGATGATCCCGGCCAGCCATTCGATCTGGTTGCCGGCCAGGCCCTCGCGGATGGCCTTGATGATCGGGATGCCCCCGGCCACGGCCGCCTCGAACGCCACCATCACGCCGCGCTGCTGCGCGCGCTCGAAGATCGCGTTGCCATGCAGTGCAATCAGGGCCTTGTTCGCCGTGACCACGTGCTTGCCGGCGTCGATGGCCGCCAGCACCAGGTTCAGCGCCGGGTCGGTGCCGCCCATCAGTTCCACAACGACCTCGACCTCGGGGTCGCTGACCACTGCGGCCGGGTCCGTCGTCAGGCGGATACCGGAACAGTCGCAGTCGCGTTCACGCTCGATGTCACGGGCGGCGGCCGCCACCACCTCGATACCGCGTCCGGCGCGGCGAGCAATCTCGGTCCCGTTGCGCTCGAGCACGTTGACCGTGCCGCAACCTACCGTTCCCAGCCCCAGAATTCCGATCTTTACCGGCGTCATATAACCCTTTGCTCAAATTGCGCCGGGCCCGTTCCTCCGGCCCGGCATGTTCCCAATAACGGTGTGGTGACTACTGCGTCTGACCGGGTGCGGCCGATGCCGGCGCCGCATCCGCAAGGATGGAATCGGCGCGAAACATCGCCTTGATTCCGCGCAAGGCCTGGCGGGTGCGCTGCTCGTTTTCGATCAGGCTGAAACGCACGTGGTCGTCGCCGTAGTTGCCGAAGCCGACCCCCGGCGAGACCGCCACCTTGGCATCCCGCAGCAGCTTCTTGGCGAACTCCAGCGAACCCATCTCGCGGTAGGGCTCCGGGATCGGAGCCCACACAAACATCGTCGCCCTCGGCTTTTCCACCTGCCAGCCCAGCTTGTTCAGCCCCTCGCACAGCACGTCGCGGCGCACCCGGTAGAGTTCGCGGATCTCCTCGACGCAGTCCTGCGGGCCCTCCAGAGCGGCGATCGCGGCCACCTGGATCGGGGTAAAGGTGCCGTAGTCCAGATACGACTTGATGCGCGCCAGTGCCGCCACCAGGGTCGGGTTGCCGCACATAAAGCCGACCCGCCAGCCCGGCATGTTGTAGGTCTTGGACAGGGTGTAGAACTCCACCGCGATGTCCTTGGCGCCCGGTACTTCAAAGATCGACGGGGCCTTGTAGCCATCGAAGCTGATCTCGGCATAGGCAAGGTCATGCACGATCCAGATGCCGTGTTCCTTGCAGATCGCCACCACCCGCTCGAAGAATTCGCGATCCACGCACTGCGTGGTCGGGTTGGCCGGGAAGTTCAGGATCAGCATCTTCGGCTTGGGCCAGGAATCCTGTATCGCCCGCTCCAGCTCGGCGAAGAAATTCACGTCCGGGGTCAGCGGCACGTGACGTACATCCGCCCCGGCGATCACGCAGCCATAGGGATGGATCGGATAGGCCGGGTTCGGCACCAGCACCGCATCGCCCGGCCCCAGCGTGGCCAGGGCCAGGTGCGCCAGCCCCTCCTTTGAGCCGATGGTCACGATCGCCTCGGTCTCCGGGTCCAGGTCCACGTCGAACTGCGTCTTGTACCAGCGGGTGATCGCCCGGCGCAGACGCGGGATGCCCTTGGATACGGAATAGCGATGGGTATCACCCCGCTGCGCCGCCTCGCACAGCTTGTCCACGATGTGCTGCGGCGTCGGCTGATCCGGGTTGCCCATACCGAAGTCGATGATGTCCTCGCCGCGGGCTCGGGCCTCGGCCTTCAACTGGTTCACGATGTTGAAGACGTAGGGAGGAAGGCGCTCGATACGGGGGAAGGCGTCGGTCACGGGTATGGGTCCTGGTTGGGGCCGGGTTGGGGCCTGCGGCGCTTTGCGGGGGCATCCGGAAACACGCGCAGGCGTTTCGACGGACCCTCCGGGTGCCGCACCGGAAAACGCGCCAAAGTATAACCCGGACCTGCACCTGTCAACGAATCGACCGTCCCGGACAGACCCTGACCACGGGCGGATTCTTGAGAGATTTCGCCCCGCGGAGTAGCGTAACGGCATGCTGTTTTCCGAAGTCACCAGCGACGAATTCTATATCGTCACCGGCTACGAGCCCGGGAAGGTAGGGATCAACCAGGTCGCCTACACGCGTAGCCTGATCGTGCGCCCGAACGCACTGCAGGCGCAGTGGCCGGTCGACGCGGTGCAAAATCTGGAATTGCAGCACTTGCAGCCGGTACTGGACGCCCCACCGGAGGTCCTGCTGATCGGGACCGGCCTGCAGCAGCGGTTTCCCGACCGCGCGCTCTGGCGCCACCTGCGTGAGCAGGGCATGGGGGTGGAAATCATGGATACCGCCGCCGCCTGCCGGACCTACAACCTGATCATGGCCGAGGGCCGCGATGTGGCCGCGGCGCTGATCATCGACGGCAACGACTAGGAATCAGGAGTTGGGCAACACCTCGTCGCCCTTCATCCCGCGCGATTCCAGCAGCTTGCGCAGGCGCTTGAGGGCGTCCATCTGGATCTGACGCACCCGCTCGCGGGTCACACCGATCTCCGCACCAACCTGCTCCAGCGTCGAACGCTCGAACCCATGCAGGCCGAAACGACGCACCAGCACCTCGCGCTGCTTGTAGTCCAGCTCGCCCAGCCATGCCTCCACCAAGTGCTGGATATCCTGATCTTCCAGCAGCATGGATGGCTCCGGGGCATTCACGTCGGCGAGGATGTCGGTCAGCGAGCGGTCGCCATCCGGTCCCGAGGGCAGGTCCATGGATGTCGAAGGTTCCGACATCGCCCGCAGTTTCTGGATATCCGCCACCGGTTTGCCCAGACGCTGGGCCAGTTCGTCCTCGGTCGGGTCGCGGCCCAGTTCCTGCGTCATGTTGCGCGCAACCCGCGCATGCATGCGCAGCTCCTTGCTCACATGCACCGGGATGCGAATCGTGCGTGCCTGATTCATCAGGGCACGCTCGATGGTCTGACGGATCCACCAGGTGGCGTAGGTGGAGAAGCGGAAGCCGCGCTCCGGGTCGAATTTCTCCACCGCGTGCATCAGCCCGAGATTGCCCTCCTCGATCAGATCGAGCAGCGGCAGGCCGCGATTCAGGTAACGCCGGGCAATCTTCACCACCAGACGCAGATTGCATTCGATCATGCGGCGACGCCCCGACTCGTCGCCGTCGCGCGCCAGGCGGGCGTATTTGCGTTCTTCCTCGGGGGTCAGCAGCGGGCGGTATTCGATATCACGCAGGTAGATCTGGATTGCATCCAGCTCGGCGGGCCGGGCATCACGCAGCGTGCGCGGGCGGGCCGGGGCCTCGTCTTCCGGCTCCGGTTCGGCGCTGGCCGCGACCGGGTCGGCCTCGCCCTCTGCCGCTTCGGGATCATCGACCACATCCGCAGCACTGGCCAGGTCTTCAGGCTCGCTGGCTGCGGTATCGCCGGATACGCGGTCCGGCATCAGGCTGTCGTCGTCCAGTTCCGGATTCACCGGCTGCCGGGTCTTGGCCATGTAGTGTCCTGCTCTTGCTCGAGTCAGCGGTCCGGGAGATATCGCGCCGGATCCACCGGCGTCCCATCCACTCGGATCTCGAAGTGCAACATCGGGCGCTCGGCTCCCGACGAGCCCAGACGCGCAATCGTCTCGCCCGCCTGTACCTGATCACCCTCGGCTACCAGCAGTTCGTCGTTATGCCCGTAGGCACTGAGAAAACGATCGTCGTGCTTGAGGATGATCAATCGACCATACCCCACGAGGCCGCCACCTGCATAGACCACCTCCCCGGCCCGCGTTGCCCGAACGTCATCTCCGCGTTCACCGCCGATTGCCAGCCCCCGCCGCGTACCGCTACTGGAGTACGCTCGCAGCACTTCGCCATCAGCCGGCCAGCGCCAGCCACCGGGATCACGCGCGGCCGGAGGGCTTGCGGGTGCCGACGACGGACTGGAACCGGTGGACGACGGCGTGCTCTCCCGCTGTTGCTGGGTGCTTGCGCCCCCGGTCTGCCCGGCCGTCTGGGTGGACGAACGCTGCGGGGCCGGAGGAGGGGTCGCGCGCGCCGCGCCGCGCAGGCGCAGACGCTGCCCCGGGTAGATCAGGTAGGGAGCGCCAATGGCATTGCGCTCGGCCAGATCGCGCCATTCCAGGCCATAGCGCTGGGCGATGCGGTACAGCGTCTCGTTGCGCTGGACCACATGCGTGTCCGGCATGGATGCGCCGCTGGGCGCCCGCGCCGCACAGCCCGTAACCAATCCCGCCACCAGTATCAGTAGCAGGCCGGCCAGCAGGATCTGTACGGCAGGCCGCCGCATCAGTCCATTACCAGGTAGATCGCCATCGCGGCCACCAGCAGGAACACACCCGCCCAGCCGAGGCGTTCCATGTACGGCCGCAGGTAGTGCTCGGCCCTCGGCCCGGCCCAGGCCATGACCAGTGCCACCAGGAAAAAGCGCAGCCCCCGGCCCACCAGTGACGCGATCACGAACGGCAGCAGGGCCATGGACAGCGCACCCGCCGTCACCGTGAACAGCTTGTAGGGAACCGGGGAAAAACCCGCCACCAGAACCACCCACACGCCCCAGGTCGCAAACCATGTCTCGGCCTGCTCGAGCTCCCCGCCATAGCCGATCTGTTCCAGCCACGGCCCGATCCACTCGAAGGCCAGCCACCCGATCACGTAGCCCAGCACGCCCCCCAGGGCGGAGAACACGGTGGTCAGCGCGGCCAGGCGCCAGGCCGAAGCCGGGCGTGCTGCGGCCATGGGGGCCAGCATCACATCCGGAGGCACGGGAAAGAACGAAGACTCGGCGAACGACAGTCCCGCCAGATAGCGTGGGGCATGACGATGACGCGACCAGCCCATCACCCGGTCGTATAGCGGCTCGAAGAGCTTCATCCGTCCCCCGCCACCCCGGACCGTTCAGACACGCCTGGAACCCGCCGGCAGCGGCCCCTGCCCGCGCGCCGGGGTCACTGCTCGGCCCCCGGCAGCATCGGCACGAACAGCACCGCATCGAGAATGTCGCGCACGAAGGCCTCTTCGGTGCGCGTGTAGCGCACCAGCTGCTGGCGTCCACCCCCGGACTCCACCGGGGCGACCAGCCGCCCGCCGGGCGCCAGCTGGGTCAGCAGGGCCTCCGGCACCTCCCGCGGTGCGGCCGTCAGGATGATGCCGTCGAATGGCGCGCGTTCCGGCCAGCCCTCGCCGCCATCGCTGTGGCGCAGGTTCACGTTGTTGATGCCCAGTCGGCTCAGCAGCTCGCGGGCATTGCGGCTCAGCGCCTGGATCCGCTCCACCGAGTACACCCGGTCCACGAGCTGCGCCAACACCGCGGCCTGATAGCCCGAGCCTGTGCCGACCTCCAGCACCGTACGCAATGGCCCGCCTTCCAGCAGCGCCTCGGTCATGCGCGCCACGATGAACGGCTGCGAGATCGTCTGGCGGTGGCCGATCGGCAGCGCCGTGTTTTCGTAGGCTCGGTGACGCAGCGCCTCTTCGACAAACAGGTGCCGCGGAAGCGTCCGCATCACCTCCAGCACCCGCGGGTCCCGGATCCCCTGCCCCTCCAGCAGGCGGACAAGACGGTCCCGGGCACGCTGGGAAGTCAGGCCGGCGCCAGCGGCATCAGGCACCATGGCCAGCCTCCGGCAGGGAATCATCCAGCCAGCGCCCCACGGTATCGATAGCATCAAAGCGGGTCAGATCCACCTGAATCGGCGTGATCGAGACATACCCCTCGCGCACGGCATGAAAATCGGTGCCGGGTCCCGCGTCCTGCTCCGAACCCGCGGGCCCGACCCAGTAGATCGGCCGGCCGCGCGGGTCCGTGTCCGCGATCATCGGCTCCGCCCGGTGCCGGTGACCCAGCCGGGTCGCCTGCACCCCTCGGATCTCGCTGCGCGGCAGGTCCGGGACATTGACATTGAGAATCGTCGCCGCGGGCAGCGGCACGCGATGGATGCGGTCCAGCAGTTCGACCACGACACTGGCTGCGGCGTCGTAATGCCGCAGCTCGGTGCCCACCAGGGATACCGCGATCGCGGGCAGCCCCAGGAAGCGCCCCTCCATCGCCGCCGCCACCGTGCCGGAATAGAGCACGTCATCGCCCATGTTGGCACCCGCATTGATGCCCGAAATCACCACGTCGGGCTCGCGCTCCAGCAGGCCGGTAATCGCCAGGTGCACGCAATCGGTCGGGGTGCCATCGACCTGCACATCGCCCCCCTGCAGATGCCGCGCCCGCAGCGGGCGAACCAGCGTCAGGCTGTTGCTGGCGCCACTGCGGTCACGATCCGGGGCGACCACCGAAACCTCCGCGATCCGGCGCAGGTGGGTCGCCAGGCACTGGATGCCCGGGGCGTGAATTCCATCGTCGTTACTTACCAGAATGCGCATGCAGGAACAGGCCGTTGAGCGGGCTCTCAATATACTGGAAACCGGGAGGCTGCTGATCGCCATCCACACCCGCGGACCCCCGCAATCGCGTCCGCCCCCCGAAAAGTGCGAGTATCCTGCCATGAACTCCGGGGACGATCCCAACGATTTCGACGAATTCCTGCAGGCGGTCGGCAACGTACGCCGGCTGCACAGCGATCAGGCCGACGTGCGTCCCCCGCGTCCGGCAGCGCGCGCACGCCAGCGCGACGCCGACGAGGCCCGGGCCCACGCCGACTGGCTCAGCGACCCGCTCAGCACGGCTGATCTGCAGCCTGGCGATGAACTCCGCTTCGCACGCCCGGGCATCAGCCAGCGTGTGTTTCGCAAGCTGCGCGGCGGCCACTACCGCATCCAGGACGAACTCGACCTGCACGGACTGTTTGCCAACGAGGCACGCCGCGCGGTCGGGCTGTTCCTGGATGACGCCCGCCGCAACGGCGCCCTGTGCGTGCGCATCGTGCACGGCAAGGGCCTGCGCTCGCGCCAGCAGGGACCGGTGCTCAAGGGGCTGACCGATCACTGGCTGCGCCAGCGCGACGACGTGCTCGCCTTCTGCTCCGCCCGCCCGACCGACGGCGGCACCGGCGCCGTCTATGTCCTGCTCAAGCGGCCCCGCAATCCGGACGCCAGCGGGCGCTGAATCCCGCCCTTCGTGGCCGTTCCGACCGGGACAAACGGCAGACTCACATACGCCGTTCGATATATTCGCATTTTGCGATCTGCATGCTTAGACTGAATCTTGGTTCTAGTGGTTGGCGTGCGTGGTTCGCTGTGGACGCAGTCGCAATCCCCTACGCCCGCCCTTGCATTTATTCGACAACCGGTCCAAGCTTTGTATAGCTCTTGTAAAGGTACAGGACGCAACGGACACTGCACTGCGAGGAATTGTCATGAAGAATCGGAAGCTTGCCCCCCTGGCCCTCGGCCTGCTGGCCTTCACGCTTGGCAGCGGTACCGCGAGCGCCGACAGCCCGATGCCACAGCTCAGCCAGGAAGACCTGCAGGAGCGCATCGCCGCGAACCGCGAGGCCATCCAGAAGTTCGCCAGCACCCTGCAGGGCGAGCTGATGGCCGCCATGCAGTCGGGCGGCCCGACCGAGGCGATCCAGGTCTGCAACGAGCGCGCCCCGGCGATTGCCCGTGACATCTCCGCGGAGACCGGCATCGACATCGGGCGTACCAGCCTCAAGCTGCGCAACCCGGACAACGCCCCGGACCGCTGGGAACGGCTGACTCTGCAGGGCTTCGAGGCCCAGCATGCGGCCGGCACCCCGGCGCCGGATCTGCCGCCGCGCTTCGGCGTGGTCGAGTCCGATGACGGCGAACCCAAGTTCCGCTTCATGGCTGCCATCCCGACCGGCGGGGCCTGCCTGGCCTGCCACGGCTCCGACGTCAGCGGTGACGTCAAGCACGCCCTGGAACGCCTGTACCCCGATGATCGCGCGACGGGCTACAGCGAAGGTCAGGTGCGCGGCGCCTTCACCGTGACCCAGGAGATGTAGCCCGGGACATGCACCCGCGGCACGCATGATCGCAAGGGCCGCCTTCGGGCGGCCTTTTCTATGGGCACAGCACCCACGTGAAGGGCGCAGGCTGGATACAAACGCCCGCGAACGTGCTATTTTCATGCCATACCAGCACGGCAGGCCTGCGGCCCGGCCGGACCTGCCGCTCCTGCACCAAACTTCGTACCGATCCCTTTATGACGCGAACGATTGACGCCGAACTTCTCGCCCTCGCCGTGGACGCCTCCAACGACGGCATCGTAATCGCCGAGCGCGAGGGCGACGACAACATCCTCATCTACGTGAACCGCGCGTTCGAGGAACTGACCGGCTATCGCTCGGAAGAGATCCTGTATCGCGACTGCCGCTTCCTGCAGGGCGAGGACACCGATCAGGAAGTTCGCCGTCAGATCCGCGAGGCCATCGAGGAAAACCGGCCGTGCCGCGTGATCCTGCGCAACTACCGCAAGGATGGCAGCCTGTTCTGGAACGAGCTGTCGCTGACCCCGGTGTTCAACGACGAAGACCGCCTCACCTACTACATCGGCATCCAGAAGGACATCACCGACCGGATCGAGGCCGAGCAGCGCGCCGAGCGCGCCGAACGTCAGCTCAAGAGCTCGGCCTGACGCAATAGCGAAAGGCGCTCAGCCAGCGTCGCTCGCGCGCGGCGTGCAGACGGCATCGAGCACCCCGGTCGCGTACTCACCCGGCCCCAGTTCCAGCGAAAGCAACAGGTCATCACCCTCCCAGTGCCATGCAACGGCGCCCGGAACCATCCGCAGGGGCCGCCGCGCCGCCTTTACGTCGGCACTCTCCAGCCCCGCCGCAAGCGCGGGCTCGCGCGCCGCAATACGGGCCTCCATGGCCTCCACCTCGCCCCCGGTCTGCATCGCACCCCGCCCCCACAGCGGGCCGGTGGGATGCACATCCAGGCGCGCCGCGCGGGCCTCCAGTTCGGCATCCACCTCGGTCACGGCGAACACGCTCCCGGACCCCTCCAGGTTGGCGACATCTCCCGCCAGCAGATGATCCCAGTCGCCCCGGCGCACCCGCTCGGCAAGCACTGCGTTGAAGATCGCCGAGCGCGCCGCCGACAGCAGCAGACTGCGCTGATTGCGACTGCGCGGGGCGCGCCCGCCACCCAGCCAGGCCCGCGCCCGGGACAGATTGTCATGCCCGAAACGCTGGACACCGAAGTAATTGGGCAGACCTCCGGCACGGATAGCCGCAAGAATGGTCTCGGCGGCCGCGCGGTCCCCCTCCACGTCGGCCAGCCGGATATCAAAGCGGTTGCCCCGCAGGTGACCGGTACGCAGCTTGCGGGCATGCCGCGCCACGGACAGCACCCGCATCACCCCCTCGTCACCGGCAGCGGCGCGCGCGGCATTCCAGTCCTCGGCGCGTCGGGTCCAGTCCGGCTCGGCCTCCGGCGGGCATTGCACACTGAACCACTGCCGGGTAACGGCATGCCGATCCTTGCGCCCGGCGTAGCTCACACGGCCACGCCCGGCGCCGGACTCCCGCGCCAGCCAGACCGCGACATCCTCGCTGTTCAGCAGGGTCTTCTCGATCTCGAGCCAGACATGTTCTCCCGCCCCCTCGGGCACAGTGGCGGAAAGCTCCTCGACCCGGAAATCCTCTGGGCGTCCCTTAACCGTCGCAATCAGCGGCGGCTGCCAGGGATACGGGGTCTCGAATCCACGCATGTCAGTATTCATCGCGCTGGCCCCGGGCGAGCGACATCATCGCGCACATAGACGGGCTGGGCCTCCTCGGGCGCCACCGCCTCACCCCGCTCCCAGGCGTCCACCGCCAGCAGTGCGACATCGTGTGCATCCGGCAGGGCGTGCGCGTCGACCTGACTCGCCTCCAGCCCCAGCGCCGGCGCCAGATCGGGATACGCGGCAAAGGCCGAGCCCAGCGCGAAACGCCCGCCGTCCGGCCATTGCGGTCGTAGGTCCGCCGGCGCATCGACCTGCTCCGAAGCCGGCAGCACACGATCACCCTGGACCGGACATAGCGCCCAGTACACCTCACCCATGCGCGCATCCAGCCCGGCCAGCACCGCCGTCGGACGTGCCCCGCCGCGCAGCGCCTGCTGCGCCAGGGCCTGCAGCGTGGAAACCGGCACCACCGGGCGGTCCAGCGCAAAGGCGATGCCCTGCGCCACGCCCAGCCCCAGCCGAACCCCGGTAAAGGCCCCCGGGCCGCGCCCCACGGCGATACCGTCGAGACTGCTGCGATCAACGCCCGCCGCCTCCAGCAACTGTTCGATCTGCCCCAGGATCAGCTCGCCGTGACGACGCGCCGCACGCTCGCGCAGCGCATAGATGGTGCCGTCCAGATACAGCGCGGCCGAGCACTGTTCGCTGGCCGTCTCGATGGCAATCAGACGCATGTGTCACGCTCCCGTGCCTGGGCCAGGAAGTGCAGCGCACTGGCCGGCTCCCAGGTCCGGTGAAAGGCCGGCAGGCTGTCCAGGAATCGGCGTCCGTACGACTTTCCGGTCAGGCGCGGATCGCACAGGGCCAGGATCCCGGCGTCATCGGCATCCCGGATCAGACGCCCGGCCCCCTGCTTCAGGGCGAGCACCGCCTGCGGCAGGGTGAACTCCATGAACGGCGAACGCCCCTCCGCCTCAAGCGCCGAGGCCCGCGCCTGCAGCACCGGGTCACTCGGGGATGCGAATGGCAGGCGGTCGATGATCACCACCGACAGCGCCTCGCCACGGATGTCCACGCCCTCCCAGAAGCTGTGCGCCCCCAGCAGCCAGGCATTGCCCGACTCGCGAAAGCGCGCCAGCAGATCGCCGCGCGGCTGCTCGCCCTGCACCAGCAGCTCGCGTCCGGGCGGTAGCTCGGCACGCAGGATCGCCGCGGCCTCGCGCAACGCGCGGTGGCTGGTAAACAGGAAAAAGCCCCCTCCCGGATTGTCCCGCAGCAGCGGCCAGGCCCAGGCGATACAGGCCCGGGTATAGCCCGCATCGTTCGGGTTCGGGAGCGGCGGCTGCGGATGCACCAAACAGGCCTGCCGCGGGAAATCGAACGGGCTGTCCAGGCGCTCGCTGATCACATCCGCAGGCAGCCCCAGGCGCCGCGCGGCGTGACCAAAGTCATGCCCGACAGCCAGGGTGGCCGAGGTGAACACCCAGGCCGCCGGCCGTGCCGCGCGCCGCTGGGCCAGCGGCCGGGCCGCATCCAGCGGTGTCCGGTGCAGAATCAGGCTCTGGCTGAAGCGTTCCGCCCAGGCCACGGTATCGGGACTGTCCTCGCGCCATTCGCGCAGGCGCTCCAGCAGCTGCGCGCTGCGCCCGCGCAACTGCTCCAGGCCCGGGGCCCGGGGTGCCGCGGCCTCAAGCGCGTCGCGCGTGAAGCCCAGGCACGCATCCAGACGATCCAGCAGCGGGTCCAGCGCGCCGTCCGGGTTGATCGCATCCCAGCTGGAACGACCCTCCAAGGTGCGCGAGGCATCCAGCAGATCGCCCACACAGGCCTCCAGTTCCGCGATCCGCTGGCGAATATCCAGCATCTCCGGGGCGTGCTGTTCCTGCTCGCGCCGGGCATCCCGCGCCAGCTCCTTCAGGGCCCGGGTACCCACCGCGACGCCGAAGAAGGATCCCGCGATATCGGGCAGCTGGTGCGCCTCGTCCACGATCACGGCATCCACCTCCGGCAGCAGCTCGCCAAAGCCCTCTTCCTTCAGGGCCATGTCCGCGAGCAGCAGATGATGGTTCACCACCACCACGTCCGCCTCCTGAGCCCGCTTGCGCGCCTGCACCACGAAACAGTCGTTGTAACTGGGACACTCCCCCGCGAGGCAGTTGTCCACGGTGGAGGTCACCTGCGGCCACAGCAGCGAATCCTCGGCCAGGATGCCCGCCTGGCCGAGGTCGCCGGTGTCGCTGGTTCGCGCAAAGCGCTGCAGCGCCTCGATCACCGGCAGGCGTTCGCGCTGCACGGAGCCATCCCTGGCACCGCCAGCCTCGGCTGCCGCCAGTTCCAGTCGGTAATGACACAGGTAGTTGGCGCGCCCCTTCAGCAGCGCCGCGCGCGGGCGATACCCGAGGGCCTCGCAGACCACGGGCAGATCGCGTTCGAACAGCTGGTCCTGCAGCGTCTTGGTCCCGGTCGATATCAGGGCACGACGACGCGACTGCAGGATCGGCACCAGGTAGGCGAAGGTCTTGCCCACGCCGGTGGCCGCCTCCACCAGCAGGGCGCCCGGCGCGGTGGCCAGGGCGTTCTCCACGGCCAGCGCCATCTGCTGCTGTGGCGCGCGCGGACGAAAGCCCTCGACGGCCTCGGCAATCTCGCCCCCAGGGCTCAGCGCGCGCACCGCCGCGGATGCGACGGGGGTCGGATCGGATGCGTCAGACAATGTCGGCTTCCAGACGCTGGATGGCCTCGCGCGCCTCTTCGGCGCCGCCCGCGTCGCCCTGGGCCTCGCGGGCCTCCAGGATCACCCGCCAGTTGCGCAGGGCCAGTTCGCGATCGCCATCCCCCGCCATCTGCAGCGAACGCGCGGCCAGGCGCTCGGCCTGCTGAAAACGCTGCTGGTCCAGGCGCAGCGCCGCCATCTGGTGCCACAGCCCGGGATCGCGCGGGGCAATCCGCAGCGCGCGCTCGAGTCGCTGCTCCGCGCGCGCGGTGTCCCCCGCCTGGCGCGCCGATTCGGCCTGCTGCGCCAGAGTCAGGGCCGCGGTAGGCGTCGTCCCGAAATCGGCCTCAGGGGCCACCTCCGGCGCAGCCGCATCGGACCCGGAGGAGGCGGCCTCCGGCACCGGTGCCGCCGCGTCCCGCGGCGCCGGGGTGGCGCAGGCCGCGAGCGCAAGGACCAGCACGAGTATCGCGCCTCCCCGCAGCGGTGTCGCAGACCACGCGCACGGGCAGACCGCACGGGCCACGGGGGCTGCACAGGCAACGGATTTAGCGATACTCGGGGTCTTCACCGGAATAGCCTCTCGAACCAGCCCTGACGGCCGGGGTCACCGCGCAGATCGCACTCGGCGCGTGTCTCGGGGCCCGAATTCTGCCAGAACGGCAGCGTCTTCACCGCCTCGCAGGCATGGTCGTCGTTATCCACGCGCAGACCGGAGGCCAGATCGACACCCTGATACTCGATCCCGGGGTGGCCTTCCAGACGCAGGGACTGCACACCGATTCCGTCCATGATTTCCGCCCAGACCGGCGCCGCCGAGACCCCGCCCGTCAGGCCGGTGGGACGATTGTCGTCCATCCCCAGCCACACCACCGCAACATGGCGATCATCGAAACCGGCGAACCAGCTGTCGCGGAAATTGCTGGTGGTCCCGGTCTTGCCGGCGACGACCTGACCGTTCAGACGGGCGTCAATGCGGCGGCCGGTCCCCTCGCGAGTACTGTCATGCAGGGCGTGGGTGAGCACACGCACCGAGCCGTCTGCGACCGCCCCCTGCAACGCCAGCCCGTAGTGCGAGAGCACCGCGTCATCCTGGTCGAGCACGTCGCGAATGACGCGCGTCCCGGTGGCATACCCGCCATTGGCCAGCGCCTGGTACAGACCCGCGACCTCCAGCGGCGAAAGCTCGATCGCGCCCAGGGCCAGCGAGGGCAGCGGCGCCGGGTTGCGCTGCAGCCCCAGGGTCTGCAGCAGGCTGACCACCTGCGAGACGCCGATGTCCTCGGCCAGGCGCACGGTCGCCACGTTGTAGGACTGCACCAGCGCCTCCCAGGCGGTGACCTGCCCGCGATACTCACGATCGAAGTTGCGCGGGGTCCAGGGCTCGCCGTGCGGCAGCTGCAGCGTGAAGGCACTGTCGTCCAGCAGCGTGGCCAGGGTGTAACGCCGGGGATTGGTCAGGGCCGCCAGGTAAACGAAGGGCTTGATCACCGACCCCACCTGCCGCTGCGCCTCGACCGCTCGATTGAAGCCGGGGTAACGCGGATTGCGGTCCCCGACCACCCCCAGCACCTCGCCCGACTGCGGGTCCGTCACCACTGCCGCGGCCTGCAGGCCCTCCAGGCGCCCGCCTTCACCACGCTCGCGTACCACCGCATCGACCCCCTGCACCAGACGTTCCTCCAGGCGCAGCTGCACGACCGGGTCCATGGTGGTGAAGATGCGCAGGCCGTCGCTGCGCAGATCCTCGTCCGCATAATCGGCCCGCAGCTCGCGGCGCACGAGATCCAGGAACGCCGGGAACCGGCTGCGCCCCTCCGGCATCACCGGGGATACATCCAGCCCGGTCGCCAGGGCGCGCTCGACCCGCCCGCGCTCCGCCAGCCCGGTGTCGGCCATCGCCTCCAGTACCCGGTCGCGGCGCTGTTTTGCCCGCTCCGGAAAACGCCGGGGGTCGTAGTAGCTCGCGCCCCGCGCAAGGCCCACCAGCAGGGCCAGCTGATCCAGGCGCAGCTCGTTGAGCGGGCGCTGGTAGTAGAACTGCGCGGCCTGACCAAAGCCGTGGATCGCCCGTTCGCCGGCCTGCCCCAGGAACACCTCGTTGAGGTAGGCCTCGAGGATCTCGCGCTTGTCGTAGCGGTACTCCAGCAGCAGGGCCATCACCGCCTCGTTCAGCTTGCGGGTCAGCGTCTGGTCGCGGGTCAGGTAGAAGTTCTTCACCAGCTGCTGGGTCAGGGTGCTGCCCCCCTGCACCGTGCGACCGGCACGCAGGTTGGCGACCGCGGCCCGCCCGATCCCAACCGGATCGATACCCCGATGGGACATGAAGCGGCGGTCCTCGATCGCCAGCAGGGCCCCGATCAGTTCGCGCGGCACCTCATCGATATCCACCAGGATGCGATCCTCGCCGTGGGTCGGGTAGATACTCCCGATCAGCAGCGGCTCCACCCGCATCAGATCCACATTGCGCCCGCTGGACTGATCACTGACCGACTGGACCCGCCCCCCGGACAGGCGCAGCCGCACCGAATGCGCCGGCTCCGGGCCATCGCCGAATACGAACGGACGCGTGGTCAGACGGGCACTGGAGTCGTCGATGCGGAATTCGCCAGGCCCGGCGCCATCGGGTGTCTCGCGATAGTTCAGCGCCCGCAGCTCCGTCTCCAGCGCCTCGGCGGTCAGCGGCCGTCCGGCATACAGCTCCAGCGGCCGGGCATATACCCGCGCCGGCAGCGCCCAGCGCTGCCCCTCGAATCGTTCGCGAATCTCGCGGTCCAGTTGGTGAACGTAAAAACCACCCACCGCAACGCCGGCGAGCAGTAGCCCGGTCAGCGTCCAGCCTCCGGCCCCCAGCAGGCGCCGGATGCGACCACGCCGGGGCGTGCTGCGCTTGCGGGAACGGGAAGAGGACTTTCGCGGCATGAGCGGTGCTGGACGGGGTAACGAAAACGGCTGCAATGGTAACCTGACCCGGCGATGAAAACGGGTGCACAGCCGGCGATTCCGGCAAAAAGCCGCCGCCATGCCCGCCTGCGGAGACCCAATGAGCGAACTGGAACAGCATCACCAACTCCTGCGCAGCCTGGTCGAGGGCATGGGCTTCCCGGCCCCGGCCCCCGATGCCGCCACCGTTCGCAGCATCGAGACCCACATCTCCACCGTGATCCTCGCAGGCGACAGCGCCTACAAGTTCAAGAAGCCCCTGAACCTCGGCTTTCTGGACTTCTCCACGCTGGAGGCGCGCCGCCAGTACTGCGAGACCGAGCTCGCGATCAACCGGCGCCTGGCGCCACAGATCTATCTGGCCGTGGTCACTCTCAACGGCGACCCGGCGCATCCCGTGATCAACGGCGCCGGCCCCGTACTCGACTATGCCGTGCACATGCGCCGCTTCGACCGCAAACGCCAGCTCGACCGACTGCTGGACGAGGGACGCCTGCCCACCGCGGCGATGGACGCCCTGGGGCACTACATCGCGGCCTTCCATGAACAGACCGAGCGCACCGACGAAACCGCCGCATTCGGGACCGCCGCGGCCGCGACCCAGCCGATGCTGGACAACTTTCCCGCCCTGGCCGAACACGTACAGGGCGCAGCCGATCGCGCCCGGCTTGAACGCCTCGAGCAATGGACCCACAAGGAAATCCATCGCTTGCAGCCACATCTTGAGAAACGTCATGACCAGGGATTCGTTCGCCACGGCCACGGCGACCTGCACCTGGGCAACCTGGTCTACGTCGACGACCCCGACAGCGGCGAGAGCGTACCGGTGGCCTTCGACGCCATCGAGTTCGACCCCGCCCTGCGCTGGATCGACGTGATATCCGAGATCGCCTTTACCACCATGGATCTGCTCGCGCGCCAGGCCCGCGCCCACGCCTGGCGACTCCTCAACGCCTATCTGGACGCCCGCGAGGACTTCGACGGCCTGGAGCTGCTGCCGCTGTATCAGGTCTACCGCGCGCTGATCCGCGCGAAGGTCGCGGGCATCCATGGCTCCGAGACCGGCCTGCCCTCGGATGAGCAGGCCGCGCACCGCGCGGAGATGGGCCGCTATCTGGCCCTGGCCGAGCGCCTTGCCGAACCCCGCACGCCGCGCCTGATCCTGATGCACGGCGTCTCCGGCAGCGGCAAGACGGTCATCAGCACCCAGGTGCTCGAGGCCCTGGGCGCGATCCGTCTGCGCTCCGACATCGAGCGCAAGCGTCTTTCCGGGGCCGTGTCATACAGCGATTCGGCCCGCGCCGAGATCTACGCCCACCTTCAACGACGCGCCGATACGCTGCTGGCCCTCGGTCTGACCGTGGTGGTGGACGCGACCTTCCTGACGCGGGCCCAACGAGAACCCTTCCGGAAACTGGCCGCCGCGCGCGGGGCCGGCTTCGCCGTCGTCGCCTGCCATGCCCGCGAGGACATCCTGCGCCAGCGCCTGGAGGCGCGCACCCAGGCCGGAAACGATGCCTCGGATGCCGGGGTCGAGGTCATGCGGCAACAACAGCCGCAACAGGAGTGGCCCACCGCAGAGGAAGGCTGCATCGAGGTTGCACCCGAGGCCCCGCTAGACCCGGACGCCCTCGCCCGGCAACTCCTGACCCCGGCCACGGCCTGACGCCAGGGCTGCGCTACAATACGAACTGCGACCGCCATTTGCTCACCCGCAGCCGATCCCGGCGCGCACCCGGTAACCCGGCTGCGTAACCCGCCCGTCCAGGAGCCTGCATGTATCCGCGCCATTCCCGCATCCGCCACCGCCTCCGCCACGGCGCCGCCGTACTGACCGCCGCGACCCTGCTGGGCGCGGGCACCGTGCAGGCCGACGCCCTGCTGCACTACGTCGACGACGAGGGACTGGAAAGCCAGATCCTGGTGCGTGGCGACATCGTCCGCATGGAACTGAACGAGGCCATCAGTGGAACCTCGGGCTACATGCTGTTCGACGCGCGCAATGACCAGCTCACCGTGGTGGACGATCAAGAACAGACCTACACCGCCCTGACCCGCGAGGTCATGGATCAGCAGATGCGCGCCATGACCGACATGGTGAGTGATCTCCGGCGCCAGATGGAACACCTCCCGCCCGAGGTGCGCGAACAGCTGGAGCAGCAACTCGGGATCGGGACCGAGGGCTTCGAGGCCGATATCCGCACCCGCGCCACCGGCCGCGAGCAGACGATCGGGGATTTCGTATGCGACGAATACGAGGTACTGGTCTCGGGCGAGGCACAGAGTACCGTTTGCGTGGCGGAGCCAGAGGCACTCGGACTGGGCCGAGAGGATTTCGCCACTCTGGGGGCGCTGATGGAGCGCCTGTACGAACTGTCTCTCAGCGCCCTCGAAGCTGGCGGACCCATGGCCTCGCAGATGGGCGCGTCCCTGCTGCCACGGGTCGACGGCATCCCGCTGGAGGTCAGCGAACGCGACGGCATCACCACGCGCCTTGCGGGGATCTCCAGCGACGAGCTGAGCCCGCAGCTGTTCACTGTCCCCGACCGCTATGAATCGCGCGACCTGTTCTGACCACCGCCTTCCGCGCCTGCGGCTCGCGCTGGTCGCCGGCGCTGGCGCACTCCTCCTGGCTGCGTGCAGCTCCAGCCCGGAGCCACGCCCTGCCGCGCCGAAACCCCTGATCAGCCCGGAACCCGCCGCTGACGGTCCGTTCAGTCCGGCCCCGGAGGCCGCGCTGGCACGCTCCGAGGTCGTCCTGACTGCACTTGGGCACCTCGACACCCCCTACCACTATGGCGGCACGGACGCCTCCGGTCTCGACTGCTCGGCGCTTGTGCAGCGCGCCTACCGCGAGGCCGGGCGCGAGGTCCCGCGCACCACCCGCGACCAGGCCCGGGCCGCCACCCGCCGCGACGGCGCACCCAGTCCGGGCGACGTGGTCTTCTTCGCCATCAACGGGAATCATATCGACCACGTCGGGGTCTACGTGGGAGACGGCCGCTTTGTGCACGCCCCCAGCTCCCGCGGCCAGGTTCGCATCGAACAGCTCGACAACCCCTACTGGCGGCCGCGCACGCGCTTCGCCGGTCACTTCTTTGACTGAGCCCCGCCCGGGGCCCCATCCATACAAGAGGAAGGAACCATGAACGCATTCTCACGCCACTCCCTCGGCCAGACACTTCGGCGCACGGCACTGGCCGCCGTGCTGGGGCTGGGCCTGGCCGGCTCCGGTATCGCCGCCGCCTACGAGACCTTTATGGAAACCGACGAGCGCGTGATCTTCAAGACCGAAGGCGAGTTCGACTTCTACTTCGAAATGGTCGAGGAAGCCATCGCTTCCGAGGGCCTCGTCATCAACAACGTCGGCCACATCGCCGACATGCTGGATCGCACCGGGGGCCAGGAAAAGGGCGAGGGCATCTACCTGAACGGACGCTCGGTGGACTTCTGCAGCGCAACCTACTCGCGCGCCACCATGGAGGCCGACCCGCACAACATGCTCTTCTGCCCCTACATCATTACCGTCTACGAGCTGAGCGCCGAACCGGGAACCATCTACATGGGCTACACCCCGGTACCGGAGATCGGCGACGAGGATTCGAAACAGAGCCTGCGCGACGTGAACCAGCTGGTGGAACGCATCGTCAAGGAGGCCCTCGCCTTCTGATCGCCGTGTTGTGACGGCCGGAGGGCCAGCAGGCCCGCCGCATACGGCGCCCAAACAAACGCCCGGGACATGCCCGGGCGTTTCTGTCTGCATGTACCGCCAGCGGAAAACACCGCTGGCGTTCCGTGTTCACTCAGGGCGTCGGGTCTTCCTCCGCACCTTCCTTCTTCACCGGCAGCAGGACCTGGCGATCCACTCCCAGCATCAGCGCCGCGGTGGCGGCAATGAAGATGGACGAATAGGTCCCGACGATCACGCCAATGATCAGGGCAATCGAGAAATTCTGCAGGGCCGCGCCCCCAAGGAATGCGAGCGCGAACAGCACCAGCAGCGTAGTGGTACTGGTCACTATGGTGCGCGCCAGGGTCTTGTTGACCGCATGGTTCATGACCTCCTCGGTACCCTTCTTGCGCTGGATACGGAAGTTCTCGCGTATTCGGTCATACACCACGATCGTGTCGTTCAGCGAATACCCGATCACCGCCAGCACGGCGGCCAGCACGCCGAGATCGAACTCCAGCTGCAGCAGCGAGAAGATGCCCAGGGTGATCACCACGTCGTGGATCAGCGCAAGCACGGACCCGATCGAGAACCGCCACTCGAAGCGCACCGCCACGTAGATCAGGATGCCGGCCAGCGCATAGATCATCGCCAGGCCACCCTGCTCGCGCAGTTCCTCGCCCACGGCAGGCCCCACGAACTCGACCCGGCGCAGGTCGGGATCATCCGGGCCGCCATCGCGCAGCGTGTTGAGTACGCGGTTGGACAGCAGCGCCGCGTCATCGTCGTCCTCGGTCGGCGGCAGCCGGATCAGCACGTCGCGCGAGGTGCCAAAGGTCTGCACCTGCGCGCCGGAGAAACCGCCATCGGCCAGCGCCTCGCGGATCGGATCCAGCTCCACCGCCTCGGGGTAGCCGACCTCGACCAGCGTACCGCCGGTGAAATCGATCCCGAAGTTGAGCCCGCGGGTGGCGAGCATCGTGATCGAGGCCAGGATCAGAATCAGCGAGATCACGATGGTGATCTTGCGCTTGCCGAGGAAATCGATGTTCGAATCGGCGAAATTCAGATGCGGAAGCATAGTCGTATCTCCGCGCTAGATGGCGAGGCGCGTCAGCCGACGCTGGCGCCCATAGGTCAGGTTGACGACGGCGCGGGTCACGATGATGGCCGTGAACATCGACGCGATGATGCCGATCGAGAGCGTAATCGCAAAGCCCTTGATCGGTCCGGTGCCGAACAGAAACAGCACCAGCGCGGCGATCAGCGTCGTCACGTTGGCATCCGCAATGGTGGTGAACGCGCGGTCGTAACCCGAGGCGATCGCCGCCTGGGGTGACAGCCCGTTGCGCAACTCCTCGCGTATTCGCTCGAAGATCAGCACGTTGGCATCCACCGCCATCCCCACGGTCAGTACGATGCCCGCGATCCCCGGCAGGGTCAGGGTCGCCTGCAGCATCGACAGCACCGCGACGATGAACACCAGGTTCAGGGCCAGGGCCAGGTTCGCGATCAGCCCGAACACGCGGTAGTAGAGGATCATGAAGATCATCACCGCGATGAAGCCGATCACCACCGACTGCATGCCGCGGTCGATGTTCTCCTGGCCCAGGCTCGGCCCGACCGTGCGCTCCTCGACGATGGACATGGGCGCGGCCAGCGCGCCGGCGCGCAGCAGCAGGGCGAGGTTGCGCGCCTCGCGGGTACTCTCGAGCCCGGAGATCTGGAAGCGGCGCCCCAGCGGCTCGTTAATGCGCGCGACGTTGATCACCTCCTCGGTGCGCGACGTCCGCATCACCTGCTCGCCGTCTTCCTCCACCGTCTCGGTGGTGGTTTCGATGAACACCGAGGCCATCAGGCGGCCCACGTTGTCGGAGGTCACGCGCGAGAAGATGCGGGCGCCCTGCCCGTCCAGATTGATGAACACGGCCGGTCCGCCGGTGTCCTGGGCAATGCCGGACGAGGCATCGGTGATGTAGTCGCCGGTGAGCATGACCTGGCGCTGCAGCAGCACCGGTGTTCCGTCACGCTCGTAGTACAGACGCGTGCCGGACGGCGCACGCCCGCTCGAGGCCGCCTCGGAGGGATCGCCGGATTCCGAGACCAGACGGAACTCCAGGGTTGCGGTCGCCCCGAGTACCTCCTTCGCCCGCGCGGTGTCCTGAACGCCCGGAAGCTGCACCACAATCCGGTTCTCGCCCTGCTGGGCGATGATCGGTTCGGCCACACCCAGCTCGTCGACGCGCGAGCGCAGGGTGGAGATATTCTGCTGCAGGGCCTGACGGCGCAGCTCGGTCAGATGGTCGTCCTCCAGCGTCGCCACCATGCGGCTGGTGTCGCCGGAGCCGCGCATCTCCCATTGCAGCTCGCCGCGGTACTCACGGGTGAGCCACTGCTGTGCGGACTCGCGGCTCGACTCGCTGGTGAACATCACGGTCAGGTCGCTGGAGCTGCGCTCCACGGTGTCGAACTTGATGCGCTCATCGCGCATGCGGCCGCGCAGCTCGTTGGCGTAGCGTTCCATGGCAGTACCGATGACCGCCTCCAGGTCCACCTCCATCAGGAAGTGCACGCCCCCGCGCAGATCCAGCCCAAGCGCCATCGGCTGGCCATTGATCGCACGCAGCCAGTTCGGCGTGGCCGGCGCCAGGTTCAGGGCCACGGTGTGATTGCTGTCCAGTGCATTGCGCAGGATTTCGGCCGCGCGGGACTGGTCGTCGGTGGTCTCGAAGCGCAGCAGGATCTGCCCGTCGTCCTGCTCCTCCACCTGCATCGGCGTCACGCCCTGCGCCCCGAGGATGGTCCCCATGAGCTCGCGGATGTTCTCGTCGATCTCGCCGGTGGTCGGATTGCCGATCTGTACCGACGGGTCTTCCGGGAACAGGTTCGGCAGGGCGTACAGCCCCGCCCCCAGAATGACCACGACGATCAGGGCGTACAGCCACGCCGGATAGGAATTGCGCATATCGAGGACCTTAGAGAGTCACTACAGGGTGTTGGCGTGAAAACAGGCGCCGGGCCAGGCCGGCCCGGCGCCGCCCTTGAACGGCTTGCGAAACGGGAGCCCGGACGCGCCGGAGAGGGCCCCATCGCAACGGATACGGTACGCCGGGGACCCCCATGCAAGCATGAACATCAGTCCGCGTCTCCCGCAGCGGGTGCTCAGATGTCCTTAAGCGTGCCCTTGGGCATCACCGAGGCGACCGACTGCTTCTGCACCACCACGTTCACGCCATCGGCGATATCGACCTTGATGAAGTCGTCGCTGACCTCGGTGATCTTGCCGGCTACACCACCGTTGGTCACGATCTCGTCACCCTTGGACAGCGCCTCGACCATGTTGCGGTGTTCCTTGGCCCGCTTGCTCTGCGGACGGATGATCAGGAAATACATGATCGCGAAGAAGATCACGATCATGATCAGGAATTCGATCATCCCGCCGCCGGCGGCTCCGCCTTCCTGGGCGTGCGCTGCAGAAATCAGAAAGTCCATCGATGTACTCCGTTTTGGTTTCGGAATCGGCCGCTGACAGGGCATGCACAGCGCACCCGGCCAGCGCGAAAAATAACGCGCGGATTATGGCACAGGCGGGACCGGCATGCCGCGCCGCGCGTAGAAATCGGCCACGAACCCGTCCAGCGTGCCGGCAGCGATCGCCTCGCGCAATCCGCGCATCAGGTCCTGGTAGTAGTACAGGTTGTGCGTGGTGGCCAGACGCGAGCCCAGGATCTCGTTGCACTTGTCCAGGTGCTTGAGATAGGCACGCGAATAGTTCCTGCAGGTGTAACACCCGCATTCCGGGTCCACCGGTGCGGTGTCGGCGCGAAAACGCGCATTGCGGATACGCAGCACGCCTTCGCGCGTGTACAGAAAGCCATTGCGGGCGTTGCGGGTCGGCATCACGCAGTCGAACATGTCCACCCCGCGGCGCACGGCCTCCACGATATCCTCCGGCCGCCCCACCCCCATCAGGTAACGGGGACGCTCCTCCGGCAGCAGTGGCAGCGTCACGTCCAGCGTGGCCAGGCGTTCCTCCTCCGGCTCGCCCACCGACAGCCCGCCGATCGCATAGCCGTCGAACCCGATCGCCTGCAGGCCCGCGGCCGATTCCCGACGCAGCCCGGGGTACATGCCGCCCTGCACAATCCCGAACAGCGCCGCCGGGTTGTCGCCATGCGCGGCCCGCGAGCGCGCGGCCCAGCGCAGCGACAGCTCCATGGACCGGCGCGCCTCCGCCTCGGTCGCCGGATAGGGCGTGCACTCGTCGAAGATCATCACGATGTCCGAGCCGAGTTCGCGCTGTACCTGCATCGAAGACTCGGGGGTCATCAGCACTTTAGAACCATCCACCGGCGACTGGAAGCGCACGCCTTCCTCGGTGATCTTGCGCATCTCGGCCAGGGAAAACACCTGAAAGCCGCCGGAATCGGTCAGAATCGGGCCCTCCCAGTGCATGAAGTCATGCAGGTCGCCATGAGCACGGATCACCTCGGTCCCAGGGCGCAGCATCAGGTGGAAGGTATTACCCAGAATGATCTGTGCGCCCAGCTCGCGCAGCTCCTCCGGCGTCATTGCCTTCACCGTGCCGTAGGTGCCCACCGGCATGAAGGCCGGGGTCTCCACCGTGCCGCGCGGGAAATGCAGACGTCCGCGGCGGGCGGGACCGTCATGCCCCAGGTATTCAAACTCCATCGGATTCCTCGTGCGCGCTTGGCGGCAGATCGGCGGGATCGCCGGGGGCCAGCCACATCGCATCGCCATAACTGAAGAAGCGGTAGCGCTGTGCCACCGCATGGGCATACGCATCCAGAATGCGTCGGTATCCGGAGAAGGCGGCCACCAGCATCAGCAGCGTGCTCTGTGGCAGATGAAAATTGGTCACCATGCGGTCAACCACCCGAAAGCGGTAGCCCGGCTGGATGAACAGCCGCGTCTCGCCCTGAAAGGGCTGCAGCTCGCCACCGGCGGCGGCGGTTTCCAGCGACCGTACACAGGTCGTGCCTACCGCAACCACACGCCCGCCACGTGCCTTGCAGGCCGCCACCGCCGCACAGGCCTCCGGCCCCACCTCCAGCCACTCCGCGTGCATCTGGTGCGCCCGGGTGTCCTCGACCTTCACCGGCTGAAAGGTCCCCGCGCCCACATGCAGGGTCACCGTCGCCGTCTCCACGCCCCGGGCTTGCAGACGCTCGAGGAGGCCGGCGTCGAAGTGCAGTCCCGCGGTGGGTGCGGCAACCGCCCCTTCCCGCCGCGCAAAGACCGTCTGATAGCGATCCGCATCGTCCGCCTCGTCCGAGCGTTCGATATAGGGCGGCAACGGGATGTGGCCATGCGCCCGCAGCAACGCCAGCACGTCATCGCCATCCACCAGCGCCAGGCAAAAGAACGGACCTTCACGCCCGGTGACCTCGACCTCGAAGGCCTCCGCCAGCCGCAGCCGCGTTCCAGGCTTCGGCGCGCGGCTGGCCCGCACCATCGCCAGCACCTGCCGCGGCGACTCGATCCGCTCCACGAGCACTTCCACCTGCCCGCCGCTTGCCTTGCGGCCGAACACCCGCGCCGGAATCACTCGGGTATCGTTGAGGACCAGCAGATCACCGGGACGCAGCAGGGCCTCGATCTCGGCAAAGCCGGCATCCCGTGGGCGCTCACCCTCCAGCACCAGCAGACGGGAACCCGCCCGCTCGGGCAGCGGATACTGGGCAATCAGCTCCGGCGGGAGCTGGTAATCAAAGTCGGCGACACGCATGGCGCGCGATCCTACCACGCGCGGCCCCCGGGGGCGCCCCGCCTGGGTGCCCGGGCAACAACGCGCCACCCCGCCCTTGTCTAACCCCCCACGTGCGCTACACTACGCCCGATCCCTGTGCCGGGATGGCGGAACTGGTAGACGCGCCGGACTCAAAATCCGGTTCTGGCAACAGAGTGCGAGTTCGATTCTCGCTCCCGGCACCACCGATTACGGGCCCTCCGCCAGGCCCTTCTCCGCACCAGGCCGGTGTAGCTCAGCTGGTAGAGCATCTGATTTGTAATCAGAGGGTCGCAGGTTCGACTCCTGTCACCGGCTCCATATCGCATAAAGAAAACGCATACAGAAAAAGGGCCAGCCACGATGGCCAGCCCTTTGACTGTACGCCCTCCCGCAGCTCGCGCTTAGCGGAAGATGCTCTCGTGCCGCACTTCGCTCATCTCGGGGGCGTCTGCCGGGCACACCGACTCCGGATCGATCCGGGCCGCGTCGTCCACCAGGCCGAGCTCCGCCATGCTCGGCATGTCGCCACGCGAGATATCCAGGTACTCCAGCAGTCGGCCCATGCCGTTCAGTGCCCGTGCCTTGGCGATCTCCATATCGTGCTGGGCATTGATGAAGGCCCGGCTCGCCTCGAAGTACTCGTTCTCCGTGTCCAGCAGGTCCAGCAGGCTGCGCTGGCCAATGCCGAACTGCTGGCGATACGCCGTACGCACGCGGTCAGATGAGTCGCGATGCTGGCGCAGGAAGCGCAGCTGGCTATCCAGAGAACGCATATCGTTGTACGCAACCGATACGGTCTGACGCACGTTGCGGCATACCGACTCCTGCTGGTCGCGCGCCTGATTGAACTCCTCGGTGAACTGGCGCACCCGCGCCTGATCGGTACCACCACGGAACAGGTTCCAGGTCATCACCACCAGCGCCGAGGTGTCGTGGATCCGGGTGTCCTCGCGTTCGAACACGTCATTTTCGTAGGCGTGCCGCAGGCGCAGGTCCAGACGCGGGTGGAAAGCCGAGCGCGCGACGTTGCGCTGTTCCTGTGCCGCCTCCATGTTGCGCAGTGAGGCAAACATGGCCGGGTTGGTGGTGATCGCCGTGGTCAGCGCCTCCTGGACGGTGCCGGGAATCGGCTCCTCGGAGAAGCTTCCGACCAGATCGACGCGGTCGCCCGCGGGCATCTGCCCCACGATCCGGTAGTAGCGCGCATTCACGTCATGCAGGTTCTGACGCTCGGTCAGCAGGTTGGACTCGGCCAGGGCCAGGCGACCCGAGGCCTGCTCGAGATCAACGCCTCGGCCCACACCACGCTCGGTCTGGTCCACGATCTGGTCGTACACCTCCTTGTGCGCGTCGTAGTTTTCCTGCGCCAGGTCCACCAGGGCGCGCTGGCGCTGAACATCGGCGAAGGCCCGTACGGCCTCCAGCGCGATCTCCTCGGTGGTCTCGCGCAGTTCGAAGTACCGAACCCGCTGAATCTCGCCCAAGCGGCTGACTTCGCTCGCGGTCTCGAATCCGTCGTACAGCATCTGCGTCAGCGTAATGTCGACGCCGCGCGGATTTCGTGAAAATGAATCGAAGGCGTCGTCGCTGGAGCGCTGACGCTGATAACCAGTACGGGCGTTCAGATCGATCTCGGGCATGAAGCGCCCGCGGGCGCCGGTCTGCTCCTCACCGGAGGCACGAAAGGCATGCCAACGCGACTGCACATCGGGGTTTGAGAGCACCGCTTCCAGCGCGGCGTCGCGCAGCGGTTCCGGGGCCTCGGCCTGAGCCGTTCCCCCCGCGACCATCGCGACAGCCGCCGCCAGGGCCAGCCACCCACTTTTTGCAGTGATCGACCTTGTTACGTCCGTCATGCCTACCCCCATCAATCTTGCTCGAATATTCGCTTTGTCACCCGGCCCTGGCAGCGCCGGGCCTGAGAAAACGCGGATTTGTGACTCAAACCCAAGAACGATAGACCCGTGCCTACACGCGAGCAATGATTTTTTGATGGAAATCACATAACAAGGAGCAAACGCAAGAAGCGCTGAACACCTTGGCACGGGGCATCACTTCATGTTTTCGTTTCTGGCTTTCCATACAGGCGTGGCCCATCATTCAGGGTGTAGGAATTCTTCACCGCCACCGGAGGGCCGCCTGCGTGCCTGCAATCTGGCCCAGCAATCCGTCCCGCTTGATACGGCGCGCGAGCCTGGTGCTCGTGCTCGTGCTCGTGACCGGGGTGTGGCTACTGGGCTCCAGCCATGCGGGGCTCGACAGCCTGGTACAGCTGGAGCAGGTTGCGGCCGAACGCTACGGGCCCGAAACCGCAGAGCGTGTTCGGCGCTGGCGGGAACTGCTGGAAGATCTCGCCGGCGAAGACGAACAGACCCAGATCGCCCGGGTCAACGAGTTCTTCAATCGCCAGCTGCGCTATCAGGACGATGAGATCACCTGGGGACAGGAGGATTTCTGGGCGACACCGCTGGAGGCCCTGGACAAGGGCGCGGGGGACTGCGAGGACTTCTCCATCGCCAAATACGTCAGCCTGCGCAAACTGGGCATCCCCGATGAACGCCTGCGGCTCTTCTACGTACGAGCGCGGCTGGGCGGCCCCGGAAGCAATCTCAGCCAGGCGCACATGGTTCTGGGGTATTTCACCGATCCGCGCGAGGAGCCCATGGTGCTGGACAACCTCGTCACCCGCATCGAACGCGCGTCCCAGCGAGACGACCTGACCCCGATCTTCTCGTTCAACAGCGAGGGGCTCTGGCCGGACGGGCAGGCACAGTCCGCTGCCGACCCCACGGCGCGGCTGTCACGCTGGCGCCGCATCCTGGAGCAGCTGGACGAATATGGCCTTGATCTCGACCAACCCATTCACTCGACCCCGGAATGAGGGCGCCGCCATGACGCTGAGAAAACAACTCTGGATCGCCATCGCCATCATCATGCTGCTGGCGCTCGTGGTCAGTATCGTGGTGAGCACCTTGTCGGCCCGCAACTATCTGGCACAGCAACTGCTGACCAAGAACATCGACAACGCCGCTTCCCTGGCCCTGTCGCTCTCTCAGCTGCCCAAGGACGAGACCACCGTGGAGCTGCAGATCGCCTCGCAGTTCGACACCGGCCACTATCAGCACATCCGGCTGGTGGACCCGACCGGCGAACTGATGATTGAACGGCGCAACCCGGATCCGCCCCAGGGCGTACCCGCCTGGTTCGTGGAGCGCCTGGCCTTCAACGTGCGCCCCGGGGTCGCCCATGTGTCCGATGGCTGGAGCTCCTTCGGTACCCTGATCATCGAAAGCCAGACCAACTACGCCTACGAGGCCCTGTGGGAGGGCACGCTCCGTCTCACCGCGATCTTTGCCGGCGGCTTGCTGATCGTCGGGCTTCTGGGTTCCTACCTGCTGGGGCGGCTGATCCGGCCGCTGAACCAGGTTGTGGAACAGGCGGAAGCGGTCGGTAAAAGGCGTTTCATCACGACCCCCGAACCGCGCACCTGGGAATTCCGCGCCCTGGTGCGCGCCATGAACCAGCTGACCGATCACGTACGCATGATGCTCCAGGAAGAGTCCACCCGCCTGGAGCGGCTCAAGAACCGCCTGCAGCACGATGATGTCACCGGACTCCTGAACCGCGATGCCTTTCTGGCTCGCTTTCAGGCCACACTCGACAACCGCCACGGCGGCTCCGGCGGCAGCTTTGTGGTGCTGCGCATCTCCGACCTTCCCGAACTCAACCAGACGATCGGGCACGCTGCGCTCGACCAGCTTCTGACCCGCATCGCAGGCGTTGCCGAGCAGCAGGCGAGCGTGACCAACCATGGTGCTGCCGGACGTCTGAAGGGCTCCGACATCGCAATTTTTGGTGACGGCATTGATGACAGCGAGCGCTTCGCCGAATCCCTGCTGACCGCGATTCGCGCCGACCTCGCTGCCCCGGAAACCCCGCAGGCCCTGACCCTGCACCTGGCCGGAACCCCCTTCCACCCCGATGACACCACGGGCGAGGTTCTTAGCCGAGTGGATCAGGCGCTGGCCCGCGCCGAACTGGAGCCCGGCGACTCCGTCGCCGAAGAGCCGCACGCCGTTCTGCCCCACGCCAGTCAGAACGAATGGCGTAGCGCCATCACCCAGGCCCTGGGCAGCCTTGGTGTTCAGCTGGCGCGTTTCCCGGTGATCGATGCGGACCACGAACTGATGCACCACGAGGCGCCGATGCGCCTGGTGCTGGACGGCGAGTCACGCCCTGCCGGCTACTTCATGCCCTGGGCCGTGCGCCTGGATCTCATCCGGAAGCTCGACGATGCCGTGCTCGATGTCGCACTCGAACAACTCGGCCGCACCGGTGATCGCCTTGCGATCAACCTATCGGTGGACAGCCTGCGGGATACCGGTTTCCGGCAGCGGCTGGAAGCTCGCCTGACAACCGAACCGGAGATCGCCGGCCGCCTGTGGCTCGAATTCCCGGCACGAGGCGCACTGGCCCACCCTGCCGAACTGCGCGACCTGTGCCGTATTGCCCGTGTGGCAGGCTTTGTTGTCGGCCTGGAACACGCCGGACCCGAGGCCTTCCGCTCGCACGACCTCACCGCCTTCGGACTGCACTTCGTCAAGCTGCAGGCGTCCCTGGTCCAGGGTGTCCAGCGCTCCACCGAAACACAGGCCCTGATCCGCGGACTCTGCACCCTGGCCCATTCTATCGGCATCCTGGTCATCGCCGAAGGCTGCGACCATGCGGACGACGTGGAGGCCCTGCTGGATCTCGGAATCGACGGGGTAACGGGCCGTGCGGTGCAGGCACCCGAGGCCTGACCGGGACAGACCTCGGGCTGCCCGACACTAAAAGGCCCGGGACCACCACGCGGCCCGGGCCTGTTCCATCGGGGGGAGAACGGCGCTTACTGATCGATGGTCAGATGACCATTCTCGATCAGCGTCTGGATGAAGTCATAGGACGAGTCAAAACCGTCCATGCTGACTCCTTCCAGCGTAATCGCGTAATCGACGCCGCCCGTGTCCGTTCCGAGCATGCCCCCGGAACTGATGTGCAGCACGGTATCCTCGCCCTGCGGCTCGGCCAACAGGTACTGGTCGATCGTCTCCTGGCTCGCACTCGACAGCAGCTCGCCGAGCGTAATCTGGGCCGCACTGCTCTCGCTTTCCAGGCTGAAGCCCTGGATCACGAAGCGAGCGGGGTCGTCCGTCGTGCCCTGCCCGCCTTCGGCGACCACGAAGATGTCCTGATCCGTATCCACGGTCAGGAAGTTCGCGCCGAAGTCATCGGCCTCGTCGAGCGTCTCTACCGACTCGGCGGCAAGGGCTTCCACGCCGTCGGCAGGATAAAACTCGGCACCATCGCCCTCGCCCACCTGGACCGACAGATCCACCGGTCGCACGGAGAATTCGCTTCGATCGCCACTCCCTCCGGGCCCCGTGGTCCCGCCCTGGAACGCGATGTAGGAAAACGTCTCACCGCTCAACTCCAGGAAACCGTCTTCGTTCACATCCGCGGCAAGCTCACGAGCCCCGCCGATGCGCACCCCATCGGCATCGTACAGGTGATACGAGCCGCCATTGATGGCACCTTCAATCTGGAACACCGCGGTATCGATGGGGCTGACCAGCGTAAACAGCAGGGCCTCGCCAAACTCGATCGCGTTCGGATCATCCGATGCCGACTGATGGTCGATCGCAAAGAACCCGTCCTGATGTGATACCGCAGCACTCTGCGCACCCGTCGACTTCAGGCTGTCCGCATTCGCCATCGTCCCCTGCACATCACTGCCGCCGACCACATGAGCCGAGGCAAACAGATCCGGCATGGGCTCGGGCGGTTCTTCGCCACCCGGCTCGGGCACCGGCGCAAAAGCGCTGCCGGTATCCACAAGATCGGGAAGCTCCACCAGTTCAATCGTGCCCTCCACGGTCACGTTCAACTGGTTATCGTCCACCAGACCCGCGCGGATTGCGGCCGCTCCCGCCTCTGTCAGCACCACCACCCAGTTGCCCGCCCCATCCTGAGCGAACTCCAGATAGGCCGTATCCCCGCCGACAATGCTGTAGACGATTGCGCTGGCCAGGGCAGGGTCCAGCCCATCCAGATTCAGGGTATCGGAGACCTCGAAGACCACATCACCCGCAGCCGCATCGTTCGCGTCTGCATACCCATATCCGGCTGCCACGGATACGGACACCACAAGCGTCGGGTTGGCCGTCACCGGGGGTGGCGGCTCAACCGGTGGCTCTGCAGGCGGCTGGCCGGGAGGCATAACCGTGCCCGGGGTTTCCCCTCCGGGCACCGCCACGGTCTCGCCCAGCGCATCGGGGCGACCAAACACATTCTCCGGGAAGGTGTAATTAATCGGCTCCACCGGCTCGCTAATTCGCGCGACACGCACAAACCCGCCGCCTTCGCTATCACCACCCTCGAGACCGGCCGCGGGTGGCGCAATCAACGCATCCAGTGATTCGCCGCGCTCCAGGGCCGCAATCACCTCTTCCGCCGTTGGAATCTCAGGGTTGTCCGCGCGGCCGCTATCCGCGAGAACTTCACCCACCAGGGCCTGCTGGCCCTCCCCGAGCGACAAGGCACCCCCATCCATAGCCTGCAGATCGACCGAAGCCCCCTGCAGAGGAATCAGCTCATCTCCCGCATACACCGGATCGCCGACCGCGAGCACCCTGGAACTGCCGTCTGCATCCCTCGCAATCACCGTCCCGGTCAATGCCTGGACGGTGGCCACTACCGTATTCACTGCCATCGAATCCCTACCCGCTTCAGGCCCACCGGACACGCTCCAACAGGCGCCTACGCGCCCATACTCACACCAACCTCAATGCCGCGCCTGGCCACACAGCCACAGCACCCCATCCCACGTGACACACGCAGATAAAGTCCGTCTCTACAGAAGCCCGTCATCATCTTCCACCAGATTCAGACGCTGCGCAGACGCCCGGAGATCCTTTCGCCCCAGCAGCTTCCGCTGCGCCGCATCCGGGAGGTCCGTAAACCGAATCACACCCTTGTCGGTCAGCACCTCCACCAGGTCCTCCAGCACCCGGATCAGTTCGAGATCCGACGCCTGCAATGCCGCGGGCGCCGGTTCAGGCTCCTTCCCAGACAGAAACTCCTGCAGGTCAGGGGCATGGGCTGCCACGAATTCCGTGCAAGCACCAGTCGCCTCCCGACTCACCAGATCGATCCTGCCGTCTGCGTCCCTTCTCACATACATGCGCGGCCTCCGGACCGGTACGACACCCTACCCTCAGCCTACACCCTCAGACACAAGAAAGCCCCGCCAATTCACACCGGCGGGGCTTTCCACACGCCCTCTTAGGAAACACTGATTTAATCCGCCGCCGTTCCCGCCCGGTGAGCGGGTTTGGGATAATGACGCCAAGTGTTCCGCCCGAGGTGATGGCCGATGTCTCAGCGCAGTTTTTCCGATCTCGAGTACTCCGCCAAGCGCAAGCAGACGCGGCGCGACCGGTTTCTGGGGGAGATCGACGCGATCACGCCCTGGGCGGCGCTGGTGGAGGCGATCGAGCCGCACTACCCGAAGGGGAAGCGTGGCCGTCCGCCGATCGGACTGGAGCGGATGCTTCGGATGTACGTGGCGCAGCAGTGCTTCAACCTGTCGGATGAAGGGATCGAGGACGCGGTGTACGACAGCCAGGCGATTCGTCGCTTTGTCGGGATCGACCTGAGCCGGGAAGAGGCGCCGGATGCCACGACCCTGCTGCAGTTCCGCCGGCTGCTGGAGCAGCACAACCTCACCCAGGTGATCTTCGACCGGATCAACGCCCATCTGCAGCAGCGGGGCCTGCTGCTGCGTGAGGGCACGGTGGTGGATGCCACCCTGATCGCGGCCCCGCCTTCCACGAAGAACCGGGAGAAGGCCCGCGATCCAGAGATGCACCAGGCCAAGAAGGGCAACCAGTGGTACTTCGGGATGAAGGCGCATATCGGGGCCGATGTTGTCACCGGCCTGGTTCATACCGTGAAGGGGACGGCCGCGAACGTCTCGGACGTGTCGCAGGTGACGGAACTGCTCCACGGTGAGGAACAGAGCCTGCATGGTGATGCCGGCTACATCGGCGCGGAGAAGCGGCTGGAAGGGCATCGCCCGGATCTGCACATCGCGCGCAAGCGCGCGAAGGTGCGCGCGATGCTGGAAGGTCCAGCGCGCGACCAGGTCCGCGCCAATGAACGGCACAAGGCCCAGCTGCGTTCGATCGTGGAGCATCCGTTCCATGTGGTGAAGAACCTCTTCGGGTATCGCAAGGTGCGTTACCGGGGCCTCAAGAAGAACACCGCGGGCCTCAAGAAGAACACCGCGCAGCTGCACAGCCTGTTCGCCCTGGCGAACCTCTACCGTGCGCGACGATGGGGGCTCCTGCCGCAGGGGTAGTGTGTTCGCAGGACTGGGAATCACCCCTGTAACCGCCAAAAACGGCGGTTACAGGGGGTAAAACAGGCCGCCGTGGCCCAATGTCCTTCCAAAAACGCGGCGGCGGGACATGAAGCCGGACGCAGGGCCATTGATCAGTGTTTCCCTTACTGATCGATCTTCAACTGATCGTTATTCAACAAGTAATTGATGACGTCCTGAGACGCCGACGCGCCCCCGAAATCACTGAACGACTTCCCTTCCAGACGAATCGTCTGATCAGCCTTGGCCTCATCACCACCCAACTCACCAGCCGAACTGATGTAAAGGACCGTATCGTCACCATCTTCTTTCGCAATGATAAAGCCAGACAAGCTGGTCTCGGTCGCGTCATCCAGAAGGTCGGAGACATCCAGCACGTTCTGACCATTACCAAAGTCGGTCACCACATCCCTGGCCGGCGACCCCGCTTCACCCTGGTCCCCATCATTCCACCGGAAGATATCGTCTCCCTCACCCCCGGTCAGAATGTCGTCTCCTGCCCCACCGACCAGAATGTCATCCTCATCCGTACCGATGATCACGTCGTTACCCGCCGAACCCTCGAACACATTATCAGCACTGAAACTCAGCTCGAACGCCCCGGTAGTCGCGCCACCATCGCTCCCCAGAGGATCACCATCACCATCGACAGCATCAAACTCAAACGGGATACTAAAACCGTACGCCTCACCCGTAAGATCACTGAATCGCCCGACGCCAAAATCATCCGAATCCGAAGCGGGCGAAACATGCACCTCGTCAAACGAACCGACCCCACCAACAAAGGTTCCAGAGCCAGACCCAACCAGCTCCCCATCGAGGAAAGCGGACCACTCGACCTTTGCACCGCCTTCCGACGCCCCCAAGGCTCAATCTCAAGGGAGTTCAATACCTTCCGATCAGTTGTGCTGCCACTTTCGAAAAACTCGGCCTTCAACGTTTGACCTTGACCGATCCGCGGGCCGGACCCGACGCCAAAAGAGTTCGCCGAGAAGTTAACGGACCTCTCACCATCTTCATCTTCTGCAGTAAATCGAATCGCCAGATTCGCATTATCATTTTCAATTACAGAGCCTGTATTCCCCCCCCTTACAGGCTGAAAAAATCCCAAGCTTTCATTTATAGGATCCAGGGATTGCTCGAGAGAAACGCTGTAGGCCCCGGTTGCCACATCCAGAGAAACCGTAAAGACCGTTTGATCCCCGGCATAAGCCGTCAGCGTACCCCCGTTAGATTCGTACCAGACATGTTCGCCGCCAGACGTCAAGTTAGTCATCTCTCCGGTAACGCTGGACTCGACGAGTACGTAATTCTTGCCATCGACCGTATCAACGGAAGCCTCGTTAATGTGGAGCGACGTCACCTTCGCGCCATCGGCATCTGCCCCGATGCGCAATCCGGAATCGGCCGTCAACGTGGCGCCTGCGGAAAGGTTTAAGACACCATTCCATGCGTCTTCGAGGGTAGGCGCATCGTCGATCACGACCACATTGATCGCGCTGTTCGAACTGTTGCCGGCGTTGTCGGTCACGATTATCTCGATTCCCGCCTTGTCCAACAGATTGCGCGCGACATCTTCATCTTCCGGATGTGCGAACGTAGTCCGCAATTCAAACTCGTAATCGACACGCCCGGTGTCGGCGTCGAAGTCGGTCAGCCGGAGCACGTTGCCTTCTGCTGTGTCGATCTCCACCGGCGACTCGGAATCGATATTTTGCAGATCCGCCCAGCTAACAGTAACGAAATCTCCATCCTCGGTAGCGGTGCCGGAATGCAAAGTGCCAGCAAACGCCACCGACGCGATTCCAGACGCCGAACTCACCCCGAACCAATTCTGATCCACGATTGAACCTTCACCCGCCTGCGTCCCTCCCTCAAGGAAGGATTCATCGACCGTGACGTCACCCGTCTCATTAAGGTTGGTGATATCCGGCGCGGTGGTGTCGACCTCGGCGCTCGCCGTGCCCTCGTCAGAGGTGTTGCCCGCAGCATCGGTGATCGTGGCCACAACCTCGAGGGTCTCGCCCTCGTCCGGGGCGGCCACCGCAGTCACGACTTGGCCGGCGTTAATGTGGTCCTCGGTCAGCGTGATCTCGTTACCGTTGACCGTCAGGATGTCATCGGCCTCGGCGTTGGTGTCAGTCAGGTCGATGGTCACCGCCACGTTGCCGTCTTCATCCACCTCGTCGGCATTGATGAAGCCGTCGCCGTT
>NZ_KB898039.1 GCF_000377345.1 Thioalkalivibrio sp. ALJ16 | reverse complement strand
TCCAGCTCCCGGATCCGTCGCTGCTCCGGCGTCAAAGGCCGGCCATCGCCGGCCTCCCCGGCACGATCCGCCTTGAGTTGCTCGACCCAGCGCCGAACGGCCGTCTCGCCCACCCCGGTGTCCCGCACCACTTGCGGCACACTCTGGCCCTCATCCACCACCATCCGGGCCACCCGAAGCTTGTACTCCGGATCAAAATTCCTGCGTCCCATATCGTCTCCTCGATCAGATCCCAATCATTCCACCGATCGAGGTGTCCACGAAAATTAGACCAGCACACATATTACCTTCTTGGATGACCCTCATTTTGTTCAGCCCTCAAGGTGGAATGAGATGCAGAGCGCTAAATGGGAAGTTCACCCTGCGTTTCGAACGTACATCCTTGCATTGAAAACGGAACGATCATGGAGGTAACTGGCCCAACAAAAGCGTCAACGCAGACCAGCTTTTCCGCTTGCGAGTAGAGCAAGTGCAAAACGGGGTCGGACCTCGATAAATCGCGGAATATAGAGCGTTAGCCTCCTAGTACGAGGCAACACAGGCGCTTAAACGGCCAATTTCCGGCCTAAAAAGGGCCGAAACGGAGGAAGAGGACACCCACTTTCTGCGCGCTTCGTTCTTGGTCGAGACCCCGCCGAACGGACATCCTTATTCCCTACGACCCTACGGGGTCGGACCTCGATAAGCCGCTGAATGTAAAGGGCACGCGCCCTCTCCCGGGGGGCCATAAGCGCTTAAACGGCCAATTTTCGGGCCGAAAAGTCCAAGCTAAGAGGACGGAAGAAGAGGACACCCACCTTGTTTCCATTGACCGGCGGCCCGCTCAGTCCGACAGCAGCCACGAGAAGATAGACGGCGCCAGCCTGTCCACGGCGACCTCGTCCCCCACGAAGGCGGGCCGGATCACGGCACGGTAGTTGCGGATGCGCTGGACGTAGTACACCGGCTGGTTAGGAGGAAGAAGAGGACACCCACCTTGTTTCCATTGACCGGCGGCCCGCTCAGTCCGACAGCAGCCGCGAGAGGATAGACGGCGTCGGCCCGTCCGCGGCGACCTCGTCCCCCACGAAGACGGGCCGGATGACGGCGCGGTAGTTGCGGATGCGCTGCACGTAGTACACCGGCTGGTAACCGCGGGCGTAGCCGAACCGCAGATCGCGGTAATAGCGTTCCTCGGTCAGCAACGGCAGCACTTCGCGCATGTCCGCCCAGCGGTCTGGATCGCGGTCCAGTTCTCTCGCCAGGCGCCGCGCGTCCAGCAGATGCCCGCGGCCGATGTTGTAGCTGGCCAGCGCGAGATAGGTACGGTCCGGTTCCGGGATGTCTGCGTCCAGGCGCTCGTGCATCTGGCGCAGGTAGCGCGCGCCGCCACGAATGCTCTGCTCCGGATCCAGGCGATCCTCGATCCCGAGCTCCTGCGCGGTGCGCTGGGTCAGCATCATCATCCCGCGCACCCCGGTGGGACTGCGCGCCAGCGGATCCCAGTGCGACTCCTGGTAGGCCAGCGCGGCCAGCAGGTCGGCGGGCAGTTCGTACTCGTCAGCGGCCTCCTCGAACACCGGGCGGAAATCCGGCAGGCGCTGGTCGATGCGCCGGGTCAGCAACAAAACGGGGTCGGACCTCTATAGGTCCCGGAATCTAAAGGGATTACTCCCTCTCTTACCGCTCGGAAGGCGCTTAAACGGCCAATTTTTGGGTCGAAAAGCCCAAGCGAAGTGGACACCCATGGCCGTTTGCCGGAAAGCTGGCTGGCCATGCAGGGCCGGCACGAGCTCTGGTGTGCACGAAAGGGCGTGAAGCTGGACACCGTGCGCCCGGTGCGGTTCGATGGTCCTGGCGGCGGCGGGCAACCTGCCGCTTAGCACCGCAGGAAGTACGCCAGGGAAGTGGCGCCCACCTTTCTCCTGACCTGCGCGCGAAGGGATAATGCGGCGTCCAAGGAGAACGGGTGACTGAATGTTCGAGCAAACCTTCCGTAATATCGATGATGTGCTCTGGAAAGAGGCCGGCTGCGCGACGGAAAAACAATTACGGGGTCGGACCTCGATAAGCGGCTGAAACAACGGACGTTAATGCACTCGCCTCGCCCACATAGAGCCTTAGACGTGCAGTTTCGTGGGCAAAAATGGCCAACCGACGGGAGGGCAAACGGCCATACGGTGTCACCGCCCGATCGCTCAAGGGATATTGTGGGCACGTCCATCCAATCTACCTAGTCACTATTAAAGCTGCGGAGAAGGTCATGGTCGAGTTGGTCTATCGGACGGCGACACCAGACGATGCGAAGGATATCGCGCGGCTTGTGAATTCCGCGTACCGGCCCAGTGATAAAGAGCAAGGTTGGACGCATGAATCGCTTTTGGTTGAAGGCCAGAGAATCAGCCCAGTGCAAATCCGGGAAGCGTTGGAAAAAGCGACCATTCTTCTCGCATTAGAGGCTGAGCGAATTGTCGGTTGCGTGCAGGTGGACGTGAAAGGCACAGAGGCCCACATCGGTATGCTTGCTGTCTCGCCAAGAATGCAAACAAAGGGTATAGGGGCGGCTTTGCTTGCTCAAGCGGAAGAGTGGGCTAGCCAAGCGGAGAGTGTGGAGGAATTTGTTCTGGTAGTCATAGCCGCCCGAAAGGAGCTTATCCAATATTACGTGCGGCGGGGGTATATTGAGGCAGAAAGTGGGCTCCCGTACCCGGTTGGTTCCGGGGTTGGAAAGCCGCTGCACGGCCCGCTCGAACTGTCCGTGTTACGAAAAAGCGGTAACAACTCGCCTCAGGGAGACGCTGATTTAATCGCGAAAAGAAGGGGACACCCATCTTCTTGATGCTGTAGCTACTCGTTCTTCAAGGCCAGCCGCCCCCTCACCTGGCGGCAGACGAACCAGATCAATAGGAGCGGCAAGATCATCCACTAAATGAGTGGTAGCAGGCCCGTGACCAGGATCGGCAGGGTGGAATGGTGTCGGCGCAGTGCCAGCGGTCGTCTTCACTTACGCGGGTTAGAACGAGATTCAGTTGTTGCAAAAAATGCAACAACTGCTGGAGAAAAATGAGGACAGATTTATTGTCTAGCGTCGGGATGCGAAGAAGAGGACCCCCCATCATTGGCGGGCGTGGCCGGAAAGGAACTCGGCGCCCGGAGGCGCCGATCGGAGTGAACGCGCAAGCTAAGAGGACACCCATCTTCCGGCGCGATTTCGACAGCTATCGTGGCGTTGGGGGTGAGGACTACGTTTCCGAGTCGTTGGTCATCCCGGAAACCGCGCAGCGGTTATCCGGGATCTCGGACATCGGGGGGCCGATCCTGACGTTGGAGATCCCGGCTCTCCGCTTCGCTCCGGCCGGGATGACCGCATGGAACGAGGAGAACGAGGTCGGGCCTCGATAAGCCGATGAATGTTAAGCGCTAGCTGTGGAGTCTCACAAGGTTGTCCTCAGGTAGACCGAGGACGCTGATGGGTGGCTGTTTGTTCAGGCTACCGTGTGGGCGGTGCCAGTTGTAGTCGTGGATCCACCGGGGCAGATGGCGGTTGCGTTCCTCTGACGTGGCGTAGGCGAAGGCATAGGCCCACTCGCGCAGGGCGGTCTGGATGAAGCGCTCGGCCTTGCCATTGGTTCGCGGCGTATAGGGCCGGGTGCGACGATGGCGGATGCCCAGTCGGCGGCAGGCCTGGCTGAACGCCCGGGCGTGGTAGCAGGGCCCGTTGTCGGTCAGGACCCGCCGGATGGTGATCCCCAGGGTGGCGTAGTAGCGCACAGCCGCTTCGAGATGCGCGATCGCGTCCTGGGCTCGCTCGGCGGGATGGATCTCGCTGTAGGCGATGCGCGAGCGGTCATCGATGGCGACATGCACGTACTCGTAGCCCGCGCCGATCGAGTTCTTGGCGCGGACGCCGGTCACGCGGTGGCCCGGATGACGGAAGCGTGCCAGCTTCTTGATATCCAGATGGAGCAGATCACCGGGGTGTTCGTGCTCGTAGCGCCGGGGTGGCTCAACCGGCTCCAGTGCGCTCAGGCGGTTCAGTCCCTCGCGCCGCAGGATGCGGCTGACGCTGGCTCTCGAGATTCGGGTGAAGGTGGCGATCCGATCCATGGTCCAGCGCTGGCGCCGCAAGGCGACCACTTGGCGCTGGATCCGTTGCGGGGTTCGCCGCGGTTGGCGCCGCGGCCGGGACGAACGATCCACAAGACCCGAACGGCCCGCCTCCTGGAACCGCTGGACCCAGCGCTGCACGGTCTTCGGATCCACGTCAAAGGCGCGGGCCGCTGCACGAAGGCTCAGGCCGTGATCCACGACCAGACGAGCCATCCGCTCTCGACCGCGGGGGCCCATTAAGGCATTTTGATGAAGGTTCACGGGGCGTCCTCCTTGGGAATGGCTAAGTCCGCAAACTCAGCATCCTTCGGAGTCGTCCCGTGGACAACCTATTGAGAGATCACAGCTAGCCTCCTATTACGAGGCACCACAGGCGCTTAGACAGCCAGTTTCCGGCGTAAAAGACGCCGGAAAAAGGACGCGGCGGGCGTCGGGCCGGGGGGATTACGGTGCTGTGTTCGGGGTGGTCCAGCCGCGGAAGCCTTCGCGTACGGAGAGGCTGCGGGCGTAGCCCAGGTCGCGCAGTAGCTGCGCGGCCCGCAGGCTGCGGCGGCCGCTGTTGCACAGGCACAGCAGGATCTGGTCCTGGGTGACGTGGTGGCGGTTGATCAGGGACAGAAAGTGCTGGAAGTCGCGTTCGTCCGGCTCGTCGGCGTCCAGCAGTTCCTGTTCGTCTGCCGTCAGTTCGCGCCCGAGCAGTTGTTTCAGGCGGAACAGCGGGACCGAAACCGCGTCTTCCACGGCGCCTTCCAGTTCCAGCTCGAAGGGCTGCCGGATGTCCAGCAGTACGGCCAGGCCGATATCGACCAGCTCGCGCGCGGCGCCCACGCTGATTTCCAGCTTTGCATCGTTGTTTTCGTCGGCCATGCGGGTTCCTTTCGAGTGGGGCGTCACGCGAGGGTTTATGGTTCTGGAAACCTCGGCCGATTGCAAAAGACACGGCCGCTGCCATGTCTCCGCCCGCGTGTCGCGGATAAGGGGGCCAGGGGCCGGGCCGGCGCTGCGCGGATGGACAGGTTCGCGGGGCTTGGCTATCATGCGCGCACCCTCAGGGGAGTAGTCGCTTCGGCCGCCCTGGTCGAAGGCACACGTCAACATACTTGGCCGCATGGCCATGGCGTGTGCAGCCCGTGCACAGGCGCTCTGGCGCCTGTCCAGCGCCGGGCCTGACAAGACCTGTGGCACCGATATCCGGCCTGCCTTGCGGCGGGCCCGGCCCGTGGGCGGGCGGCGATGTCGGTGTCACCGGTTTTGTCGTGCCGCTCGCCCCGGATGATCTTTATGGAACTGTTCCTGCTTTCTATTGTGGCTGTTGCGATCGCGGAGATCGGCGACCGCTCGATGTTCCTGGCTGCCCTGTTCGGGATGCGCTGTCGCAGCGCCTGGGCCGTGTTCTGGGGCATGGCCACGGGTCTGTTTCTGAATCAACTGTTGTCCGCGGTGGCCGGGATCTGGCTGTTCGCGGTGATCGCGACCGACTGGCATCTGTGGGTGGTCGGGGCTGCGTTCCTGGCGATGGCGATCTGGGTGCTGATCCCGGAGGACGACGAGGAGTTCGACAAGGACACCCGCGCCCGCAGCGCCTTTTTCGCGGCGGCGATCGCCTTCTTCGTGTTCGAGATGCTGGACAAGACCCAGCTGGCCGTAGTCACCCTGGCCGGGGCCTCCGGTGCGCTGCTGCCGGTGGTGCTGGGCGCCACGGTCGGCATTCTGCTGATCACCACCCCGGCGCTGATCCTGGGCAAGCGCTTTGCCGACAGCATCCCGGCCGCACCCCTGCGTTTTGTGGCCTCCGGCCTGTTCCTGCTGGTGGGCCTGTGGACCTGGGCGGAGGCCGGCGGCTGGATGCCCGATCTTGGGCTGCCCGATTTCTCGGGGATGCTGCAGCGGGCGGTGGAGAACCATCAGTAAGGATTCTCGCCCGTTGCGGACAGCGCTGGACTGCGGCCGACAGAAAAACGGCGCCCGCAGGCGCCGCTGGTGGGGCGGGTGCTGGGGCCGGTCTAGCCCCAGATGTCCTGCGTGATCCCGGCATACCAGGCCCGGGTGTGTTCGGCCTCGCGCATGCGGAAGCCGGCGGACTCGCCGATGGGGCTGACACCCAGGGAGCCCTCCACAGCTGCCTGCGCCCCGTTCTGGTACTGGTACACGGCGGCAATGCTGATGCCGTAGTCCGGCGTGATCAGCCCGTAGCAGGTACTGGCCGAGGACGGCGTCAGCGGCTCCTGCCCGGACAGTTCGCGCAGGATGGCGGCGGCCACGATCTTGCCCTGGTTGTTGGCGGCGTGGCCGGACTTGGGCATGGCGCCGGCCACGGCGGCGTCGCCCACCACGTAGATGTGGTCGTCGCGCACCGACTTGAAGGTGAGCTGGTCGACCGGCACCCAACCGGCGTCATTGGTGAGCCCGGCATCGTGGGCGATCTGGCCGGCCTTCTGTGCGGGGACGAAGTTCATCACGTCCGCGTGGACACGCTCCTGGCCACCATCCGCATGGGCGAACATCCCGCTGACGTCGATCTCCTCGACGCGACCGCCGTTGGAGCCGCCGCGCCACTCGATCATGTCGCCGTAGTGTTCCGCCCAGCCCTCCTCGAACAGGCCCTGCTTGGCGAAGTTGTCCTTGGGGTCGAGCACGATGATCTTGGAACGCGGCTTGTGGGCCTTGAGGTAGTGCGCCACCATCGAGACGCGCTCGTACGGCCCCGGTGGACAGCGATACGGGTTCGGCGGCGCAACCATCACGTAGACACCGCCGTTGGGCATGGCCTCCAGCTGTGCGCGCAGCAGCTCGGTCTGCGCGCCGGCCTTCCAGGCATGGGGGACCTTCTGCGCATCCGCCTCCTCGATGCCAGGCATGTCCTCGTACTTGAAGTCGATCCCCGGCGACAGCACCAGCTTGTCGTACTGCAGGCTGTCGCCGCCCTGCAGGCGCACCGAGCGCGTCTCCGCATCCACGCCAACCACACGGTCGTGAATCACGTCGACGCCGTCGCGCTCGCGCAGGTTGTCGTAGCCATGGGTGATCGCATCGATGCTCTCGAACCCGCCCAGCACCCAGTTGCTGCCGTAGCAGGTGACGTAGGTGGTATTGGGCTCGATCAGGGTGACGGCCATATCCGGCGAAAAACGCTTCAGGTAGCGCGCCGCGGTGGCACCGCCGGTGCCGCCACCGACCACGACCACATGCGCCGCGGCGCTGTCGCGCGCGGCACGCGGGGCACAGCCAATACCGGTGAGGGCGGCCGCACCGGTGATCCCGAAGGCCTTGATGAAGTGACGTCGCGTAAGATTTTTCATTTTATTGTTCTCCCGTGATCAGAAGCGCGCGAAATACACCGACATCGCCTCGATCTCGGCGTCGGTGTAGCCCCGGGCATGGCGATCCATGATGGTTGCGTCGCGCTCGCCATCGCGGAAGGCGCGCATCTGACTGCGGATAACATCCGCGGGCAGACGGCTCAGATCCGTCACGCCCTGTTCCGCGGATGCGGCGTTGTGGCAGGCCTTGCAGGAGGCGGCCATCAGCTGGCCACGGGTGATCTCGTCATTGGCGGCAAAGGCCTGGGTAACGCTACCGGCCATCGCCAGCGAGGCCACAAGCCCCGCCAGGAACACGCGTGATGGTTTCGTGCGACGTGATGGTTTCATGCGAATGGACTCCCGACAGTTGGGTTTCATGCGACTCCGGCTTGCGCCGGCCCAACCAGTCCCGTTGCAGAAACCGCGCCAGAACCCCGCGCGCGCCCCACGGCCTGGCTTTGCGCGCCATCCACCCCGCAAACGGCGCCGAACAGGCGGGACAATCCAACACTTTGTCGGCCAAATTGCCCGGTTTGGCCGCTTTGCCCCGGTCCGAACGATCCGCTAACGCGGCATGCACTTCACCCCGCCCAGCTGCTCCAGCGGGCGCGGGCGGTCGATGTAGTAGCCCTGCACGTAGTCGATGCCGATGGCGGCGAGGCGTTCGATGGACGCGGCGTCCTCTACGAACTCGGCGATGGTCTGCAGGCCCATGGTGTGGGCGATGGCGTGGATGGATCGGACCATGGCCTCGTCGGTCGGGTTGTTCGCGATCTCGCGCACGAACACGCCGTCGATCTTTACGTAGTGCACCGGCAGGTTGCGCAGGTAGCCGAACGACGACAGCCCCGAGCCGAAGTCATCCAGCGAGAACCGGCAGCCGTTGGTGGATAGCGTCTCGATGAAATGCTGGGCAGCGTCGAAGCTGCCGATCGCGCTGGTCTCGGTGATCTCGAAACAGACCGAACTGCCGGGGACCTGGTGCTGTTCCAGGAGCCCCTGAATCTCCGCCAGCAGGGCCGTATCCCCCAGGCTGGCACCGGACAGGTTGATGGCGCAGATGGTCGCGTGCTCCGGGTCGGCGCGCTGCATGTCGCCCATCCAGGCGAGCGTGTTGCGCAGCACCCAGCGATCCACCTCCGGCATCATGCCGTAGCGCTCCGCGGCCGGGATGAAGGCGCTGGGCGGCACCAGGTTGTCCTCGTCGTCGAGCAGGCGCACCAGGATCTCGTGGTGCACCGCGGGCGCGGTCGGGTCCGCCGCCGGCACGATGGGCTGGAAATACAGCCGCAGGCGGTCGCGGTCGAGCGCGCTGCGGATGCGCGCGGCCCACTGCATCTGGCCCTGCCGCTCGGCCAGGTCCTTGTCGTCGGGCTCGAACAGGTGCACGCGGTTGCGCCCGTGCTCCTTGGCCACGTAGCAGGCGGCATCGGCCTGTCCGAGCACCTCGGCCAGGTCGCTGCAGCCGGCCTCCAGCGCGACCAGGCCGATGGAGCTGCCGAGCGCAAAGTGGCGGCCCTTCCACGGGAAGCGGAAGCGGTGCACCTGCTCGCGGATCTTTTCCGCCACCTTCTGGCCGGCGCTGACCGGGCAGTCGCGCAGGATCACGCCGAACTCGTCGCCGCCCAGACGCGCGAAGGTGTCGCTCTCGCGCAGACAGGCGCCGATCACGCGGCTGATCTGGCGCAGCAGTTCGTCGCCGGCGAGGTGGCCGCAGGTATCGTTGACCACCTTGAACTGGTCGAGGTCGATATAGCAGAGCACGTGACGGCGCTGCTGATCCCGCGCGCCGGCCAGCATCTCCGCCAGCCGCGCCTCGAACTCGCGGCGGTTGAGCAGCCCGGTCAGCGCATCGTGCGTGGCCTGCCACGACAGCTGGCGCTCCATGACCTGTGCCTCGGTCACGTCGTGCAGCACCAGGATGCCGCCCTTCATGTTCTCCTCGCGGTCCAGGATCGGCGCGGCGGTGTACTGCACGACCCGGCTCTCGCCGGCGGCATCGACCAGGTTCCAGGTGGTGGAGCTGTTCTGCACGCGGCGCTCGCGCAGCAACGAGGCGATGACCGCCTCGCAGTCCTCGCGGGTGGAGGGCTCCGCAAAGCGGAACAGCTGGCACAGCGGTACGCCCTCCGCCGCCTCGGCCGGGCGCCGGCTCAGGTCGGCGGCACTGGCATTAATGAAGCGCACCCGGCCGCTGGCATCGGTGGCGATGACCGCATCCACGATGGATTCCAGTGTCACCTGGGCCAGTTCACGCTCGCGGTCCAGCTGGTCCTGCACCTGACGGCGTTCGGTAATATCGCGCACCACCGCGGTGTAGAACGACTGACCGGCATCGGTACTGGGCGAGGCGTGCAGCTCCAGGCAACGCTTCTCGCCATCGACCTGCCCGGTGACTTCCTCGACCCCGCCGGCCTGCAGCCGTTGCTGGATACCCCGCGCCATACGCTGGCCCAGCAGTGGCTGCAGCAGCTCGTCCAGCGGCCGGCCACTCACGCCCTTCTCGTCGATCGCCAGCAGCTTCTCCGCGCCGGGGTTCAGGCTGATCACCTGCCCGGCGGGGTCGAAGGTGACGATGCCCTCGTTCATGTCGCGGAACATGGTGCGGGTGCGGTTGACCGCGCTCTCCAGGGCCGCCATCACGTCGTTGTAGCGCCGCGCGATCAGGCCGACCTCGGTAAACGGCTCCACCGGCACGCGCCGCGACAGGTCGGTATCGCTGGCCTGACGTTCCATCGCACCCAGCAGGTCGATCAGATCGGTACGTGCCCCGTGCTCGCTGACGTTGAGCCCGATCTTTTCGTCCTCGGCGCTGACCCGCAGCGGCCGCCAGCGGTCGATGCCGCGCAGGATCAGCCAGGCGAGCAGGAAGGTGGTGGCGCCGATCGCAGCAATCCCGAGCACCTGCACCCCGACCTGCTCCACCCGGCCCAGGCCGGTGCCCAGTTGCTCCGGCTGCCCGAACAGGCCCACCGCCAGCGTGCCCCAGATACCCGCGGCCAGATGCACGGGCACCGCGCCCACGCTGTCATCCAGGCGGCGGCGGATCATCCACAGGTCCGCCAGCAGCATCACCGCCCCGCCGACCGCGCCGATCAGCACCGCCATACCGGTGGAGACCGCATGCGCACCCGCGGTGATCGCCACCAGGCCGGCGATCAGCCCGTTCAGCGGCACCAGCAGGTTGTCGACATGTCCGCCACGGATGCGCTGCCCCAGCAGGAAGGCGGTGACGGCACCGGCGGCCGCCGCCAGCAGGGTGTTGCCGATAATGGCGGGCACGCGCTCGGTCAGGCCCAGCTCGCTGCCCCCGTTGAAGCCGATCCAGCCGAGCATGAAGAACAGCCCGCCCAGCACCGCCAGCGGCAGGTTGCTGGCGGGGATGCGCTGCACCCCGTCACTGGTGAAGCGACCGATGCGCGGCCCGATCACCAGCACCGCGGCCAGCGCGACCCAGCCGCCAACGCTGTGCACCACGGTCGCGCCGGCGAAATCGACAAAGCCGAGCGCCGCCAGCCAGCCGTCGCCCGGCACCAGCACCCCGCCCCAGGCCCAGTGGCCAGTCAGCGGGTAGATCACCACGACCACCACCAGCGTGACCAGGCCGTAGCTGACATAGGACATGCGCTCGGAGACGGCACCGGAGACGATGGTGGCGGCGGTCGCGGCGAACATCGCCTGGAATACAAAGAACGCGGTCTTCTCCACGCCCATTTCGGCCAGGTCCGGCAGCCAGAACCCGGTGCCGAACAGGCCCATGAAGCTGGACCCGAACATCAGGCCGAAGCCCACGGCCCAGAACGCGAGCAGGGTCAGCACCAGGTCGGTGGCGTTCTTCATCGCCACGTTGATGGCGTTCTTGCTGCGGGTCACGCCGGCCTCCAGCGAGAGGAAGCCAAGCTGCATCAACAAAACGAGGGTCGCACTGATCAGGGTCCAGACGACATCGACTTGCGTCAGTTGCATGCAGTACGCCTTGGTATCGCGCGAGAGTCCGCCATACCGGTACCTCAGCAAATTCGGCACCAATTTCGCCGCAACGCGGAATAAACGGCTTCGCCGCGGGCATTACCAAGGGCTGGCGCGCTGGATCATGCGGGTTCCGGCCCCATACCGGCTGCCAGGCGCCGGCGCTGACCACTGCGCGGTATCGGTGCGCCACGCACCTCCGGAGGGCCGCCGGCGGCCACAACGCACCCGTCCGGTGCAACTTCGGCCTCAGCAGGAGGCAACCCTGGCCGCTGGCCCGGTTTCAGGTTGTGACCGCGTTCCTTCCATGCCCCCTTGCCCTATACATTCGTATATGCGTATCTTCTTATTTTCTTACACGACGACCCGAAGGAGATGCCATGCGAACCCTGAAGACGCTCGCCGCTTCCGCCGTTCTCGCCATTGCCGGTGCCAGTGGCGCGGCCCAGGCCGCCGAACCCGACAAGCTGTTCGTGAGCCTGACCTCGGCTGACGACCACACCCAGTTCATGTCCATGGTGCTGGCGAACCAGACCATGCGTCAGGGTCAGGAGATCCGCGTGCTGCTGTGCGGCCCGGCCGCCACCATGGCCACCGAAGACTTCGACGGCCCGACCATGGAGCCCGCCGGGCGCAACGCCCAGCAGCTGCTGATGAACCTGATCAATAACGGTGCCACGGTGGAGACCTGCGCGATCTTCCTGCCGAACACCGACTACACCGAGGCGGACCTGCTGGACGGCATCACCCCCGCCGATCCGGAAGAGGTCGGCGCCTACATGGCCGACCCGAGCGTGCGCTTCTTCTCCAACTGATCGACCGCGCAGGATCACGGCAGGGCCCTCCTCGGAGGGCCCTGTTGTTTTGGGCCCCCTGTTTTCGGGGCCAACCTCCGCGCGGAGGCGACGGGCACCGCTTTTGCGATGTTCGACTTCCTGCCAGTGGAGCTGGGGGTCACCGTGGTCGGCGTGATCTTCATCGCGCTGATCGGCTGGCGGCTGACGCCGCAACGCAAGCGCGCGACGGCCAGCAGCGAGTTGTTCGAGATCAGCGCCTACCTGACCGAGGTACGGGTGCCGGAGGGCAACCGCTATGTCGGGCGCACGGTCTACGAGCTGATGCGCGAGCTGCGCGGCGAGGCCGAGGTGGTCGTGGTGGGACTGGTGCGCGGGGACCGCCGCGAACCGATGCCCGCCATCTACGAGGTGCTGCGCGCGGACGACATCCTGCTGGTGGGGGCGGACTCCGACAGCCTGAAGACGCTGCTGGACGGGACCGGGATGGAGCTGGAGGCACGGGTCGAAGAAGCGGAAGAACGGGAGCAGACCGAGCAGGAAGGCAACGGCGCGAAGCGCGAGAGCGCGCTGGGCGAACTGGCGCTGGAGGAGGCGATCGTAACGCCCGGCTCGCGCCTGGTCGGCGCCACGGCCAGTGCCCTCGAACTGAGCCAGCGCTACGCGGTGAATGTGCTGGCGGTGGCGCGCCGGGGTGTGCGCCTGCGCGAGCGCCTGGACAAGGTACGATTTCGGGCCGGGGACATCCTGCTGGTGCAGGGCGGAGAGGAGGAACTGCCGGGCGCCCTGAGCGAGCTTGGCTGCCTGCCGCTGGCCTCGCGCGGGCTGCGCATCACGCGGCCGCGCAAGGTGATCCTGGCCAGCAGCCTGTTTGCGTTGGCGCTGGGGGCAGTCGCGCTGGGCTGGGTACCGGCGGCCCCGGCGCTGGTCGGGGCCGCGGTGGCGATGGTGCTGGTCGGGCTGATCGGACCGAGCGAGGTGTATCGCGGGATTGAGTGGCCGGTGATCGTGCTGCTGGCCGCACTGCTGCCGGTGGGTCAGGCGCTGGAGACGACCGGGGGCTCGCGGTTGATTGCCGATGGCCTGTTCACGCTGGGCGAGGCCGCCTCCCCTGCCGTGATGCTGGCGCTGCTGATGGGCGTGGTGATGCTGCTGTCGAACGTGATCAACAACGCCGCCGCAGCGGTGCTGGCCGCGCCGGTCGGGCTGGCGCTGGCGCGGTCGATGGAGGCCGCGCCGGACCCGTTCCTGATGGCGGTGGCCATCGGCGCCTCCTGCGCCTTCCTGACGCCCGTCGGGCACCAGTCGAACGCGCTGGTGATGGCACCGGGCGGCTACGAGTTCCGCGACTACTGGCGCATGGGGCTGCCGCTGTCGCTGCTGGTGATCGTAACCGCGGTGCCGCTGATCCTGTGGATCTGGCCACCGTAGCAGACGCCGTGTGGGCCGCGGGTTCGCTACACTTGGCCGGCGCCCGCCCCGGCACGCCCGGCGCGAGGCGACAACCGGAGGAGTGGCGGATGCGTCTGTGGTCCAAATGGAAGAAGGGCGGCACCCTGCTGGCGGACGTACTGCGCCGACGCGGGGTGGATCCGCGCGCCGCGGCCGCCCGCGAGGTCTTCAAGCGCATCCTCGACGAGGCCGAGGCCGCCGCGGACGCCCGGCTGGACACCGACCCCGATGCCGGGGCAGCCCACTCGCGCGCCAAACGGTGGGAGGCACTGTTCTTCGAAGAGATCCGGGCGCGGGCAAAGGCCTACGCGCAGGCACCCGACCAGGGCTGATCGCGTCGGCCCGGCGGCGGGCGTGCACATTGATCCCTGTTTCCCTAGACTCGTCGCCGTTTGCCAGCGGCCGGACCTGCCCGATGAAACTCTTTCGCCTGATCAGTATTGCCGAGGGGATCTCCCTGATTACCCTGCTCTTCGTGGCCATGCCGCTGCGCACCTGGGCGGATATGCCCCTGGCCGTGACCTGGGCCGGCTGGGTCCATGGCGTCCTGTTCCTGACCTACGGCGGAGCCTCTCTGATCGCCAGTCACCTGAGCGGCTGGCCCGTGTGGAAATGGCTCCTGGTACTGTTCCTCGGCGTCGTGCCCTTCGGCTTCCTCTACGTGGACTACCTGATCCGCCGCGAAACCGCCGCTACCGGCAACGCCGAAACGGCCTGACGCGCAGCGCACCCGCCCTCACCACATCATCCCGGCCGCAGCGAAGCGCAGAGCCGGGATCTCCCGCGTCGGGACTGCCCACCGCCCGTGCCCGCCCCAACGCAGAGATCCCGGATCGCCGCTGCGCGGCGTTCGGGATGGCAGTCCGCCTGGTGACAGTGCACCTAATGGCGGTGCGCCTGCCCGGCACCGGGGTTCATCACGCCATCCCCATCCCGTGCTCGGCGTGGTGTAATCGGCCCTTCGTCCCACCGCCAGCGAAACCGCCATGATTGCCGTGATCTTTGAAGTGGAACCGCATGCCGAACGCAAGCAGGATTACCTGGATGCGGCAGCGAGCCTGCGCGAACACCTGAAGGACGTCGACGGATTCATCTCCATCGAACGTTTCGAAAGCCTCAGCACGGCCGGCAAGGTGCTGTCGCTGTCGTTCTGGCGGGACGAGGCCGCGGTGCGGGAATGGCGCAACCTCGAGGAACACCGTCAGGTGCAGGCGGCCGGGCGCGGCGGCATCTTTGCCGACTACCGCCTGCGCGTGGCCGAGGTTCTGCGGGACTATGGTCTGAACGAGCGCACCCAGGCGCCGCACGACTCACGGCGCGCACACGGAAGCTGACCCTCTTCGCCCCGCCTTGCGCGCAACGGCCCCGCGCTGGGCTATAGCTCTAGGGTTACTCACTGGAGGAGACGGGCATGGGCATCGTGAATGAATTCAAGCAGTTTGTGGCGCGCGGTAATGTGGTGGACATGGCCGTGGGCGTGATCATCGGGCTGGCGTTCGGCCAGATCGTGTCGTCGCTGGTATCCGATGTGGTGATGCCGCCGATCGGCCTGCTGATCGGCGGGGTCGACTTCTCCGATCTGGTGATCGTGCTGCGCGAGGCCGAAAATGGCGTAACCGCGGTCACCATCAATTACGGGATGTTCATCAAACGCGTGGTGGACTTCGTGATCATTGCGGCCGTGGTGTTCGCGGCCATCAAGATGATCGCGCGCCTTCAGCACAAGGAGGAGGCCGAGCCCGCAGAACCGCCGGCACCCTCCAGCGAGGAAAAGCTGCTGGCCGAGATCCGCGATCTGCTGAAGGCGCGACAGGACGGTTGACGGCGGCATCGGGAACCGGCGCCGGCCGGTATCGTCACAGCGAGGACCAGCCAACCGGAGACAAGCCTTGGACAACGCCATCAAACTAGAGGGCCTGGTACGCGACTTCGGCGGCACCCGGGCGGTGGACGGGGTGAGCCTGCAGGTACCCTCCGGTCAGGTCCTGGGGCTGCTCGGCCCCAACGGCGCGGGCAAGACCACGGTGGTGCGCATGCTGGCCACGCTGCTCGTCCCGACGGCCGGCACGGCCCGCGTGGGCGGCTTCGACGTGGCCCGGGAGGCCGCGCGGGTGCGCGAGATCATCGGTCTGACCGGCCAGTACGCCTCGGTCGACGAAAAGCTGACCGGGCGCGAGAACCTGATCCTGATCGGTCGCCTGCTGGGTCTGAAACGGCGGGACGCCCGGGCCCGTGCCGATGCATTGCTGGAGGATTTTGATCTGCGCGACGCGGGGCAGCGCCCCGCCCAGACCTACTCCGGGGGCATGCGGCGTCGGCTGGACCTCGCTGCCAGCCTGGTGGGGCGCCCGCGCATCCTGTTTCTCGACGAGCCCTCCACGGGGCTGGACCCGCGCGCCCGGCGCGACCTGTGGGAGCGGGTGCGCCAACTACAGGCGGAGGGCACCACGGTGCTGCTGACCACGCAGTATCTGGAGGAGGCCGACGCCCTGGCGGATTCCATCGTGGTGCTGGATCAGGGCCGCGTGATCGCCGCGGGCACGGCCGCCGAGCTGAAGGCGCGCGTGGGTGCGCGCAGTCTCCACGTCACCGTCATCGATCCGGCGGCCGCAGCGCGCGCGCTCGAGGTGGTCTCCCGCGTCTCCGGGCAGACGGTGCAGGCGGACGGCGAGCACCTGAGCGTGCCGGCACCGGACCCGGCGCTGGTGCCAGCGGTGCTGCGCGCGCTGGACGCGGCGGGGATCGATGTCGCCGAGATGGGGCTGCGCGGGGCCAGCCTGGACGATGTATTCCTGTCTCTGACCGGGCATGGCGCCCCGGCGGGCAACGCTGCGGAGGATGCCGCATGAAGGCCCTGCAGCAGACTCTGGCCCTGGCCTGGCGCAGCCTGGTGCAGGTGCGCCGTAACCCCTGGGAGCTCGGCGACTACTCGATCCAGCCGATCCTGTTCCTGGTGCTGTTTCTGTACGTGTTTGGCGGGGCCATCGCCGGCTCGCCGGACAACTATCTGGCCTTTGTGCTGCCGGGCGTGATCGTGATGAACATGCTGTTCGTGACCGTGTATGTGGGGCACGGGCTGAACACCGATCTGACCCGCGGGGTGTTCGACCGCTTCCGCGCCCTGCCGATCCCGCGCTGGGCGCCGCTCGCGGGTCGCATCCTGGCCGACGTGGTGAAGCAGCTCCTGTGCATCATGCTGCTGCTGGCGGTGGGCTGGCTGCTGGGATTCCGGCTGGCCACCTCCGCGCTGCATCTGCTGGCGATGGTCCTGCTGGTGCTGTCCTTCGCTGTGGCCTTTTCCTGGGTGATGGTGCTGGTCGGCGTGATCGCACGCGACCCGGAACACGTACAGCTGTTCGGATTTACCGCGCTGTTCCCGGTGACCTTCGTCAGTTCGGCCTTCGTGCCGGTGGAGACCATGCCGGGCTGGATGCAGGGCTTCGTCCAGGCCAATCCGGTCTCGCTGCTGGCGGATGCCGCACGCGGCCTGATGAACGCGGACGGACCGTCCCTGGAGCCTGCCCTGTGGTCACTGGCCTGGGCCCTGGGGATCGCGCTGGTGTTCGCGCCGCTGTCGGTCTACATGCTGAACCGGCGTCTGGCACGCGGTTAGGCACCCGGTCTGCCCTGCTCGCGGCGGGCCCGGGATGGCACGCGGTCAGAACAGTTCGATCTCGCCGGTCTGGATCGCGCTGGGCTGGATCGCCCCTTCGGCGAGCAGCTGGTCGTACAGGCAGACCTGATTCTTGCCATTGGCCTTGGCGTAGTACAGCGCCTGATCGGCCTGATCCAGCGCCGCACTTGCGGTCTGGTAGGGACGCACGCGGGTCACCCCGATGCTGGTGGTGACGGTCCCGACCCGCGGCAGGTCCTGGCTGGCCACGGTCTGCTGCAGGCGCTCGAAGGTGGCGACCGCCTGCTCGGCCCCGGCCACCTCCGCCAGCACCACGAATTCCTCGCCGCCAAAGCGATAGATCAGGTCGCTGTCGCGAAAGCCCTGGCGCAGCAGGCGGGCCAGCAGGATCAGGACCTCGTCGCCGTAGACATGGCCGAAGCTGTCGTTGATCTTCTTGAAGTCGTCGACATCGATCACGGCCAGCCACACCTGAGTTGCGTCGGGGTCCGGCTCCGTGCGGCGGTCATCGGCGCAGTAGGCGTGGTCCAGCCCGCGCTCGAGGGTGGCCAGCTCCTGGAAGTTCTCGTCGAAGGTCTTGCGGTTGAGCAGGCCGGTCAGCTCGTCGGTCTGGGCATCGTCGATCAGCTGGACGAAATTGCGATATACCGACAGGAAGCTGGAGACCAGCACGGCATCCAGAGGCTCGGCGTCGGCATCCAGCGCAAACGCCAGGCAGATACTGAAGTCCTTCAGGCCGCATACCGGGAACAGGGTGACCCGCTGTCCCGACTCGACCGCCTCCGCCACCGACTGGCCGCTATCCAGCGCCTGTTCCAGCAGTGCGGCGGGGACCGGCGGGGCCTTGTGATCAAACGCCATGGCGACCACCGCGTCCCGCGTCCGGTCGAAGGTATGCAGCCTGCGCGGACGGCCCTCGGCCGTCAGCTGGATGGACCAGACACGGGCGGACGCATAGATGCCCGCCAGCGTCTTGAGCAGGCTTTGTTCCAGGCGCTGTGCATTGCGGATACCCGTCAGGTGGGCCAGCCCGTCCAGCAGATCTCGACTGCGGTTCATGGGGGGATTCCGGGGCATCGGTAACGGCCGCTCGCACCCGGTGATCGCCACGACATGCAAGCGGAAGAATATGCTGATGATGCCTGCCCCCCGGCCCGAAGTCACGGCCGCGCGGGCGTGCGCCACCGGCCCGGGGTCAAGGTCGAACCGGGGAATGCGAACCCGGCTGCGCGGAAAGGGGCCGCTGCTTCCCGGCAGCGGCGAGGCACCCGCGCGAGGCGGACGCGGTGGTGCCTGGGGGCGTCCTAGTAAACCGGGACCAGCGCGTAGCCCTGGTTCTGGTAGCCCATTACGGCGATGAAGCCACTGCGCACCGGCCGGATCGCATCCAGTACCTTGTCGTTGTCGACGCCGTAGGCACGGGTCGCGGCGGCACAGACCTCCATGCGCACGCCCAGCTCGTCCAGGCGCTCAACGGCCTCCGCGATCGCCTCCAGCGTGTCGCCGTGGTCCATCGCGATCTCGGGCTCGGGGTCGGTGGTGATGAACTTGACTGCCTCGGCGATGAAGACCATGCGCAGGTCCGGCTCCACACCCTCCTTCACCAGGTTCTCGTGGTTGGTGGCAATGCCGCGCAGGTAGGCCAGCATCACGTTGGGGTCGGACTTGCGCATGTCGTAGACGGCGCGCATGGTCTCGATGCCCTGGGTGGCCTCGCGGTTGTCCAGGCCTTCGGCGATCGCCGTGGATGCAGGGCCAAGCGGCAGCAGCAGGGCGAGCAACAGGATCAGCATTCGGTTTCGCATGGGGGCTTTCCTCCCTGGGTGATCGCTCGGGTGATCGCCTGGGTGATCGGCACTTCGCTTAATAGATCGGGATCACCGCGTAGCCCTGAGCCTGGTAGCCGGTCAGGGAGACAAAGGTGTTGCGCACCGGCTCGATACCGGGCAGCAGCTCGCCGTGGTCGACGCCGAACAGGCGCGTGGCCACGGCGCAGGATTCCATACGCACGCCCTTGTCCTTCAGCGCGGCCACGTGCTCCTCGATCGCGTCCAGATGATCGAACTCGGTCAGTTCGAAGCGCTCGCGATCCTCGCTGACCATGGTCACGGCCCGGCCGCGGAAGGCGAGGATCATGTCCGGCTCCACGCCCTGCGCGGTCAGGTCCTCGTGGGTCTCGCGGATCACCATCAGGTACAGCGCCAGCAGCTCGGGATCGTTGTTGTTCAGGTCGAACACGACCCGACCCTGATCGACACCCTCAAGCGCACGGGCATCGCTGGGCTCGGCGTGCGCGGACAGCGCGGCGAGGGACAGCGCGAGTAACAGGGAGACAGCGGCCAGCATTTTCATTGTTCAGGCTCCTGGGTGGTGTTGTTCGTGGTGTTGTTCGTGGCGTTGGGCGAGTCGTTCGCGATCGCGCGCCAGGCGGCCTCCTGCATCGACGCCAGATAGCGCGACAGGGGTGCTTCCAGGACCCCGTCCAGATGCAGCTGCAACAGCCGGATGGTCCCGCCGAAGGCCGCGGTGGCGGCGACCGGCACCTCGATCGGGCGCAGCTCGCCGGTGGCAATGCCCTGCTCGATGCACTCACGCATGCGCATGAAGGGCTGCGAGGAGCACACTGGCGGTTCGTGCGGCAGGAATTCGCGGTGGCGCGCCTCGAGCACGAAACGCATGGTGCGGGGGTCGTCCTGCGCCGCCCGGAACAGGAAGGCGATGATGCCGTCGCAGCGCGCGCGACAACCCGGCTCCCGTTCCATCACCTCGCGCAGCCCGGCATCCATGCGTTGCAGCAGGTCGTCGTAAAGCGCCTTGGCCAGCGCCTCCTTGTTGCCGAAGTGGTGATAGATCGAACCGATGGAGACCCCGGCCTGACGGCGGATGTCGTGGATCGAGGTATTGAAATAGCCATCACGGCTGAAAAGCTCGAGCGCGGTATCCAGCACCAGCTTGCGCAGCGCGGCGCCGCATACTGCCTGCTTCGGGTTTTCTGTCATCTCGAACACCAAACCGAACGTTCGTTCTAATATAGCCCGGGACTGGACACCACGCCACTCCGCGACCGGTGCGAGTCTTGCCCCACGGGGTCTATATTCAGGTAAGGCCCACAGCTTCGGAGGTCCCCGCGATGAGCACTCACATGGCGGATGTCACCATCCACATCGACGAAGACACCGATCACGCGGCCCGCGAACGCATCCAGGACACCCTGCGCGAACTCCCCGGCGTAATGGCCGCCTCCAGCCACGACGAACGGCCGCATCTGATGGTGGTGGAATACGATCCCGCACGGATCAACAGCCGCCGGCTGCTGGATACAGTCACGGCCTCCGGCCTGCATGCCGAACTGATCGGACTGTAGGCGCCCCCAGCAACCGAGCGCGCGGAAGGGCATCGCGGGCCACCGGGACTGGCGGCGCGCCGAACCTTCGTGGAGCAATTCGGGTCTCTAGCGCGTCTACCCTCGAATCCAGATGCCCACGCTGCCATGCCCAATCGTCTGCCTGTCCTGCCGCTGCTCCTGACCGCCCTGCTGTGGCTCCCGCTTGCACCCCAGGCCCAGGAAAACGATGACCGCCCCACCGGGGCGGCCGATGCCGCAGTTGCGATCGAGGCCGGCGGGGCCGAGATCCCGGTGGAACGCTACCGCGCGGATGGCGATGTCGTGCTGCTGTGGTTCCCGTCCGAACACGGACTGCGCGACGGGCATCGGGAGCAGGCCCTGGCCCTGCAGGCGACCGGGGTCGAGGTCTGGCTGGTCGATCCCTTTACCGGACATTTCCTGCCGGAGGCGGCATCGAGCTTCGACGACATGCCCACCGCCACCGTGGTGGACCTGATCGAGGCGGCGCATGCCGATACCGGCCACGCCGTCTTCGCCTTCGGCCACGACCGCGCCTTGCCCTGGCTGCTGACCGGGCTCTACCAGTGGCAGCAGGCCCACCCGGAGGCGGAGCACCTGGCCGGCCTGCTGATGGCCAGCCCGTTCCTGCACACCGGCGTGGACACCGAAACGACCGAGCTGCAGCCCATCGTCGGACTGACCAACCTGCCGGTGTACATCCTGCAGCCCGCGCAGTCGCCCCAGCACCAGCAGCTCGGGCGGATACGGGCGGGGCTGTCCGAGGGCGGCAGCGCGGTGGGGGCCCGGGTACTCCCCGATGTTCGCGACCGCTTCTTTTTCCGCCCGGACGCGACCGAGCGCGAGTACCTGGCCCGCGAGACCTTCCACCGCGAGATCCTGTTCGGCATCGACATGCTGTCGCGCCTGCCCCGCCAGCGGGTCGCCGCGGCCGCCGCCGAGGACACGGACCTGACCGTACGCACCCCCAGCGGCAGCGACGCGCAGCTGAGCACCCTGGACGAGCCGGTGCCGGCCCCGCCGCTGGAACGCCCCGATCTGCAGGGCGATACCCATCGTCTGGAGGACTATCGCGGCGAGGTCGTGCTGATCAACTTCTGGGCCAGCTGGTGCCCGCCCTGCGTACACGAGATGCCCTCCATGCAGCTACTGGAGGACGAACTGCGCGACGAGGGCTTCCGCATACTGGCGGTGAATCTGGGCGAGGACGAGGACACCATCCGCCGCTTCATCGAGGACGAGGTGCAGACGGATTTCACCATCCTGCTCGACCCGGAGCAGGCATCGCTGAGCGACTGGCGCGCGATGGCCTACCCCACCAGCTACGTGATCGATCGCCAGGGTCAGGTGCGCTATTACCTGTTCGGCGCCATCGAATGGACCGAACCCGGCGTGATCGCGCAGATGCGCGAACTCCTCGACGAGGCCCCCGAGGAAAATGTCGAATAGCGCAGTGCTGACAAACGCACATGTCTGACCCGGCACCCGCCAGGCGGGCCACTACTCAGGCCACTACTCGGGCTCGTCCATCAGGGCCCGAACGCGGCGGATGACGTCGGGGTCGTCCCACTCGATGGCGCTGTTGACGGAATAGCGCACACGGCCGTCGCGGCCGAGGATGAACGAGCTGGGGAAGGCAAACACGCGCCAGTCGGCGGCCACGCGGCCGTCGAAGTCCATCAGTACCGGGAAATCCACCTGCACATCGTCCATGAAGGCGGCAATGTGCTCCGCGCTCTCCTGGTAATTGACCGACACGATGGCAAAGCCGTCGCCCAGGGTCTCGGCCATGCGGTTCATCGACGGGATCTCGTGCACGCAGGGCGGGCACCAGGTGGCCCAGAAATTCAGCAGCACCACCTGCCCGGCATAGTCCGCCAGCGACTGCTCGTCACCGCGGTGATCGGTGAGCGTGAAGTCGGCAACCGGCGGATGCTGATCGCGTTCGACCAGGCCCCGCCCGGCCTCGACACCCGCCGTGGTCTCGGGCATGGGCGCGGCCGCCAACGGACGCGGCACGCTGGCGAGCAGCCGCCCCGCCTGCAGCAGCTGTGCGGGCAGGCGCGCGGTCGCGGCCGCCTCTTCCGGGTCGGGTTCCTCGCGGCGCAGGTAGTAGAAATCGCGCACCCCCGGAACCATCTGCACGAACACCGCACTGCCGCCATGGCGCAGATCGGACAGGATCGCGTCCAGGTGCCAGCGATACACGCCCTGGGATGGCTGGAGCAGGAACACCGGCAGGCTGGTCGCCTGCAACACCTCCACGAACTCGGCGGGCGCACCCGCCACCGGCGTGTCGATCATCAGGTTGGGGAACGCCAGCGCCGCCCCGAGCACGTAAGGCGTATCGGGGCCATCCGCCTGCCACTGGCGCATGCCGCGCAGGGCCGTGACCGCGGGCCGGCCCGAGGCGACCAGCATCACCTCCTTGCCGGTCTGTTCATGGGCCGCGCGCAGCAGGGCCGCGACGCTGACGCCGTCCAGGCTGCGCATGCTCTCGTTGCTGCGGGGCAGGAAGTGGGCGTCCAGCAGGTCGACCTGCCACACCTCGATCCCCATGGCCGCCAGTTCGCGCCCGAAATGCGCATGATTGGCGTGCGCGCCACGCTGCGGGAGCAGCCACAGATAGAGGCGATCGCCACTGGACGGGTAGACGGTGACTTCGAGATCGACGCCGGCGGCATCGGTGACCGTGACGCTACGGGTTTCCGCGGCGGCCGCTCCGGATACAGGCACGAGCAGGACAAGGACCAGCAACAGCAGACACAGTCTCCGCAGCACACTCATCGTCTCAGGCCTGTTCGGGCAGGGGATCGGCTCGACTATAGCGCCAGCTGGCGCCGACCGGAACGCCGCGCGACCCCGCGCCGGAAACACTCAGCGCGGATGGATGTGGCGGACGGTGCGCAGGCGCCGGGTCTTCTCCACCATGCGCCAGAGGGAACGGCTGTTGTTGTAGCGGGAGACATGCTGCAGGGGGACCCACAGGATCTCGTGCGACTCGTGGCTGCCGGGCACCGGCAGGCGGTCGTCGATCTCCAGCAGGAAGCGTACGTCGATGTGTTCGTGCATCGGAAAGCTCGGGCTGGCCGGAATCGTGTGGATATCCAGGTCGAACACATCCTCCTCGACCAGGCGGATATGTTCCGGGGCTAGCCCGGTCTCCTCGTGCGTTTCGCGCAGGGCCACCTGCAGGATGTCGGCCTGACCATCGGCGTGCCCGCCCGGCTGGAACCAGCGATAGTGCTTGCCATGCAGCAGCAGCAATGCCTGCTCGCGATCCGGGCTGACCACCCAGGCCGAACCAGTCACGTGGGCCGGGGTCAGGTCGCAATTGAAGCAGTCCGGGTGGTCACTGACGAAATCCAGCGCACGGCGGACGAAGCCGGCCTCCTCGATGAAGGTCGTCTGGTGACGGGCCAGCAGGTCCAGCAGCTGCGCGCGATGCATCTCAGGTCCCGGCGGGGTTGTGCAGCGCGTGGATCGCCGCGCGCGCGGCCTCGTCCACGTCGCCCTCGCGGCCGGCGAGGGTCAGACGCCCAAAGGCGCCCACCGCGCGCACGTCGATCAGCGACACATTGGCCGCCTTCAGCGCCTGGTTCGCGGCATAGATGATGTAGCCGGCCGGTTCCGCCTCGAGGATGAACATGCTCTGATCCGGCAGGATCATGTTCCCGCGGCGGTTCTGGCGGTTGATCAGCACGGTGTGGTCCGGGGTCATCCCGCGGATGGTCTCCTGCCACGGGATGCGACAGGGCTGGCGATCCTCCTGGCTGGCGCCGAGGCGCGACAGCAGCACGCGGCCGGCCTCCTGCACCTCGCTCTGGTCGCGGTGGTGGATCACCATGGAGCCGAACTCGCGCTCCACGACCTGCTGCGCGAGGTGCACGTTGGTCGCCTTCAGTGCCACATCGGTCAGACGATGCACCGCCATCCCCGGCGAAACCTCCACCCACAGGCAGGAGTCCCCCGGTACGGGCAGAAAGCCCTGGGAGACCGTAGCCATGTATTCCGCCAGCTGCGGCTGGAGGGAATCCATGTAGACGTAGGTTCGCAGCTGGATCATCGATTCGCTCTGGGCCGGGGTCTGTACCCCTGACGCCCCGCACGGCGTGGCCCGAACCCGCGCGGGGAGCCGCGCACGCCCGGCCCGGCCGCGATCGGATCGCAGGCCCCGCGCGCATACACGGAAGAATTGAGGGGCGTATTGTGAACGCTGAGCGCCCCAAGCTCAACGTTGCGCTCGCAAGACGGGCCCCGCGACACAGGGCACAACGGCCGAACGCCACCTTATAATGCCGGCACGACACCCACCACCCCCGAGGGAGCCCATGCCCAAGCAGGACGCGCCCCAACTGCTCGCCCGCGTGGCCGGCGCCGAACTCGATCTGGCCGACACCCTGCGCTGGATCGTTGACTGGCTACGCCCGGATGATGCGCGCAACGTGGCCCCCGTCATTGCCCGCATCGAGGCCCTGGTCCTGGCCCTGGACGAACAGCCCGACCTGCGCGACCGCCTGCGCCAGCGCCTGGAGCACGGACTGGAAGACGCGCGCCACCTGACGCTGTACACCGGGATCGGCCTGTTTTCGCGCAAGGGCTTTTTCCGTGAAGCGGCGGAGCTGCTGTACGAACGTATCAACCCGCGTCCGATGGACCGCGAGGACCTGAAGGACATCCTCTACCACGTGTTTCACGACCCGCGCGACGCGATCTGGGTGGCCCATCTGCCGGACGACGCCTGGTCGCGGCTGCTGCAGGCGCTGGGCTGTCTCTCCGACGAACACCCCGGGGTACTGCATCGCGCCCGCGCGGAGGCCCTGTACGCGCTGGAGATGCTGTCGATCTGGATCGCCGCGGAAGAGCTGGAGCCGGAACTGCTGCGGCTGGACCCGACCATCGCCGAACGCAACTCGGCCTTTGTCGCCCAGGAGCGCGAGATCTCGGCGTACGTGCGCGACTACCGACGCGCACTGGAGGAGCCGGAACACACACGCATGGATGACCGCCATGCCCGCGTACTGCTGGAGCAGTGCAGCGAACAGATCGAACGCCTGCGCCGGCGCGCGATCACGCACGGCAGCAGCCTGTCGCTGACTCACCTGCTGGAGCGCCTGAACCAGACTCTGGCCCGCATCCACAAGCTGCTGGACCTGCTGGAACCCGAAAGCGGCGAGTCGCCCCGGGGCGCCGCCGTCGGCGTGTTCCGCGAACTGGTCACGGCCAGCGCCCGCAGCCACGGCGTACGCGCGCTGTGGCAGGACAACATCAAGCTGGTCTCGCGCAGCATCACCCAGCATGTCAGCGACACCGGCGAGCACTACATCACCCAGTCGCGCAGCGAGTACCTCCAGATGCTGCGCTCCGGGGCCGGCGCCGGGCTGATCATCGCGGTGATGGCGCTGATCAAGATCCAGATCGAGGGACTGGGCCTGTCCGAGGGCTGGAACACCCTCTGGGTCAGCCTGAACTACGGCCTCGGTTTCGTGCTGATCCACATCCTGCACTTCACTGTCGCCACCAAGCAGCCGGCGATGACCGCGGCCCGCCTGGCCGCCGCCATCGAGGAGAGCGAACGCGGCACCGCCGACCCGCGCAAGATGGCGGACCTGCTGATGCGGGTAGGCCGCTCGCAGTTCGCCGCGGTGCTCGGCAATGTCGGGGTGGCCCTGCCCACCGCCATCCTGATCGGGCTGGCGACGACAAGCCTGTTCGGGGCCAGCGTCCTGTCCGGCGGCGAGGTCGACTACCTGCTGGACGGCCTACGCCCGATCATGGGCCTGGCGCTGATGTTTGCCGCGATCGCCGGGGTCTGGCTGTTCGTATCCGGCCTGATCGCCGGTTTCTTCGACAACCGCTGCGCCTATCTGGACCTGCCCGGCCGCCTGCGCGAACACCCGCTGCTGCGGCGGATACTGCCCACTGCCGCGCGTCATCGCCTCGCCGACTGGATCGGGTACAACTACGGCGCGCTGATGGGCAACTTCCTGTTCGGCGTGCTGCTGGGGGTTACCGGATACGTCGGCTATCTGCTGAATCTCCCGCTGGATATCCAGCACGTAGCCTTCGCCTCGGCCAACCTCGGCTACGTGACCGCCAGCGAGGCCCCCGGACTGGCCGGATTCGGGCTGTTCCTCGCCTTCGTGCTGATGATCGGCGCGGTCAACCTGTGGGTCAGCTTCGGGCTTGCCCTGTATGTGGCCCTGCGCGCCCGCGGGGTACGCATCGGGGCCTTCGGCCGCGTGCTCCGGGCCTATGGCCGCCACCTGCGCGAACGCCCGCGCGAATTCCTGTTCCCGCCGCGACCCGCGACCGAAAACGGCCCCGACGATACCGATTCCGACCCCCATGACCGGCACTAGCCATCTGCTGCGCCCGGCCGGCCTGGTCCTGGTCCTGGCGCTTGCCGGCTGTGCCGGGGCGATGCCCAGCCCCTCCGGCGACAGCAGCGGTGCACCGGAGCTGACCGCGGACACCATCCGGGCCGCCGACGGCGACCACCTGCCCCTGCACCGCTGGGGCCCGGAAAACCCGGAGCGGGTCGTGCTCGCCCTGCACGGGTTCAACGACCACGGCGGCAGCATGCAGGCCCTGGGCGAGGCACTGGCGGCGCACGACATCGCAGTCTATGCCTATGACCAGCGCGGCTTCGGGGCCACGCGCAATGTCGGCTACTGGTCCGGCCACCGGCTGATGGCCGAGGACGCTCGCACCGTACTGCGGCTGCTGGATGCCCGCTACCCGGAGCAGACACCCTTTCTGATCGGCAAGAGCATGGGGGGCGGGGTCGCACTGCTGGCCGCCGCCCACAGCGAGCACGACGCGCCGGTGCCCGTCGCCGGCACGGTCCTGATCGCACCGGCCGTCTGGAGCCGGGGCGACATGCCCTGGTACCAGCGCTTCGGTCTCTGGCTCGGGGCGCGCCTGGCACCCGGCTGGCGTCTGGGGGGCGAGATGGTCGCGGATCTGGAGATCCACCCCACCGACGACCCCGAGGTGCTGAGACAGATGCGCGAGGACCCGCTGGTCCTGCGCGACGCCCGCATTGACGCCCTGGACGGGCTGACAACCCTGATGACCCACGCACTGGAGGCGGGTCCCGACCTGCCGGCGCCCACCCTGACCCTGTACGGCGGCCAGGATGACCTCGTCCCGCCGGGACCACTGGCGCGCCTGCTGGAGGCACTGGCGGACAGCGGCGACCCGGGACACCGGGCCGTGCTGTATCCCGAGGGCTATCACATGCTGACCCGCTATACCCGGGCCCAGACCACCTTCGATGACATCGTGGCCTGGCTGCGCCATCCGCAAGGCCCGCTCCCGTCCGGGCATGAACGCAGCCCGGCGGCACTTGCCGCCACGCTCGCGGAACGCTGAAGCCAATCACCGGGCCCGTGGTTGCCGGGGCTGGCCCTCGGCTGGCCACGCCGGTACCGTGAGCCGCACGCCGCAGGAGGACCGCCGCATGAGTGAATCGAAATCCAGCCGTCTCGACGATCTGGTCGCGCGCAGCCGCCAGGATCAGGCCGCGCGCGAACGCGGCTATCGCGAACAGGCCCTGAAGATGTACCCCTGGGTCTGCGGGCGCTGCGGGCGCGAGTTCACGCGCGCCAACCTGCGCGAGCTGACGGTGCACCACCGCGATCACAACCATGACCACAACCCGGCGGACGGCAGCAACTGGGAACTGCTGTGCCTGTACTGCCACGACAACGAACACCAGCGCTTCACCGACGCCACCCCCGGCAGCGGCCAGGCCAGTGGCCGTTCAGCCACGCACAACCCCTTCGCCGGCCTCGCCGGGCTGCTCAAGGGGGACCGGGACGCCGGCGACGACGACCCCTCGAACTCCTAGCGAGGTCTTGATCAGATCCGTGTGGCCCTGGGCGCGGGCGGCCGCCTCCGGTTCAGAGGCGACGCCACCAGAACTGCAGGGGTTTGTGCGTCTCCTGTGCCTCGCCGATATCCGGCCACGGAAACTCGCATACGAGCCCTTGCGCACGGGCATAGCCGCGGCGCATCCAGAAGCCATCCAGCGGGCGATAATCTGCGGGCCGTTGCGGGTGATCCGGCGGACGCATCACCGCGCAGAAGGCCGCGTGCTGGAAGCCCAGCTGGCGCGCCACGGCCTCGCGGGCATCGAAAAAGCGGTGACCGGCACCCTGCCCGCGAAAGGCCGGTTGCAGCACCGACTCCGCAAGGTAGTAGTAACGCGCCGTGTCCAGCCCGCGGGCCCGGAACGGGGCCTGGAGCTCGGGCTCGGCCGCCGCCAGCGGCAGCGCGGTGGAGGCCCCCACCACCTGCTCGCCCTCCAGTGCCAGCACCAGAGTGCTGTCCGGGCAGTTCGCGTAATGCCGCAGGTAGTCCTGTTCGTACTCCGACGAGCCGGCGTACAGGTACGGCCATTCGCGGAATACCGCGATGCGCAGGCGCGCCACGGCCTCCAGATAACGCTCGATCCCGGCCCCGCGCACGGTCAGGAATTGCATGCTCGCCCGCCTCCGCTGTTGGTCGTTAAGTACATACAGCCCGTCTGCAGCGTAACCTCCTCGCAGCGTGAGTTCCCGCACGCGATCCCCCGCGGCAAGGCCCCCGTGTTGGGAGGCAAACGATCTACACTCGAAGATGGGGCCGGTCCTTTCCGGGCCGGCCCGCAGGCGGCTCTGCCGACCGACATACCTGTCCGGGTCGTCCGATGCCGCCGCCACCGTATAGCCACAGGAGGATCTGCATGGATACTGTCTGGATCGTTGTCGCCGATGCCGCGCGCGCCCGCATCTTTGCCTGCGAGGGCCGCGCCTGTCAGGGGATGCACGAGAGCGAGACGCTCTCGCACAGCGAATCCCGCGCCCACAATCAGGATCTGGTCTCCGACCGTCCCGGGCGCAGCTGGGCCAGTGCCACCGGGGATGCCCGCCACGCCATGCAGGAAAGCACCGACCCCGCGGCCAACGAGCGCAATCGTTTTGCACGCCAGGTCGCCGAACGCCTCAAGAGCGCCTATCACGAAGGCACCTTCAAGCGCCTGGTCATCGTCGCCGCGCCGACCTTCCTCGGGGCCCTGCGCGAGGTACTGGACCCGACCGTGGCGCAGAGCGTGACCGCGGAGGTGGCCAAGAACGTCACCAAGTCCACCGACGCCACCACCCTGCGCAAGCACCTGCCCGACTTCCTCTACTAGCCCATGCCGCCGGACCGCCCGGGTCCGGCGATCACACCGGCATTCGCCCATCCCGGGAGTTCCCCGGGGCGGGCTCTACGGCATCTTTCAGGGCCGGCCCAGGTCCTTCGGCTTGAGCGTGCCCAGCAGGCGCGGGCCTTCCGCGTGCGGCGCGAACACGGCCATCTCGCCCTCCTCGATCTCCACGTCCGCGGCATGGCGCAGGTTGAGGTCATGGCCGACCACGACGATATTGCGCTGCGGGTTCTCGGGCGGCGTATTCAGGTACCGGACCAAGCCCTCGATCAGCTCCTCGCGACGCTCCTCGTCGCGGATGATCGGCAGGTTGTAGAGCTCGAAGCGCACAGCGTATTCGCCAAAGGCGTAATGCCCGGTCTCCCAGCTGCGACAGAATTCGCTGGTCAGGACCTGTTCCACCGCAATGCCGTGATGCTCGAAGCCCTCACCCACCAGGCGCGCCTGTTCGCGGCCGTGGGTGCTGAGGTTGCGCTGCCCTTCGCAGTCCTCCATGTCGGACAGGTCGTAGTCATCGTGGGAGCGGTCCGTCGCGGCATGGCGCCAGAACACCACCAGGCCGCCCGCCTGCAGGCGCTCGATCAGCGCCTGGGCATCCAGTTTTTCGGCACCGGCGCTGCCCGTCATTAGCAGCAGGAGCCCCATGAGTCCGGCCTTCATCGCGTTTCGCATCCTGCGCCTCCCGCGTGCGTTCCGTAGTGGTGGTCGCGCCGCCGCAACCGGGTTGCGCGGCGCCCAGGGTCAGTCGAAGTCCTCCGGTGTCAGCACACCCAGGAATCGGGGGACATCGCCCCCGGGCACGAACACCGCGATCTCGCCTTCGTCGATGCGCACCCGGGCCGCGCGCTGCAGGTTGATGTTGTGGCCCACGATCACCACGTTGCGCGCGGCATCCTCGGGGGCGGTAACCAGATAGTCCTGCAGCGCGGCCACCAGCGCCTGCTGGCGCTCGCGGTCGCGGACCGGCGGCACATTGAACAGGTCCTCGCGGATCTCGTAGCGATCCTCGCCAAACGCAATGCGGGCACTTTCGGTATTGCGGCAGAACGGCGAACTCAGGATGCGCTCGACCGGAATGGCGTGTCGTTCGAAGCCCGTGCCCACCTGACGGGCCTGCTCGCGCCCGTCGTCATTCAGGTTGCGCTGGCGCTCGCAGCGGCTCATGTCGGAGAGGTCCGTATCCCGCTGGCTGCGGTCAGTGGCCGCATGGCGCCAGTAGATCACCAGGCCGCCATCCTGCATGCGCTCCAGCAGGGCCTCCGGCTCGAGGGTATCGGCGGTGGCCGTGAACAGGGGCAGGAACAGCAGCAGCGCGAAAGCCAGCCAGCGATGGCGCATCAGGGTCTCCCGAAATATGGTTTGCAATACCCTCCTGACCATCCCGAACCGGACCGGGTTCAGCCCCGTTGACGGTGGCATCCGCCGGCGCCCCGCGTTGACGCCCCCCCGTAGCCAGCCCTAGTATGCCGACTCGCCCTTGCCCGGAACGCCGCGCCTCCATGACCTACTGTGTCGCCATCGACCTGGACGACGGCCTCGTCTTCGCCTCCGACTCCCGCACCAATGCCGGAGTCGATCAGGTCAGCACCTACAGCAAGATGCACACCTTCGAGATCGAGGGTCAGCGGGTCTTCGTGGTCCTCGCGGCCGGCAACCTGGCCACCACGCAATCCGTGGTCCACCAGCTCAAACGCGACATGGAGGAAGGCGCCGAGGAAAGCCTGGCGACGGTAGAGCGCATGTCGGACGCGGCCGAGTACATCGGCCGGCTCAACCGCGAAGAGGCGGAGAAGCACTCCGAGGCGCTGTCGCGCTCGGGCATCAAGGCGGAGGCCACACTGATCATCGGTGGCCAGATCGGCGAGGACGCCCCGGCCATCTACATGGTCTACCCGCAGGGCAACTACATCACCACCTCGCAGCAGACCCGCTTTCTGCAGATTGGCGAGAGCAAGTACGGCAAGCCGATTCTGGATCGCATCATCGACCACACCACCCCGCTGGGGGATGCGGCGCGCTGCGCCCTGGTCTCCATCGATTCGACCATCCGTTCCAACCTCACCGTCGGCCCCCCGATCGAGGTGATGGTCTACGAACGCGGCAGCCTGACCTTCGACCACTACCTGTGCCTGGAGGCGGACGACGGCTACCTGCGCTCGCTGACCCAGGCCTGGGACAGCAACATCAAGAAGGCCTTTACCGACCTGCCCCGCTTCGACTGGGAATCCGCGCATACCCGCAAGCAGCGCGGCACGCGGGTCAGCCGCGGCTCCGGCAAGGCCGCGACCGCATCTTCCGGCAAAGACGGCAAGTCCCGCCGCTGACCCGGGCTGCCAGGCGCGCGCAGGGGCCGCGGCCCCTGCGCGCGGGCAATCCTTACCCGAATCCAACTGCTGCCTAGGCCGCCTCCTGTGCCTGCGCCGGCGCGGCCAGGAACCAGGTCTCGGCATTGGCGCCGTGAATGTCCCCGATATCCCGCTGCAGCACATCCATGAAGGCATGCAGGCCGTCTTCCGCGATCAGCTCCTCCACATGCGCGCTGGAGGCGTGGCGGCGCGCCTGGATCACCAGACGCAACGGCAGTTCGTTGCGTGGCAGCTTCTCCAGCGCATCCTGCACCTGGGTCAGGGCGTGGGTCACCGAACGCGGGAAGGCGGTGTCCTGCAGCAGGAACCGCACCACGTCCACACCGTTGATCCGCCGCTTCACATGCTGGCGGTACATCTGAAAGCCACTCCCCGAGCGCAGGATACTGGTCCACAGCAGGCCCTCGTAGGGCTCGGGATCCTCGCCGTCCTTTTTCAGGAGCTTGAGGGCGCCCACGTCGACATGCCGGGTGGACATGTCGGCGCGCTCCAGATTGCGCCCCAGCCGGATGAAGTCATAGGCCGCATCATGGCTCATGGTGCCGGCCAGCAGCCCTGTCAGGGTCTGGCAGCGCTGAACCACCTCGGAGAGAAAATCGAACCGGCCGCGCTTGCCGATGCCCTGATCGATATGGTCGCGGGCGAACAGGTACAACTCGTTCATCACCTCCCAGGCCTCGGAGGGAACCAGATCGCGGGTGGTGCGCACATTCTCGCGCGCCGCCCGCAGGGAGTTGAGCACCGAACTCGGGTTGTCGGCATCCGCCAGCAGGAATTTCACACAATTGCGTTCATCGTCCCGCTGATAATGATTATCGAACAGGTCCTCGTTGCCGGTGACCTCCACCAGGCCCTTCCACGACACCTGCACCGATTTCGGCATATCCAGCGCCAACAGATTGAAGGCCGTGACCATGCGTGCCGTATTCTCGGCGCGCTCGACATAGCGCGCCATCCAGTAAACGCGTTCGGCGACTCTCGAGAGCATCTCAGTTCTCCTCGTCCACGATCCAGGTGTCCTTGCTACCCCCGCCCTGCGAGGAGTTCACCACCAGCGAGCCCTTGCGCATGGCCACGCGCGTCAGCCCGCCGGCAGTCACATCGGTACGCACGCCCTGCAGGATGAACGGCCGCAGGTCCAGGTGACGCGGCTCGATCTCGTCGCCGCACAGGGTCGGGGCGACGGAAAGGTCCAGCGTCGGCTGGGCGATATAGTTGCGCGGGTCCTTCTTGATCAGCTGGGCAAACTCGGACCGCTGTTTCTTGGTCGCATGCGGCCCCACCAGCATTCCGTAGCCGCCGGACTCGTTGGCCGGTTTCACCACCAGCTCGTCGAGGTGGTCCAGCACATAGGCGCGGTCCTTCTCGTTCACGCAGAGATAGGTCGGCACGTTGGGGATGATCGGGTCCTGGTCCAGGTAGTAGCGGATGATGTCCGGCACATAGGCGTACATCACCTTGTCGTCGGCCACCCCGGCACCGGGGGCATTGGTCAGGCCGACATTGCCCTTGCGCCAGGCGCGCATCAGGCCGGGCACGCCCAGCATCGAGTCGGGGTTGAAGACCTCCGGATCAAGGAATTCGTCGTCGATGCGGCGGTAGATCACGTCCACCCGCTCCAGGCCGTCGATGGTACGCATGTACACGCAGTCGTCATCGCTGACGACCAGATCCGCGCCCTCGACCAGTTCCGCCCCCATGCGCTGCGCCAGGAACGAGTGCTCGAAATAGGCCGAATTGTAGATCCCCGGCGTCAGCACCACGATCTCGGGGTAGTCCTGCGGCCGCGGCGAAATCGAGGCCAGCATGTCGAACAGCTGGGTCGGATATTCGTCCACCGGCAGGATGCTGGAGTTTTCGAACAGCTCCGGGAACACGCGCTTGGTCACCTGGCGGTTCTCCAGCATGTAGGAGACCCCCGAGGGCACGCGCAGGTTGTCCTCGAGCACGAAGAACTGGCCGTTGCCGTCACGCACCAGGTCGCTCCCGCAGATGTGCGCCCAGACGCCCTGCGGTGGCTTGATGCCGACGCACTGCTCGCGGAAGTTCTTGGACTGGTTCAGCACATAGCGCGGGATCACCTTGTCCTGGAAGATCCGCTGCTCGTTGTAGATATCGTCGATAAACAGGTTCAGCGCGGTCAGGCGCTGCTCGAGCCCGGCCGAAACCTGGTCCCATTCCCGGCGTGTGATCACCCGCGGGATGATGTCGAAGGGCCATGCCCGGTCGATGTTCTCGCCCTCGGTATACACCGTGAAGCTGATCCCCATCTCCAGGATCGCATTATCGGCCGCCTGCTTGCGGCTGTGGATCTCGCCTTCGTCCAGCGAGGCCAGGTATTCCGCCAGTGCGCTTGCGGGGCCGCGGGGTCGGCCCGGCTTCTCGATCAGTTCGTCGTAGAACGGGGTGGGGTCGTAGCGCTTCCAGTCGATCGCCATTCGTCGGGTCCTCTGACGCTGTGGGCAGGGTTCGTCTACAGTAACGCTTTTTCGCAAACATCGGCGCCACCGCAGGGGAACACCGGTCCGTGTATCCCTCCGGTTTCGTCCGCCCTGCTCGCTTGAGGTTCCCATGTCCGACTCACTCGAACAACGCCTGCTCGAGCTGTACCAGCACCCGAAGATCCAGGGCTGCAACTGGCAGCCCCGGCTGTTCTGGTACCCGGCCGCGGACGCATCACCGTTCGGCACCCTGCGGGTGGACGGGCGCGAGCTGGAGGTCTTCCTGGCCACGATCATCGGCGTGGAATCGAGCGAGCAGGAGGCCCTGGACCGGGAACAGGAGGGGCGTGGCCGCTTTATTGCGGCGAATGCACGGCGCCACGAACTGCCGCTGTTCACCCGGCGCTGATTGGGAACGGCGGTGTCGCAAGAGCCGTCGGCACGTCCCGCGCGACGCCGGAACCGTCTCCACGCTCGACCTCGGAGACGGCCCTTGTGAACATCGGGAGACTTTGGGAGATGACACGGCCCCTGGCCGGGGCGCACCGAGGCAGTACGCAGGGCGGTGCCCCTGCAGAGGGCCTCAGGCAGGCTTGCGGAATTCGACCTGCTTCCAGTAGCCGAACAGGCTGGCCGGGGCGACCATGCAGGGTTCCTGCCCGGTCACGCGCACGAAGTCCTCGAACTCCATGTCGGGGCGAAAGCCCACCGCCTTGGACAACGGCCGCAGGCAACGCTCGAATCCGCGCAACAGCCATTGCCGTGACGCAAAGTGGTTCACGACCAGGAGTCGGCCACCTGGCCGGCAGACTCGCCACATCTCGGCAAACAGGGCATCCGGATTGGGCACCACAGTGGCCACGTACATCGCCACCACCGCATCGAAGCTGTCATCGGCAAAACCGAGCTTCTCCGCGTCCATCTCGCACAGGCCCGCCACCGCGGGGAGCCCGCCGTTCAGACGCCCGCGGGCCACCTCCAGCATCTCGCGGGAGACGTCGATCCCGACCACCTCGCAGTCGTCCGGGTAGTCCGGCAGCGACAGCCCGGTGCCCACACCGACCTCGAGGATACGCTTGCCCGAGAGCGGTGCGAGGGTCTCCTGCGCGCTGGCGCGCCCGGTCGCGAACACCCGCCCGAAGGTTGCGTCATAGTGACGGGCGTAGCGCCGGTAGCTCTTGCGAATACTGACGAGATCCATGCCGAAGCGTCCTGAAGATGGATGACCGGGCGCCCCGCGGGGCGCCCTTGAACCGCGCGTGACGGATCAGGCGTCGGATTCCACCGCCTTCATACTCAGACGAATACGACCCTGCTTGTCCACTTCCAGGACCCGCACGGTCACCGAGTCACCCTCGGCCAGGAAGTCGCCGACGTTTTCGACGCGTTCGTCCGAGATCTGCGAGATGTGCACCAGCCCGTCGCGCCCCGGAAGGATCGAAACGAAGGCGCCAAAATCCATGATCTTGGCGACCTTGCCGGTGTACTGACGGCCCACCTCGATGTCGGCGGTGAGCTCCTCGATACGACGCTTGGCCTCCAGACCCGCAGCCTGGTCGGTGGAGGCGATCTTCACCGTACCGTCATCCTGGATGTCGATGGTGGCGCCGGTCTCCTCGGTCAGGGCGCGAATGGTGGCACCGCCCTTGCCGATCACGTCGCGGATCTTGTCCGGGTTGATCTTGATGGTAATGAAGCGCGGTGCGTGCGAGGACATCTCGTCACGGTGACGCGGCAGCACCTCGTTCATGCAGCCCAGGATGTGCATCCGGCCTTCACGGGCCTGCGCCAGCGCCTGCTCCATGATCTCGCGGGTAATGCCGTCGATCTTGATATCCATCTGCAGCGCGGTCACGCCTTCGGAGGTCCCGGCCACCTTGAAGTCCATGTCGCCGAGATGGTCCTCGTCACCGAGGATGTCGGACAGCACGGCAAAGCGGTCGCCTTCCTTGATCAGGCCCATCGCGATCCCGGCCACCGGCGCCTTCAGCGGTACCCCGGCATCCATCAAGGCCAGCGAGGTGCCGCACACCGATGCCATGGAGCTGGAGCCGTTGGATTCGGTGATCTCCGAGACCACACGGATCACGTACGGGAAGTCGTCGTCGTTCGGCATCACCGCGGAGACACCGCGCTTGGCCAGACGCCCGTGACCGATCTCGCGGCGCTTGGGCGAGCCGACGAAACCGGTCTCCCCGGTGCAGTAAGGCGGGAAGTTGTAGTGCAGCATGAAGCGATCGCGGCGCTCGCCCTCGATCGCGTCAATCACCTGGGCATCACGATCGGTGCCGAGCGTCGCGACCACCATCGCCTGGGTCTCGCCACGGGTGAACACCGCCGAACCATGCGCCCGCGGCAGCACGCCGGTATCCACGCGGATCGGACGCACGGTCCGGGTGTCGCGGCCGTCGATTCGCGGATTCCCATCCAGGATGCGGTCCCGGACCAGGCGGTATTCGAGATCATGGAAGGCGGTCTTGACGTCGTCCACGGAGGGGCCGTTGTCGTCCTCGCTCGTCAGGGCCTCGACGGCCTGGCCGCGCAGCTCCCCGATGCGCTGGGTGCGCGCCTGCTTCTCGGCGATCTGGTAGGCGGCGACCAGTTCGTCGCCAACCACGCCCTTGACCTGATTTTCCAGCGACTCGATGGTCGGCGGGGCGACCCAGTCCCAAGCCGGCTTGCCGGCCTCGGCGGCCAGTTCCTTGATCGCCTGGATCGCGGCCTGCATCTGTTCGTGACCGAACATCACCGCACCCAGCATCGCCTCCTCGGACAGCTGCCGCGCCTCCGACTCCACCATCAGCACCGCGTTCTCGGTACCGGCCACGACCAGGTCCAGGTCCGAGTCCTCCAGCGCGCTGTAGGTCGGGTTGAGCAGATACTCGCCGGCACGGTAACCCACGCGCGCCGCGCCGATCGGCCCGGCAAACGGGACCCCGGACAGCGCCAGCGCCGCGGAGGTACCGAGCATCGCGGGGATGTCGGGATCCACCTCGGGGTTGATCGACATTACGGTTGCGACCACCTGGGTCTCGTTCTTGAACCCCTCGGGGAACAGCGGACGGATCGGGCGATCGATCAGACGCGAGGTCAGGGTCTCCTTCTCGCTCGGACGCCCCTCGCGCTTGAAGAAGCCGCCCGGGATCTTGCCCGCGGCGTAGGTGCGCTCCTGGTAGTTCACGGTCAGCGGGAAGAAGTCGCGGCCCGGGTCGGCTTCCTTGCGGGCCACCACGGTGACCAGCACCACGGTCTCGGCCATGTTGACGAGGACGGCCCCGCTGGCCTGGCGAGCGATGTCACCGGTTTCGAAGGTGACGGTATGGTTTCCGTACTGAAACGACTTCTTGTATGCCACGTTGTATCCCGTATCCGTAATGACGTGCGTCTAATGCGTGCGACGGGCCGGACCCGCCCCTGCGTGTCCGGCCCCGAAACTGAACGGGCCCGCACCAGTGGCGCGGGCCCGTTGTGCCGGCCTTAGCGGCGCAGCCCAAGCTCCTGAACCAGGGCCTGATAGCGATCCTGGTCATTGCGCTTGAGGTAAGTCAGCAGCTTGCGACGCTGGCTGACCATCTTCAGCAGCCCGCGGCGCGAGTGATGATCCTGCTTGTGCTTCTCGAAATGCCCCATCAGGTGCTGGATGCGGGCCGTGAGCAGCGCGACCTGGACTTCCGGCGAACCGGTGTCGTTGGCATCGCGCTTGTGCTTTTCGACGATGGCCGATTTTTCTTCGGTAGTGAGCGACATTAAAACCTGACTCCTGAAAGTACTTAAACCGTTAATCGACCAGTGGCGCTGGCGATAGGCGGGCAATGGTAGCACGAGCGATCGCGACGTGAACAGAAACGAAACGGCCGCCCCCGGGTGGCTCGCTCAGGCGGCGGGCACGAACAGCCGCCGCGCCCGCACCCACCCCGCAGGGTCCTCCGCGGCGACGGCCAGAAAGCCCCCATCGGCATCCACCACCCGCACCAGGGGCCAGCCCGTCTCGGCCTCGACGGGGGCGTCGGCGGCACCCGGGCTGCGGTCGTTGATCGCCGCCGTGGCGGCCGGATTGCCGTGACGCATCGCAGCACTCGCGGCGGCATCCAGCCGCACCGACGGCCAGTGCGCCAGGGCCGCCTCCGCCGGCTGCAGCAGTGCCTCGATCGCCGCGGCACCACCGGCCTCGAACGCGGCCTCGACCGAGTCCAGTGACACCATGGCGGCGGCATCGAAGTGCCCGTGCCCGACCCGGTGCAGGGTGTCCACAGCGGCGCCACACCCCAGCGCGTGACCGATATCGGCCACCAGCGAGCGGATGTAGGTGCCCTTGGAGCAATGCACCTCGAGTCGCAGACGATCGGGGGCGGTCTGCTCGATCCGCAACGAATGGATCTGCACCGGCCGCGGCGGCCGTTCGACCTCGACCCCCTGGCGCGCCAGCTCGTACAGGCGCCGCCCCTGGTGCTTCAGCGCCGACACCATCGGCGGCACCTGCTCCTGCGCCCCGCTGAACTGGCGCTCCAGGGCGCGCAGCTGCGCAGGCTCGATCGCCGGCACCGGGGCCTCGCGGATCACCGCGCCGTCCAGGTCCGCGCTGTCAGTCTCGACCCCGAGACGGGCCTCCGCGAGGTAGCGCTTGTCCGCGTCCAGCAGCCAGCCGGAGACCTTGGTCGCCTGTCCAAAGCACAACGGCAAAAGGCCAGTCGCCCGCGGGTCCAGTGCCCCGGTATGACCGGCCTTCTTCGCCTGCAGCAGATACTTGACGCGCCCCAGCGCCTGGTTGGAGCTACGCCCGCGCGGCTTGTCCAGCAACAGGATGCCGTCGACGTCGCGCCGCTTGCCCGCCATGCTGGTCGAGTGCCGGAGACGCCGGGCCTCAGGCCCCGCGATCCGGCCCCGAATCGACATCGTGGTCCCCGGCGTCGTAATGGCCGGCTTCGTGATCGCCGGCATCCTCGTCCGCGGCGTCCGGATCGTGCGCGTGGTGCGCACGGTCTTCCGCCAGCGCGCGGTCAATCAGGGACGACAGGTGGGCACCACGCTCGGGGGTATCGTCATAGATGAAGCGCAGCTGCGGCACGCTGCGCAGACGCATGCGCTGCCCCAGGGCACGCCGCAGGAAACCGGCGGCGTTGTTCAGGCCCTTCTGCGCCTCCTGCCCCTTTTCGGCACCCTCAAGCTGAGTGAAATACACACGCGCATGGGCCAGATCCCGGGACACCTCGACGCCCGCCAGGGTAATCATGCCCACACGCGGATCCTTCACCTCCAGCCGGATCAGATCGGCCAGCTCGCGCTGGATCTGCTCCCCGACCCGGTCCGAGCGATGAAAATCGCGGTTCCCCGGCATCAGAGCGTCCGGGCCACCTCGACGCGCTGGAAGACCTCGATCTGGTCACCCGCCTTCACGTCGTTGTAGTTCTTCACCGCGATACCACACTCGGTACCGGCCTTGACCTCGTTCACGTCGTCCTTGAAGCGGCGCAGGCTCTCCAGCTCGCCTTCGTAGATCACCACATTGTCGCGCAGCACGCGAATCGGGTTGCCGCGCTTGACCGCCCCCTCGACCACGAGACAGCCGGCGACCTGACCAAAGCCCGAGGCCTTGAACACATCGCGCACCTCGGCAAGGCCCACGACCTCTTCGCGGATCTCGGCCGACAGGAGACCGGACAGCGCCTGCTTCACGTCGTCGATGGCCTCGTAGATCACCGAGTAGTAGCGCACGTCGATCTCGTTCTCGGCGGCCAGGCGCTTGGCGCCCGCATCGGCACGCACGTTGAACGCGATCACGATCGCCTCGGAGGCCATCGCCAGGTTGAGGTCGGACTCGGAGATCCCGCCGACCCCGGCGGAGACCACTTTCACGCGCACCTCATCGGTGGACAGCTTGATCAGCGACTCGCGCAGGGCCTCGGCCGAGCCCTGGACATCCGCCTTGATCAGGATGTTCACGGTGGCGATCTGGCCTTCCTGCATCTGGTTGAAGATGTTCTCCAGCTTGGCCGCCTGCTGCGCGGCCAGCTTGCGCTCGCGCTGCTTGGCATCGCGGTGCTCGGCGACCTCGCGGGCGGTCTTGTCGTCCGCGACCACCAGCACCTCGTCACCGGCCTGCGGCACACCGGACAGGCCCAGGACCTCGACCGGCATGGACGGACCGACGGCCTTCACCGCGGCACCGGTATCGTCGAACATCGCACGCACACGGCCGTATTCCTTGCCCGAAAGCAGGATGTCGCCGTGCTTCAGCTGGCCGGACTGCACCAGGATGGTCGCCACCGGACCGCGCCCCTTCTCCAGACGCGACTCGATTACGACACCGCGCGCGGGGCCCTCGTCCGGGGCCTTCAGTTCCATCACCTCGGCCTGCAGGCCCAGGGCCTCCAGCAGCTCGTCGATGCCCTCGCCGGTATGGGCGGATACGTTGATGAACTGCGTATCGCCACCCCAGGCCTCGGGGATCACCTCGTGCTGGGCAAGATCGTTCATGACCCGCTCCGGCTCGGCCTCCGGCTTGTCGACCTTGTTGACCGCCACGACGATCGGCACGCCTGCCGCCTTCGCATGCTGGATCGCCTCGAGCGTCTGCGGCATCACACCATCATCCGCCGCGACCACCAGGATCACGATGTCGGTGGACTGCGCGCCCCGGGCACGCATCGCGGTAAACGCGGCGTGCCCGGGGGTATCCAGGAAGGTCACGCCGTCGTGGCTGTTCTTCACGTGATAGGCGCCGATGTGCTGGGTGATGCCACCCGCCTCGCCGGAGGCCACCTTTTCCTTGCGGATGTAGTCCAGCAGCGAGGTCTTGCCGTGGTCGACGTGGCCCATCACGGTGACGACCGGCGGACGCGGCTTGGCCTCGGCGGTCTGCTCCAGACCGGTATCGATATCGTCCTCGACCGAAGTCTCCTTCACGGCGATCGGGTTATGACCCATCTCCTCGACCACCAGCATCGCGGTGTCCTGGTCGATCGACTGGTTGATGGTCGCCATCACGCCCATGCCCATCAGCGCCTTGATCAGCTGCGGGGCCTTGATCGCCATCGCCTGGGCCAGATCCGCCACGGTGACCGTCTCCGGCACCTCGACATCACGCACCACCGGCGCCGTCGGCTTGGCAAAGCCGTGCTTGCTGGTGACCGCCTGCGCCGCGGCGGACTGCGCCCTGCGGCCCTCGCCCTTCTTGCGGCGGCCGCGACGATCGCCCGCAACGTGCAGTTCCTTGCGGTCATCCTTGCGGCCGCCCTTGCGCGCGCCCTTGCCGGCCTTCGCATCGCCTTCCGGTGCCGCGGGCGCGGCCGCTCTGGCCGCGGCCTCGCGTTCCAGGCGCGCCTGTTCTTCCTTCTCGCGCTTTGCCTCCTGAGCCTCCAGCTCTTTCTGGCGACGCTTCTGGCGTTCCTCGCGCTCAGCGACCTCCTGCTTGCGGGCCTCGGCGGCCTTGCGCTGGGCATCGCGCTCGGCCTCGACCTGCAGCGCCAGCTGCTCGGTACGGCTGAGCGGGCGCTTCGGCTTGGCCGGCGCGGGTTCGGGCTCGGGTTCGGCGGCAGCCGGTTCGGCCGCGGCCTCCTCGACGGCCGGCTCCGGCTCGCTGGGGGCTTCCGGCTCGGCGGCCTCGGGCTCGGCCGGGGCCTCGGCTTCGGCCTCAGCGCGGGTCTCGACCTCTTCGGCCGGGGCCTCGCTCACCGGCACTTCCGGCTCCACCGCACGCGGCTCTTCCACCGGCTCCGGTGCCGGCTCTTCGGCCACCGGGGTCGCCTCCACTGGCGGCTCGGGCGCGGCCTCGGCCGGCTTGCGCTTGATGGTGCGCTTCTTGCGGACCTCGACATTGACCGTCTTGGAACGGCCCTGGCCGGAGCTCACCTTAAGGGTCTGCGCCTGGGTGCGGCGCTTCAGGGTCACGCGCCCGGACTCTCCGCCTTCGCCATGAGCCTGACGGAGGTGATCGAGCAGCTTGCGCTTTTCGGCATCGGTAATCGCCCCATCGGGGCCATCCACCTCGACGCCCGCCTCCTTGAGCTGGACCATGAGGCGGTCAACCGGCGTTCCCACCGATTCCGCGAATTGCTGCACTGTCATTTGCGCCATGGCGCCTACCTCCATTCCAGATTCTTTTCAGGCCAGCCGACAGGCCTGTGACACGGATTCCCGATTCGGTCCCCGGGGAAATCAGTCCCCGGTTTCGAACCACGGGGCGCGCGCGGTCATAATCAGCGCCGACGCCTCTTCCGCATCCAGTCCGGTCATCTCGACCACGTCGTCGGATGCCTGCTCCGCCAGATCCTCCATCGTGCACACCCCGTGTGACGCCAGCTTGTTCGCCAGCGCCTCGGTCATGCCATCCATGGTCAGCAGATCCTCTGCGGGCTGATAGCCCTCGCGACCTTCCTCGGCCGCGATGGCCTTGGTCAGGAGCGCGTCGCTCGCGCGACTGCGCAGTTCCTGAACCATGTCTTCGTCGAATTCCTCAATCGCCAGCAGCTCGGCCTCATCCACATAGGCCACCTCGTCGAGGCTGGTGAAGCCTTCCTGTACCAGGATGCCCGCGACCTCTTCGTCAACGTCCAGGGCCTCCATGAAGAAGTTCACCAGCTGCTGGGCCTCGGCCTCGCTCTTCTCGGCCGCCTGCTCCTCGGTCATCACGTTCAGTTCCCAGCCGGTCAGCTGGGAGGCCAGACGGATGTTCTGCCCGCCGCGACCGATGGCCAGCGACAGCTTGTCTTCCTCGACCGCGATATCCATGGACTGACGATCCTCGTCGACCACGATCGACTGGACCTCGGCCGGCGACATCGCGTTGATCACGAACTGGGCCGGATTCTCGTCCCAGACGATGATGTCGATGCGCTCGCCCGCCAGTTCGTTGGATACCGACTGCACACGCGAACCGCGCATGCCGACACAGGCGCCCACCGGGTCCAGACGCGGATCGTTGGAGCGCACCGCGATCTTCGCACGCATGCCGGCATCACGGGCCGCGCCCATGATGTCGATGATGTTCTGCCCGACTTCCGGCACCTCGAGCTTGAACAGCTCGATCAGGAATTCCGGCGCGGTGCGGCTGAGGATCAGCTGCGGGCCGCGGGCCTCCGGACGAATCTCCTTCAGGTAGCCACGCAGGCGGTCATTGGTGCGCACGGTCTCGCGCGGGATCATGTGTTCGCGCGGGATCAGGGCCTCGGCATTGTTGCCCAGGTCCACGTAGGTCCCGTTGCGGTCGGTCCGCTTCACGATCCCCATGACCAGGGTCCCAACACGATCCTGGTATTCCTCCACCACCTTGGCACGTTCGGCCTCGCGCACCTTCTGCACGATGACCTGCTTGGCGGTTTGGGCGGCGATACGACCGAAGTCGACCGCCTCCACCGGTTCCTCGATCACGTCGCCGACCTGCGCATCGGGGTTCTTCTGCTGGGCGTAGGACAGCAGGATCTGGTACTCCGGGGACTCGAACTCCGGGTCCTCGTCGTCCACCACGGTCCAGCGGCGGAAGGCCTCGTAATCGCCCTCCTCGCGGTCGATGTTCACGCGCACGTCCATCTTGCCACCGTGGTACTTGCGGGTCGCCATCGCCAGGGCCGATTCCAGGGCGTCGAAGATGATGTCCTTCTCGACTCCTTTCTCGTTCGCCACGGCATCGGCGACCAGCAGGATCTCCTTGTTCATGTCTTGCCTCTCCGCACTCGGCAGTCGCCTGCCGATTCAACAAAAGCGTAGCAGCGTCCTGCTCCGCAGCCGTGTCTTACAGCTGGTCCAGGACCCGCGCGTTGTGGATCGCGGCCAGCGGCAGCTCGTAAGCCATGCCGTCCACTTCCACCTCGATCATCGGTTCTTCAACCGACAGCAGCACGCCACGGAAATTGCGGCGATCGTGCTCCGGCCAGGCCAGACGCACCTTCACCGGGTGCCCGATGTAGAGCCGGAACTGCTCGGGGGTAAACAGGGGGCGTTCGATCCCCGGGCTGGAAACTTCCAGGGTGTAGTTGCCCTTGAGAATCTGCTCGACGTCCAGGACCGCGCCCACCTGGTCGCTGACCCGGGCGCAGTCGTCCACGGTAACGCCGTTTTCGCCATCGATAAAGATACGCACGACGGGCGGCTTGGAGCCGGCGTGATACTCCAGCCCCCAGAGCTGCATGCCCTCCCCCTCGACCACCGGGGTTAACAGCGTTTTCAGTTGTTCAGCCTTCTGCGACAAGGGCGTCTCGATCGACTCCGTCCCGTAGCCGGGACCCAGAAACAAAAAAAGGGCGCCAAACGCCCCTCGTACACCGCAACGATGACTGCGGCCCGATCACTGCCGCAAGGCGCGCGGGAGCGCGGCCTCAAGAACCGGTACCCGGCGGCGAGCAGTTGCCGCCGGGTTCGTATCCTTAACAAAAAGGCCCCGTACGGGGCCTCTCTGAAAATTGGTAGCGGGGGCAGGATTTGAACCTGCGACCTTCGGGTTATGAGCCCGACGAGCTGCCAGACTGCTCCACCCCGCATCCGAGACGCAAAACTATAGCAAAGGTGCCACCCCCGCCGCAAGGGGGTGGCGCAAATATTTACCGGGTGCGGCGGGCGCCGCTGCGCAGATGCGGGCGCAGGTCATAGCGCCAGATATAGCCTGGCAGCGCGAACATGGCAAACAGAGACAGGGTGATCACGTAGAACTCCCAGCCCTGCGAATGGATGCCACCTGTGGCCTGAAACTCCAGCCCCTTGCCAATCAGGCCGGCAAGGATATAGAGCCCGAACCACTCGAAGATCCGGGTCCAGGGACCCTTCTCGCCGCTGGCCGGCTGCACCACGAGGCCGATGCGATCGGTCAGCCACGGCAGGTTCGCGCTGATGAAGGCGACGACGACAAATCCCCAGACGAGGACCTCAAACGGAATCCACTGTGTCACGACTTACCCGATGATTGCATAGTGGGTGATAGACAGCAGCAGGCCCGGGAAAATTCCCAGCGCCAGCACTGCCAGCCCGTTGATGCTGAGCGCGGTGGCGAGCGCGCCGGACGGCTGCACCGGTTCGGCGTTCTCATCCTTCGGCGCGTCGAAGAACATCATCTTGACCACGCGCAGGTAGTAGAACGCACCGATGACCGAGAAGATCACGGCGACCACCCCCAGCCAGACCAGGTCCGCACCCACCGCAGCCTGGATCACCGCCAGCTTGGCGTAGAAGCCGACCGTCGGCGGCACCCCGGCCATCGAGAACAGAAGCAGCAGCATGATGAACGCAAACCACGGGTTGCGCTGGGCCAGACCCTTGAAGTCGTCGATCTGGTCGGCCTCATAGCCCTTGCGTGACAGGAACACGATCATGCCGAAGCCACCGGCCGCGGTAATCGCGTAGACGATCACATAGAACATCGCCGAGGCGTAGCCGCTGTCGGTCCCGGCCAGGATGCCCATGAACACGAAGCCGACATGGGCGATGGTCGAGTAGGCCAGCATGCGTTTGATGCTGGTCTGCGCGATCGCGATCACGTTGCCCACCGCCAGCGACAGCACGGCCAGGATGATCAGCATGCCCTGCCAGTCGGCATGCATCGGGCCCATGCCTTCCACCAGCAGGCGCATCAGGAAGGCGAAAGCGGCGATCTTCGGCGCGGTGGCGATGAACAGCGTGACCGCCGTCGGGGCGCCGTCATAGACGTCCGGCACCCACATGTGGAACGGCACCGCCCCCAGCTTGAACGCAATCGCCACCACCAGGAACACCAGACCGAAGACCAGCGGGATGTTCAGGCTCTCGTCCGCGGCCGTCAGCTCGGCGGCAATGACCGCGATGTCCAGCGAGCCGGTCATCCCGTAGATCATCGACATGCCGTAAAGCAACAGACCGGAGGCCAGCGCGCCCAGCACGAAATACTTCATCGCCGCCTCGGTCGCCCGGGTGCTGTCGCGCCAGAAGGCGACCAGCGCATAGGACGACAGCGACAGCAGCTCCAGCCCCAGGTACAGCGTCAGCAGGTTGTGCCCGGAGATCATGATCATCATCCCGAGCACCGCGAACAGGCCCAGGATGTAGAACTCGCCCTTGTGAATCCCGCGCTCCATCAGATAGGGACGCGCATACAGGAACACCAGGAAGCTGGTCACATAGACCGCGACCTTCAGGATGTCCGCCATCGGGTCCTTCACGAAGGTATCCGAGAAGGTCAGCACCGTCTCCGGACCCATCATCCACAGGGTCAGGCCGGCGGCCGCGACCAGGGTCGCCTGCACCAGGCCGTAGGTGATGTCGCGCCGCGAATCCGGCAGGAACGCGTCGATCACCAGGATCAGGCACGCCATCCCGAGCACGAACATCTCGGGCACGGCGGGGAGGAAGTTGGGGATCTCGAAATTCATGTCAGGCGTCCCTTCAGAGCTTCGACTGCGCGATATGCGCCACGAGGTGGTCGATGGTCGCGTTCATCACATCCAGCAGCGGCGCCGGCCACACACCCAGCAGCAGGGTGAAGAAGGCCAGCACGCCCATCAGGAAGAACTCGCGGCGGTTCATGTCGGACAGGCCGGCCACGTTCTCGTTGGCCACCGCGCCGAAGATCACGCGCTTGACCAGCCACAGGGTGTAGCCGGCCGCCAGGATCAGCGTGGTCGCGGCCAGGAACGCAATCCAGAAGTCCGCCTTGAACGCGGCCAGGATGACCATGAACTCGCCGACAAAGCCGGAGGTACCCGGCAGGCCGGTATTGGCCATCGCGAACAGCACGAAGAACGCAGCGAACCAGGGCATGGTGTTCACCACACCGCCGTAGTCCGCGATCTGCCGGCTGTGCAGACGGTCGTACAGCACGCCCACCGCGAGGAACATCGCCGCCGAGATGAAGCCGTGCGAGATCATCTGCACCATGCCGCCGGCGATACCCAACGAGGCGCCTTCCCAGTCACCGGTATTGCGGTAGATGTAGAAGGCGAGGAAGAAGCCCAGGGTCACAAAGCCCATGTGCGCGATCGACGAATAGGCGATCAGCTTCTTCATGTCGCTCTGGATCAGCGCGACCACGCCGATGTAGACGATCGCGATCAGCGACAGCACGATCATCAGCGTATCCAGCACCGCCGAGGCATCCGGCGTGATCGGCAGCGAGAAGCGCAGGAAGCCGTAGCCACCGATCTTCAGCATGATCGCGGCCAGGATCACCGAGCCGCCGGTAGGCGCCTCCACGTGCGCATCCGGCAGCCAGGTATGCACCGGGAACATCGGGATCTTCACGGCGAACGCCATGAAGAACGCGAGGAAGATCAGGATCTGCGCGGTCAGCCCGATCTGCAGGGCATGGAAGTCCTGGATCAGGAAGCTGCCGGACTGGATGTACATCCAGATCAGCGCGACCAGCATGAACACCGAGCCGAGGAAGGTATAAAGGAAGAACTTCAGCGTCGCGTAGACGCGTCGCGGCCCGCCCCAGATCCCGATCACCAGGAACATCGGGATCAGCATCGCCTCGAAGAACACGTAGAACAGCACCGCGTCCATCGCCGCGAACATGCCGATCATCAGGCCTTCCATCACCAGCATCGCGGCCATGTAGTAAGCGATGCGGTCCTTTACCGATTCCCAGGCCGCGACCACGACCACCACGGTGATCAGGGTGGTCAGCAGGATCAGCGGCATGGAGATCCCGTCCACACCCAGGTGGTAGTTCACGTTAAACGCGGGGATCCACGAGGCCAGCTCCTGGAACTGCATCTCGGCGGTGCCTCGCTCGAACGCGAACCACAGCGGCAGACTGGCCACAAAGGTCGCCACGGCCACCGCGAGCCCGAGCCGCCGCGCCACATGGGGCGCGTCGCGCCCGGCGGCAAGCACCAGGAAGCCGCCGAGAATCGGCAGCCAGATCAACAGACTCAAGATAGGCCAGTCAGCAAACATGGTCGTTCCTTGAAACAGCGATGGGCTTCGAGCGCATGGGTGTCGAAGCCGCTCAGATCACGTAGGCGAACATCAGGACCAGCAGGCCGATGATCATCACGAACGCGTAGTGGTAGAGGAAACCGGACTGCATGTGGCGGATGCGTGCCGAGATCCAGCCGATCGAGCGCGCGGTGCCATTGACCAGCAGGCCGTCGATGATCAGCGCATCACCATAGCGCCACAGCGCGCGGCCCAGGCGGACGGTCCCGCCGGCGAAGAACCAGTCGTTGAAGCGGTCGAAGCCGTACTTGTCTTCGAGGATGCGCACGCCCAGCTTCAGCCGCTCTGCGATCACGCCCGGCAGCTCGGGCCGCTTCATGTACAGGTACCAGGCTGTGCCCAGACCGGCCATGGCCAGCCAGAACGCGGGCAGCATCAGGCCATGCAGGACGAAGGCGATCACCCCGGTGTAGGTCTCGCCCTTGGTCGCCAGCACATCCTGCTCGGGCAGCACGAACAGGGCTTCGGCGAAGAAGTCGCCGAACAGCATCGGGCCGATGAAGTAACCCGCCACCACCGACGGGATCGCCAGCAGAACCAGCGGGACGGTCACCACCCACGGCGACTCCTTCGGCTGCAGCGGCCCATGGTCGTGGTGATGGTCGTCGTCATCGTCACCATGATCCGGCATGTACTTGTGCGCCTGGTCATAGCGCTCCTCGCCATGGAACACCATGAAGAACATGCGGAAGGTGTACAGCGCGGTCACGAACACCCCTGCCAGCACCAGCCAGTAGGCAAAGGTCGCCCCCGGGATCTGCGAGTACCCGACCGCCTCGATGATCGCGTCCTTGGAGAAGAACCCGGAGAAGAACGGGAACCCGATCAGCGCCAGCGACCCGATCAGCGCGGTCACGTAGGTGACCGGCATGTGCCGGCGCAGCCCGCCCATCGCCCGCATGTCCTGCAGGTGGTGCATCGCGATGATCACCGAGCCTGCGGCCAGGAACAGCAGCGCCTTGAAGAAGGCGTGCGTCATCAGGTGGAACAGGCCGGCGGCGTAGGCCGAGGCCCCCAGCGCGACGGTCATGTAGCCGAGCTGCGACAGCGTGGAGTACGCGACCACCCGCTTGATGTCGTTCTGGACGAGCCCGATCAGGCCCATGAAGAACGCGGTGATCGCCCCGATGATCAGGATGAACGACAGCGCCGCCACGGAGAACTCGTACAGCGGCGACATGCGCGCCACCATGAAGATGCCCGCGGTCACCATGGTCGCCGCGTGGATCAGCGCGGAGATCGGGGTCGGGCCCTCCATGGAGTCCGGCAGCCAGACGTGCAGCGGCACCTGCGCGGACTTGCCCATCGCACCGATGAACAGGAAGATCAGCGCCAGATCCAGCAGACCGAAGGTCCAGCCCGGCCAGATGGTGATGGTCGCATCCCGCATCGACTCGGCTTCGGCGAACACCTCGGTGTAGTTCAGGCTGCCGGCATAGAACACCAGCGCGGCAATCCCGATCAGGAAACCGAAGTCCCCCACGCGGTTCACGATGAACGCCTTCATGTTGGCGTAGGTCGCAGTCGGGCGCTTGTACCAGAAGCCGATCAGCAGGTAGGAAACCAGCCCCACGGCCTCCCAGCCGAAGAACAACTGCATGAAGTTGTTCGCCATCACCAGCATCAGCATCGAGAAGGTGAACAGCGAGATGTAGGCGAAGAAGCGCTGGTAGCCCGGATCGTCCTTCATGTAGCCGATGGTGTAGATGTGCACCATCAGCGAGACGAAGGTGACCACCAGCATCATCATCGCGGTCAGGTTGTCGACCAGGAACCCGACTTCGAAATGGATGCCGTCGGAGACCATCCAGGTGTAGACGGTCTCGTTATAAATCCCGGCATCACCGAACACGTGGGCCCAGAACACCACCACGGACAGGATGAACGAGATCGCCACCCCCAGGATGGTGACCGTATGCGCCCCGGTGCGGCCGATCTGGCGGCCGAACAGGCCGGCGGCGATGGCGCCGAACAGTGGCGCCAGAACGATGAGTAGATAAATCGTATCCATGGCCCGTTATCCCTTCATTGCGTCCAGATCCTGGACGTTGATGGTTCCGCGGTTACGGAACAGCAACACCAGGATGGCGAGGCCGATGGCCGCCTCGGCCGCGGCGACGGTCAGGATGAAGAACACGAACACCTGGCCCGCGAGGTCCTGCAGGAAGAACGAAAAGGCAATGAAGTTGATGTTCACCGCGAGCAGCATCAGCTCGATGCACATCAACAGCACGATCACGTTTTTCCGGTTCAGGAAGATCCCGGCCACGCTGATGGAAAACAGCAGCGCGGCCAGCACCAGGTAGTGCTCTAGCGTAATCATGTTCTAGCCCTGAGTTCTTTCGGGGGCGGCCTGCCACCCCCGGTGTCCGGGTCCCGGCCCGTAGCCGGGATGTCCATTACTGGGATTTCACTCGGTTGCTACTTGGAGGCGTCGTCATCCGACGCGCCACTGCCGGAGCCCTGCGCACTCCGGCGCGGCGCCCTCTTCTTCTCGGACGGCATGGAGACCATGCGCACGCGGCCCTCGCGCGACACCGCCATCTGCTGGCCCGGGTCGATCGACTTGTTGTCCGGGCGCTTGCGCATGGTCAGCGAGATCGCCGCGATGATCGCCACCAGCAGGATCACCGCCGCGATCTCGAACGGATACACGTATTCGGTGTAGAGGATCGCGCCCAGGGCCTCGGTGTTGGCGTACTCCGGACCGGCGCGCTCCGGAACCTCCATGGTGATGTAGCGCGTAATCACCAGCACCAGGACCGTGGCCATGGCCGCCGCCACCACGACGCCCACCGGCAGGTACTCGGTGAAGCCCTCGCGCAGCTTGGCGAGGTTGATGTCGAGCATCATCACTACGAACAGGAACAGCACCATCACCGCGCCGACGTAGACCAGCACCAGCACGATGCCGAGGAACTCCGCCTCCGCCAGCAGCCAGATCGCCGCGGCCGCGACAAAGCAGACGACCAGGAATAGCGCGGCGTGCACCGGGTTGCGCACGCTGATCATGGCCAGCGCGGCCCCGAGCAGGATCGCGCCGAACGCGTAGAAGAGAATCAGTTCGAAGGTCATGATGCGGTCCCTGCGTTACCGGTACGGGGCGTCAATCGCCCGCGCCTTGGCGATCTCGTTCTCGAAGCGGTCACCAATGGCCAGGAGCTTGTCCTTGGTCATGATCTGCTCGCCCCGGTTCTCGAAGTGGTATTCGAAGATGTGCGTCTCGACGATGGAGTCCACCGGACAGGCCTCCTCGCAGAAGCCGCAGAAGATGCACTTGAACAGGTCGATGTCGTAGCGCGTGGTGCGGCGCGTACCGTCCGCGCGCTCCTCGGAATCGATGGTGATCGCCAGTGCCGGGCACACCGCCTCGCACAGCTTGCAGGCGATGCAGCGCTCCTCGCCGTTCGGATAACGGCGCAGCGCATGCAGGCCGCGGAAGCGCGGCGACATCGGAGTCTTTTCGTCCGGGTACTGCACCGTGAACTTGCGGCTCAGCAGGTAGCGCCCTGTCAGGCGCAGCCCCAGCAGCAGTTCATAGAACAGGAAACTCTTGAAGAAACGGCGCATCGCTTTCATCACGAACTCCTCATGCGAACCACGGGCCGACGTTGAACGCGACCAGCACGCCCTCGACGAACAGCCAGACGATGGTCACCGGGATCAGCACCTTCCAGCCCAGCCGCATGATCTGGTCATAGCGATAGCGCGGGAAGGTGGCGCGGAACCACAAAAAGGCAAACAGGAAGATGGCGGTCTTGAACAGGAACCAGTGGATGCCGTGATCCAGCAGCGAGCCGATCACCGGCAGATCGAACGCGGCCTGAGGCAGGATCCCCTGGAACGGCGACAGCCAGCCGCCGAGGAACAGGATCGCGGTCAGGGCCGAGATCAGGATCATGTTCGCGTACTCGGCCAGGAAGAACACGGCAAAAGCCATGCCCGAATACTCGACATGGAAGCCGGCCACGATCTCGGACTCGCCCTCGGCCACGTCGAACGGCGCGCGGTTGGTCTCGGCGACCCCGGAGATGAAGTACACGAAGAACAGCGGCAGCAGCGGCAGCAGGAACCAGTGATACATGCTGCCCGACTGCGCCTCGATGATGCCGCCCACGTTCAGCGTGCCGGCCGCCATCAGCACGCCGACCAGGGCAAAGCCCATCGCGATCTCGTAGGACACCAGCTGCGCGGCCGAGCGCAGCGAGCCCAGCAGCGCGTACTTCGAGTTCGAGGCCCAGCCGGCGATGATGATCCCGTAAACGCCCAGGGAGGTCAGCGCCAGCAGATACAGCAGGCCGGCGTTGACGTTGGCCAGGGCACCACCGTCGAAGAACGGGATCACCGCCCAGGCGGCCAGCGCCGGGGCGATGGTCAGCACCGGGGCGCTCAGGAACAGGAAGCGGTTGGCGTTGGTCGGGACGATCACTTCCTTGGTCAGCAGCTTCAGCGCATCCGCAATCGGCTGCAGCCAGCCGCGCGGACCCACTCGGTTCGGCCCGATGCGCACATGCGCATAGCCGATCACCTTGCGCTCGGCAAAGGTGGTGTAGGCCACGGCCAGCATCAGCGGGATCACGATCAGCTGAATGCCGATCAGGATCTGCATCACCGTCGGCAGGCTGTAGAAGAAGTTCATCATCCAGTCGAACATGTCTTAATCCCTCAGGCCCGCGCCAGCACGACGGGGGTATTCGGCAGGCCCAGTTCCCCCATGGCGGCCGAACCCGCGAAGGTCACGGCGAGGCCAGGCGGCACGGCATCGTCCAGCAGCAGGGTCAGCTCGGTCTCGGCCTTGCCCTGACGCAGGCGGACCCGGCTACCGTGGGCGTGGCCCGCGGCCGACTGCGGATGCACCAGCACGCTCTCGGCCAGCTGGCCCTCCGGGCTGGACTGCAGCGGAGCCGCCCGGCGTACGAGCGGGTCGCCGCTGTACAGCGCCGCCGCCTGCACCCGGTGCAGCCCGTCCGCGGGCGCGGCCTCGGGCAGTTCCACGTGCACCTTGTTCAGGTTGACGCCGGTATCGAAGCTGGCGCCGGCCAGCTGTGCCTTCAGCTCGTCGCGCACGGCCGGGGAATCCAGGTAGTCGAAGCCGCTCTGCTCGAGCAGATTGCCGAGCACACGCCAGACCTTCCAGCCGGGGCGGGCATCCTCCGGCGCCCGCGCCGCGGCACGGAAGCTCTGCCAGCGGCCCTCGGCGTTCACGAAGGTACCGGAATGCTCGAAGCTGGTTGCGATCGGCAGCAGCACGTCGGCGACCGCCTCCAGCTCCGGGCTGGAGAAACTGTTCAGGGCGACCACCAGACCGGCACGTTCCAGCGCGTGGCGGAATGCGACTGGATCGGCGCCATCGCGGCCGGGCTCCAGCCCGGCGATCACGAAGGCGTCGCGTCCCTGCTCCAGCATGCTGGCGGCATCGACGCCGGCGCGATCGACCTCGGACCCGGCCGGCCCCCGGTGCGGGAGCACGCCAGCCAGCCAGGCACCGGCGGCGCTGGCACCCTGCGGCAGATAACCGAGGCTCGCTCCGGTGTGTTTCGCGATCCACCCGGCCAGGGCACGCAGGGTCGCGAAAGCCGGGCCGTTGATGGCACCTGCACCCAGCAGCACGTGCCCCTGGGTGCCCTCCAGCAATGCGCGTGCAGCACGCTCGAAGGCCTCGCGGGTCTCGGCGTCATCGGTCTCGGCGGCCTTGACGACCTTTTCCAGTTTCTTCGGCAGCGCCTTGCCGGCGGCCGCGATCTGACCAGCGATCCCGGCCAGCGCCAGGACCTGGTCGCGCTCGCTGCCCACCAGCTGGGCCTGCACCGGGTAGGTCAGGTCCAGCAGCATGTCATTGACCAGGAACACCTCGGCGCCGCGCGAGGCGGCCTTGCGCAGGCGGTGGGCGATCAGCGGCTGCTCGCGGCGCGGGTTGCAGCCGACCAAGAGCACCGCCCCGGCCGTCTCCAGGTCGCCGATGGCGGCGCCCAGATAGGGGAACAGCGGGGCCGCGGCCTCGTCACGGAAGTCGCGCTGGTTCACGCGATGATCGATATCGACCACGCCCATGCCGCGCAGGACCTTCTGCGCCAGGTAGTGCTCCTCGAGGGAAAGCGAGGCCGACAGCAACGCACCGATGCGTTCCGGGGCGACCTCCTTGAGGCCTTCCACCGCGTAGCTCAGTGCGGTTTCCCAGGAGACCTCCTGCCAGTGCCCGTCGACCTTGATGCGCGGGCGGGTCAGGCGGTCCTCGGCGTACAGGCCGGCGTAGCTGAACCGGTCGCGGTCGGAGATCCATGTCTCGTTGACGGCCTCGTTCTCGCGCGGTACGACTCGCATCGCGCGGCCGTTGTCGGTATGCACGTAGAGATTGGAGCCCACCGCATCGTGGCCGCCGATGCTCGCCGCCTGGGCGTATTCCCAGGCCCGGGCGCCGTAGCGCGACGGCTTCGCAGTGAGCGCACCCACCGGGCACAGGTCGATCACGTTGCCGGACAGCTCGTGGGCGACGGTCTTTTCGACGTAGGTGCCGATGCGCATATGCTCGCCGCGCCCGGTCGCGCCCAGTTCGCGCACCCCGGCGATCTCCTCGCCGAAGCGCACGCAGCGGGTGCAGTGGATGCAGCGGGTCATCTCGGTCTCGATCAGCGGACCGATATCCTTGTCCTTCACCACGCGCTTGGCTTCGGTGTAGGTGGACACACTCTCGCCGTAGCCCATGGCCACGTCCTGCAGTTCGCACTCGCCACCCTGGTCGCAGATCGGGCAGTCCAGCGGGTGGTTGATCAGCAGGAACTCCATCGTCCCCTTCTGCGCGCGCAGCGCCAGCGGAGACTGGGTGTAGACCTTCATCCCGTCCATGACCGGGGTCGCGCAGGCGGGGAGCGGCTTGGGCGCCTTCTCCACCTCGACCAGACACATACGGCAGTTCGCCGCCACCGACAGCTTCTTGTGGTAGCAAAACCGCGGAATGCGGATATCGGCATCGTCCGCCACGTCGATCAGCATGGCGCCCTTGGGCGCCTCGATCGTGCGGCCGTCAATCTCGATGCTGACCAGATCCTGCTTCTGATCCTGACTCATGCTCGATTCCTGCTGCGGGTGCGCGGGGGGCTTCAGGCGGCGTCTGCCACAGAGCTCCGACCGTGCTGGATGTAGTATTCGAATTCGTGGCGGAAATGCTTGATGAAGCTGCGCACCGGCATCGCGGCGGCATCACCCAGGGCGCAGATGGTATGCCCTTCGATCTTGCTGGCCACGTCGTCCAGGCGTTCCAGATCCTCGGGACGGCCCTGGCCTTCCACGATGCGGGTCAGCATGCGGTAGAGCCAGCCGGTCCCCTCGCGGCAGGGCGTGCACTGGCCGCAGGACTCGGAGAAGTAGAAGCGCGAGATGCGCTGCAGGGCCTTGACCATGTCGGCGGTCTCGTCCATCACGATCACCGCGCCGGAGCCCAGCATCGAACCGGCGTGGGCGATGGAGTCAAAGTCCATGTTGGCCTTCAGCATCACATCACCCGGGACCACCGGCACCGAGGAACCGCCCGGGATCACCGCCTTCAGCTTGCGCCCGTTCAGGACGCCTCCGGCCATCTCCAGCAGATCCTTGAACGGCGTGCCCAGCGGGATCTCGAAGTTGCCTGGCTTGTTCACGTGCCCGGAGACGGAGAACAGCTTCTCGCCACCGGACTTGGGCACCCCCAGGTCGGCGAACCACTGCCCGCCGTTGCGGATGATCGCCGGGATCGAGGCAAGCGACTCGGTGTTGTTGATCGTGGTCGGCTTGCCGTACAGGCCGTAGTTGGCCGGGAACGGCGGCTTGAAGCGTGGCTGGCCCTTCTTGCCCTCCAGCGACTCCAGCAGGGCCGTCTCCTCGCCGCAGATGTAGGCGCCGGCGCCCAGCGACGGGTGGAGATCGAAATCGACCCCGGAACCGAAGATGTCCTTACCGAGATAACCGGCGTCGTAGGCCTCTTTCAGGGCCGCCGTAAAGCGCGTGTTCACCTCGTCCATGAACTCGCCGCGCATGTAGTTGTAGCCCACCGTCGCGCCGATCGCGTAGCCGGCGATCGCCATGCCCTCGATCAGGGCATGCGGGTTGTACATCAGGATCTCGCGGTCCTTGCAGGTGCCCGGCTCCGATTCGTCCGAGTTGCACACGATGTACTTCTGCCCGGGAGTATTGCGCGGCATAAAGGACCACTTGAGCCCGGTCGGGAATCCGGCCCCGCCGCGGCCGCGCAGGTTGGAGGCCTTGACCTCCTCGATCACGTCCTCGGGGGCCATCTTGCCCTTGTAGACCTTCTCCAGCGCCTGGTAGCCGCCGACGCTCTTGTAGGTCTCGAGCGAGGCCGGATCGTCCAGGTAGCGGGTCGCAAAGCAGATCTGGTTGGCCATGTTACTTCTCCAGACCGTCGAGGATCTCGTCCACCTTTTCGGGCGTGAGATTCTCGTAGTACTTGTGGTCCACCTGCATCATCGGAGCGCCACAGCAGGCCGCCAGGCATTCCTCTTCCATCTTCAGGTAGAACTTGCCGTCCGGCGTGCTCTCGCCGAGCTTGATGCCGAGACGGTTCTCCAGGTGCTCGATGATCTCTTCCGAGCCGCGCAGCATGCAGGAGATGTTGTTGCACACCATGATGGTGTGCTTGCCGACCGGCTCCAGCTCGTACATCGAGTAGAACGAGCCCACCTCGTACACCGCAATCGCCGGCAGACCGAGATACTCGGCCACCGCGTCCATCTTCGCGGTGGAGAGATAGCCGTCCTCGTGCTGCACCGCGCGCAGGGCGCCAAGCACCGCGGAGCGCTTCTGGTCGTCGGGATAGCGCGCCAGCCAGGCGTCGATCTCTTCACGCTCGTGGTCGCTGAGCTCCACCTTCTTGCCGGCGGGCCTGTGGAAGGCGACGGTTTTCTGTTCGGCAGCCATCAGCGGTCGATCTCCCCGAATACGATGTCCTGGGTCCCGATGATCGCGACCACATCGGCCAGCATGTGGCCGCGCGCCATCTCGTCCAGCGCGGACAGGTGCACAAAACCCGGCGGACGGACCTTCAGACGATAGGGCTTGTTGGAACCATCGGAGACCAGATACACCCCGAACTCGCCCTTCGGATGCTCCACCGCGGCATAGGCCTCGCCTTCCGGCAGGCACATGCCCTCGGTGAACAGCTTGAAGTGGTGGATCAGGGCCTCCATGTCGGCCTTCATCTCCTCGCGCTTCGGCGGGGTAATCTTGTGATCCTCCAGCAGCACCGGGCCCGGATTCTGGCGCAGCCAGTCCACGCACTGACGGATGATGCGGTTGGACTGGCGCATCTCCTCGATGCGCACCAGGTAGCGGTCGTAGCAGTCGCCGTTCACGCCCACCGGGATATCGAAATCGAGGCGGTCATAGACCTCGTAGGGCTGCTTCTTGCGCAGGTCCCACTCGACACCGGAGCCGCGCAACATCGGACCGGTAAAGCCCAGCTGCTTGGCGCGGTCGGGATCGACCACGCCGATGCCGACGGTGCGCTGCTTCCAGATGCGGTTGTCAGTCAGCAGGGTCTCGTATTCGTCGACGCAGCCGGGGAAACGCTCGGTAAACGCCTCGATGAAGTCCAGCAGCGAGCCCTGGCGGACCTTGTTCAGGTCGTCCACCACCTCCTGGGACTTCCAGGACGACGGCTGATACTTCGGCATCGTGCCCGGCAGGTCGCGCGCGACACCGCCCGGACGGTAATAGGTAGCATGCATGCGCGCACCGGAGACCGCCTCGTAGCAGTCCATCAGGTCCTCGCGCTCGCGGAAGGCGTAAAGGAACACCGCCATCGCGCCGATATCCAGCGCGTGGGCACCCAGCCACATCAGGTGATTCAGGATGCGGGTGATCTCGTCGAACATCACCCGGATGTACTGCGCCCGCAGCGGGGCCTCGATACCCAGCAGCTTTTCCATGGCGAGCACGTAGCCGTGCTCGTTGGCCATCATCGACACGTAGTCGAGGCGGTCCATGTAGCCGATGGACTGGTTGTACGGCTTGCTCTCGGCGAGCTTCTCGGTACCGCGGTGCAGCAGACCGATATGCGGGTCGGCGCGCTGCACAACCTCGCCATCCATCTCCAGCACCAGGCGCAGCACACCATGAGCCGCCGGATGCTGCGGCCCGAAGTTCAGGGTGAAGTTGCGAATCTCAGGCATTCTCGGCTCCTTCGCCCGGCTTCTCGCCCTCGCTGTAGCGATGGTCGTCGCGGATGACCTTGGGCACCAGCACGCGTGGCTCGATGCTCACCGGCTGGTACACCACGCGCGCCTGCTCGGCGTCGTAGCGCATCTCGACATGGCCGATCAGCGGGAAGTCCTTGCGGAATGGATGGCCGACAAAGCCGTAGTCGGTCAGGATGCGGCGCAGGTCCGGGTGCCCGGAGAACAGGATCCCGAACAGGTCGAAGGCCTCGCGCTCGAACCAGTTGGCCGAGGCCCAGACCTCCACCAGCGACTCGATCTCGGGGAATTCCTCGTCGTCCAGCCAGGCCCGCATACGCACGCGGCGGTTGTGCGCCACCGACAGCAGGTGGGCCACCACGGTGAAGCGCGGCCCTTCCCAGTTGGAGTCTTCCGGCGCGTCGTCGAACGTAAAGCGCCCGGAGGTGGCGGCCTCGACCCCGCGCGAGAAGCCCGTGTTGGTCGCGGATTCCGTGCCCCACTCGTCCTGGCCGTATTCGAGGTAGTCCACGCCGCACAGGTCGATCAGGATGTCGAACCCGAGCGCGTCGCGCAGCTTCTCGCCGGCCTCGCGCCAGGACCCGGGGACGATATCCACCGTCACTTCGCCGTTCGCCTCGTGCAGGCTTTCCAGGGCGTCGCCCAGTTCCGCCCGCAGGGCGTCGATCCAGTTGTCTTGTTCAGCCATCTGAAACCCCGGGTGCGTCAGCGCGCGATGGTGTTCGTGCGCCGGATCTTGTTCTGCAGCTGGATGATGCCGTAGAGCAGTGCCTCGGCCGTCGGCGGACAGCCCGGCACGTAGACATCCACCGGCACGATGCGGTCGCATCCACGCACCACGGCATAGGAGTAGTGGTAGTAGCCACCGCCGTTGGCGCAGGAGCCCATGGAGATCACCCAGCGCGGCTCGGGCATTTGGTCGTACACCTTGCGCAGCGCCGGCGCCATCTTGTTGACCAGCGTGCCGGCGACGATCATCACGTCGGACTGACGCGGGCTGGGCCGGAAGATGATCCCGAAGCGATCGAGGTCGTAACGCGATGCACCGGCGTGCATCATCTCGACCGCGCAGCAGGCGAGCCCGAAAGTCATTGGCCACAGGGAGCCGGTACGGGCCCAGTTGATGAGCTTGTCGGCCGAAGTGGTGACGAAGCCCTTCTCAAGAACGCCTTCTATTCCCATTCCAGCGCCCCCTTCTTCCACTCGTAGATGAATCCGACGACCAGAATGAGCAAAAACACGGCCATCGCAAGAAGCCCGAACAGGCCAATGGCATCCAGCGATACCGCCCACGGGAAGAGAAATGCGATCTCGAGATCGAAGATGATGAACAGGATCGCGACCAGGTAGAAACGCACATCGAACTTCAGGCGCGAATCCTCGAAGGCCTCGAAGCCGCATTCGTATGGCGAATCCTTGGCGGCGTCCGGCTTGCGCGGACCCACGGCCATACCGACCACCAGTGGCACGATGCCGACCACGATGCCTACTGCAATGAACAGCAGGATGGGTAAATAACCTTCCAGCATTTCTCTCTCCCGTACGCCGCCTCGGGCGGGCAGGCTCGCGGGTCGTCGCGTGAACCGGACGCGCCGACAAGCCGTTCAGCGTTGCTGGTTGAAAGCGCGGGTACGGGACGGTCTCGTTTTGGCGAGACAGGGCCGCACACCGGGCACGGAGTCTAGGTGATGCCCAAAAACGGTGTCAAGTATTCGTAATTTTATAAGTAACTGTTTTTATTGTTTTTTACCTCGGGCGCGAAGAATAATCAGCGACCCGCGGTCATCGGAATTTGGTGCAGATGGTGGGATTCGAACCCACACGGCTTGCGCCACTACCCCCTCAAGATAGCGTGTCTACCAATTCCACCACATCTGCAAAGTCGTACAGGTGCCGCGGCCTAGTCCGGCACATCGGCGGGGCGGCCAGGCTGGGCACCACCCTCGGATTCCTGCCCCGGAAGGCCATCCGTCGGCAGGTCAGGCGGGCCATCGCCCTGTTCTTCCATCATCTCCATCTGGTCCAGCAGGCTCTCGGCCTCGGGACTGGACGCCGCCAGGTAGGCCAGCGTCAGGCTGTTGAGGAAGAAGACCACGGCCAGGACCGCGGTCGAGCGGCTCAGGAAGTTGGCCGAGCCGGCGGCGCCGAATACCGTCGCCGAGGCGCCGCTACCAAAGGCCGCGCCCGCGTCGGCACCCTTGCCGTGCTGCATCAGGATCAGCGCGATCAGGGCGATCGACACCGCAACCTGAACGACCAGGAGCAGGCCGTAAATCATGCCGGAACCCGCTCGCCCGCGGCACGGGCGATGGCGGTGAAGGCGTCGGCATCCAGCGAGGCGCCGCCAATCAGGCCACCATCAATATCGTCCAGCGCCAACAGGCCGGCGGCGTTGTCGGGCTTCATGCTGCCGCCGTAGAGGATGCGCAGGTCCGCGGCGACGCGCGGGTCGCGCCCGGCGACACGGTTGCGGATGAAGGCGTGCACATCCTGGGCCTGTTCCGGGGTGGCGGTCAGCCCGGTCCCGATCGCCCAGACCGGCTCGTAGGCGATCACGGCGCGGTCGAAGGCCTCGACGCCGGCGGCGTCGAGCACCGCATCCAGCTGCTCGGCCACGACACTCTCGGTGCGCCCGGACTCACGGTCGGACTTCAGCTCACCCACGCACAGGATCGGGGTCAGGCCGGCGGCCTGGGCGGCGACGAACTTGGCGGCGACCCAGGCGCTAGATTCATTCTGGCGCTCACGGCGCTCGGAGTGCCCGACGATCACGTAACGGCAGCCGACCTCGGCCAGCATGGCGCCGGCCAGTTCGCCGGTGTAGGCGCCCTTCTCCTGTTCGGAGCAGTCCTGCGCGCCCAGCGCGATGGCGCTGCCGGACAGGTCCTTGCCAATTTCGGCGAGATAAACCGCAGGCGGGCACACCGCCACGTCCACGCCCTGGATATCGCCCAGGCTGCCCTTCAGGGCGGACAGGAGCGCGCGATTCGCATCCCGCGAACCGTTCATCTTCCAGTTACCGGCGACCAGCGGCGTGCGCATGCGGATCTTCCTCCTGCAATCGGCCGGCCCGTGTGGATACACCGGGTCCGATCATGATGATTAGAGCGGCGGGATGTTACCGGCGCACCGGGTGCAAATCAACCAAGCGCCCCGCGCGGCGCGTCGGAGTGGCCGCGCACCCGGGTCGGCGCCATCGCCGCAGGGACCGCGGCGGCCGCCCCATCGCGCGAGCTCACAGCGCCGCGCGGATGCTGTCAGCGATGCGCTCGGCCGCGCTGCGGGTCTCCTCGGGATCCTCGCCCTCGACCATCACCCGCACCAGGGGCTCGGTGCCGGAGGGACGCAGCAGCACCCGACCGCGCTGACCCAACTGGCCCTCTACCGCGGCCACCTCGGCGCGTACCGGGGCTGCCTCCAGGCAGGGCGCCGCGCCGCCACTGACGGGGACATTGATCAGGCACTGAGGGAGCTTGGGGATGGTCGCGGCCAGCGCCGAGAGTGGCTGGCCGGTCCGGTGCATCAGGTGCGCGATCTGCAGCGCCGCGACGGTGCCGTCGCCCGTGGTCGTATGTTCGAGGCAGAGGATATGCCCGGAGCCCTCGCCGCCCAGGGTCCAGTCACGCCGGCGCAGCTCCTCCAGCACGTAGCGGTCCCCGACCCGCGCGCGCACGAACGGGATGCCGGCACCGGCCAGCGCCTGCTCGAGACCGAGATTGGTCATCTGGGTGCCGACCACGCCCCCGGCGAAGTCCCCGGCCTGCTGCCGGGTCAGGGCCAGGATCCCAAGGATCTGGTCACCGTCCACCACCGTGCCATCGGCGTCAGAAAGGATGACGCGGTCGCCGTCACCATCGAGCGCAATCCCCAGGTCTGCGCCACTGGCGCGCACCCGGTCGGCGACATTGCCGGGATACAGCGCACCGACGCCGGCGTTGATGTTGTAGCCATCGGGGCTGGCCCCGAGGATCTCGACCTGCGCGCCCAGCTCCTCGAACACATGCGGGGACACGTTGTAGGTCGCCCCGTGGGCGCAGTCGATCACAATCTTCATGCCGCGCAGTTCCGAGCGCGACGGGATCGCGCTCTTGCAGAACTCGATGTAGCGCCCCGCCGCGTCGGCGATGCGTACGGCCTTGCCCAGGCGTTCGCTGTTGATCGCCCTGGCCGGCTCTTCAAGACGCGCCTCGATGGCCGCCTCGGTCGCGTCCGGCAGCTTGTCACCCTCGGGGGTGAAGAACTTGAACCCGTTGTCATGAAAGGGGTTGTGGGAGGCACTAATCACCACCCCCGCGGTCGCGCGGAAGGTGTGCGTCAGGTAGGCGATGGCGGGGGTCGGCATTGGCCCCAGCAGGGCCACATCCAGGCCGGCCGCGGACAGGCCCGACTCCAACGCGGACTCGAACATGTAGCCGGACACGCGCGTGTCCTTCCCCACCAGCACCGGGCCCTGGCGGTGGCCATTCTCGCCCAGCACCTCGCCCACCGCAAAGCCAAGGCGTAGCGCAAACTCGGGTGTCAGCGGCCACTCGCCCGTGCGCCCGCGGATCCCGTCGGTTCCGAAATACTTGCCCATCAGTTCTCCTGCCTGTCCTGCACGTCGCCGGCATCCGCCCACAGTGCCGAGTATAGCGCCAGGGCATCCCGGGTCGCCGCGACGTCATGCACACGCAGCACCCGTGCCCCCGCCTGGGCCGCCAGCAGCGCCGCAATCGCGGACCCGGCATCCCGTTCCTGCACCGGGCGGTCACCCAGCAGCACGCCGATCATCGACTTGCGCGAGACCCCCACCAGCAATGGCAGACCCGCGGCGGCCAGGCGCGGCAAGCCCCGGAACAGGGCCACGTTGTGCTCCAGCGTCTTGCCAAATCCGAAGCCCGGGTCCAGCAGGATCTGCGCACGCGGGACCCCGGCCTCCAGCAGGGCCGCGGCACGGGCCGCGAGAAAGGCCTCGACCTCGGCCACTACATCGCGGTACTGCGGGGCCTGCTGCATGGACTGCGGCGCGCCCTGCATGTGCATCGCGCACAACGCCACGCCCTGCTCGCGCGCCGCCGTAATCGCTACCTCCAGCGCACCCTCGGCACGGAAGCCATTGACGTCGTTCAGCAGCCCGGCGCCGGCTGCCACCGCCTCGCGCATCAGCGCGGGCTTCATGGTGTCCACCGACAGCGGCACATCAAGCGCCGCGCTCAGGGCCTCGACCACCGGCAACACCCGCCGTCGCTCCTCGTCCAGCCCCACCGGCTCCGCCCCGGGACGGGTGGACTCCCCGCCGATGTCCAGGATCTCGGCACCCGCGGCCACCATCTCGCGCGCATGCGCCAGGGCCGCCTCCACCCGCGCATAGCGCCCGCCGTCGGAGAACGAATCGGGGGTTACGTTCAGAATCCCCATGATGCGCGGCTGGCTCAGGTCCAGGGCATGCGTGCCGCACTGCAGTCGGGGGGCTTTGGTGTTCACGCGCGCGCTCCTGAATCCGAGTTGTTCAAGGGCCAACAAAAAGGCCGCCAGGAACGGGCCTGGCGGCCTGCGAAGCAACAGTTGGCGGACCCGCAGGCCCGGCAACCGGGGACCGGTCAGGACTGCGGAGCGGGTCCCCCGACGACGCCCTTGTCGTCGTCATCGTGACCATCGGCATCACCCTCGGCATCCGGGCCGCCGGCCTCGGCATCATCACCGGCCTGAGCGGAGCCACCGGAGTCGCCACCGCTGCCCCAGTTCGCCGGCTCGCGGGGGTCGCGCCCGGCCATGATGTCCTCGATCTGCTTTTCGTCGATGGTCTCGTACTTCATCAGTGCTGCCGCCATCGCGTGCAGCTTGTCGAGGTTGTCCAGCAGGATCTGCCGGCCATGCTGATAGTTGTCGTCGATAATCCGGCGCACCTCGGCATCGATCTGGCGCGCGGTCTCGTCGGACATCGGCTTGGAGGCGGCGCCCATCTGCGCGCCCAGGAACGGATGCCCCTCTTCCTCGCCGTAGTCCAGCGGGCCGAGTTTTTCCGACAGCCCCCACTTGGTCACCATGTTGCGCGCAATCTGGGTCGCGCGCTCGATGTCGTTCGAGGCGCCGGTCGTGACCTTGCCCGTACCGAAGATGATCTCCTCGGCCAGGCGCCCGCCAAACAGGCTGGCCAGCTGGCTCTCCAGCCGGGTCCGAGAGTGGCTGTAGCGATCTTCCTCGGGCAGGAACATGGTCACACCCAGCGCGCGCCCGCGCGGGATAATGCTCACCTTGTATACCGGGTCATGCTCGGGGACGCTGAGCCCGATGATCGCGTGACCGGCCTCGTGATAGGCGGTCAGCTTCTTCTCGTCCTCGGACATCACCATGGACTTGCGCTCGGCGCCCATCATGATTTTGTCCTTGGCGCGCTCGAAGTCGCTCATGTCGACCAGACGCTTGCCGGCGCGGGCAGCGAACAGCGCCGCCTCGTTGACCAGGTTGGCCAGGTCCGCGCCGGAGAAGCCCGGTGTACCACGGGCGATCAGATCCGGGCGCACATCGTCCGCCAGCGGCGTCTTCTTCATGTGCACCTTCAGGATCTGTTCGCGGCCGCGCACATCCGGCGGCGGCACGACCACCTGGCGGTCGAAACGGCCCGGACGCAGCAGCGCGGCATCCAGCACGTCCGGACGGTTGGTCGCGGCGATCACGATGATGCCCTCGGTGCCCTCGAAGCCGTCCATCTCGACCAGCAGCTGGTTCAGGGTCTGCTCGCGCTCGTCGTGACCGCCGCCCATGCCGGCGCCGCGCTGACGGCCGACCGCGTCGATCTCGTCAATGAAGATGATGCAGGGGGCGTGCTTCTTGGCCTCGGCAAACATGTCGCGCACGCGCGAGGCGCCCACGCCGACGAACATCTCGACGAAGTCGGAACCGGAGATGCTGAAGAACGGCACCTTGGCCTCGCCCGCGATGGCCTTGGCCAGCAGGGTCTTGCCGGTACCCGGCGAGCCGACCATCAGCACCCCGCGCGGGATCTGGCCACCCAGCTTCTGGAACTTGGAAGGGTCGCGCAGGAAGTCGACCAGTTCGGTGACCTCTTCCTTGGCCTCGTCGCAGCCGGCCACATCGCCGAAGCCGACCTTGACCTGGTCCTCGGACATCAGCTTGGCCTTGGATTTGCCGAAGGACATCGCGCCCTTGCCACCGGCACCGCCGCCCTGCATCTGGCGCATGAAGTAGATCCACACGGCGATCAGCAGCAGGATCGGGAACCAGGAGATCAGAATGCTCATCAGCAGCGAGCGCTCCGCCTCCTCGTGGGCATTGACCTCCACGTTGTTCTGCAGCAGGTCGCCGATCAGGCCGGGGTCGTTCGGATTCACCGTGGTAAACCGCTGACCTTCCAGGGTGGTGCCTTCGATCTTCTCGCCCTTTATGGTCACGTTGTCCACGCGACCACCCTGCACGTCGCGGATGAACTCGGAGTAGGTAATGCTCCGCACATCCTGCGTCTGCTGCTGTGGACCGAAGTTGTTGAAGACAGACATCAGGACGACGGCAATCACCGCCCAGATGATCAGGTTCTTGGCCAGACCGTTCAAAACGACACCTCGAAAAACATCAATCGTCAGTTGCAGGGAGCTTTACACATCCCTGGGCTCGCGCGCCAATACATACACTTCGCGTGACCGAGGGCGTGAGGCCTTGGGCTTGCGCACCTTGACCGACTTGAAGCGCCGGCGCACCTCGGCCAGGTACTCGTCAGAACCCTCGCCCTGAAATAGCTTGACCAGAAATGCACCCCCGGGGTTCAGAATCCGGGTCGCCAGATCCAGCGCCAGTTCACAGAGATGGATGGAGCGCGGCTGGTCCACCGCGTCGGTCCCGGTCAGGTTGGGGGCCATGTCGGACAGCACCAGATCGGCGGATTCCTCGCCCAGGGCCTGGAGGATCGCCTCCAGCACCGTATCCTCACGGAAGTCGCCGGTGACCACCTCCGCCCCCGGCACCGGGTCCATCGCCAGGATGTCGGTTGCCACCAGCATACCCTTGCGGCCGATCTTCTGCGCAGCGTACTGCGTCCACCCACCCGGGGCCGCGCCCAGATCCACCACGCGCATGCCCGGTTTCAGCAGGCGGTCGCGTTCGTCGAGTTCCTGCAGCTTGTACACCGCACGCCCGCGGTACCCCTCCTGCTGGGCCCGCTGCACGTAGGGATCGTCGAAATGCTCCTTCAGCCAGCGCTGGCTGGAGCGGCTACGTTTCGGCATACACGGACCTCGCACCCGCCGGTGGCGTGCTACACTTTTGTCGTTTCAACACCGAAAACGGCCTCCCGTGAATCTGACCGACGCGCAACGCCGCCATCTGCGCAGCCTCGCCCATCCGCGCAAGCCCATCGTGACCATTGGCCGCAATGGCCTGACCGATGCCGTTCTCGCGGAACTGGAACAGGCCCTGGACCATCATGAACTGGTCAAGATCAAGGTAAACATCGGGGACCGCGACGCCCGCAACGAAGCCGTGGAGGCCCTGTGCGACCGCACCGGCGCCGAGCGCATCCAGCGCATCGGCTACGTCGCGACCCTGTTCCGCCGCAACCCGGAAGCCCCGAAGGTCACGCTGGACCCGGCCTGAACCGGGGCCGCCCGCGTCAGTTAACGTAGCGGACCTCCAGGATCTCGTACTCCGTCTCCCCGCCCGGGGCCTGCACGGTTACGACCTCGCCCTCTTCCTTGCCGATCAACGCGCGCGCGATCGGCGAGGACACCGAGATCATGTTCTGCCTGATGTCGGCCTCGTCCTCGCCAACGATCTTGTAGGTCACCTGGCGCTCGTCCTCGGTGGCCTCGAGCACCACGGTCACACCGAACACGACCTTGCCGGTCTGCGGCAGGGCGGTGACATCGATGATCTGGGCATTGGAGAGCTTGCCCTCCAACTCGCGGATGCGCCCCTCGATGAAGCTCTGCTGCTCGCGCGCAGCGTGGTACTCGGCGTTTTCCTTCAGGTCGCCGTGTTCGCGCGCCTCGGCAATCGCATTCACCACCCGCGGGCGATCCTCGCCTTTCAGCTTCTTCAGCTCCGCCTTCATCTTCTCGGCGCCGGTTACGGTCAACGGGGTCTTGTTCATGCGCTCTTCACTCCGAGATTCTCCTGATGGAGGTCCTGCAGCCGGAACACATCGTTCGCCCCCAGGTGATCCAGGGCCTGCACCGTGGCACGCGCACCGGCAATAGTGGTGGTATAGCCCACCTTGTGCATCAGCGCCTCGCGCCGGATGGTGTAGGAGTCGGAGGTCGACTGCTTGCCCTCCACGGTGTTGATGATGAAGCTGATCTCGTCGTTCTTGATCATGTCGACGATATGCGGGCGGCCTTCGGTCACCTTGTTCACGCGCGTCACCGCGATGCCGGCCTCCTCCAGAATCTTCGCCGTACCGCGAGTCGCCAGGACCTCGAAGCCCAGCTCGACCAGGCGCCGGGCGACCTCGGCCACATGCGGCTTGTCGATCTCGCGCACCGACACGAAGGCCTTGCCGGTGGACGGCAGCAGCACGCCCGCCCCCAGCTGGCTCTTGGCGAAGGCCTCGGCGAAGCTGCGGCCGACCCCCATCACCTCGCCGGTGGACTTCATCTCCGGGCCCAGGATCGGGTCCACGCCCTGGAACTTGGCGAACGGGAACACCGATTCCTTCACCGAGTAGTAATCGGGGTAGACGGCGTCACCCACACCCTGCTCGGGCAGGGTCTGCCCGGCCATGCAGCGCGCGGCGATCTTGGCCAGCGGCCGGCCGACGCTCTTGGAGACATACGGCACGGTGCGCGAGGCGCGCGGGTTGACCTCCAGCACGTAGATGTCGTCGCCCTTGATCGCGAACTGGGTATTCATCAGGCCGACGACCTTGAGCCCCAGTGCCATCTTGCGCACCTGTTCGACCATTTCGTCCTGCAGCTCCATCGACAGCGAGAAGGGCGGCAGGGAGCAGGCCGAGTCGCCGGAGTGCACGCCGGCCTGCTCGATGTGTTCCATGATCCCGCCGATGATCACGTTCTCGCCATCCGAGATCGCGTCGACATCGACCTCGATCGCGTCATCCAGGAAGCGGTCCAGCAGCACCGGGGCATCGTTGGAGACAGACACCGCGTTCTGCATGTAGCTGCGCAGGTCCTCGCGGTCGCGCACGATCTCCATCGCCCGGCCACCGAGCACGTAGGACGGCCGCACCACCAGCGGATAGCCGATCTCGTCGGCCAGCTTCTCCGCCTCTTCCTCGCTGCGCGCGGTGCGGTTCGGCGGCTGCTTGAGCCCCAGCTTGTTCAGCAGGGCCTGGAAGCGTTCGCGGTCCTCGGCCAGGTCGATCGAGTCCGGGCTGGTGCCGATGATCGGCACGCCGGCGGCCTCCAGATCCCGCGCCAGCTTCAGCGGGGTCTGTCCGCCGTACTGCACGATCACGCCGGCCGGGTTCTCGGTCTCGACGACCTCCAGCACGTCTTCCAGGGTCAGGGGCTCGAAGTACAGCCGATCCGAGGTGTCGTAGTCGGTGGAGACGGTCTCCGGGTTGCAGTTGACCATGATGGTCTCGTAGCCGTCCTCGCGCATCGCCAGCGCCGCATGCACGCAACAGTAGTCGAACTCGATGCCCTGGCCGATGCGGTTCGGCCCGCCACCCAGGACCATGATCTTCTGCTTGTCGGTCGGCTCCGCCTCGTTCTCCTCTTCATAGGAGGAGTACATGTACGCGGTCGTGGTCGCAAACTCGGCCGCGCAGGTATCCACCCTCTTGTACACCGGCCGCACGCCGAGACCGTGACGGTGCTTGCGCACGGCCTTTTCGGTGTCGTTCAGGAGCTTGGCCAGGCGCCGGTCGGAGAAGCCGCGCTGCTTCAGTCGGTACAGCTCCTCGGCGGTGATATCGCCCAGGATGCGGTCCTTCAGGCCCTTCTCGACATCCACCAGCTCCTGGATCTGGGCCAGGAACCAGGGATCGATCGCGGTCAGCTCGAAGATGTCCTGGATCGAGAAACCGGCGCGGAAGGCATCCGCCACGTACAGCACCTGATCCGGGCTGGGGTTGGCGAGCTTGGTGCGCAGTTGGTCGACGACATCATCGGCCGTCAGGTCAATGCGCTCGTCGAGGCCGTCCATGTCGGTCTCCATCGAGCGCAGCGCCTTCTGGAACGACTCCTGGAAGGTGCGGCCGATGGCCATCGCCTCACCCACCGCCTTCATCTGCGTGGTCAGCCGCGCCTCGGCCTGCGGGAACTTCTCGAAGGTGAAGCGCGGGATCTTGGTGACCACGTAGTCGATGGACGGCTCGAACGAGGCCGGGGTCAGCCCGCCGGTGATATCGTTTTTCAGCTCGTCCAGGGTATAGCCCACCGCCAGCTTGGCCGCGACCTTGGCGATCGGGAAGCCGGTCGCCTTGGAGGCCAGCGCGGAGGAACGCGACACCCGCGGGTTCATCTCGATCACGATCATGCGCCCGTTCTCCGGGTTGATCGCGAACTGCACGTTGGAGCCGCCGGTCTCCACGCCGATCTTGCGCAGCACCGCCAGCGAGGCGTCGCGCATGATCTGGTATTCCTTGTCGGTCAGGGTCTGCGCCGGGGCGACGGTGATCGAGTCCCCGGTGTGGATGCCCATCGGGTCCAGGTTCTCGATGGAGCAGATGATGATGCAGTTGTCCGCCTTGTCGCGGACCACCTCCATCTCGAACTCCTTCCAGCCCAGCGCGGACTCCTCCAGCAGTACCTGGTTCACCGGCGAGAGGTCGAGCCCGTTCTTGACGATGTACTCGAACTCCTCGCGGTTGTAGGCGATGCCGCCGCCCGAACCACCGAGGGTGAACGACGGCCGGATGATCACGGGGAAGCCGATCTGCGGCTGGACCTCCTGCGCCTCCTCCCAGGAATGCGCGAGCATCGCGGTCGGGGTGTCCAGGCCGATATCGGCCATCGCCGCCTTGAAGTGATCGCGGTCCTCGGCCATGTCGATCGCCGCCTCGTTGGCGCCGATCATCTCCACCCCGAACTTCTCGAGCACACCTTCCCGCGACAGGTCCAGCGCGCAGTTCAGCGCGGTCTGACCGCCCATGGTCGGCAGCACCGCATCCGGGCGCTCCTTCTCGATGATCTTGGCGACCGTCTCCCACTCCACCGGCTCGATGTAGGTGGCGTCCGCCGTCTCCGGGTCGGTCATGATGGTCGCCGGGTTGGAGTTCACCAGGATCACCCGGTAACCCTCCTCGCGCAGGGCCTTGCAGGCCTGGGCGCCGGAGTAGTCGAACTCGCAGGCCTGACCGATCACGATCGGGCCGGCCCCGAGGATCAGGATGCTCTGGATGTCGGTACGCTTGGGCATGTGACGGCTCTCGCAGGCTGTCGAAATCGGAAATCGGGAAAGACGGTCTCTAGGGAAACAAATGTTTCCCTAACTGCGCGCGGCGCGCATCATCTCGACGAAGTCGTCGAACGCCGGGGACACATCGTGCGGGCCCGGGCTGGCTTCGGGGTGTCCCTGCAGGCTGAACGCCGGGCAGTCGGTGCGGGCAATGCCCTGCAGCGTGCCGTCGAACAGCGACCGGTAGGTCGGCGTCAGCGTATCGGGCAGGTTGTCCTCGTCGATCGCAAAACCGTGGTTCTGCGACGAGATCATCACCCGCCCGCTCTCCTCGTGCCGGATCGGGTGGTTCGCCCCGTGGTGGCCGAACTTCATCTTCACGCTCTTGCCACCGCTGGCGATGCCCAGCAGCTGATGCCCGAGGCAGATACCGAACAGCGGGACCTTCCGCTCGCAGAGGTCGCGGATCGCCTCGATCGCATAGGTGCAGGGCTCGGGGTCGCCCGGGCCGTTGGACAGGAACACGCCGTCGGGCTTCAGCTCCATCACCTCGTCCACCGGCGTCTCGGCCGGCACCACGGTCACGCGGCAGCCACGATCCGCCAGCATGCGCAGGATGTTCTGCTTCATGCCGAAGTCGTAGGCGACCACGTGAAATTCGGCCTGCTCCGGGTCCACCCGGGCTGGCTCTTCGCCGAGCTGCCAGGTGCCCTCCAGCCATTCGTAGCGGCTGCGCGTGGTGACCTCGCGCGCCAGGTCCATACCCTTGATGCCGGGGAACCCGCGCGCCGCCGCCAGGGCCGCTTGCTCGTCCACCTCGCCAGCCTGGATGCAGCCGTTCAGCGCGCCCTTCTCGCGCAGGATGCGGGTCAGCTTGCGGGTATCGATCCCGCTGATCGCCACAATACCGTGGCGCAGCAGGTAATCCGGCAGCGACTCGCGCGAACGCCAGTTCGACACCAGCGGCGGCAGGTCGCGAATGATCAGCCCGGCGGCATGGGCACCGGCGGACTCGTCATCCTCCGGATTGGTCCCGGTGTTGCCGATATGCGGATAGGTCAGCGTGACCATCTGCCGGTGGTAGGAGGGATCCGTCAGGATCTCCTGATACCCGGTCATCGCGGTGTTGAATACCACCTCGCCGACCGTCTGGCCCTGGGCGCCAATCGCCTGACCATGAAACACAGTGCCATCTTCCAGGACGAGCAGAGCGGGCGCGGACACGGGGACCTCCGGGTGGTCTGGACACCGCCGCCCGGCCCTGTGCCGGCGGCGATAACGCGTTTCGTTTGGGACCATGGACCCGGCCTCGTCCACACCGTTTCGGCGGGGAACAACCCCCGTTTCGGCAACGGTTCGATGCAGGCGAGAGCGGGTACGGATATGGCCTCAAGTGTACGCGAGCGCCGCGCGCGACGTCCAACGAACGCTCCTTTTCCGACGTCACCCGCCTCTTCATTCATGGTTGGCGAGAGCTCGCTGTCCGGCGATTTTAGCTGGCCCTGGTTCAGCCTCCGGTCTCTACGTGCGTTCGGCCCGCCGCCTGCCTGCTGGTGGCTGGTCCCGGTTCGGCATCCGGTGTTTACGTGCCTCGCGGCGCGCTCGCGAGTCAGCGCCTGGCAGTATGCGGACCGAAACCCGAATAACAAGGAATGCTGCACCCCGTAAAACGCCACGAGGCGCCGCCGGTTAGAGATCGCGCAGGCCCAGCACATCCTGCATATCGAACAGCCCATTCCCGGCACCGGCAAGCCAGACGGCGGCCCGCACCGCACCGGAAGCAAACACGGTCCGGCTGGAGGCCTTGTGGGTGATCTCCACACGCTCGCCGTCGCCGGCGAACAGCGTGGTGTGTTCCCCCACGATGTCGCCACCGCGTACCGTGGCGAAGCCAATGGTGCGCCGGTCACGGGCACCGGTCTGGCCCTCGCGGCCGTACACGGCATCGTGCTCCAGGTCCCGCCCCAGAGTCTCAGCAACCACGCGCCCCAGCTTCAACGCGGTACCGGAGGGCGCATCGACCTTGTGGCGGTGATGCGCCTCCAGGATCTCGACATCCACGCTGTCGCCCAGCGCCCGCGCCGCAAGCTCCACCAGCTTGAAGGTCAGGTTCACCCCGACGCTCATGTTCGGCGCGTACACGATCGGCATCGTGGCCGCCGTATCGCGCAGACGCTGCTCCTGATCCGCGTCGAGACCGGTGGTCCCGATCACCAGGGCCTTGCCGGCGCGCGCGCACAGATCCAGGTGCTGCATGGTGGCCTGCGGCGCGGTGAAGTCGATCAGCACGTCGAAGTCGTCGGTCACGGTTGCCAGATCCTCGACCAGGCGCACCTGGCCCTCCTGACCGACGGGCGCGCCAATCGCCTCGCTACCCGGGCGTTCGCTGGCCGCGCCCAGCCGCGCCTCGGGGTGCTCGTCCACCGCCTGCACCAGGTTCTGGCCCATGCGCCCGCCGGCGCCCGCAATCGCAATTCGAATCATCGTTTGTTCCATCCGGTTCTGTCGTTCCATCGGGGTATGCGCACCCTACGAAGCTTTGCCGCAACGTGCCAGTTACAGGGTTCGCACCGGGGTGCGGAAACGCCATTCGCCGTACACCGAGGCGATCACCCCGGCCGCGGCCAGGAATGCCGCGAACACGTACACCGAGGCGGGGCTGATGCCGTCCCACAGATAGCCTGCCACCAGCGAGCCCATCGCCCCGCCCAGCCCGAAGGCCAGCGAGGAGTACAGCGCCTGCCCGCGCCCCTGCAGCCGGCCCGGGAAGAAATAGTGGATCAGCGAGATCGCCGCCGCGTGATACACCCCGTAGCTGGCCGCATGCAGCACCTGGATGAACAGCAGCATCGGCAACGAGTCCGGCACCGCCGCCAGCAGCCCCCAGCGCAGCGTGGTCAGCACCAGCGCCGCCGACACCAGCAACCAGGCCCCGAAGCGCAGGATCAGCCGCGGCATCAGCAGGAACAGCACCACCTCGGCCGCGACCCCCAGCGCCCACAGCTGCCCGGCCACCGCGCGCGAGAACCCGGCCTGTTCCAGGTACAGAGTGAAGAAGGCGTAGTAGGGCCCATGGCTGGCCTGCATGAAAAAGCAGGCCACGAACAGCGCGATCACCTCGGGACGGCGCAGGACGGTCAACAGCGGCGGGGCGTTGTTGTCTTCCTCGTGGTTGCGCGCCGGTTCGCGCACGAACTGCGCGGCCGCCACCACCGCGATCAGGATCGCCAGCACGATCCACGGCAGCCAGGCCACGTCGATGTGGTCGAAGGCCCAGCCCAGCAGCGCCACCGCGACGATAAAGCCCACCGAACCCCATAGCCGCACCAGGGCATAGCGGTGCGCATCCTGCCCCAGCGAGCGCATGGTGGTCGCCTCGAACTGCGGCAGGATCGCATTCCAGAAGAAGCTGTAGGCGGCCATCACCACCGCCAGCCACCAGTAGCCGGTGTACAGCAGCACCCCGGTGAACGCCACGGCCCCGCCCAGCGCGCCCCAGCGCGCGATGGGCATGTGCGCACCGGCGCGATCCGCCAGCCAGCCCCAGACGTTCGGGGCGATGATCTTGGTCGCCAGCACGATCGCCATCAGCTCGCCGATCTGGGCGCCGCTGAACCCCTCCTCGGAGAGATACGGCCCCCAGAACGGCATGAAGGCGCCGAGGCTGGCGAAGTAGAAGAAATAGACCCCGGACAGGCGCGCGTTCTGCGTCACGGCCATTGCAGGGCCCTACCGGTTCAGGAGACTACGGCCGAACGGCCGCGTCATTCGCCGGGATGATCGCGCAGTGCGAGGCCCGTATCCGCCACGTCGGCATTCTGCCCGCGATGGCGCAGGGCGTGATCCATCAGCACCAGGGCCATCATCGCCTCGGCGATCGGGGTGGCGCGGATGCCCACGCAGGGGTCGTGCCGCCCCTTGGTCACCACCTCGACCGACTCGCCCGCGGTGTTGATGCTGCGCCCGGGCAGGCGGATGCTGGAGGTCGGCTTCAGCGCGATGCTGGCGCGCACCGCCTGGCCGGTGCTGATCCCGCCCAGCACGCCGCCCGCGTGGTTGGAGAGGAAGCCCTCGGGGGTGATCTCGTCGCGGTGCTCGGTGCCGCGCTGGGTCACGGACTCGAAGCCCGCGCCGATCTCCACGCCCTTCACCGCGTTGATACTCATCAGCGCGTGCGCCAGCTCGGCATCCAGGCGGTCGAATACCGGCTCGCCCCAGCCGGCCGGCACGCCGATGGCCTCGACGGTGACCCGCGCGCCGATGGAGTCGCCCGACTTGCGCAGGGCGTCCATGTATTCCTCCAGCTCCGGCACCTTGTCCGGGTCCGGGGAGAAGAACGGGTTGTCGTTGGCGATCTCCGGCTGCTTCGCCTCCAGCGCGATCGGGCCCAGCTGGGCCAGCCAGCCGCGGATGGTGATGCCGTAGCGCTGTTCCAGATAGCGCCGCGCGATGCCGCCGGCCGCGACCCGCAGCGCGGTCTCGCGCGCGGAGCTGCGCCCGCCGCCGCGATAGTCGCGCACGCCGTATTTCTGGTGATAGGTGTAGTCCGCATGCCCGGGACGGAAGCGATCCATGATCTCGCTGTAGTCCTTGGAGCGCTGATCGACGTTCTCGATCAGCAGCCCGATCGGCGTGCCGGTGGTGCGCCCCTCGAAAACGCCCGAGAGGATGCGCACCTGGTCCGGCTCGCGGCGCTGGGTGGTGTGACGCGACTGCCCCGGCCGGCGGCGATCAAGATCGAACTGCAGATCCGCCTCGCACAGCTCCAGACCGGGCGGACACCCGTCCACCACCGCGCCCAGGGCCGGCCCGTGACTCTCACCAAAGGTACTGACGACGAACAGTCGCCCAAAGCTGTTTCCCGACATGCGCGTAGTGTAGCCGCGGCCGGCCCGGCTGTCGCCTGTTCCCCCACCCTGCAGCCGGTCGAACGGTAACGGAATGGCCCGCTCGGCAACACCGTCTCCTGTCTGCCATGATCGGGATGCAGCACCCAAAACCAAAATAAGGAGGACACCATGACCAAATCCCTGACCCGCCTCGTCACGGGCACTGCGGCCGCACTCTGCCTGGGGCTGGCCAGCAGCGCCCAGGCGGATGTCTACACCCAGCGTTTCATGACCCTGGAACTGGCCAACGACATCGCCATGGGCGCCGTCGAGGCCTGCCGCGAGATGGGCCACCAGACCGCGGTGGTGGTCGTGGACCGAACCGGCAACAACCAGGTGGTGCTGCGTGACCGCATGGCCGCGGTGCAGACCATCCAGATCGCCGGCGACAAGGCCCGCGCCGTGACCATGTCCGGCACCAGCTCCGCCAACTTCCGCGACAACCGCGAAGACATCCGCATGGAGATGAACCACGTGGACGGCATCATCATGCTGGCCGGTGGTCTGCCGATCGAGGCGGCCGGCAGCATGGTGGGTGCGGTCGGAGTATCCGGCGCCCCGGGTGGCGACCTCGACGAGGAATGCGCCCAGGCCGGGATCGACCGCGTACAGGAACGCCTCGACTTCGCGATGTAACCGGGGCGCTTGTGGCCAAGGACGGCCCGCGCCACCACGGAGACACTATGGAAGATCCACTGGCCAACCAGACCACCGTCGCCGCTCCCGGCGTGCACCGTGTCAGCCCGCAGGAGGCGCACGCGCGGCTGCAGCAGCGTCCGCGCGACCTGCTGATCGACATCCGCTCGACCATGGAATTCCTGTTCGTCGGGCATCCGGTCGGCGCGATCCACATCCCGTGGATCGACGAGCCGGACTGGACCGAGAACCCCCAGTTCGTCCCCCAGGTACGCAAGCTGCTGCTCGGGGGCGCCGCCGACCACGGTGCGGATGCGCCCGCGCTGTACCTGATCTGCCGCAGCGGCAAGCGCACCCTGGCCGCCGGGCAGGCGCTGGTCGATGCCGGCATCGAACATGTCTTTTCGGTGGAGGAAGGCTTCGAAGGCCCGCTGGACGAGCACCACCAGCGTTCCACCCGCGGCGGCTGGCGCTACCACGGCCTGCCCTGGGAGCAGTGCTGACCGCCAGCCTGTCTACCCCCTACTGCGACGGGGGTTGCGCGCGCCCCCGGGGGTTTGGTCCATAATGAACCCGGACGCGTCGCTGCGGCGTTCGACTGTGGCCCGGTGGTACCCTTGAGCCTTAATTCTTCACCACGGGACCGAGTACTTCCGTTTCGCTGTGCAGGTCCGTCTTCGAGCGGAAAGCCTAAAGATTCGGAGACTTCTCCCACCTGAACCTCAGGTTCAAGGTCAAAGGTCACGCCGGCGCCTGCGGGGCGCGTCCACTTCTTTTCGATCCCGAATCCCCATGCCAGCGCAAAACGCACCTGATTCGCTGTCGCCCGACGATCTGCGCGCCCTGCGCCTGCGCCTGCGCCGCGAGCGCGCCGCGCTGTCGAACGACCAGCTCGACCGGCATTCCGCCGCGATCAGCGCGCACCTGCTGCGCTGGTTCCAGCGCTGGCAGCCACACTGCGTCGGCGCCTACCGGGGCCTGCGCGGCGAGGTGGACCTGACCCCGCTGACCGTGGCCCTGGCCCGACGCGGGACCCGCATCGCCCTGCCGGTGATGGACGCCAAACGCCCCGGCCGCATGCACTTCCACGTCTGGGCGCCGGACGCGCCGCTGTGCCACAACGGCTTCGGCATCGCCGAGCCCTGTCCCGACGCCCCGCGCATCTGGCGCCGCGAGATGCAGGTGGTACTGATGCCGCTGGTCGCCTTCGACCATGCCGGCAACCGCATGGGCATGGGCGCGGGCTACTACGACCGCTATTTCGCCCGGCGCCGCTTCGGCACCCGGCGGCCGAAACTGATCGGCGTGGCCCACGCGCTGCAGGGGGTGCCGGCACTTCCCACCCAGCCCTGGGATGTCCCGCTGGATGGTGTCGTCACCGAACAGGGCTGGCATGCGCTGCCGGACCGCGCGCGGCACAATACGCACACCTGACCACACCGCTCACTTGGCACGAGGAGCCCGCATGGCCTACTGGCTGATGAAGTCCGAGCCCGACGAGTTCAGCATCGACGACCTGGAACGCATCGGCGTGGAGCCCTGGGACGGCATCCGCAACTACCAGGTTCGCAACATGATGCGCGACGAGATGAAGAAGGGGGATCTGGCCTTCTTCTACCACTCCAACGCCAAGCCACCGGGCATCGTCGGCATCCTGCGCATCGAGAAGGAGGCCTACCCGGACTCCTGCGCCTTCGACCCCGAAGACCCGCACTACGACCCGAAGAGCGACCCGGACAACCCGCGCTGGCTGCGCGTGGACGTCGCCTTCGAGGAGAAGTTCGGCGACATCATCACCCTCGACTGGCTGAAGCAGCAGCCGCAACTCGAGGACTGCCCGCTGGTGCGTCGCGGCAACCGCCTGTCGGTGATGCCGATCACCCAGGACCAGTGGGACTTCATCCTGAGCCATGCCCAGCGCGGTAAATAGACCCGTGGCCACGCTCTACCACTTCCCGCACGACGCGAAGGCCGACCGTCTGCGCCTGGCCTGTGGCTACAAGGGTGTCGCGCTGGAGACCCGCACGCTGGACTGGTTCGACGACGAGACCTTCTTCGAGCTGGGCGTGGCGCGCCAGTCGCCGATCCTGCAGCTGGCAGACGGCACCCTGGTCACCGACACGCTCGCCGCGCTGCACGACATCGACCGCCTGCTCCCGAGCGGCGAGCCGCTGTCCGACGGCGTGATCCCCGAGGACGCCTGGCAGGCCCTGCTCGACTGGCGCGCAAAGGTCGACCTGGTACTGGAGCGACTGTACGTGCCGCTGGCGCCGGGCTTCCACGGCATCGGCGATAGCGCCGAGGCCCTGGCCGACTACAAGGCCCAGGTGCAGCACCGCTTCGGCCTGTCGCTGGAAGAACTCGCCAACGACCGCTACGACGGCTACAACCAGCTCGCCAGGCTCAGCCGGCTGCCGGAACTGGCGAAACACCTGGCTGCCAGCCGCTACTACCTCGGCCACCCGTCGATCGCCGACTGCGTGATCGCCGCCGACCTCTATCCCCTGCAGATGCACGACGGCATCAACCTGCCGGTCGACATGCTCTACTACCTGCGCCGCGTCGAGGAGACCTTCAATACCCCGCTCGACACCCAGTGGCTCGCCCGGTAAGGAAACTCAGCCGAAGCGGTAGTGCTTGCGGATATCGCGGTGAATCTCCCAGGTGCAGTCCATGCCCTCGGGAAAGGTCACCAGGTCGCCCTCGCCCACGGTGACGGGCTCGCCACCGTCATCCGGCGTCACCGTCACCTGGCCCTCCAGGATGTAGCAGACCTCGCGCTCGTCGTAGTGCCAGGGGAAGGTCGAGACTTCCTTCTCCCACACCGGCCAGTCGAACACCCCCAGGCGTTCCAGATGGTCCTGCTCCGGCCGATGGATCACTTCGATGGACATGACGGTCTCCTTGTCGGGATCAGCGGTCATCTTAACGAGCCCGATCACCCGAACGCAGCCAGCGCACCAGCAGCAACCCGAAGGCGGTCACACCCAGCGCAGCCGGCGGATATTCCAGCCAGAGGTCCAGCTCCCAGGCGATGTATCCGGTGACCAGTGCCCACAGGAGCGGGATGATGGCCAGCACCAGCGGGGGCCGCGGGCGGGCGAGCAGCAGGAGTCCGAGCGTCAGCAGCATGGTCGGTCCGGGCGCGACGCCGACGTACTGCAACTGGGTCCAGGGCGTGCCGGTCAGCGCGAGATCGAGCAATGGATAGCCGGCCAGCGCGTAGACGATCATCAAGGCCGCGCCGCTGCCCGCGAGCCCGCCGGGCCAGCCGGGCGAGTCGAAGCGGGCCTGGCCCATCAGGGTCAGCGCGAACAGCAGCATCAGGCCCTGGGCGACGAAGACCCCGGCCAGCCATTCAGAGGCGAAGTGGAAGGGTGCCAGCGAACCGCCGAAGAAGACCACTCCGGTCCAGATCCACAGCACGCCCAGCATCAGGCCCGTGACGCGGGCCGCCCCGCGCCAGCCCGTGAACGCAAGCGCGACGGCCACCAGCGCGAGCAGGGCGCCGACCGCGTGCAGCGGCCAGATGGCGGTGTTGTACTGGCCCAGGATCGCCAGCCAGGTGGCGCTATCGAACGGCAGCATCCCGCCTCCCCGGTCGCTCGGATTCAGGGGCCAACCCTACAGGTCCTGCACGTAGGCGACCATGCGGCTGCGCATCTCGGCATCCGGAAGCGGGCCGTACAGCGCGCCCATGTTCTCCTCCATGTGCGCGACCACGGAGGTCGCGGGGATCGCGCAGGTCACGTCCGGGTGGGAGACGATGAACTTGAGCAGGAACTGCGGCCAGTTCGCGCATTCGATCTCGGCCGCCCAGTCCGGCAGCGGATGCCCCTGGAACTGGTTGATCAGCGCCTTGCGCCGGAACGGCCGGTTCGCGATCACCGCCACCCCGTGTTCGCGCGCCAGCGGCAGCAGGCGCTGCTCCGCCTCGCGGTCGAGGATGTTGTAGGTGAGCTGCACGAAATCCAGGTCCTCGCGCTGCAGGATGCGCTCCAGCTCGTCGTGGCGGCGCCCGTGCGAGGTGGTCACGCCGATATAGCGCAGCTCGCCCGCCGCGCGACGCTCGCGCAGCGTCTCCAGGTGGGCCTCCCAGTTCTGCAGGTTGTGCACCTGCTGCAGGTCGAGCGTGTCGACGCCCCACAGTTCCCGGGATTTCTTGTGCTGCTCGCGCCCGGTGGCGGTGCTGCGCGTCCAGACCTTGGTGGCCGCGAACAGCCCCTCCGGGTGCCCCAGCTCGCGCAGCCCGTGCCCGACCACCGCCTCGGCGCGGCCGTACATCGGCGAGGAGTCGATCATCCCGCCGCCGCGACGGATGAAGGTGTCGAGGATGCGCGTGCGCACCGCCAGCGCATCCGGGTCCTCCGGCACGTTGAAGGTGATCCAGGTCCCCATGCCGATCACCGGGATGCGTTCCCCGGACGACGGGATCGGCTTGCGCTGCGGTTCACGGCCTTCGGAAGCGCCCGCGACGACCGGCCAGCCTGCCCCGGCCGCCAGGGTGGCGCCGGCCATGCACCGCAGGAAGGATCGGCGCGAATGCCGTGTGGACGTTGGTTTCATGGCCCGGATCACCGCAGGGGATTCAATCCGTGGGCCATTCGCCCGCGCCACAAGTTCCCTACGCAGCTGCCCGCAGATGCCGAGTGAGCGCCGAGACCAGCGGCTTCATGAAGTAGCGGGCCTCGGGGACCACTGCGGGGGAAATACCGTGGGCGCGCAACTCGTCGGCCACCACCGGGCCGATCGCGGCGACGACGGTTCGCTCCAGCGCTGCCCGCAACATGTCGTGACGATCATCGGCCCGGGCGACCGCCAGCAGTCGCCGCACCTGGGCCTGGCTGGTGAAGGCGATCGCATCCACCTCCCCCGCGATCAGGGCCTCGATCAGCCCGGTCACGCGCCCGGTCTCGGCGGCGTCGGCATAGCGGTAGGGCCAGACGGGGAAGACCTCGGCGCCCGCCTGCTCCAGGAACTCGAGCAGGCGGCGGTTGGGTTCGGCGCCGTAGAGCTGCACCCCGATACGCTGCCCCACCAGATCCTGCCCAGAAAGGGTTTCGATGATGCCCTCGGTGGTCGGTGCCGCGGCGACCGCATCCGGGCGCACGCCGAAGGGCTTCATCACCCGCCCCGGCTTGGGGCCCCGCACCAGGGTCTGCGTCCGCGCCACGGCCGCCAGCCAGGCGTCCTCGCGTCCGGCGCACTGCGCAAAGCCGGTCAGGCGGGTGAAGCCCTCGCCGGTCAGAAAAATCAGGCGGTCGAACGGCGCCTCGATCGCCCGGTGCAGCCAGGCCTCGATCGCCGTGCGGTCGGGGCTGTCGTGGATCGCGATCAGCGGGCAGCGCCAGACCTCGGCCCCGCGCCGCTCCAGCAGGCCGGCGAAGACCTCCAGCGCCCGGCTCTCCGGCAGGGCCACGCGGCGACCCGCGAGGCCACTGGCCGTCGCCTCCGACAGGACGGATGCGTCCGTCACGCCGCGCTCGCCGCGGCGGCCCGCGACCCTGCCCTCGACATCGGCATCGGCTGCGGGAACACCGTCGTGGCCCCGGCATCCGGCTGAAACCAGGCCAGGCGCGCGTGGCAGGCCGCCACCTCGCCGATCACGATCAGGCTGGGCGAGCCCACCTGCTCGCGCTCGGCACGTGCGGCCAGCGTATCCAGCGTGCCGGTCACGACGCGCTGGCGGGCAGTGGTGCCGTTTTCGATGATCGCCGCCGGGGTCTGCCCGGCGCGGCCGGCACCCTTCAGCCCCCGGCAGATCTCGCCCACGCCCTTGCGGCCCATGTAGAACACCAGGGTCTCGCGGGTACTGGTCAGCTGTGACCAGTCCACATCCAGCCGCCCTTCGCGGGTATGACCGGTGATGAACCGCACCGACTGGGCATGGTCGCGGTGGGTCAGCGGTATGCCCGCATAGGCGGAGCAGCCACTGGCCGCGGTAATGCCGGGGACAACCTGGTAGGCCACGCCGTGGCGCGCCAGCACGTCCAGCTCCTCGCCGCCCCGGCCGAACACGAACGGGTCGCCGCCCTTCAGCCGTGCCACCCGCTTGCCCTCGCGCGCCAGGCGGGAGAGCAGCGCGCTGATCTCCTCCTGCGGCACGCAGTGGTGGTCGCGCTCCTTGCCGACATAGAAGCGCTCGGCCTCGCGCCGGGCCAGGTTCACCACCTCGGAGGACACCAGCCGGTCGTAGACGACCACATCCGCCTGCTGCAGCAGGCGCAGCGCGCGAAAGGTCAGCAGGTCGGGATCGCCCGGCCCGGCGCCGATCAGGTAGACCTCGCCGGGCGTGCTGGTTGCGGCGTCCGCCAGTTCCTGCTCCAGGCGCGCCTCGGCCGCGTCCATGCGCCCGGCCAGGGCGAGCTCGGTGGCCGGCCCGGCAAAAGCCCGCTCCCAGAAGGCGCGGCGGGCGTTCACATGGTCGAAACGGGCGCGCACCCGGTCGCGCAGCCGCCCGGCGAGATCGGCTAGCCGACCATAGCCGGTCGGGATCAGGCTCTCGATCTTCGCGCGCAGCAGGCGCACCAGCACCGGGGCGCGGCCACCCGAGCCGATCGCGATGGTCAGCGGCCCGCGCTCCACGATCGCCGGCAGGATGAAGCTGCACAGCTCGGGCTGGTCGGCGACGTTCACCGGGATCGAGCGCGCAACGCAATCCTCCGAGACCTGGCGGTTCACCGCCGCATCGTCGGTGGCAGCGATCACGATCGCCACACGATCTAGGCATTCGGTGTCATAGACCCCCGGATCGCGGCTGATCGACTCCGGTTGCTCGCGCAGCAGGCGCTCGGAGGCGTCGCTGTACTCGGGGGCCCGCAGGCGCACCCGCGCCCCGGCCTCCAGCAGCAGCGCCGCCTTGCGCGTGGCGACCGGTCCAGCCCCGACCACCAGGGCCTCGCGGCCGTGCAACTGCATATAGATCGGCAGGTGTTCCATGCTTATCCCTCCCGCGCCACGGGGTCCGTGGGCGTCTCGGCTTCTTCATTCAACAGGGTCTGGATCTCGGGTCGGCAGGAGCCGCAGTTGGTCCCCGCCTCAAGGGCCGAACCCACGGCCTCGCAGGTGGCCAGCCCCTGCTCGCGGATCGCGGTGCGGATACGCATCTCGTCCACGCCGAAGCAGGCGCAGACCATGCGCCCGCGCGCGGCCTGGCCGTTCGGTGGACGCCCGGTCAGGAGCGCCATGCGCTCGGTATCGCTGATCGTCTCGGCCGCGAACAGGCCGGCCAGCCACTCGCGCTCGGGCAAGCCCCGGTCGGGGCCCGCGAACAGCACGCAGGCGAGCCGCCCCTCGTGGATCCGCGCGGCGCGGTAGCGCCCCCCGGCGGGGTCGGCGAACTCCAGCCATTCCCCCGGCCCGTCCAGGCGTTCGCGCCACGCATCCATCGTGGGCGGTGTGCCCCGGCCGGCGAGCTCGGTGCGCAGGTGTCGGGGACCGCGGGCGGTGACTGCGTAGTCCGACTCGGGCGTGGTGATCGGCTCGCGGCTCAGCACGAAGCCGTGCCAGTCCAGCGCCGCCGGGCGCACGGCCACGGCCGTGTGCTTGAACGCCGGCTGGCCGGAGACCGGGTCGACATGCGCGGGCACCAGCGCATCGACCCGGGCGAGCCGCGCGATCGGCCGGCTCCAGTGCATGGGCACGAACACGCTGCCCGGGCGCTGCTCGCGGCTAGTCTGTACCCGCGCCAGCAGGCGTCCGTGACGACTGGTCACCTCGGCGAGGTCGCCGGGCTGGAGCCGGAACAGCCCGGCATCCACCGGATGGATCTCGACGAACGGCTCCGGCTGATGCGCACTCAGGCGCGGGGTGCTGGCGGTGCGGGTCATGCTGTGCCACTGGTCGCGGATGCGGCCGGTGTTCAGGCGCAGCGGATAATCGGCAGCGACCGGGTCGGTCGGGGCCTGCGGGGCCACGGCCGCGAGCCGCGCCCGACCATTGGCGGTAAAGAATCGGCCATCGGCATAAAGGTGTTCGGCACCGATCCGGCTCCCCGCCGGCAGCGGCCACTGCACCGGCTCCAGGGCGTCGTACTCCGCGTCGGAAAGCCCGGCCAGCGCGCCGATGTCGAAGTCGCGCGTGCCGTGGTTCTCGAAGGCGGACAGCGCCGCATGTTCGCGGAAGATCTCGCTCGGGCGGGTATAGGGAAAGGCCGCGGCGAACCCCAGCCGCTGCGCGACCCGGGCCGGCGCCCACCAGTCGTGACGGGCCTCGCCCGGGGGCGCCCGGAACGGGCGCTGGCGCGAGATGCGGCGCTCGGAGTTGGTCACCGTGCCGTCCTTCTCGCCCCAGGTGGTCGCCGGCAGCAGTACGTCGGCCACCCGCGTGGTCTCGGTCTCGCGCACGCAGTCGGAGACCACGACCAGCGGGCATGCGGCCAGGGCCTGCTCGAAGCGCGCGGCTTCGGGCAGACTGAACAGCGGATTGGTGCCGATGATCCAGACCGCCTTCACCTGCCCCGACTCGACCGCGCGGAACAGGTCCAGCGCCTTCAGGCCCGGCTGGCGAGCAAGGTTGGGTGCGCCCCAGAAACGCCCGACCCGGTCCAGGTCCGCCTCGTCGAAGCCCATGTGCGCGGCCAGCTGGCTGGCCAGTCCGCCGACCTCGCGCCCGCCCATCGCGTTCGGCTGGCCCGTCAGTGAGAACGGTCCCATGCCCGGGCGCCCGATGCGGCCGGTGGCCAGGTGTACGTTGAGGATCGTCCCGGCCTTGTCCACGCCGCTGTCGGACTGGTTGATGCCCTGGCAAAAGGCGGTCACGGTGCGTTCGGTGCGGGCAAACCACTGGAAGAACGTCGCCACCAACTCCGGCTCCAGTTCGCAGGCCTCGGCGGTCGCGGCGATCGACGGGCTGGAGGACCGCGCGGCCGCCAGGGCGTCGGCAAAGCCGTCGACATGCCGCTCCAGGAAGCCGGGGTCCAGCGCATCCTCCCGGCGCAGATGGTCCAGCAGGCCGTTGAACAGCCAGGCATCCGTGCCCGGCGCCAGCGGCAGGTGCAGGTCAGCCGCCTGGGCAGTGGCCGTGCGCCGCGGGTCGATCACCACCAGCTTCATCTCCGGGCGCGCCGCGCGGGCGGCCTGCAGGCGCTGGAACAGGACCGGGTGGGCCCAGGCCATGTTGGAGCCCGTGACCACGACCAGATCGGCCTGCTCGAGGTCGGTATAGCTTCCCGGCACGCCATCCACCCCGAAGGCGCGGGTGTGGGCGGCCACGGCCGTGGACATGCAGAGCCGGGAGTTGGTGTCGATATTGGCCGAGCCGATGAAGCCCTTCATCAGCTTGTTGGCCACATAGTAGTCCTCGGTCAGGATCTGCCCGGAGACGTACAGGGCGACCGCATCCGGCCCGTGCGCCGCGATGGTCTCGCGAAAGCCGTCCGCCACATGATCGAGCGCGGTCTCCCAGTCGACACGCCGCCCGCCGATCTCCGGGTGCAGCAGCCGGCCCTCGTCGCCGAGGGTCTCGGCCAGCGCCGCGCCCTTGGAGCACAGGCGCCCGGCATTCGCCGGATGGGCGGGGTCGCCGCGCACCGCGACCGGAAACTCGCCTTCCGGCGTCGCGGTCACCTCCACGCCGCAGCCCACCCCGCAATAGGGACAGGTCGTACGGGTCACCGACTGTTCCGCAGCCATCTCAGCCCGCCTCGCGGCAGGCGGCCGGTGCCGCCCCCGAATTGTCCGCGGAATCGCCCGCGGCGCCGGAGAGGTCCAGCCACACCTGACCGTCGGTCACCCGGATCGGGAAGGCATGGGTACAGCCACTGTCCGCCCCGGTGGCCTCGCCGGAGGGCAGATCGATCACCCAGTTGTGCAGCGGGCAGGTCACGCGCTCGCCGTGGACGATTCCCTGCGACAGCGGCCCGCCCTTGTGCGGGCACTGGTCGCGCAGGGCAAACACGCGGTCATCGGCGGTGCGGAACACGGCGATGTCGCCGTTCGGGCCCGCCACCACGCGCGCGCCCAGCGGCGGGATGTCCTCGAGCGGACAGATCGCGAGCCAGCTCATGCCGACACCCCCTGGCGCGGGGCCGCGTCCACCGGCGTGATCGGGATGAACTCGTGCGCCGCATGCCCGGCGGCCCGCTCGGCCCAGGGGTCCACCTGCGCCACCTCCTGCGACTCCAGGAAGCGGGCGTACAGCGCGGCGCGGTTCTCGGCGTCGTCCACCAGGCGTTCCTTCACCCGGGTCAGTCCGACGCGCTCGATCCACGGGGCGGTGCGTTCCAGATAGCGCGCGTCTTCGCGGTAGAACTGCATGAAGGCCCCGGCGTACTCGAGTACCTCGGCCTCGGTCTCCACCTTGCAGAGGAAGTCGGTGGCACGGACCTTCACCCCGCCGTTGCCGCCCACGTGCAGCTCGTAGCCCGAGTCCACGCAGACCACGCCCAGGTCCTTGATCGTGGCCTCGGCGCAGTTACGCGGACAGCCGGAGACCGCCATCTTGAACTTGTGCGGGGTCCAGGAGCCCCAGGTCATCCGCTCCAGCTGGATGCCGAGCCCGGTCGAGTCCTGGGTCCCGAAGCGGCACCACTCGGAGCCGACACAGGTCTTCACCGTGCGCAGGGCCTTGCCGTAGGCATGGCCGGAGACAAACCCGGCGTCGCCGAGATCGCGCCACATCGCCGGCAGGTCGACCTTCTTCACCCCCAGCAGGTCGATGCGCTGGCCGCCGGTGAACTTGACCGTGGGCACCTGGTAGCGCTCGGCCACCTCGGCGATCGCGCGCAGCTCGGCCGGGGTGGTCACCCCGCCCCAGATGCGCGGCACGACGGAATAGGTACCGTCCTTCTGGATGTTGCCGTGGGCGCGCTCGTTGATGAAGCGCGACTGGGCGTCGTCCTGGTAGTCCTTCGGCCAGGCCGCCAGCAGGTAGTAATTGAGCGCCGGACGGCAGACATGGCAGCCGTTCGGGGTCTTCCAGTCGAGGGCCTCGAACACCGCGTCCATGGTCTTGAGCCCGTCGCGGGCAATGGCCGCGCGTACCTCGTCGTGGCTGTGGTCGGTGCAGGCACAGACCGGCTTTTTCGCCGGGGCGTCGGAGTAGTCGCCACCCAGCGTGGTCGCGAGCACGGACTCCACCAGCCCGGTGCAGGAACCACAGGAGTTCGACGCCTTGGTGTGGGCGCGCACGTCCTCCAGCGTGAACAGCTTGTGCGCGCTGATCGCCTGGACGATCTCGCCCTTGCATACGCCGTTGCAGCCGCAGATCTCGGCCTCGTCGGGCATGGCCGCGACCCGCGAGGCCTCGTCGCCGTGGCCGGAGTCGCCGATATGCGCCTGGCCGAACAGCAGGTTCTCGCGGATGTCGGCCACCGGCGTTCCGTCCCGCATCAGCTGGAAGTACCAGGAGCCGTCCAGGGTGTCGCCGTACAGCACGGCCCCCTGGATGCGGTTGTCCTTCAGCACCAGGCGCTTGTAGACGCCGCGCGCGGCATCCTTGAACACCAGGTCCTCGGTGGTCTCGTCGCCGGTGAAGTCGCCGGCGGAGAACAAGTCGATCCCGGTCACCTTCAGCTTGGTGGAGGTCATCGAGCCCTCGTAACGGCCGATGCCGTACTCGGCCAGGTGGTTGGCGCAGACCTTCGCCTGCTCCCACAGGGGCGCGACCAGGCCATAGGTGGCGCCGCGGTGCTGCACACACTCGCCCACCGCGTAGATCGACGGGTCATAGGTCTGCATCGTGTCATTCACCACCACGCCGCGCTCGCAGTGCAGCCCGGCGGACGCGGCCAGCGCGGTGTTCGGGCGGATGCCGACGGCCATCACCACCAGATCCGCCGCGACCTCGCTGCCGTCGGTGAAGCGCACGCCGGTGACACGGTCCTCGCCCAGGATCGCCTCGGTCTGGTGCGCCATGCGAAAACGCATGCCGCGCTCCTCCAGCGAGCCGCGCAGCATCCCGGCGGCCTCGGCATCCAGCTGGCGCTCCATCAGGTGATCCATCAGGTGCACCACGGTGACCTCCATGCCCTGGCGCATCAGGCCGTTGGCGGCCTCCAGGCCCAGCAGGCCGCCGCCGATCACCACCGCATGCTGGTGTGCGCGGCTGGCCCCGAGCATCGCGTCCACGTCGTGGATGTCGCGGAAAGCGACCACGCCCTCCAGTTCGTGCCCCGGCACCGGGATCATCACCGGATCGGAACCGGTCGCCAGCAGCAGGCGGTCATAGGGCGCCTCGGTGCCGTCCTCGGCGATCACCCGCCGGTTCACGCGGTCGATCCGTTCGATGCGCTTGCCCTTGTGCAGGGTGATGCCGCGTTCGGCATACCAGGCATCATCGTTCAGCATGATCTCGTCGACGGTCTTCTCCGAGGCCAGCACCGGCGAGAGCATGATGCGGTTGTAGTTGCCCCAGGGCTCGGCGCCGAACACGGTGATGTCGTACATGTCCGGCTTGAGCTTCAGCAGCTCCTCGACCGTGCGCATGCCGGCCATGCCGTTGCCGATCAGGACCAGCCGCGGCTTCTCGTTCGCGGTATCCATCACGCGGCCTCCGACTCGGGGTTCTTGTGGCGCTCGTGGAGAAAGCGCAGCACCTCGGCCCGGTAGTGGTTGTATTGCGCGTTGTCGGCCATCGCCAGGCGCTCGCGCGGCTTCGGCAGGTCGATCTCCAGGATCTCGCCGATGGTCGCGGCCGGGCCGTTGGTCATCATCACGATGCGATCGGACAGCAGCACCGCCTCGTCCACGTCGTGGGTGACCATCAGCACGGTGTTGCCCAGCTCCGACTGGATGCGCATCACCTCGTCCTGCAGGTGCGCCCGGGTCAGCGCATCCAGCGCGCCGAAGGGTTCATCCATCAGCAGGACCTTGGGCTCCATCGCCAGCGCCCGGGCGATGCCTACGCGCTGCTTCATGCCGCCGGAGATCTCGTCCGGGCGCTTGTCCAGCGCGTGGCTCATGCCGACCATGTCCAGAGTCTGCAGCACCCATTCGCGGCGCTCGGCGGCGGACTTGGTGCCCTTGAAGGTCTTGTCCACCGCCAGCGCCACGTTGTCGCGCACGGTCAGCCAGGGCAGCAGGGAGTGGTTCTGGAACACGACGCTGCGGTCCGGGCCCGGCTTGCTGACCTCCTTGCCGTCCAGGATCACCGCGCCGGTGCTGGTCTCCAGCAGCCCGGCGACGATGTTGAGCACCGTCGACTTGCCGCAGCCGGAGTGGCCGATGATGGAGATGAACTCGCCGCGGTCCACGTGCAGGTCGACGTCGCGCAGTACCTCGCTGGCCGTCGGGCCCTCGCCAAAGGTCTTGTGGATATGTTCGATGGAGAGATAGCTGGTCATGATGATTCTCCTGTGAGGGGCCGGATCAGCCGGCCTGCGTGCCGCGGGTGACCCATTTGCCGACGATCGCGACCAAGCGGTCGAGGAAGAACCCGACCAGGCCGACGTAGACCAGGGCCAGCACGATGTCGCTGAGCATGGAGGCGTTCCAGGCATCCCAGATGAAGAAGCCGATGCCGACCCCGCCGATCAGCATCTCGGCGGCGACGATCGCCAGCCAGGCGAGGCCGATGCCGATGCGCAGACCGGAGAAGACATACGGCGCGGCGGCCGGAAGCATGATCTTGGTGAAGTACTCGAAGCCGTTCAGGCGCAACACGCGGGCCACGTTCACGTAGTCCTGCGAGATGTTCCGGATGCCGACCGAGGTGTTGATGATGATCGGCCAGATAGCGGTGATGAAGATCACGAAGATGGCCGACGGGTTGCTGGCCTGGAACGCGGCCAGGGAGATCGGCAGCCAGGCCAGCGGCGGCACGGTGCGCAGGACCTGGAACAGCGGGTCCAGCCCGCGCATCGCCCAGGTGGACTGGCCGACCAGCACCCCGAGACCGATCCCGGCGACTACCGCCAGGGCGTAGCCATAGGCCACGCGCTCGAGACTCGCGAGCAGTTGCCAGGCCATACCCACGTCGTTGCCGCCGTAGTCATAGAACGGATTGACGATCAGTTCCCAGGTGTCGGTGATCACCTGACTCGGGCCGGGCAGTACGGCTCCCTGGGAGGACGTCATCATTTCCCAGAGAAGCAAAAAAATCGCGGTCACGATCACCGGGGGCAGGACCACGGCGGCCGCGTTGCGCATACGCCGGCCCCAGGCCCCGGGGTCGGGGGGCGGGGCAGCGCCGGACCGGGCCGACGGCGCCGCCGGCCGGGCCACCGCGGCCGTGGAGGTCTCCGCGGCCGCCGGGCGTTCGCGCCCGGCGCCGAAGGTCATGTTGCGATCGAGAATGGCACTCATCATCGAATCCTCTTGAATCGTCTGTGCAGGGGGCGTCGGGCCGTCGCGTCAGGACGCGAGCGCCTTGATCTCCAGGCTGTCGAGGTAGGCCTGCGGGTCTTCCGGGTCGAAGACCTTGCCGTCGAAAAACGTTTCCTTGCCGCGTGAGGCGCTCTCGGGGATGTCGGCCGAGTCGATGCCGAGCGTGTCGGCCGCCTCGCGCCAGATGTCCTCGCGGTTGACCTCGTCCACCAGGGCCTGCATGTCGAGGTCCGGCGGCAGGTAGCCCCAGCGGATGTCCTCGGTGAGGAACCACAGGTCGTGGCTCTTGAAGGGATAGGAGGCCTGGTCGTTCCAGTAGCGCATGCGGTCGGGGTGATCCTCGACCACGCGGCCGGTGCCGTAGTCGAAGTGCCCCTGCATGCGGTCGATGATGTCGCCGTACGGGGCGTGGATGTAGCGCCGGCGCGAGCAGATCTCGGCGACCTCCTCGATGTTCGCCGGGTCCTCGCAGTACATCTGCGCCTCCATCACCGCCATGATCAGGGCGCGGGCCGCGTTCGGGTTCGCCTCCACCCAGTCCGCGCGCATACCCAGCGCCTTCTCCGGATGGTTGTGCCAGAGCTCGCCGGTGGTGTTCGCGGTGTAGCCGATGCCCTGGTTGATCAGCTGCATGTTCCAGGGCTCGCAGACACAGAAGGTGTCCATGGACCCGACCCGCATGTTGGCGACCATCTGCGCCGGCGGCACGACGATGGTGGAGATGTCGCGGTTCGGGTCGATCCCGCCGGCCGCCATCCAGTAGCGGATCCACAGGTCGTGGGTGCCGCCAGGGAAGGTCATCGCCGCGCGTACCTCGTCGCCGCCGGCGCGTTTCTCCGCCAGCGCCTCCTTGAACTCCCCGGTCTCCAGGCCGACCTTCAGATCGGCATATTCATTACCCACCGAGATGCACTGCCCGGCCAGGTTCAGCCGCGCGAGGATGCTCATCGGCGTGCCGCGGCGGTGCAGCAGGTAGGGCATCGGCGTCAGGATGTGCGAGCCGTCGATGCCGCCACGGCGCGAGCCCAGTTCCAGGTTGTCGCGCACCGTGCCCCAGGAGGACTGCTTCAGCACCTGTACGTCCGGCATGCCATGGGCGGCGAAGAAACCCTTCTCCAGCGCGATGAACAGCGGTGCGGCGTCGGTCAGGGCGATAAAGCCCAGCTTCGCCTCGGTCGTCTCCGGCTTGCCGTTGCCGGCCTTCGCATACCCCCAGGGCGCGGCCCCGGAAACGCCCAGCGCGGTCGCGCCGATCCCGGCGGCCATGCCGCCCAGGAAACGCCGGCGCGACAGGCCGGAGGTCTTTTTCGTGTCATTCGTGTGATCGGTCATTGCGGGTTCACTCCCCTTGTCAGCAAACACGTCCAAAAACGAAAAAAGGCGTCGCATCAGCCCGGCTGCGTTTGCAGCCGGGTGATGGACGCCTTTGTCCAGTCCCGTGGGAGCCCCAGTCATCGGGTCTCCCTGTTGTCAGGCGACGAACCGCCATTGGCTCATCTTGCCGATACTCCTGCAGGAGGTGTGCCAATTAGCCGTTGCTAATCGACCGAGAGGGCTCAAAGCCTATCCTGACGCGGAAAAATCGGACGGTTCCCGGTACTCAATCGAATCTTCGCAGGGAAATACCACCCGCAAGGGGCACCACCCTGGGGCACACCGCCGGTGCAGATGAACCGCGCTGGTGCACTACCTGTAGGAGCCGCCTTGGCGGCGAAGCCCCTGCCAGTGGCGGACACAGGCAGGGGCTTCGCGGGCAAGCCCGCTCCCACAAGGGCGGAATACATTTCCCGAGGAGTTGGCTACAGGCCGCCCTTGCCCAGCAGGTCAGACATCGCGACCGTGGCCTCGGCGACCTCGGCCAGGCGCCGGTTCTGGTTCATCGCCGTCTGACGCAGGAGCTTGTAGGCCTGGTCCTCGCTGAGGCCGCGGTGCTGGATCAGCAGCGCCTTGGCACGCTCGATGGTCTTGCGCTCGGCCAGGGCCTGGCGGGCCGCATGCAGCTCGTCCTCCACCGACTGCAGCCGGGCCGCCTGGCGCTGCACCAGGTCCATCACCGAGTGCCCGACGATGGGTACGTTGAGTACGGCATCGCCCTCCTCCTGCGCGGGCTCCAGGCCCTCCGGTGCGCCGAAGAACACCGCATACGGCACGCTGTCGCGCAGCTCCGACTCGGCGAGTTGCGCGACCCGGTCTCGCACCGCGCCCAGGTCCGCGCGATCCGCCGTGATACGTACCGAGCAGCACTCGTTCAGGTGCATCTCCAGCAGGTCCTCGACCTCCTTCATCGCGTCGATACGCGCAGTGGTGCAGGCAAACCATTCCTCGGCCCGGGCGGGGTCGTGGTGTCCGGAGGCCTCGGTACAGGCCCGGCGGCGCAGACGCTCGATGTCGGCGGCGAAGGCCGCCGTCTGCAGTTCGCGCCAGGCAGCACAGGCGGCCGGTGCCGCGAACTCGGAGAAGATACGGAATGCCCGTTCCTGGGCATCAATCCGATGGACCAGCGCCTGGCGCAGCTCGGGCTCGAAACTCGCGGCCCCGAACCCGGCGGCCCCGATCGCGCGCTCCTGCCCTGCCAGCTCCTTGCCCTGCATGAAGTTCAACAGGGCCACCAGGGCCCGCGAGACCTCGGGATCGGTCGCCGAATCCGCGGCCTCGAACACCACGGCCATCAGGGCACGAATCAGCTCGCTGAAACCGCGGGTTGAGTCCATCGGGCTGAGGGTCTGCTCCAGCACCTCCTCACGCAGGCTGCCCAGGCCGGACAGGCCGTGCAGCGCCAGCGCCATGCGCCCCAGCAGCCGGCTGCGGCCATGGGCACAGGCGTCCGGTGCCAGCCAGCCATCCAGGTGCTCGCGGAACGCGGCCGCGGCGGCGTCCGATTCGGCCCGGTACTGCTCCAGTTCGCGGGTATAGCGCTGACCACCGGACCCGATCCAGAGGCTGGATGCCCCGCGCTCGCGCTGCAGGGCATGCACCAGCGCGCGGATGCGCCCGACCAGCTGCACCGCCTCCAGCAGGCGCTCCAGGCTCACCACCTCGCACTTGCGCGAGGCGACCAGGAAGTCGCCAATGGCCTCTTCAAGGGAAAAACTCGGGGATGGGGTCTGGGTCATGCTCGTCGTCCGTGGATCATTCCCGGAATAAACAAGCATGCGATGTGCCAGTTCGGCAGACTGGCGGCGGGGAAAAAACAAAAACGGGCGGGAGATCACACTCCCGCCCGTGGCCCAACACGTTCGATCAGAAGCTCATGGAGCGGTCGAAATCGGCGACGGCCTGGACGTACTGACCCATGCCGGCCATCTCGGCGTTGGGCAGGAAGTTGTGCTCGCCGACGTCGCGGCCCTTGGCGCAGGCCTCGCAGGCCCAGAACGGGACGCCTTCCTCGACCAGCGAATCCACGATGTCCTTCATCGCCGGCATGTTGTGGCCGACGATCTTGTCGTAGACATTGCGGTTGGCGATGTTCACGGCCTCGCCCTGCAGCCAGACCGTCACGTCATGGCCCTGCTGCTTGGCCACGTTCGCGGCAATCATGCCGAGGGTGGCGCGGGTGGGGTCGTCGGTACCGGCGGTAACAGCAACGATAAAGCGCATCGGATTCTCCCGGGGTTGAAAACCTGCGCCAACGGTAGCGACGGGGCGCTGCGACGTCGATTTCCCACAAGCCGCGGGCCAGCACTCGGTCAGGGCGTACGCCCGGCCGCCAGGCTGTTGCGATAGAGCTTGAAGGCCATCAGCAGCCAGGGAATGGCGTGCATCACCAGGTCGAGGATGTCCTGCGGCTGGCCGAGTTCGCCAGCGAACAGCCAGCGCAGCTTCTCGGCGACATGCGGCTCGGGAACCCACGGGGCAAGCCCCAAAGTGACCACGAACAGCGCAAACAGCCACAGCGGTGCACGATCCACCCAGCGAACGAAGGCTTTCATCACCCGCTAGCCCGGACGCCGTCGACGGCCCGCAGCATCTTCTGACCCAGCCAGATCCGGCGCACCAGCCGCGGCAACAGCAGCAACAGGGCCAGTACCGCCAGCAGGGCCAGCCCCAGCTGTACCCCACTGTCGGCGCCGCTGGCCATCTCGCGGGTGGCATGCCCCAGCCAGGCATAGGCGAACAGGCTGGGGATCAGGGCCAGCACGGTGGTCAGCGTGAATACGCGCAGCGGCAGCCGCACCAGCCCCAGGGCGTAATTGGTCGGGGCAAACGGGAACACCGGCACCAGTCGGGTCAGGGCCACGACCCGCCAGCCCTCGGCCTCCACGTCCGCGCGCAGGCGCGAGCTGCGGGGCCCCATGCGCGGGGTCAGCCAGGGCTGCAGCCAGGTACGCGCCAGCATGAAGGCAATCATCGCCGCGAGCGTGGCCGCGAGGAGGCTGAGGGCCGCCCCGGCCAAGGGCCCGAACAGGGCGCCGCCCAGCAGGATCCAGAAGGTACTGGGCAGCGGGAACAGGGCCAGCACCACGAACGCCAGCACGAACACCACGTAGGCCCCGGCACCCCAGCCACGCAGCCAGGCCTCCAGGTCCCCCAGCGGAAAGCCGAAGCTGGGCCACTCAGTGGTCAGCAGGATCCATATCAGGGACACCACGAACAGGATGCCCGCGACCATCAGGGTGCGCTTGTGATGGCGGATGTTCATGTCTCTTCAATCCCCGTCGCCGGCGGTGTCGTCCGCGCCCCGCAGGCGCTCCAGCCGCTCCGCCAGCGCCCGCTCCGTGCCGTCCCGACGCGGCTGGTAGAAGCGCGCCTCCTCCAGCCCCTCCGGCAGATAGACCTGGCCGCGCGCATAGCCGTCCGGTTCGTCATGATCGTAACGATAGCCCGCCCCGAAGCCTTCCGCTCGCATCAGTTCGGTCGGCGCGTTGCGCAAGTGCAGCGGCACGCCGGGGCTGCCACTGTCGCGGATGGCCGCACGCGCCTGGCCCAGCGCCTTGTAGGCGCTGTTGCTCTTGGGTGCCGCCGCCAGCTCGATCACCACCTGAACCAGCGCGAGATCGCCCTCCGGTCGGCCCAGGCGTTCCATGGTCCGCCAGGCGGCCAGCACCCGCGCCCCCAGCCCGACTGCCGCCAGGCCGATGTCCTCGTAGGCCATGCGCAGCAGGCGCCGGCCGAGGTAGTCCGGGTCGCAACCGGCATCCAGCATGCGCGTCAGCCAGTACACCGCGGCGTTCGGATCGGAACCGCGCACCGACTTGTGCAGGGCGGAGATCTGGTCGTAAAAGGCATCGCCCTGACGGTCGAAGGCCAGGCTCTGCGCGCCCATCACCGCACGCAGGGCGGCGGCGGTGATCGCACCGTCTCGGGCCAGGTCGGAGGCCGTCTCCAGCCAGTTCAGCGCGCGCCGGGCATCGCCATCGGCGGCCCGCGCCAGGCGCCGCCGCTCCTCCGGCTCCAGGCTCAGGCCGCGACCGCCCAGGCCGCGCTCCGGATCGTTCAGGGCGCGCTCGATCAGCGCCTCGACGGCATCGGCGCCGACGGACTCCATGCGGTAGACCCGGGCACGCGAGAGCAGCGCGCTGTTCAGCGCAAAGGAGGGGTTTTCCGTGGTGGCTCCTACGAAGGTCAGGGTGCCGTCCTCGATATGCGGCAGCAGCGCATCCTGCTGCCCCTTGTTGAAGCGATGGATCTCGTCGATGAACAACAGGGTGCCCACGCCATTGCCGCGCCGGACGCGGGCGGCATCGACCACCGCGCGCACATCCTTCACCCCGGCTAGCACCGCCGACAGCGTGACCAGGCGCTGGGCGGCGGTCGCCGCCACCAGGCGCGCCAGGGTGGTCTTGCCGCAGCCGGGCGGCCCCCACAGGATCATCGAGGGGGTCAGCCCCTGCTCGATGGCCTGACGCAGCGCGGCGTCGCGACCCACCAGGTGATTCTGGCCGACCATCTCGTCGAGACTGGCGGGACGCATGCGCTCCGCCAGGGGCGCGGACGGGGCCGGAGCCGCTGCCGGCGGTGGCTCGGGTTCCGCGGCGCCGAGTTCCGGATCGGGGCCGAACAGGTCGCCTTCGGGGGAATCACTCATGGGGCGATTGTAACGCCTCGGGGAAAAGACCCCTGCTTCACCACGCAGCACCCGAAGAAGGTCAAGGGCAATTCACAGGAAGACAGGAAGGTGGGAAGGGTTCTTGGGGTGCAAGGCGGTGGCAACGCATTTGCGTGGTTCCCTGTTCATGGGCCTCGGCACCACGCCATGGCCCCATCAATCTTCGAGCCTTCCCTTCTTCCTGTGAATCGCCCTTGACCTGCCCGCGTGCCGGCGCAAAGCGCGGGCGGGACGCTCAGGGGCGATAGATGTCGGTGCCGGACGGCGGGTCGAAGGTGAAACGCGATTCGTCCACGCCGGCATTACGCTCGGTGGCATGGAACCGGATCTCGGTCTGCTGACCGAAGATATCGCGGAAGGCCATACGCGTCAGATCGCTGTCCGGGGTCAGATCCAGCTCGAGGTGGGTGAAGTCCGCCTGTTGGTTGCGCGGGATCAGCACCAGCCGCATGGCGCTGGCATCGTCGACCGGCCACACATCCATGCGGAAGTGCTCGTCCAGGCGGTCGGCCTGGGTGATGGCCGCAATCGGGGTGGCATCGAAGGCATCGCCCAGCGGCCGCACGGTGGCCTGGGCGAGATCCGGATCGAAGGTCCAGAGGTCGGCACCGTCGGAGACGATGGTCTGCGGGAAGGGATCGGTCACCTCCCAGTACAGCCGGTTCGGAAGGCCCAGGTGCATCACACCGTCGGATTCCTGCAGAACGTAACCGGTTTCGTCACGGACGGTCTGGGTAAAGTCCGCCGAGAACGTTTCCAGCCCGTCGACGAAGCGTTCCAGCGCCGCGCGTGCATCCGGCGCCGGCTCGCCGGCATGGGTCGGGGCAACGGCCAGGCCAGCGGCGACAGCAAGCGCCGGCAGCAGACGGGAAAACAGACGTACGTACATGCGAACTCCGGTCGGATGGATGAGCCCATGCTGCACCCAATCGCTTAACCGGGCGTGAATAGGGCGCAGCAACGGGTGATCGGGCACACAGGATCAGCGTCATGGACCCTGCCGGGCGTCAGTCGTTCGGCCCCGGAACCAGGACCTCGCGATTGCCGTTGGACTGTACCGGGCTGACCAGTCCCGCGGCTTCCATGTCCTCGACCATGCGCGCGGCCCGGTTGTAGCCGATCTTGAGCCGTCGCTGGACAAACGAGATCGAGGCCTTGCGCGACTCGATGACCACCTGCACGGCCTGATCGTACAACGGGTCGGTCTCCGCCCCCGCCTCGCCCGGCGCCTCCAGGCCCGGGATCGCGGCGGCCCCGACCTCCGGTTCGTCGAGGATCGCCTCGTTGTAGTCCGGCTCGCCAGTGGATTTCAGGTATTCCACCACCTGGTGTACCTCGTGATCGGCCACGAAGGCGCCGTGCACGCGCTCCGGCATCGCCTTGCCCGGCGGCAGGTAGAGCATGTCGCCGTGGCCCAGCAGGTGCTCTGCCCCCATCTGGTCGAGGATGGTGCGCGAGTCCACGCGCGAGGAGACCTGGAACGCGATGCGGGTGGGGATATTCGCCTTGATCAGGCCGGTGATCACATCCACCGACGGGCGCTGAGTGGCCAGGATCAGGTGGATACCGGCCGCGCGCGCCTTCTGCGCCAGGCGCGCAATCAGCTCCTCCACCTTCTTGCCCACCACCATCATCATGTCGGCGAACTCGTCGACCACCACCACGATGAACGGCAACGGCTCCAGCTCCGCGGCCTCCGTCTCGGTCACCGCCTGGGCCGGGTCGAACAGCGGGTCCTTCAGGGGCTCGCCGGCGACCTGCGCATCCCGCACCTTCTTGTTGAAGCCGCCGATGTTGCGCACGCCCATCGCCGACATCAGTTTGTAGCGCCGCTCCATCTCCGCCACCGCCCAGCGCAGGGCGTTGGAGGCATCCTTCATGTCGGTCACGACCTCGCACAACAGGTGCGGGATGCCGTCGTATACCGACAGCTCCAGCATCTTCGGGTCGATCAGGATCAGGCGGACCTCGTCCGGTGTCGCCTTGTACAACAGCGACAGCAGCATCGCGTTCACGCCCACCGACTTCCCGGAGCCGGTGGTGCCGGCCACCAGCAGGTGCGGCATTCTCGCCAGATCCGCGATGACCGGCGCGCCGCCGATATCCTTGCCCAGCGCCATGGTCAGCGGCGACTTGTTCGCGTCGAACAGCTCCGAACGCAGGATCTCGGAGAGCGCCACGATCTCGCGGTTCTCGTTCGGGATCTCCAGGCCCACGGTGGACTTGCCCGGGATCACTTCGACGATGCGCACCGCCATCACCGACAGCGAGCGCGCCAGATCGGTGGACAGCCCGGAGATGCGCGAGGCCTTGACCCCGGCGGCCGGCTGCAGCTCGAAGCGCGTGATCACCGGACCCGGCTGCACCGCGACCACCTCGACCTCCACGCCAAAGTCCTTCAGCTTCAGCTCGACCAGGCGCGACAGCGCCTGCAGCGACTCCTCGGAGAAGCCGTCCGGCGGGGGCGGCGGCTCGTCCAGCAACCCCAACGGCGGGTGCGGATCGGCACCCGAACCCTCGCTGAACAGCGGGACCTGACGCTCCTTCTGTACGCGCGGGCTGGGCGCCGGCGCCTGGATGCGCGGCTCCACGCGCGAGGGCGAGCGCTTCTCGGTGCGCTTGCGTTCCTTTTCCACCCGCGTCTCGCGCTCGGCACGCTCGCGCGCCCCGATGCGGCGATCCCGAGCCGAGTCCAGCGCGGCACGGGCGCGCTCGAAGCCACGAATGGCGAGCTGGCCAAGCCGGTCCATCAGCAGGAACCACGACAGCCCGGTGAACAGCGTGACCCCGGCCAGGAACAGCGCCAGCAGCACCAGCGTCGCCCCGACCAGACTCAGCCCGGCCACCGCCCAGCCCGCGAACAGGTCGCCGAGAATGCCCCCCGCGTGCACCGGCATCCCACCGGGCAGCAGGTGCAGCGCGGCCAGTGCCGCACCCGAGATCAGCGCCACAATCAGCGCAACCCCACGCACGGTCAGCTCCATCGGGCTGGCGATACGGGCCTCGCGGCGATGCCGGAACAGCCACCAGCCAATGCCGGCGACCGCCAGCGGGATCAAGTAGGCCAGAAAGCCCAGCAGGTGAAACGCGATATCGGCGAACCAGGCGCCGGTGGTGCCGCCGAGGTTGCGCAGGCTCTCGCCGTCGCCGGTGGTGGACCATGCGGCGTCGCCCGGGTGATAGCTCACCAGGGCGACCAACAAGTACAGCGCCAGCATGCCGAAGATCAGCAGCGCACCCTCGCGCAGCCCGCGCAGCAGCTGCCCGCTCAGGCTGGGCGGTGCTGCCGGTTCCGCCGCCTTCCTGCCCTTGCCCCCGGTTTTGGCCTTGCTTGCGGCCATGCGCTCCCCACTGGTCCGGCCCGCTGCGCGGACATCGCGAATCGAAACGCCGACCGATCGGCGTATCCCGAAAACATTGCGCAGTTTACCGGTTAAGAAGGCCTCCGTGGTGGCGCAGCCTCTGCGCTGCGAAACGGGTCCGGATCGGCCGACCAGATCCAGCCCTCGCGGCCCGCCAGCTCCGCCTCGGCCGCGGTCGGCGGGACGGCGTGGCCGGCCAGGAAATCGACCCCGGCCAGCACGCACAGCACCGCGTCCAGCGTATCGTCAGTAGCCGTACTCAGGTCCGGCACCGGCCCCGCGAAGGCCCCTGGCAGCCGGGTACGGACATCGCCGCGGGTATCCCAGCCACGGACCCGGCGCAGGGCCGCCGGATATACCTCGATCGCCACCGAGTCGGTAACCGGCCCGGCCACCCGGGGCAGCGGGAGCGCCCGCCCGCTCTGGTCACGCAGGACCTGCAGCAGATTGACCGCCGCCAGCGCGGTGCGCGCGATGAAGTTCGCCCCCACCTCCAGCGGGCGCTTGCCGAGGCGCTCCCGAATCACCCGGTCGGTATGCCGATGGAACATCGCGTCCGCGTCCGCTGCAATGCCCGCCCCGGCCTGGTGCCCCGCCAGCTCCCGCGCCAGCGCGCTGGGCCAGCCGAGCGGGGCATCCAGGCACAGCAGAACCGGTTCCGGCGTATCCATCCAGCCGGCCACGATCGCGGCCGCCGGCTCGCTCGGGTGCGCGCGCCGGGCCTCCTCCAGACGCGGGGCCCCGCCGGACCAGCGGGCGCAGGCCAGCCCCGTCTTGCGCGGCTGGGTCGCACAGTCGACGCCGATGATGCGGACGGGCGCGCTCACGCCCGCCGCCCCCAGACGGCGAACACCGGATCGGCATGCTCCAGCCGTCCGGCATACGGGTCGTCCGGCGGGCGCGGCAGGCCGCGCAGCGAGAGCGTGGCAAGGTCATCGAAGCCCGCCCGCAGGAACAGATCCAGCACCAGCCCCATGCGCTCGAAGTCGTACAGCGGCTCCCAGACGGCGATCGCCTTGGTCGGAAAGCAGCGATCGGAGAAGGTCACCGCGAACACCCCGCCCGGACGCAGCAGCTCGCGCACCGAGGCAAATACCGCCTGTGGGTGCGTCAGATACTCCACCGAGGCGGTACACACCACCGCGTCGAAGCTCGCGGGCGGTAGTGGAATCGCCGGCTGCCGGTTCAGGTCGTGCACCAGGGCCTGATCCAGGACCTCGTTGGCGGCCAGCTCCTGGTGGTTCATGCCCAGCCCGACAACCGCCTCGGGCCCTCGCACCTGATCGAGGTGCGATGCCCAGCTGCTCATCAGGTCCAGCACCCGGGCACCCTGCGGGATCAGCGTGGCGTACAGCGCCGCGATTCGGGCACGGGCCGCGGCATCGAGGTGATGCACCAGTCGCGGACTGGCGTAGAAGTCGCAATCGGGCGCGGGGTCCTCGCGCTCGCAGGCATCCCCGGACCAGAAATCCGAGGGCTGGCCGTGCCAGCGCGCCTGCATCCCCGGGCCGCGCGCTGTGAGCATCCGCGCCACGTCCACCACGCGATCGTCGTCGCGCCCCTGCCCGTGAGACGCCATCACGCGGGCATGCAGCTGCAGGTCGTCCACGCCCGCCAGCGGATGGTTCAGGTCCGCGACGAGCCGCGTGTCCTCCAGCGCGCCGATGCGGAACAGCTCGCGGTCACCGGCCTCGACGCAGGCATGGCCGGCGATGAACGCACGCGGATAGAAACGCCCGGCCCGGGGTTCCACCACCCGATACCGGCGCAGGCGCCGATTGAACGCCGTCGGCGGCAGTTCGACCTCCCCTGCCGGGTCCCGTGCCGGAACCCACGACGCCCCCGGAACCGCCACGGCCTCGCCGACCTCCGTGCCGGCCAGCTGCGACCCGACGGCATCCGGCCAGACGTCGCGCGCCGGCATTAGCCACGGCAGGAACAGGCAGTCACGATGGCGCGCCTCGGCACTGCTCCAGTCCAGGGTAAGGCCGACATCCAGCGCCGGGCGCGACGTGTCCGTGGCCGCTGGCGCGCGTTCCGGGCAGGCAAAGGGGTCGTACATCCGCTGGTGTTTACCTGGAGGCATTCCCGGTATGGTACGGCGAAGTCCCTTCGAGAATCCGCTATGCCCCGCAGCCATCGGTCCATTCACGCCCTGTTGCTCCTGATCGTTCTGGCTGCGCTCGCGGGGCTGCTGGCTGCCCCTGCCGCGGCCCAGGCCCCCGGGGCCGTGGCCGACTCCGATCTCCTGGAGTCGGAAACGCTGCGGGTCGGCACCCGCTTCGTGCCGCCGTTCGTGATCCCCCCGGGCGATGCCGATGGCCACCCCTCCGGCATCGCGATCGAGCTGTGGGAACGGGTCGCCGAGCGCCTGGAGGTGGACTACGAGTACCGCGAGACCAGCCTCGACGGGCTGATCGACGGGCTGGGGGACGGACGTATCGATGTCTCGGTCGCCGCGCTGACCGCCACCGCGGAACGCGCCGAACGGGTCGATTTCACCCACCCGTACTACACCACCGGGCTGTCCATTGCCGTGCCCCAGCAGGGCAACCCGGTGGCCGGGGCGCTGCGGGCCTTCATCTCCGTCCCCTTCCTGATGGTGGTGCTGGCCCTGGCCGGACTGCTCCTGCTGGTGGGTGCGCTGCTGTGGATATTCGAGCGCCGGCGCAACGCCGACGAGTTCGGCGGCAACGCCGCCCAGGGGCTGGGCTCCGCGTTCTGGTGGGCCGCGGTCACCATGACCACGGTCGGCTATGGCGACAAGGCCCCGCGCACCCTGCCGGGGCGCATGATCGCGCTGGTCTGGATGTTTGCCGCGCTGATCCTGGTGTCCACCTTTACCGCCGCGATCGCGACCACGCTGACGGTCAGCTCGCTGGATACGGGAATCCAGAACGTCTCCGACCTCGAGGGCCAGCGCATCGCCACCATCGGCGGCTCCAGCGCCGCCGCCTGGCTGGACGACCAGGGCTTTGCATACCACGACCATGCGGACCTCGCCACCGCACTGGGCGCAGTCGCCGAGGGCCGCGTCGACGCGATGGTCTACGACGCTCCACTGCTGCGCTATCAGGTCCGCGAGCACTTTGCGGGGCAACTGGAGGTCCTGCCGGTCGAGTTCCTGCGCCAGGACTATGCCCTGGCCCTGCCCCAGGGGTCGCCACTGCGCGCCCCTATGAACATCGCTATCCTTGAGATTCTGGAATCCGACGAATGGCAACGGGTGCTGCGACGCTATCTCGGCAACTGACGCAGACCACCGCGGGGAGAAAAAGCATCATGGCGGAGACCTTTCTGATCGCAATCGTCGACCAGGACCGCGAGGAACAGGCCCTGACCATCGCCGCCGAGGAAGGCGGCGCGGACGGCGCGGTGATCCAGGGTTCGGGCCTCGGTTTCCCCGAGCACATGACCTTTCTCGGGGTGACCTACCAGGGCAACGAGTCGGTCTGCATCTGGCAGCTGGAGACCGGGCATGCCGAGCGCATTGCGCAGCGCCTGAACCAGGAGCTCGACCTGTTCCAGCCCTACAACGGGCTTGCTTTCACCCTGGACGTGAATGCCCTTCAGGGCATGGAGTTCGTCGGCCACCTGACCACCACGCCCTGACGCGCCCGGATACGGAGACTCTGCCATGCAATTCGTTCTGCTCGCCGCCGTCATTCCGCGCAGCCTGGCCGATCGCGCGATCGAGATCGTTCAGCGCGACGGGGCCGCCGGCCTGACCCTACTGGATGCCCAGGGCATCGCGCAGCTGCGGCGCAACCCGGTCATGGACCTGAAGGACACCTCCGGCCGCAAGGTGCTGCTGATGGTGCTGGAGTCCAGCCTTGCCCGGCGCATGCTGGACCACCTGGACGCGGAACTGGAACTGAGCCGACTGGGCAACGGGTTTGCCGTGACCCTGCCGATCAAGGACATCGCCGGCATCAAGCCGGAACAGATCGAGCACCTGCGCAAGACGCTCGGGAAACACTGAACGCAGCTCAACGCCAGGGCGGGTCCACGCCCTCCACACGATACTCGCGACCCAGCGCGCGCAGCAGGCTGAAGCAGCAGAACACCAGGATGATCGCGACCGGCAGCCCGGCGGTCAGCGATCCGGTCTGCAGGCTGTCCAGCGCGCGCTCGCCGCCGACGATCAGCAGCGTCGCGGCCACCGCCCCCTCGGTAATCCCCCAGATCACCCGCTGGCGCTTCGGCGAGTGCTTCGAACCGCGCGAGATCAGCGCATCCACCACATAGGTTCCGGAGGCCGAAGAGGTGATGAAGTAGGTCGCGATCAGCAGGGTCGCCACACCGGAGGCGATCGTGGTCCAGGGCAGCTGCGCCAGGGTGGCGTACAGGGCCACGGTGGTGTCCTCGGCGACCGCCGCGGCGATACCCGCGCCGTCGTCGAACAGCTCCATGTGCAATGCAGTGCCGCCGAAGATCGCCATCCAGGCGAACACGAACAGGCTGGGCAGGGCGAGCACGCCGACGATGAACTCGCGGATGGTGCGCCCGCGCGAGATGCGCGCGATGAAGATGCCGACGAACGGCGACCAGGCGATCCACCACGCCCAGTAGAACATGGTCCAGTCCTTCTGCCACTGCGAACCGCCGATGGCGTCGGTGTGCAGGCTGAGCTGGATGATCTGCTGCAGATAGCCGCCGGTGGAGTCGAGGAAGAAGCGCAGGATGAACAGCGTCGGCCCGGCGATCAGCACGAACAGCATGAAGCTGATCGCCAGCACCAGGTTGAACACGCTGACCCACTTCAGCCCGCGATCCAGCCCGGAGATCACCGACAGCACCGCCACTGCGGTGATCGCGGTAATGATGCCCACCTGCCACCAGTGCGACACCGGCATGTCGACCAGCACGTTGAGCCCGGTATTGAGCTGCATCGCCCCGAACCCCAGCGAGGTGGCCAGCCCGAACAGGGTGCCGAATACCGCGAGGATGTCGATCACATGTCCGATCGGGCCGTAGATGCGATCCCCCAGCAGCGGGTAGAAAATCGAGCGGATGGTCAGCGGCAGGCGGTGCCGGAAGCTGAAATAGGCGACCGACAGCCCCAGCACCACGTACACCGCCCAGGCATGCAGGCCCCAGTGGAAGAAGGTGTAGACCATCGCCTGGCGCGCGGCCGCGTCGGTCTCGCCATCGCCGGTCGGCGGGTGCTGGTAGTGCAGGATCGGCTCGGCCACGCTCCAGAAGACCAGCCCGATCCCCATACCGGCGGAGAACAGCATCGCGAACCAGGCGGCAAAGCCGAACTCCGGCCGGTCGTCCGGCTGCCCCAGCCGGATCACGCCATAGCGGCTGAAGCCCAGCCAGACCAGAAAGCCGAGGAAGAAGGTCACCACCAGCAGGTAGCCCCAGCCGAGATACTCGGTGATAAAGCCGTGGATGCTGGCGAACACCTCGCTGGCCGTGGACGGGAAGATCACCCCGAAGGCGACGAACACCACCACCATGATCGCGGAGGCGGTGAACACCGTCGGGTTCACCGTGGCGAAGAAGGCCTCCGGGCGATAGTCATTCATGCCGCTGCCCCCCCGCTGGCCGGATCAGCCCGACGCATCGGAATCCGTGCCCTCGTCCGCGGAGCACAGCGCCCCGGTGAGATCCGCCTCGTCCAGCACGTGCCCCTCGGCCGAGGCATCGAACTCGCTGCGGGTCGCCCCCGCCTCCAGCTCCAGCTCGGCATCCAGCGCCAGCAGGCGAAAGCGGTAGTGATGACACCCCTCCGGCGGCACCGGGCCGAGATAGCCGACCTTGCCGAAGGCATCCATCCCCACACGCCCCTCGCGGGGCAGGTGCAGGGCATCCACACAATGCGTATCCGGCGGCAGGTTCCAGACCAGCCAATGGGTGACTGCCCCCAGCGGCGAGTCCAGGTCCTCCAGGATCAGCGCAAGGCTGCGGGCGCCGGCCGGCACCTCGCGGATCTCCAGCTGCGGCAACTCGTTGGCATCCCGCGCCGAGACCTCGATCGGCATCCGTTCTCCATCGGCAAACGCCGGACTGCTCAATCGCATGGCCCGCATCCTCCTCCATGACCCGGTTACAGGCTCGCCCGCGCCGGGATACGGGTCAACCCGGGCACACGGCAATCCGGACCCGGGTTGATCGGGATCAAGTCCCCGGCCGTTGCTTGCCCATTAACCCCGCGTCGCGCGTACACTTCACCATATGGCACAACTGACCTTTCAGGGGGCGACCGGCGAGGTCACCGGATCGCGTTATCTCCTCGAGACCGACGACGCCCGCATTTTGCTGGAATGCGGCATGTATCAGGGCAACAGCGATGCGGACGAGGCGAACCGCGCCCCGCTCGCCGAACTGGCGGAAAGCCTCGACGCGGTGGTGCTCTCGCACGGCCACCTCGACCACTCGGGGCTCCTGCCCAAGCTGGTGCGCGACGGCTACCGCGGTCCGATCTACTGCACGCCGGGCACCGAGGAGCTGCTCGAGATCATGCTCGAGGATGCCGCGTTCGTGATGAGCAAGGACATCGAGTGGGAGAACAAGTGGCGCCGGCGGGCGGACAAGCCGCTGGTGGAGCCGGTCTACGACATCGATGATGTCGCCACCACCCTCGGGCTGTGCGAGGCCGTGCCCTACGGCCAGGCGCGCAAGATCGCGGGCGGGATCGGCCTGACCTTCCGCGATGCCGGGCACATCCTCGGTTCCGCGATCGTGGATCTGATCGTGCCCTCCGGCGGGCGTGACCGGCACCTGGTGTTCTCGGGCGATCTCGGCAATGACGACGCCGTGCTGATGCACGAGCCCGCGCGCCCGGAACACGCCGACCACGTGCTGCTGGAAAGCACCTACGGCGACCGCGACCACCGCCCGATGGAAGAAACGGTCGAGGAGTTCGCGCAGGTGCTGGCCGAGGCCGACGAGAGCGGCGGCAACGTGCTGATCCCGGCCTTCGCGGTCGGCCGCACCCAGGAGATCCTTTACCACCTGAGCATGCTGCACCACGCCGGGCGCCTGCCGCAGCAGAAGGTCTTCCTCGACAGCCCGATGGCCATCAAGGTCACCGAGCTGTACACCCGCCTGCGGCGGACGCTGGACCCGGAGGACATGGACCGCCTGCATGAAGCCGCAAATGGGGATCCGGCGGCCTACCTGCCCGGGCTGCAGGTCTGCCGCTCGGTGGAAGAGTCCATGGCGATCAACCGCATCACCGGCGGCGCGATCATCATCGCCGGCTCCGGCATGTGCAATGGCGGGCGCATCCGTCACCACATGAAGTACAACCTGTGGCGGCGCGAGGCCCATCTGGTGATCGTCGGCTTCCAGGCCTCCGGTACACTCGGGCGGCGTCTGGTGGACGGCGCCGAGAAGGTCAAGCTGCTGGGCGACGAGGTCGCGGTGAACGCCAAGATCCACACCCTGGGCGGCTTTTCCGCCCACGCCGGGCGCAGCCAGCTGCTCGAATGGGCACGCGGCTTTCAGGACCAGCCGGTGTTCCATCTAGTCCACGGCGAGCCAGAGGCGCGCGAGGCCCTGGCCGCAGGCCTGCGCGACGAGCTGGGGGCCGAGGCGCATGTGCCCGCCTTCGGCGAGACCATCACCCTGTAACGCCGCACCCCCACAGCCGCGATGCCGGAGGCCGAAGCCGTCAGCACCTACGCCCTGATCGCCGGCTTCCTCGGCGGTCTCGGCCTGTTCCTGCTCGGCATGACGCTGCTGACCGACGGCCTGAAGACCGCCGGCGGCAAGGCGTTGCAGCACATCCTCGGGCAGTGGACCCGCACCCGGCCGCGCGCCCTCGCCTCGGGCATGGGCGTGACCGCGCTGGTGCAGTCCTCCAGCGCGGTCACGGTCGCCACCATCGGCTTCGCCAACGCCGGCCTGCTGACACTCGGTCAGTCGGTCTGGGTAATCTTCGGCTCCAACGTCGGCACCACCATGACCGGCTGGCTGGTCGCGCTGATCGGCTTCAACATCCGTATCGAGACCTTCGCCCTGCCGACGATCGGTATCGGTGCCCTGCTCTACCTGTTCATGAAGGCCGCGCGGCCGCGCTATCTGGGCCTGGCCCTGGCCGGCTTCGGCCTGCTGTTCTTCGGGATCGACGTGCTGCGCGAGGCCTTCGAGGGGCTCAGCGCGACCTTTGACCTCGGCGCGCTGGCGCGTCCCGGTTTCGTCGGACTCCTGATCATGGTCGGCATCGGGGCCTTGCTGACCGTGCTGATGCAGAGCTCCTCGGCCTCCATGGCCATGGCCCTGACCGCCGCCATGAGCGGCGCGGTGCCGCTGGAAGCCGCCGCCGCGGCCGTGATCGGCGCCAACCTCGGGACCACGGTCAAGGCGCTGCTGGTCGTGATCGGCGCGACCCCGAACGCCAAGCGTGTTGCAGCGGCCCATGTGATCTTCAACGGCCTGACGGCGATCGTCGCGCTACTGATCCTGCCCTGGTTCCTGGCCACAATCGCCTGGGTCTGGGGCAGCACCGGCGAGGCACCGGCCCCGGCGGTGCTGCTGGCGCTGTTCCACACTGCGTTCAACCTGCTCGGGGTGGCGCTGATGGTCCCGGTCGCCCCGCCGATGATCCGCTGGCTGCAGGGCCGCTTTCGCACCATCGAGGAAGACATCGCCCGGCCCCAGTATCTGGACCGCAGCAGTTCCGGGGTCCCGGATCTTGCCCTGCAGTCGCTGATCCAGGAGACCGAACGCCTGGGCGACATCGGCCACTCGATGGCACGCGAGGCCCTGCAGACCGCGCCGCCGGCGGCCGGCATCCTCGACCGCCGGCGCCTGGCCGCAGAACAGCTGACCCAGGCCATCGCCGACTTCGCGGCAAACACAGCCAACCACCCGATGCCGGAACAGGTCGGACACGGCATCGCCGAGGCCGTACGCATCGCCCGCTACCACCGCGAGGTCGCCATACTGGCCGACGACATCGCCGACCTGCGCCGCCAGTCCAGTGGCGAGGAGCGCCCGATCGTGACCGAACAACGCCGCGCCTGGCAGGAACAGGCGATCCGCGCCCTGGACCTGTGCAACCTGGAGGCGGACGATGGCGACAACGGCCATGATCTGGCCGCCGCCGAGGCCGTGGACACGGTGGAAACCACCTACGCCGAACTGAAGGCCGCCCTGCTACGCGAAGGAACCTTTGGCTCGCTGAGCATGGCCGAGATGGAACGCCAGCTGCGGATCATCAGCATGGCGCGGCGCCTGGTCACCCAGGCGGCCAAGGCGCGTCACCACACCGAGGCGCTGAAAGACCAGATCCTGGGACTGCGCAAGAGAAACACGGATTGATGTACACACTCGCGTTGGCAATGGAGAACGCATGATCGACCGGGACACGCTGCAGGACGCGATCGCGAACCACCGGGCCGAGGCCCTGACCTTTGACGGGCTGGAATACGCCCGGCTGCTGGAGCCGGTGAACCACTACCCCCGGGGCTCCGTGGTGCTGCCGGACGGTGCGGTGGTGCCCGGCTACCCGGCCATCGGACGGATCCAGTCACTGGCGGCCGGCTTGCCGCGCCAGTTCGAGCAGCCGTTCTGGGCGGAGGAGAAGATCGACGGCTTCAACGTGCGCATCCTGCGCCGGGAGGGCCGGGTCTACGCCTTCAGTCGGGGAGGATTTGTGTGCGCCTTCAGCACCGATCGGGTGCCCGATTTCGTGGACCTCGGGGTGTTCGACGCCGAGCCCGACCTGGTGCTGTGCGCGGAGATCGCCGGACCGGACACCCCCTATCTGGAAGGCTCCACGCCGCGCGTCGCACAGGATGTCGGCCTGTTCGTGTTCGACCTGATGCGGCTCGGCCGCCCCGGATTCGTGCCGCAGGACGAGAAATTCGCCCTGATGCAGCGCCACCAGCTACCCCCGGCACCCCTGCACGGACGCTTCACGCCCGCGGACAGCGCAGCCCTCGGGCAGCTGATTCGGCAACTGGATGCGGAAGGGGCCGAGGGGCTGGTGCTGAAGACCGCGGACGGCCAGCACCGCGCCAAGTACGTGGCCGGAGGCTCCTGCATCAACGACATCCGCGTGTGTTCCGAGCAGCTGCTGGACCTGCCGCCGGAGTACTTCACCAATCGCCTGACCCGCCTGGCGGTGTTCCTCGCGGAGCACCCGCCCGGCGAACGTGCCGCCGTGGAACGGGAACTGGGCGAGGCCCTGCTGTCCGGGCTGGCGACCGCGGTGGACAAGAGCCGGAGCGAGGGGCGCGTCGGCCATACCTACCGCTGCCGCTTCCGCGAGCGCGCGGGGGCACAGCGCTTTATCGACCACATGCAGGCAACCGGCGGGCGCCACGTGCGTTTCCTGCCGAACACCCCGCGTCAGGAAGAAAGCGGCTACTGGCTGCTGGAGTTCGAACGCCTGTTCGATCGCATCACCGGCACCCTGGCCTCGGCCCTGGCGGGTGACCGGCAATACGACTGAGCCCTTCACCTGCGAGCAGGCTCCTGCAAAGTAGAACCTGCAGGAGCCTGCTCGCAGGTGAACACGGGAAAGCCCCCGACTTGCGGCCTCAGGCGCCGCCCGGACCGGGGATGCCCGACTCGGAGAGGTTTTCCATGACCCGCCGCAGGTAGTCGGCCGTGACCAGCTTGATCCCCATGCGGTTGCCCAGCTTGCGCATGCCCTCGTCGGCGCTGGCCAGTTCGGCATCCAGCTCCATCGCCAGCAGCACGGCATCGACATCCTCGCGCGAGTCCACCAGGCCCTTGCGCATGGCCTCGCGGAAGCGCTCGCGCAGCTGCGTGATCAGCTCCGGGCGCAGCGACTCGGCCGCCCCCGCCTGCCGCGTGTGTTCCTCGGCGATGCGCAGGCCGCGATCGATGCGCGTGCGTACCTCGTCGATGAACTCGTAGAGGATGTCGCTCGGCAGGGTCAGCGCAAAGCGACGCGGCGAGCGCACCCACACAACGGTCTCGAAGTCGGCCGCCAGGGCCTCGAGGTCGCGCATGCCGCGAAACTCCTCGTACACCGACAGCGGCATGTAGAACTCGGCGGGACAGTGCCGGGCCAGGGTGAGAAAGGTCCGCAGGATGTCCTCCGGGTCCTCGCCGAACTGCCCGGCCACATGCGGGTTGGTGAAGACACTGGTATCGAGCACGAATCGGCGCATGGAGGACCTCCTGTCGGCTGTCTTCATCTTCGGCAGGGCCGGCCAGCCCGTCAACCAGCGCGGCACGGACGCGCGCGGTACGTATGGCATAATCGGCGCATCTACGCCCACCCGGACATGGAACGCCCTTGGCCACCCGAGCGGAAGTCGAAAAGTTTCTCGAACGCCTGCGTCAGGACCTCGAACGCCATCAGATCGAGATCCCGACCCTGCCCGACGTGTCGGTGCAGGCGCTGTTCATTACGCAGGACGAGTCCAGTTCCATCGTCGATCTGGTCAATCTGATCTCGCGCGATACCGCGCTCGCCGCGCGGCTGGTCCGGCATGCGAACAGCCCGGCGTACCGCGGGTTGACCCGCTGCGCGACCATCCGCTCGGCGGTGACGCGCCTGGGCATGGAACGTGCCCGCCAGACCATCATTGCGCTGTCGATGAAGGAGGTCTTCCAGAGCGGCAACGAGGCCATTCGTGTACGCATGGAGACGCTGTGGAACCACAGCCTGGAGGTGGCCATCATCAGCTACCTGCTGGCCCGCCGCCACCCGCACCTGGACCCGGATACCGCTCTGCTTGCCGGCCTGGTCCACGACATCGGCATGATCCCGATCCTGCGCCGCGCGGAGAAGACACCCGAGATCTACGAGGACCCGCGCGCGTTGCAGGCGGCCGCGGATGCCGCGCATGTCGCGATCGGTCGGGCCATGTTGAAGAACTGGAACTTCGAGCCCGAGATCATCCGGGCCGTCGGCGAACACGAGAACCTCAAGCGCGAGCCGGAGGAAGGCGAGCCGGTCAACTACAGCGACATCCTGCAGGCCGCCAATATCGAGAGCTACAGCTCCACGAACCACCGCCTCGCCAGCATCGACCGCAGATCGGTGGCCGCCATTCGCCGCCTGGCCGCCAAGCCCGGCAGCACCGTGCTGAACTGGGAGGACGACGCGATCGGTCTGGAACACGTGAATCAGATCATCGAGTGAACCAGCCCTCAGGCGGATGGTCTTCTACCTGACTTCTCAGGGAGGATCCCCGCATGGCCGCCATTCTTCAGCTCGTCTACGCGTCGCGCGCAACTTTCCCCGACCACAAGTCCAGCCAGGGCATCGAGCCCGAGGTCAGTCGCATCCTGATGCAGTCGCGGCAGAACAACCCGCGCCAGGGGATCGTCGGCGCGCTGTACTACGGCGACGGGCATTTCTTCCAGTGCCTGGAGGGCGAACCCGAGGCCGTGCGCGACACCCTGGAGCGGATCCGGCGTGACGATCGCCACGAGGAGGTCCGGATATTGCGCGAGCAACCGCTGGATGCTCCAGGTTTCGGCGAATGGTCGATGAAATACGTCCCGGCAGCGGGGGACGTCCGTCAGCTGCTACAGCGCTTTGGCCAGCGCCAGTTCGACCCCTTCGCCTTCGACGATGACCGTATCGACGCGATGCTGGACCTGCTGCGTCAGGGCCGGGACAACGCACCCGGCGAGGGAGCGGGGTCGACGGGCCGCAAGACGCAGAACGCCACGCGGGGCAGCGACCGCGCGCTGTTCGGGATCGGCCTGGTCGCGGTGGCGATCGTGCTCGGCGTGATCGGAGCCGCGACCTACCTGCTCGTCACGTCGTAGAGGCCTCGTATCGCAACATACCGGCAGGCCGGCCCACCGCCTTCAACAATCCGTGACTTAAGGAAACACTAATTTATGTGCACGCTCGCGCTCGAGTCGCCTCTGCGTGCGAACAAGGCGCAGCGACTGCCGTGCAGTCATTCTGCGCAAGGGAGCCGAAACGCTGTGCGCGCGCCCGTTCTTGATAACAACGGGCGGCCAAACCCCTTCGGGGTTGGCACCTCAGGTTCCTCGATCCTGCGTTGCGGCCAGAATCCGTCAAAAACGGGCCGATAGAACCACTACCGATTGCGCACCGCCCTTTGTATCGGAAAACCCGGGGTGCCAACGCGAGTGTGTACACTAATCAGTGTTTCGCTAATGTGCGGGCACCGGGAACGCCTGCTCGGTTTGATCGCGCCCACCCCGCTTGGCCCGGTAGAGCGCCTCGTCGGCAGCGACCAGTAGATCAGGACCATCCTCCTCGGGATAGTCAGCCGAACACACCATGCCGATCGAGATAGTGCAGCCGAAGCGATCGTCCCGATGGTTGAAATTCAGAGCAGCAAAGTTACGGCGGATATCCTCGAGCACCCGCCGGGCATTCTCCGCGTCGCATTCCGGCAGCACCGCGACGAACTCCTCCCCGCCATAGCGGCCGATGATGTCGGACTGGCGCAGGCGCTGCCGCAGCAGGGTCGCGATCGACATAATCACCACATCTCCCACGGCATGCCCGTAGGCATCGTTGACCCTCTTGAAGTGGTCGATGTCGAGCATCGCCAACGTAACGGGTCGCCCGATCCGGCGAGCGCGCAACACCTCCCGACTAGCGGCCTCCTTGATGCTGGCGTGCTTGAGCAGTCCAGTCAGACTGTCCTTGCTGATCCGCTCCTCCAGCTGGCGTGCGCGCGCGATCCGCGAGCGAGCGGCGGCCACCAGTTGCACGTCGGAAATCGGCTTGGTCAGGAAGTCGTCCGCGCCCCGACCCATGGCCTCGATCTGACGCTCGATATCGGTTTCCGCCGACAGATACACGATCGGCAGATGGATGTAGGCCTCGTGCTGGCGAATCAGCCCCGCCAGGTCGGTGCCCGCGTATTCGGGCATATACAGATCCATCAGCACCAGTTCCGGCCGGAACGCGGCGATCGTATCCATGATCTCGCGCGGCGCATCCAGCACTCGGGCCTCCATCCCGGCGGCGGTCAGTACCAGCCGCATATGCTCGGCAAGATCGGCGTCGTCGTCCACGATCAGCACCCGTTGCGCCGGCGCATGACGCTCCTCGAAGATCTGCGAGATACGATTGACCAGCCGGGGCACATCCAGCGGTTTCAGGAAATACCCCTGCGCGCCCAGCTGTACCGCGCGCACACGTGACGGAAAGTCGTCTTTGTCGGAGAGAAAGATCAACGGGCAGCCCAACGCCTGCAGATCGGGGCAGTCCACCAGCCTTGCGGTTGCATTTTCACGGCCCTCGTCCAGCATCACGTCGATCAGCAGCAGATCCGGTTGCTCACCCTTCACCGCACGCTTGAGCGCATCAATGCCGTCGAACACTCGAACCGCATAATTGAAAGACTGGAGTTGCTGCCCGAGTTGCCCGGCCAGTTCCGCATCGTCTTCGACCAGCCATACCTTCAGGACACGGTCCACAGCGGGTCGAGTCTCGGGGAGCACACCCGCATCCGGTTGTTCCGAGGGCTCCATCGATTGGGCGGGTACGGTGCGGGAGAGTCCTGCGATCTCGTCCGCCAGCCACTGACGACTCGCAGCATCCAGTGCCAGCGCCTTCGCCCCAAGCCAGCTGCCGATCCGCTGCTCCAGCACACGCGCGGCGGCACTCAACTCCGCACAGCCGAAACTGCCCCCGCTGCCGGCCAGCTTGTGCAGACGCTGTTGCAGTTCGTCCAGCACCTCGCGGTCCTGCTCTTTCCCGGCCAACCGGCCCTGCAGAGCACTCAGTGCAGCCAGCTCATCCGGCAGGTGTTCCAGATACCGAGCACGCAGTTGTGCCAGGCGGTCTTTCAAGGCCTGCTCGGCGTCAGCACTTGTCATGCCGCCCCATCCCAGACCTGCCGCACCTGGTCGGAAAGCGTCATGGGATCGAACGGTTTGGGGATCACGTCGCGCGCCCCCAGCGACTTGTAGTGTGCGATCTCGGAGGGCTGCACCTTGGCAGTCATGAAGGCCACCGGCACCTCGGCCAGCGCCGGAATACCTCGCAGGGCCTCCAGGGTCGTTGGTCCATCCATCCCGGGCATCATCACATCCAGCAGGATCATGTCGGGTGCAAAGGTCTCCGCCTCACGCACGGCCTCCTCGCCCGAGGAGCAGACCTTGACCGTAAAACCGCCGACCGTCTCCAGCGCGAGCCTCGCCACGGCCTGGATGTCGGGCTCGTCTTCCACGTACAGAATGCGTTGCAGGGTGCTCATGCGTCCCTCCCTTTGGTTTTGAATGATCGGATGCGGCTGCCGAGGGCGTCGATCAGCTCGCGCGGCGATACCTGCGACTTGAGCAGCACCGCCTCGACCCTGTGCGCCTCGTCCGCGGTCGTGTCGGCGCCGGAGAAGATGACGACGCGCGCATCGGGCTGGCGCGCGCGGATGTCCGGCAACAGGTCCCAGCCGGAGCCGTCCGGCAGGCCGATGTCGAGAATCACCACCTCGAAGCGCTCCAGCGCCACGCGGGCGCGGGCTTCGCGGAGCGTCCTGGCCTGCTCGAAATCGAAACGCTCGCCGACCATGGTGCGTACCACCTGGTACAGGTCGTCGTCATCCTCCACGTGCAGCACGCGCGGATGCTGCGCACTGGTCCGGGAAACCAGGCGCTCCAACACGGCCAGCAGCCGGTGCTCGTCGATCGGCTTGGCCAGCCACTCGATGGCGGAGAAGTCGCCGTTGATCGCCAGCCGCCCCTCTTCCATCTTGGCCGACACCACCACGATGGGCAGGTCTGCCGTTTCCTGCCGCTGGCGCACCTGGCGGATGATTTCCAGGCCGCTGATGTCGGGCAGCATCAGGTCCAGGCTCAGGGCGTCGTACGCCGTTTTTTGCACGGCCGCCAGCGCGTCCTGCCCGGTGAGCGCGATGTCGACGCGATATCCGGCGCGGGTGAGCATCAGGTTCAGCAGTTGCGCGACGTCCGGCTCGTCTTCCACCACCAGGATGCGCGGCGCATCCGCATCGGCAAGTGCGCCGGGGACGGCCGGCTGGGCCACCGCCGCCAGCGGCAGTTCGATCCAGAAGGTCGCGCCCGCGCCTTCAACCGAATCGAACCCGATCGCCCCGCCCATGCGTTCGACCAGCTCGCGGGTGATGGCCAGGCCGAGGCCGGTGCCGCCCTTCTGGCGCGTGTCCGAGGCGTCGGCCTGCGCGAATTTTTCGAAAATATGGCTTTGGAAGGCCTCGGGAATGCCGGGGCCGTGGTCGCGTACGCTCACGCGCGCCCGCGCCGCGTCGCATGCCACGGCCACGTCCACCGTGCCGCCCTCGGGCGAGAACTTGATGGCGTTCGACAGCAGATTGGCCAGCACCTGCATCAGCCGCTGGCTGTCCACCCGCACCTCGGTGTGCGCCGCCTCGCCCGCGAGCACCAGCGCCACCCGGCGTTCCGCGCCGTAGGTGCGGTGGCTGTCCAGGGCCTGCTGGATAAGGGGCAGCAGCGGCTGCACCTGCATCTCGAAATGCAGCTTGCCGGCGGCGATCTTCTCCATGTCGAGCAGATCGTTGATGAGGTGGGTAAGGCGCTGGCTGTTCTTGTTGGCGATGGCGATCATCTCCCGCGCCTGCTCCGGCAGTGCGCCCAGCGCGCCGCCGGCGATCAGCCCCAGCGCGCCGGAGATGGAGGTCAGCGGTGTGCGCAGCTCGTGGCTCACGGTGGAGATGAACTCGCTCTTCATGCGCTCGACGCGCTTGCGCTCGGTGATGTCGCGCACCATGCCCACGTACAGGGGCTGCCCCTGGCGGGTCACTTCGGATATGGCCAGCTCCATCGGGAACAGGCTGCCATCGCGGCGCCGGCCATCCACCTCGCGGCCGATGCCGATGATGCGCGCCACGCCGGTGGCCTGGTAGTTGCGCAGGTAGCTGTCGTGGGCCTCGCGGTGCGGGCTGGGCATGAGCATGCTCACGTTGCGGCCGATTGCCGCGTCGGCGGCATGGCCGAAAATCTGCTCGGCCGCCGGGTTGAACGACTGGATGACGCCGTTCCCGTCGATGGTGATGATGCCATCGACCATGTTATCGAGAATCGTCTGCGTGTGATGGACTTGTTCCGCCAGGGCGGTTTCGGCCCGCTTGCGGTCGGTAATGTCGGTGTAGACGCCAAGCCAGACCTCACCCTGCACCGGGTGGGTGAAGGTACTGAATGAAGCCCGACAGTAGAGTTCGGTGCCATTCTGGTGCCGCTGTCGCAGTTCCCCTTCCCAGGCGCCATGGTGCAGGATGCTGGCGGCGACATCCTCCAGCCGACTGGCGCCAGATTCGCGACCAGGCGGGCCGAGCTGCTGCCACGTCGTGTTGACCAGTCCGCCACGCTCGTATCCGAACATCTTCTCGGCGCCGGCATTGGCGTAGATGACTGTCTGGCTGCCCGAATCGATGAGCAACACCCCGCCCTGCATCTGCTCCAGCATTCGCGCCTGCAGTCGAATATCGTCCTCCAGGGTGGCGTGGCTGCTGATTTTCTGGTGACGGTAGCGCTCGGGAATCACCGGTGGCTGTAGTTCGAATGCCTGGATGATGTCGAAGACACCCTCGCGGTTGCATCGGGTCAGATAGCAGTTGACCGCGGCATGCTGGGTCTCCGGGTCCATCACCACGCTGCCCTGTGGCGCCGTCACGCGGACGGTCTTGAGTGCGTCGACCAGCGCCTCGGGATCGGTGCTGCCGGCGGCATTGGCTGCCGTGGCAAATGCCTTCACACAGACATAGGCGCCTTCGCTGAAGTTGGTGAGAGTGCCATTGCCGTGCGGCCAGATGCCATTGACACCGGGCATCTGTGCAAGCCGCTCCATGAAATTACGATTGGCATCGCTGTCAACACTCATGAAATAGGTGTTGCTGGAGTACAGGCCCTCACGCACCTGTGGCGGCAGCTTGCTCGCCATCATCTCGTCGTAGTGCCCCATGACCACTGCAATACCTGACTTGAGTCCACGCTCGGAAAAGCGCGTAAGCAGGTTGATCTGGTCGGCTCCGGCAAAGTACGGCACAAAGACGTCCGGAGCAGCCGCCGCAACAACATCGAGCAGGCGATCGATCTCCTCTACGGCCACGCCGAGGTCGCGGTATTCCTCACCCAGTGATTCACCGCCGCACTTCGCCAACGCGTCCTTGGCGGCTGCAATGGAGCCGCGGGGCCATTCGTAGTTGTTGCCGGCAAAGAAAAACCGGGGGCCGTACTGCTCCCGCATGTAGGGGATCATGCGGTCGATCTGCTGATTGGGCAGGGCGGCGAAGTGGAAGAAATAGCGGCTATCGATACTGCCTTCGTGGAAAGAAAAATTGAGCTGCGGAACCCCGTTCGGTTCGGCCACGCGATAGGCGACGGCGATACGGGAGTTGGACAGCAGGTTGCCAATGATGGCGGCGCAGCCATGCTGCTTGACCAGTTTTTCCGCTGCGGCGACCGCGCTCTCCGGCAAACTGCCGTCATCCTCGACCACAAGCTCCAGTGGCCGGCCCAGCACACCGCCCTGTTCGTTGATCTCGGCACAGGCGATCTCGGCGGCGCGGAGGATTTCTGGTCCGTATATGCTGACCAGGCCGGTCAGTGGCGGCATCAGGCCGAGCCTTACGCTCTCCTCATTCACTGGGCACCCCCATGCTTGCCCCGGCCCTGCCCGGTCAGTGGCAAGTCGAACCAGAACGTCGCCCCCGCGTCCGGCACGGAGTCGAACCCGACCTCGCCGCCCATGCGCTCCACCAGCTCCCGGGTGATCGCCAGTCCCAGGCCGCTTCCGCCCTTCTGGCGGGTGTCGGAGGCATCGGCCTGGGAAAACTTCTGGAAGATGCGTTCGCGGAACGCCTCCGGGATCCCGGGGCCGTGATCGATCACCGAGACGCGCACCCGGGCGCCGTCATGCTCCACCGCCACCCGCACCTCCTCACCCTCCGGCGAGAACTTGGCTGCGTTGGAGAGCAGATTGGCCAGCATCTGCTGCAGGCGGTCGGCATCCACCTCGACCCGGACCCCGTCATCCTCCGCATCCAGCATCAGGTGCACCCCGTACTGGGCGGCATAGCTCTGGTTGCTGCGCACAGCCTGCTCCAGTAACGGGAACAGCGGCTGCTCTTGCATCTCGAAGCGCATCTTGCCGGCCACCAGCTTTTCCATGTCCAGCAGGTCGTTGATCAACAGCGTCAGACGCTGGCTGTTGCGCTGGGCAATCGTGACCATTTCGCCCACCTCGCCGGGCAGTTCGCCAAGCGCGCCGCTGGCAATCATCCCAAGGGCTCCCGAGATCGATGTCAGTGGCGTACGCAGTTCGTGGCTCACCGTGGAAACGAACTCGTTCTTCATGCGCTCCACCCGCTTGCGTTCGGTGATGTCACGCACAACCCCCACATAGAGGGGCTCGCCGTGTTGCGTGACCTCCGATACAGCAAGTTCCATCGGGAACACGGTTCCATCCTTGCGACGCCCCTGCAGTTCCCTGCTGGTGCCAATCACCCGCCGGTTGCCAGTGGCCTGATAATTACGCAGGTATACGTCATGGCTCTCACGATCAGGCCCGGTCATCAACACGCTTACATTGCGACCGGCAACCTCACGGGGCGTATACCCGAAGATGCGACTTGCACCCGGATTGAACGACTGGATCAACCCATCGCGATCGATCGTAATGATCCCGTCTACGATGTTATCGATGATCGTCTGCGTGCGAAGCGCCTGCTCCGCCAGGGCTCGCTCCGCCTCTATACGCTCGGTTACGTCTTCGTTCACGCCAATCGCCCGCACGACCACACCTGCCGCATCGGTTATCGCCTGTGCCATAGCGCGAATATGACGTGTCGCCCCATCGCCCCGGAGAATTCGGAACGTGAACTCGCGGGGTATCCCGGGACGTTCAAGGATAGTTTCGAGGCTGGCTTCTGCGTGCTCCAAGTCTTCGGGCAGCAAGGCGCGCCTCCAGTCATCGGCATGGTGACCAAAATCGCGGGGTAACACGCCGTAAAGACGGAACATCCCGGAATCCCAGTCAAGCCGCCCGCTGGTCAGGTTCAAATCCCATACACCCAGATGCGCCGCCTCGGTCGCCAGCGTCAACTGCTGGGTGGCATCCCGGAAGCGTTTTTCGCTCTCGCGCAGGGCCTGTTCGGCGGCCTTGCGCTCGGTGATGTCCTCGGCGATACCCAGGTAGCCGCTGATATTTCCCTGTTTGTCGGTCTGGGGGGTCACCGTCAGGGAAACGGGAATGCGCATGCCGTCCTTGCGCACAAAGGTCCATTCCCGGGTTTCCGCTCCCTCGCGATCCGCGATCTCGACGAAGGCCCGAAAGCCATCGATCGTTCGTTCACTGGCAGCGCTCAATTGCGCCGCGCGCGCTGCGATCTCCTCCGGCACATGGAACAGGACGGGTGACTGCTGGCCCACCATTTCGTCGGCAGCATAGCCCGTCATCTTTTCCGCACCCGGATTGAACAGGGTGATCAGACCATCGCGGTCGGTCACCACAATTGCGAATTCCGACGCCGCCGCCAGAACCGCCTGTAACTGATCGGCGGTCTGCGCAAGCTCCGCAGTGCGCGTCTGCACCTCGGACTCGAGTTCGCTGCGCGCCTGCGCCTGCTGGCGGAAACTGGCCACCAGCTGCCGCGACATCTCGCGCAGGGTCCTGGCCAGGCCGTCGTATTCGAGAATCCGGCTTTCCGGCAGTTCCGGCGAACGCCCCGCGGCAATGTCCGAACTCAGCCCTGCACTGACCGCATCCAGCTTGCGCAAGGGACGGCTGATGGCATAACTCAAGGCGGCCGAGACCAGGATGGCCAGGGCCACGATCACCGTCAGGAGGGCAAACAACTCCACGCGCTGCTGCTCCAGCGCCCGGACCACCGGTGCCGCCGGCATCTCCGCATACACCTGCTCGATATCCGGCACGAGGCCCACCGGCGCTGCAACGAAGTAGGCCCCCTGCCCCCAGCGACCCACAGCCGACATTGAACCGTCCGGCAACCAGATCGAAAGCTCGCGATCCAGGGTCTCCACCTGGCCATCCGACGCCTCCAGCACGCTGCGGACGTCGCCCCGACTGGCCAGCACCCGACCTTCCGGGGACACAATCGCAAGCCCCAGATCCTCGCGCGTCTGCACCCGCCGCAGATGGTAGTCATACCGGACCCGGCCCTCGCGGTAATCGCTCGCGAGCCGTTCGGACAGACTCTCGGCGCGTTCCTGCAGGCGCTCGACCATGAAGGCCTCCTGCTCGTCGCGCTGCTGATAGCTCTGGTGCAGGATCGGGGCCAGCCCGGCCAGCAGGGTGACCGGGAGCATCGCGTGGAACAACAGGCTCGCCAGCGAAGGCCTGCCCAGTCGGGAGGCCTGCTCGCCGCGCCGCAACAACCGCCAAAACATCACCAACAGGCTGGCGATCAGCGTGTTGAACAGCGCGTTCACCGCCTGCTTCAGGGCGATCATGGTGGTGGGTTCCCAGTCCATCCCGATCAAGCCGCGATAGAACAGCAACACCAGCGGAACCCCGATCACCAGCCAGTACAGCAGGTCGGCCACCACCACGTTGTACAGCCAGCGCCGGTAAACGAGGCCCACTACCAGTGCCTCGATCACGAACACCACCATCGGATACGGAACGCCCCACAGGACCAAGGTGTAGAGTCCCCCGGCGATCGCGACAATCACCGCGGGCAGCGTCCCCAACAGCAGCACCGCGAGCATCACCGCGATCGATCCGAAGATGAAGTCCAGACCGAACAGCAGCGGCAGATGGAAGAAATTGCCGGCCACCGCCAGCAGGGCCAGCGCCAACGTCGCAAGCCCGCGCTCCACCGAGCCTGACCACTGCTGCCTCATCCGCGGGCCCCCTCACGGTGGCATCCCAGTTCAAACCAGAAAGTCGCCCCCGCGTCCGGCACGGAGTCGAACCCGACCTCACCGCCCATGCGCTCCACCAGCTCCCGGGTGATCGCCAGCCCCAGGCCGCTACCACCCTTCTGGCGGGTGTCGGAGGCATCGGCCTGGGAAAACTTCTGGAAGATGCGTTCGCGGAACGCCTCCGGGATCCCGGGGCCGTGATCGATCACCGAGACGCGCACTCGGGCGCCGTCACGCTCCACCGCCACCCGCACCTCCTCACCCTCCGGCGAAAACTTGGCTGCGTTGGAGAGCAGATTGGCCAGCACCTGCTGCAGGCGGTCGGCATCCACCTCGACCCGGACCCCGTCGTCCTCCGCATCCAGCATCAGGTGCACCCCGTACTGGTCGGCATAGCTCTGGTTGCTGCGCACAGCCTGCTCCAGCAACGGGAACAGCGGCTGCTCTTGCATCTCGAAGCGCATCTTGCCGGCCACCAGCTTTTCCATGTCCAGCAGGTCGTTGATCAGCAGCCCCAGGCGCTTGCTGTTCTTGTGGGCAATCTCCAGCATCTCCTGCATCCGCTCCGGCAACGCTCCTGCCGCCCCGCCCGTCAGCAGGCCCAGGGCTCCGGAGATGGACGTGAGCGGCGTGCGCAGCTCGTGGCTGACGGTGGAGATAAACTCGTTTTTCATGCGCTCGATGCGCTTGCGCTCGGAGATATCCTCGATGATGGACCAGATCAGTTTGCGACCGGACTTGTCGTGCACGACCATTCCGTTGAGCAGCACGGGATACCGGGTGCCATCCTTGCGGATGTATTCCTTCTCGTAGGGGCCGTAACGGCCCGTCTGTTCCATGCTCTCCAGTTGCTGCGCTTCCTGCGCTGCGTACTCCCGGGGCGTGACATCCCAGTAGCTGAGTGCAACGAACTCCTCGCGGGTATAACCGGTCGGGCGCAACAGGGCCGCGTTGAGATCCACAAACGTCCCGGTCTCGTAATCGTTCAGCGCGATCCCCACCGGTGAGAGCTCGAACAGCCCCCGCAGGCGGGCCTCGCTGTCCGCGACGGCCAGCTCGGCCTCCTTTTCATCCGTGATATCCCGAATATATCCGTGCCACAGCGTACTACCGTCGTCGAGGGGCTCGGGCGAGGCGTGACCCTGCACCCACCCCACGCGACCATCATCCCGCAGGGTGCGATACTCGCAATGCCAGTTGCTCAGTTCCCGCCGCGACCGTTCGATGGACTGCGCCACCCGATCCCGGTCCTTCGGGTGCAGACTGCGGAACACCATGCTGGCATCCTCGCGTGCCGCCTCTGCGCTGATGCCGTAGATATCCTGGATGCCGGGGCTGCTGTACGGGAAGGCCATGCGGCCGTCCGGCCACTGCCGATACTGATACACCATCCCCGGGACCAGTGAGATCAGCTTCTTCAACTGCTCGTGCGACTGTTCCCGCTCCAGGCTCGCGGCCACCCAGCGCCCCAACAGACGCACGAACATGCGTTCACCCTCGCTGAACGCGGCCGGTCTGGGGTGCGCCGACGAAAAGTTCAGGGTGCCAAAGCGCTGCCCCTCAACCTCCAGCACGACACCGATGTAGGCTTCCAGGCCGAAGTCCGCGTAACACGGGTGGCCCTGGTGCTTGGACGCGCCCATGTGCTCGATCGTCAGCAGGTCGTTGTGCGCAAGGGTCAGCGCACAGTAGGTACGCCCGAGCGCAAAGCGCTGACCACGCTCGAGGGGGGCGCCAGCCGGCGCGACGAACGCCCGCACCGTATAGTCGTCGCCGCGGATCCGACTGACGATGCCCAGTTCCAGCCCCAGAAAGTTGGCCCCCATTTGTAGCGCGCGCTCGAGCTGGTCATCGAGGTCCAGCGCCACCAGGGATGCAATCTCGTTTAGCGCCGCGAACGCGTCCAGCTGGCGCTGATGCTGTTCACGATGTTCCCGTTCCCGGGTCGCATCGAGGATGAAGCCGTCGAGGTAGCGCACTCGGCCATCCGGATCACGAATGGCGGAGCCCCGTTCCTGGGCCCAGCGGATACTGCCGTCACGATGCCAAATACGGTATTCAACGGACCAGTCGTCGCCGGCGCTCAAGGCCTGTTCCACCGCATCCTGGACTCGCGCCTGATCATCCTCGTGGATCACGCTGGCGTAACTGCGCACGGCATTGTCGATGAAGTCGCTGGCAGGATAGCCCGACAGCGTATCCACCTGGTCGCTCATGTAGAGCATGGTCCAGTCCGCATCCAGCAGGCAGCGATAGGTGATTCCGGGGATATTGTCGACCAGCGAGCGGAACTGTTGCTCGCTCTCGCGGATCCGTTCGGCATCCTCGCGTTCCCGGGTCACATCGGACTCGATCGCGATGAACCCCTGCAACACCCCCTGCTCGTCGCGCAATGGGGTGCAGTGGATCCGCACCCAGTACGGGTGGCCGTCGATGTGGTAGTTCAACAGCTCTTCAACGAATGGTTCGCCCCGCGCCAGCGCCCCACCGATCCGGGCTACCGTCTCCGGATCGGTCCCGGCACCCTGCAACAGTTCACTCGGCTGGCGGCCAAGCATTGCGTCCAGGGTGTAGCCACTCAAGCGGGTAAAGCCGTCGTTAATCCACTCGACCCGGCCGTCGGCGTCGGTAATGATCACGCCATTGGTCGTCTCGCTCGCCACCCGGGACAGCCGCGCCCGCTCCAACTGGCCCGCCCGGTAACGACGACGAGTGCGAGCCGCATCCACCAACTGCCCCAGCGTGGCGAGCAGCGGCTGCAGAAACTCCACCAGTTCCGGGTCGTAGCCACCCGGACGGTTGGCGATCCCCAGCACGGCGATCCGCTCGCCCCCGTGCTCGATGGGTATCCCCAGAAAGGCCTTGAGCGGCGGATGTCCTTCGGGCAAGCCCCCGCTGCGCGGGTCTCCGGCGGGGTCATTGGCAATCACCGGCCCCGCGCCGGTCAGGGCCGCGCCGAACAGGGTCTCCAGGTTGTGAAACTCCAGCCCCTGGGGTGCGTTGGCCGCATAGAAGGCGCGGGTCGCGTCATCCCAGGCGATATTGGTGATGGCACTGGTCTTGAGGTAAGGCGAACCTTCAGGCGTGTGCAGCACCTCTCCGATAAAGCCGTATTCGCTGTGGGTCAGCTCGAGGGTATCCGCAAGCAGTCCGTCAAAGACCTGCCCACGGTCCTGATCGGCATCGCGAATAAACGCCGACTGCGCACGGGTAATCACCTCGCCAAGCTGCCGCAGATCCCCCAGCGCATTGGCAAGCGCCCGCTGTTCGGTGGAGTCGATTTCCGCCGCGACCGCATCGGCGAGGTCACGCAGGGAGCGTCGCTCGTCCTCGCTCAACTGCCGCGGCTGGCCGTCGATCAGGCAAAGCGTCCCGATCCGGTAACCGTCGGAGGTTGTCAGTGGTGCACCGGCGTAGAACCGGATCTGCGGCTCCCCGGTCACCAGTGGGTTGTCGGCAAACCGGGCGTCCGCGCGCGCATCGGGAATCTCGAAGATATCGCCCCCGAGAATCGTATGCCCGCAAAAGGAGATATCACGCCCGGTCTCCGCCACCTCGAGACCCTGCCGCGACTTGAACCACTGCCGGTCCTCGTCCACCAGCGAAACCAGCGCGATGGACACCCCGAACATCCGCCGCGCCAGACGCGTGAGTCGGTCGAACCGCTCCTCAGCCGCGGTATCCAACAGCCCTCGAGCCCGCAGTGCTCGCAGCCGCTCTTTTTCGTTGCCGGGACAGGGAGGCGTTTTCAACGGAATTGGACCACGCACGATTCGGGGATACCCGATATTGCCACGTCCAACTTTCTGCCCCAACTAAGGAGACGCTGATTTAATCGCACGTCCGCGCTCGAGCCGCTTTTGCGTGCGAACAAGGCGCGGTGACTGCCGTGCAGTCATTCTGCACAGGGGAGCCGCAACGCCGTGCGCGCGCCCGTTTTCGACAATAACGGGCGGGTAGAACCACTACCCGCTGCACGACGCGCATTGTCTCGGAACGCTTTTTCTCGAAAAACCGGGGGGCACCAACGCGGACGTGCGATTAAATCAGCGTCTCCCTAAGAGGCGCCGTCCGGGAGGACTATTCCCACTCGATGGTGGCCGGAGGCTTGCCGGAGATGTCGTAGGTCACGCGTGAGATACCGGGGATCTCGTTGATGATGCGGCGCGAGACGTGGTCGAGGAAGTCATACGGCAGGTGGGCCCAGCGGGCGGTCATGAAGTCGATGGTCTCCACCGCGCGCAGCGCGACCACGTAGTCGTAGCGCCGGCCGTCGCCCATCACCCCGACCGACTTCACCGGCAGGAACACCGCAAACGCCTGCGAGGTCTTGTCGTACAGATCGGCCTTGCGCAGTTCCTCGATGAAGATCGCATCGGCGCGGCGCAGCAGATCGGCGTATTCCTTCTTCACCGCACCGAGGATGCGAACACCCAACCCCGGTCCCGGGAACGGGTGGCGATAGACCATCTCGGTGGGCAGGCCCAGCTCCACGCCGATCTTGCGCACCTCGTCCTTGAACAGCTCGCGCAGCGGCTCCACCAGTCCCAGCTTCATGTTCTCCGGCAGCCCGCCCACGTTGTGGTGTGATTTGATCACATGCGCCTTGCCGGTCTTCGAGTCGGCCGACTCGATCACGTCCGGGTAGATCGTGCCCTGGGCCAGCCACTGCACGTTGTTCAGCTTCGCGGCCTCCTCGTCGAACACGTCGATGAACAGCCCGCCGATGACCTTGCGCTTGGCCTCCGGGTCCTCGACCCCGGCCAGCGCACTCATGAAGCGCTCCTCGGCATCCACACGGATCACGTTCACGCCCATGTGGCGGGCGAAGGTCGCCATCACCTGGTCACCCTCGCCCTCGCGCAGCAGCCCGGTATCCACGAACACGCAGGTCAGCTGGTCACCGATCGCCTTGTGCAGCAGCGCCCCGACCACCGAGGAGTCCACCCCGCCGGACAGACCCAACACCACATGGTCGTCCCCGACCTGTTCGCGCACCCGCGCGGCCATGTCGTCGATGATGTTGTCGGCGGTCCACAGTGCCTCGCAGCCGCAGATCTCGTGCAGGAAGCGTTCGATGATGCGCTGGCCCTGGGTCGTATGCGTGACCTCGGGGTGGAACTGCACGCCGTAGAAGCCGCGATCCGGGTCGGCCATACCGGCGATCGGCGCGGAATCGGTGGAGGCCATTAGGCGGAAGCCCTCCGGCAGCTCGGTCACGTGGTCGCCATGCGACATCCACACGTCCAGCAGGCCGTAGCCCTCCGGTGTGGTGTGATCCTCGATATCGCGCAAAAGCGGCGTATGGCCGCGGGCACGCACCTGGGCATAACCGAACTCGCGGCGCTTGGACGGCTCGACCCGCCCGCCCAGCTGCGCGGCCATGGTCTGCATGCCGTAGCAGATGCCCAGCACCGGCACGCCCAGCTCGAACACCGCATCCTCGGCGCGCGGCGGCTGGTCGATATTCACCGACTCCGGACCGCCGGAAAGGATAATGCCGGTGGGGTTGAACGCGCGGATATCTGCCGCCGGCATGTCCCAGGCATGCACCTCGGAGTAGACCCCGGCCTCGCGCACGCGGCGGGCAATCAGCTGGGTGTACTGGGAGCCGAAGTCCAGCACCAGAATGCGGTGGGCGTGAAGATCCTGGGTCATGAGGTCATCCGCTGTACCGGCCGGACGGCCGGTGGGTGTCGGGGGATACCCGGCCGTGGCGGCCGAGTCAGTCCATTCGGTAGTTCGGGGCTTCCTTGGTGATCGCCACGTCGTGCACATGGCTCTCGCGCATGCCCGCGGCGGTCACGCGCACGAAGTGCGGCTTGCTGCGCATCTCCTCGATGTCGTGCGCGCCGACATAGCCCATGGATGAGCGCAGCCCGCCCATCAGCTGGTAGATGATCGCGACGATCGAGCCCTTGTACGGCACGCGGCCCTCGATACCCTCGGGCACGAACTTGTCGGCGGAGCTGTTCGGGTCCTGGAAGTAGCGATCCGAGGAACCCTGCTGCATCGCGCCCAGCGAGCCCATGCCGCGGTAAATCTTGTAGGAGCGGCCCTGATAGAGCTCGACCTCGCCCGGGGCCTCCTCGGTGCCGGCGAACATCGAGCCCAGCATCACGCAGTTGGCGCCGGCGGCAATGGCCTTGGCCAGGTCGCCGGAGAAACGCACGCCACCATCCGCGATCAGCGGCACGCCGGTGCCCTGCAGCGCCTCGGCGACATCGGCAATGGCGGTGATCTGCGGCACGCCCACACCGGCCACGATGCGGGTGGTGCAGATCGAGCCCGGCCCGATCCCGACCTTCACGCCATCGGCCCCGGCCGCGACCAGGTCCTTCGCGGCGGCGGCGGTGGCAATATTGCCGCCGACCACCTGCACATCCGGATAGTGCTTCTTCACCCAGGCCACGCGATCCAGCACGCCCTGCGAATGGCCGTGCGCGGTGTCCACCACCAGCACGTCCACCCCGGCCTCAACCAGCGCGGCCACGCGCTCGTCGGTACCGGCACCCACGCCGACCGCCGCGCCCACGCGCAGGCGACCGCGGTCGTCCTTGCAGGCATGCGGGTGTTCGGTGGACTTCTGGATGTCCTTGACGGTAATCATGCCGCGCAGCTGGAAGTCGTCGTTGACCACCAGCACCTTCTCGATCCGATGCTTGTGCAGCAGCTCCAGCACGTGTCCCCGATCCGCACCCTCGGGCACGGTCACCAGGCGCTCGCGCGGGGTCATGATCTCGGTGACCGGGGCCTCCATGCGGGTCTCGAAACGCAGGTCGCGGGAAGTCACGATGCCGACCAGGTCGTTGCCGTCCACCACCGGCACGCCGGAGATGTGATTGGCCTCGGTCAGCTCCACCACCTGGCCGATGGTGGCGCCCGGGCCGATGGTGATCGGCTCGCTGATCACGCCGCTTTCGTATTTCTTGACCTGCCGGACCTCGGCCGCCTGGGCCTCGATGGACATGTTCTTGTGCACGATGCCGAGCCCGCCTTCCTGGGCCATCGCGATCGCCAGGCGCGCCTCGGTGACGGTATCCATCGCGGCCGATACCACCGGGGCGGACAACGAGATGCCCCGGGTGATCTTCGTGGTCAGGTCGACATCACGCGGCACGACGTTCGAATGCCCCGGGATCAGCAGTACATCATCAAACGTAAGGGCTTCACCGAGTATCCGCATGTACCACTCCAGGCCAGGCCCGCCGGGAGAGAGGAGAAGATGTCCCGGGGGCGGATAAATAGCCCGTCAGTATAGAATTCGGGCCCTTCCGCGACAAGCCAGCGCACGCGCGCAATGGACGCTGCGCAGACGCCCGCACGGCACCCTGATAGGATGCCCAGTCACCCGCAAACCCCGTCAGTCGAGACACCATGCCCGAGCGCGCGCCACAGGCCCGCATCACCCGCCGCCGCATGCTGGCCCTGTTGCTGGCGCCGGGCCTTGCCCTGGATTCCACCAGCGCGCAGGCAGAATGGTGGCGTTTCGGCCATGAGATGTTCCGCACACTGCTCACGCGCCCCCCGGAATTTTCAGGGCTGTCCACCGCGGAGCTGATCGAGGCAGTGCACGAGGCCCTGGTCATCGCCACCCATTCGGCCTCCGAGACGCTCAGCCGACGCAACGGCTTCTACGGCAACCCGGACGTGCGCATCCCGCTGCCCGAGGTCCTTGCCACCACCCGGCGTTCCCTCGGCCGACTCGGCATGGAGGCCCCGCTGGGCACCCTGGAACTGCGCATGAACCGCGCTGCCGAGGGCGCTGTGTGGGATGCCCGCGAGCCCTTCATCCGCGCCATCTTCGCGCTCGATCTGGAGGATGCCCGCGGCATCCTGCTCGGTGGCGAGGACGCGGCGACCCGGCATCTCGAACAGGAGATGCGCCCACGCCTGACCGAGGCGATGCGGGAGCCGGTCACCGCCAGTCTGGATGCGGTCGAGGCCCTGAGCTCGTACCACAATCTGGAATCGCAGATGCGCGACATCCCGTTCCTCGCCAACGTCCGCCTGGACCTGGTGGGGCATGTGCTGGAACACACCATGAATGGCCTGTTCCACGCGATGGCCGAAGAGGAGGCGCGGCTGCGGATCGACCCCGTGGGCCGCGGCACGGATGTCTTCCAGCGCGTCTTCGCCCGCCTCTGAGGACCGCATGAGCGACGCCCCGGTCTTTTCCGTTACCGAACTCAACCAGTGTGCCGACGGCCTGCTGCGCGACGGCCTTGGCCGCCTGCGCGTGGAGGGCGAAGTCTCCAACCTGCGCCAGTACGCCTCCGGCCACCAGTACTTCTCGCTGAAAGATGCAAACAGCTCGGTCAGCTGCGTGCTGTTTCGTGGCAACGCCCGCAACGCCACCCGCTTCGCCGATGGCGACGCGGTGCAGATCCAGGGCCGCGCCGGGATCTACGCCGCACGCGGCCAGTTCCAGATCATCGTCGAGGCCCTGCAGCCAGCCGGCGAGGGCCAGCTCCTTGCGGCCTTTCAGCGCCTGAAGGAAAAGCTTGCCGCCGAGGGCCTGTTCGACCCCGAGCGGAAGAAGCCCCTCCCCGCCTGGACCCACCGCCTCGGCGTGATCACCTCCACCCAGGGCGATGTGCGGCACGATATCGAACGCACCCTGGCGCGACGCTTCCCGCTGCTGCTGCCCTTCACCCTCTACCCCACCGCAGTGCAGGGTGCGCAGGCCGCCAGTCAGATCGTCGCGGCCCTGGAGCAGGCCGCCCGCGAGGGCCGTGTGGACGTGATCATCCTGGCCCGCGGCGGCGGCTCGCTGGAGGACCTGCAGGCCTTCAATGAGGAAAGCGTCGCCCGTGCCATCGCCGCCTGTCCGATCCCCGTCGTCTCCGGCGTGGGGCACGAGAGCGACACCACCATCACCGACTTCGTTGCCGACCTGCGCGCCTCCACACCAACGGCCGCGGCCGAGGCCGTCAGCCCGGATGCGACCACCCTGCGCCACCAGCTGCAGCGCGCCCGCGAGCGCCTGTCCGGCCTGCTCGGCCAGCGCATTGCCCGGCAGCAGCAGGCCCTCGCGGCACTGCACGCGCGCCTGGAGCGGCGCCATCCGCGTCAGCTGCTGGAGCGCGACGCGCAGCGCCTGGACGACCAGCGCGAACGCCTGACTCGCGCCTGGTCGCGCACCGAAGAGCGTGCCCGGTCACGCCTGCAGCACACCCAGCTCCGTCTCGCCGGCGCCTCGCCCGGCAATCGCCTCGCCGCGGCCCGCATGCGCCTGGACCACCTGCGCCAGCGCCTGACACGGGTGCGCCCCGACCACGACCTTCCCCGACGCCGCGAGGCGCTGGCGCGGCTGCGACGCCAGCTCGAGGACACCACCCGACAGGCGCTGGCCAGCCGCCAGCGCCATCTGGACGCCACGGCCCGCCAACTGCGCTCGCTGGGCCCGGAGGCAGTGCTGGAACGTGGCTATGCAATCCTGCAGACCCCCGAGGGCGAGGTCCTGCGCCGCGCCGACCAGACCGCGCCTGGCCAGCGCCTGCGCGCACGCCTGGCGCGAGGCCGCCTGGACCTGGAAGTCACCGGCACCCACTCCGACAACTGAAGCGCGCGGCCTCCGCCTTTAACCACGGAGGCCCTGAGCCCGTAGCAGGGAGCCGTGAGGCGCGGGGTCATCCCGGCCGCAGCGCAGCGAAGAGCCGGGATGGCGATCGGATCAGCACACGCAATACACCGTGGGAGCGTGCTTGCACGCGAAGCCCCTGCCAGAGTCGGACGCGGGCAGGGGCTTCGCGTGCAAGCACGCTCCCACAGGGGGGGCATGGAGTCCCGCCGAGGGCAACTGGATACGAACGCGTACGCGCCCGCAGGCGAATCAGGAGAGCAGGACGAGGTTGTCCCGGTGGATCAGTTCCGGCTCCAGCAAGTAGCCGAGCTCCGCCTCGATGCGGTCGGCGCGCTGGCCACGGATGCGCTGGATCTCGCTGGCCGCGTAATTGGTCAGCCCGCGCGCCACCGCAACCCCTTCCGGGTCCACGCAGGTCACCACCTCGCCACGACGAAAGTCCCCCTCCACCGCGACCACGCCCACCGGCAGCAGGCTGCTGCCGGATTCGCGCAGCACGCGCGCCGCCCCGGCATCCAGCCGCAGCTGGCCGCGCGAGTGCAGCTGATCCGCCAGCCAGCGCTTGCGCGCAGCCAGCGGCTCGCGGTCCGGCTTCAGCCAGGTCCCCAGCGCCTCGCCCTTCAGCACCCGGCTCATCACCTGCGCCTCGCGGCCGGAGGCGATGACCGTATGGGTGCCGGAGCGGGCCGCGCGCTCCGCCGCCAGCAGCTTGGTGGCCATCCCGCCACGCCCCAGACGCCCGAAGTCGGCCGCCACGTAGCGATGCAGCTGGGCGTCCGAGGCCTGGCCTTCCTGGATCAGACGCGCATCCGCGAATTTGCGCGGATCGCGATCGAACAGGCCATGCTGGTCGGTCAGGATCAGCAGCAGGTCGGCCACCACCAGGTTGGCGACCAGCGCCGCCAGGGTGTCGTTGTCCCCCAGCCGTATCTCCTCGTAGGCGACGGTGTCGTTCTCGTTGACGACCGGGATCGTGCCCATCTCCAGCAGCGCCTGCATGGTGCTGCGGGCATTCAGGTAGCGCGAGCGGTCAGCCAGGTCGTCATGGGTCAACAGGACCTGCGCCGCATGCAGACCATGGCTGGCGAACTCGCGCTCGTAGGCCTGCACCAGCCCCATCTGCCCGACCGCCGCGGCGGCCTGCACGTGGTGCAGTTGATGCGGCCGTTCGGACATGCCCAGCCGGCGCATGCCTTCGGCCACCGCCCCGCTGGATACCAGGATCACCTCGAGACCGCGCCGACGCAGCGCGGCAATCTGGTGGGCCCAGGACTCCAGTGCCGGGCGATCCAGTCCGGCGCCGTCGGCCGTGATCAGCGCACTCCCGATCTTGACCACCACCCGCTGGATGGCGGGGAGTGTGCGCGCGGCGGCCGCGGTCGCTACCACGACGAGTCCTCCGGGTCCGCGGCCAGCCCGCGGCGGGCGGCCTCGGCCTCGCTCTGCGTGGTCTCCTCGATATGCCGCATCACGGCCTGAAGCAGCGCATCCACGCCGTCCCCGGTCGCCGCCGAGATGACGAACACCGGATGCGCAGCGCCCTGATCCGCCGCCACCCGCTCGACCAGGGCCTCCAGGTCTTCTGCGTCCAGCAATTCCTTCTTGTTCAGCACAATCCAGCGCGGCAGAGAGGCAAGCTTGTCGCTGTGGTGCTCCAGCTCGGTAACCGCGGTGTGCAGGTCCGCCAGCGGATCCGCCTCCGGGTCGGGCGGGGCCACATCCACCACGTGCAGCAGCAGGCGGGTACGCGCAAGGTGCTTGAGAAAACGCGTGCCCAGACCCGCGCCCTCCGCGGCGCCCTCGATCAGCCCCGGAATGTCGGCGATTACGAAGCTCTGGTTGACGCCGATGCGCACCACGCCCAGCTGCGGGATCAGCGTGGTGAAGGGATAGTCGGCAATCTTCGGCCGCGCCGCCGAGGCGCGTGCCAGCAGCGTGGACTTGCCGGCATTCGGCAGCCCCAGCAGCCCGACATCCGCCAGCACCATCAGCTCCAGGGACAGCTTGCGCAGCTCGCCCGGCGTGCCCGGCTTGCTCTGACGCGGCGCCTGATTGGTGGAGGACTTGTAGCGGGTGTTGCCGAGCCCGTGGAAGCCGCCCTGGGCGACCAGCAGCCGCTGCCCCTCGTGGGTGACATCCCCGAGGATTTCGCCGGTCTCGGCATCCCGCACCTGGGTCCCGACCGGCACCGCGATCTCCAGGTCCTCTCCGGAGGCACCGGTGCGCTGGCGCCCCATGCCGTTCTCGCCACGCTGGGCATCAAAGCGGCGCTGATAGCGGAAATCGGCCAGGGTGTTCAGACCCTCGTCACCGACCAGCCACACCGAGCCGCCATCGCCGCCGTCACCGCCATCCGGGCCGCCGAACGGGATGTATTTCTCGCGGCGAAAACTGACACAGCCGTTTCCGCCGTCGCCGGCCTTCACCGTAATGGTGGCCTCATCGATGAACTTCATTGCTTGCTTCCCGCAGTACAGAACAAAAAAAGCCCCGAAGAACGGGGCTTTTCGCGATCGCTTCGCTAGGGAGACGCTGATTGAATCGCACGTCCGCGCTCGAGTCGCTTTTGCGTGCGAACAAGGCGCGGTGACCGCCGTGCAGTCATTCTGCACAAGGGACCCGCAACGCCGTTCCCGCGCGAAAGCGGCCGAGCCCCTGCTTTCAATGGCTTGTGGGGTTGGTGCCCCCTGTTCCCCGATCCTGCGTTGCGCCGCTTGCGGGTAGAACCACTACCCGCTGCCCGTCGCGCCTTGTCTCGGAAAACAGGGGGCACCAACGCGGACGTGCGATTCAATCAGCGTCTCCCTAGCCGGCCGGCTTACTGCTGCGGCTGGACGCTCACGAAACGACGGTTGTGCTTGCCGCCCACCTTGAAGACGACCTGGCCGTCGACCTTGGCGAACAGCGTATGGTCCTTGCCACAACCCACGCCCTCGCCGGGATGATACTGCGTCCCACGCTGACGAACGAGGATGTTGCCAGCGCGCACGACCTGACCGCCAAAGCGCTTCACGCCCAGGCGTTTGCTTTCGGAATCGCGCCCGTTGCGGGTACTCCCGCCTGCCTTCTTATGTGCCATGGTTCAGCTCTCCTGAATGCCTGCGAGCGCTCACCCGGCGATGCCGGTGATACGCACGGTGGTGTAGTGCTGGCGGTGCCCCATCTGCTTCTGGGAATGCTTGCGCCGCCGGAATTTCATGATGTGGACCTTCTTGGCGCGGCCATGGTCTTCGACCTTGGCGGTGACCTTGCCACCATCCACCAGCGGGGCCCCGACGCGGACATCGTCGCCGGCGCCGACCATCAGCACCTGGTCGAACTCGACCTCGGAACCGGCCTCGGCGTCGAGCTTTTCGATGCGAATCACGTCGCCTTCGGCGACGCGGTACTGTTTACCACCTGTTGCGATGATCGCGTACATTTCCCTGGGACTCCGTTGCGATACCTTGTGTGGACCAGCCAGACTGAAGCTGGTCTCGCGAAAGGGCGGGAATGCTAGCAGCGCTTCCCGTCCGGGTCAATGCTCGTCCTGGGTAACGGCAACGGTGCGCGTTGCGGCCCAGCGCTCGCGCGCGCGTACATTGATCCGTGCTTCCCTTGTACATTGTCCAGCGTTTCCCTAGCATGCCTTCGCCCCTCACGACCACCTCACGAGCGCGCTAGCCAACCTCATGCCCATTGACGCGATCCGAGAACTGGCGGCCGACGACATGCAGGCCGTCGACCAGTGCATCCGCGAGCGCCTCAGCTCTCCGGTGGTGCTGATCAATCAGCTCGGGCATTACATCATCCATTCGGGCGGCAAGCGCCTGCGGCCCCTGCTGGTCACCCTGTCGGCCCGGGCCTGCCAGGTCGAGGGCCGCGACCCGATCACCCTCGCCGCGGTGGTCGAGTTCATCCATACCGCAACCCTGCTGCACGATGACGTGGTCGATGCCTCCGAGCTGCGGCGCGGAAACGAGACCGCCAACCACATCTTCGGCAACGAGGCCGCGGTGCTGGTCGGCGACTTCCTCTACTCGCGCGCGTTCGAGATGATGGTCGAGGTCGGCTCGATGCGGGTGATGGAGATCCTCTCGCACGCGACCAACGTGATCGCGGAAGGCGAGGTGATGCAGCTAATGAACTGCCACGATGCCGATGTCGACGAGGCCCGCTACATGCATGTGATCCAGTCGAAGACGGCCAAGCTGTTCGAGGCCGCCTGCCAGCTGGGCGCGATCCTCGGCGGGCGCCCGCAGGCCGACGAACAGGCGCTGGCCCGCTACGGCATGCATCTGGGCACCGCGTTCCAGCTGATCGACGATGTGCTCGACTACTCCTCCAGCGACGACGTCACCGGCAAGCGCATGGGCGACGACCTCGCCGAAGGCAAGCCCACCCTGCCGCTGATCCACGCCCTGCGCGTCGGCAACCCGGACCAGCAGGCGACGGTGCGCCAGGCGATCGAAAACGGTGGCCGCGAGCAGGTCGACGCGGTGCTGCAGGTGGTCCACGCCACCGACGGCCTGGCCTACACCCGCGCTCGCGCCGAGACCGAGACCGCCGCCGCCATCGAGGCCATCGAGCACCTGCCCGACTCCCCCCAGCGTCAGGCGCTGATCGACCTCGCGCGCTTTGCGGTCGGCCGCGATCACTGACGTTCGCTGCGTGCCCCGCCGCGGGCCCGGGGAAACCCTCGACGGTTTTCCGTCCGAAGGCATGGACAGGCCGGAAATGGCCCGGCATAATAGCGGGCTCGGTTCGGAGTGTAGCTCAGCTTGGTAGAGCACTGCCTTCGGGAGGCAGGGGTCGAAGGTTCGAATCCTTTCACTCCGACCAACCTTCTTCTTTGACTCTGGAAGCTCCGGCACGCCCCGGAACTCGCCGGTTCCCGATCACGCCCAGGTCCTGCGGACGCGCCCATGACCGCCATTGCCCCCGCCGTTCGCGGCTCGCTCTATATCGTTTCCGCCCCCTCCGGCGCCGGCAAGACCAGCCTGGTCGCCGCCCTGCTGGAAACGGTGGATGCAGTCGAGGTCTCGGTCTCGCACACCACGCGCAAGCCGCGCGCCAGCGAGGTGGACGGGCAGCACTATCACTTCGTCTCCGCCGAGACCTTCCTGGGCATGATCGAGGACGGTCAGCTGCTGGAACACGCCAAGGTGTTCGACAACTTCTACGGCACCGCGCACGCCAGCGTGAACGCGCGCCTGGACGCCGGCGTGGACGTGATCCTGGAGATCGACTGGCAGGGCGCGCGCCAGGTGCGCGCCGCCGTCCCGGACGCACACTCGATCTTCATCCTGCCGCCCTCGCGGGACGAGCTGGAACGCCGCCTGCGCGGGCGCGGCCAGGACGAGGAAGCCGTGATTCAGCGCCGCCTGCGCGACGCCGAATCCGACTGCACGCACTTCCGCGAATACGACTACACCGTCGTCAATGCCGACTTCGACCAGGCCGTGCGCGACCTGGCCTGCATCTTCCGCAGCAACCGCCTGCGCACCGTGGAGCAGGAGCACCGTTCCGCATCCACACTGGGAAACCTGTTGGCGCTGGAACCGGGGTCGGCGTAACATGCTGGTGAACTGCGGCTACGCCGCATGGATTTCAAGAATTTACTGACCGGAGTATCCGATGGCACGCGTCACCGTCGAGGACTGCCTCGAAAACGTCGAAAACCGCTTCCAGCTGGTGCTGATGGCCGCCCGCCGGGCCCGCCACATCGCCCACGGCAAGGAGGCTCGCGTCCCTGAGGACAACGACAAGCCCACGGTGATCGCCCTGCGCGAAATCGCCGCCGGCGTGGTCGGTGTCGAGGTGTTCGACGAACACGACGAACGTCCCCAGAACCAGATGCTGGACTTCAGCACCATCCGCCATCTGGAACAGCTCGAAGCCGACGAACGCTAGGAGATCCCGTTTCATGGCCGCTGGGCAGCCAGCCGCGCCCGGGGCCGCTTCCTCGGCAGCGGGCGACTCGACCCGATTTCTGATCAGCGATCTGTGCTCGGAGCTCGAGGCCTATCTCGAGCCCAACGAGGTCGAGGAGGTCTATCGCGCCTATCTCCTGGGCGCGGAGTCTCACGAAGGCCAGACCCGCAAGACCGGCGAACCCTATATCTATCATCCCCTGGCCGTGGCCCGCACCATGGCCGAGATGCGGATGGACCATCAGGCGATCTGCGCCGCCATCCTGCATGACGTGATGGAGGACACCGCCACCAGCAAGGATCGTATCCACGCCGAGTTCGGCGAGGAGGTTGCCGAGCTGGTCGATGGCGTCTCCAAGCTCACCCACCTGCAGTTCCAGTCAAAGGCCGAGGCGCAGGCGGAGAACTTCCGCAAGATGATGCTGGCGATCACCCGCGATATCCGGGTGATCCTGATCAAGCTGGCCGACCGCCTGCACAACATGCGCACCCTGGGCGTGATGCGCCCGGACAAGCGCCGCCGCATCGCCAAGGAAACCCTGGAGATCTACGCGCCGATCGCCCAGCGCCTGGGGATGAACGCGATCCGTCGCGAGCTGGAACAGCTCGGGTTTTCCGCCAAGCACCCCTGGCGCGCCGCGGTACTGGAGCAGGCCGTGCAACGGGCCGGTGGCAACCGGCGCGAACCGATGAAGAACATCGAGCAGGCCATCTGCTCGCGCATGGAGGCGGCGGGCATCGTCGGTCGCATCTCCGGGCGCGAAAAAAGCCTGTACAGCATCTATCGCAAGATGCGCGACAAGCACCACTCGTTCGAGGAGGTGTTCGATGTATTCGCCATCCGCATCATCGTCGACGACATCGACACCTGCTACCGCTCGCTGGGCGTGGTGCACAACCTGTACAAGCCGGTCCCGGGCCGCTTCAAGGACTACATCGCGATCCCGAAGTCCAACGGCTACCAGTCGCTGCACACCATCCTGTTCGGCCCCCAGGGTATCCCGATCGAAATACAGATCCGCTCCACCGAGATGGATCGTGTCGCCGAGAGCGGGATCGCCGCCCACTGGCAGTACAAGGCCGGGGGCGAATCCACTCGCACGGCCCAGAGCCGAGCGCGCGAATGGCTGAAGGACGTCCTCGAAATCCAGAACAGCGTCGGCAACTCCATCGAATTCCTGGAAAACGTGAAGGTCGACCTGTTTCCGGACGAGGTCTACACCTTTACGCCGGGCGGCGACATCCTGGTACTGCCGCGCGACGCCACCCCGATCGACTTTGCCTATGCCGTGCACTCCGATGTCGGCAACCGCTGCGTGGCGGCCAAGATCGACCGCCAGCTGGCACCGCTTTCCACGCGCCTGCAAAGCGGGCAGACCGTGGAGATCGTCACCTCCCCCGGCGCCCGCCCCAATCCGGCATGGCTGTCCTTCGTGGTCACCGGCAAGGCCCGCACTGGCATCCGCCACTGTCTGAAGTCGATGCAGTCGGAGGAGGCCCGCACCCTGGGCGAGCGTCTGCTGGACAAGGCCCTGGAATCCCTGGATGCGCGCCTGTCGCAGATATCCCCCGCGCGACTGGACCAGATGCTCGATGCGATGCAGCTGGAAGACCTCGACGCCCTGCTGATCGATATCGGCCTGGGGAACCGCATGGCTTCTCTGGTGGCACGCCAGATGGTCGGCAAGGAAGGCCCCGAAACTGCCGAGCCGACGGCGACGACCCTGGCAGTCAAGGGCACCGAGGGCCTGGTGCTGAGCTATGCCCGCTGCTGCCACCCGATCCCGGGCGACCCGGTCATCGGCCAGCTCAGCGCCGGGCGTGGCCTGGTGGTGCATCGCGAGAGCTGCCGCAACGTCCTGCATGACAGCCGCGAGCGCGCCGACCGCACCATTGCCCTCGAGTGGTCACACGAACCGCAGCTGCAGTTCACGGCCGCCGTGCGCACGCGCACCGCCAACCGGCGCGGGGCCCTGGCCGACATGGCTGCGGTCATCGCCGATCACGGCTCCAACATCGAGCACATCTCCTTCAATGAGCAGGACGGCCATTCCACCGCGATGACCTTCCTGCTGACGGTACGCGACCGCCAGCACCTGGCCCAGATCATGCGGGGCCTGCGCCGCCTGCCCGACGTCCTGCGCATCTCGCGCCAGCGTGGCTGACCCGCCGACCCACCCCCAGCAATCGGGAGCGCGTGATGTCCAATCGTTCCATCGGACTCGACGATCGCCTGTACCACTATCTGCTCGGGCACTCGCTGCGCGAGCCCGAGGTGCTTGCCGACCTCCGTGCCGAGACCGCGAACCTGCCCGAGGCCAACATGCAGATCGCGCCCGAGCAGGGCCAGTTCATGGCGCTGCTGGCGCGACTCATGGGGGCGCGGCGCTACCTTGAGATCGGCACCTTCACCGGCTACAGCGCGCTGGCGATCGCACTGGCGCTGCCGGAAGACGGCGAGGTCGTCACCCTGGACCGGAGCGCGCAGTGGATCGCCACGGCCCGGCGCTACTGGGAACGCGCCGGGGTCAGCGGCCGCATCCGCCTCGAACAGGGCGAGGCGCAAGACTCGCTAAGGGCACTGGAGCGGAACGGCGAGACCGGCCGCTTCGACCTGTCCTTTATCGATGCCGACAAGACCAGCTACCCCGACTACTTCGAACACTGCCTGCGCCTGGTCCGACCGGGCGGCCTGATCCTGATCGACAACACCCTGTGGCATGGTCGCGTGGCGGACGCGCAGGACAGCCGCGATAACACCCGGGCGATCCGCGACTTCAACGCCGCCCTGCACCACGACGAACGCATCGACCTCGCGCTGACCCCCATCGGCGACGGCCTGACCCTCGCCCGCCGCCGCTAGGGAGACGCGACTCTCGAGGGGGGCATCAAGGTCAAGGGCGATCTACAGGAGGACGGGAAGAGTGGAAGATGGCATAGAGGGGGCGGGTCACATCAACACCTTGCCCGTACAGATGTTCTTCCCTTCTTCCAGCCTTCCTGTGAATCGCCTTCAGGGAGCAAGGATCACCACGGGCCCCGCGAGCGCGCGGCGTTACAGGCAGAGGCCGCTGTCGCCGAGGCCGCGGCGGCAGATGGCGCGGCGTTCAACTGCGGTGATCACCCAGCCCGCCTCCGTGTCGTCCAGCTCCAGGCGGAATTCGTAGGCACTCACGGCGTCATCGCGCAGCCCGGTCAGGCGGAGCTCGGCGCGCCCCGGGCGCGGCTGATCGATCTCCAGCCCGGCGTAGTCCAGCGCCAGACCGGAGGCCCAGCGGCTGGCCGCGAACCACTCCAGCACCGCGGCACCGGGCGTCGCCGCAGGCCCCAGCGCCGGGACCGCCTGCGACTCGTAGGCCGTAGGGGCCGGTTCCCGGTCCGCCGCCACATCCCCATTCTCCGGTGCCGCAGACTGCGTGGCACAGCCCGCCAGCAGTGCCGTCAGCAACCCCCACAGCAACGGCCAGTGTCGCTCCATCACGTGGCATCCCTCGCAAAAAACGTCTTGCGGGAAACATACCGGAGTCCAAAACGTCCTACCATGGCGAAAACCCAATATCGGGCCGCCGCCCGCGACGGCCCCGGAGGACCTCACCATGAAAGCGTTCACGCTGCGCCCTCTCCTGCTGACCGGCCTGTGCATCCTGCTGCTGGCGACCAGCCCCCTGCACGGAGACGACCACGATGCCTCGGCCGCGGCGGACGCCACCGCGACGGAGATGGAAGAACTGCGCGAATCCTGGGCCGAGACCCGCGAGGAACTCCAGCAGGAAGGCGAGGATGGCGACGAGGCCACCCGCTCGCGCACGCGCGAGACCCTGGACGCGATGGACCGCGAACTCGGCCGTCTGGGCGACAACATCCGCGAAGGCTGGGACGACCTCAGCGAGGGCACGCGCGAGCGCCGCGAACGCGCCTATGACGGACTGGTGGAGGAACGCGACCGCCTGGCAGAGTGGTCCGGCCAGATGCGCGAGCGCTCCTCCGGTGCCTGGGGCGGTGTCCGCGAGGGTGCCCGGGATGCCTGGGGTGGCGTCCGCGATGGCTCGCGCAAGGCCTGGGGCTCGGTGCGGGATGCCTTCCGCGGCGACGACGATCCAGCCAACTCGGGTGACCCGGGGGCCCGCGACTGATGTCCAGTCACGCCTGGCACCGCTTCGGACGCGCCCCCGGGGCCCACGCCTCAGCCCTGGTACTGATCCTGGGCCTGGCAGTCGCCGGACTCACCGGCTGCGACGGTTTCGGTGGCGGTCCCGGGACACCCGAGCACCACCAGCGCACAACCGACCCGGAAATCCTGCAGCGCGGCGAACGCCTGTATCAGCTCCATTGCGCGGCCTGCCACGGGGAACAGCGCGAGGGCGCCGAAAACTGGCGTCAGCGCAATCCCGATGGCACCCTGCCGCCCCCGCCGCTGGACGGCAGTGCCCACACCTGGCATCACCCGTACTGGCAACTCAGGGATATGATCCGCTACGGGGCCGAGGCCCGCGGCGGGGCCATGCCGAGCTTTGAGGACACCCTGTCCGAACGCGATGCCGAGGCCATCATTGCCTGGCTGCAGTCGCACTGGCCGGACGAGATCTTCGAGGCCTGGATACGCTACGACCGCAACCACCCGACCCAGGAAGACTGGGAACGGGAGATGGGCGAACCCTGGGTCACGCACCGCGACGACTGACGCACCCGCGCCGCACGCTGCCAACGCGAATGCGTACGTCGATTCAGGGCTTTCTCTAGAATCCACACGGAATTGGAATCCGAGAACCGGCGTCTCTATCTGAAGTGCGCGGCATCCTGCCGGATGTCAGGGAACGCATTCGACACGGGAACGGCCAGGGGTGGCCCATGCATGACGCTCGAGCGGAGAGAAATCGCGTCGCCCTGCGGGGGTGCGTGTGAAGCGGCATGCTCGGTGCAGTGCACCGGAGGTCGAACGGGAACGGCTGCAGGGGCTGGTGGAGCGCGAGCGCGAGGCGCGGCGACGCGCCGAGGCGCTGGCCGAGGACCGTCTGCAGGACATCTACGCCAAGCAGCAGCAGATCGAGCTGCTCAACACCATTGCCTCCACCGCCAACCAGTCGGACTCCATCGCGCATGTGCTGCGGGCCGCGCTGACCGCCATCGGTGGCTACCTTGACTGGCCGGTCGGGCATGCCTACCTGGCCCGGCAGAACGAGCACAGCGGCGCCAGCGAACTGACTCCGACCGGCATCTGGCATCTGGCCTCCACACAGCCGTTCACAGCGTTTCGCGAGTGCACCGAGGACATGTCCTTCGCCATCGGCCAGGGCCTCCCCGGCCGGGTCCTGGACAACGGCGAACCGGCCTGGATCGAGGATCTGGCCAACGACGACAACTTCCCGCGCGCGCCGCAGGCCACCTCCAGCGGTCTGCGCTCGGGCTTTGCCTTCCCGGTGATGGTCGGCTCCGAGGTCGCCTGCGTCCTCGAGTTCTTCGCCACCAAACCCACCGAGACGGACCCCGACCTGCTGTGGCTGATGTGGCAGATCGGCGTGCAGCTGGGTCGCGTGATCGAGCGCAACCGCCACGAGGAGCACCTGCTACATAACGCCTCGCACGACCAGCTGACGGGCCTGCCGAACCGCCGCCTGTTTCATGATCGTCTGACCCACGCCATCGCCCGCGCCGCCCGCGACCCCTTCAACCTGTTTGCGGTTCTGTTCGTGGATATCGACCGCTTCAAGGTCGTGAACGACAGCCTGGGACATCCGGCCGGGGACGAACTGCTGGTGCGTGTGGGCCAGCGCCTGCTGAGCGCGCTGCGCAGCAACGACACCGTCTCGCGCCCGCAGGGCGAGTCGACGCCGCGTCCGGACGACACCCTCGCACGCCTGGGCGGCGACGAGTTCACCATCCTGCTGGAAGGCCTGAACGAGCCCGCGGATGCCCTGCGTGTGGCGGAGCGCCTGCAGTCCGTGCTGCACGAGCCGTTCTCCATTGCCGGGCAGGATGTCTACGTCACCGTCAGCATCGGCATCGCCACGCGCCCCTACGGCCGCACCTGTCCGCAGCAGGGAGCCCAGGCGTCGGATGCGCCGCAGCCCCCGGGCCGCACCACTCCGGACGATCTGATGCGCGAGGCGGACATGGCCATGTATCGCGCAAAATCCCTGGGCAAGGCGCGCTGCGAATTCTGCGACCCCGGCATGCAGACCCAGGCCCTGCAAAGCCTGGCACTGGAGACCGACCTGCGCCATGCAGTGGAGCGCGGCGAATTCATCGTGCACTACCAGCCCATCATGTCCCTTAGCCAGGACGGCATCACCGGCTTTGAGGCCCTGGTGCGCTGGCCGCGTGAAGGGGGACTGGTCGCCCCAGACGCCTTCATCGGTATTGCCGAGGATGCCGGCCTGATCCACCGGATCGACCTGCAGGTGCTGCGCACCGCCTGCCGTCAGCTCGCACAGTGGCACGCGGACTACCCGGACGCGATGCTGACCATCAGCACCAACCTGTCCCCGCGCCAGCTGACCCGCCCGGAACTGGTCGGCGAGGTCCGGGGCATCCTTGACGCCACGGGCGCACCGCCGACCCAGGTTCGGCTGGAGATCACCGAGACCGCCACGCTCGGGAATCTCGACGAACTCATCGAGACCCTGCGCCGCCTGAAGGCCCTCGGCATTCAGCTGGCAATGGACGACTTCGGCACCGGGTATTCGTCGCTCAGCTACCTGCACCGGCTGCCGCTGGACATTCTCAAGATCGATCGCAGCTTCGTCGCCGGCCTCGACCGCGACGAATACAGCCAGCGCCTGGTACAGACCGTCATCCACATGGCGCGCAACCTCGGACTGGAGGCCGTGGCCGAGGGCGTGGAGAGCCGCACCCACGCCGCCACACTGCGCGCCCTCGGCTGCACCCGCGCCCAGGGCTATCACTACTCGCCGCCGGTCGCGGCCGAACAGGCCACTGAGCTGCTGCGCACCGCCTTCACCGCCGCCTGATCCCGCCACGCGCAAGGGCAGCACCGCTCCCACTGCAAGCGCGCCTGTCCCCTGTCTAGACGGCCTGTAGCGCCACCCCTCGGCGTCGGGCCAGCACCTGGCGTACCACCAGCTTCTCCAGCTCCACGATCACGAACACCGCCAGGCCGAAGGCCAGGATGCGCGCCCAGTCGTCCGCACCGATGGCGGTGGTCCCGAACAGGGTGTGCATTACGGGCACGTAGGTGAACGCCAGCTGCAGCAGAACCAGTACGCCGATGGCCAGCCACATCGCGCGCGAGCGGAACAGCTCGCCGCCCGGCAGCACCGGTTGATGGATCAGACGCAGGTTCAGCAGGTAGAAGGCTTGTCCCGCGACCAGGGTATTGATCGCCACGGTGCGCGCGATCTCGTCGGCAACCCCGGCCACGGTCTCCATGTAGACGAAGTGACCGAAGGTGCCCGCCCACAGCAGCAGCGCCACGAACGGGATCCGCCAGAGCAGAAAGCCGGACAGCAGCGGGGCATCCGGTGCCCGTGGCGGGCGCTGCATCACGCCCGGCTCGGCGCGCTCGAAGGCCAGCGCCATGGCCAGGGTCACCGAGGTCACCATGTTGACCCACAGCACCTGCACCGGCGTCAGCGGCAACGCCAGCCCCATCAGGATCGCCATCATGATGGTCAGCGACTGCCCGGCGTTGGTCGGCAGCATGTGCAGGATGGCCTTGCGGATGTTGTCGTAGACCGTCCGACCCTCCTCCACCGCATGCGCGATGGAGGCGAAATTGTCGTCCGCCAGGACCATCTCGGAGGCCTCTTTGGCCGCCTCGGTCCCCTTGCCGCCCATCGCCACACCGACATCCGCCCGCTTCAGCGCCGGGGCATCGTTCACCCCGTCGCCAGTCATCGCCACGATGCGCCCGCCCTGCTGCAGGGCCCGCACCAGCCGCAGCTTGTGTTCCGGCGAGGTCCGGGCAAAGACGTCCGTACGTTCCGCGACATCGGCCAGCGCCGTCTCGTCCAGGGCATCCAGCTCGTGACCGGACCGCGCCTCGGCGTCGCGGCCCAGGCCCAGCTGCTCGCCGATCGCCCGGGCGGTCGCCAGGTGGTCGCCGGTGATCATCTTGACGTCGATTCCGGCCGCGCGACACTCGGCCACCGCGCGGATCGCCTCATCGCGTGGCGGGTCGATAATCCCCAGCAGGGCGAGCAGGGTAAAACCGCCGGCCTCGACATCATCGAAGCGCAGCTCGCCGCGATCGGATTCGGTGTCGCGCACCGCCACGGCCAGCAGACGCTGCCCGCGGGCCGCCACGGCCTCCATGGCGGCGTGCCAGCGCTCGCCATCCAGCGCCTCGCGGGTCTCGCCATCTACCTGCTGCTCGCTGCAAAGCTCCAGCACGCGCTCGGGCGCCCCTTTCAGGAAGATGCAGGCGTGACCGTCGTGGTCGTGGTGCAGGGTCGCCATGTAGCGATGATCCGACTCGAACGGGATCACGTCGGTGCGCGGCAGGCGTTCGCCTTCCAGGCGCGGGTCCAGCCCGGCCTTTTGCGCCAGGGTAATCAGGGCGCCCTCGGTGGGATCCCCCTCCATGACCCAGTCGCCATCCTTCTGGTAGAGCCGGGCGTCATTGCACAGGAGCCCCGCCCGCAACACCTCGCACAACAGCGGGTCCTCGTCCGGGTCAATATCGCGCTCGTCCTCGGAAAACTGCCCCAGCGGCGCATAGCCCACGCCGCCAACGAGGATCTCGCGGGTGGCCGTGCGCAGGGTCTGCGCCGTCATCTCGTTGCGGGTGAGCGTGCCGGTCTTGTCGGAGCAGATGGCCGAGACCGACCCCAGGGTCTCCACCGCCGGCAGGCGCCGGATGATCGCATTGCGCCGCGCCATCTTCTGCACCCCGATGGCCAGCGCGATGGTCATGATGGCCGGCAGGCCCTCCGGGATGGTGGACACCGCCAGGCTCGCCGCCGCGAGGAACATCTCGTCCAGCGGATAGCTCCGAATCCAGTAGCCGAAGGCAAAAGTCGCCGCCGCGATGACCACGATCACGGCCGCCAGCCAGTGACCGAACTGTTCCATCTGTCGGACCAGCGGCGTCTCCAGCCCCTCGACCTCGCCAAGCATGGTGGAGATGCGTCCGATCTCGGTATGCTCGCCGGTGGCCACGACAACGCCGGCGCCACGGCCAAAGGCCACCAGCGTCCCGGAGAAGGCCATACTGCGGCGATCCCCGAGGTCCGCCTCCCGTTCCACCGCGGCGGTATCCTTTTCTACCGCTACCGACTCGCCGGTCAGGACCGCCTCTTCCAGGCGCAGGTTCTTGGTCTCGAACAGCCGCAGGTCGGCGGGAACCCGGTCACCGGCCTGCAGGTGCACGATATCGCCGGGTACCAGTTCCTCGGCCGGGATCTCGCGACGCTCGCCCTCGCGGGTGACCAGCGCACGCGGGGACAGCATGCGCCGGATGGCATCCAGCGCCTTCTCCGCCTTGCCCTCCTGCACAAAGCCGATCAGCGTGTTGATCAGGACCACGGCCAGGATCACGCCGGTATCCACCCAGTGCCCCAGCAGCGCCGTCCCCAGCGCCGCGACCAGCAGGATGTAGATCAGGACATTATGGAAATGGCGCAGGAAGCGCCGGACCACACCGGCCCGTTCGGGCGGGCGCAACTGGTTGGGCCCGTAGTGGGCCAGACGCTCTTCGGCCGTGGCGGCCGTCAGACCCGAACGCGTGGAATCCCAGTGCTCGAGCGCTTCCTCCGCATTTCGGCTGTGCCATGCGGGGGCTTCACGGGTCTCGCCCGAGTCGGTGGGTTCGGAGGTCTCGGCCATGGGCAACGCCCTGCTGTGTCAACGTCGCCTTATCGTCACCCGGTACCCGAGGGGCAGCAAGCCCCCCGGTTACCGGACGGGCCGAAGGATCAGAACTGCATACCCACCTTGCCCATCACGCGCATGTTGTCGGCGTCGGCACGACGGCCGTCGAAGCGGTCGCTCTCGGTAAACTGGTAGCGCGCCTCCAGCCCCAGGAACCATTGCTGGTCCAGCTGGTACTTCAGGCTGCCACCCAGCTGCGCGGCCCACAGGCCATTGGTCGTGTCGTCCAGTTTGGCACGCACATAGCCGATGCCCGGCCCGAAGCCCAGGGACAGGCGCTCGTTCGGCTCGAACATCCAGTGGCTGTTGACTTCGGCGCTCGTCATCCGCAGCGGATCATCGCTGTAGCGCGAGACACTGAAGTGATGGCGCAGCACACCGGCGGCCGGCTGGAACAGCTGGCAGTTGGCGCCAATCTCGACCCCGTACGCTGGATCGGAGCTGGCATCGGACAGGTCCGGCGAGACCACGCCACCCAGCAGCGCCACACTCGGTTCCATCCCGCGCTCCACCGCGCTCGCCTGGGCGAACGGGGCCAGGGCCAGCGTACCCAGGGCCAGCACCGCAATCATGTTCCTGTATGCCATCACGCACCTCCTGCCGTCATTTATTAGGAATCCCTAATGGTAGAACAGAACGGCGCGATCTTCATCACAAGAACACGCCCGGCAGCGCATCGAACGGAATTTTTTTCCGGGCCCTCGCATCCCTGTGGGGGCACCTGTCCCATGCGCGCGCTGCGGCGGATCCTGCGCGGCACGCACACGGGACAGCGTGGCCCCGGCCACACGGCCGCGCCCGGGATTCCGCTGAAAAGGGTTACCAATCCAAGGGAACCCTCGGCGGCTTGTGGCCTCGAAGGGAATGATCCCGCCTGGAGCGGGTGATTTTCGCAAGTTAAAGAACGCCAGAAACCCATTACCACCAAGCAAACGGAGGACTTCATGTCCAACAAGCCGAATGCGAATCGTCGTAAGTTCCTGCGTCAGGCCTCTGCGGCCGTGGCGGCGATCCCGGTTGTCAGCCTGGTCGGCATGCCCGCAGCACACGCTGCGGATCAGGCCGAAGACGGTCACGCCCACAACTACGTGAACAACGCGGCCGACTCCGACCACTCGGATTATTCCGAGGGCGAAAAGTGCAAGAACTGCGCCTTCTGGGGCGGTGGCGACGACCAGTGGGGCCAGTGCTTCCACGCCGACTTCCAGGGGGTTCAGGTGAACGCCGAAGGCTGGTGCGACGAATACGTCGGGGCCTGATCCCGACGTACCCGTCCGGCCCGGAGTCCCGGGCCGGACACCTCTTGCCGCGGGCCAGTTCCGGCCCGTACTTGCATCCCTCCGCTCGAACCCCGCAAGCTTGCAGCCTGATCCCCCGGTGATCCGGGTCCGCGACGCGCCGATCTTGGCCGAGAGGAATCTGCGTGCGAGCCACCCCGTTTCCGCAGCCCCCGCCCACATCACGTAACCGGCGAGACCCGCGCTGATGGAACTCTCGACCGCCGCCTTCACCATTCTCTATCTGGCCTACGGCCTCGCCTTTTTCTCTCTGGGCGTAGTGGCCCTGGTCCTGCCGAAACACCAGCCGCGGCTCCCGTTCGCGCGCCATTTCTGGCTGCTGGCGCTGTTCGGCCTGATCCATGGCAGCTACGAATTCCTGCAGGCGGCCGGCTTCCACTACCCCGCCGCCAGGGCCGGTGGACTCAATGCCGCCTGGCAGATCGCCTCCTTCCTGCCGCTGCTGGAATTCGGGCGCCGCGCCCTGAACGACAGTCAGACCCGCATTCGCCTCACGGGCCTCTGGTGCTACCCGTTCATTGGCGGCGCGCTGCTGCTGATGATCGGGATTGCCGATGACCCGACGCGCGGCCTGACCAACGGCGGGCGTTACCTGCTCGGGCTCCCCGGCGCCCTGCTCACCGGGGTCGCCTTCGCGCTGTTGTTCGCGCGCGAAGCACGCCGGGAGGACAGCGCGCGCCAGCATCTGACGCACCACCTTGCCCTTGGCGGGCTGGCGATCGCCTTTGTTACCTATGCGCTGGCAACGCCCTTCCCCAGCGCCGTGGACCCGGCCCTGCCGGGCTGGCTGCCGGCCCAGGGCGACTTCCTCGCCGCCACCGGGGTACCCGTGCAGATGCTGCGCATGCTGACCGCGGTGCTTGCGTTCGTGGCACTGATGATACTGACGCGGTCGCTCGGCTCGCGCCAGGGCGACGACCTGGTGCGCATCCTCGACACCATCAATGGGTTCGTCTATCGCTGTCGTAACAACCCGCGCTGGGATGCCATCAACGTCGAGGGCGCGGTACAGGAATTGACTGGCTACGACCGCGCCCGCTTCGCCTCCACTGACATGACCCTGGGCGACCTGGTCCACCCGCAGGACCGCGACCGGGTCTGGCAGGAGATCGCAGAGGGTCTGCAGCGGGACGGCCAGTTCGAGGTCCAATGGCGCCTGATTCAGCACGACGGCCGCCTGCGCTGGGTCTTCGAGCGCGGTGTGGGCATCTATGACGACCAGGGCCAGATCCAGTACCTGCAGGGCCATGTGATCGATGCCAACGAACTGGTCACGACCAGCGAGAACTTGCGCAGCAAGACGGACGAGTTGGAGGCCTTCCGCTCCACCCTGGACCTGACGCTGGATGCCGTGTTCCTGTTCGACGTGGACACCCTGCGTTTCATCTACGTGAATCAGGGCGCGGTCGACCAGACCGGCATCCCGCGAGACGAGCTGCTGACGCTGCACCCATTCGACATCAAGCCGGAATACCCCGAGCCGCGTTTTCGCCAGCTGATCGAGCCGCTGCGCCGGGGCGAGCGCGACCAGATGCGCTTCGAGACCCGCCATATCCACCGCGATGGCCGCGAGGTGCCCGTGGAGATCTCGGTGCAGCTGGTTGCCCCGCGCGGCCAGACCGCCCGCTACGTCGCCATTTCGCACGACATCACCCAGCGCAAGCGCAACGAGGAAACCCTGCTGCAAGCCCTGGGTGACCTGGAGGCGGCGCGCGACGAGCAGGGCCGACTGCTGGAACTTACCCAGCGCGAACAGGGCCGCATGGCGGCGCTGCTGTCGGCCATGAGCATCGGCATCCTGTTCGAGGACCGCGAAGGCCGGGTGGAATACATCAACCCGGCCTTTCGGCGCATGTGGGCCATCCACGGCGACATCGAGCTGGTCGGCCGCCCTTCGCGCGACGTCCTGGAGCACTCGACCCACCGCTTCGCGCGGCCGGATCACGCCTCGCGCTACGTGCTTCACGTGCTGGACACCCACGAGATCAGCGAACGCTTCGAGGTCGACCTCTACGACGGGCGTATCCTGACCCAGGTGTCCTACCCGGTGCATGACAGCGACGAGCGCTCCATCGGTCGCCTGTGGCTCTACGAGGACGTGACCCACGAGCGCCAGACCGCCCAGCAGCTGGTCTACCTCGCCGAGCACGACGCGCTGACCGGGCTGTACAACCGCCACCACTTCCAGAAGCACCTGGAACACGTGATCCGCAGCGAACGCCGGCGCCACGGCCGTTTCGCCCTGCTGTACTTCGATCTCGACGAATTCAAGACCATCAACGACACCTTCGGCCATCGCGCCGGCGACACGGTGCTGGTGCGCGCGGCCGGCGAGATCGCCGCCCTGGTGCGCAGCCAGGATCTGTTTGCCCGCCTGGGCGGCGACGAGTTCGCGATCCTGGTGGACTGTGAGAGCGAGCAGGAGCCGGTCGAACTGGCCGAGCGCGTCGGCCGCGCGATCTCCGCCATTCCATTCCGCTTTCGCGGACAGAACTACCGCCTCACCGCCAGCATCGGCATCGCCTACTTCCCCGACCACGGCGACAATGTCGAGGACCTGGTGGCCCATGCCGACACCGCGATGTACCAGGCCAAGGACCTGGGCAAGAACACCTGGGCAGTCTTCGACCGCAGCCGCAACACCGCCGCGCACATGCTGGAACGCATGTCCTGGAGCCAGCGCATCGGTACCGCCCTGGAGCAGGGCCAGTTCGAGCTTCACTTCCAGGGGATCTACACCATCGCCGACCAGCATCTGCACCACGTCGAGGCCCTGGTGCGCATGCGGGACCCGGCCAAACCGGACGAGATCTCGATGCCCGGCCAGTTCATCCCGATCGCCGAGAAGACCGGCCAGATCCTGGACATCGACCGCTGGGTGATCCGCGAGAGCATCGCCTGCCTGGCCCGCGATCCGGCTATCCCCGGGATCGCGATCAACATCTCCGGGCGCAGCTTCGACGAGCCGGGTCTGCCGCAGTACATCGCCCAGCAGCTGGAACAGCACACGGTCGCGCCGCGGCGCCTGATCATCGAGCTGACCGAGACCGCCGCCGTCTCCGAGATGCAGGATGCGCAGCGTTTCATCGAAGGCCTGCAGCAGACCGGCTGCAGCGTCTGCCTGGACGATTTCGGCTCGGGTTTCTCCACCTTTGCCTACCTGAAGTACCTCGGCGTACAGGTCCTGAAGATCGACGGCATGTTCGTGCGCGACCTGCCCAACAACCGCGACAACCAGGCCTTTATCCGCGCCATGGTCGATGTCGCCCGCGGTCTCGACAAGCTCACGGTGGCCGAATGCGTGGAGGACCCCGAGACCCTCGCGATGCTCGGCGATCTGGGAGTGGACATGGCCCAGGGCTACCACCTCCATCGCCCAGCCCCGGACATACCGCTCGATCGCACGTGAGCGGGTCCGGTCCTGCCATGCCGGAGCGTCCCACCATCCTGCTGCTGTCGGCATACCGCGCCGACAGCCACGCCGCCTGGGCCGACTGGCTGACCACGACCTTCGATGCCTTCGACTGGCAGGTGCTTGAGCTGCCCGGGCGGCACTTTCGCTGGCGCATTCGCGGCAACCCGATCTCCTGGCTGGATCGGCTGGAAGGGCTGCAGCCCGATGCGGTGATCGCCAGTTCGATGGTGGACCTGGCCACCCTGCGCGGGCTACACCCGGCGCTGGCACGCAGCCCGACGCTGTATTACGTCCACGAAAACCAGTTCGCCTACCCGCGCGGCCAGCGCCAGCACCCCTCGCTGGACCCGCAGATGGTGCAGCTGTATGCCGCGCTGGCTGCCGACCGGGTACTGTTCAACTCGGCCTACAATCGCGACTCATTTCTGGACGGGGTCGAGACCCTGCTGGCACGCATGCCGGATGCCGTGCCAGCAGGCCTGGGTGCGCGTCTGCGCGACCGCAGCCGCGTACTGCCCGTGCCGATCCGCGCCGCGACCGTGGCAGCCGGGCCGCGCGATCCGGGACTGATCCTGTGGAACCATCGCTGGGAATACGACAAGGCCCCGGAGACCTTCGCCGCGGCACTTAACCGGCTGACCGCCCGTGGTGTGCCGTTCCGGCTGGCCTTGCTGGGCGCCCGGCCGGAACCGCCGCCGAAGGTGCTGACCGCGCTGCGCGAGCGCCTGGGCGGGCACATCGTGGCGGACCGCCACCTGCCGCGATCCGACTACGAGGCGCTACTGGCCCGCGCGGGGATCGCGGTCAGCACCGCCGTACACGAGTTCCAGGGTCTGGCGATGCTGGAAGCCACGGCCGCCGGAGCCACGCCGCTGGTGCCGGACGCCCTCGCCTACCGCGAGCAGTATCCCGACACCTGCCGCTACCCCGCAGCGGACGCCGAGGCGCTGGCCACGCGTCTGCAGGCCTGGCTGCAGGATGGGCCCCCGCCGGCCCCGGATGTGCGCGCATGGACCGAGCCGGCCCTGCGCCCGCGCTGGGAGCAGGCGCTGGAGGGGCTGCTGGGCCGTGTCAGTCGCCCTGAACCACGGTCACGTCCGCGGGCAGGTCTTCGGCGGTGAACACGGGCCGGATCACGTCGCGGTAGTTGCGGATACGCTGCACGTAATACACCGGCTGATAGCCGCGGGCGTAGCCGAAACGCAGGTTCTGGTAGTAGCGCTCCTCGGTCAGCAGCGGCAGGGTCTCGCGAATGTCGGCCCAGCGATCCGGATCGCGCCCGAGCTCGCGCGCCAGCCTGCGCGCATCCAGCAGGTGCCCACGGCCGATGTTGTAGGCCGCCAGCGCCAGGTAGGTGCGGTCGGGCTCGTCAATGTCGTCGGGCAGCAGTTCATGCTGGCGCTGCAGGTAGCGCGCCCCGCCGTCGATGCTCTGCACCGGGTCCAGGCGATCCACCCCCAGGGACTCGGCCGTGCGCTGTGTCAGCATCATCAGGCCGCGCACACCGGTGGGACTGCGCGCCTCCGGATCCCAGTGAGACTCCTGATAGGCCAGGGCCGCCAGCAGATCGGCCGGCAGATCGGTGCGCTCGGCCGCCTTCTCGAAATACGGTTGGAACTGCGGCAGACGGTCCTCGATTCGGCGGTTGAGCGCCCGCAGGTCGACAAAGTCGAACTGGTCGATGTAGGCGAAGTAGCGCTCGTCCACGAGTTCGCGTAGTTCCCGGCCGCCATCACCCTGCATCCAGTCTTCCGCCAGTTCGGCCAGCGCCACCTGGTCCGGCTGCACGTACCAGCCCAGGGTACGCGGCTCGGACAGGTCGAAGGCGATGTCGAGATGCGGGAAGGAACGGCGGTTGTAACGCACGATATGCGAGTCGGCCACGGTGCAGTCGATCTCCTGCCGGGCGACCTGCGCCATCAGCCGCTCGGTGCCGATCTCTCGGGTCTCGAACCCGGCCGATTCCGGAAGCACCTGCTCCAGGGTCTCCACGTAGCTGCTGCCGGCCGAGACCACCAGGTCGACCGACCCCAGGTCGTCTGCCGATTCGGGCATGCCATCGAGATCCCGATGGCAGACCACCTGCTCGGTGATCTCCATGTACTCGGGACCGCGCCGGAAACGCTCGTCGCGCGAGGCAAGATGGGTCAGTCCCGCCGCGGCCATATGGGCCTCGCCGGAGGCCAGTGACTCAAGCACACCGGAGACTGATTCGGCCATGACCCACTCCACCTGCCAGCCATGTGCCTGGGCAAAGCCCTCGACCAGATCATGCTCCTTGCCCGCCGGTTCCAGGTGCTGGTCAAAGTACCAGGTGGTGGGCGCATTGCGGGTCACCACGGTCAGCGTGCCCGTTTCCTCCACCGGCGCCAGCCGCTCGCCGGCGTTGGCATTCGAGACCATCGAGTCGGATTGCCCCTCCTCGGCGCTACAACCCGCGAGCAGCGCCAGCAGCGCGGCAGGCAGCAGCGCACGGACCTGTCCGCGGGGTGACGGGCGCCAGCCCGCGGCGGCGCGATCATTCGGTTCATGCATTCCGGTTTCCTTCCCGTCGACAGGCCACGCGGATTGGCTGGCCCCGTCCATGACGGATCTACTAATATCCGATCCATAGACTAGGGTTTTGCGGAATGGTTCTCAAAAATACCCACGACGAAGGGGTTGCCATCCCTTGCGGAGGCCACCGCTGCTGGGCGGCCCAGCCGCGTGCCCTGTACAGTCGAACTCTCCGCCACCGTGCGATTCGGGGAACGCAGCGACCTCGGCACACTCCAATACTCCGTTACCCGCAAGGAGCGCGACATCATGGCCGTCGAATCCCTTCTCCTCCTCCTGCTCATCGGCGGCATCGCCGGCTGGCTCGCCGGGCTACTGGTGCACGGCTCCGGGCAGGGCATCCTGCTCAACATCGTGGTCGGCGTGATCGGGGCCTTCCTCGGCGGCTGGCTGTTCACCCAGCTCGGGGTCCAGGCCGGCGGGCTGATCGGCAGCCTCGCCGCCGCCACCGTCGGCGCCGTCCTCCTGCTGGGTCTGCTGCGGCTGATCCACAAGGCCTGAACGATGACCCAGATCCTTGGAATCATCCTGCTGGTCGGGGGCCTGATCGCCGCTATTGTGGGCCTGCAGGATGCCTTCGGCATGCGCGAGCGGGCGGCACGCCTGATCCTCGGCCGCTTTACCCGGCGCACCCTCACGCTGCTGGTAGGCGGCGGCGTCGCCGCACTGGTGGGCCTGATCCTGGTGACCTGACCGCAAAACGTGATGCGCTTGGCATCCTCTCCCCGGAATCGGTAGTGTCCGCGGCGGGGGAGCCCGTGCCGGAAGCGCCAGACCGCCCGCCGACGGTCCCCCCGAAAAAAGACCAATAAGGGGGAGATCGCATGACCATGAAGCCTTCGCGCCGTCTGGCGCTTGCCGCCGCCGTCAGCACCGCGCTGTTCGCCGCACCCACGACCCTGCTGGCCGCGGGCTTTTACCTGCAGGAGCAAGGGGTCTCCGGTCTCGGCCGCGCCTATGCCGGCGAGGCCGCCGTCGCCTCCGATGCCAGCACCGTCTACTTCAACCCGGCCGGCATGACCCGCCTGGAACGCAACGAGGTGCAGGCAGGCGTGTATCTGCTGGCCCCCGAGGCCAAGGTCCGGCGCAGCAGCTCCACCATCAATGGAGCCCCGTACGAGGGCCGCGACGGCAACAACCCCTACGACCCGACTCCGATCCCCAACCTGTACTGGGCGGAGCAGTACTCGGAACGTGTCTGGCTGGGCTTTGGCCTCAGCGCGCCCTTCGGCCTGAAGAATGAATACAACGATGACTTCTTCGCCCGCTACGACTCGCTGGAATCCGACCTGCAGGTGCTGAACCTGCAGCCCAGCATCGCCTTTGACCTGACCGACCGCATCTCCATCGGCGGCGGCCTCGACCTGCAGTACGCCGACGCGACCCTGCGCAGCGCCATCCCCGCCGGCTTCCCGCCCACGCCCGCCAGCGATGGCGAATTCAAACTCGAGGGCGACAACTGGGATATCGGTTTCAACATCGGGATGCTGTTCGATCTGGGCGATGACACCCGCCTCGGCATCCATTACCGCGATGGCATCACCCACACCCTGAGCGGCACGGCGACCATCACCGAGCCCGCGGGCGGGCCTGTCTCCGTGCTGCCCGGGCAGGCCGACCTGAAGCTGCCGGATATCGCATCCATCGGCATCCGCCACCGCTTCAATGACCGCTGGACCGGCCTGGCCCAGTACACCTGGTTCAACTGGTCGAACTTCGACGAGATCCGCATCGAACTGCCAAACGGCGACCAGGTGCTGGAGCAGAACTACCGCAACAGCCATGCCCTCGCGGTCGGGGCCGAGTACGAGATGAACCCGCGCTGGACCCTGCGCGGCGGCATCCAGTATGACCAGACCCCGACGCAGACCAACGGCCGCAGCACACGCACCCCGGATGGCGACCGCACCTGGTTCTCCATCGGCGCCACCTTAAACAGCAGTGACCGCTTCACCTTCGACTTCGGCTACAGCTACATCCACATCGGCAGCGAGGACCTGGACGTCACCCGGGGCTTCGATTCCAGCGGGGATGGACAGACTGATACCTTTGTGAACATGCAGGGCACCACCTCGGGTCACGTGCACGTGCTGGCCGCCGCCATGCGCTACCACTTCTAGCACCGATACGGGGCCGGGCATCCGCTCGGCCCCGCCTGTCACCGCGCAAGCTCCACGTCGCAGGCCGCCGCCAGCGCGCGGCGGTCGGCCTCACTGAGGTCGCGCCGCCCGGCGTTGGCTTCCCCCAGCATCGCGTGCATCACGGCTGCCGGATCGTCCACGTGATTGATCCCCAGGGCATGGCCCAGCTCGTGCGCCAGTGTCAGCCGCAGCTCGTCCGCGTCGCTGGCCTTGAATACAGTGATGGAGCGGGCCGCACCCTGTTGTTCATACACCGCCATGTTGAAGTTGCCGGTCGCTCCGACCTCACGGTTCAGCTCCGCGACCCGCTCGTTGAACCCATCGATCTCGCGTTCCAGTGCCCGGATGTCGCGGTTGAGCTCGTCACGGCGCCGTTCCAGTGTGAGCCGGCGCTGGTCCAGGTCATCACGCGCGCTGTCCAGCGCCCGGCGCTGCCGCTCCAGACGTTCGCGATTCCCCGCGCTGTGCGCCATGCGCCCGGCATTCCAGGCAGCCACCGCCTGCTCGTATTCGCGCTGGCGCGCCTGGAAATCCTCGAGATAACGCTGATAGCCAGCGGCATCGGCCGCCAGCGCCGAGTGGCGATGATCCAGGCGCTCCTCGCGCTCGGCGATCCCCCGCTGGAGGCGATCCAGTTCCGCGCGGGCACGGTCCCGGCTCTCGGCTCCCGCCTGGCGCTCGTCGAACACCAGCCGCACCGGCATACCCTCGCCGTCACGCTGGCGGAAGAGCACCTCCGGGGTCTGCTCGTCCCACATCTGGACGGCCTCGGCCAGGGCCGCCTGCACCACGTCGCGCTCCAGGCGGAAGCGCGGATCCACGCCCGCCAGGTGCAGGGTGACCGGCACCTCGCAGCGCGGCGCGGCCAGGTGCGCATACCCGCCGGAAGAGCCCGGCAACTGCCCCTCCTGCCACAGCACACCCCCCAGCGCGAGCGCGCCGACACCCCCGACCAGCCACAACGGCAATGCCATCGCGTTCCCTCCGATTGAAGCCTTGCAGAACCACTGATCAATGTTTACTTAAGGTGCCAGTGCGCGGGCGCGGAGACCAGCGTTTGCCCCGTCATGGCGGGGCAGGCACCATTGAATGATCGCCTTAGCCCGTTTCAGGAGACTGCCATGCTGCGCATCCTTTTCGCCGCCCTGCCCCTCGTGGCCCTGCCGCTGGCCGCCCAGGCCGACACCCCGAACATCCAGCCGGGCCTGTGGGAGAACCAGAACACCATGATCATGGAAGGCATGGCCGGAATGCCGGACCAGACCGAGACCACGACCGAGTGCGTCACCCAGGAAGACATCGACCGCGGCGAAAACATCATCGAGGCGCCGGAGGGCTGCACCCTGGACCAGATGGACATGACCGCCGACCGCATGGACTACACCATGAGCTGCACCGATCCGCAGGGCGGCCAGATGCAGATGGAGGGCAGCATGCGCTTCATGGGCGATCGCGCCGAGGGCGAAATGACCAGCGAGATGGACACCCCGATGGGCCCGATGAACGTGCGCATGGAAATGCGCGGCCAACGCATCGGCGACTGCTGACCTCCGCTTTCGTCACGCGCCCTAAAAGGCGCTAACAGGAAGATGAGAAGGCTGGAAGAAAGACTGATTGGTGGGCTGGGGCAGGCCACGACCCACCAAGGCATTTTTTCCAAACTTCCCGTCTTCCTGTGAATATCCCTTAATGTCGTCCAAGGCTTTCGTGACGCCGTAATGACCGTGGCCGGGCGTTTTCAGGCGTGGCGCCAGAGGAGGATCTGGTTGTTGGCGGGGAGGTCGATCACGGCCTCGGGTGCGAGGCCGGCGGCGGTGGCGAGCGCGTCCAGGTCGGCGCGGTCGCGCACGCCCATGCCCGGATCCTGGGCGCGCAGCGCCTGATCGAAGCGGGCGTTGGATGCGGCGGTATGGGCCCCGTCGTGGGCGAACGGACCGTACAGGGCAAACTGGCCACCCGGCGCCAGCACCCGCCCCAGGCCGGCAAACATGGCCTCGACCGCCGGCCAGTGCATGATGTGCACGGTATTGGCGCTGTAGGCGTACTCGAAGGGGCCTTCCGGCCAGACATCCCGCAGCACATCCAGCGCCCGCGCCGGACGCAGGTTGGGCAGAGCCGCATCCTGCCGCCACGCCTCCACCCCGGGCAGGTTTTCCGCCACGTCGCTGGGATACCAGTCCAGGTGCGGCAGCGCCGCGGCGAAATGCACCGCGTGCTGTCCGGTTCCGGCGCCGATCTCGAGCACCCGGCCATGGGCGAGAAAGCGCTCGCGCAGCACGGCCAGGATGGGGCCGCGGTTCTGATCGGCGGCCGGGGCAAAGGGCTTTTCGGGGGACATCACGGCAATCCTCGGCAGGGGGGCGAGTCATTCTGGACGGCCCGGAGCGGGACTGCCATGATCGGGGGACACCCCTGCCCGGCCACCGCGATGATCTCCCGCCACCGGTTGTTGCTTCCCGTCCTGCTCCTGCTGCTGTTCGTCGCCGCCGATGCTCCGGCGCGCGAGATGGCGACGGACCCGGACCGCCTGCTGCCGGTGGAGCTGGCAACGGTCGGCATGGACGCCGGCAGCGGCGCCCCGATCGCGCTGCTGCGCCACCCGGAATCCGGCGAGGTGGTGCCGATCGTGATCGGGACCGACCAGGCGCGCGCCATTCTGCTGGCGATGCACGAGGTCCCGCTGTCGCGGCCGCAGACCCATGACCTCATCATTGACCTGCTGGAGCGTCTGGATGCCCGACTGGAGCGGGTGATCGTCGATGGCCTCGAGAACGGCACCTACCTCGGCTGGCTCGAGGTCCGGGTCGCGGGCGAGGCCGAACCCCGCCGCATCGACACCCGCCCCAGCGACGGGCTGGCGCTGGCGGTGCGCAGCGACGCGGCGATCCATGTGGCCCCGGAGATCCTCGAGGCCGACGTCCCGTTCGACTACACCCCGCCGGGCGAAGACGAGGTCGTGACCGCCCTCGGAATTACCGTGGTGGAGGCCCGCGAAGACCTGCGCGAGGCCCTGCAGCTGCCGGACGAGCAGGGCGTGCTGGTCAGCCGCGCCCGCGGGCGCGCGGCGAATGCCGGCCTGCGCAGCGGGGCCCTGATCCTGGAGGTGAATGGCCAGACCCCGGCCACGCCGATGGATTTCCTCGCGGCGGTCTCCGCTACCGACGACGGGGAGGAGGTCCGCATCCGCTACTGGCTGGACGGTGCGACGCACACGCTCACCCTGCCTACCGATGTCCCCGAGTTCGAGGAATCCGACGACGCCCTCGCCGTCTGACCGCTCTGCCGGAGGAGAGGAACGGGCTCAGTCGTCGCGCGGCAGGCGCGGGCGCAACCAGTCGAGCGTGGCGTTCGTGGGCGGGTCGTGCTCCGTTGCCCCGGCATCCGTGCGCAGGTCCGCGAGCACCTGCCCCGCGAGCTGCTTGCCCAGCTCTACCCCCCACTGATCGAAGGCATTGATACCCCAGAGGCTCGCGAGCACATAGATCTTGTGCTCGAACAGGGCGATCAGGGCCCCCAGCGTGGCCGGGTCCAGGCGTTCGAGCAGGATCAGGGTGCTGGGCCGGTTCCCCGGGAACGTGCGGTGTGCGGCCAGGGCGTCGATCACCGCGGGCGGCTGCCCGGCCGCCGCCATCTCCGCGCGCACCTCGAGCTGCGTCCGCCCCAGCGCCAGGGCCTCGGCCTGCGCCACCAGGTTGGCGATCAACAACGGGTGCTGCGCGGGCAGCTCGTGCTCCGGCCGGGCGACGCCAATGAATTCGGCCGGGATGAAACGTGTGCCCTGGTGCAGCAGCTGGAAAAAGGCATGCTGACCATCGGTCCCGACGGCCCCCCAGACCACCGCCCCGGTCGCATCCGCGACCGGCTGGCCATCCAGGTCCACACGCTTGCCCAGGCTCTCCATCTCCGCCTGCTGCAGGTAGGGCGGCAGCAGCGCGAGGCGTTCGTCATAGGGCAGCACGGCGCGCGACTGCGCGCCCAGCAGATTCTGGTTCCACAGGTCCACCAGCGCCATGCGCACCGCGGCGTTCTGCGCAATCGGCGTGCGCCGCACGTGCTCGTCCAGCGCGTGGGCGCCGTCAAGGAAGGCGCGAAAACCGTCCATGCCCAGCAACAGCGCCACCGGCAACCCGATCGCGGACCATACGGAATAACGCCCGCCGACCCAGTCCCAGAAACCGAACATGTTGTCCGGATCGATCCCGAATTCGACCACGCGGTCGCGCGCGGTGGACACCGCCACGAAATGCTGCGCCACGGCCTGCGCATCCGGGGCATGACGCAGCAGCCAGGCACGCGCCGCACGCGCATTGGTCAGCGTCTCGAGGGTTCCGAAGGTCTTCGAAGCGACGACAAACAGCGTGGTCTCGGGATCGGCCTCGTGCAGCACCGCCGACAGCGCCGCCCCGTCCACATTGGAGACGAAATCCACGACCAGCGGCGCGCCCTCGGCCGTCGCTCGCGCATGCGGCGCGAGCGCGCGGCAGACCATGCGCGGCCCAAGGTCGGAACCGCCGATCCCGATATTGACCACGCGCCGGATGGCACGGCCGCTGTAGCCGCGGTGGCCACCGTCATGCACCTGCTGCACAAAGGCCGTCATGCGGTCGAGCTCGGCGTGCACCAGAGGCACGACATCGGTCCCGTCGACTCGGCACTGTGCGGCGCGCGGCAGGCGCAGGGCGGTGTGCAGCGCGGCCCTCCCCTCGGTGGTGTTCACCCGTTCGCCGGCGAACAGGCGGCGCAGGGCCTCGGGCACTTCGCAGGCGGCGGCATGTTCGTACAGGGCATCCCAGGCCGGGCCATCCAGACGCTGGCGCGACCAGTCCAGGCGCAGCCCGGCCACCTCCTGCACATCGCGCCGGACCCGATCCGCGTCGCGCGCGAACAGATCACGCAGGGTCTCCTGCTCCAGCCGCCGTGCCTCGACCTGCAAGGCCCCGTCAGCCACCGCGTACGCTCCCGCCTTCATCCTGCTGCCCCCCAAGGGAAATACTGATCAATCTACACGCTCGCGCTCGAATTACTTTTGCATGCGAACAAGGCACTGATCCATGTTCACAGGCACATTCGAGCCGAGCCACAACCGGTGCATTCCAGGCTCCAGAGTGCCGCCACCGCCCCTGCGTTACAATCCATAGAAACCCGACCGGTCGCACCGGTTACGTAACCAGGGATTTTTGCATGCGCATCCTGTTTGCCAGCAGCGAGGCCTATGGTCTGGTCAAGACCGGCGGCCTCGCCGACGTCAGCGCCAGCCTGCCGGTCGCCCTGCGGCGACGGCGGCAGGACGTGCGCCTGGTCCTGCCCGGCTATCCCGAGGCCTGTCGGGAACTGGTGGACGCGACCTCGCGCCCCGGTCCGGACAACGCCCCCTGGCAGATCCTGGAAGGCCATCTGCCCGGCACCCGCCTCCCGGTGTACCTGATCGACTGGCCGGAGTACTTCCAGCGCGCCGGCAACCCCTACAGCGCCAGCAACGGCATGGACTGGCCGGACAACGCCCAGCGCTTTGCCGGGTTCGCGCGCGCCATCGTCGCCCTGGCCCGCGACGACGCCGGGCTGGACTGGACCCCGGAGCTGATCCACCTGAACGACTGGCAGACCGGCCTGGTGCCACTGCTACTGGACCCGGAGCGCACCGGGGCCGAACGCCCGCGCACCGTGTTCACGATCCACAACCTGGCCTACCAGGGGCTGTTCCCCGCGGACCTGCTGCACGAACTGCAGCTGCCCGCGCATCTGTGGCACCCGGAGGCCCTCGAGTTCCACGGCCAGCTGTCCTTCATGAAGGCGGCCCTGGTCTTCGCCGATGCCATCACCACCGTGTCGCCGACCTACGCCCGCGAGATCCAGCAGGCGGAACACGGCATGGGCCTGGACGGCGTGCTGCGGGCACGCAGCGGCGATCTGCACGGCATCCTCAACGGGGTCGACTACCGCGACTGGGACCCGGCGCGCGACCGCCATATCGCGGCGCGCTACAGCGTCGATGACCTGACCGGCAAGGCCGCCAACAAGGCCGCGCTGCAGACCCGCCTGGGCCTGGACCCGGACCCGGCCATCCCGCTGCTGGGACACGTAGGGCGCATGGTCGAACAAAAGGGCGTGGACCTGCTGCACGCCGCCTGCACCCCGCTGCTGGAGGCCGGCCGCATCCAGCTCGCCCTGGTCGGCTCCGGGCAGAAGGACCTGGAACACGCGACCGGCGCCCTGGCGCGCGCCTACCCGGGCCGGGTCGGCGTTCATATCGGCTACGACGAACCGCTGGCCCACCAGATCGAGGCCGGCGCCGATCTGTTCCTGATGCCGTCACGCTTCGAACCCTGCGGCCTGAACCAGATGTACAGCCTGCGCTACGGTACCCCGCCGGTCGTCCACGCAACCGGGGGCCTGGCGGATACCGTCGTTGATGCCACGCCGGAGCATCTGGCCGCCGGCACCGCCACCGGCTTCAGCTTCACCCCGGACAGCGTTTCCGCCCTCGGCACCGCGCTCGAGCGCGCCCTGGCGCTATACGCAGAACGTGAAGACGGGGCCTGGGAACAGCTGCTGCGCACCGGCATGACCCGCGACTTCGACTGGACCGCAAGCGCGGATGCCTACCTCGCGCTGTACCGCGAGTGCGTGCCGTCCCGGCGCCGGCGTGCGAAGGCCGCATCTGCGCTATAATCCCGTCCTTTTCGCGACTTCCCGATTCTTCCAACCGGCAAGCCCAGGCCGCGGCACGCGTCGCCCTGTGCGCACAGGCCCGATATGACTCGAAGCGATCAGCACGACCGATTCCTCCCCAAGGACAAGGAACTGCGCGCCCGCGTGCGCCTGTTCGGGGAACTCCTGGGCAACGTGATCCACAAGCTGGAAGGCCAGGCCGTGTTCGACGCGGTGGAGAAGCTGCGCCGCGGCTTCGTCAGCCTGCGCAAGAACGAGGACGCGGAGCTGCGGCGCCAGCTGATGGCGGACATCACGCATTTCGACGTCGCCCTCACCGAACGCGTGATTCGCGCCTTCAGCATCTATTTCAGCCTGGTCAACATCGCCGAGGAAGACCTGTTCTACCGCTGGCGGCGGGCCCAGGTCTCCAGCGGCGAGCCCCTGTGGACCGGCTCCTTCGACCAGACGCTGCGAGAACTGCATAACGAGGGCGTGACCGCCGAGGAGCTGGAGCGCCTGCTGGGCGAGATGAACTACCAGCCGGTATTCACCGCGCACCCGACCGAGGCCCGTCGCCGAACCACGATGGAGAACCAGCGCCGGGTCTTCGAGACCGCCGACCGCCTGAACCAGCCGGGGCTGGGCGATGAGGAGCGGCGCCTGATCACCGAGGAGCTGGAGACCCAGATCCAGATCCTCTGGCGCACCAACGAGGTGCGGGTGAAGAAGCCGCAGGTCCAGGACGAGATCAAGTACGGTCTGTTCTACTTCGAGGAGAGCCTGTTCGAGGCCATCCCGCAGTCCTACCGTTTCCTGGAGAAGGCCATCCGCCGTATCTACGGCGTCAATGCGGACGGCAGCCTGCCGGTGCGCATCCCGGCCTTCCTGCACTTTGGCTCCTGGATCGGCGGCGACCGCGACGGCAACCCGAACGTGACCCCCGAAGTCACCGAGCTGGCTTGCCGCCTGGCAATGGAACAGGTACTGCGCGAGTACATCAAGCGCGTCAACCACCTGCGCAACGTACTCACGCACTCGGCCTTCATGTGCCAGCCGTCGCAGGCCTTCCTCGACAGCCTGGACGCCGACAGCAACATCGCCAACGCCGTCTTCCAGGGGGCCTCCGACCGCTTCGAGAGCGAGCCCTATCGGCGCAAGCTCTACATCATGCGCTACCGCCTGCGCGAAACCCTGGACACCGTGGTACGGCGGGTGCGCGGCGAAGCGGCGGTGCTGCCCACCAACAGCGCCTATGCCGATGCCGATGCCTTCCTGCAGGATCTCAAGCTGATCCGCGACTCGCTGATCAGCCATGGCGACCGCAATGTAACCAGCGGCGCGCTGACCGACCTGATCCGTCTGGTCGAGACCTTCGGCTTCCACCTGCATCATCTCGATGTGCGTCAGGAATCCACCGTGCACAGCGACGCCATCGCCGAGCTGATGGGGCAGCTGGCGCCGGATACGGACTACGCCGCCCTGGACGAGCCGGGTCGCCAGCAGGTGCTGAGCGACCTGGTCGCCGCGGAAAGCCTGCCGGAGCTGGACCCGGAAGCCCTCGGCGAGAGCACCCGGGAGACCCTGCGCGTGTTCGAGGTGATCCAGGCCATGCGCCGCGAGGTCGGTCCGAACGGCATCGGAACCTACGTGATCTCCATGACCCACGCCGCCTCGCATGTGCTCGAGGTGCTGCTGCTGGGGCGCCTCGCGGGGCTGGCCGGGGACGACGAGGACGGCAACCCGTTCTGCCACCTGCGCATCTCGCCGCTGTTCGAGACCATCGAGGACCTGCTGCATGTCGAGGACGTGCTGCAGGGCCTGCTGTCCAACCCCGTGTACGCGCGCCTGCTGGCGGCCTCCGGCAACGTCCAGGACGTGATGCTCGGCTACTCCGACTCGTGCAAGGACGGCGGCATCCTCGCCTCCTCCTGGAACCTCTACGAGGCGCAGAAGAAGATCGTCGCCATCACCGACCGTTTCGGCGTGCGCTGCCAGCTGTTCCACGGCCGCGGCGGCACCGTCGGCCGCGGTGGCGGCCCGACCCACGAATCCATCCTCGCCCAGCCGCCGGCCACCGTGCAGGGGCGGATCAAGTTCACCGAACAGGGCGAGGTGCTGTCGTACAAGTACTCCAACGTCGAGACCGCGGTGTACGAACTGGGCATGGGCGCCACCGGCGTGATGCTGGCATCGCGCAGCCTGATCCGGCCGCCGCGAAAGGACCGCGACGACTACCGCGCAACCATGCAGGACCTCGCGCAGAGCGGCGAGAATGCCTACCGCGACCTGATCGACCGCACCGAGGGCGTCCTCGACTACTTCTACGAGATCACCCCGGTCCAGGAGATCGGCTTCCTGAACATCGGCTCGCGTCCCTCGCACCGGCGCAAGACCGATCGCTCCAAGAGCTCGATCCGCGCGATCCCCTGGGTATTCGGCTGGGCCCAGGCCCGCCATACCCTGCCCGCGTGGTACGGGATCGGTTCCGCCCTGGAACAATGGCGCGGCGACAACCCCGAGCGCCTGGCCCAGCTGCAGCGCATGTACCAGGAATGGCCGTTCTTCCGTTCGCTGCTGTCCAACTGCCAGATGGCCCTGACCAAGGCGGACATGCGTACCGCCGCGGAATACGCCCACCTGTGCAGTGATCCGGATCTGGCCGAACGCATCTACGTCCTGGTGCGCGAGGAACACAGCCGCACCGTAAACGAGGTGCTGCGGGTGGCCCAGCTTGACGCCCTGATGGACGAGACCCCCCTGCTGGCGCGCTCGCTGCAGCGGCGCAACCCGTATCTGGACCCGCTCAACAATATCCAGATCCACCTGCTGCGCGAGTCGCGCCAGTTCGACGCCGAGGCGGACGACGACGCCGACAACCCGTGGCTGTCGCCACTGCTGCGCTCGATCAACGCCATTGCCGCGGGCATGCGCAATACCGGCTGACACGTCCCGCATCCGACACGCCCCGGCATCACGGGGCGCGGGCGGGGACGTGCACGTAGTCCACTCAGACACCCGACCGGGAAAATATCTCGGGGAATCAAGCGACTGGCGAGGACGCGTGTCATTTATTGAATATCCGGGCTAGAATCGCGCCATGCGCCTGCTGCTCCTGATCGTTGCCATCGTTGCCGTGTTCCTCGCGGTGCGCACCCTGGTGCGTTCCAGCGGCAGCCGCAGGCAGGTCTCCCGAGACGCTCGCCCGGAGCGCCTGAAGGAAGGCGGCGCGGTGATCCGCTGCGCCTTCTGCGGCGTGCACGTGCCGGAGGCCGAGGCCTACCGCGACGGCGACCGCCTGTACTGTTCGCGCCCGCACGCCGAAGTCGACCGCAACCGCGCGGACGCCGACACCCACAGCCAGGACGACTAGCAATGCACACGGCCGCAGGCGGACTCGAGACTCCCCGGGACACGCTGTCGCCCGCGGCATCCGCCCCGAAGCGGTGAAACTTCAATCCGTTTCCCCCTGATCCCGCACCCATGGAAGGCCAGAACGGGTTGAACACACCGCTCGACGCCGACACCCGGCGTTCGGCCTGGCTGTTCGCGCTGTATCGCGTCTTCGTCGCGGTCGTCCTGCTGCTGTTCGGGCTGTTCCCGGATACGCCCCTGGGCCTGCAGCTGGTCGCCCCGCAGATCTACGCGGTCATCGCCACCGCCTACCTGGCCTTTGCACTGGTCGCGGCCGCCCTGGCCTGGCGCTGCACGCGCAACCCGGACACCTCCAGCCTGACCCGCAGCGCACTGATCGGCGGCGCGGGCGATGGGATCGGCCTGATCGCCCTGCTGGTCATTTCCGGCGGCGTGGGCTCCGGCATCGGCTTGCTGCTGGTCCCGGCCCTGGTGGCCGCCGTGCTGCTTTCCAGCGCCCGTTTCGCACTGACCCTGGCGGCCATTGCCACCCTCGCCCTGCTGCTGGCGGAGGTGGCCAGCACGCTCCTGCTGGACCCGGCCGAAAGCGCGATTACCCAGGCCGGCCTGCTCGGGGCCACCCTGTTCGCGGCCGGCCTGCTCGCGCGCCAGTTCGCGCGCCGCGCCGGCGAGACGCGCGCCCAGGTGGAACGCCAGGAGGTGGACCTGGCCAACCTGGCCGAGCTCAATGCCCAGATCATCGCGCGCATGAGCGCCGGGGTGGTCGCAGTGGACCCGGAGGGCTACATCCGATCCATCAACGAGGCCGCCCGACGCCTGCTGCCCCCGCGCCCGGGCCGGCACCTGTCCTCGCTGTCACCGACCGTGGCTCGCGCCATCCGCGACTGGAAACGCAGCGGCATGCCCGCGACCAGCCTGCACCTGCCGGGCGACCGCGACCAGCCGGCACTGCGCATCCGCATGGCCCCTCTGGGCGACCAGGGCGATCAGGGCTCGCTGCTGATCCTGGAAGACGCCGCCGAGCTCCAGCGTCAGGCCCAGGCCAACAAGCTGCAGGCGCTGGGGCGCCTGACCGCCAGCATCGCCCACGAGATCCGCAACCCGCTGGGCGCCATCAGCCATAGCGCACAGCTGCTCGGCGAATCCCCGGACCTGCAGCCCCATGATCAGCGCCTGCTGGACATCATCAACAACCAGAGCAAGCGGGTGAACGAGCTGATCTCCAATGTCCTCAGCCTGTCGCGGCGCGAGAACGGCCAGCGCGAGCGCATGAACCTGCAGGAGGCGGTCGATCGCTTTGCCGAGGAGTTCTGCGGCGCCCTGCAGCTACCGCGCGAGACCCTGCACGCCCGGATCGAGCCGGCGGACTCCGAAATCCAGTTCGACCGCTCCCAGCTCAACCAGATCCTGTGGAACCTGTGCACCAACGCGCGCATCCACGGGGGCCACGATGCGCCGGACAGTCCGCCCATCGTGCTGCGCGGCGGGGCCGGCCAGGTGGCGCGTGTGGTCAGTCTGGATGTGATCGACGCCGGCCCGGGGATCTCCGTGGAACAGGAGAAGGACCTGTTCGAACCGTTTGTCTCCGGGCGCGCCGGTGGCACCGGGCTGGGCCTGTACATCTCGCGCATGCTGTGCGAAAACAACGGGGCCTCGCTGGAATACGTCCATACGCCCACCGGAGGCTGTTTCCGCATCCTGTTCGCTCCCCTGGACACCGACGATCCGCCGCCGCAGAACAAGGAACCAGGCGCATGAGTATCCGCCACGTGCTGGTCGTGGACGATGAGCCCGACATCTGCGAACTGCTGGAGATCACCCTGGCCCGCATGGGGCTGGAGGCGACGACCGCGAACCACCTGCAGGCGGCGCACGATCTCCTCGCGCAACAGTCTTTCGACCTCTGCCTGACCGACATGCGCCTGCCGGATGGTGACGGGCTCGACCTGGTCCGCCACATCCAGGCCGAACGCCCCGACCTGCCGGTCGCCGTCATCACCGCCCACGGCAGCGTGGACACCGCCGTGCAGGCCCTGAAGCTCGGGGCCTTCGACTTCGTCAGCAAACCGGTGGACCTGAAACAGCTCCGCGAACTGATCGATGCCGCGCTGCGCCTGGAGCCCTCCGCCACCGGCGCCGAAGAACACCCGGAGGCCGCGCCACTGGACGCCAACGACGGCAGCCCACTACTGGGACGTTCCGAGCCCATGCAGCGCCTGCGCGCCACCATCCACAAGCTCGCGCGCAGCCAGGCGCCGGTGTTCATCTCCGGGGAATCCGGGTCCGGCAAGGAACTGGTCGCGCGCGAGATCCATCGCCTCGGGCCGCGCGCGAAGCGACCCTTCGTACCCGTCAACTGCGGCGCGATACCCGGCGAGCTGATGGAAAGCGAGTTCTTCGGCCACCGCAAGGGCGCCTTCACCGGGGCCACTCAGGACCACACCGGGCTGTTCCAGTCCGCCGACGGCGGCACACTGTTCCTCGACGAGGTCGCCGACCTGCCACTGCCGATGCAGGTCAAGCTGCTGCGCGCCATCCAGGAACGTGCGATCAAGCCGGTCGGCGGCACCCGCGAGATCCCGGTGGACGTGCGCATCCTCAGCGCCACCCATCACGACCTCGAGAAGGCCGTACGCGAGGGGCGCTTCCGCCAGGATCTGTACTACCGCCTCAACGTGATCGAACTGAAGGTCCCACCCCTGCGCAGCCGCCGCGACGACATCGAGCATCTCGCCACGCGCATCCTGCGGCGTATCAGCGAGCAGTGGCAGACCGGCGACCTGGAACTGGCCCCCGGTGCCCTCGCGGCCCTGCAGGGGCACGGCTTCCCGGGCAACGTCCGCGAACTGGAGAACATCCTGGAGCGCGCCGCCACCCTGTGCGAGGGTCCGCTGATCAACGCCGACAACATCGACCTTCCCGCCAGTGGCCTGAGTACCGACCCCGTCATGTACAGTGCCCCGGACAGTCCGCCGGAGCCCGACCACAGCCCCCGCAACGAGGCCGACCGCGCACTGGACGACCAGCTCGCCGCGCAGGAGCGCCAGGCCATCGCCACGGCCCTGCAGCAAACTGGCGGCAACCGCACGGCGGCCGCGCGCCTGCTCGGCCTCAGCTTCCGCCAGTTGCGCTACCGCCTGAAGAAACTCGGAATCGACTAGCCGACGCCCTGCCGGGTCCACACCTAGAACAAGTCGGCCCACTCGCTCAGGGCAAACCAGATCACGTAGCCGCCGTAGAGGATCAGAAAGATGATGCTGAGCACCGTGATCGGCCGAAAGCCCTTCACCCGCACCTCGTAGGAGATGTCCTCGCCGCGCGCGCGCCGGCGCCGCACCTCCAGCCAGCGCGCTACCCGCCACCAGACAAACAGCAGGATCAGGATCACGGTCAGGAACTTCAGCATCGCGGTTCGCTTCCTCGTCGGACGGCACTGAACGCGACACTACCCGAGAACGCCACCCTCCGCATTCTCTGATGACGGCCGCGCCATTGCCCCGTAACCCTGGCGGGCAGAACGCCTGTGGGAGCCTGCTTGCAGGCGAAGCCCCCGCCGAACCCGGGCCGGCTACCCACGCCGCTTCGCATGTCGCGTCGCGGGCGCATTCCACGGATCCTCCGGCCAGGGGTGTTTCGGATAGCGCCCCTTCAGCTCGCGGCGCACCTCCGGATAGCCGTTCTCCCAGAAGCTCGCGAGATCCTGCGTGACCTGCACCGGACGCCGCGCCGGCGACAGCAGATGCAGCACCAGCGCCACGCGGCCACCCGCCACCCGGGGTGTCTCGCCCAGGCCGAATAGCTCCTGCAGCTTCACTGCCAGCACCGGCGGGTCCTGTGTGTAATCGATGCGGTGAGCGGAGCCGGAGGGGACCTCGATCCGTGCCGGTGCCTCCCGCTCCAGTTGCTGCTGGTGGTCCCAGTCCAGCCGCGCGCGCAGGATCGCCGCCAGATCCAGCCGCTCCAGATCCCGGCGCCGCGTGATCCCGGCCAGATACGGCCCCAGCCAGTCCTCGAGGGTCATCAGCAACGTGGCGTCGCGCAGATCCGGAAAGCCCGCCGCGGGCAGGGTCTCGTGCAGCAGCTGAATGCGCGCGCGCAGTTGGGTCGCCTCGTCATCCCAGGGCAACAGCGCAAGGCCCTCGCGGCGCAGCCGCTCGCACCAGCGCGGGATAGTGGCCGCGGGGGCGTCCAGCGCGACCATCTGCCGTTCCACCACCAGCGTGCCGATCCGCCGAATCCGCGCGTTCTCCAACCGCGCGCCGTCCTCCACCCAGTCGCAGCGCGTCTCGTGGTGGAAGAGTTCCGGGGCCTCCTGCTCCAGTGCCGCCAGATCCAGCACCACCGCACAGCGGATGCGGGCCTCGCGGGAGGCGTCCGTGCAGTCCACCGCGACCAGGTACTCGGCATGCGCCAGACGCTCGCGCTCCGGCAGCCACGCGCCACGACCATTCCCCATCACGAAGCGCCCGGCCGCCTCGCCACGGCGGCGCGCGATGCGCTCCGGCCAGGCCAGCGCCGCCAGCACGCCCAGCGCGGTGCCTTCATCCAGCACCGCATCCCGGGTGCCGGCGCCGTCCCCGACTCGTGCCAGCGCCTGTTCCAGACGCCGCAGACCGGATTGCCAGGCCCGACCACCCGAGCGCCGCGCGCGCTCCAGGCGCGTACCCAGCTCCAACGGCGCCTCCGGCCCGGCCACGCCCGGTTCTTCCACCGCCACCGCCAGTTCGCAGGCCAGGCGCGCAAGCCCCCGCTCCCGGCCCCGCAACAGCATGTGCGCCAACCGCGGGTGGGTCGGCAGGCACAGCAGGGCCTGCCCGTGCCCGGTCATCCGACCGGCGGCATCCACCGCGCCCAGCTCCGCGAGTACCGCCTGTGCGGAGGCCAGCCCCTGCGCGGGCGGCGGCTCCAGCCAGTCGAGCTCGGCCACCGCCTCGCCCCAGCCGGCCAGTTCCAGGGCCAGCGGCAGCAGGTCCACCTGCTGCATCCCCGGCGTCGCGTAATCCGGGCGCGTGACCTCGTCGGCCCGCGACCACAGACGGATCGCCACCCCCGGTTCGGTGCGACCGGCACGCCCGGCGCGCTGCTCGGCGGCGGCCTTCGAGGCCGGGAGCGTCACCAGGCGCGAGAGCCCGGTCGCGGCATCGAAGCGCGGCTCGCGGGACAGCCCCGCGTCGATCACCACGCGCACGCCCTCGATGGTCAGCGAGGTCTCGGCGATGTCGGTCGCCAGCACCACCTTGCGCTCGCCCGCGGGCGCCGGGCGCACGGCCCGGGCCTGCTCCTGCGCCGACAGCCGCCCGAACAGCGGCGCGATCTGCGCGGGGCCGGAGGCCGTGTCCACCCCCTCACCCAGGCGCGCGGCCACTTCGCGGATCTCGCGCTCGCCGGGCAGGAAGACCAGAACCGACCCCGTCTCCGTCGCCAGCGCGTCGCGCACCGCCTGCGCCACACCGTCGGCCAGCGGCACATCCTTCGCCGTTGGGGCATAACGCACCTCGACCGGAAACTGCCGCCCGCGCGCGCGCAGCACCGGCACGGCATCCGCCCCCGGGCCGGCCAGCAGCCTGGCCACGGCCTCGTCGTCGAGGGTCGCCGACATCACCACGATGCGCAGCTCCGGGCGCAGCAGCCGACGCACCTGCAACGCAAAGGCCAGCGCCAGTTCGGCCTCGGGCCGGCGCAGATGGAATTCGTCGAAGACCACGGTGCCGACCCCTTCCAGCAGCGGGTCGCCCTGGATGCTCCGCAGGAACAGGCCATCGGTGACCAGCTCCACCCGGGTGCGCTCGGAAACCTTCTGCTCGTCACGCACGCGGTAGCCGACCGTCTGCCCGGCCGATTCGCCCAGCTGCACGGCCATGTAGGTCGCCGCCATGCGCGCGGCCAGTCGGCGTGGCTGCAGCACGATCACACGATCCTCGGGGCTGGAGGCGGCCAGATGCAGCGGTACGCGGGTGGTCTTGCCCGCGCCCGGCTCGGCCACCAGCACAGCGGCACCGCGCGTCTGCAGCGCGGCATCCAGGGGGTCCAGGAGGTCTTCCAGCGCCCGGGCCTGCGGCGCCTCATTCAACTCTTTCGCCATCTACAGCGGTCAGTTCGCGACCACGCGCGTGCCAGCCTGCACGCGGTCCCCCGGGCGGGTGACCACACGCTCGCCCGCCTCCAGGCCCTCGAGGATCTGCGTGGCGAAGCCCGAGCGACGCCCCACCTCGACCCGGCGCGGCTCGGCACGGCCGTCTTCGACCACGAACACCGACCACTCGCCGCGGTCGCGGAACAGCGCACTGGTCGGGACCTGCAGCACGTCGTCCCCTTCCCACAGCAGGAACTCGGCCTCCACGCGGTAGCTCACTGCCAGCCCGGCCATGCGGGCCTCCACCGCGTCGAGGTCGACAATCACCGGCACGCGCTGTTCATCCACACCCAGCGCAGACACCTTGGTAAAGCCGAACGGCTGCACACGGCGCACGCTGCCCTCCAGTTCGGCATCGCGGCCCCAGTCGGTCAGGCGCACGCGCATACCCGGCACCACGCGCACCGCGTCCATCGACAGCAGATCCACCTGCACCTCGAGGTCATCGAGATCGCCCACGACCAGCACCGCCTCGCCGGCCCCGATCGTGCCCTCGCAGCAGCGATAGCGCTCCAGCACCACGCCCGAGGCCGGCGAGCGCACGGACAAGGTCTCGGCCTCGGAATCCGGCATCTGGCCGCTGGCGATCTCCAGCACGATCCGGGCACCCTCGATCTCGCTGCGCGCGACCTCCACGGCGGACTCGCCCGCGCGCACCGCCGAGCGCGCGCGGTCACGCGCGGTCTCCATACGTTCCACCTCGGTGGCCGAGACCGCCCCGCGCTCGAACAACTCCTGGTGCCGGCGATACTCGGACTCGGCGAAACGGGCCTCCGCCCGCAGGTTCTCGAGGTTCGCCTCGGCGCTCTGCAGGCGCGACCGCGCGGCCGCCAGGTTCTCGCGCGCCTGCTCGCGCGAGCGCACATCCAGCGCCGGGGTCGGCAGGGGCTCCATGCGGAACAGGGTGTCGCCGAGCGCGACCGCGTCCCCTTCTTCCAGCTCGACGCGATGCAGGAAGCCGGCGATTGGCGCCGACACGGTGAAGGTGTCGCGCAGCCGCGTGCGACCTTCCTCGCGCACGGTCTCCTCGAACGGGCCGGCCTCGACCGTGGTCAGCGATACCGGTACCGGCTGCGGGCGCAGCGTCCACACCAGCGCGGCCACCCCCGCCAGCACGATCAGCCCAACCGTAATTCGCTTTTTCATAGCCATAGGATCAGTCTCGCAAATCCCGCCATCCAGCGCTCCCCCCCTCATCGTCCGGCGCGCCGGGGCTGATATCTGCAAGTTGTAACCTTGGTTATCACCTGAACGGCCCTTGGCAGCCAGCCGTTGTGAGGCTGGTCCTGGTTCAGCATCGGGTGTTTCCGTGCCTTCGGTCGGCCGCCTGCCAAGCGCTGACTCGCCAGCGCGCCGCGAGGTACTTCTTTGCTCGTGCAAAGAAGTACCCAAGAAACACGCCCGACTGCCGCGACCCCGGCCCGCTGTGCGGGCCGGGGTTTCCCTCGCTCCGAGGCTTTTCGCGGGCGGCGCTGAACTCGCTGCGCCTTCGGCTCCGCTCAGACATCCAGCGCCTCTGATCCCGCGAAAACCCTCTCCACTCGGCGCGACGACAACGGGGAGCCAGGTCCAAACAACGGCCGTCCCGATGGTCTTGCCAGTGGAGGATGGCTAGGTCTTCCGGCATCTGGGCACGCTCGGCCTTCGGCCGTTGCGTGCCGCGCCCGCAGGGCGGGCGCCGGGGGCTTTCGGGTGGCGTTGCCTATGGTTAGGCGCAAACGTGGGGACACGTTCGGTTTTGACCTTCGCCTCCCGTATGGAGCCCCTCGCGGAGGGCGTGATGGGCCGGGAGAAGGCGCTGGATGTCTGAGCGGAGCCGAAGGCGCAGCGAGTTCAGCGCCGCCGGCCCAGCACGTCCGGAGCGAGGTTCCCGGGCGAAATCCGGGTGCCCTTCTTTGGGTCCTTTCTTGGGCAAGCAAGAAAGGACCTCGGGGCGCGCTGGCGAGTCAGCGCCGGGCAGTATGCGGACCGGAGCCACCGTAAACACCGGAGGACGAACCAGGACCAGCCTCAACGAGGCAGGCGGCCAGCCGAAGCCCCCAAAGGCTGCTGAGGGCTACTCCGCCGCCTTCAGGGCCTGTACGCGGTCGAGCTGCTGCAGGCGCCGCCACGCAAGGAAGGCGGTCAGACTGGCCGCGACCAGGATACCGAGGGCGGCGAAGCCGTAGGCCTGCGGCGTAATCACCAGCGGCACCCGGAACAGGTCCATCGCAAAGGCCTGGTTCAGCAGCCAGGCGAAGCCCGTGCCGGTCAGCCAGGCGACCGGGATCGCGGCCAGGGTGAGCACCGCGATCTCGCCGAGCAGGATCCAGCTGACCTGGCCGCGCGAATAGCCGAGCACCTCCAGCGTGGCCAGGTCGCGGGCGCGCTCGGCATAGGTGATACGCGCGTTGTTATAGGTCACGGCAAAGGCGATGGACACGGCCAGGGCGACGAACACCATCGCAAACACAATGACGGTCTCGCCGATGTATTCGCGGATGTTGCGCTCGGCCTCCGCGATCAGTCCGACGCTGGCGACACGCGGACGGTCGGACAGGCTGCGGAACAGGGCATGCTCCTGTGCGCGGTCGGTCAGCAGCCAGGCGCCGGAAACGGCCGGGCCCTCGCCGATCAGACGGTTCAGCGCCGGGCGGTACATATAGGCGCCGACACCGATGGGCTCATCCACCACGCCGGCCAGCGGCACCGTGACCGTGCGGCGGCGGCCCTCCAGGATCTCCACCTCGACCGGGTCGCCCACGCGCAGCCCAAGCTGTTCGGCCAGGTAGTCGGTTAGCAGGATGCCTTCATCCGGCAGCCGGCCGCGTCCGCCGCCCATCGGCAACTGCCGAAGGCGCGGCTCGGCATCCAGTCCCAGCAGGCGCACACGCTCCTCGCGGTTCACGCCGACCAGCCGCACCGGCACCGCGCGGAACGTCTCCACCGCCAGCACGCCCGGCTCGTGGCGCAGCTCGCCGGCCGCACGCGCCGGCACGGGATCGGTGAACTGCAGGTCGATGTCCATCTGCAGCACCTGCCCGTACTGGGTGTCCAGCATCTGGGTCACCGCGTTCAGCTGGTAGGCACCCATCAGCAGGAGCCCCCCGGACAGGCCGATGCCGATCACCGACAGCACAGACTTAAGCCGGTGGCGCGCGAGGTTGCGCAGGATGATCCGGGTCGGCTGGTCGAACGCGCCCCAGGCCGCCGAGCGCTCCAGCCAGCCGCGATGAAAACGTTCCGGGGCCGGCGGCCGCATAGCCTCGGCCGGTTGCATGCGCACCGCCTGCCAGACCGCGCGGAAGGTGCCGAGCATCGCCGCGCCCATGGCCACACCCACCGCCAGCACCATCACCCAGCCCTGCAGGCGAAAGCTCATCTCCGGGAAACGGAAGTACTCGGCGTAGATCCCGGCCAGCCCCTGCGCGGCCCAGGCCCCGAATGCGAGGCCCAGCGCGCAGCCCACCAGCACGATGCCGCCGGTCAGCAGGGCATAGTGCCCGGCGATCGCGCCGTTGCCGTAGCCGAAGGCCTTGAGCACGGCGATCGGCTCGCGCTGGGAACGGATGATGCGGCCGACGACGACGTTCAGCAGAAAGGCCGCAACGGCCAGGAAGATGGTCGGCAGGATCGCCGCCTGGGCGCGCAGCTGGGTCAGCTCCTCGGACAGAAAGCGATGCGAGAACTGGTCGTCGCGACCATAGGCCCCCATGCCGCCGTAGCGCGACAGTTCCCGGTCCATTGCCTCGATCACGGGGGCCGGGTCCGCACCCGCCTCCAGGCTCACGGCCACCGAGTTGAATGCCCCCTCCATCCCGTAGGCGGCAGCCAGCGCGCGGCGGTTCATCCACAGGATGCCGTAGCGCTCGTAGTCCGGCAGCAGGTCGGTGGGGCTGATCTGATAGACAAACTCCGGCGACAGCGCGATGCCACTGATCTGCAGATCGGTCAGGCGCCCGTCGATGATCGCGCGCAGGGAGTCGCCGGCCCGCAGATCGTGGGCCTCCGCGAAGGCCTCGCTGACGACCGCCTCGCGCTCGCGCCCGGCCTCCGGCAGCCGCCCCTCGCGCAGGTAGAGCCGGTTCAGCAGTGGCTCGCCCCCGTCCGGTATCGAGAGCACGGTGCCGCGGATCGGGTCGTCAAAATCGGCGACCTCCAGGCGCACCGGCGCCTGCACCCGGGTCTCGATCTGGTTGATCCCCGGCGTATCGCGAAAGCGTTCCACCGCACTCTCCGGCGCGCGCTTGATCTCCGCGAACACGTCGGCGAACTGGTATTCCGAGTAGAAGCGGTCCTTGGTGATCGTCAGGGCGTCGAGGCTGGTGACCGCGATCACCAGCGTCATCACGCCGCTGGCGATCACCAGCGCGATCGCGGCCGCCTGCCCCTTCAGGTGGCCGAGATCACGCAGGATCTTGCGGTTCAGCGCGCGCATGGTCAGACGCCGTCGCTACCAGTGCAGCTCGGCCGGCGACTGGCGCGTGGCGTTTTCGTGGATCTCGCTCACGCGCCCGTCGCTCAGGTGGATCACCCGGTCCGCCATCTCGCCGATCACCGCGTTGTGAGTGATGATCGCCACCGTCGTGTCCAGGCGCTCGTTGATATGCTGCAGCACCTCCAGCACGCGGATGCCGGTCTTCGAGTCCAGCGCGCCGGTCGGCTCGTCGCACAGCAGCACCGCCGGCTGCTTGGCGATGGCGCGGGCAATCGCCACGCGCTGCTGCTCACCGCCGGAGAGCTGCGAGGGGAAGTGATCCATCCGGTCCTCCAGCCCGACCAGCGCGAGCGCCTCCTCCGGTGGCATCGGGTCGCGCGAGATCTCGGTGACGATCGCCACGTTCTCGCGCGCCGTCAGGCTGGCGATCAGGTTGTAGAACTGGAACACGAAGCCGACATGGTCACGGCGAAAGGCCGTCAGCGTGCGCTCGGAGGCCTGCGCCAAGTCCTGATCGCGGTAGCGCACCTCGCCCTCGGTCGCGGTGTCCAGCCCACCCATGATGTTCAAGAGCGTCGACTTGCCGGAGCCCGAGGCCCCCAGCATCACCACCAGTTCGCCGGTGTACAGCTCCAGGTCCACCCCGCGCAGGGCATGGATGGTCACCTCGCCCATGCAATAGACCTTGGTCACCCCCGCCGCGCGAAAGATCACCTCCCGCGTGGGCACAGGAGCCGGGGACGCGCTCATGCGGGGGCGGCCACCACGTGCGTGGTCGGCGGCGTCGCGGCACCCGGCTCGGGCGCGCTTGGCAGGATGCCGCCATCACCGTCCAGGCTCATGGACCACAGGCTCAGCAGCAACAGCAGAATGATCAGGATCGGAATCAGTACGCGCGGATTCATCGGACAGGCCCTCGCTCGCGGCAATACCCCAATGCTGCCACAAAGCCCCCGGCATGGCGTTGGGCCAGGATCGGGCGCCACGCCTGGGCATTGCTGGCTGCAGGTGATTCCGGCTCTACGCTGCGCTCCGGCCGGAATCACCGGTACCAAAAGGCACGCCCGACGCGGCTCGCGATCCGGCCCCGATTTGTTGTTTTGCGCCCAAATATTTACCCTATGCGCACCGTCCGGCCTGTTGCGAGCGCGCAGCGAACCCCGAAATCGCGCGCCGCCAGGCCACTGCGCCGTCTTTTTCGGACGCCACGCCAACCCGTTTCAACAACGCAAGGAGTCAACATGTCCGCTCTGATCTGTGGGTCCATGGCCTACGACACCATCATGGTGTTCCCCGACCGCTTCAAGAACCACATCCTCCCGGACAAGGTGCACATGCTGAACGTGTCCTTCCTGGTCCCGGACATGCGCCGCGAGTTCGGCGGCTGCGCCGGCAACATCGCCTACAACATGAAGCTGCTGGGCGCGGACCCGACGATCATGGCCACCGTGGGCGGCGACTTCGCCCCCTATGCCGACTGGATGGACAAGCACGGTATCTCGCGCAAGTTCGTCAAGGAGTTGCGGGACACCTACACCGGTCAGGCCTTCATCACCACCGACCAGGACGACAACCAGATCACCGCGTTCCACCCGGGCGCAATGGGCTTCTCGCACCAGCAGAAGGTCACCGAGGCCGACGGCATCAAGGTCGGCATCGTCTCCCCGGACGGCCGTGACGGCATGATCGAGCACGCCCAGCAGTTCGCCGAGGCCGGCATCCCGTTCATGTTCGACCCGGGCCAGGGTCTGCCGATGTTCGACGGCGACGACCTGAAGCGTTTCATGGAAAACGCCACCTACGCCGCGTTCAACGACTACGAGGCGCAGCTCACCGCCGACCGCACCGGCATGAGCCTGGAACAGCTGGCCGAGATGGTCGACGCGATGATCGTCACCCGTGGCGGCGACGGCTCCGACATCTACACCGGCGGCAAGAAGATCACCATCCCGTCGGTCGAACCGGCCGCGATCAAGGACCCGACCGGCTGTGGCGACTCCTACCGCGCCGGCATCCTGTTCGGCCTGGAAAAGGGCTATGACTGGGAAACCACCGGCCGCATCGCCTCGCTGATCGGCTCGATCAAGATCGCCCACTCCGGCACCCAGAACCACCACTTCACCGCCGAAGAGTTCGCCGACAAGTTCGAAAAGGCCTTCGGCTACCGCTACTAAGCGACTGACGCCGCCCCGGCACCCGCCCGGGAACGCACAAAGGCCCGGCCCGAGTTTCCTCGGTCCGGGCCTTTTTCATGGCTGCTGCCTTGTGGGAGCCGGCTTGCCGGCGAAGCGCCTGCCCGAGCCGGACTATGGCAGGAGGCATTCGCGTGCAAGCACGCTCCCACAACAAGATATTGTGAGCCCAGGGCTAGCCGCGCTGGTAGGTACCCACCAGCCGGTTCATGCCGATGACGTGGGGCTCGGCGTGTTCCAGGAACTGCCACAGGGTCAACCCCGGCGGTAGCTGCAGGTCGGCGTCCAACGCCAGCAGCCAGAAGAAGTAGTGATGCTTGCCGTGGCCCTCGGGCGGCATCGGCCCGCCATAGCCGGTGCGACCAAAATCCGTCTGGCCCGTCGCGCCCAGATCGGTCGCCTCGGGCAGGCCGTCCAGATCCGGTGGCAGGTTGTACAGCACCCAGTGCACGAAGCCGTAGGTGCCCGGCTGGACCAGTGGCGCGTCCGGATCGTGGCAGATCACCGCCAGCGACCGGGTGCCTTGCGGCACGCCCCGCCACTGCAATGCCGGCGACGTATCCGCGCCCTCGCCGGTATGGCGCTTCGGGATCGGCTGCCCGGGGCCAAACGCGGAACTCGACAGCTGCATATCGGACAATGCGAAGCCCATGAGACTCTCCTGTGGTCGCGACTCCCTGCACGGTAACGCTGCCCACCGCCCGCGTCCAAACCACTCCGTGAAACGCCCTGCTTGCAGACCGGCAACGGCGTCACCGATCATCCCCACATGCGCAAGATCCTGAAACACTGGCTTGGACCACGGGACCCGCTGGAATCCGCCGCCCAGGCGGTGGACCACGGCCGCAGCGGCATCGAGACCGTACTGGGCCTCCCGCACCGGCTGTCGGTACCGCTGTTGCGCCGCCACTTCGGCGACGATGCCGAACCCTCCGACGAAGCCTTCCGCGAGACCGGCCGCGACGGACACTGGAGGCTGCCACCACCCGCCCCCGATTTCGAGGTGCACCTGTACGGCGATGCCGAAGGCCGCCTGACGCTGGGCACCATCCGCGGGTGCGGCCCGTACGCCGGGCTGGTGGTCTTCAGCGAATGGTCACCGGATCACCCGGCCCACGTCTGGCAGCTACGGGTGGAAGAACCTGCCGGCGAGGCCGCTCAGACCCTGCACGATCACCTCCTGGACCCGAACCGCTCCCCCGTATAGCCCCCATCGCCGCATACCCCCCGGTAGGAGCCTGCTTGCAGGCGAAGTCCCCGCCAGAGTCGAACGCCGGCAGGGGCGTCCGCCTGCAAGCAGCCCCCCTGCCAGGAGACCCATTCGTTGGAACCAGGTCTCTACGCTGGAAAAAACCCGTCACACCCCCAACATTTCCTCAAGACAAACCGGATACGGCAGCTCCGCAAAGCGATCGGCGCGTTTCCCCCATCACCCCAGACAGGCACGACGGCCACCATGACGCGAAAGCCCCAGTCCATTTCCCTGGTCCTTGGCAGCGGCGGCGCCCGCGGCCTAACGCAGATCGGCGTGATCCGCTGGCTGGAGGAACACTCGGACTACCAGATCCGCTCCATCGCGGGCGCTTCCATGGGCGCGGTCGTCGGCGGCATCTACGCGGCCGGCCAGCTGGACGCCTACGAGGCCTGGGTGAAGACCCTGCGCCGCCAGGATGTCTGGCGGCTACTGGATTTCTCCTTTCGTGGCGCCGGCCTGATTCGCGGCGAGCGCCTGATCGAGAAGCTGCGCGACATGCTCGGCGACACCGACATCGAACAGCTGCCGATCTCGTTTACCGCCGTGGCCACCGACATCGAGCGCGAACGCGAGGTCTGGCTGAACACCGGTTCTCTGTTCGACGCCATCCGCGCGTCCATCGCCATCCCCACCGTGTTCACCCCGGTGCGCCACAAGGGGCGGCTGCTGGTGGATGGCGGCCTGCTGAACCCGGTCCCGATCGCCCCGACTCTGAACGACGACACCGACATCACCCTGGCGGTCAGCCTGAACGGCCGCGTCGGCGAAGACCTGATCCGCCCCGAGCGCACCGGGGCTTCCGACCCGAACGTGGGCGCACCTGATAACCGGGGCCTGCTGAACCACCGCCTGGCCGAGGCCCTGCCCGACCGAGTCGGAACCTGGCTGCAGGACTGGCAGGACAAGCTGGGCCTGGGCGAGACCGACCCGAGCCTGAGCCGCGAACAGGAGGCCCGCGCACTGGGGCTGATCGACATCGTCTCCCACTCCATCGAGGCCATGCAGGGCACGATCGCGCGCTTTCGCATCGCCGCCTACAACCCGGAGCACCTGATCGAGGTCCCGGTCAACGCCTGCGGGGTGTTCGACTTCCACCGCGCCACCGAGATGATCGACCTCGGCTATGCACTCGCCGACCGCAAGCTGGGCGAGCGCCACCCTCCCCCGTAGAAGCCTGCTTGCCAGCGAATGTCCCTGCCAGAGTCAAATGTGGGCAGGAGCTTCGCCTGCAAGCAGGCTCCTACGGGGCGGGGTTCAAGGAGGGGGTGTGGATCAGTGCCGGAAATGCACGAACAGGCGGCCGTGGTTCTTCGAGTCCTTCTCGAGGCGGTGGTAGCGGGCCTTGATGTCCGGCTGCTGCAGGAACCGCAGCACGCGCTTCTTCAACTGCCCGCTGCCCTTGCCGTGGATAATCTCCACCGTCTTGATGCGCTTGTCGCAGGCCTGTTCGATGGCGCCGTTCAGCTCGGCGTCAATGCGACGCCCATTGCGAAAGCACTCGTGCAAGTCGACCGACAGCCGCGACATCGCAGCAATACCGGTCTCAGTTCACCGTGACCACGATACAGCGCGCCAGCTGCTGCACCTTGTGCGACACGCTGCCGGACAGCAGGCCCTGCAGCCCGCCCAGTCCGCGCGAACCCATCACCACCATGTCCACGTCGTGGTACTCGGCCTGCTGCAGGATCACCTTGGCCGGCGAGCCGTCCTCAATGTGGTGTTCGATGTCGGTTACGCCCAGATCGGTGAAGTATTCGTGCGCCTGTTCCACCAGCTTCCTGGCGATATCGCGCAGCACCTTTGGCGGCACCGCGGAGCCGACCGCCGCGCCACCCATCGCCAGGGGCGGATCATCCGGGTCCGGAAGATCGGAAAGCTTGCGGATATGCGGCGGCACCTCGCCCTGCAGCAGCACGCTGGCCAGTACCACCCGCGCCTGATACTTGGCGGCCAGATCCGCGGCCACCTCCACCGCACGCCAGGCGTTGGCGGAACCATCCACCGGCACCAGCATAGTCTTCAATTCCATATCGCACTCCTCCTTCCTCACCCGTGGGACTCGCCCGAATCCGGGCCGTTCAGTCGCTGACCAGACTGCCAGACTTGTACCCCACGCGCACGAATAATCGCGCCCCTATACTGGGCACAGCCCAATGCTTCGGGAGCCGCGATGACCCGCCTGTTTGAAAAGACCTACCTCAAGCCCGGTGCCGCCCCAGGCCACGGCGCCCACGCCAGTGAACACCCGCACACCGGCGACGCCACCGTGTCGGCCTGGCACTATCACCACGAACAGCTCTCCGAGCTGGACGCGCAGCGCACCCTCAGGGACGGCGCTGGTGCCCACGCGGGCGGGCTGGTCTGGCTGCACTTGCAGGGCACTCCCAGCTCGCAGCAACTGCATGCCATGGGCGAGGCCTTCGGGCTGCACCCGCTGGCGCTGGAGGACGTACGCCACCAGGGCCAGCGCCCCAAGGTGGACTTCTTCGAGGGGCAACTGGTCGCGATCCTGCGCCAGCCGCGCCATCACAACGGCAGCGTCGAGCTGGACCAGGTCAACGTCTTCATGGTGGGCGAGCGTGTGGTCATCAGCGTACACAGCGGCGAACACGACCCCTTCGCCCCGATCCGCGAACGCATGCGCAGCGCCAACCGCAACTTCAACCGTCTGGGCGCCGCCTACCTCGCCTATGCCCTGATGGACACCGTCATCGACCAGGCCTTCCCGGTGCTGGAACACATCAGCGGTCGCCTGGAGACCCTGGAGGAGACCGTTCTCGACCAGCCCGACCGGAATACCCTGAACCAGATCCACATCCTGCGCCGCGAGCTCCTCGTGCTGCGCCGTCAGCTCTGGCCAACGCGCGACGTGATCGCCCGCCTGATGCGCGACGACCTGGAGCCGTTCACGCCGGAGCTGTTCCCCTATCTGCGCGATGCCCACGACCACACCATCCAGATCATGGATCTGCTGGAGTCCTACCGCGAGATGGCCGCCACCCTGATCGAGGCCTACATGTCCGCGATCAACCAGCGCTCCAACGACGTGATGCGCGTACTCACCATCATTGCCACCATCTTCATCCCGCTGACCTTCCTGGTCGGTATCTACGGCATGAACTTCGACAACCCGGACAGCCCCTGGTCCATGCCCGAGCTCTACACCTACTACGGCTATCCCGTAGTCTGGCTGGTCATGCTCTCGGTGGTCGCGGGGATGCTGTACTTCTTCCGCCGCCGTGGCTGGCTGTAGCAGCAAGGCGGCACAGGGCCAGCGCGCGGCCCTCGCCCACAAAAAAACGCCCGGGGTTGCCCCCGGGCGTTCTCGTTCAGGGACGGGACGTTGCGCCCGCCCCGGATCGGGCTGTGACTACTGCTGGTACTGCTCCAGGTCGAAGCGGTCCGCATTCATCACCTTGGTCCAGGCCTTCACAAAGTCCTGCACGAACTTCTGCTCGTTGTCGTCCTGGGCGTACACCTCGGCATAACTGCGCAGGATGGAGTTGGAGCCGAACACCAGGTCGATGCGGCTGGCGGTCCACTTAACCTGATCGCTCTGGCGATCGCGCACCTCGTACACGCCGTTGCCCGCGGGCTTCCAGGTGTAGGCCATGTCGGTCAGGTTGACGAAGAAGTCGTTCGTCAGCTGGCCTTCCCGGTCCGTGAACACGCCGTGCTTGCTGCCACCATGGTTGGTGCCCAGCACGCGCATCCCGCCCAGCAGAACGGTCATCTCCGGCGCGGTCAGGCCCATCAGCTGGGCGCGGTCGAGCAGCATCTCCTCCGGCTTGACCACGTAGTCCTTCTTCTGCCAGTTGCGGAAACCATCCGCCAGCGGCTCCAGCGGCGCGAAGGAGTCGGCATCCGTCATCTCCGCGCTGGCGTCACCCCGGCCCGGGATGAACGGCACCAGGATGTCGTGACCGGCCGCTCGCGCAGCCTGCTCGATCCCCACGCTGCCGCCCAGCACGATCAGATCGGCCACGCTGGCACCGGTCTCGGCGGAGAGCTTGTCGTAGACCTTGAGCACACGCGCCAGACGCTCGGGCTCGTTGCCCTCCCAGTCCTTCTGCGGCGCCAGACGGATGTGGGCGCCATTGGCACCGCCGCGCATGTCGGAGCCACGGAAGGTCCGGGCGCTGTCCCAGGCCGTGCTGACCAGCTCGGCGATACTCAGACCACTCTCGGCGATCTTCTGCCGGGTGGCCTCCACGCTGTAGTCGGTGTTGCCGGCCGGCACCGGGTCCTGCCAGATCAGGTCCTCCTGCGGCGCCTCCGGACCGATGTAGCGCGTCTTCGGCCCCAGGTCGCGGTGGGTCAGCTTGAACCAGGCGCGGGCGAAGCAGTCGCGGAAGTATTCCGGGTCCGCCATGAACTTCTCGCAGATGGCCCGGTATTTCGGATCCATCTTCATTGACATGTCGGCGTCGGTCATGATCGGGTTATGGCGGATAGAGGGGTCGCTGGCATCAACCGGCTTGTCCTCCTCCTTCATGTCCACCGGCTCCCACTGCCAGGCGCCAGCCGGGCTCTTCTTCAGCTCCCACTCGTAGCCGAACAGCAGATCGAAATAGCCCATGTCGAACCGGGTTGGGTTGGTGGTCCAGGCGCCCTCGATACCGGACGACACGGCATTGGCCGCCTTGCCCTGCATGTGCGGGTTCTTCCAGCCGAAGCCCTGCTCCTCGACATCGGCGCCTTCGGGCGCCGGGCCCAGCGCGCCGGCATCGCCATTGCCGTGGCACTTGCCCACGGTGTGGCCGCCCGCGGTCAGCGCCGCGGTCTCTTCGTCGTTCATCGCCATACGAGCGAAGGTCTCGCGGACCTGCTGGCCGGTCTTGATCGGGTCGGGCTTGCCGTTCACGCCCTCCGGGTTCACGTAAATCAGGCCCATCTGCACCGCGGCCAGCGGGTTTTCCATGGTGTCCGGCTTGTCCACGTCGCCGTAGCGCTCGTCGGAAGGCGCCAGCCACTCCTTCTCCGCACCCCAGTAGATATCCTTCTCCGGGTGCCAGATGTCCTCGCGGCCGAAGGAGAAACCGAACGACGGCAGCCCCATGTTCTCGTAGGCCACAGTGCCGGCCAGGATTATCAGATCCGCCCAGCTGACCTTGTTCCCGTACTTCTTCTTGATCGGCCACAGCAGCCGCCGGGCCTTGTCCAGGCTCACGTTGTCCGGCCAGCTGTTCAGCGGCGCAAAGCGCTGATTGCCGGTGCCGCCACCACCACGGCCATCGGCAATGCGGTAGGTGCCCGCCGCGTGCCAGGCCATGCGGATCATAAGACCGCCATAGTGGCCCCAGTCCGCCGGCCACCAATCCTGGCTGTCCGTCAGCAGCGCGTGCATGTCCTTCTTCAGCGCATCGAAATCGAGGTTCTTGACGGCTTCGCGGTAGTCGAAGTCCTCACCCATCGGGTTCGTCTTGCGGTCGTGCTGATGCAGGATGTCCAGGTTCAGCGAATCCGGCCACCACTCCGTTACCGAGTGCCCCGATGTCGTCTGGCCGCCGTGCATGACCGGGCATTTGCCCATGTTCTGATGCTCACCCATATCGTTTCTCCATTTCGCTGCGTTGAGCGTGATTGATGTCGGAACGCAGTCGCCGCGTAGCGCCGCTGGCATTCCGAGAGGGCCCCGTTTACTTCCATCACCGGCCGTGATCGGCTCGGCGGCGACGGGCTGCCCTTCTGTCCTAGAAGGTAGGCCCCAGCGCCGATTGGCGCCAGTTGATATTCTCCATCTTGTCGATAGCCCTGTTCTATCAAACAGCAGCCGAACGGTCCCTGTTGCGAGCGAGTTTCCGATCCATCCGTTCCCGTATTGGGCCGGGCCACACCCGGGTTTGTGACCCACGCCCGCCTCGCCAGCGGAAACCACACCGCGCGCACCCCTCCCAAGTCCCGCCGCCCCACGTTCCGTTCGGCCCGCGACCCGAGGCCCAAACTCGCACCCGAACATCTGCAAACACACCATGGCGCTGTGAAGTCTCTTGCGACAAACCATGGGGAACCGGCGACAACCGCCATGACGGGGTCGCGGCATGGTGACTCGCTGCAGTTACCCGGGCGGGCGTTCTACCCGGGCGGGCGTGCTGTGCCAGGACCGGGAAGCGGCGCGATCAGGCCCTGCTCGCGCGCAAGCGCGTACGCCGCGCGGGGCCCGGTCCAGAGCGAAGGCAGCAGGATCAGCGATACCGGGATCGCAGTGAGGACAATAAACTGCTGCAGCACGCTGATCTGTCCTTCGCCCATGTAGAGCAGCACGCCGGCCATCAGCGCCATTGCCAGGCCCCAGAAAGCCCGCAATCCCGGGAGCGGGTCATCGTGGCCGGTGCTGACGACGGCGATGGAGTAGCTCATCGAGTCCCCGGTGGTGGCAACGAACAGCGTCGTCAGCAGGAGAACCGCAACCGCCATCAGCAATCCGCCCGGCAGTGCCTGGGCCACGGTCAGGGTGGCGATATCGAAACGGAAGTCGTTCAGCGCCTCGGTCAGATCGAACACGCCATGGAGCTGGGCATGAATCCCCGCACCGCCAAGCAGGGTGAACCATACAGTGGTCGCAACAGGTGCGATCACGGCAATCGCCAGGATCATCTCGCGGATCGTGCGCCCCCGCGAGATGCGTGCCACGAACACGGCCATCAACGGCCCGTAGCCAAGAAACCAGGCAAAGAAAAACACCGTCCACCATTGCATCCACCAGTCCGGCGCGGTCTCGGCCGTCTGCGTCGCCATGGCAAGAAACGAATCCGCGTAAGCCCCGAAGCCGGAGAACCAGCTGTTGACGAGGAAAAGCGTGGGGCCGAACACCAGGATGACAGCCCCGATCGCCAGCACCAGCAGCACATTCAGGCGCGACAGCAGCTGGATTCCTCGGTGGATACCGGTTACCGCCGATGTTACGTACAGTGCGGCCAGTCCACCGAGAATGGTCAGCTGAACCCCGAAACCGCCGCCTACCCCGAAGAGCTCGTCAAGCCCGAAGGTCATCTGGGTCGCCAGGAATCCGATAGGGCCCACGGTCCCGGCCACCACGGCGATGATGCAGATCGCATCCACCAGGCTGCCGAACGCACCGCGCATTGCGCGTTCGCCAAAAACCGGAACCAGCAGGCTGCGCGGACGCAGCGGAAGCCCGCGACTGTAATGCGCATGTGCCAGCACAATCGCCGTCAGGGCGCCGAGGATGGCCCAGGCCAGAAAGCCCCAGTGCATGAACGACTGCGCCAGCGCCGGGGCGACCGCCTCGGCCGTGCCGGCTTCGGTCGTAAAGCTCGGCGGCGTAACCAGAAAATGGTAAACCGGCTCCCCCGCAGCAAAGAAGACGCCGCCACCCGCCAGCAGCGTACACAGGATGATCGAGATCCAGCGAAAACGGCTCATCTCCGGCTGCGGCAGACCCCCAATTCGGGCACCGGCCGCGGGTGTAAACAGCAAGCCGAGGGCGGTTACAAAGGTGAGCAGCAACAAGAGCTGAAAGTAGGAACCCAACAAGCGCGCCGTCGATGCGAAGCCTTCGCCGATACCTCGAGCGACCGCATCCATGTCGAACAACGAGGCCGCAAGAAAGAGCAGGACAAAGCCGACACTGATACCCACCACCAGCGGATCGCCCATGCGTGAGCTGCGAACCGGTTCCGACCCTTCATGTTCCCTGGGCACAAGCGTTTCTCCTTGCTGGTGGACAACCCGGATAGGCCTTCCCGTTATGTGCAGCCTCGCTCCAGCGCGGTTCGTCGCGACTGAGGCCGGGCGGGGCCGTGAGGCGAAAACCCTCAGGTAGAGGATTAAGGATGCGCGCGAAGGTTCCTTCATGCCCTCCGGAGCCGGTTGTTGAGATTGTCCGGCGAACCAGCCGCCACCCCCGCACAGTCCGCCCCGCCCCATCGATCTGTGGCGGCCCCCTGCGAATCCCGCCCCTCGCCGCGGCATGGCGATCCGCGTCACCCCCGGGGTTCGTGGCGTTGTTCGCCAGGCCCCCTGCCGCTTTGCATACTCGAATTCCTTTTTCGGTTACCCAGACGAGATGCCCCCGGTGATGGCGACGGTGAAAAGCACCTGCTACGAATGCGACGCCAACTGCGCGATCGACGTCACCCTGGATGCCGCCGGCGAGCCGGTGAAGATCGACGGCCCCGACTGTCCGCGCTGCTACGTGCAGCTGGATCGACGCAACCATCCCGAACGCCTGCTGTACCCGCTGCGGCGCACCGGACCGCGCGGCAGCGGCGAGTTCGAGCGCATCTCCTGGGACGAGGCGCTGGACACCATCGCCGAGCGCCTGCGCGCGACCCGGGACGCGCACGGTGCCCCGGCGGCCGCGTTCTTCGCCGGCTACACCAAGGAGGCGCGGCCGCAGCTGCAACGCCTGGCGCATGCCTTCGGCTCGCCCAACTACCTGACCGAGAGCGGCTGCTGCTTCTCCGCCACCAAGGTGGCGGAGAAGGTGACCTTCGGCACCAAGATCAAGACCTCCTCCACCGTGGCCTCGGATGCGACGCGCTGCCTGCTGGTGTGGTCCACCAACCCGCGCGGGTCCATCCCTCCGTTCCATCAGCATGCGCTGGCCGCGGCACGCCCCGGCTGCGCCTCCGTGGTCGTGGACCCGCGGGTGACCCCGCTGGCGGAGCAGGCCGAGGTGCACCTGCAGATCCGCCCGGGCACCGACGGGGCGCTCGCGCTGGGCATGCACCACCTGATCTTCGAGAACGGCTGGCAGGACCAGGCCTTCCTCGACGAATGGGGCAACGGGGTGGAGGCCTTTCGTGAATACGTGGCGGAATTCCCGCCGCAGCGGGTGGCGGCGATCTGCGGCATCGAGGAGGCCGACCTGAAGCGCGCCGCCGAGCTCTACGCGACCCGCGCCCCGGCGCAGATCATGCTTTCGCCCACCGCCACCGTGCAGCATTCCAACGGCTTCCAGAATCACCGCGCGGTGATCCTGCTGGCGGCGATCACCGGCAATATCGACCGCGAGGGTGGCAACCGCTTCTTCAACGACAAGGTCACGCCGAAGCCGATCGACCTGTTCGACCACTGCAAGCAGAATCTGCCGCCGCGCATCGGCGACGAGACCTTCCCGGTATGGACGGCCCACTGGCCGGCCGCGCAGAGCATGCTGTTGCCGGATGCCATCCTCGAAGGCCGCCCACAACCGATCCGCGCGCTGCTGGCCATGGGCATCAACACCGCAATGTGGCCGAACTCCAAACGCATGGAACAGGCCCTGGGGGCACTGGATTTCTTCGCCGCATCCGACTTCTTCCACAACCCGGCCACGCGCATGGCCGACATCGTGCTGCCGGCCGCCACCAGCCTCGAGCGCCCGGCGCTGATCGCCTATCCCGGCTGCAACTTCCGCGGCGAACTGCGCTATCGCCATCGGGCCGTGGCCCCGCGCGGCGAGGCGCGCGCCGACGGTGAGGTGTTCCTCGAGCTGGGCGTGCGCCTGGGCATGGGCGAGCAGTTCTGGAACGGCGACCTGGAGGCCTGCTGGGCCGAGGCCGCCGCGGGCATCCCCGAGACCATCCGCGAACAGGTGTACAACGACCCGGATGGGGTGACGGTATTCGCCAAGGCGCTGGATGACATGGTCGAGCATGGCTTCGAGGACGGTGACCGCCAATACCGGCTGCACGGATTCCGCACTGTCAGCGGCAAGGTGGAGTTCGATTCCGCCGAGCTGCGCGCGGCCGGGCACAACGGCCTGCCGGAATGGCGCGAACCCGCCGAGAGCCCGGTCTCCACGCCAGCACTCGCCCGGGACTACCCGCTGATTCTGACCAGCGGGGCCCGCCACAAGCACGCCACCCACTCGCAGCACCAGTACCTGGAGCGCATGCGCCGGGCGATGCCGGAGCCGCTGGTGGAGCTGCACCCCGAGGATGCCGCGGCGCGCGGCATCGCCGATGGCGACACCGTGGAGGTGCGCTCGCCGCGCGGGCGGGTGGCCTTCGTGGCAAAGGTCACCGACCGCATCAAGCCCGGTGTGGCGCACTGCCAGCACGGCTGGAACCACGCCAACGTCAACGAACTGACCGACGACCGCAACCTCGACCCGATCAGCGGCTTCCCCGCGTTCAAGTCGCTGCTGTGCGAGGTGGAACGCCTGCACGCCGGGCACGAACAACGCCTGCCGGAGGCAGGCTGAGCGTGCCCTTCGTCGGCGTCCTGCCCGAGCGCCGGCACATCTTCCGGCCCGAGCCGCGCCGGGAGGTGGCGGTGTCGGACGCCGCCGCCTGGCGGCTAAATCCCGCGCATCGTCACGTCTACGACAAGCTGCGCCTGGCCCTGGATGCGGGCCTGACGGCCGCGCCCTGCGGCGTCGCGCCCACGGACCTGGGCCTAGGGGCGGCGGACACGGTGTTCGTGAAGCCGATCACCAACCTCGCCGGCATGGGGCTGGATGCCCGCGCCCTGCCCGCCGGCGAGGTACCGGCCGAGCCCGGCAGCTTCTGGTGCCAGCGCCTGGAGGGAGCCCACACCAGCACCGACTGCCTGGTGGAGGACGGCGAGGTGCGCTGGTTCGCCCACACCCGCGGCTCGGACGAGAAGGACGCCGCGCGTCCGATCTACTGGGAGATCGGCGCCGCCGTGCCCGAAGTGGAGCCATGGATCGCCGACTGGGTGCGGCGCAACCTGGCCGGCTACAGCGGCATCTGCAACATCGAGATGATCGGCGGGCGACCGATCGAGGCCCACCTGCGCGGCTCCAACGGCTTCTTCGACTTCTACGGCCCGGCGTTCATCCCCGCCTGGGTCGCACTGGCAGACGGCGAACCCTTCACCCCGCCCCCGCCGATCCCCGGCGGCTTCGTCATCTCGGTATTCGGCGAGCTCGAACTGGAGGACGCCGATTTCCGCGCCGCCGAGGCGGCCGGCGTGCATCTGCAGCCGGACCCGTCCACACCCGGCCGCGCCGCCATCCTGCGCTGCCAGGATCGGGACGCCGGCTTCGCCCTCTACCAGCACCTCACCGGCCACACGCTGTAGCAGCGGCAGCCCGCGCCCGGCCTGGCCAGGGCAACCTGGCCGCCCCGCTACCCCCATCAGCACGAGGGCAACCCAAGGGGTGACAGTCCCGCGCCTGGCATCTAGATTAGGGGCACACCTGATCAAGGGTACTGGCAATGTTTCCAGGGAGGGAAACGATGAAGAAGACCCGCCCCAGTTCGGCCCGTCCGGGCCTTGCCTCGTGCACGCGATCGCACCGCCTTTGCGCTTCGACCATCGGGGCCGCAACGCTCGGATGGTTGCTGTTAATGGGTCTGATAGCCCCGGCTGAGGCCGACGAACCACCCGAGATCCTGACCATCCTGAGTCAATTCGTCGCCGTCGGTACGGCCGCCATGCGCTGCACGGAAGTCGAAGAGGACCAGATGATCGCGTTTCTGGCCAATCAGCAGATGGTCTACCTGCGCTCCGTCATGGCGCTGGAGGACCAGCACCCCGAAGCCACCCAAGAGCAGATCGCGGCGACCCTGCTGCGCGGCCAGGAAGACATCCAGGCCCAGGTGAAGCAGCGCATCGACCAACACGGCTGTGACGATCCGAATGCCCGGGCACTGGTCGATCTGTTCGCGATGCAGGCGGAATGGACCCCGGGCGGCTCACCCCGGAGCGACACCGAGTAGGGCCCGACGGGTTCGCGGTCACACACTGCCACAGGGGACGTGCGGATGTGGATGCTGGCTGGATTGGTCACGATGATCGGAATGGCGGTCATTGGCTACCGACACAGGATGGAGGACCGCTGGAAACTGCAGGCCCTGACATTCAACAACCCGCACACCGGAAAACCGATGGGCAACCCGCCCGAGGACGCCCTTTACAGCGAGCAGAAAACCGAAAGCCGTCACGCCCCTTTGCAACGCATCGGCTTCGACCAGGCCCCCGATATCGAGCTTCGCGTCAAGGCCCGACGCTGGTGGGACTACCCTTTTACGGCCATTGGCCTCTCCGTGGCCTGCCGCACCGGAAACCAAGCGTTCGACCGAGCCTTTTACCTGGTCACGGACCAGCAAAGCCTCTGCCGCGCCCTCAAGGGTTGCGCCACGACACAGGCGCGAATGCTGCGCCTCCTCGAAGAATGCGAAGCGCAGGACGTTCGGTTCCGCCAGTTCCGGGTTCGGCGCGAACGGATCTGGGTGGAGGTCAAATCGCCGAGGCGGCGAAAGAAACCAAGACCGATCGTGCTCGCCCGGGCATTCGTGCCGGGCTTGCGCGAGATATCCGCGGCACTGGAGGCGGAGGTTCCCGCCGCGGTGCGCGGCCGCAGGGAGCCATTTGCATGGAAGGCGGCGCTGTTCGCAGGTGCCAGTACGGGCCTGCTGATGGGCGGGACGGCGCTGCTGGCCCCCATCATGTTTTCGCCCCTGCCTGCACCTGCCAGCCTGGCGGGCCTGCTGCCGCTTGCGCTCACCCTCGCGGCCGTCGTGGTCGGCTCGTTGATGGTGCTGAGCATCGTACTGCTCGGCCGCACGTCACTAACGCATCTGGTCCTGCTCGAGCTGGCCCTGGCGGGTTATCTGGGTGCCCTGATGACCAGCTACGGCCTGCTGCGCGAAGTGAACATGGCGTTCGACCAGGCGGCACCCGCCCAATACGTGGTGGAGGTACAGGAAAAGACCACTAAGACAAGCAGCCGGGGGGGCACTCGCCGTTACCTGCGCGTGGACGGATGGGACGGCCCCCAACGGGGATACGGGATAACGGTCGGAGGTGCGCTCTACCGATCGGTACGCGAGGGTGACCGGCTGCTCCTGGAGGAGTACCCGGGGCGGCTCGGGGCACTCTGGATCCAGATGCATACCGCGCTTCCGGATGCCTCGGTCACTCCACAAGGCAGGGAGTAACCACCCATGTTCACACTGGCGTTGTTTACGTGGTTTCTGCTTTTTCTTTTCGTTTACGCGGCCCTATTCGCCCTGATCATCCTCGGAGCCCGTGCCCGTGCACGCCCGGATACACGGGTGTTCTACGCGGCCCTGGCCCTGCTTGCCCCTTTCCCGGTGTTCTTCCTGGCTGCCTGGGGTATGCCCGACGGGACACCTCCAAAGCTCGAACGGATGCTGGTGTTCGGCCTCCCGCTGCTGGTGCCGTACACGGTCCGCGCCCTGTTCGTATTCCGGGCGCCCATTCGTAACGCCCTGAGCGCATCCAGAGGTAAGCCATGAGAATCCTGAAACTAGGCCTGAAGGCCGCCATGCTCGTGTTACTGGGCGTCTCCAGCGTGATTTTTCTCTGGTTCCTGGCCTGGTTGTTCTGGCTGGGCAGCGGCTATTTCTCTACGGCGTGGGGACTCGGCTCGGTCTTCGACGATGCCTCGCACCTGGCGCGGGACCGGGGTATCCGCGAAGAGGATTTCACCCGCGCCCGAATCATCTTTGAAGCCAGAAGCCTGTTTGCGGCAATCGCCGGGCTGTGGGGCTGGATCGCCCTCTATGCAGGCGCCTGCCTGATGAACCGGCCATTGCGCAAGGTGCCGCTGACTATCAAGGCCGGGCTGGTAGCGGGCCTCCCGGCCGCCATCGTCATACCATCCACCGGCATGAGCCTCGCGATCTACCCCATCTCCACCGCTCTTCTGCTGTTCACCATCTGGTGGCTGAACCCTCCGGATACCCCGACATCGAGACCCGCAGGGGACTCGGCACCGGTGTCGCCCGGAGATCGATCATGAAGGACTCAACCTTGCTGACCTGCGGGTCGGCCATGCGCACCGCCACTGGATGAAACAGACCCCGACCTCGATGCCGGCTTCGCCTTGTACCGACGGCTGACCGGCTGATCGCTGTAACCCCTGACTTCCGACCCATCACCGCCGGCGGCCCGGGCGGGACAGGCACAACGTCGTGATCTGCTTGCGGCTGCACCGGCAACAGTCGCCAGCTGCGCAGGGCGGCGGTATGTTGGCGCCATGGAGATTGACCCCGTCATCCGCGAGTGGCTGCGCCTGGCCGCGCAGGCGCCCTCCTCGCACAACACCCAGCCCTGGCGGTTCCGCGTGGATCGCGCAGGGGTCGAGGTCTGGACCGATCCGGCGCGCTCGCTGCCCGTAAACGACTCGACCGGGCGCGAGCGCATCATCAGCTGTGGCTGCGCGGTGCTGAACCTGCGCGTGGCCGCCGCCGCGGACGGCCAGGGCCTGAACGTGCGCCCGGAACAGGCGGGCGACGGCCCGTTCGTACGCCTGCTCACCGGGCACCAGGGCGGGCCGGACCGGCAGGAGCTGGCACCCCTGCGGGACGGGATCGGCGCGCGCCATTCCTGGCGCGGCCGGTTTCGCCCGGACGCACCCGCCCCGGACATCATCGCCACCCTCGTACAGGCCGCCCGCCAGGAAGGGGCCTGGCTGCGCCCGGTCACGGACCCGGAATGCTGCGGGGAGGTCGCCGATCTGGTCCGGGGGGCGACGGCGGCGCAGTGGAAGAACCCGGCCTGGCGGCGCGAGCTGGCGCACTGGATGCGCGCACCCTCCCATGGTGACGGCCTGCCAGTCGGCCGCCTGAGCGGCGGTCTGACGCGCTGGAGCGTGCGCCATCTGGTATCCGCACGGGCGATGGCCCGGGGCGAGGCCCGCGCGGCCCGGGCCGCCCCGGTGCTGCTGGCACTGGGCACCGGGATCGAGGGCCCGATGCAGTGGCTGACAGCCGGGCAGGCCCTGCAGCGTGTACTGCTCGAGGCCGCGCGCCACGGGCTCTGCGCGCGTTATCTGAATCAGCCGATCCAGCAGGCCGAATGGCGCCCGAAACTGGCGGAACGGCTCGGCGGGGGCCAGCCACAGCTGCTGTTCGCGCTGGGCCGCCCGTACGGCACGCCTCACCCCACGCCCCGACGCCCGCTGGACGAGATGCTGAAGCGCTGAGGCCAGCGCCGGCCCGCACCCATTCGAGACGCCACGCGGCAGGGGCATGAATGGTGTGCGCTACACTGAGTCCCCGCTCAGATCACGTCCGACACCACCACCCGTCATGCTGCTCACCCTGCTCATTATGTTCGCCCTGCTGGGCCTTGGCCTGGCGCTGATGCTCTGGCATGCACGGCAGGTGTTTGCGGTGGAGCTGCGCGATGGCGCAACCCGCGTGCGGCGCGGCAAGCCGCCGGCCGCGTTCCTGCGCGGCTGCGAGGACGTCGCGCGCCAGTTCCGGCTGCAGCGCGGCCGGATCACCGCCGTGCGCACCGACGCCGGCGTGCAGCTGCGCTTCTCCCGCGATCTCCCGAAGAAGACACACCAGGCCTTTCGCAACGTCTGGACACCCCCGCCGGGCAGCGGGGGTGGCGGCGGCATGCGCGCTACGGGATAACGCCACACCGACTTGCGGACGCCCGGAACCTGCTCGGGGGCATGTGACTGTGGCCCTCTCGGATGCAGCGACGCGGGATTCGCCCCAAGGGGTCGCCTCGGGGGCACGACAGTGCGATCACGCGGGTGGACCCGCATCCGAACATTTCCTGATGGAAGGCGGAATCCGATAGTCTCGCCCCCGGCGAGCAGGCCCCGGGGGCTACACGGCACCGGGATACATGACCCGCGCAGGGGTTCACCGCGAGCATGCCGCCTGTCACCGAAACGCCCTCGGCTGCGCAAGGAATGCGGCCACCCTGACATCGAATGGAGAGAATGACATGAATGAATGCCACCCCTTTCCCCTGATGCGATTTAGCCTGGTGCGACTTGCCCTCGCGCTGGCGGCCCTCGCGATGCTTGCGGGCTGCGCCACGCTGGATGTGGACTCGGGTGACCCCGAGCGACTGGCGGCCGCCGAGCGGTTCTATGTGGAAAAGCTGCCGGCGGATGAACGCGGGATCGAGCACGTGATCGCCCAGGAGTTGCGAGCAATGAACTACGACGCGACCTCGGGCCCGCGCCGCGACGCGCTGGACAATGTCGATGTGCTGGTGACCTACCAGGACCGCTGGGCGTGGGACATCACGATGTACATGCGCCGGCTCGACATCCAGTTCCGCGACCCGGAGACCCGAGAGGCGTGGGCGACCGGCACGGCCGAGCGCGGCTCGCTGAACCGCAAGCAACCAGGCGAGTTTGCCCGCGAAATCCTGGAACCGATGACCGGCCAGTCGGCGGACTCGAACGCCTCGGGTGAGTAGCCGGGCACCGGCCGGGTCTGGGTGATGGTCGCGAGCGTAGTGGAAGCCGTGCACGAAAGAGCGGCAAAAGGGCCGCTCATCCACATGCATCGCCAAGCGATCCGCTGCACTTCCTGCAGGTCTGGATCATCCCGGATCGCAAGGGGGGCGAACCGCGCTATGCCCAGAAGGGTTTTTCCGACGCCGGCGGGCACGCCCTGCTGGTCTCGCCCGATGGCCGGGACGGGTCGCTGCCCATCCGGCAGGACGCCTGCATCCACAGACTCCGGCTGGCACACGAGACCACGCGGTTTCCGGCGGACCCGGGCCGGGTCTATTACGTACAGATCACCCGGGGCGAGCTGACCCTGAACGGCCAGACGATGGCCGCCGGCGACGGCGCCACCATCCGCCAGGAGCACGAGCTTGAGTTCACCACCAACGGCGAGGCCGAGGCCCTGCTGTTCGACCTGCGCGGCGGCTGGTGCCGCCCCCAAACCCAGGCCTTCGAACTCACGCCCCCAAACCCAAGCCTCCAAATCCAGGCCTTCAAACTCCAGGAGACACCCATGTCACTGCAGCTTCAGACGATCATCGCCAGCACCCGCCCGGGCCGCATCGGCCCCTCGGTGGGCGACTGGTTTCATACCCTGGCCAGCGCACACGGCGCGTTCCAGAGTGAGCGGGTCGACCTGGCGGACTTCCAGCTGCCAGTCTATGACGAACCTCAGCATCCGCGCACACAGCAGTACGAACACGAACATACCCGGGTCTGGTCGCGCAGCGTCGCGAGTGCCGACGCCTACGTGTTCGTGATCCCCGAGTACAACTACTCGGCACCACCCGCGCTGATCAACGCCCTCGATTACGTCTATGCCGAGTGGAACTACAAGCCCTGCGCGTTCGTGAGCTACGGCGGCGCCTCCGGCGGGCTGCGCTCGGCACAGATGGCCCGGCAGATGGTGACGGCCCTCAGGATGATGCCTATCCCGGAGGGCGTGATGATCCAGATGCCCTGGAACCACCTGGACGACGCGCGGCGATTCGTGCCTGAACCGATGCACGATGACTCCGCCCGGGGCATGCTGGAGGAACTGGCGAGATGGGCCCATGCCCTGCAGCCCATGCGCGACACGACAGCCGGAGCCCTCTGATGAGCAACACCCTGGACAGCACCGAGCAGCCCTGTACCGCCTCGCCGGCCCCCTGCGCGGCCATCGAGGCCGTGCTGCAACCCCGCGAGCACGACCTGGGCGGCTTTTCCGTGCGCCGGGTGCTGCCCACCGCACAGCGCCGGATGGTCGGGCCGTGGATCTTTTTCGATCACATGGGCCCGGCGCGCTTCCCCGCGGGCGAGGGGATCAACGTGCGCCCGCACCCGCATATCGGGATCGCGACGGTCACCTACCTGTTCGAGGGCGAGATCCTGCACCGCGATTCGCTGGGTTCACTGCAGGCCATTCGGCCCGGGGATCTCAACCTGATGGTCGCCGGACATGGCATCGTCCATTCCGAGCGCGAGCGCCCGGAGATCAGTGCCAGGGAACACATCCAGCACGGGCTGCAGCTCTGGCTCGCCCTGCCGGGGACCGACGAGGAAACCGACCCCGCGTTTCATCACTATCCGGAGCAGTCGATCCCGACCGTCACCGTCGACGGGGTCCCCGTGCGCGTGATGATAGGCAGCGCCTACGGCGTGCAGTCGCCAGTGCGGGTGTTCTCCGAGACGCTCTATCTGGAGGCCCGCCTGCAACCCGGCCAGACCCTGACCCTGCCCGATGCCGACGAACGCGCGGTCTACGTGGTATCCGGCGAGCTGCGCGCGCAGGACACCGCCATGCCGACGCATTCGATGACGATCTTCTCCGACCAGCCCGGCATTGCCATCACCGCCACCTCGGCCTCGACCATCGCCCTGGTCGGCGGCGCCCCGGTCGGCGAGCGCCATATCGAATGGAACTTCGTCTCCAGCCGCCGCGAACGTATCGAACAGGCCAAAACAGACTGGCAGGCCGGCCGCTTCCCGAAGGTCCCCGGCGACGAGCACGAGTTCATCCCGCTGCCCTGAATACCGGGCGGGCGCAGGAAGACCTGCCCCGGAACACACAGGTACAGCCACTGCATACCGGTTCATACGCGGTAGCGCTTGCGCACGCGCGCCAACGTCAACGCGGCCGCGAAGGCGGCTATACTGCGATCAACCGGAAGAACCAACAGGGAGGGTGCGGTGGTGGGGAAACAGAGCTCGAATCCCGCAAAGGGGCACGCAAAGTACTTTTCGGTTCACGTCAGGGCACTCGCGGCCATCGTGCCTGCAGCCCTGCTTCTCGCAGGATGCCTGACCCCCGTCCACCCCGAGACGATGTACCGGCTGACATCCGACCCTGAGGGCGCGGACATCTACATGGGCAGCGCACCGGATCAGCTGGAGCACTATGTGACCACGCCATTCGAGCGGCGTACCTCGGAATCCCTGAACTGGTCGCAGCAGTACTTTCAGGCACGCAAGGAAGGCTACGTGGATTCGGAGGTGCATCAGCAGCCCACGTTCATGATGGGCCACCCCACGACCATCCACTTCGATCTGGAACGTGACACTCGCGGATTTTACCCGCACGGCCTTTGAGACCGAGCGGCGGAGACAGGTTTCGATCGACCCTCGGTCGATTCAAGGAATCGGGAACGCCGAGCAGCTGATCCGGTAATCCTCGCCCTGCCCCGGGCCATTCGGATCGCCGGATGGCCCGGGGCGTGTCTGACCGGCCCCCCGTGCAGCCGCCCCCGTTCAGAGACGCGCTGTACGAGCCCGCAGCCTCAGCGGCACTTCGCCGCCACATTCGCAGTATTGGAACCCTGGAACCAGCGCGGCTGATACGGGCCGTGAATCGCGCGGCGCCCGTCGCGCTCCACCACGTGAAGACGCAGCGGATCGGCATCGGCCTGTTCGATCAGCAGCACCTGGCTGTCGAAGACCTGACCAAAATGGCTCACGCGCGACGCCTCCACCTCGCCATTGGCGTCGATGGATGGCGCCCAGCTGATGGCATTCCGCATCGGATACCAGTCACGCCCATGCGGCGTACCGATACAGCTGTCGCAGGCCCGCTCGCACAGCACGGCGGAGCCGTCTTCACGCAGGATAAAGTGATGGTGGGCAAACCGGTTATCGGTGTGTTCGCTGGCATAGACACCGGCGAACGCGGCCATCAGCGAGCCGCCACCCTGGCCATCCGCTGCGACCGGCGTGGGCTGCGCGGGAATCTGTTCCCACTCCTCCTGCCCCTGGCCGGCCGTTGCGGCAGGCGTGCCGTGCCCTCCATCCGAGCGCGCCGCTATTTGCTGCTGCAGCGCAGTCCGGGTCTCCATAATGCTGGCACGATAGGCGGCCAGTGCCTGCTGCTCCCGGGTACCGGCCGTCACTCCCTGCCCGGACTGGCCATCAGGCAGGGCGGCGATCCCCTGAGCGATGTCCTGACCAAAACCCAGGGCATCCTGATTCGACATACCCATCCGGCGCCCCATCCCGGCGGCCGTCAGCGCACCCAGCATCTGGCCGACCGCGGAATCCTGGGACCCCTGCTGCGGCGGGCGCGCCCCGGCCGCGATCAGATATCGCCGCTTGCGCTCCTGGTCGGCATCCCCGACCAGGGCCAGGGGGGTGGAATTGTTTGCGTTCGTACGATTCGCGTCACCCCCCGCGGCCAACACCAGCCCAAGCTGTTCGCCACTGCCGTGCCGGGATGCTCGATGCACCGGACTCCAGCCAGTGTCATTCGCCGCATTCGGATCCGCCCCGGCGGCCAGCAACAGCCGCACCTGCTCCGCGACACCGTAACGGGCAGCGGTGTTGAGCGGTGTTGAGCCATTCGTGAACCGAACATCCACATCGGCACCCGCCGCGAGGATCGCACGCAGCTTCGCCGTATCCGGATCCTGCTCCGGGTTACGCGCGACCAGATGCAGAACGGACCAGCCGTCTTCGGTCAGCCGATCAACATCCGCGCCTGCGTCCAGCATCCACTCGACGGCCGCGGCATGCCCGTAGCGCGCCGCGGCATGCAGTGATGTCCAGGCATTGTCACCCCCGGCGATATTCGGATTCGCACCCGCATCCAGCAACAAACGCACCTTCCGCGCGCCTGGGTCCAGCTCCGGTTTACGTGTGGCGGCATACAGGGCGGTCCAGCCCTGGCTGTTCCGCCAATCCACCTCCGCGCCTGCGTCCAGCAGCCGCTCGACGGCCTCGACATGCCCGTAGCGCGCAGCCGCAAACAGTGGCGTCCAGGCATCGTCGCTTCGGGCGATGTTCGGGTTGGCGCCCGCGTCCAGCAACTGACGAACCTTTCGCGCGCCAGGATCCTGATCCGGATTGCGTGCGGCCAGATACAGGGCGGTCGCGCCATCGTTCTTCCGCTGATCGAGAGAAGCGCCTGCCCCAAGCAGCAAGGCCATCGCGTCGGCATCTCCCTGCAAAGCGACGATGTGCAGCGCCGTCCAGCCGTCCTCGGTCTGTCGGTTGACATCGACGTCCTGCTCGAGCGCCATGCGCAGCCGTGCCTGCTGCGAATCCCGATCGCGGTTGTACGCCGCGGCATGCAGGAGGGTCCAGCCGTTCGCGTTGACGGCACTTTGGTCAGCACCGGCCTCGACGAGCCAGCGCACCACGTCCATATCCCCCTGGACGGTTGCCGCCAAGAGCGGCGTCCAGCCGTACCTGTTGGCGATGTTCGGGTCGGCCCCGGCGTCCAGCAGCAGATGCACCTTGCGGCCCTCGGGGTCCTGCTGCGGATCGCGCGCGGCGAGATACAGCGGGGTTCGCGTCTCCTCGTCGACCGTATCGAGGGCCGCGCCATTCTCAAGCAGCAGCTGCACCTGCTCCGCCGTCCCGTGCTCGGCCGCCTCGTGAAGCGCGGTGCGCCCCGAGGGGTCTGCTCGATTCACATCGGCCCCGGACTCCAGGAGCAGCCTCATCTTGGCATTGCCCGGGTCGTGGTCGGGATTCTTCGCCACCTCGTTCAGCAGCGGTGCCGTGGAATGCAGACCACCTTCAAGCTCGACATCCCGATCGAGCAAGAAACGCAGCTGATCGACCGACCCCCTGGCGGCGACCGCTTCCGCCATGGTCCTGTCGTGGGTGTCCCGGGCCGCCGGGTCCAGCCCCCCGCCCACAATCGTCTCGAAGGCGTCGGGATGCTCCAGCACCGCAACGTGGTCGGGGACGGTCGTCGCGACGCAACCGCCCAGCACGAACGCCGCAGCAACGGCGAATCCGGCCCGCGAAATGAGGTGGCTGGTCATCGGCTCTCTCCTTGTAAGCGGCCTCTCTGGCCAACTCGGCAACCCATGCGGGGTACGGCCATCCAGGCGCCCCGCATCTCCAGCGGAACCGCCCGAAAGCGTTATGTAAAAATACAGGACAATGTCGACATTTCCCGCAAATTGCGACGAACATCCAAAACCCGGGTCGACAAGACTGAGCCTACAACAGGCCTTGCGCGATGGCGAGCGGGTCCCGCCTGCGCAACCGCATGTTCCCACGCCCGGGCAACGGGCCGGCCCGCCCAGGCAGTCGCACGGGTATTGATGCGTGGCACATCGACGTCGCGCCACCACGCCTCGGGCGGCAGGCCCATTGGATCGCCAGGGGTGATGGCGGAACGGGACTTCGATCGGAGCCCGTTCCGCGCCGGTGGTGGGATCGGTGAAGCCCCGCGGGGCCCTGCGCGAATGCGTCCTGACGCTGCACGCCCCGGGTTTACACCGGGTTGCCGGCATGCGGGCACGGCGGCGCCGCCCCGCTCGCAAGCGCGCCGGCACCGCCGTGCCGGGTCTGACGGGGTTTAGAGGATGCTCTCGATCGCGCCGCGCAGGTCGGCGGAGCCGGGACCGACCCGGCTGGGAAAGTGCGCGACCACGCGGCCTTCCCGGTCCACCACGTACTTGTAGAAGTTCCAGCGCGGGGCGGCGGCCTGGCGCGCCAGTTCGCGGAAGATCGGGTGCGCGTCGTCACCGCGCACACCGATCGGCCGGAACATGTCGAAGGTCACGCCAAAGTTCTGGAAGCAGACACGCGCGGTCTCGGCCTCGTCGTCCGCCTCCTGATTGAAGTCGTGCGAGGGGAAGCCGACCACCTTGAGCCCCCGCTCCCGGTAATCCTGGTGCAGCTGTTCCAGCCCGCCGAACTGGTCGGTGTAGCCACAGTGACTGGCCGTGTTGACGATCAATAGCGGCTGACCCTGGAACCGCTCCTGCAGGTTGACCATCTCGGGGGAATGCAGCCGGCCGAGTTCGTGCTCGAACAGGGCCGACCGATCCGGTTCCGAGGCAGCGGCAACCGCCGCAAGCAGCGGGGACAGCAACAGGACCAGCAGACGCGCGGACAGGGACATCGCAATTCTCCGGAAGGCAATGATCCTGTGACCACGCCATGGCCCCGGGGTTCTGGACCAGCAGGCTGCGCACGAACATGGGCGCGGCACCCCGGGACCGAGGCCGACCCGGGCACCCCGGTCAGATCTCGGTATCCACCTGCGAACCCCGATTGGCAGGATCGGTGGCATCCAGCGTGCCGTCCGGTTGCAGCGTCTCGCCAAACCCGGAGGCCGCGGCAACCGGACCTGGCTGCACGCCCGGCGCCACGGCCGGACCCGCAAAGCTGGCCAGACCCGCCGGCGGCGCCATCGCGCCCATGGATGTGCCGGCCGTTGTGATCGACGTCGCACTTGCGGTGGCCATCGCCTGGATGGCCGGTGCGGACAGGGCGTGAGCCTGTGTCGGGGGCTGGGCATCGGCGGCGGCTGCAGGGATCGCCCGGGCCTCCTGTCCGCTGGCGGCGCGCGCCTCCTGCGACGACTGAGCGGCGGCATGGGCAGGGGGCTGCTCGTTACCCTGACCGCTGGACGTGTTCCCGGACTGGGGGCGGCTGAATGCGGGGCTGGCTCCGATTCCGTCAAGCATGATTCGGCTCCTGGTCTCTCAATCCGTCCGGCGCGGATGGCGCGACGGTGTGCACTTCCGGAACGCGAGTCCCGGCTCGGACCGGTGAAAAAGCACGGACCATGCCAGGCCCTGCCGCTGATCGGCCAGGGCGCCCCATGGCGCGCCGCGTGCGCCATCCGTCCCCGCGTCCGGGTTGCGATGATCGGCAAGCACGATCCGATCCACCGGAACCGGGTTGCCGGCATGCGGCACCAGAGGCGGGGGTGGTGTTCCAGCGGCCCGGGACCGACACTATGGGCACGCGGCAGACGGCCGCGAGGACTACAAACCGCGTACCGCGCGGCCCGCTTGGGCAAAGGAAGGAGACACCTGCATGCTGCTGGCCCTGCTACTGATGATCGCGCTGCTGCTGGCAGCCGGTGCCGTGCTGATCTGGCAGGTCAGCATCATCTTCAGCATCGAGATCGAGGACGGACAGCCACGCGTTCGCCGGGGCGATCCGCCAAAGTCGTTCCAGCACACGGTGCGGGACGTGGTACGCCGCTACGGCATTCAGCAGGGTCGCCTGACCGCCGTGCGCCGCCAGCAGGGGTTGCAGCTGCGCGGCTCGGCCTCGATACCCAAAGAGGCCAGGTCCGAACTGCAGCACGCCCTGCAGCGCATCAAGGTAGGCCGCAAGCGCCGCAAGAAGCGGCGCTGACCGAAGCCGTGCCCGTGGCTTGCGCGCCCGCGCCCGCTTTCACGCCCGGCGAGACCGGCCGCTACACCGGGGCCTGGTTCGTCTACCTGCTGGAATGTGCGGGTGGGCGCATCTACACCGGGGTGACACCGCGTCTGGCCGCCCGCATGGCCGCCCATGGCAGCGGACGCGGTGCCCGTTTCACCCGGATGCACCGCCCGCGGCAGCTGCTCGCCGCGCGGCCTTTCAGCTCCCGTGGCGAGGCGCTGCGCATGGAACTGCGCATCAAGTGCTACAGCCCTGCCGCCAAGCGGGACCTCGCCCGCGACTGGGCGAACGCCGCCAGCGTCTGCCGGCTGCCTTCGGCGACGTGACTACTCCAGCGGCTGCTGGCGCGAGTGCCGGAACTGCTCCTGCACCGAGGCGGAGGGCTTGCCGGTCAGCAGGCTCACCACGACGATGGCCACGGTCGCGAAGATAAAGCCGGGCAGCAGTTCGTAGACATCGAACAGCCCGCCCTCGGCCTGGTTCCAGAGGATCACGGTAACCGCGCCGACCACCATGCCGGCCAGCGCCCCGTTGCGCGTCATCCGCGACCAGTACAGCGCGAGGATGATCACCGGGCCGAAGGCCGCGCCAAAGCCGCCCCAGGCGTAGGCCACCAGGTCCAGTACCCCGGCCTCCGGCGCCATCGCCAGCAGCAGGGCCACCAGCGACACGCCCAGCACGGCGGCGCGGCTGATCCACACCAGCTCGGTCGCCCCCGCCTCGGTGCGCAGGATGCCGCGGTAGAAGTCGTTGGTGATCGCACTGGCGGAGACGATCAGCTGCGAGTCGATGGTGCTCATGATCGCGGCAAGGATCGCCGCCATCAGGATGCCCGCCACCCACGGATTGAACAGCGCGCGGATCAGCTCGATCAACACGGTCTCGCCGTCCGCCAGCGGCGCGTCGGCAAAGTAGGCGATCCCCATGTAGCCCGTGGCCACCGCGCCGATCAGGGCCAGAACCATCCAGGTCATGCCGATCAGCGTGGCGCGCGGCACGTCGCGCTCGGAGCGCAGCGCCATGAAGCGCGCCAGGATATGCGGCTGACCGAAATAGCCCAGCCCCCAGGCCAGCAGCGAGATCATGCCGAGGAAGGTCATGCCCTGCAGCACCTGCACATGCGTCGGATCCACGGCGACGACCTCGCTCTGCACACTGCCCCAGCCACCAACCAGCACCACCGCGAACATCGGCACCACCAGGAGCGTCAGGAACATCAGGATGCCCTGCAGGAAATCGGTCCAGCTGACCGCCAGGAAGCCGCCGAGGAAGGTATAGCTGATGATCACGATGGCACCGACCCACACGGCGGTCTCGTAATCCATGCCGAACGAGCTCTGGAACAACAGACCGCCCCCGACCAGCCCGGCCGAGATGTACAGGGTGAAGAACACCAGAATCACGATCGCGGAGACCACGCGGAGGATACGCGTGCGGTCCTCGAAGCGGTTCTCGAGGAAATCCGGGATGGTCAGGGAGTCCTTCGCCAGCGCGGTGAAGCGGCGCAGGCGCCCGGCCACGAACAGCCAGTTCAGCAGCGCCCCGACCACCAGCCCCACCCCGATCCACAACTCGGACAGGCCGGACACGTAGATCGCACCGGGGAGCCCCAGCAGCAGCCACCCGCTCATGTCCGAGGCCCCGGCACTCAGCGCGGCCACCCCCGGTCCCAGGCGGCGCCCGCCGAGCACATAGTCCGACAGCGTGGTGGTCGTGCGATAGGCCGCGATCCCGAGGACCAGCATCGCCGCCAGATAGGCGGCAAAGGTCACCAGGGTGGGCATCGGCATGTTGATCTCCATGGAGCATCTCCTTGTATCAGGCCGAAGGCCCTTGTTGTGTCGTTCGCGTCTCGGTCGAGTGTAGAGGAGCCATCCGCATACCGTGGCACCGGGGAAGCACGGATTCGATCATCGGCGTCTGCCCCATAGTCGTAAGGGGGGCCTCAGGGCGGCGGTCCCTCTCTCGCGCTCAGTCGGCCGCCGCCAGCAGGCTGGCGTTGCCGCCAGCGGCCGTCGTATCGATGCACAGGTGGCGCTCCACCACAAAGCGTTCGGGCGCGATCAGGGCGGTTTCCAGCGCAACGATCGGCCCGTCCCGCTGTGCCAGCGCCTGACGCAGCGCTCGGGTCCAGTCGCTCACGCCGGCTGCGGCCACCGCGACCAGCCCCTCCAGCGCGGCCAGTGCGTCCGGTTCCAGCGCGCCGTCGATCCCGACCAGCGGCACGCCCTTCCCGTGCAGCGCGCGCGCCGCGCGCTCGGCCCCCGGCGCCAGCATGATCACCGGGCAGCCCGCCCCCAGCGCCTGCACCGCCTGCGCCAGCGCGATCTCCGCACCCGGGCCCAGGCAGAGCACCGGACCGCGCGGATACAGGCGCAGACGATTGCTCTCGCCGGTCGGACCCGGCAGCGTCTGCGGACTCGTGTCGAAGGCCGCAGTCTCCGCCAGGGCCTTGCGCAGCAGACCCGTGCGCTCGGGCAGCGCCTCGCGCAACAGGTGCATGCGGTCGGTGCGCTCGGCCCAATCGCTCCCGTCCAGGTCGTCGAGGGCCTGCTGCAGGCGCTGCGGGGCCACCCACTCCGCCTGCGCACCCGCCTCCGGCGGGTCCGGCAGCTCCGTGGCAATGGTTGCGCGACGGGCGAAGCGGGTCAGGTACAGCGGCCCGCCCGCCTTCGGCCCGGTGCCAGAGAGCCCCTCGCCGCCGAACGGCTGCGAGCCGACGATGGCGCCGATCTGGTTGCGGTTAACGTACTGGTTGCCCACGCGCAGGCGTTCCACGACCTGCTGCACGCGGTCGTCGATGCGGGTGTGCAGACCGAAGGTCAGGCCGTAGCCGCGGGCATTGATGGCATCCACCACCGCGTCCAGTTCGCGGGCCCGAAAACGCGCCACGTGCAGCACCGGCCCGAACACCTCGCGTTCCAGCTCGCCGATCCCGGACAGCCGGACGATGGACGGTGCGACAAAGCGGCCTTGCTCCGGCACCGGCAGGGACTTCAGCAGCCGCCCCTGCGCCTCCTGCGCCTGCAGGTAGTCGCGGATATCCGCCTGAGCCTCGGCATCGATCACCGGCGACACGTCGGTCGCCAGCTGCCAGGGATCGCCGATGCTCAGCGCGTCCATCGCGCCCTGCAGCATCTCCAGCAGGCGGTCGTAGGCCTCGTCCTGCACGTAGAGCATGCGCAGCGCCGAGCAGCGCTGCCCGGCGGACTGGAAGGCGGAGGCCAGGATGTCGCGCACCGCCTGCTCGGTCAGCGCCGAGCTGTCCACGATCATCGCGTTCAACCCGCCGGTCTCGGCAATCAGGACCGCATCCGGCCCGGCGTTGTCCGCCAGGCTGCGGTGAATCCGCTGCGCGACCTCGGTGGAACCGGTAAAGCAGACCCCGGCAATGCGCGGGTCGGCGGCCAGCGGCCCGCCCACCGTCGGGCCATCACCCGGCAGCAACTGCAGGGCCGACTGCGGGAGACCGGCCGCACGCATCAGCTCGACCGCGCGGGCGGCGATCAGCGGGGTCTGCTCGGCCGGCTTGGCAACCACGGTATTGCCCATGGCCAGGGCCGCGGCGACCTGCCCGGTGAAGATCGCCAGGGGGAAATTCCAGGGACTGATGCAGACGAACACGCCGCGTGGCTCCAGCTCCGCCTCCTGCCCCAGGCGTTCGGTCTCGCCCGCGTAGTAGCGCAGGAAATCGGCCGCCTCGCGCACCTCGGCAATGCCGTCCCAGACGGTCTTGCCGGCCTCGCGGTTGGCCAGTGCGATCAGTTCCGGGGCGTGTTCCTCGTAACGATCCGCGATCGCCCGCAGCAGGTCGGCGCGCGCCGTCACCGGGTGCGCCGACCAGTCGACGAACCCGGACAGGGCCGTCCCCAGCGCCTGTTCCACCTCGTCGGCCGTGGCCTCGCGGACCTCACCGACCGCGGCACCGGGATCGGCGGGGGAGAACGCGGCGCGCGGCGCGCCCTGCGCCGCGTGACCCTCCACCAGCATGGGCGCCGCCTGCCACTGGGTCTGCGCGAATGCCTCGCGCGCGGTCAGCAGCGGCAGGATGGAGGCCGGCTCGTTGACGCGGTATCCGCGCGAGTTCTGTCGCTGTGGCCGGTAGAGATCGACCGGGTCACGGATGGCCGGGTTGGCCACGGCGTCGCCCAGCGCGTCGAGGTCGGCGAGTGGATCGCGCGCGATCTCCGCGGGCGGGATGCTGCTGTCCACCACCTGATTGACGAACGAGCTGTTGGCGCCATTCTCCAGCAGGCGCCGCACCAGGTAGGCCAGCAGGTCGCGGTGCGCCCCCACCGGCGCGTAGATGCGGCAGCGGGTGCCGGCGGTCGCCTTGACGATCGCGTGCACCGATTCCCCCATGCCGTGCAGACGCTGGAATTCGAAGCTCTCGCGGGCGTCGCCGGCCATCGCCAACACCGCCGCGCAGGTGTGCGCGTTGTGGGTGGCGAACTGCGGGTAGATGCGGTCGCGGCGGTCCAGCAGCATCTGCGCACAGGCGATGTAGCTGACATCCGTGTTGACCTTGCGGGTGAAGACCGGGAAGCGCTCCACGCCCAGCTCCTGGGCCTGCTTGATCTCGGTATCCCAGTAGGCGCCCTTGACCAGACGCACCATGATGCGCCGGTCCAGCCGCTGCGCCAGCGCATACAGCGCCTCGATCACCGGGGCCGCGCGGCGGCCGTAAGCTTGTACCACCACGCCGAAGCCGTCCCAGCCCTCCAGCTCCGCGTCCGCCAGCAGGGCCTCGATCACGTCCAGCGACAGGTCCAGACGGTCCTGTTCCTCGGCGTCGATATTGAACCCGATGCCGGCGCGCGCGGCCTGCCGCGCCAGCTCCCGCGCCCGCGGCACCAGCTCCGCCATGACCGTCGCGCGCTGGGTGTACTCGTAGCGCGGGTGCAGCGCGGAGAGCTTGACCGAGATGCCGGGGCTGGAGCGCACGTCGCCCTGCGCCTGATTCGCGATCTCGGCGATCGCCGTGGCATAGGCCTGGTGATAGCGGCGGGCATCGGCATCGGTGCGCGCGGCCTCGCCCAGCATGTCGTAGGAGTAGGTGTAGCCCTCGCGCTCCATCTCGCGGGCATTGCGCATGCCCCGGGCGATGGTCTCGCCGAGCACGAACTGGCGACCGAGCAGCTTCATCGACTGTGCGACGGCCGTGCGCACCAGCGGCTCGCCGACGCGCCGGATCAGGCCCCGCAGCGCGGCGGCCGGGCGCTGCGGATCGTCGTTCAGCACCTTGCCGGTCAGCATCAGCGCCCAGGTGGAGGTATTCACCAGCGGAGACGACGAATGCCCGAGGTGGGCCGCCCAGTCGGAGGGCTCGATCTTGTCCTGGATCAGCTCGTCGATGGTCTCGGCATCCGGCACCCGCAGCAGCGCCTCCGCCAGGCACATCAGGCCGACCCCCTCCTCGGTGGACAGGCCGTACTCGGCGAGGAAGCTCTCCATCATCGACGGCGTGGTCTCGGCGCGTACCCGCTCGACGATGCGCGCGGCCTCGGCGGCAATCCGGGCGCGGGCCTCGGCATCCAGCCGGATGCCGCCGCGCAACTCCCGCAGTACGGCCGCCTCGTCGGCCGTGCAGGCCTCGCGGATGCGGGCGCGGTGAGGGTCGGGCGCCGGGTCGCTTGTCGGATGCTGGCGGGCGTCGGGTTGCGTCATCGGCCTGCTCCTGCATTGTCGGTAATGGCTCGACCGGGCTCCGGTCTCTGACTGGAAGCATAGACGGGCGCGTCCGGGGTCCTCGGGATCCCCTGGGCCCCAGGGTCACAGATGCCCCGTCTTCACGTAGATCAGGGTCTCCTGTTCCACCCAGGGGTTGTGTTCGCTCAGGTGCGGGCTGCGCATCCAGGTACCGGCCGGGTAGCGCCCGTGCTCGTCGATGAACTCGCCGGACAGCACCAGGATCTCCTCCCCACCCCAGTGTCGATGGGGCTGGAAACGTTCGCCAACCGGCCAGTGCACCAGTGCGGTGTGCTCGGTCCCGAAGCTGTGCAAATGCAGGACCCGCAGCCCGCCAATACCCGGCTGGAACGGCGCCGAACGGGTATCCACCACCACCTTGTCGCGGTCCTCCGAGGCGAACTGCTCGAGCTTCACGAACAATGTGCAGCCGGGGTCCGAGTGCGGCGCGTGGCGGGACCCGGGCGGGTTGCGCAGGTAGGTGCCAGCGGGATAGTCCCCGGCCTCGTCGGAGAACACGCCGTCGAGTACCAGGATCTCCTCGCCCAGCGCGTGGGTGTGCGGCGGGAAGCGGGCGCCCGGCTGGAACTGGACAATGCTGGTCGCGCGACCGGCTTCCGCCAGCTCGCGTTCCAGCGGCTTGCGCACCACGCCTTCGGCGCGGCTGCCGCTCCACGACATGGCGGCAGTCTCCACCACCACCGGCTGTTGCAGATCCAGATTCAGGGCTTCCATCGCGCGCTCCGTTCACCTCCCCAGTCGAACACGCGACCCGCTGTTAGTTCCTGGACAGGGAGCAGGCGCTCAGTGGTGGTGCCCCTCATGCCCCGGATGATGACCGTGATGGCCGCCCCCGGAATGCGCCCCTGGCGAGCCACCGGACTCGCTCCCGGATTCACCCTGATAGCCGCGGGCCCGTTGATAGCGCGCCTTCTGCTCCGCGTCGAGCAGCGCATCCATCTCCAGGTGGTAGGACAGATGCAGGTGGCGCAGGCGGCCACGCAGCTCGCCGATCTCGACGGTCAGCGACTCGATGGTCGCGCTGCTGATCCCGCCCTCCGCGAAGCGCACATCCAGTTCCCGCTCCCGCTCCACGATGCGCCGGCCGAGATCGCGCGCCTGCTCCCGCATCGCCGCGAACAGGCGCTCGGTCTCGCGCCGCTGCTCGGGCGTCAGCTCCAGCGAATCGGCCACCTCCAGCACATGCATTGGCCCCGGATAGCCATGCAGCTCGGCCGGCAGTGCCATGCCCATACCCCGGCCTTCCAGCAGATCCTCGGTCTCCTGCGCGGAGAGTGCCTTGATCTCGCGTGCCTGCAATTCGGAGTACGGACTAGGGAGACGCTGATTGAATCGCACGTCCGCGCTCGAGTCGCTTTTGCGTGCGAACAAGGCGCGGTGACTGCCGTGCAGTCATTCTGCACAAGGGAACCGCAACGCTGTGCGCGCGCAAAAGCGGCCGAGCCCGCTCTTTCAATCACTTGTCGGGTTGGTGCCCCCTGTTCCCCGATCCTGCGTTGCGCCGCTTGCGGGTAGAACCACTACCCGCTGCACGACGCGCCTTGCCTCGGAAAACAGGGGGCACCAACGCGGACGTGCGATTCAATCAGCGTCTCCCTACGCCAGCCGGCGCCGCAACGACCAGGGCAAGCCCCACAACCAGCCACCCGGAAAAGCGGAATACGCACCCCATGACAGACTCCTCAACAATGGAAAGGGTTCGCATTATACCCCTCAGAGCGCGGGACCACCCCAGGTCGTTTCGGCAGCCGCCACGCCGTTCCAGACCGGTTTCGGATCCACAGCGGCCGCCCGAGCGCTGGGTTCGATAAGTTGCGGGATGGATACCCGGTTTTCCGACATCCGGCGCGTTGGGCCGCGGGTGCGGGTGCTACCCACCCGCCTTTGATTGTAATGTTGCCATTGCGTCCAGGACGCTCACCAGGGGAATGCGGATGAGCATCATCTATATGCCGGGGCTGATCCGTGTCTGACCCATTCCGGGTCGTCGTCTGCCCGGACAGCTACAAGGGAAGTCTCGAGGCCGAGAACGTAGCGGCCGCCATGGCCCGGGGCGTGCACGCGGCCCGCCCGGATGCCCGGGTACGCGCTCTGCCCATGGCCGATGGTGGCGAGGGCACGGCCCGCCTGGTCAGCCACACCCTCGGCTGGGCCTGGCACCTGTCCGACGTGACCAGCCCCACCGGCACCCAGCTAAGCGCCGGCTGGGGCTTCGATCATCGCGAGCGGCGCGCGGTGATCGATGTCGCCTCCGCCTGCGGCCTGGACCGGATCCCCGACGATCGCCACGACCCCTGGCAACTCCACAGCTTCGGGGTCGGCGAGTTGATGCGGGCCGCTCTGGACGCGGGCGCCGAACACCTGCTGATCGGTCTCGGCGGCAGCGGCACGGTGGACGGCGGCGCGGGCATGCTGGCCGCACTGGGCGTACGTTTCCTCGATGCCCAAGGGCAACACCTGCCGCCCCACCCCGAGGGCCTCGCGGATCTCCAACAGGCGGACTTCGACTGGCTGGACCCGCGCCTGGCCCGCGTCGACATCACCGTCCTGAACGACGTCGACAACCCGCTGACCGGGCCGCATGGCGCGGCGGCCGTGTTCGGACCGCAAAAGGGCCTGAAGACCGCGGACATCCCGGCCATGGATGCCCACATGGAACGCCTCGCCACCGCCATCGAGGCCGCAGGACAGTTGCGTCGCTCCATCGATACCACGGGGGCCGGCGCCGCCGGCGGGCTCGGCTTCGCACTGGACTGCGTCCTCGGCGGTCGCGCCCGCATGGGGGCCGGCTACCTGGCCGAGCTGATCGGACTGGATGCCGCACTGCGGGAGGCCGACCTGGTCATCACCGGCGAGGGCCAGCTCGATGGCCAGACCGCGCACGGCAAGGTCGTCGCCGAAGTGCTGCGTCGCGCCCGCGCGCAGCAGGTGCCGGTCGTGGCGGTGGCCGGCTCCATCGCCTGCGACCCGGCCGAACTGGCCGCCCTTGGCCTGAGCGATGCCCGCGCCCTGTGCGATGGCAGCATCACCCTGGACGAGGCCCTGGCCCACCCCGCGCGCTACATCGCCGAGCGCACCCGCGCCCTGATCGAGGCCCGTCACCCGGGGGACACGTCGGACCAAATGCCATTCCACTGAACGCGCGCGGACCGATCCGGCCCATCAGCCCGCACGCCAAAACAACACGCGCAGGCCGCCGGCTTCGACGGCATGCACGACGACCCACTGGCCACCTACAGGGCCTTCCAGGGCCTTCGCCCAGGCCCTGGACGCCCCACCCCGATTCTCGAGCCATGTCGTGGAGGTGTCGTCGGGTAACCCCAGCGCTCCCGCTGAGGTGCGACAAGGGACCACTCGACACCCACTGCCCCTCGCTCGCGGCTGCAGTGTCAGGATTTTTTACACACTCCAACCAGAACCGCCCAAGCCCGACTTTTTACGACTTGAAAATCAATACCTTGTTTATATGGCCCTTGAATTGCTTGCGAATCGCCGAGCTACGATTTTTGCCCCGGGGACCCGCCCCGAACCGCATGAAGGAACATGACCCGAGACCCTCGGCCTCGGGTCATCTGTCGACAACGAAGAAACATGAACAAGAAGACGCTCGCCACCGTTCTGGGTGGTCTCGTCCTGGCAATGAATATCTCTGCCGCCCACGCCTTCGCGATCCTGCACTTCGAGGACAGAACGGCGGGCACGAGTGTGGTACCCAGTGCGCTCGACACCCTGGGATTGAGTGGCACAACCACGTTTACGAACAATAGCGCCACCTTCAACAGCCTGATCGCCAACAACCAGTACGACATGGTGATCTTCGGCGAGCAGAGTAGTTTTTCTTTCTCCAGCGTCCAGACCAGTCTTTCCGGCTATCTGGCAGGCGACGGGCTGGTGCTGGGCACCACCTGGAACACCGGCTCCGGCTTCTCCGATTTCATGGGTGCCGATAACCGCACCGGCACAAACGATGCGACCCTCGAAATCGACGGCCATCCGATCTTCCTGGATCTCCCGGACCTGATCGACCTGCAAAATCCGGGCTGGGGCGTCTGGTCCAGCGGCTGGACGGCCGGCGCGGGCGCAACCGGTCTCGGCAGCCTGGCCGGCGGCTCCGCGGCGGTCCTCGGCAACAATGGCCAGAGCCTGCTCCTGGGGCCGCTGTTCGACGCCTATGCCGACACCGGCGCGGGAGCGCAACTGGTCGTCAACTCCATCCAGTTCCTGCGCGGGGATCCCACCCCGGTCCCGGAACCTGAAGCCATCGCCCTGATGGCCATCGGTTTGCTGGCACTCGGCATCGTGATGCGCCGGCGTGGCCAGAACACCGGGTAGGCGCCACGGTTCTTGGCAGCAGGACACGCCCCCGCCTTCCGCGGGGGCTCTATAACCTCGGCCATGCGTCCGCCACCGGTTCCGGCCTGCCCGTGTGCTGGCACCCGGGTGCCGTGCGTCCGCGGCACTCAAGCACTTTCTAATTAACGCAAGGGCTTGCCGGACACCACCGCCAGCGGCACGGTGGGCGGCGAGCAGCCTGGACTGCTCGTCAGGGATGGCCCGACCGCTGCGCCCCGGCAGGGGCGGCATGCGGCCGGCAACGCAACCAGAAGATCAAGGACGAGACACATGACTGAACCCGTCAACACCGCCAGCGACAGCATCGCCACCGCCACCTCTCCGGCCCTGGATGACCGCGTCGAAAGCGCTCGCAAGACCAGCCTGCTGGTCTACATCCTGCAGGCCTCCGGTTTCTTTTTCGGCATCACGTTTATCGCGGCCGTAATCGTCAACTACATCAAGAAGGACGAGGTGCAGGGCACCTGGCTGGAATCGCACTTCCGCTGGCAGATGCGCACCTTCTGGTTTTCCGCGATGTGGACAGTGCTCGCAGCCATCCTGTTCATCGTGGTGATCGGCTATTTCATCCTGCTGGCCAACGTGGTCTGGACCCTCTACCGCGTGATCAAGGGCCTCATCCGCCTGAACGGCCAGCAGGAGATGTACACCAACTGAGCTTGAACCCCGGGGTCGGATGGCCGACCCCGGTTTCTCCCCGATTCCCCCTCCGGGTCAAACGGCGACGTCGGCCAGGTGGCCCTTGCCTTCCAGCCAGGCGCGGCGTTCGGCCGCGCGCTTCTTCCCGAGCAGCATGTCCATCAGTTGCTGGGTGTCGTCGGCGGCGTCCAGGGTGAGCTGCACCAGGCGCCGGGTGTCCGGGTTCATGGTGGTCTCGCGCAGCTGCAGCGGATTCATCTCGCCGAGACCCTTGAAGCGGGTCACGGAGACCTTGCCCTTCAGCTTCTCCGCCTCAATGCGTTCCAGCACGCCGGCCTTCTCGTCGTCGTCCAGTGCGTAAAAGGTCTGCTTGCCGACATCCACGCGATACAGCGGCGGCATCGCCACATAGACATGGCCCTGCTCCACCAGCGGCCGGAAGTGCCTCAGGAACAGCGCACACAGCAGCGTGGCGATGTGCGCGCCATCGGAGTCCGCATCCGCCAGGATGCAGACCTTGCCGTAGCGCAGCCCGTCCAGGCTGGGCTGACCCGGGTCCACGCCCATGGCCACGGAGATATCGTGGATCTCCTGCGATCCGAGCACCTGGTCGGGATCGACCTCCCAGGAATTCAGGATCTTGCCGCGCAGCGGCATGATCGCCTGGAAGTCGCGGTCGCGCGCCTGCTTGGCGGAGCCACCGGCGGAGTCGCCCTCGACCAGAAACAGCTCGGTGCGCTCCAGGTCCTGGCTGGCGCAGTCGGCCAGCTTGCCCGGCAGCGTCGGGCCCTGGGTGACCTTCTTGCGCACCACCTTGCGCCCGGCGCGGCTGCGCTTCTGCGCGTTCTGGATCGCCAGCTCGGCGATGCGCTCGCCCTGCTGCGGGTGCTGGTTCAGCCACAGGCTGAACGCGTCCTTGACCACGCCGGAGACAAACGGCGCGGCCTGGCGCGAGGACAGGCGCTCCTTGGTCTGCCCGGCAAACTGCGGGTCCTGCATCTTGAACGACAGCACGCTGGCGACCCGCTCCCAGACATCCTCCGGCGCCAGCTTGATGCCGCGCGGCAGCAGGCTGCGAAACTCGCAGAACTCGCGCACGGCGTCGGTCAAACCCGTGCGCAGGCCGTTCACATGCGTCCCGCCCTGGGTGGTCGGGATCAGGTTCACGTAGCTCTCGCTGACCACCTCGCCGCCCTCCGGCAACCAGGTCACCGCCCAGTCCACTGCCTCGGTGGCGCCGGCCATCGAGCCCATGAACGGCTCCTCCGGCAGGCGCTCCAGGCCATCCAGCGCCTCCACCAGGTAGTCGCGCAGGCCCGCCTGGTAGCACCACTCGCAGGCCTCGCCGGTGGTCTCGTCGCGGAAGGTGACGGTCAGGCCCGGGCACAGCACGGCCTTGGCGCGCAGGATGTGCTTGAGTCGGGGGACCGAGAACTTCGCGGAGTCGAAGTACTGCGGGTCCGGCCAGAAGTGCAGTGTGGTGCCGGTGTTGCGCTTGCCGACCTCCCCCACCGCTTCCAGGTCCTGTGTCTTGTGACCGCCGGCGAAGGCCATGCGGTACTCGCGGCCGTCGCGCTTGATCTGTACCTCGAGCTGCTGCGACAGGGCATTGACCACCGAGACCCCCACTCCATGCAGGCCGCCGGAGAACTGGTAGTTCTTGCCCGAGAACTTCCCGCCCGCGTGCAGGGTGGACAGGATCACCTCGACCCCCGGGCGATTCTCGCGCGGGTGCAGGTCTACCGGCATGCCGCGGCCGTCATCGGCAACGGATACCGAGTCGTCCTTGTGCAGGATCACATCGATGCGCTTCGCGTAGCCGCTGATCGCCTCGTCCACCGAGTTGTCGATCACCTCCTGCGCGAGGTGATTCGGGCGGGTGGTGTCGGTATACATACCCGGGCGCTTGCGCACCGGGTCCAGCCCCTCGAGGACCTCGATATCGGATGCGGAATAGCTCACACAAACCCCTTTATTGATTATGCCCCCCAGCCAAGCTCGGTCGGCTCGACAGACACCGCCAGGCCAAGGGGCAAAACGACGAAGCAGACCCGGGCGCGGATATCGGCACTGGGTTGCCGGCGTTCGAGGCGCCCGGGGAGATTGCTTCGTCGGCTACGCCTCCTCGCAATGACGGGGGCAACCGTATTTGCGGCCAGCGCGGTCGCGCAGTGGCCTGTGCGCAGCGTACCAAAGCCTGCGGGGAAAAGGCTGCTTGCATTCCCGGGGACGATCCCAACAATGCACAGCAGATTCCGTACTCAAGCCCCGCAGGAGGTTTCCCCATGACCGAAGCCGCGAGCGCAACCGGCGACGACATCCTCGACGTCACCGAGGAGAGCTTCCAGCAAACGGTGCTGGACGAGTCCCACCGGCGCCCCGTCGTGGTCGACTTCTGGGCCGCCTGGTGCGGCCCCTGCCAGCAGCTGATGCCGCTGCTGCAGCAACTGGCCGCGCAGTACGCGGGCAAGTTCCGCCTGGCCAAGGTCAACAGCGACGAGCAGCAGGCCCTGGCCCAGCAATACGGCGTACGCAGTCTGCCCACCGTGATGGTGTTCCGCCACGGCAAGCCGGTGGACCAGTTCATGGGCGTGCAGCCGGAGCCGAACATCCGCGCGATGATTGACCGCTACCTGGAAAAGCCCTCGGACAGGATCATCGAACAGGCGCGGGAACAGGCCAAAACCGGCGACGTGGACGGCGCCCTGGCCGCGCTTGGGACCGCGCTGGAGGAAGACCCCGACAATGGCGACCTGCGCATCGAGCTGGCCCGCGCGCTGGCCCAGTCCGGCGATGCAGACGCCGCCGAGGCGGAACTGAACAGACTGCCGATGGACCAGCACGAGCAGGAGGCGGTAAAGGAACTTCGGGCGCGACTGGTATTCGCCAAAACCGCCGCGGGCATCGATCCGCAGGCCATCGCGCGGGAGCTGCAGCAGGACAACCCGCGCCCCGAGGCACTGGAACAGATGGCCGCCTACGCGATGCTCTCGGGCCGCGCCGAGGAGGCCCTGGGCCTGTACCTGCAACTCATGAAGCAGCACCGCGCCTACAACGACGGCGCCGGCCAGAAAGGCCTGCTGGCCGCGTTCAAGGTGCTGGGCGATGACCATCCGCTGGTCGGACAGTACCGCCGCCAGATGGCGTCGCTGCTGTACTGAATCACCGCCGGCGAACCGCGTTGGGCTCGACCGAGGCGCGGCCCTGCCACAACCGCGCCGCCGGTGGCGGCGCGGCCCGCGGCGCGATCAGTCGCCGCCGAGGATGCGGTCGATCACTACCTGCGGCTCCTGATAGCCGGACATCTGCTGCCCGCTGTCGGTGATCAGTGCCGGGGTGCCACGCAGCCCCAGCTGCTGCCCCATCACCATGTGCTCATCCTGCGGGGTAGCGCAGCTGCCATCGATGTCATCCAGCTTGTCACCGGCCTTCGCTCGGTCCATCGCATCCTCGCGATCATCGGCGCACCAGATACGGTCCATGATCTGCGGGGAATCCCGCCCGAGGACCGGGAACATCAGGTAGCGCACCTTGATGCCGGCCGCCAGGTATTCCGGGAGGTCCTGGTGGATATCCCGGCAAAACGGGCAGTTCGGATCGGTGAAGATGTTCAGCACGCCACGGGTGTCCCCGTTCGGCGCGTAGGTCACGAGTTCACTGTCTTCGAGCGCCGCGAACATGTCCGCGCGCACCCCGCTCAGGGCCGACTGGGTCAGATTCTCGCGGGTCTCGAGGTCGATCAGGGTGCCCTGCATCAGGTAGCGGCCATCCCCGGAGACGTAGAAGATATCGGTCCCGTAGCGCACCGCGTAGATGCCGTCGACCGGGGTGGACTGGATGCTGTCGATCTCCGCATCCGGGATCACCCGGGACATGTACTCCTCGATGGCGTCGGTGGCCATGAGCGGGGTGCTGAATACGGCCAGGGCCGCGGCGAGGGGAAGAGTGCGTTTCAGGAACATGGATTCTCTCGTATCGATACAAAAAACCGCGCCAGTCTAGCAGCCCCGAGACGGGGTGCCCGCCGAGACTGGCATGACGGGGTCGGCAGAACGTTCAATAGACGTCAGCCGCGGGGATGATGTTCCGCATGCAGGCTTTGCAGGCGGGCACGCGCAACGTGGGTATAGATTTGAGTGGTCGACAGGCTGGAGTGGCCCAGCAGCATCTGCACCACGCGCAGATCCGCCCCGTGGTCGAGCAGATGGGTCGCGAACGCATGGCGCAGGGTATGTGGCGACAGCGGCGCCTCGATGCCGGCCGCCCGCGCATAGTGCTTGATGCGATACCAGAAGGCCTGGCGCGTCAGGCCCCGGCCACGCCGGGTCACGAACACGGTATCCACCGGCGGATGGCCGGCCATCAGCTCGCCCCGCGCCTCGCGCAGATAGCGGGCCAGCCAGTGCACGGCCTCCTCCCCCAACGGCACCAGGCGTTCCTTGTCGCCCTTGCCGGTCACCCGCACCACGCCCTGGCGGGTGTTCACCTCGGACTGTTCCAGACCCACCAGCTCGGACACACGCAGGCCGGTCGCGTACATCAGCTCCAGCATCGCGCGGTCGCGCAGGCCGACCGCGGTATCCAGTTCCGGGGCCGCCAGCAGGGCGTCGACCTGGCCCTCGGACAGGCTGTCCGGCAGCGGGCGCCCGGCGCGCGGGGACTCGATCCCGGCGCTGGGGTCATCCTCGCGCTCGCCCTGGTGCACCAGATAGCGGTAGAACCGCCGCACGCTGGACAGGGCACGCGTAATCGACTTCGGCCGCGCCCCCGCCTGCATGCGCGCGCTGACAAACCCCAGCAGATCGGCACCACTGGCCGCCTCCAGCTCGACCCCGCGCCCGTGCAGCCAGCGCGCCAGGGCCTCGAGATCGCGGCGATAGGCCGCCAGGGTGTGATCCGACAGGCCCTCGACCGCCCAGAGCTCGTCGAGGAAGCGGTCGAGGGTGTCGGACTGGACCGCCGCTGCGGTCACGGCCCGCGCGCGGCCTACGGGTTACCTCCCGGATTGCCCGGGTCGCCGGGATTGCCGAGACCGCCCAGCGGATTGCCCGGCGCCTCGGGGTTCTCCGCGCGGAACTTGCCGGCCAGGTTCTCGAACACCTTGGTCAGTTCCAGCGGCAGCGGGAAGAAGATCGAGTTGGCGTTGCCATTGGTCGACATGTCGGACATCGTCTGCAGGTAACGCAGCTGCAGCGCGGCCGGGCTCGCCTCCATCTGCTGCGCGGCCTGCACCAGCTTCTCGGCTGCCTGCAGCTCGCCCTCGGCGTGGATGACCTTGGCCCGACGTTCGCGCTCGGCCTCCGCCTGGCGCGCGATCGCGCGGATCATCGAGTCGTCCAGGTCGACATGCTTGATCTCGACGTTGGTGACCTTGATGCCCCAGGCATCGGTCTGCGAGTCGAGGATCTCCTGAATGTCGTTGTTCAGCTTGTCGCGCTCGGAGAGCATCTCGTCCAGATCATGCTTGCCGAGCACGGAGCGCAGCGTGGTCTGCGCAAGCTGGCTGGTCGCGGCGTAGTAGTCCTCGACCTGGATCACCGACTTGGCGGAATCCACCACGCGGAAGTACAGCACCGCATTCACCCGAACCGTCACGTTATCCTGCGAGATCACGTCCTGGCTGGGCACGTCGAGCGTGATGATGCGCAGGTCGATCCGCACCATTTGCTGAATGCCCGGAATCACAATGATCAGGCCCGGGCCCTTCACCGACTGGAAGCGGCCGAGGAAGAAGATGACGCCGCGCTCGTACTCGCGCAGCACCTTGATCGACATCACGATGATGGCGACCAGGATGACTAGCGGGACGACAAAGAAACCGAGATCGTTCATGTCCTGCTCCTTCTGGGTTGAGGGTGCCTCGGCCGGTTAACCGGCCGAGGCAGTGCTCGGGGTGTCTTCTTCGGTCACGGGTTCGACTCGAAGCTTGAGTCCTTCGATCGCGGTCACCCGCACCTTCTGTCCTTCGCGGATCGGTGCCGAGGTCTCCGCGTTCCACTGTTCGCTGTGGACCCAGACTCGACCGCTGCGATCGAAGTCCTCGCGCGCCTCGCCGATCATGCCGATCATCTCTTCATGGCCGGTGGCGGGCTTCTTGCCGCGCAGGCTGAACAGCCGGCCCAGCACCCAGACCGACAGGATGCCGATGGCGATGGCGGTGCCAATCACCAGCGGGATTGCCACATTCAGCTGCGGGTCGTCCCACAGGATGATGGAGCCAACGGTAAAGGCCACGATTCCTCCTATGCCCAGCGCCCCGAAACTGGGCACGAAGGCCTCTGCAACCATGAAAATCATGCCCAGCAGCATCAGCGCCAGGCCCGCGTAATTCACCGGCATCACCTGCAGCGCGAAGAATGCCAGGATCAGCGCGATCGAACCGATCACGCCGGGGTAGATCGCACCCGGGTTGGCCAGCTCGAAGATGATGCCGTAGATCCCGATCAGCATCAGGATATAGGCGATATTCGGATTGGTGATCAGCGACAGCAACTGGGTTCGCCAGTCGGGGGCCATGCGCACGATCTCCAGACCTTCGGTGGACAGCGTGCGCTCGCCGTCGTGCATGCGCACGGTATGGCCGTCGATCTGTGCCAGCAGGTCGTCGAGGTTGTCCGCGACGAAGTCGATCACGTTCTGTTCCAGGGCCGCCCGCGCGGTCAGGTTGGAGCCCTCGCGCACCGTCTCCTCGGCCCAGTCGGCATTGCGGTCGTAGCGCTCGGCCAGTCCGCGGATGTAGGACACCGCGTCCTCGAGGATCTTGCGCTCCATCGCATCGCCGCCCCGGCGCGGAGTGGCCGCACCCTCGTCCAGCAGCTCTTCCTCGGTGGCCGGCGCGACCTCGTCGTTGTTCCCGTTCCCGTTCCCGTTCCCGTTCCCGTTCCCGTTCCCGTTCCCGTTCCCGTTCCCGTTGCCGTTGCCGTTGCCGTTGCCGTTGCCGTTGCCATTCGCCGAGTCTGCGGCCTCTTCTTCCTCCTCTTCCGGCGGATCCATGCCCGGCAGCCCGCCCCCGCCCATCTGCACCGGCGTGGCGGAACCGAGGTTGGTGGCCGGGGTCATCGCGGCCACATGCGAGCCGTAGAGGATATAGGTCCCGGCGCTGGCCGCGCGGGCACCCGAGGGATGCACATAGGTGACCACCGGGACATCCGACTGCAGGATGTTGCGGATGATACTGCGCATGCTGGAATCCAGCCCGCCGGGGGTGTCCAGCATCAGGACCATGATCTCGGCGTCCTCGGCCTCCGCGCGTTCGATGCCGCGACGGATGTAATCGCCGATGGCCGGGCCGATGGCATCGTCCACAGTCAGCACCAGCGCGTGCCGTTGCCCGGTTTCCGCCAGCGTGGACGCCGTCAGCGAGCCAGCCCCCAGCAGCAGGAACGCCAGCCAGATTACGGTTCGCCAGAGGCGCATGCCGCCTCGCTTCATGGGCTTCTTCTCCCGTCGGTCCCGTTTCGTCGTACACTCCGCGACGGCCAGGCCGTCGCGCACTCATGCCCTGAACCATAGGCCATTGCGGCCCCTAACCCCCAGATACGATGCCTCCAATACCCGGTTCCAACACCCCGCATCCGCCCCTCGGCCTGGTCCTGGCCGGTGGACAGGGTCGGCGCATGGGCGGGCGCAACAAGGGCTGGGTGGAATACCAGGGCCGCCCACTGGTGGAACGGGTGATCGAACGCCTGCGGCCGCAAGTGGACTCCATCGTAATCAGTGCCAACACCGATATCGACCGCTATCAGGCGCTGGGGTTTCCCTGTCTGCCGGATACGCGCCCGGACTACCCGGGGCCGCTGGCCGGGATTGCCGCGGCATGGGCCCACTACCCCGGGCACACCCTGCTCAGTGTCCCGGTGGATGCCCCGTACCTGCCGGTCGACCTGGCCAAACGGCTGGGCCAGGCACTGGCGGCCGGTGCCACCCCGGCCGTGATCGCTCACGACGGCGAACGCCTGCAACCGCTGTTCGCCCTGTTAAGACCCGAACTGGCCGCGCGCCTGGAGGCGGACCTTGCGGGTGGCTCACTCGCGGTCGGGCGCTGGTTTCGCGACATCGGCGCCACGGTGGTCGACTTCTCCGACCAGCCCGGCGCCTTCGTCAATCTCAATACCCCAGAGGACCTCACGGGCTGACTTGCCCGCCCCCCTCCCGATACGGGCGGTTATCGCTATACTCGAGCGCGCACAACGCAAGCAGGTAGCCATGAACCCGAACCCGACCAACCTCCCGCGCATCGGCTTTGCCGCCTGGAGCGGCAGCGGCAAGACCACCCTGCTCAAGGCGGTGATCCCCGCCCTGCGCGCTCGTGGTCAGCGCCCGGCCGTAATCAAGCATGCCCATCACGCCTTCGACGTGGACACCCCCGGCAAGGACAGCTACGAGCTGCGTCACGCCGGCGCGGATCAGATGCTGGTCGCCTCCTCCCGCCGCTATGCGCTGATGGTCGAGACCCCGGAGACCGACGATGGCCGCGTACCGGACCTGGACATGCTCTGCTCGCGCCTGGACCCGGAACGCGCGGACCTGATCCTGGTCGAGGGCTTCAAGCAGGCCGACCTGCCGAAGATCGAGGTCCACCGTCCCTCTGTCGGCAAGCCCCCGCTCTACCCGGAGATCCCCGGCGTGATCGCGGTCGCGACCGATGCCACCGAGCTGGACTTTGACGGCCCCCTGCTGCCAGTCAACGACCCCGATGCGGTCGCCCGCTTCATCATCGACTACTTCAACCTGAACCCCTGACCCGGAGACGCCGAGCGCCATGTCCGTGCCCAGCTGCGACGAATTCGACCCCAACGCCCTGACCCTGGAACAGGCACGCGCGGCCATCCTGCAGGCCTGTGATGCACTGACCGAATCCGAGACGTTGGCACTGGAATCGGCCCTGGGGCGCACCCTGGCCGAGCCGGTCGCCGCCCGCATCGACGTCCCGCCGGCCGCCGTCTCCGCGATGGATGGCTACGCCCTGCGCGCCGACGATGCCGTCGCGGGCCGCGAGCTGATGCTGGCCGGGACCTCGGCCGCTGGACACCCCTGGGACGGCACCGTGGAGCCAGGCCAGTGCGTACGCATCCTGACCGGCGCCGTGGTTCCAGACGGGGCCGACGTGGTGATCATGCAGGAGCAGGTCGAGCGCGTCAGCGAGACCGGGGTTCGCCTGAACAACGGCGGCCTGGCGCCCGGGCACAACATCCGCGGCCCGGGCAGCGACACGGCCAGCGGCACCGCGCTGTTCGCCCAGGGGCAGGTCATCGGCGCCGCCGAGATCGGCGTACTGGCCAGCCAGGGGATTGCCGAGCTGCGCGTGCTGCGCAGGCCGCGCGTCGCATTCTTCTCCACCGGCGACGAACTGGTGCCGCTGGGGCAGACGCCGGGCCCGGGCCAGATCCACGACTCCAACCGCCACACGCTCCGCGCGCTGCTGGCGGCCTACCCGGTCGAGGCGCTGGACTACGGCGTGATCCGCGATACCGAGGCCGCGGTGCGCGAGGCGCTGCAGCGCGCCGGGCAGGAGGCGGACCTGATCATCACTACCGGCGGGGTCTCGGTCGGTGATGCCGACCACGTGACTCGCGTGCTGCAGGCCGCGGGTCAGGTCGGCTTCTGGAAGATCGCGATCAAGCCCGGCCGCCCGCTGGCCTTCGGGCGTTTCGGCAACGCCCATTTCCTGGGCCTGCCCGGCAACCCGGTCGCGGTGATGACGACCTTCGCCCTGCTGGTCCGGCCGGCCCTGCTGCAGCTGGCCGGCCGCGCGGCACCCGAACCGCAAACGCTCAATGCACGTCTGCTGGAGGACCTGCACAAGACCCCCGGACGCAAGGACTTTCAGCGCGCCTGCCTGGAGACCGATGAACGCGGCTGGGTGGTACGGGCAGCCGGCGGGCAGAGCTCGCACCAGTTGCGCGCGATGGCCGAGGCCAACGCCTATGTGGTGCTGCCGCGGGAATCCTCCGGGGCCCGAGCGGGCGACTGGGTCGAGGTCCTGCCGTTTCGGGAAATCTTCCCGGCCTGCTGAGACGCGCACCGGGGCCAAAGACATAGGCCCAGAACCACAGGCCCAGAACCACAGACCCGGATCAGCGGGCCTGGATCAATGCGGCGAACTCGCGCTCCAGCAAGTCCTCGTCGCCGAGGTTGAGCTCTACCAGACGGCGCAGATGGGAGGCGGAGTCCAGCGGCATGGCCTCGATCTCCACGCCCAGCCACAGGCCCTCGTGCCAGCGCACCCGACCCTCGAAGGTGATGCGGGCCTCGTCACTGAGGGGGATGTCCACACAGACCTCGTCGCCGTCGTTCAGCGCCGGCAGGTCCGCCGCCTCCAGCAGCACCCCCTTGAGGGAGATATCCTCCACCCGGACGCCACAACCGCCGCCATCGGTCAGCAGGGAAGCCCGGAATTCGAGGGGGATACGTTGAAAGCGTCGCTCCATGCAGCAAGACTACGCCCTCCCCGCATGTGCGGCCAAGTCCAGAATCCCCCGGGAACCCCATGTCCGAATCCGCATCCTCCGTCGACGGTCAGCCCTCCAGCCTGCTGCGCCGCCTGGCCGCCATCGTCTACGACACCCTGTTGCTGCTGGCGATCTGGATGGTCCTGGGGCTGCTGGTCGTCATCCTCGGCAACACCACCGGGCTGTATTCACCGCGGGCGCACTTCGTGCTCAACCTGGTGGTGGCCTGGGGCTTCTTCTACTGGTTCTGGACCCGTACCGGCCAGACCCTCGGCATGCAGGCCTGGAACATCCAGCTGCGCACCGAGGGCGGCCAGGCGATCAATGCCTGGCAGGCAACCCTGCGCTACCTGGTCGCGGTCGCCCAGTGGCTGGTCATCCTGATGGCCATCTGGGCGGTGCGCGAATACGGCGCGGCCGCCATCATCGTCGTGACCGCCGCCGCGTTGTTCGCCCTCGCCCTGTCGCAGTTCCACCCGCGCCGCTGGATGCTGCACGACTGGCTCACCGGCACCGAACTGGTGCGCATCCCCGGCCTCGCCAAACCCCGCTGGAAACAGAACCGCAAGACCTGAAGCCCCCTCACCGCTTGCTCTAACCGTGAAGAAGGACAAGGGCGGTTTACAGGAAGTCTGGAAGACAGGAAGGATTTTTGGGTTTGGCGCTCGGGTTGCCCGAGCGGGGGGCCCTGCCATCGTCGTTCGGTTTCATCCTGACGCCCCAACACAATCCCCTTCCCATCTTCCAAGCTTCCTGTAAACCGCATTTGACCTTTCGTGAAGTCAAACGTCAGGGGGCCAGCCAGAGGCCGAGGTCGTCCAGGGCCTCGGCGATCTCGGTGGCAATGCGGCGGTAGCCGCGGGCGTTGGGATGGACCGGGTCCGCGCGCAGATCGCTCTCGGACAGCACCCCGGAGAGCACGCCCTCGATCAGGGGCACCTGTTCCTCGCGCGCCAGCTCGCGGTAGATCGGGTCGTCGCGCAGGCGTCCGGTGGCGGCACCCAGGGCGGAGGCCCGTGGCACCCCCAGCAGCAGGGGCTGGGCCCCGTGATCGCGAGCGGTCTGCACCAGGACGCGCAGATCCTCCCGCACCGCGGCCGGGTCGTGCTGACGCAGAAAATCGTTACCGCCCAGCCAGATCAGCACCAGATCGGGCTCGTGTTCGCGCAGGCTCGGGGCAAGACGCTCGCGGGCGCTGCTGGCGCGGTCCCCCGGCACCCCGTCGTTGACGATCGTCCAGCCGGTTATCGCCGCCAGGCGTGCCGGATAGTCCTCGTCGGTTCCGGCCCCGGTCCCGTGCGTCACGCTGTCACCAAAGGCCAGCACCGTGGCCTGGCGGGGCAGCGGCTCGAAATCGTCCGGACCCGCGCCGCCACAGGCCGCCAGCAGCGCCAGCAGTGCGGCCAGGAACAGCCGGCGCGGCAGCCGCGTCATGTGCGCTGCCCCATGCGCTGCAGCGCTACCAGGGCCAGCCCCAGAAACAGGAGCACCGGCAGGCTGGCCGCCAGTACCGGGGGCAGGTTGTAGACCAGGCCCAGGTGAGTCATCGCGCGCATCACGATGGCAAAGGAGACGCCGATTGCGATGCCGATGAACAGCCGGCGCCCGGCACCCCCCTCGCGCTGCGAGCCAAACAGGAACGGAATCGCCAGCAGCAGCATGACGAAGGTGCTGGCAGGCAGCGTGATGCGCTGCCAGAACGCGACCTCGTAGGGCGCGACATCCAGGCGGTTCTCGCGCAGGTACTCGATATAGCGCGCCAGATCCTGCGCCGCCATCTGGCTGGGCTCGACCACCAGCACGTCGAAGTATTCCGGCACGATCAGACGCTCGATGGTCTCGGTCTCCACGCGCTCCGCCTCCACGCGCTCCAGCGACAGCCGCGAGCGTTCCACGCCCTGCAGCTGCCAGGACCCGTCCTGGTACTGCGCGCTCTCCGCACGCGTAACCTCGCGCGGCTCGCGATCCGGGCCGATCTCGATGATGCGCACGCCGATCAGGCGGTTCCCCGGCAGCACCGTATCCGCCTGCACCATGCGGCTGCCATCACGCGCCCACAGCCCGATCGGGCTCACGCTGAGCTGTTCATCGAAGGCACTGGCCTTCAGGTTCTGCGCCCGGCTCTCGGCGGCCGGGGCAAAGAACTCGCCCACCACCACCATCACCACGACCACCACCAGCCCGGCCTGCATCACCCAGGCAATGAAGCGCCCCAGGGTCATGCCGGCCGCGCGCATCGCCGTCAACTCGCTGTTGGCGGCCAGATTGCCGAGCCACAGCAGGCCCCCAAGCAGGGCCGCCGAGGGCAGCATGTCGTACATCCGGCGCGGCAGTGTCAGCGCCACATACAGCAGCGCTTCGCCCAGGCCGTAGTCGCCGCGACCGGTGTCACGCAGCTCGTCGATCAGGGCAAACACCGCATCCAGCGCCACCAGCAGCACCACCGCCAGCGCGGTCCCGATCAGCACCTGGCGCATGATGTAGCGCCCGAGCACCGTCGTCATGGTCGCGCCCCCGCCGCTGCGGCGCGCCGCGGCGAGCGCTCGCCCAGCGCCAGCAGGCCCTTGCGCCAGGCCAGCAGCAGCCACAGCAAGAGCATCAGGCCATGGGTCCACCACAGCCCCAGCGCCAGCGGCGTACGCCCGTCGGACAGCTGGCCCTGCCCGAGGATCAGGAAATTCGCGTACAGCACGTACACACCGATCGCCGCCGGGATGCGCGCATAGCGCCCGGTGCGTGGCGGCACCAGCGCCAGCGGCAGCGCGATCAGCGCCAGCACCAGGATCGACAGGGGCATCGCGATGCGCCATTCCAGCTCGGCCCGGTGCCCCGGACGGTCACGCTGCTCCCACAGATCCAGCGTGGACATCGCATTCAGCGATCGCCGCCCCGCCCCGGCGTCCGGCTCCGTGATCTGGGTCCGCAGGCGCTCGAATTCGAGCATCTGGAAACTGCCCTCGCCCGGCACACCGACGTGGCGATAGCCGTTCTCCAGGATCAGGAAGCCGCTGCCCTCGGCCGAGGGATCGGGGATCGCACGCTCCGCCACGGTGATCTGGGCCTCGCCATCCACCTCGCGGTAGATGAACACCTCCAGCAGGGCCTCGCGATCCGCACTCAGGCGCTCGGCAAAAAAGACCTGCTCGCCGACACGCGAACGCAGAAACCGTCCCGGCGTGATCCCGACCAGATCCGAGCGCTGCTCGGCCAGGTCGCGCAGCTGGTCCACCTGGGCCTCGGTCCTCGGGACCACCAGGGTCATCAGTACCAGCAGGAACATGGCGGCCGGCGCCGCCACCCAGAACAGCGCCCGGTACAGAGCCGCAAAGGACATGCCGCTGGCCTGCAGCGCAATCAGTTCGCTGTCACGCTGCAGGCGCCCCAGCACCAGCATGAAGGCCAGGAACAGGGCGACTGGCCACAGGAACACGATGCCCTTGAAGGCACCGAAGGCCACCATTCCGGGGAGGAAATCCACCGGGATCGTGCCCTCGGCGACATCACGCAGGACCCGCGCCAGCACGCCACCGATGATGACCAGCAACAGCACGATGGTGACTGCGGTCTGGGTGACCAGCAGCTCGCGGGCGATAAAGCGCTCGGCGCGACGCAGGATCATTCGCGCATCACCCTGCTGCCCGCAGGGCGCGTGGTCGGGCGCCGCATGGCGCTGGTAACATGCTCGGACTCATTTTCGGGAGGCATTCATGCAATTCTCCGTCACCACCTCGACCCTCGACAAACCCCGCGCCGGCATCCGCGCCGCCGGGATCTATCACAAGCGCAAGCCGGCCGCGGGTGCCAGCACCCTGGATGCCGCGCGCGACGGCGAGATCGCCGCCCTGCTGAAGGCCGGCGAGATGGATGGCGAGGCCGGCAGCCGGCTGTTGCTGCCCGGCGGTGGAACCCCAGGCAATCAAGGGAAGGGTAGCGCACTCCTGATCGGCCTGGGGGCGAAGAAGGACTTCGACGCCCGCGCCGCGCGCAAGGCGGCGCAGGCCCTGGCCGCCGCGCTGGTCGAACGCCCGGCCACCAGCGCGGCGATCGCAGTCGCGGACTTCCAGCCGCGCGGCAAGGACATCGCCTGGGTCGTGCACACCCTGGTCGCGGCGATCTCGGAGGCCGCCTACCGCTTTACTCCGTTCAAGGGCAAGGAGAAGACCACCCCGGTGAAGCTGGACAAAATCCAGCTGTGCGTGGAGCGCAAGGACGCCGAGGCCGCGAAGCAGGCCTGCACCGAGGCCGCGGCGATCGCCACCGGCGTGAACCGGGCGAAGGACCTGGGCAACACCCCGCCGAATGTCTGCTACCCGGAGAGCCTGGCCGAGACCGCGCGCGAGCTGGCCAGGCAGCACAAGCAGCTGAAGGCCACGGTGCTGGACGAGAAGGATCTGGAGAAGCTCGGCGCCGGGGCGATCCTGGCGGTGGGCAAGGGCTCCGAGCGCCCGCCGCGCCTGATCGCGATGGAGTACTCCGGCGGCAAGAAGGGCGACGCGCCGGTGGTGCTGGTCGGCAAGGGCATCACCTTCGACACCGGCGGCATCTCGCTGAAGCCCGGTGCCGAGATGGACGAGATGAAGTACGACATGTGCGGCGCGGCCAGCGTGTTCGGGGTGATCGAGGCCTGCTGCGAGCTGGGGCTGCCGATCAACGTGGTCGGCGTGGTCACCAGCGCCGAGAACATGCCCGACGGCCGCGCGACCCGCCCGGGTGACATCGTCACCACCCTGTCCGGGCAGACCGTCGAGATCCTGAACACCGACGCCGAGGGCCGCCTGGTGCTGGCCGACGCCCTGACCTGGGTCGAGCGCTACAAGCCGAAGGCGGTGATCGACATCGCCACCCTGACCGGGGCCTGCATCATCGCGCTGGGCCATCAGGGCGCGGCGATCCTGGGCAACAAGGAACCCTTGATCAAACGCCTGCTGGCCGCCGGCGAGGAGACCGGCGATCGCGGCTGGCAGCTCCCGCTGTGGCCGGAGTACCAGGAACAGCTGAAGAGCAATTTCGCCGACATGGCCAATATCGGCGGGCGCCCGGCCGGCACCATCACCGCCGCCTGCTTCCTGTCGCGCTATACCGAGGACTACACCTGGGCGCATGTCGATATCGCCGGCGTGGCCTGGAAGAGCGGCAAGGAGAAGGGCGCGACCGGCCGCCCGGTACCAATGCTGATGCGCTACCTGCTCGACCAGGCCTGACCCGGGTCGGGCGCGGATGACCCACGTCAGCTTCTACCTGCTGCAGGACCCGGCCCCGGAGGCGCGCCTGCGCTTCACCTGCCGCCTGGCGAAGAAGGCCAGCGGCCAGGGCCATCGCGTGCACATCCACACCGGCTCGCCGGAGCTGACACGCACGCTGGACGAGTGGCTGTGGACCTTCGAGGACACCGCCTTCCTGCCGCACAGCACCGACGTACGCGATGCGGACGTCCCGGTCTCGCTGCACGAGGCCCATGCCCCGTCGGATCGCTGTGATGTGCTGATCAACCTGGCGCCGGAGGTGCCAGAGTACTGCGGGCGCTTCGAGCGCGTCGCGGATATCGTCGGCGGCGAGGAATCGGAACGCGAGGCGGGTCGCGCCCGCTATCGCTACTTCAAGGAGCGCGGCTACCCGCTGGAGCACCACAACATCCAGTAAAGGGGCGCTGACGGGGGCGGTTCAGACGCGCGGCGGCGGATCGGGGATCTCGCGCAGCCAGGCCTCCAGCTCGAACAGGGGCAGACCGACCACATTGGTGTAGGACCCCTCGATCCACTCGACAAAGGCGGCGCCGCGGCCCTGGATGGCATAGGCGCCGGCCTTGCCACGCGGCTCGCCGGTCGCCCAGTAGGCCTCGATGTCGGATGACGTCAGCGGCCGCATCCGCACGCGGGTCGTCACGGTGCGCGCCCGCATGGATGCACCGGGCCGGCCCAGCGCCATGCCGGATACCACCCGGTGCTCCCCGCCGGAGAGGCGCTGCAGCATGGCCTCGGCGTCGGCGAAATCCGCGGGCTTTCCCAGGGCCTCGTCGCCCGCCGCGACGACGGTATCCGCGGCCAGCACCCACTGCCCCGGGATGCCGCACTCGAGGGCCGCCTCCGCCTTGGCGATGGCGAGGCGCTCGACCAGTGCCTCCGGGGGCTCGCCCGGGCGCGGGGTCTCGTCCACGTCCATCGGGGCCACCTCGAAGGCGAGCTGGATCTGCTCCAGCAGTTCGCGCCGGCGCGGGGAGGCGGAGGCCAGCAGCAGCGGATGCGCCACGGGCATCACGCGCGATGGTAGGGGTGGTTGTTCAGCAGCGACCAGGCGCGGTAGAGCTGCTCGGCGACCAGCACCCGCACCAGCATGTGCGGGAAGGTCAGCGGCGACAGCGACCAGGCCCATTCCGCGCGGGAACGCACGGTGTCATCGAGTCCGGCGGCCCCGCCGATCACCAGCGCGACATCGCGCCCGTCCTGCTGCCAGTCCTCCAGGCGCCGCGCGACGCCCCTGGTGTCCACGCCCTTGCCGCGCTCGTCCAGCAGGATCACGCGGGCGCCCTCGGGGATGGCCTTCAGCAGGATCTCGCCCTCGCGCCGCAGCAGCGTGGCCGTATCCATGGACTTGGCCCCGGAGGGGCCGGCCAGGGCCTGCAGGTTCAGGTTCAGCTCGCGCGGCAGACGACCGGCGTACTCGTCGAACCCGGCCGCCACCCAGTCGGGCATGCGCTTGCCGATCGCGATCAGGTCCAGGCGCATGGCGGCGCGCTGCGCTCAGCCGCGCAGGCGGCGGACGCGCTCCAGGCTGGGGTCCTCGGGCGCGGCCTTTTCGGTATCCGCGGCCTCCTCGGCCAGCCAGAGCTTTTCCAGGTTGTAGAAGTCGCGGGTCTCCGGGAGCATCACGTGGACGATCACGTCGTTCAGGTCCACCAGCACCCACTCCTGGCTCTCCTGGCCCTCGACCCCCAGCGGCTGGATGCCGGCCTTCTTCGCCTCGAGCGCGACCGACTCGGCGGACGACTGCACATGCCGCCCGGAAGTCCCGGAGGCGATCACCATGAAGTCGGCCAGTGTGGTCTTGCCGCGCACATCGAGGGTGCGGATGTTCTGCGCCTTGATGTCTTCCAGCGCGGTGGTCACGAGTTCAAGCAGTTGTTCGCTGTTCATGTGTCGATCAGGTTCCATGATGTCGTTGGGCCCCGGCCCGGTACAGGCCGTGGTCCTGAATGTAGCGGTTGACGGCCCCGGGGAGCAGGAAGCGCGGGCTGCGCCCGGCGCGCAGCTCGTCGCGGATGGCCGTGGCGGAGATGTCGAGCTGGGTCACCGGCTGGAAATAGACCAGCCCGCCCGGGGCATTGCGCAGCGCCGCCGGGTTGTGGGTGGCGGCATCGCCCAGCCAGCCCCCCAGGTCCTGCGAGGCCGGGCTTCCGGGACGATGCGAGACCACGATATGCGCCAGCTCGAAGATCTGCTTCCAGCGATTCCACGATGGCAGCCCGGCGAAGGCGTCCATGCCCATAATCAGCACCAGCGGCGCCTCCGGCCCCAGCTCCTCGCGGAAGCTGAGCAGGGTATCGACGGTGTAGGACGGCCCTTCGCGATCCAGTTCACGGCGGTCGGCCACGAAGCCCGGCACGTCCGCGATGGCACTCTCCACCATCGCCAGCCGGTCGTCGCTGCCGGTGCCCGGACTGGCGCGATGCGGCGGCACGTGACAGGGGATGAAGTGTACCCGTTCCAGACCCAGATGCTGCTGGATCTCCAGCGCCGGACGCAGATGCCCGAAGTGGATCGGATCGAAGGTGCCGCCAAGGATCCCGATCACGCCGGGTCAGCCACGCACATGGCCGTCGCCGAACACCACGTATTTGAGGGTGGTCAGGCCATGCAGGCCTACCGGGCCGCGCGCGTGCAGCTTGTCGGTGGAGATGCCGATCTCGGCGCCCAGGCCGTACTCGAAACCGTCGGCGAAGCGGGTGGAGGCGTTCACCATCACCGAACTGGAATCCACCGCACGCAGGAAACGCCGGGCGCGGGTGTAGTCCTCGGTCACGATGCTGTCAGTATGGTGCGAACCGTAGGTATTGATGTGGTCGATCGCCGCATCCAGGTCGTCGACCACGCGGATCGCGAGGATCGGTCCCAGGTATTCGGCCACCCAGTCGTCCTCGGTGGCCTCGGCGATATCCGTCCCGGCATTCGCGAGGATGGCCCGGGTGCGCGCACAGCCACGCAGGCTCACCTGGTGCTCGCCCAGGGCCGTCGCCAAGCGCGGCAGGAAGGCCTCGGCCTGGTCCGCATGCACCAGCAGCGTCTCCATGGTGTTACAGGTGCCGTAGCGCTGGGTCTTGGCGTTCACCGCGACCGCCAGCGCCTTGTCGAGATCGGCCCCGCCGTCCACATACACGTGGCAGACGCCGTCCAGGTGCTTGATCACCGGGATCTGCGACTCGTTGCTGACCCGCTCGATCAGGCCCTTGCCGCCGCGCGGCACGATCACGTCCACGTACTGCGGCATGCGCAGCAGCGCGCCCACCGCCGCACGGTCGGTGGTCGGCACCACCTGCACCGCCTCGCGCGGCAGGCCGGCCTGCTCCAGCCCGGCCTGGATAATCGCGGCCAGCGCCTGGTTGGAGTGCAGGGCCTCGGAGCCGCCGCGCAGGATCGCGGCGTTGCCGGACTTCAGGCACAGGGCGGCGGCGTCGATGGTCACGTTCGGGCGCGACTCATAGATGATGCCGATCACGCCCAGCGGCACGCGCATCTGGCCCACCTGGATGCCGCTCGGCTGATAGGCCATATCGGTGATGGTGCCCACCGGATCGGGCAGCCCGGCCACCTGGCGACAGCCCTCGATCATGGTGTCGATGCGCGCGTCGGTCAGCGCCAGGCGGTCCAGCATCGCGGCGTCCAGGCCGCGCGCACGCCCGGCCTCCAGGTCACGGCTGTTGGCCTCCACCAGCTCCGCGCGGCGCGCGGCAATGCCCTCGGCAATCGCGTGCAGAGCCGCGTTCTTCGCGCCCGGCTCGGCCTCGGCCATGCGCCGCGAGGCGATACGGGCGGCACGCCCGAGGGCCTCGACCTGGGCGATCACGTCGGCAGCGGCAGATTCGGCGGGGTTCACGGCAGCGTTCATGCAGTCAGACTCGTTCCGGATTCAGGGCGGGTTCGGGTGGTGTCAGTTCGCATCCCGCCATACGGGCCACCAAGTCTAGCAACCCCTGCCGGGCGTTGCCGTTTTCCTGACCCTTGATGACCCGATCCACGCGCGCGGCCTCGCCCAGCAGCCCGCGCGCCGCCGGCAGGCTCAGCCGCGACATCGCTTGGCGCAGGGCCTTCTGGCCGTCCCCGAAGCTGCCCTGGAAGGCCTCGCGATCCGGCGCCCCGGCCGCCTTGCGTTCCATCGCCTGCACCAGCAGGCGGCATTCGCGCGCCAGCGCCCAGAGGATCAGGGGTTCCGGCTGCCCTTCGTCCAGCAGCCCCTCCAGCATGCGCAGGGCATGGCGGACATTGCCGCGCAGCGCGACCGGGGCCAGCGCAAACAGCTCGAAGCGCGCGGCGTCGGTGGTGGCCTCCGCCAGCACGGCCTCGTCGATCTCGGTCACGCCCGCCAGGGCCAGCTTCTCGATCTCCTGGCGCGCAGCCAGCAGATTGCCCTCGACCCGGGATACCAGCAGTGCCAGGGCATCATCGGTGATGCGCAGGTCGTTCTTCTGCAGGCGCCCGCGGATCCAGCCCCCAAGCTGCGCCGGCGGGACCGGGCGCGCATGGATCACCACCGCGCGGTTCTCCAGCGCCTTGAACCAGGCCGCCCGGCGCATGTCGCGGTCCGGCCGTGGCAACTGCAGCAGCAGTACCAGGTCCTCCTGCGGGTCGGCCGCATAGGCCTTCAGGTGATCGCCCCCGGTCTTGCCCGGCTTGCCGGTGGCCAGACGCAGGTCCAGCAGCGCCCGCTCGGCGAACAGCGAGCGGTCACGCACCGCGGCCTCGAATGGTCCCCAGTCGGACTGCGCGGTCAGGTCCAGCACCGTCCGTTCCAGAAAGCCCTGGGCACGCGCAGCCGCGCGGATCGCATCCGCCGCCTCGATGGCCTGCAGCGGCTCCTCCGCCAGCAGCAGATAGACGGGCGCCAGCCCGCGACCCAGATCCTGCTCCAGCCGTGCCACATCCAGGGCCATCAGCGGTCGCGGACCTCTTGCGCATCGCCATCCGACCCGACCAGTGCGGTCATCCGCCGCTGCAGCTGCGCCACCAGGTCGCGGTTCATCGCCTCGCGCAGGGTCTCCTCGCGCTCGGAGCGGCTGAGCACCGCCGAGCCATCGAACAGGTAGACCCGACTGGCCTGCAGCGGCCCGAGTTCGACGGCCTCGCCCTGCACCGGACGCAGACGGGCTTCGACCGTGCGCACCAGTTCGTACTCCGAGACCCGGGCGGTCTCCGTCACCGACAGGGTGCGCCGCTGATCGCGGACCGAACGAATCTCCAGGGTCGCCCCGTGCCTATCGGGACGCTGATCGACCACCTCGACCCCGGCCGAGCCGAAGGCCACCGCCAGCTCGCGGTACAGGGAGTCACGCGGGCTCAAACCGGTGATGTGCACCGGCGCCAGCGCCTCCGGCCAGTCCATGCTGCCGCGCAGCTGGAAGCCGCAGGCGGCCACGGAGGCCGCCAGCCACACCACCAGCCCTGCGCGCAGCAGCGCGCTCATTGCGGCTTGACCACGAAGTTCACCAGGCGCGCGGGCACCACGATTACTTTCACCACGTTCTGCCCCTCGATGTGCCGCTGCACATTCTCGTCGCCGCGGGCGACGGCCTCGATCGCGTCCTTGTCGGCACCGGCCGGGACCGCGATCTCGGCGCGGCGCTTGCCGTTCACCTGCACCGCCAGGGTCTCCTGCGCAGCCTGGCGCGCGGCCTCGTCGACCGTCGGCCAGGCCGCGGTCGCGACCGGCCCGTCATGGCCCAGCGCGCGCCACAGGGTCTCGGTCACATGCGGGATGATCGGCGCCAGCATGCGCACGATGCCCTCCAGGGCCTCCTGGCGCACGGCCGCGGCCTGGGGCGCATCCTTCGGGAATCGGCCGAGGTCGTTCAGCAGTTCCATGTTCGCGGCCACGGCCGTGTTGAAGGTCTGGCGCCGGCCGATATCGTCGGTGACCTTGGCGATGGTGTCGTGCAGCTTGCGCCGCAGCTCGCGCCCGGCGTCGTCCATCGCGTCCACGTCCAGCGCAGCCGGGCTATCGCCGTTCACGTGCTCGTGCACTGCCCGCCACAGGCGCTTGATGAAGCGCTGCGCGCCCTCGACGCCGGAGTCGGACCACTCCAGCGACAGGTCCGGCGGCGCGGCGAACATGGTGAACAGCCGCGCGGTGTCGGCACCGAAGCGCTCGATCAGGGCCTGGGGGTCCACGCCGTTGTTTTTCGACTTGGACATCTTCTCCATGCCGCCCACGACCACCGGCTGGCCGTCTTCGCGATGGCGCGCGGCCTTCACCGAGCCGTCCTCCGCGCGTTCCAGCTCGACATCGGCGGGGTTGATCCAGTCCTTCCCGCCGTCGCCGCGTTCGCGGTAGAAGGTCGGCGCGATCACCATGCCCTGGGTCAGCAGCCGGGTGAATGGCTCGTCCGAGGCCAGCAGGCCCTCGTCGCGCAGCAGCTTGTGGAAGAAGCGCGCATACAGCAGGTGCAGTACCGCGTGCTCGATGCCGCCCACGTACTGATCCACCGGCAGCCAGTGGTCGGCGCGCGCATCCAGCATCGCGTCGTCGTTGTCGGCACAGGCATAGCGGGCGAAGTACCAGCTGGATTCGAAGAAGGTGTCGAAGGTATCGGTCTCGCGCCGTGCCGGCTTGCCGCATTCCGGGCAGGTGGCCTCGAAGAACTCGGGCATGCGCGCCAGCGGCGAGCCGGCGCCGTCCGGGATCACGTCCTCCGGCAGGCTCACCGGCAGGTCCGCCTCCGGCACCGGCACCGCACCGCAGTCGTCGCAGTGGATCACCGGGATCGGGCAGCCCCAGTAGCGCTGGCGCGAGATGCCCCAGTCGCGCAGGCGGTAGTTGCGCCGGCGCCGGCCCAGCCCGGCCTGTTCCAGGTGCTCGGCGATCGCGACCTTGGCCGCCTCGGAGGCCTGCCCGTCGAAGTCGCCGGAGTTCACCAGCACGCCGGGATCGGTGAAGGCTGTGGCCTGTACATCGCACTCGGCACCGTCGGCCGGGGCGATCACCTGGCGGATCGGCAGCCCGTATTTTGTCGCGAACTCGTGGTCGCGTTCGTCGTGCGCCGGGACCGCCATCACCGCGCCGGTGCCGTATTCCATCAGCACGAAGTTGGCGACCCAGACCGGGACCTCCGCTCCGGTCAGCGGGTGGCGGGCGGTAAAGCCCAGCGACCGGCCCTTCTTCTCCATGGTCGCCAGATCGGCCTCGGCCACCCCGCCCTGCGCGCAGTCGGCGACGAACGCGGCCAGTTCGGCGTCATGTTCCGCCAGCGCCTGCACCCGCGGGTGCTCCGGCGCGAGCGCCATGTAGGAGACGCCGAACAGGGTATCCGGGCGCGTGGTGTAGACCGTCAGCGGCTCGCCGCCATCCACCGCGAACTCCAGCTCCACGCCCTCGGAACGGCCGATCCAGTTGCGCTGCATGGTGCGCACCTGGTCCGGCCAGCCGTCCAGCCCGTCCAGGGCCTCCAGCAGCTCGTCGGCGTAGTCAGTGATGCGCAGGAACCACTGCGGCATCTCGCGGCGCTCGACCAGCGCGCCGGAGCGCCAGCCACGGCCCTCGATCACCTGCTCGTTGGCGAGCACGGTCTGGTCCACCGGGTCCCAGTTCACGGTCGCCTTCTTGCGGTAGACCAGGCCCTTCTTCAGCAGGCGCACGAACAGCCACTGTTCCCAGCGGTAGTAGTCGGCATCGCAGGTCGCGAACTCGCGCGACCAGTCGTAGGCGAAGCCCAGGCGCTTGAGCTGGGTGCGCATCTGCTCGATGTTCTGGCGCGTCCACGCGGCCGGCGGGACGTGGTTCTGCATCGCCGCGTTCTCCGCCGGCAGGCCGAAGGCGTCCCAGCCCATCGGCTGCAGCACGCTCCGGCCCTGCATGCGCTGGAAGCGGGCGATCACGTCACCGATGGTGTAGTTGCGCACATGCCCCATGTGCAGCTTGCCCGAGGGGTAGGGGAACATGGACAGGCAGTAGAACGGCTCGCCGGGGGCGTCCTCGCGCGCGCGGAAGCAGTCGGCCTCCTCCCACTGGCGCTGTGCCAGCGCCTCGACCGCCTCGGGGGAATAGTGCTCCTGCATGCGCCTCACCTGTGCCTTTAATCGCGGGAAACAAAGAACTGCGCAGAATACCAGCCGCCCCCACCCCCTCCAAGGGAAACACTGATCAGGGCTTCCCAAGCGATCACGGTCCAGCCCGGATCGATCGCGCCCTGCCCTGCGGCCGTGATGACCATCACAGAACCTGCGGAACGGATGCTATTTCCGACTGCCACAAGGGGTAAATGCATCGATAGCGTCCACGCGACGTTAGGAGGCAGCACATGAGTTTCGAAAATGACTCGATCCCCGTCGCACGGCGCGCCTACCCCGAGGACCTTGGCGAGGTGGCGCAGGAGCACACCCCCGAGACCGATTCCCCGGAGATCCGGGAGGTCGCGCCCGAGGACCTCGGCACCTGGCTGGGCAAGGGCTGGCATGACCTCTGGCAGAGGCCCGTTGCGCTGGTGCATGGCCTGGTCATCGCCATGGTTGGACTGGTCCTGCTGGGGCTGTCCTGGAATCAGCCGTGGATGGCCTTCTCCTGGCTGGCCGGCATCCTGCTGCTGGGTCCGGTTCTGGCGGTGGGCGTGAACTACCTGGCCCTGCAGAAGGAGCGCGGCCAGCCGGGCGGTCTGGGCCTGGGGTGGCTCGGGGCGCTTGGCGGTTCGGTCTGGGGCTTTGCCGCCCTGCTGGCCGTCCTGTTCGTGATCTGGGCCAGCTTTGTGTGGATGTGGATTGCCGTGCTCAATATCGGCGAGCTGGGTGTGAGCGGTCAGCTGCACCATATGGTCGGGGCGATGCTGACCAGCGGCACCGGCATCATCTCGCTGGTGGGCGTGGTCGTTGCGGCCATTGCCTTCGGCCTGGTGGCCTTCGCCCTGAGTCTCGCCACCATCCCGGCACTGCTGGATCACCGCATGCGCGATGACGCGCCGCAAAAGTCACTGGTGGAATCCATCGGTGTGAGCCTGAAGGCCTTCAGCCACAACCCCGGGACCCTGGTCCTGTGGGGCCTGATCATCACCGCACTGTTCATGGTCTCGCTGGCCACGGCCCTCCTGGCCCTGATCGTGATCTTCCCGTGGCTGGGCTTCGCCATGTGGCACGGGTATCGCGATCTGGTGGCGACCCGCCTGCCGCCCGCGGGGGCCTGATCCGGGCATCCCTCAGGTATCGTCCTCCCCGGTCGGGTCTTCTTTCGCTACAGCCTCCGCGGACTCATCGCGGTGGCCGTGGCGATGGCTCAGACGGGCGAACGCCCGCAGGCGATCCGCCACCGCTCGGTTGAAGCTGTCCTTCGGGAACCCGCCCCGGGCGTCACGTTCGCCCGCCGGCAGGTCGGCCAGCAGCTCGATGGCCTCGTCCAGCGTGGTTACGGGATAGACGGAGAAACGCCCCTGCGCGATCGCCGCGCGGACATCCTCGCGCAGCATCAGGTGCTCGACATTGCTCGCAGGCAGCAGCACCCCGTGACCGTCCAGTTCCCCCGCCTCGCGGCAGACGTCGAAGAAGCCCTCGATCTTCTCGTTGACCCCGCCTACGGCTTGCACCTCGCCATGCTGGTTCAGCGAGCCGGTCACCGCCAGCGACTGCCGCAGCGGGATCCGGGCGATCGCCGACAACAGAGCGCAAGCCTCGGCGACCGAGGCGGAATCCCCCTCGATATCGCCGTAGGACTGCTCGAAGGCCAGGCTGGCGGACAGCGAGAGTTCGCTGTCCGCGGCGTAGTGGCTCGCAATGAAGCGCGACAGAATCATCACTGCCTTGCTGTGGACCGGACCACCCAGCTTCGCCTCGCGTTCGATATCCACCACCTGACCCTTGCCCGAGCGCGCCGTCGCGGTAATCCGGATCGGGCACCCGAACATCATGTCGCCCAGCTGCATCACGGACAGCCCGTTGACCTGGGCGGGCTGCGTGCCCCGGGTGGCGATCAGCACCACCCCGCGCCGGATCTGCTCCAACCGGCCCCGCTGCAGCCGCGCCCCGCGCGCCTCACGCTCGCGGATGGCCTGATCGACCTGTGCAGCACCCACGACCTCGGCACCGGCCTGGCCGGCCCAGTGATCGGCCTCCAGCAGCAGGTCGCGCAGGGTGCGGTCATGCGCCGACAGCTTGCGCTGATCCCCGGCCAGGCGGCTGGCGTGTTCGATCACGCGCGCGACTGCGGCGCGGTCCAGCGGCCGCAGCTCCGCGCGACGCGCCATGGTGGCCAGCATGCGCGCATACAGCATGAGACTGGCCTCGTCGCGCTCAAGGTCGTCCTCGAAGTCCGCCTCGACCTTGAACAGCTCGAGGAAGTCCGGGTCGTAGGCCGACAGCAGGTAGTAGAGCAGGCGATCCCCGATCAGCACCACCTTGGGGTTGACCGGGATCGGCTCCGGCTCCAGCCCCACGGTGCTCGCCAGGCCGAACAGGTGTTCCAGCGACTCGATGCGGACCTCGCCGGAGAACAGCACCCGCTTGAGGCTTTCCCAGGCCAGCGGCTGCAGCAGCACACGCCGGGCATCCAGCATCAGGTAGCCGCCGCTGGCCCGGTGCAGGGCCCCGGCCCGTACCAGCGAAAAGTCGGTAAACAGGGCGCCCTCGTGTACCTGGTGCTCGATCTGGCCGGTCAGGTGCTGATGGTTCGGCAGGTCCTCGTAGATGACCGGGGCACCGCGGGTCTCCGCGTGATCCACCAGCAGGTTGATGCGAAAGCGTTCCAGCAGGCCCTCGGGCGGCGCGTGGCCGTGCCCGCTGCGAAAGGCCTCCGCATGCTGCACCACGTCGTCCAGGATGGCCTCCAGATGGGCGACCACGGCCGGCAGCCCCGACCACCGCTCCTTCAGTTCGCGAATCGGGCCACCGAGGGTCCACTGCAGCATCTCCGCGCTCAGCGCCCGGACCTTCTCCTGCAGCTCCTTGCGCAGGCGTGGAATCTGACGCAGGGCCTGGCGCAGCTTCTCCTGCAGCACCTCGACGTTTTCGTCGATCCGCCCGCGCTCATCTTCGGACAGCGCGTCGTATTCCTCCGGCTTGAGGATCTCCCCGTCCCGCATCGGCGCGAACGAAAACGTATTCTGGGCACTGATCAGGGCAATGTCGTTCGCCTCGGCCTCTTCCTGAACCCTGCGCACGCCCTCGCTCTGCGCTTCCTCGGACGCGTCCTTCAGCTCCTGCAGGCGCCGCTGGTATTCTTCCGCCTCGAAGGCCGCCGGGATACTGCTGCGCAGATCCTCGATCAACCGCTCCAGGTCAGCCTGCAGGGTCCGCCCTTCGCCGGCCTCCAGACGGATCGCGCGCGGGCACTCCGGCTGATCGAAGTTGAATACGTAGCACCAGTCCGGCGGCGCCGGCTCCTCGGCCGCGCGCCGCTCCAGGAAGCGCCGTACCAGGTCGTGCCGTCCACTGCCGGCCGGCCCCAGCACGAAGAGATTGAAACCGTCACCACGCATCGCGGCCCCGAACTCCAGGGCACGTAGCAGGCGTTCCTGCCCACAGGGCAGTTCCAGCGCCTCCAGCGCCTCGGTCGTTGCAAACTCCAGCTGCTCCGGCGGGCAGTGCTGGTAGACCTGGTCCTCGGTCAGGGGTTCGGGTCGCGCCATGTCCGTCTCCTTTTCCCCCTACCTTGCAGCAGATACGGCCCGGCATGCACCTCCCGGGGAGCACTGGCAACGGCCATTTATCGTGCTAACGTGGACACAGAAGGGCCCCAACGCCGCAAGCGGGGCACATGTTCAACGATCAAGCCACGAGGAACCGCGCATGAGCGACAAGTCCAGGGAATCATCCGCCGAGGTGGACCAGGAACGCGAGCACCGCCTGAGCGATGCCTATCACCGCATGCTGAACGAGGTCACCGAGGATCTCGAGAAACTGGAAGACAAGACCAGCAAGGCCGTCACCGGGGCCCTGGAAAACGCCCGCGACCGCGTGCAGAAGGCCAGCGACCTGACCCGCGAAGAGGCCCACGAGGTGATGGACTACCTGCGCCGCGACCTGCAGGACCTGGGCGCCTATCTGGATTCGCGCAGCGAGGACTGGCGCAGCTGGCTGCGCATCGATCTCGGCCTGATCGAGGCCAGCATCAAGAGCGCGCTGGAGCGCATCGCCGACCGCACCCGGGTGGAGATCACCGAACTGACCGCCCGCGCCCAGGTCATGGGCGAGTGGCGCACCGGCGAGATCACCGGACCAGGCGAGCTGCTTTGCAAGCAGTGCGGGCACGCCGTGCATATGACCCGGGTCGGGCGCATCCCGCCGTGCTCCAACTGCCACAACACCAGCTTCCGCCGCGGCCCCGGGGGCACCGAGGCCGAATAGCCCCGGGGGGATGTCCTGGGGTGATCGTCCCGGGGTATGGCCTCAGGCGGTGCGCCGGCGCACCGCCGCACCGATCACCACCAGCACCAGGGCCGCCAGCAGGGCGGGCCCCTCACCGAGGGCCGCCGCCGGGGTCATCCCGGTACGCGGCTCGAGCGTGCCCTGCACCACCTCGCGGCTGAACAGTCCGGAACGCTCCAGCAGACGCCCGTCGGCTGCGATCAGGGCCGAGATGCCGGTGTTGGTGGCTCGCACCATCGGGCGCCCGGTCTCCACCGCCCGCACCCGCGCGATCTGCAGATGCTGGGCCGGCGCGAGACTGTCACCGAACCAGGCATCGTTACTGACATTGACCAGGAAGCGCGCCTCCGGCAGCGGCGCGCGCATGTGCCGGGCATAGGCCGATTCGTAGCAGATGCTGATCCCGGCGCGGGTCCCGGCCACATCCATCTGACCATCGTCGCCCCCCCGACTGAGATCCGACATCGGGATCTGCAGCAGGCGGTCGAGCCAGGTCAGACGATCACGCAGCGGGATGTATTCACCGAACGGCACCAGCTGGCGCTTGTTGTAGCCCGCCCCGGACTGCGTATGCACGACCGAGTTGAAGACCGACCGGGTCTCCGGGTCATGGTCGAAGATCCCGACCAGCAGTTCGCTGCCGGTCTCCTGCAGCTCCAGTGCGGTGCGGCCCAGGTCGCCGCGGACCTCGGCCAGCAGCGCCGGGATCGCCGTCTCCGGCCAGACGATCAGGTCCGCCCCGGTCGCTGCCCGGGTCAGCGTCTCGTAGACCTCCAGCGAATGATCGATGCCGTCAGGGGCCCACTTGCGCGCCTGCTCGATATTGCCCTGCACCATCGCCACCCGAAGCGACTCACCCTCGGGCTGGGTCCACTCGACCAGGGTCAGCGGCAACGAGAGCGCGAACAGCCCGGCCACCAGGCCGGCACCGGACCACCGGCGCCCGCGCTGCAGCACCAGCACCAGTCCGGCCGCCAGCAGCGCCACCACCAGGCCGGCCGCCAGCTCACCGCCCAGCGGCAGCCAGCCCTGCAGCGGCGTCTGCAGCACGGTATGCCCGAACAGCAGCCAGGGGAATCCGGAGAACAGCCAGGAACGCGCCAGCTCCATCAGCACCACCCCGGCGGCCAGGGCGATCAGCCCGGCCGGCCGCTCCAGCGCCAGGAAGCGTGCCGCCAGGCCCGACAGGACCGCCGGATACAGGGCCATCACCAGCACGAACAGCACCGTGATCAGCGAGGCCACCACCAGCGGGGCCTGGCCGAACACCAGCAGCGAATTGAAGATCCAGGTAACCCCGACCCCGAAGAAGCCGAGACCGAAGGCATAACCGGTCACGGCGGCGCGGCGCCAGGAGGCGCCGACCAGCAGGGCAAACCAGAGCGCCAGGGCGAGCGGCGCGGCCAGGAACCAGCCGACCGGGGCGAAGGCCAGGGTCGCGCCCGCACCCGCCAGCAGCGCCAACAGGCCGGAGGCCCAGAGTGGCAGGCGATCCACCACCGCTCAGTCCTCGCGCGGGCTGACGGGATCGGCGGGCTGTCCCTCGAAGGTCTGACCCGCCTCCGGCGCCGGGACCGTGTCGGGCTCCGGAAGGCGCATCTCCAGCAGGTGCAGGCGGCGGTTATCCGCGCGCAGCACGCGAAAACGCATGCCGTCGATCACGATCTGCTCGCCGCGCCGCGGCACATGGCCGAAGTGCGACAGCACCATGCCACCGATGGTGTCGAAGTCGGCCTCGCTGTAGGCGGTCTGGAAGTAGGCGTTGAACTCCTCCATCGGCGTCAGTGCCTTGATCGTGTAGCGCCCGCCGGGGTGCTGCATGATCTGGGTCAGGTAGTCCTCGACATCGTGTTCGTCCTCGATCTCGCCGACGATCTGTTCGAGCACATCCTCGATGGTCACCAGACCGGCCACGCCACCGTATTCATCCACCACGATCGCCATGTGATTACGGCTCAGGCGGAACTCCTTCAGCAGCACGTTCAGGCGCTTGCTCTCGGGCACGAACACGGCCGGGCGCAGGATCTCCTGCATGTCGAAGGCGGCATCGTCGGTCTCGCCGAAAAAGCGCAGCAGGTCCTTGGCCAGCAGCACACCCACCACCTCGTCGCGATGATCCCCGACCACCGGCAGGCGCGAGTGGGCCGAGGCCACCACGTCGGGCAGAAACTCCGACAGGCGCGCATCGCGGCGGACGACCTCCATCTGCGCGCGCGGAATCATGATGTCGCGCACCTGCATATCGGCCACGTTGAGCACGCCCTCCAGCATGGTCAGGGCCTCGGGGTCGACCAGCTCGCGGCCATGCGCGGCCCGCAGGGTCTCGATCAGTTCGCGGCGGTTGGCGGGATCGCGGCGCGGCCACAGGCGTGTCTTCGCACGCTCCAGCCAGCGCCGCCAGGCAGGTTGCTCGTCGGGGACAGGTTCAGGCATCGGGGACGGTTCCGGTGGCGGGCGCGTTCGTTTCACGGGCCGGAGAGCCGGTCTGATAGGGGTCGGGATAGCCTAACCCGGCCAGGATGGAGCACTCAACGGCTTCCATCGCCGCCGCCTCGCCGGGTTCCTGGTGATCCATGCCCTGCAGATGCAGCAGGCCATGCACCACCATGTGCGCGTAGTGCGCACGCAGGGTCTTGGCCTGTTCCGCCGCCTCGCGGGCCAGCACCGGGGCGCACAGCACGATGTCGCCGAGATAGCGCGGCGCCCCGGCGGGCATTGCGGGCAGATCGGGGGCAGGAAAGGACAGCACGTTGGTGGCGTAATCGCGGTTGCGAAAATCACGATTCAGCGCATGGCCCTCTTCGCCGTCGACCACGCGCAGGGTCACCGCCGCCGCTCCGGACCCGCGCCATGCAGCGCAAGCCGCACGGTGCAGGCTGGCCGCCGCCGGCACCCCGCGGCGCGGCAGGGCGTACTGCACCGCAACCTCAAGTGCCGCCATCGGTCCCGGTCCGCGCATCGGGTTCCGCACCGACGTCGTGGGCGTCATAGGCCTCGACGATGCGCTGCACCAGCGGATGGCGCACCACATCGCCGGCCTGGAAGCGGGTTACGTGCACACCCTCGACACCCTTCAGGATCTGCATCGCGTGCTTAAGCCCGGAGCGCTGGCCGCGCGGCAGGTCCACCTGGGTGATATCGCCGTTGACCACGGCCGTGGAGCCAAAGCCAATGCGGGTCAGGAACATCTTCATCTGCTCGACGGTGGTGTTCTGCGCCTCGTCGAGGATGATGAAGGCCTCGTTCAACGTACGCCCGCGCATGTAGGCCAGCGGGGCCACCTCGATCACCTGACGCTCCATCAGGCGCGCGGTCTGGTCGAAGCCCATCAGCTCGTACAGGGCGTCGTACATCGGGCGCAGATAAGGGTCGATCTTCTGCGCGAGATCGCCAGGCAGGAAGCCCAGGCGCTCGCCCGCCTCCACCGCCGGACGCACCAGCACCAGGCGCTGCACGCGGTCTTGCTCCAGCGCGGCGACGGCGGCGGCAACGGCGAGAAAGGTCTTGCCGGTCCCGGCGGGCCCGACGCCAAAGCTCAGGTCGTGCTGCGCAATCGCGGCCAGATACTTCGCCTGGCGCGGACCGCGGCCGCGAATGACCGCGCGCTTCAGGCGCAGGGCGGGGTCGGCGGCGGCCGGCTCGGCCTCTGCCAGCCCCTGCACATGAGCGGTCTGCAGCGCGGTGTGCACCTGCTCCAGACTGACCGGTTCCTCCTGGGCCATGCGGTGCAGGTCGTGGATCAGCGCGTCCGCCGCCTGCACCGCGGCCTTCGGCCCGGTCAGGTTGAAGCGCGGGCCGCGGTTGTGCACGGCCACGCCCAGGCGCGACTCGATCAGGCGCAGATGGGCATCCAGCGGACCGGACAGGCGTGCCAGGGTCTCCTGGTCACCCGGGTCCAGGGTGAAATCGGCACGGTTCGCCATCGCGGATCAGGCGCTGACGGCGGCGGGCATCGCCCGCTCCACCGTGCGCCCGCGCAGGGAGTGCGCCAGGGCCTCGGTGATCTCGACCGGGATCATCTGTCCGATCAGGCCGGGGTCGCCCGCGAAGTTCACGATGCGGTTGTTCGCGGTGCGTCCGGCCAGTTCGCCAGGATTGCGCTTGGCCGGGCCCTCGACCAGGACCGGCTCGATGCTGCCCACCATGGCCTGATTGCGTTCGCGCCCGTGCTGTTCGATCAGGGCCTGCAGCTCGGCCAGGCGGGCCTTCTTGGTGGCCAGCGGCACGTCATCCGGCAGCGCGGCCGCCGGCGTGCCCGGACGCGCGCTGTAGATGAAGCTGAAGGAGAAGTCGAAGTGCAGCTCCTCGATCAGCTTCATGGTCGCCGCGTGGTCGGCATCCGTCTCGCCGGGAAAACCGACGATGAAGTCGGAGGACAGATCCAGGTCCGGGCGCGCCTCGCGCAGGCGGCGGATCTTGGACTTGTATTCCAGGATCGTGTGACCACGTTTCATCTGCGCCAGGATGCGGTCGGAACCGCTCTGTACCGGCAGGTGCAAGTGGCTGACCAGCTTGGGTTCGTCGGCATAGGCCTGGATCAGCGAATCGGAGAACTCCACCGGATGCGAAGTGGTGAAGCGGATTCGCTCGATACCGTCCACCGCGGCGACGTAGTGGATCAGCAGCGCGAGGTCGGCGGTATCACCGTCCTCCATCGGCCCGCGGTAGGCATTCACGTTCTGCCCCAGCAGGTTGATCTCCTTGACCCCCTGCCCGGCCAGCGCCACCACCTCGGCGATCACGTCGTCGAACGGCCGGCTGATCTCGTCACCCCGGGTATAGGGCACCACGCAGAAGCTGCAGTACTTGGAACAGCCCTCCATCACCGACACGAACGCGGTCGGGCCATCGGCCTTCGGCTCGGGCAGGCGGTCGAACTTTTCGATCTCTGGAAAGGAGATATCCACCACCGGCGCCCGCTCGCGGCGCACCGACTGGATCATCGCCGGCAGGCGGTGCAGGGTCTGCGGCCCGAACACCAGGTCCACGTACGGGGCCCGCTCGCGCAGGGCGTCGCCCTCCTGGCTGGCCACACAGCCGCCAACCCCGATGATGACCTCCGGCCGTCGCTCCTTGATCTGCCGCCAGCGCCCCAGCAGCGAGAACACCTTCTCCTGCGCCTTTTCGCGGATGGAGCAGGTGTTCATCAGCAGAAGATCGGCCTGCTCCGGATCGTCGGTACGCTCCGCCCCGTGCAGCTCACGCAGCGCGTCGAGCATGCGATCGGAGTCGTACTCGTTCATCTGGCAGCCGTGCGTCTGGATATAGACCTTGCGGATCATGCTCTCGGTACTTCGCTGGTTGGGCCAGTCAGGGATCGCCGTGCGTTCTCAAAAAGGGACGTCGTCGTCATCAAAGCCGCCGGAGACCGGGGCGCTGCTGCGATTGCCGCCCTGCTGGCCGCCACCGCCATAGGAACTGCCGCCGCCATAGCCCGGGTCCTGGTCGTACCCGCCGCCACCGCCGCCGCTGCCCCCGCGACCGCCAATCAGCTGCATGTCGTTGGCCACGATCTCGGTGCTGTAGCGGTCATTGCCGGACTGGTCCTGCCACTTGCGGGTCTGGATCTTGCCCTCGATGTAGACCTGCGAGCCCTTGGACAGGTACTGCGCGGCGATGTCCGCCAGGCGCCCGAACATCACCACGCGGTGCCATTCGGTGTTCTCGCGCTTCTCTCCAGAGTTCTTGTCGGTCCACTGCTCCGAGGTCGCCAGCCGCAGATTGGTAACCGTGACCCCATTGGGGGTCTCGCGCTTTTCCGGATCGGCTCCGAGATTACCGAGCAGGATGACTTTGTTGACGCCGCGGGCCATGGGAACTCCTTGTGTCGGGCATGGAGGAACAAGTCCGGTAGTGTAGCAGCCCCATGCGGCGGCGACAGGGCGGCGCCCCGCGCTGTGACCCCTTCAGCCGGGAGTCGAGCCGCCGCGTTCGCCCTGGTGTTCATACGGGCGCTGCGCCAGCCAGGCAGCCAGTTCGTGCGCGTCCGGCCCCTGACGCGCGACCTTCAGGTAGAGGGATCGGGCATCGGGCGAGAGATCGGCCTCGTGTATCCCCGGCTGAGCCAGGATCCACTGCAGCAGGTCCGCCTCGCGCCCGCTCCAGTGCGCCGGGACCGCTACAACCCGGTTCGACCCGTAGCGCGGCTGCAGGTCGCGCGCGACCCACCACCAGATCAGTAGCAAGGGGACACCGGCCAGGAACACGCCAACCGGGCCGGCCACCGCGAGCACCGCGCCACCGAGCACGCCACCGACAAAGATGCCCAGGAACTGGGCGGTGGCAAAACCGCCCATGGCGGAACCCTTGTGGGCGACCGGGGCCGCGCGCGCGACCAGCGACGGCAAGCCGGCCTCAAGCAGGTTGAATGCGGCGAAGAACAGGATCATCAGGCCCGCCAGCCACCAGAGCCCGCCACCGCCCGGCACCAGCAGGGCAAGCAGCACCTGCACCCCGGCCAGCAGCGCGATGGCCACGCGCAGGACACTGTGCACCCTCTGGCGCCGTTCGCCGAAGATGATCCCGGGCAGCATCAGCACGAAACCCGCCAGCAGCACCGGCACGTAGAACTGCCAGTGGCTGGCCGCCGGCAACTCCACCGACTCCAGCAGGAGCACGGGGATCACCAGAAAATTCGCGGCCAGCACCACATGCAGCACGAAGATCCCGAGATTGAGCCGCAGCAGATCGGGTGCCCGCAGGACTCCGGGCAGGGCGGACCACACCGGGACCATGTCCGGGTGCGAGCGCGTGCGCGCAGGGCGTGGCACCCAGAGGTACAGGATCGCGATGGCCACCACGCCGAGCACGGCGGAAAGACCGAAGATGCCCTCGAGCCCGGCGACGCGGTCCACCACCGGGCCCAGCGCCATCGCCAGGGTAAAGGTCAGGCCGATGGTGAGGCCGATCACCGCCAGTGCACGCATCCGGCGCTCCTCGCCCACCAGATCGGCGGTCAGCGCAAGGACCACGGCCGCCACCGCACCCGCACCCTGCAGGGCGCGCCCGAGGATGATGCCGTGGATGGACTCCGCCACCGCCGCCACCAGGCTGCCGGCCACAAACAGCAGCAGGCCCGCGAGGATCAGCGGCTTGCGTCCGACGCGATCGGAGAGCAGGCCGAAGGGGATCTGCAGCAGCGCCTGGGTCAGGCCATACACGCCCAGCGCCAGCCCCATCAAAAACGGAGTCGCCCCCGGGATGCGATCGGCATGCAGCATGAAGACCGGCAGGACCATGAACAGGCCGGCCATGCGCACGCCATAGATCGCGGCCAGCCCGGTGGTCGCACGCAGCTCGCGGGGGTTCATGCCGGCGGGTATCCGGGGTGGAAGAGGAGGCTGTTCATGCGAGCGCAGTTTACCGGCAACCCCGACGCGGAAACCATGGCGCGACCCGGCCGGGTGTTACCATGATCGGTTTGCGACGCGGCCAGGGCCAACCCCGCCGCAGCGCGCGATCCAACCCAGTGGAGTCGATCCTGCCTCATGGACAGCATTCGCATACGCGGCGCCCGCACCCACAACCTGAACAACGTCGACCTCGACCTGCCGCGCGAGCGCCTGATCGTGATTACCGGCGTCTCCGGGTCCGGCAAGTCGTCGCTCGCCTTCGACACCCTGTTCGCCGAGGGCCAGCGCCGCTACGTCGAGAGCCTGTCCACCTATGCCCGGCAGTTCCTGTCGATGATGGAAAAGCCGGACGTGGACCAGATCGAGGGGCTCTCGCCGGCGATCTCGATCGAACAGAAGAGCACCTCGCACAACCCGCGCTCCACCGTCGGCACCATCACCGAGATCTACGACTACCTGCGCCTGCTGTACGCACGCGCCGGCGAACCGCGCTGCCCGGAACACGGCGAGACCCTCGCCGCCCAGACCATCTCGCAGATGGTGGATCAGGTACTGGCCCTGCCGGAAGGCGACAAGCTGATGCTGCTGGCGCCGGTGGTGCGCGGGCGCAAGGGCGAGCATCACAAGATGCTGGAGGCCATGCGTTCCCAGGGCTATCTGCGCGCGCGCATCAACGGCGAGATTCACGACCTGGACGCACTGCCGGCACTGGACCCCAAGCGCAAGCACAATATCGAGATCGTGATCGACCGCTTTCGCGTGCGCGAGGACCTGCGCCAGCGTCTGGCGGAGTCCTTCGAGACCGCCACCGAACTCGCCGACGGGCTCGCCCTGGTGGCCTGGATGGACGCGCCGGACCGCGAGCCCATGATCTTCTCCGCCCGCTTCGCCTGTCCGGTCTGCGGCTACGCCCTGCGCGAGCTGGAACCGCGCCTGTTCTCGTTCAACAACCCGGCCGGAGCCTGCCCCACCTGCGACGGCCTGGGCGTGCATCAGTTCTTCGATCCCGAACGCGTCGTCTCGCAGCCGGAACTGAGCCTGGCCGGGGGCGCCGTGCGTGGCTGGGACCGCCGCAACGCCTGGTATTTCAGCCTGCTGAACAGCCTCGCCCGGCACTACGGGTTCGATGTCGAGACCCCCTGGGCCGAGCTGCCCGCGGAGGTGCGCGCCGTGGTCCTGCACGGCTCCGGCCGCGAGAAGGTCAAACTCTCCACCCCGGCGGCCAACGGGCGCATGCGCACCGACGAGCGGGTGTTCGAGGGCGTGATCCCGAACCTGGAACGCCGCTACCGCGAGACCGATTCCGCCGCGGTACGCGAGGAGCTGGGGCGCTACCAGGCGGAACGGCCCTGCCCGGAATGTCACGGCACGCGGCTGAACTCCGCCGCCCGCCACGTGTTCGTCAACCACCACACCCTGCCCGATGTCACGCGCATGAGCGTGGCCCATGCCCAGACCTTCTTCGCCGACCTGCACCTGCCCGGGCGCTTCGCCCAGATCGCCGAGAAGATCGTGCGCGAGATCGCCGCACGCCTCGGATTCCTCAACGACGTGGGGCTCGACTACCTCACCCTGGACCGCTCGGCCGATACCCTCTCGGGCGGCGAGGCCCAGCGCATCCGCCTGGCGTCACAGATCGGCTCGGCGCTGGTCGGCGTGATGTACATCCTTGACGAGCCCTCCATCGGCCTCCATCAGCGCGACAATACCCGACTGCTGAACACCCTCAGCCACCTGCGTGATCTGGGCAATACGGTCATCGTGGTCGAACACGACGAGGACGCAATCCGCCAGGCCGATTACGTCGTCGACATCGGGCCGGGCGCCGGCCGCCATGGCGGTCACATCGTCGCATCGGGGACACCGGAGGAGGTGGCGAACCACCCCGACTCCCTGACCGGGGCCTACCTGCGCGGCACCCGCGCCATCCCGGTACCGGAACAGCGCAGCGCAACCGATCCGGAACGCGAGATCCGGGTGATCGGCGCGCGTGGCAACAACCTCAAGGGCGGCGACTTTGCCTTTCCCACCGGCGTCCTCACCTGTGTCACCGGCGTCTCCGGGTCCGGCAAGTCGACCCTGGTCAACAACACCCTGTACCCGGCGGTGGCCACGGCCCTGCATGGCGGGCGTCACCTGATCGCCGCCCACGACCGCATCGACGGGCTGGAGCTGATCGACAAGGTGGTCGACATCGACCAGAGCCCGATCGGGCGCACCCCGCGCTCGAACCCGGCCACCTACACCGGCCTGTTCACCCCGATCCGCGACCTGTTCTCGGCCACGGCCGAGGCGCGTTCCCGTGGCTACAAGCCCGGGCGCTTCTCCTTCAACGTCCGCGGCGGGCGCTGCGAGGCCTGCCAGGGCGATGGCGTCATCAAGGTGGAGATGCACTTCCTGCCGGATGTCTTCGTCCCCTGCGACGTCTGCAAGGGCCAGCGCTACAACCGCGAAACCCTCGAGGTCCGGTACAAGGGCAAGAACATCCACGAGGTGCTGGAGATGACCGTGGAGGAGGCCCTCGACTTCTTTCAGCCGGTCCCGGTGATCCACCGCAAGCTTGAGATGCTGATGGAGGTCGGCCTCTCCTATATCCAGCTGGGACAGAACGCGACCACGCTGTCGGGTGGCGAGGCGCAGCGCATCAAGCTCGCACGCGAACTCTCCAAGCGCGACACCGGCCGCACCCTGTACATCCTCGACGAGCCCACCACCGGGCTCCATTTCGAGGACATCGCCCAGCTCCTGCGCGTGCTCCACCGCCTGCGTGACCACGGCAACACGATTGTCGTGATCGAACACAACCTCGACGTGATCAAGACCGCCGACTGGCTGATCGACATCGGTCCCGAGGGCGGCAGCGGCGGCGGCGAACTCCTGGTCGCCGGCACCCCCGAGCAGGTCGCCGCCACCCCGCGCAGCCATACCGGCCGTTTCCTCGCGCCGCTCCTTCCCGGCGCGCCCGTGCCAGCCGCCAACCGGGCCTCCTAGGCGGAATCGGCGGCACGTCCGTCCGCCGGACCCGGGGGCACTCGTGCCCGGCCACCATCAGCCGCTCATCGGTCACGTCCCCGGCCCCGACCCAGCGTAGGTCCCATACCGTCTCGCGCAAAAGCTGCGCCCCAGAAGCCGGCCCCACACACCCCGTGCAGGACCCCAGACGCAAGAAAGCCGGCTCGAGGCCGGCTTTCTCTCCGACGGGGCATCGGTCTCCCCCGTCGTATTTCACCCGTTGCGGGCAGGCCTCAGGCGGCCTCGTCCTCGCCGGTCTCGCCTTCCGGACGATCCACCAGCTCGACATACGCCATCGGGGCATTGTCACCCGGGCGGAAGCCACACTTCAGGATCCGCAGGTAGCCACCCGGACGCGCCTTGTAACGCGGGCCCAGCTCGTTGAACAGCTTGCCCACGATTTCCTTGTCCCGCAGGCGCGAAAACGCCAGACGCCGACCGTGTACGCTGTCTTCCTTGGCCAGCGTGATCAGCGGCTCGGCAACCCGGCGCAGTTCCTTCGCCTTGGGCAGCGTGGTCTTGATCAGTTCATGCCGGAACAGGGCCAGGGACAGCGCCTGAAACGTGGCCTTGCGGTGCGAGCTGTTACGGCCCAGCTGACGGCCGGAATGACGATGACGCATGAGAGGCTTCCTCTAGAAAAACGGTGGGCGCAGCAGCGCCGTGATTACTCGTTGTCGTCGCGGAGACCCGGCGGCGGCCAGTTCTCGAGACGCATGCCGAGCGACAGCCCGTGGGTCGCCAGCGTATCCTTGATCTCGGTCAGCGACTTCTTCCCGAGGTTCGGCGCACGCAGCAGCTCGACCTCGGTGCGCTGGACCAGATCACCGATGTAGTACAGGTTCTCGGCCTTGAGGCAGTTCGCCGAGCGCACGGTCAGCTCCAGCTCGTCCACCGGGCGCAGCAGCACCGGGTCGATCGCGCCTCCGGAGGCACCGGCCACTTCGCCCGCCTCTTCCTGCAGATCCACGAACGGCGCCAGCTGACCCTGAAGAATGGTCGCGGCCTGTCGCACGGCATCGTCCGGGGCGATCGCGCCATTGGTCTCGAGCTCCAGCACCAGCCGGTCCATGTCGGTCCGCTGCGCCAGGCGGGCACTTTCCACGCGATAGGACACCCGACGGATCGGGCTGTAGCTCGCGTCCAGCAGCAGGCGGCCAATACCGGTGTCGTCGCCACCCTCGACCTTACGTCGCGCGCTGACCGGCTCGTAGCCGCGTCCGGCACGGGCGGTCAGGCTCATGTCCAGCTCGACGTTCTTGGTGATCGTCGCGATCACGTGCTCCGGATTCACCACCTCGACATCGTGGTCCACCTGGATATCGCCGGCGGTGACCACGCACGGGCCCTTCTTCTTCAGCGACAGGCTGGACTCGTCGCGACTGTGCATGCGCAGTGCCACACCCTTCAGGTTCAGCAGGATGTCAACGACATCCTCCTGCACACCCTCGATGGTGGTGTACTCGTGCAGCACGCCGTCGATGCGCGCCTCGACAATCGCGGCGCCCGGGATGGACGACAGCAGCACACGCCGCAGCGCGTTGCCCAGCGTATGCCCGAAACCGCGTTCCAGCGGCTCCAGCGCGACCTTGGCCTGATTCCGGTTCTCGGCCTCGACCTCGATCTGCTGTTTCTTGACCAGTTCGTTCGACTGCATTGTGACTCCTGGCACCTGGCCGATAAGCGGTTACTTCGAGTACAGCTCGACGACGAGCGACTCGTTGATGTCGGCGGGCAGATCGGAGCGATCCGGGATCGCCTTGAAGGTGCCCTCGAACTTGCTGGTGTCCACCTCGACCCAGCTCGGGAAGCCGCTCTGCTCGGCCAGCGTCATCGCATCCTGAATGCGCACCTGCTTGCGCGCCTTCTCGCGAACCGTAACCACGTCGGAAGGCTGCACCTGGTAGGCGGCGATGTTGACCACCTGACCGTTCACCAGGATCGCGCGGTGCGACACCAGCTGGCGCGCCTCGGAACGGGTCGCCCCGAAGCCCATGCGGTAGACCACGTTGTCCAGACGGCCTTCCAGCAGCTTCAGCAGGTTTTCACCCGTGGAGCCCTTACGCTGTGCGGCCTTCTTGTAGTAATTGCGGAACTGCTTTTCCAGCACCCCGTAAATACGACGCAGCTTCTGCTTTTCACGCAGCTGCACGGCGTAGTCGGACAGGCGGGTACGGCGCTCGCCGTGCTGCCCAGGGGCCTTGTCCAGCTTGCACTTGGTCTCCAGCGCGCGCGCCCGGCTTTTTAGCCCCAGGTCCACGCCTTCGCGGCGACTCAATTTGCACTTCGGTCCAATGTAACGTGCCATTCTCGAACTCCAGCCTTAAACGCGGCGTTTCTTGGGCGGCCGGCAGCCGTTGTGGGGGATCGGGGTCACGTCACTGATGTTGGTGATCTTGAACCCTGCGTTGTTCAGCGCACGCACCGCCGACTCACGACCCGGGCCCGGGCCGCGGACCATCACGTCGAGGTTCTTCACGCCGTGCTCGGCGGCCGCGGTGCCCGCACGCTCGGCAGCAATCTGCGCGGCGAACGGCGTGGACTTGCGGGAACCCCGGAAGCCGGACCCACCAGAGGTCGCCCAGCTGATGGTGTTGCCCTGCCGGTCGGTGATCGTGATGATCGTGTTGTTGAACGTGGCATATACGTGAGCCACGCCCTCGGCGATATTCTTGCGGACCTTTTTCTTGGTCCGAGTCTGCGCTTGTGCCATGTACCTGAGATCCCAGTCTGATTACTTGCGAATCGGGCGACGCGGGCCCTTTCGGGTGCGTGCGTTCGTCTGCGTCTGCTGACCGCGCAGCGGCAGACCGCGGCGATGACGCACGCCACGGTAGCAGCCCAGATCCATCAGCCGCTTAATGTTCATGCTGACCTCACGACGCAGATCACCTTCCACGGGGATCTTGTCGATCTGGGCGCGCAGAGCATCCACTTCGGCATCGGTCAGATCCCGCACCTTGATGTCCCGACGCACACCCGCGGCATCGCAGATCTGGGCCGCCCGAGTCGGGCCGATCCCGTAGATCGCGGTCAGCGCGATTACCGTGTGCTTCTGGTCAGGAATATTGATTCCAGCGACGCGAGCCATCCAACCTCTCCATCTAAATCCGGCAAAGCCGGCTATAGTAGCAACGAATTTACACTACGCCAAGGGTTAACCCTGGCGCTGCTTGTGTCGGGCGTCCGAACAGATGACCCGAACCACGCCGTTCCGCCGGATAACCTTGCAGTTGCGGCAAATCGGCTTAACAGATGCACGTACCTTCATGGTGTTTCTCCTGGTCTAGCGGATCCCGGTCCCGCCGAAACCCTTCAGATTCGCTTTTTTCATCAAGCCTTCGTACTGGTGGGAGACCAGATGCGACTGCAGCTGGGCCATAAAATCCATCACCACGATCACAATGATCAGCAGTGAGGTTCCACCAAAGTAGAACGGCACGTTCCAGTACAGGATCAGGAACTCCGGCAGCAGGCACACCGCGGTGATATACACCGCACCCACCGCCGTCAGTCGCGTCATCACGCCGTCAATAAACCGTTCGGTCTGCACACCCGGCCGGATCCCGGGGATGAACGCACCCTGCTTCTTCAGGTTCTCCGCCGTGTCGCGGGAGTTGAACACCAGCGCCGTATAGAAGAAACAGAAGAAGATGATCGCGGCCGCATAGAACATCACGTACAGCGGCTGTCCGGGCGCGAGCGTCGTCGACAGCTCGCGCAGCCAGTCCATACCCTCCGCCTGGCCGAACCACTGTCCCAGCGTCGACGGGAACAGGATGATACTCGAGGCGAAGATCGGCGGAATCACCCCCGCCATGTTCAGCTTCAGCGGCAGATGCGACGACTGCCCGCCAACCATCTTGCGCCCGACCTGACGTTTGGCGTAATTGATCGTGACCCGTCGCTGACCGCGCTCGACAAACACCACGAAGGCGGTCACCGCGAGGGCCAGCACGATCAGGATCACCACGAAGGCGGCCGCCAGCTCGCCGGTACGGGCCAGCTCCAGGGTCCCGCCAATCGCACCCGGCAACCCGGCGACGATACCCGCGAAGATGATGATCGAGATCCCGTTCCCGATACCGCGCTCGGTGATCTGCTCACCCAACCACATCAGGAACAGCGTACCCGTCACCAGCGAGACGACCACGGTAAAGATAAAGATCGGCCCCGGATTCAGTGCCATCGGCATGCCCTGGATGGTCTGACCATTCAGCGCGATCCCGATACCGATACTCTGAAACAGCGCCAGCGCCACGGTCCCGTAGCGCGTGTACTGCGTGATCTTGCGACGGCCCTGCTCGCCTTCCTTCTTCAGCTGTTGCAGCGCCGGTACGGTGGCCGCCAGCAACTGCATGATGATCGCCGCCGAGATGTAGGGCATCACGCCCAGCGCAAAGATCGACAGACGTTCCAGCGCACCCCCCGAGAACATGTTGAACATGTCCAGGATGGTGCCGCTCTGCTGCTCGAAGAACTGCGACACCGCGACCGGGTTGATCCCCGGCACCGGAATGAACGTACCGATGCGATAGACGACCAGGGCGCCCAGCACGAACAGCAAGCGTTGGCGTAACTCGGTAAAACCGGTGAGGCCGCCACCGGAACGTGCTGTCGCTCCACGCGCCATTATTTAGGCCTCAACGCTCCCGCCAGCCGCTTCAATCGCGGCCCGCGCACCCTTGGTCACACCCACACCCTTCACGGCGCAGGCCCGAGATACCTCACCGGAGGCGAAGATCTTAGCGCTCTGGGCGTCGCTGCGGACCACACCGGCCGCCTTGAGGCTCTCCAGGGTCACGTCGCCGTCGACCTTGGCCAGTTCGCCCAGCCGCACCTCGGCCGCGTACTGTTGCTTGCGGGAGCGGAAGCCCACCTTCGGCAGGCGACGCTGCAGCGGCATCTGACCGCCCTCGAACCCGACCTTGGTGAAGCCGCCGGAGCGGGACTTCTGGCCCTTGTGGCCGCGACCGCCGGTCTTGCCGAGACCGGAGCCAATGCCCCGACCCACGCGCTTGCCCGGCTTCCGGGCGCCGTCGGCGCTTGCGATTTCATTCAGACGCATCGTTAGACTTCCTCTACCTTCAGCAGGTACGACACCTTCTTGACCATACCCAGGTTTTCCGGGGTGGCCTCGACCGTCGAGGTGCTGTGGGTCTTGCGCAGTCCGAGCCCTCGCACGCACGCCTTGTGCGATGCGATGCGGCCGGCGGTGCTGCGTACCAGGGTCAGTTTCAGCTTGCTCATGGCTTAGCTCGTCACTTCGTCAACGGTCTTGCCGCGCTTGGCAGCGACCCGTTCCGGCGCGCTCACCGCGGTGAGGCCGTCGATGGTCGCCTGCACGACGTTAATCGGGTTACGCGATCCCACGCACTTGGCCAGCACGTTCCGTACACCCGCCACTTCCAGCACGGCACGCATCGCGCCGCCGGCAATGATCCCGGTACCTTCCGAGGCCGGCTGCATGTAGACGTTCGCGGCACCGTGGCGGCCATTGACCGCGTAGTGCAGGGTCCCGTCGGTCAGGGACACATCACGCATCTCCTGGCGGGCCTGCTGCATCGCCTTCTGAATCGCGGCCGGAACCTCGCGGGCCTTGGCATAGCCATAGCCGACGCGGCCTTCGCCATCGCCCACCACGGTCAGCGCGGCAAACCGGAACTGGCGACCACCCTTGACCACCTTGGCCACGCGGTTCACGCCAATCAGCTTCTCCTGCAGGCCATCTTGCGCTTCGCTTACATCGTTACGTGCCATATCTCTCTCCGCTCGATCCCGTTTGACTAGAACTGCAGGCCGTTTTCGCGTGCGGCGTCGGCCAGAGCCTTCACCCGCCCGTGATAACGGAAACCCGCGCGGTCAAACGCGACCTGTTCAATACCGGCCTTGCGCGCGCGCTCGGCAATCGCCTGCCCGACACGGGCCGCGGCCTCGGCGTTCCCGGTCGAACCGCCGGCATTCTTCAGATCCTTCTCCACCGTAGACGCCGCGGCGAGAACCGCGTCGCCGGACGGGGCGATGATCTGCGCGTACATGTGGCGCGGCGTCCGGTGGATACAGAGACGATGCACCCCCAGCTCACGGATCTTGAACCGTGCGCGACGCGCCCTCTTAAGTCTGGCCTCTTTCTTGTCCACTGGTGCCTACCTACTTCTTCTTGGCTTCTTTGCGCACAATGCGCTCGTCTTTGTACTTCACGCCCTTGCCCTTGTAGGGCTCCGGCGGGCGGAAGGCGCGAATGTTAGCAGCCACCTGCCCCACCTTCTGGCGATCCGTTCCCTTGACCACGACCTCGGTCGGGGTCGGCGTTTCGACCGTGACCCCTTCCGGGATCTCGAAGTCGATCGGGTGCGAATACCCGAGCGTCAGGTTCAGTTTCGCGCCCTGCATCTGGGCACGATAACCAACGCCGACCAGCTCCAGAGCACGTTCGAAGCCCTGGCTCACGCCGTGGACATGGTTACCCAGCAGCGCCCGGATGGTCCCGGCCATCGCGGAGTTCTTTGCGTTCTCCGCGGGCTTCACGCGAATCACGCCATCCTCGACGGTAACGGTGACCGCCTCGGGACAGGTGAGCTGCAGTTCGCCCTTCGGACCCTTGACCTTGATCTCGCCGTCGGTCTGCTCGACGGAAACGCCGTTGGGCAGCTTGATCGGCAGATTTGCAATGCGCGACATGGCTGATTCCTCAGTAAATCTTGCAGAGGACCTCGCCGCCCTGGCCTGCGGCCCGGGCTGCGCGATCACTCATGACACCCTGCGGCGTGGAGATCACCGCGACCCCGAGGCCCGCGTTGATCCGCGGCAGCTCGTCCTTGCCGCGATAGATCCGCAGACCGGGGCGGGAAATGCGTTCGACCGTCTCGATGACCGGCCGCCCTTCGAAGTACTTCAGCTTGACCACCAGCTTCTTGGTGGCGGCTTCGCCTTCGACCTGGATGTCGCCCACAAAGCCCTCGTCCGCGAAGACCTTAAGGATGCGCTCCTTGGCCTTCGAGTAGGGAATGGCGACCTGCTCCTTGTTCGCGCGCTGGGCGTTACGCACGCGGGTGAGCATGTCGGAAATCGGATCGGTCATCATTGCTTCAAATCTCCTTACCAGCTCGCCTTGCGCAGGCCGGGGATCTCGCCCTTCATGGCGTACTCGCGCAGCTTGTTGCGCCCCAGCCCGAACCGGCGGTAATAGCCCTTGGGCCGACCGGTCACGCCACAGCGATTCGTCTGACGGACGCGCGCGGAATCACGCGGCAGCTTCTGCAGCGCATGCATCGCTGCGAGGCGTTCTTCCGAGGACTTGGTTTCGTCCACCAGGATCGCCTTCAGCTCGGCCCGCTTGGCCGCGTACTTCTTCACCAGTTTTTCGCGCTTCTTCTCGCGCTCGAGCATCGATGTCTTCGCCATCTGCGCCTACCTCGGTTACTGCCGGAACGGGAATCGGAAGGCCTCCAAGAGGGCCTTGGCTTCCGCGTCCGTCCTTGCGCTGGTTGTAATCGTGATGTCCATGCCGCGCAGCTTGTCGACACGGTCATAGTCGATTTCCGGGAAGATGATCTGCTCCTTGATCCCGAGGCTGTAATTGCCACGCCCGTCAAACGCCTTCGCGGAGAAACCACGGAAGTCGCGCACGCGCGGCAAGGCCACGTTGATCAGTCGATCGAGGAACTCGTACATCTGCCGACGGCGCAGAGTCACCTTGCAGCCGATCGGGTAGTCGTCCCGGATCTTGAAGCCTGCGATCGACTTGCGCGCCTTGGTGACCACCGGCTTCTGGCCGGCGATCGCGGTCATGTCGCTGACCGCATGCTCGATCACCTTCTTGTCTGCCACGGCATCGCCCAGACCCATGTTCAGGGTCACCTTGGTGATGCGCGGGATCTCCATCACGTTGGCATAGCTGAACTGCTCGCGCAGTGCCTGCTTCACGTTGGATTCGTATTCTTCTCTCAAGCGTTCCATAAACCGTCCGTCCCGCGTTATGCGTCCACGACCTCGCCGTTCGAACGAAAGACCCGCACCTTGCGGCCGTCTTCCAGGGTCTTGAACGACACGCGATCACCCTTGTCGGTTGCCGGGTTGAAGAGCATCACGTTGGAGATATCGATCGGCATTTCCTTCTCGATGATCCCGCCACCGACACCCTGCTGCGGGTTCGGCTTCTGATGCTTCTTCACCATGTTGATGTTCTGGACCAGGACCTTGCCGTCCAGGACCTTGATGATGGTCCCGCGGCGGCCCTTGTCCTTGCCCGCGATCACGACGACATCGTCGCCCTTGCGAATCTTGTTCATCACGTCCTCACAGCACTTCCGGGGCGAGGGAAATAATCTTCATGTACTTCTCCCCTCGCAGTTCACGCGTCACCGGCCCAAAGATACGGGTGCCGATCGGCTGGTGCTGGTTGTTCAGCAGGACCGCGGCGTTGCGGTCGAAGCGGATGATCGAACCATCCGGACGCCGCACGCCCGCGGCGGTGCGAACGACCACCGCGTTGTACACGTCGCCCTTCTTGACCTTGCCACGCGGGATGGCGTCCTTGACGCTCACCTTGATGACATCGCCCACACGGGCGTACCGGCGGTGCGAGCCGCCCAGTACCTTGATGCACTGGATGCGTCGGGCGCCGCTGTTGTCGGCGGCCTCGAGCACGGTCTGCATTTGAATCATGACTTATCTCCTGGCGGCCGGATCAGAGCGCGTCCTGCCCGACCACTTCGATCAGGGCAAAGCGCTTCTGCTTAGAAATCGGCCGGCATTCCCGAATACGGACACGATCACCCATGCGCGAGATGTTTTCCTCGTCATGGACGTGCAGCTTGGTGCTGCGGCGAATGAACTTGCCGTACAGCGGGTGGCGCACACGGCGCTCCACCAGGACGGTACGGGTCTTGTCCATCTTGTCGCTCACCACACGGCCCACGACAGATCGCTGAGTCTTGGAACCTTCCTCGGTCATCTTTTTAGCCTGCCCTTCTGCGTTCATTCATCAGCGTCTTGATCTGCGCGATCTCGCGCCGCACCTTGCCGACGCGATCGGGGCGCGCAAGCTGCCCAACCGCCTTCTGCATGCGGAGGCCGAACTGTTCCTTGTAGAGCGCGTCCAGCTCCTGGTTCAGATCGTCGTCCGACTTCTTTCTGAGTTCTTCTGCTTTCATCACATCACCTGCCGACGGGTGAAGACCGTCTTGACCGGGAGCTTGGCGGCGGCCAGACGCATCGCCTCGCGGGCCACGTCTTCATTCACGCCTTCCATCTCGTAGAGCACGCGACCGGGCTGGATCTTGCAGACCCAGTACTCGACGCCACCCTTGCCCTTACCCATGCGCACTTCAAGCGGCTTCTTGGTGACCGGCACATCCGGGAACACCCGAATCCAGATCTTCCCGCCGCGCTTGATGTGTCGCACCATCGCGCGACGCGCGGCCTCGATCTGGCGAGCGGTAATCCGCCCACGCTCGACGGCCTGCAGGCCGTATTCGCCAAAGCTGACCTTGGCACCGGTCGAGGCCATGCCCCGGTTCCGGCCCTTGAACTGCTTGCGGAATTTCGTTCGTTTTGGCTGCAACATGGTCTATGTCCTAGCTCGCGTTGGCCGCAGCGCGCGTCCCTTCGACCGGTTCCAGACCGAAGACTTCGCCCTTGAAGATCCACACCTTCACACCGATGATCCCGTACGTGGTACGGGCCTCGGCGAAGCCGTAGTCGATATCGGCGCGCAGCGTATGCAGCGGCACGCGACCTTCGCGGTACCACTCGGAGCGCGCGATCTCGGCGCCGTTCAGGCGACCGGAGACGTGCACCTTGATGCCCTGGGCGCCGAGGCGCATCGCGTTCCCGACGGCGCGTTTCATCGCGCGGCGGAACATAATGCGGCGTTCCAGCTGCTGGGCGATACCTTCCGCCACCAGCTGGGCTTCGATCTCGGGCTTGCGCACTTCTTCGATGTTGATCTTGACGCTGCCCTGATCCAGCCCCGTTTCGGCGGAGACCTCACGGCGCAGCTTCTCGATATCCTCACCCTTCTTGCCGATCACGATCCCCGGACGCGCCGTATGGATCGTGATGTGCGCGGCCTTGGCCGGACGTTCGATGGTGATCCGACTCACCGACGCATGCGCCAGCTTCTTCTGCAGGAACTCGCGCAGCTGGATGTCGTTGTTCAGCGTTTCGCCGAATTCCCGGCCATCGGCGTACCAGGTGGCCGACCACGGGCGAGAAATGCCCAGCCGGATGCCGGTTGGATGTACTTTCTGACCCATGGTTACTTCGCTCCCTTCTCGCTGACGCCAACCACGATGTGACTGGTGCGCTTCATAATGCGGTTGCCACGACCCTTCGCCCGGGCCTGCATGCGCTTCAGGACGGGACCTTCGTCGACCTGGATGCGGGAGATCCGCAGCTCGTCAATATCGGCACCGTCGTTGTTCTCGGCGTTCGCAATCGCAGACTCCAGGACCTTCTTCACAATCGCGGCGGACTTCTTCGGGCTGAAGGTCAGCTCGTTGAGGGCCTCTTCCACACGCATGCCACGAACCTGGTCGGCGACCAGCCGCGTCTTCTGCGGCGAGATGCGCGCGTAGCGCAGTTTTGCAATCGTCTCCATCGTTCGTCCTCAGCGCGACTTCTTGTTGGCGATGTGACCCTTGAAGGTCCGCGTCAACGCAAACTCGCCCAGCTTGTGGCCGACCATGTTCTCGTTGACCAGCACCGGAACATGCTGACGCCCGTTGTGAACCGCGAGGGTCAAACCGACCATCTGCGGGATGATCATCGAGCGGCGCGACCAGGTCTTGATCGGGCGGCGATCGTTCTTCTCGAGCGCCTCTTCCACCTTCTTGCGCAGGTGGTGGTCGACGAACGGGCCTTTTTTCAGTGAACGCGGCATGCTGGCACTCCGTTACTTCTTGCGCCGACGCACAATCATGCCGTCGGTACGTTTGTTATTACGGGTCTTGTAACCCTTGGTCGGACGGCCCCACGGGGTCACCGGGTGACGCCCGAAGTTGCGCCCTTCACCACCACCATGCGGGTGGTCCACCGGGTTCATCGCGGTGCCGCGCACGGTCGGGCGTACGCCCACCCAGCGCTTGGCACCGGCCTTCCCGAATTTCTTGAGGCTGTGCTCGGTGTTGCCGACTTCGCCGATCGTCGCGCGACACTCGGACGGGATGCGACGCATCTCGCCGGAGCGCAGGCGGATCGTGGCATGCGCACCTTCACGCGCCACCACCTGGGCGGAGGCACCGGCGGAGCGCGCAATCTGCGCACCCTTGCCGGGCTTCATCTCGATGCAGTGGATCACCGTACCGACCGGGATCGAACGCAGCGGCATCGCGTTGCCCACCCGGACCGGCGCCTGGGTGCCACTCGCGATCGCGTCACCCTGCTTCAGACCACGGGGCGCGATAATGTACCGACGTTCGCCGTCCGCGTACAGTACCAGCGCGAGATGAGCGCTCCGGTTCGGATCGTATTCCAGGCGTTCGACCTTGCCCGGCACGTTGTCCTTGTTGCGCTTGAAATCCACGATGCGGTAGCGCTGCTTGTGACCACCGCCAACGTGACGGGTGGTGATCCGGCCGGCGTTGTTACGACCACCGGAACGGGTCTGCTTTTCCACCAGCGCCGCATGCGGGGCACCCTTGTGCAAGTTCTCGCCGCGGATCTGAACCGCGTGCCGACGACCGGCCGAGGTCGGGTTGGTCTTGATAATCGCCATGACTAGACCTGTTCTCCTTCACCCATGTCGATGCTCTCGCCTTCGGCGAGCGACACATAGGCCTTCTTCCAGTGGTTGCGGCGACCAAACTGGCGCCCGAAACGCTTGTTCTTGCCCTGCTGGTTCAGCGTGCGCACCTGCTGCACGCGGACCTCGAACAGCTTCTCGATCGCGGCCTTGATCTCGGCCTTGTCGGCATCGGGGAGCACGCGGAACACGTACTGCCCGACCTCGCCGGCGTTGGTCGACTTCTCCGACACTACCGGGCCCTGAATAATCTGCATCAGACGCGAATTCATGCCAGCCACTCCTCGAGCTTGCGGATGGCGCCTTCCGTGATCACGACCGATTCGGCCCCGACCAGGTTGGCGGGATTGACGCCGGTCACATCGATCACGTCCACATGCGGCACGTTCGCCAGCGCACGGGCGGTCATCGCGTCTTCCTCGGCGAGCACCACCAGACCCTTCTCGAGGCCGAGCTCCTTCAGCTTGGCGACGCCGTCGCGGGTCTTGCCCGACTCGACCGCGAACCCGGCCACGACCTTCAGACGCTCCTGACGCACCAGCTCGGAGAGGATCGACGCCATCGCGGCGCGATACATCTTCTTGTTCAGCTTCTGCGAGAAGTCCTGGGTGCGGGACGCAAACACCTTGCCCCCGCCGGTCCACAGCGGGCTGCGGATGGTACCGGCGCGAGCACGCCCGGTTCCCTTCTGGCGAAACGGCTTGATGCCGCCGCCACGCACCTGGGCACGCGTCTTCTGGGCCCGGGTGCCGCTGCGGGCACCGGCCAGGTGCGCGACCACGCTCTGGTGCACCAGCGACTCGTTGAAATCCCGCTCGAAGCAGGCGGGCGACAGCTCCACGCTGGCCCCGGTATCGGCAGTCGTTACTTGCATTGTCTTAACCCTTCGCCTTCACGGCCGGACGGATCATCACGTCGGAACTCGGCGCGCCCGGCACGGCACCCTGAACCAGGACCAGGCTGCGATCGGCATCCACTCGCACGACCTTCAGGTTCTGAATGGTCTTGCGCTCGGCGCCCATGTGGCCGGCCATCTTCTTGCCCTTGAACACGCGGCCAGGGCTCTGGTTCTGACCGATAGAACCCGGCGCACGATGCGACAGCGAGTTGCCATGGGTCGCGTCCTGGGTGCGGAAGTTGTGACGCTTCACCGCACCCTGGAACCCCTTGCCCTTGCTCTGCGCGGTCACGTCGACCATCTGACCTTCTTCAAAGCGGTCAACGGTGATCGCGTCCCCGGCGGCGAGGCCTTCGAGTTCGCCCGCTTCCACGCGGAACTCCCACAGGCCGCGCCCCGGTTCCACCGACGCCGCGGCGAAATGCCCGGCCTCCGGCTTGCTTACCCGAGACGGCTTGCGCGAGCCCGCCGTCACCTGGACCGCGTTGTAGCCGTCGCCTTCAGTGCGCTTGATCTGGACCACGCGATTATTGTCCACCTGCAGCACCGTGACCGGCACGGAGACGCCGTCGTCCGTAAAGACGCGCGACATGCCGAGCTTGCGACCGATGAGTCCAAGAGCCATTACAAAACCCCTTCCGTATCAGACGGCGCTGACGAGCGCCCTAAAGCCGTGGCCCGGCGAAGATTCCGCCGGGCCACGGAAAGCCCAATAGTATGGCAGAAAATTTAACGTTAGTTAAGCCTGATCTGAACATTCACGCCCGCGGCCAGATCCAGCTTCATCAGGGCATCCACGGTCTTGTCGGTCGGATCGAGGATATCCATCAGTCGCTTGTGCGTGCGCAGCTCGTACTGGTCTCGCGCATCCTTGTTCACATGCGGAGAAATCAGGACGGTGTACGCTTCACGCTTGGTCGGCAACGGGATCGGGCCCTTCACACGGGCGCCGGTCCGCTTCGCGGTCTCGACAATCTCGGCCGCGGAGCGGTCGATCAGTCGATGATCAAAGGCCTTCAGACGAATTCGAATGCGCTGGTTAGCCATCTGGTTCACTCAATAATCTTGGAGACGACGCCGGCACCGACGGTGCGGCCACCTTCGCGGATCGCGAAGCGCAGACCATCTTCCATCGCGATAGGGCTGATCAGCGATACGGTCATCTTCACGTTGTCGCCCGGCATCACCATCTCGGTGCCCTCCGGCAGCTCCACCGAACCCGTCACGTCCGTCGTGCGGAAGTAGAACTGCGGGCGATACCCGTTGAAGAACGGGGTATGACGACCACCCTCGTCCTTGCCCAGGATGTACACCTCGGCCTCGAAATGCGTGTGCGGGTTGATCGAACCCGGCTTGCACAGCACCTGACCACGCTGCACTTCGTCGCGCTTGGTACCACGCAGCAGAATG
>NZ_KB898038.1:332185-342847 GCF_000377345.1 Thioalkalivibrio sp. ALJ16 | reverse complement strand
TGCCTGCGCACCGGGCGGGAAGGCGGTCAAGGCCCTGCTGGCCGAGCAGATCGCCTTCCTCTCTCAGCAGATACGGCTCCTCGACCGACAGATCGAACAGCTCCTGGAGCGACCGGATCTGAAACCGCGTCGAGAAGTCCTGCGGGGCATCAAGGGAATCGGACCTGTGTGCGCCGCCACGTTGCTGGCACTGGTGCCCGAACTGGGCACCCTCACGCCCAAGACGGCGGCCAGTCTGATGGGGCTGGCCCCGCATCCGCGCGAGTCCGGCACCCAATCCGGCCATCGCCGCATGACCGGCGGACGCACGGGCGTGAAGCCCATCCTGTTCATGGCCGCCTTGTCCGCCGCCCGGAAGCATCCGGACCTCAGCGCCTTCTACGAACGGCTCGTGGCCAAAGGCAAGCCCAAGCGCGTGGCCCTCGCCGCCGTTGCACGCAAACTGGTCGTGATCGCCAACGCGAAAATCCGCGACGCCAAAACGGAGTGCGTACTGACTTGATGACGGGGGTAGGCGGCGCTGCGGCCGGGATGACGATGCCGGGGATGGGTGATGGCCGGGGAGTTCCGGCTTTGGCGGGGGCTTTGCCTGCGAGCAGGCTCCTGCAGGGGGCGCCTGCTCGGAAGGGGGCGCTCAGGTGCTGCGGCTGCCGTAGGTGACGACGGAGACGATGCGCTCGGCGCGTTCCGGATCGAGGCCGTCGGTCTGGGCGAGGGTCTCGGCGTCGGCATTGAGGATGTCGCGGACGCTGCCGTGGTCGCGTAGCAGGTCGCGCGCGGTGTCGGCCTCGACGCCGGGCAGGCCGCTGACGATGAATTCGGCGGCGCGGCGGCGGGTGTCCGGCTTGGTGGGGCGGTCGGCCGGGTCCGGCTCCATCTGCGCGTTCAGGCCCAGCAGGTAGATGAGCATGCCGCTGTTGTCGGCATCCGGGCTCGGCAGCACGCTGATGCCGAGGGCGATGGTGAGGTGCGCCAGCGCGCGGTGAATATCCAGTGCCTGCTGGTGGAAGCGCGGTTCGTAGAGGTCGCCTTCGACGATGTAGACCACCTGCTGGTGGTTGGCCTTCAGCTTGGCGGCGTTCTCCCACAGGGTCTTGTCGACCACGCTCAGCACCATGTCGGTGGCGGACTTGCGTTCGACCACGACGCCATTGGGCAGCAGGTAATCGCCGACGTCGAGATCGGTGAATTCCAGCTCCACGCCCTCCAGGCGTTCGATGCGCTGGATGATTTTGCCCTGTTCACGGCGGTCGACACGAATCGGCAGGTGAAGGGTGTCCATGATGGCTCCGGTTGGTGGTCGCAATCCGGCACTCTAGGAAAACCTGTGCACCGCGCCAAATGGCCGGATACCGGGCGGGGCGAGCGGGCGCATGTTCATGGCGCCTGTGGCCGGCGCCGGGCCCCGGGTGCAGCGGCGGCACAGATGCCCTACAGTCGGGGTGCATGCACGGTGGATGGCAACCGCCGGCATGCAGGGAAAAACAAGAACCGAAAAAAGGATGGAGGATTCATGTCGATACAGATTGCAGTGGTGGGGCTGGGCCGGGTGGGCGGCCGCTTCCTGGAGATGTTGCTGGAGACCGGTCTGCCGGGGATGACGATCTGCGCGGCCTCGGAGATGGGCGATACCGAGGGGCGGCGCCTGGCGACGGAAAAGGGCATTCCGCTGGAGTCCGTCGCCGATATCGTGGCGCGCGGTGACACGGTGGATGTGATTTTCGATCTGACCGGTCAGCCGCAGGTACGCCAGGAGCTGCGCGAGGGGATGCAGAACAGCGGCAACCGCCACACGGTGGTGGCGCCGGAGGTGATGGCCCATCTGACCTGGGCCATGCTCACCCGGGAGGCCCCGCCGGATGTGCATGGCAGTACCGGATACTAGGCGCAGACGCCTGGTGCAAAGGCCGCCTCCGGGCGGCCTTTCTGTTGATAGTGGCTGGTCCGGGGGCTGGGCAGGGCAGGCCCGTGGCGAGCGGGGTGATGGCGCTGGTGTGCGGGGGTGTTCTCAGGCAGTGGTGCCCCGCGGCTCCGGCTTTGCGGCCGCTGCCTCGATGACCGGGCGCGGTTCCAGGGGTTCCGGACAGTGGACGCCAAAGCCCTGGGCATAGTGGATGCCGATCTCCTTCAGGGTCGGCAGCAGGCCTTCATGGGAGACGCACTCTGCAACGGTCTTGATGTTCATCACGCTGCCGATGTGGTGGATGCTCTCGACCATGGCGCGGCTGATGGCGTCGTCATGCATGTCGCGCACGAAGCTGCCGTCGATCTTGATGTAGTCCACGCGCAGGGTCTTGAGGTAGCCGAACGAGGACATCCCGGTGCCGAAGTCGTCCAGCGAGAAGCAGCAGCCCTTCGCGCGCAGGGTGTTCACGAACCGGCTGGCCTGGCTGAGGTTGGCGATGGCGGCGGTCTCGGTGATCTCGAAGCACAGGCGGTTCGGGTGAACACCGCTGGCGTCGATGCGTTCGACGATGTATTCGAGCATGCCGCGCTCGCATAGCGACTGCCCGGACAGATTGATGGCGAAGTAGCTGCCATCAGCGCCCGGGTGTTCGCGGGCGATCTGCAGTACGCGGTCCACCACCCAGCGATCGACCGAGGGCATCAGGCCATAGCGCTCCGCGGCCGGGATGAAGGTGTTGGGGGAGGTCAGTGTCCCTTCCTCGTCGAGCATCCGCAGCAGCACCTCGGTGTGCCGGGGGCCTCCGGCGATCGGTTCGATGTGCTGCCCGTAGAGCCAGAAGTGATCTTTCTGCAGGGCGAAGTTGATGCGCTGCAGGCAGTTCATTTCGCCCTGGTGACGGCATAGCGCGGCATCATCGGGACGTGACACGTGGATGCGGTTGCGCCCGCCTTCCTTGGCCAGATAGCACGCGGCATCCGCCTCGCTCATGAACTGCACGGCATCGCGATGCGCGCCGCAGACGGGGACGACACCAATACTGATGCCGATCCGGAACAGGCGCCCTTCCCAGTCGAAACGGAACTGCTCGATGGCGCGCCGCAGCTTCTCCGCGATCTTTTCGGCGCGTTCCAGTGGACAGCTCTCCAGCAGTACCCCGAACTCGTCGCCGCCCAGGCGGGCGAGGGTGTCGCTCTCGCGCAGATGGGCCTGCATGAGCGAGGTCAGCTGGCACAGGAGTTCGTCACCGGCGCCGTGCCCGCAGGTGTCGTTGACGAGCTTGAACTGGTCAAGGTCCATGTACAGCAGGGCGTGTTCGTGCCCGTCCTGATGGGCGCTGGTGACCAGTTGCCGCAGTCGCCGTTCGAACTCCATGCGGTTGGCCAGGGAGGTCAGGCAGTCATGGGTCGCGGCCCAGGACAGATCGCGGGCCATCTCGCGGGCCTGGGACACGTCGCGGAACACCAGAGCGGCGCCGATGATTGCGCCGGAACGGTCGCGGATGGGGGCGGAGACCTCCTCGATCGCATATTCGTGGCCATCCCGCGAGGACAGAATGGCGGCCTGGTTCAGACTGCACGCGGTGCCGTCGGGAACGCGTTCCAGTAGCGGGTGCGGCAGCGGCTGACCGTCGTCTTCGCGCATGGTGCGGAAGACCTTCGCCAGCTGCTGGTCGTGGGCCTCGGCGTGGGTCCAGCCCGTCAAGTGCTCGGCTACCGGGTTGAGGTAGTCGATACGACCGCGGGTATCGATGGTAATGACCGCATCGCCGATGGCATGGAGGGTGACCTGGGCGCGCTCCTTTTCGAGGAACAGGTCGGTCTCGATATCGCGGCTGCGGCGCAGGACGCTGATGGCGACCACAATCCCGATCAGCAGGGCGGCGCCGCCCAGCAGGGACATGAACTGGATCGCCTGATGATAGTGTTCCGCAGTGTCGTGCGCGGCCTGCTCGGATGCTTCCTTCTGCAGGTCGAGCAGGGCCCCGAGGTTGGCCAGCACTTCGTTCTGGCGCGGGATCGCCTGGTCCAGCAGCCAGGCGGTGGCGGCCTCCATCTCGCCATTCAGGAGCTTCTCGAGCACGCGTTCCTGCACCTCGACGGCATGCAGGGTCAGCTCGCGCGACTCGGTCAGCAGGGCCTGCTCGCGTTCGTTCAGCTGCATGGCCTCGAACGCGTTGCGGTTGATCATAAAGTCGGAGGCATGGCCGCGGAATTCCATGATCCCCTCGTCGATGTCGAAGGGGTCGTCGCTGATCGACAGGCGCAGCAGGGTGACCGAGCGCTCGCGGGCCGCGGCGCGCATGTTGTTCAGCTTCTCGGTCTTGACGTTGTGCTCGTGGACGATGACCTCGAGGCGCTCGTTCACAATGCTGATGCGATCCAGCCCGATCATGACCATCACGGCCATGAGCAGGAGCACGACCGTAAAGCCGGCCGCGATCGCGACCGCGGAGCGGTAGTCGCGCGGCTGGCTGGGTGCGTCCGATCCTGCGGATTGCTCGGGTCCGCGACGGGCCATCGAGTCCCCCTGGTGGTTGATGGTCGGCGATCTGTTGCCGCCTTTATCCAAAGTTAGACGCAATCTGCATGGAACTTAATCCCTGAACGGAAACGCGGTTGTCCCCGGGTCTGCGTTTCAGGCGGTGTCACGTTGCAGCCTGGCCTCGAGCTCCACCGCCGGCATCGCGCGTGAATGCACCCAGCCCTGATAGAGGTCGCAGCCGATCCGGCGCAGGAAGGTCCGCTGTACCGCGGTCTCCACGCCCTCCGCCACCAGGGTGAGTCCGAGGCTGTGACCGAGATGGACGATCGAGCGCAGGATCATCTCGGATTCCGGGTCGCGTCCGATATCGTCGATGAACGAGCGATCGATCTTGAGCTTGTCGATCGGCAGTGACTTCAGGTAGGCGAGGGACGAGTAGCCGGTGCCGAAGTCATCGAGGGCGATCTGGATGCCCAGGGCCTTGAGCCCTTGCAGCTGATCGCGGGTGAGCGCGACATCCGCCATGGCGACGGTCTCGGTGACCTCGATCTCGAGGCGGCTGGCCACCGCGCCGGTCCTCTCGAGCGCGGCACCCAACTGATCGACGAGGTCGTGTTGACGGAACTGCAGGGCGGAGATGTTGATCGCGACGCGCAGGTCCAGCCCCATGCGTGACCAGCGGGCAAGCTGTTCGCAGGCCTCGCGGATCACGCGTTCGCCCAGCGGCAGGATCAGGCCGTTGGCCTCGGCGCTGGCGATGAAGCGGGCCGGCGACACCGCGCCGAGCTCGGCATCCGTCCAGCGCGAGAGCGCCTCGACTCCGATGATGCGGTTGCTGGCGACCTCGACCAGAGGCTGATAATGCAGGTGCAGGTCGTGCTGCTCCAGGGCCTGTTGCAGGCGTTGCTGCAGACGCTGTTCCTCGTGCACCCGGGCATCGAGGTGCTGCGAGAAGAAGGCATAGGTGTTGCGCCCGGAATGCTTGGCCTCGTACATCGCCATGTCGGCATAGCGCACCAGGTTGCGCTCGTCGCGGGCATCACGCGGGAACAGCGCGATACCGAGACTGCCGGTGGCCGACAGGTTGCGTGCGTGTTCGGTCTGGAACGGGGTGGCGAAGATGCCGAGGATGCGCTGGGCGAGCTGGCCGACGGCCTGCTCGTCCTCGATATTGGCCAGCAGGATCATGAACTCGTCGCCGCCGAAGCGTCCGATTGTGGCCTCCTGGTCCAGCGCCCCCTGCAGGCGGGCGGCCACCGCCTTCAGGAGCTGGTCGCCTTCGTGATGGCCAAAGGTGTCGTTGACCATCTTGAAGTTGTCCAGGTCCAGCAGCATCACGGCAATCGGATGCCCGTGGTGTTCGGCCTGGGCGATGCCCTGGGTCAGACGGTCGTGCAGCAGCCAGCGGTTGGGCAGTTCGGTCAGGCTGTCGTGGGTGGCCTGGTGCTGGATGCGCGCCTCGCGCCGCTGACGGTCGGTGATGTCGCGGATGAAGACCGTGATACGGCGGCCTTCGTTATCGTCGAAGGCGTTCAGGCTGATATCCACGGGGAATTCGGTGCCATCCATGCGGCGACCGCGCAGGTGGGGTACCTGGCCCATGGTGCGGCGGCCGATGCTGGCCGCCCGCGCGCGTCTGTGCACGCGGTGACGGTCGCGCAGGCGTTCCGGCACCAGGCATTCCACGGGCTGGCCGATCAGCTGCTGCCGGGGGTAGCCGAACAGGCGCTCGATATTACGGTTGGCCATCACGATGCGCCCGTCGGTATCGGTGACCAGGACGCCATCGGGGGCCGTTTCCACCAGTTGTTGGTAGCATCGTTCCCGCAGCTCGATGTCGCGATGGGCCTGATGCAGCCGTTCCAGCGGCGAACGCACGGTCTCGAGGAACAGGCCCAGGTAAATCAGGAGGTAGGCCGCAATCTTGTACAGGTGGCCGAGCACGAATTGGGTGTCGGTCAGGTCCTGGTAGGACATGAAGAACACGCCGCTCCCCATGCTGACGACCAGCGCGGCGGCGACCAGTGGCATCCCTGGCCGTTCCAGCAGTTCGCGGCGCAGGGCCAGTAGGGCCAGCGTGACCAGGTGCAGGGCGATCACGATGGCCTCGAGGCCCAGCTTGAAGAGCGTGAGGCCGCTGACCGGGTCGAACAGGAGTGGCAGGATCTCGGCATGCCACAGTCCGACCCAGGTGAGTACTGCGACCAGCAGCAGGCTCCCGCCCAGATAGGTCCAACGTGGCGGGCCGTCGCTGCGCGCAACCATCGGCAGGGCCACGTAGGCCAGCAGGGCCGCGCCCGCGACCAGGCGCGCGGCGAGCCAGAAGAACAGCGTCTGCTGCGGCGAGTTGGGGGTGATGAAGTCCGGCATCGCCGGGTAGGTCATCAGGTGCAGGAAGTCGAGCAGGGCCACGGCCAGGAAGGCACAGGCTAGCAGCAGCGAGGCCGCCACCCGGCGCCGGTCGATCACGTGATAGCCCACCGCAAAGACCAGCACGGCCACCACCACCGCGAACAGTTCCGCGCCGGTGTGGAAGGCGGTCAGGTGCTCCTGTGGCAGGATGCGGGGCAGCTCCACCCCTAGCCCCCAGACAAGCAGCGGGAACAGCAGCAGCGCCAGCAGTACGCCCGAGACCAGGGCGGCGTGGCGCCGCAGCAGCTGTTCGGGTACGGAGCTCAATGAGATGGGCCTGCGGTGCGGGCCCGGGTGGAGTCGGGCAGGACAGGGGTAGGCAGGGCCCGGGTGCGCTCCGGGCGCTCCTCCGCAACCCTGATGACAGGCTGGTGGTCTGGCATATAGTTCCCCTGTGGGCCGGTGATGAAGGCATCGCGTCGGCCGGTCCGGTGCTGCTTGGGCGCCGGAGCTTTGTTGTCAGGGTGAAGCTAGCGGATATTTCCGCACAAAACAAATATATATTCGCAAGATAATGGGTGGAGTGTCTTTTCATTGACGAAAAGCGTATAGTGCACGCATCGAACGCCCCGCCCGTCAGCGTCCGTTCATCTGATCCAGAGCTATTCCGGTTCGCAGTGATCCCCCTGATTTCGTTTCCCCCGATGGGTGCTCTTGTTGAACGAGTGGCGGGTAGCGTTGGAGCATTCCATGACTGATACGACCTTTGCTGACCTCGGGTTGGCCGATACCCTTTTGCGCGCGCTGGATTCCGCCGGCTACCAGCACCCGACCCCGATCCAGGCCCGGGCCATCCCGGAAGTCCTGAAGGGCGGTGATCTGCTGGCCGCGGCCCAGACCGGCACCGGCAAGACTGCCGGCTTTACCCTGCCGATCCTGCAGCGCCTTTCCACCAGCGATGCGCCCAAGCCCGGTGCGGGCCGCCCGCGCTGCCTGGTGCTGACCCCGACCCGCGAGCTGGCCGCCCAGGTGCACGATTCCGTGAAGACCTACGGGCGCAACCTGAAGTTGCGCTCGATGACGATCTTTGGCGGCGTGAACATGAACCCGCAGATCAAGGCCCTGCGCGACCGCATGGACATCGTGGTGGCGACCCCGGGGCGTCTGCTGGATCACGCCAACCAGAAGACCATCGACCTGTCCGGTGTGGAGATTCTGGTCCTCGACGAGGCCGATCGCATGCTGGACATGGGCTTTATCCGCGACATCAAGAAGCTGATCGCGCTGATGCCCAAGACCCGTCAGAACCTGATGTTCTCGGCCACCTTCTCCGACGAGATCCGCACGCTGGCCAATGGCCTGCTCACGCGCCCGGCGGAGATCGACATCGCCCCGCGCAACACGGCCGCCGAGAGCGTGCAGCAGAGCGTGCATCTGGTCGAGACCAGCCAGAAGCGCGAACTGCTGAGCCACCTGATCCGCACCAACAACTGGGAACAGGTGCTGGTGTTTACTCGCACCAAGCATGGCGCCAACCGCCTGGCCGAGAAGCTGTCCAAGGACGGTGTGCGCTCGGAGGCGATCCACGGTAACAAGAGCCAGGCGGCGCGCACCAAGGCGCTCAAGCAGTTCAAGTCCGGCCAGGTGCCGGTGCTGGTGGCGACCGATATCGCCGCACGCGGCCTGGACATTGACCAGCTGCCGCAGGTGGTCAACTTCGAACTGCCGAACGTGCCGGAGGATTACGTGCATCGCATCGGTCGTACCGGGCGTGCCGGCTCCGCCGGTGCTGCGCTGTCGCTGGTGGATGGCGAGGAGATCAAGCTGCTGAAGGGCATTGAGCGCCTGATCCAGCGCCCGATCGACCGCATCGAGACCGAAGGCTTTGCCGCACCGAAGCCGGCCGCCAATGATGGCAACGGCAACCGCCGCGGCGGTCGTGGCGGCAAGCCGGGCGGCGGGGCACGCAATGGCGCCCCGCGCAACGCCCGCGGTGGCAAGCCCGGCGGTGGGCGCGGCGACAACGGCCGCCCGTCCTCCAACGGCAACCGGGCGGCGCGCAGCCGCTAGTCCGACGCGCCAGCGTAGTACCGCGAACCCGCGGTCCCGATGTCCGGGCCCGCGGGTTTTTTGTGCCTGAAATTCAGGGTCGTTTCACCACAGAGCGCACAGAGGACACAGAGAAATTCAAGGGCGAAAAGCTTTAACAGGAAGGTGGGAAGGTTGGTTTGATTGGGGTGCCGAGGAGTATTGGACGATCCGGTAAGCCCAGGCGCCAGTCGATCCTCGGCGCCTACCCGAAAAATCTTCTTGTCTTCCCGTCTTCCTGTTAATAGCCCTTGACCTTGATCACGATGGGGATCGTTGGGTGGTGGATACTGTGCCGGGCTCAAGGCCGGGGTCGGTTGGTCGTTAAGAGACGGAAAGGAGGGCGTCGATGAAGATTGGACCGTTGGGTGGGCTGCGACTGAAGCTGATTGTCCTGGTGATCGTGGTGAGTACGGTGCCGCTTTCGATCATGGGCGGGGTGACGTTCCACACCATGAAGGGCGATCTTGCCGCGGGGGTGGACGATGCCCTGGTCACGCAGTTGTGGTGGCTGCTCTGGGCCCTGTGGGTGATCGCATTTGTGGTGGCGCTGGGTATCGGCTGGTTTTACGCCAACGTACTCACACGGCCGTTGGAGCGGCTGGCGGAGGGTCTGGAGGCCATTGGCGCGGGCCGGGCCGACCTGGGGCATCGGGTCGAGGTGACCACCGACGACGAGATCGGCCGTACCGGCGAGGCCTTCAACACGGTGATGGGGCGGCTGGCGGGGCTGATCGGCCAGGTTGCGGATGCTGCGGACGGTATTGCCGCCTCGGCACGGCAGCTGGATGGCCGCAGTAACGAGCTGGCCCGAGCCACCCATGATCAGCGCGGTGACGTGGAGCTGGTGGTGACGGCCATGAACCAGATGTCGGCGACCGTGCAGGAGGTGGCCAACAACACGCAGAGCACCGCCGAGAGTGCCGGTCAGGCAACCCGGGCAGCGGAGGGGGGGCGCACGGTCGTGCAGGCCACGCAGGCGGCGATCAATACCCTTGCCGGCGAGATTCGCCAGGCCAGTAATGTGATTACCGAACTCAAGGGTGACAGCGATAACATCGGTACGATCCTGCAGGTGATCGAGGAGATCGCCGAGAAGACCAATCTGCTGGCGCTGAACGCCGCGATTGAGGCGGCGCGTGCCGGCGAGGCTGGACGCGGTTTTGCGGTGGTGGCCGACGAGGTGCGTCATCTGGCTCAGCGGACCAACGACTCCACCGGGGAGATCCGCGAGATTATCCAGCGGCTGCAGGGTGGCGCCACCCGCGCGGTGCAGGCCATGGAGGTGAGCCAGCAGCATGCCGAGACCTCGGTGTCCAAGGCCGGCGAGGCGGGCGAGACCCTGGAATACATCCATGAGTCGGTTACCACCATCGACGACATGACCCGGCAGGTGGCGAGCGCGACGGAACAGCAGAGTCAGGTGGCGGAGGAGATCAACCGGAACATCCATCACATCAATGACATTGCCATTCGTAACGCCGACGGGGCGAACGAGATGCAGCAGGCCGTCGAGGCACTGGAGGCACTGGCGCAGCAGCTGCAGGGCGAGGTTGCGGGGTTTCGCCAGCAGGCCTAGGGGGACGCTGATTGAATCGCACGTCCGCGCTCGAGTCGCTTTTGCGTGCGAACAAGGCGCGGTGACTGCCGTGCAGTCATTCTGCACAAGGGAACCGCAACGCCGTGCGCGCGCAAAAGCGGCCGAGCCCCTGCTTTCATTGGCTTGTGGGGTTGGTGCCCCCTGTTCCCCGATCCTGCGTTGCGCCGCTTGCGGGTAGAACCACTACCCGCTGCACGACACGCCTTGTCTCGGAAAACAGGGGGCACCAACG
>NZ_KB898038.1:0-332085 GCF_000377345.1 Thioalkalivibrio sp. ALJ16 | reverse complement strand
CGTGCGCGCGCCCGTTGTTATTACAAACGGGCGGCCGAGCCCCGTGGGGTTGGTACCCCAGGTTCCCCGATCCTGCGTTGCGCCCCGAATCAATCGAGAACGGGCGGGTAGAACCACTACCCGCTGCACGGCGCGCCTTGTCTCGGAAAACCTGGGGTACCAACGCGAGTGTGTACATTAATCAGTGTTTCCCAAGACAATCGCTGTCGACTCGCCCGGACGGGCGGTCTCGACAGCGTTCGATGGCGGGGGAACCGCATTCGACCGCGACTGTCACGGGATCATACCGATGTGCCAAAGGTCCGGCCAGCACCCGTCGAGGGCGACGGCACGGACTGCTATAGTGCCGGGCAGCATGTCGCCGGCGGGCATGCGTCGCCGCGAAACCGGAGGTCCTGTGAGTCGTCATTTTGGTTGGATCGTGACCCTGATCGTCCTCGGCATCCTGCTGCTGCTGGTGATGGTTCAGGTGGACCGTCAGTGGCAGCGCATGGCGGCGATGCAGAACACCATGAGCGAACAGGCGCGGGATCTGCGCGCTCTGCGCCGCAGCCTGCAGAGCCTGGAGGGGGATCTGGCCTCGGGGCGTTTTGCCGGGGCCGACGCCGAACGCGCCCCGCGGGTTGACGAGGTGCCCTCGGCCTTCCGCCGATCCGCCGCGGCCGCAACCGCGGACGACTACGCCGAGGGCGACTGGCTGGTGCAGGCCTTCGGCACCGGCCTGGCCACGATCACGCCGTATGTATCCTCGGATGCCTATGCCTCGGAGGTGCAGAACTATGTGCTGGAATCGCTGGTGCAGCGCGATCCGGAGTCGCTGGAATGGCAGGGTCTGCTGGCCGAGGCCTGGGAATTCGACGACAGCGGTACCGAGCTGACCTTTCGCCTGCGCCCGGGGCTGCAGTTTTCCGACGGCGAGCCCCTGACCGCCGCGGACGTGGAGTTCACCTTCGATTTCCTGATGACCGACGCCATCGCGGTGCCGCGGGCGCGGGCCTTTCTGGAGATGATCGAGTCGGTCGAGGCGCTGGATGAGCGCCGCGTGCGCTTCGTGTTCGAGGAGCCCTTCTTCGATGCGATGCGGGTCGCCGGCGGCCTGGACGTGCTGCCGAAGCATTTTTACGAGCGCTACCTGGACGAGCCGGAGACCTTCAACGAGTCGCGCGGCATCCTGCTCGGGTCCGGGCCCTACCGGATGGAAGACCCGACCGGGTGGACGCCGGATGCGGGGCGGGTCGAGCTGGAGCGCAATCCGCGCTACTGGGGGCCGGTGGAGCCGTCCTTCGATCGCCTGGTATGGCGGGTGATCCAGAACGACTCGGCGCGGCTGACGACCTTCCGCAATCGCGATATCGATGTCTACGGTGCGCGCCCGCGCGAATACGCGCGCCTGCGCGATGACGAGGCCCTGCGCGAGCGCGCCGACACCTTTGAGTACATGAGTCCGACCGCCGGCTACTCCTACATCGCCTGGAACCAGAAGCGCAATGGCGAGGCGACCCGCTTCGCCGATCCCCGGGTGCGCCGCGCGATGAGCCACCTGACCGATGTCGACCGGCTGATCGAGGAGGTCATGCTGGGCTATGCGGAACGGGCGATCAGTCCGTTCAGTCCGCGCAGTGACCAGCACAACCCCGAGCTGGACCCGATCCCCTACAACGTCGAGCGCGCGCTGGAGCTGCTGGCCGAGGCCGGCTACCGCGAGAAGAACCGGGACGGCGTGCTGGTCAACGCGGACGGCGAGCCGTTCTCGTTTGACCTGGTGTACTTCCAGGACAACGAGGACACCCGGCGCATCGCGCTGTTCCTGCGCGATCTTTATGCCCGCGCCGGGGTCGAGATGCGCCCGCAGCCGACCGAGTGGTCGGTGATGCTGGAGCGGCTCAGCCGCCAGGACTTCGATGCCATTACCCTGGGCTGGACCAGCGGGGTGGAGGTGGACATCTTCCAGATGTTCCACTCCAGCCAGACCGTCGCCGGCGGGGACAACTTCATCCATTACCAGAATCCCGAGCTGGACGCGGTGATCGAGGCCGCCCGCGGCGAGGTGGACGAGGCCGCGCGCATGCAGCACTGGCGCGAGGCCGAGCGCATCCTGGTGGAGGACCAGCCCTACACCTTCCTGATGCGGCGCCAGACCCTGGCCTTCATCGACCGGCGTATCCGCAACCTCGAGCAGACCGCACTGGGCCTGAACCTCGGGTTCGTGCCGGTGGAGGTCTATGTGCCGTTCGAACAGCAGCGTTACGGGCAGTAGGCCGGTGCACCCCGGGAGCCTGTCCGACCGGCACGCCGCGCGATGCTGACCTATATCCTGCGGCGGCTGTTGCTGATGGTGCCGACCCTGTTTGGCATCACCGTGGTGGTGTTCACGGTGATGGCGGCCGCGCCCGGCGGGATCAGCGCGCTGACCCTGGTCGAGGGTCAGGGCCTGGAGCCGCAGGCGCAGAAGGCGATGGAGGAGTACTACAACCGCCTCTACGGCCTGGATCAGCCGCCACCGGTGCAGTTCGGACGCTGGCTGAACAACATCTCCCCGATTGGCTTTGCGCAGGACGAGGACGGCTCGCTCACCGGCTGGCCGCACCTGAAGGCCCCGAACCTGGGTACCAGCTTCCGCTATGGCCGACCGGTGGCCGACCTGATCGCGGAGCGATTGCCGATCACGCTGTTGCTGAACGTGCTGTCGATCCCGCTGATCTACCTGATCGCGGTCGCGGTCGGGGTGCGCGCGGCCACGCGCCATGGCGAGGCCTTCGATTCGCAGTCCGGGGTGGTGCTGCTGGCGCTGTGGTCGGTGCCGACCATGCTGGCCGGGGTGCTGCTGATCGGCTTCTTCGCATCGGACCAGTTCTGGCAGTGGTTCCCCACCGGCGGGCTCAGTCAGCGCGCGGCGCTGGACATGACCTTCCTGCCCACGGTGGAGGTGGTCTGGGCGCTGCCGCTGCTGCTGGTGCTGCCGTTTCTGGGGGCGGCACTGGGCCTCTATCTGGCGCGCCACCTGCCGGCCCTGATCCGTGGCGGCCTGGGCGCGGCGATCGGGGCGATCTGCGGCTGGCTGATGTTCCGTGATCTGGCCGTGGCCGGGGCCATCAGCACCACGGTTGCGGTCGTGATCGGGCTCGTGGTGGGCGGGCTGATGGCGCGCAGCGACTGGGGGGTGCTGCGTGGCTTCTACCTGGCGACTACGGGCCTCGGGGCCGGACTGGCGCTCGCGCTCGGTCTCGCGCCCGGTGACCTGGTGCCGGGCTTCCTGCTGGATCGGGCCTGGCATCTGGTGCTGCCGGTGCTGTGCCTGTCCTACGGCGGGCTCGCGTTTCTCGCCAAGCTGTCGCGCTCGGCGGTGCTGGAGAACCTGAGCTCGGACTACGCGCGGACCGCCCGCGCCAAGGGCGTGGCCGAGCACGACGTGCTGTGGCGTCACGTGTTCCGCAATTCGCTGCTGCCGCTGATTACCGTGTCCGCGACCCTGCTGCCGTCGCTGCTGGCCGGCTCGGTGATCGTCGAGGCGATCTTCTCCATCGACGGCATGGGCAAGCTCGCGGTGGAGGCGGTGCAGACCCGGGACCGCGAACTGGTGCTGTCGATCACCCTGATCTCCGGCGTGCTGACCCTGGTGGGCTACCTGCTGGCGGATCTGGCCTACGCCATCGTCGACCCGCGGGTGAACTATGACTGAGGCCGTGCGCAACCCGGATGCCGACCGCCGCAGCCGGTCCTGGGCCCGGCGCGTGGTGGGCGAGGTCCTGCTGCGCTGGGGCGCGCGCCTGGGCATCGCCTGGATCGCGCTGCTGACCCTGATCGCGGTGCTGGCCCCGCTGCTGGCCAATTCGCACCCGCTGCTGCTGCAGACCGCCGATGGCGACTGGGCCGCGCCGTTTCTGCGCTACCTGACCGCCGCCGACGTGACCCTGTTCGGCATGCTGCTGCTGGCGGCCCTGTTCTGGGCCGTGCCCGGACGACCCTGGCGGCGCCTGGCGCTGTGGGGTGTGCTCAGTGCGATCCTGGGCGCGGTGGCCTGGCAGACGGTGTCGCCGCCGTCGCTGGTGGTCTACGAGCAGTACCGCGAGGCCGAGACGGCCGGTGCCTACCAGACGGTGATCCGGGCGCCGATCCCGTATTCCGCGCGCGACTACCTGCGCGACTATGCCGATACCGGTCTGGAGGCCCCGCGCGAGGTCCCCGACCGGGTGCACTGGTTCGGCACCGACGACAACGGCGCCGACGTGCTCTCGCGCATGATCCATGCCTCGCGTATCGCGCTGTCCATCGGCTTCATTGCGACCGGCATCGCGCTCGGGATCGGCGTGATCCTGGGCGGACTGATGGGCTACTTCTCCGGCATCGTGGACATCATCGGCATGCGCCTGGTGGAGATCTTCGAGGCGATCCCGACGCTGTTCCTGCTGCTGACCTTCGTCGCCTTCTTCGGGCGCTCGCTGTACCTGATGATGCTGATCATCGGGCTGACCTCGTGGTCCGGCTATGCGCGCTACGTGCGTGCCGAGTTCCTGCGCCTGCGCCAGCAGGACTTCGTGCAGGGGGCGATCGCCTCCGGGCTGTCGCTGCCCTCGATCCTGTTCCGGCACATGCTGCCCAACGGCATCGCCCCGATCCTGGTGGCCGCGAGCTTCGGCGTAGCCTCCGCGATCCTGGCCGAGGCCACGCTCTCGTTCCTCGGCCTGGGCCTGGTGGACGAGCCCTCCTGGGGGCAGATGCTGAACCAGGCGGTGCAGAGCTCCACCTTCAACTGGTGGATGGCCGCGTTCCCCGGCGGGGCCATCTTCCTGACCGTGTTCGCCTACAACCTGATCGGCGAGGCCCTGCGGGATGCGGTGGACCCGCATGCCCGCTCCGCGGCGCGCAGCCGCAACCGGGCCACCCCGGCGGCCGGCGCCGGGGGCACGACCAGCGGCGGGGTGCGCTGATCATGCTGGAGGTAAAGAACCTGCAGATCCGCCACGGTGACAGCGCCGCGCCGCTGGTGGAGGATGCCAGCTTCTCCATCCGCGGAGGCGAGCTGTTCGCGCTGGTCGGCGAGTCCGGTTCCGGCAAGTCGATCACCGCGCTGGCGATCATGCGCCTGCTGGATGGCGGCTTCGAGCGGCCGTCGGGAGAGGTCTGGCTGGCCGGTCGCGAGGGGCGCCAGGAGCTGCTGGGCCTGCCGGATGCGGTGATGCAGTCGGTGCGCGGCGACCGCATCGGCATGATCTTCCAGGAACCGATGACCTCGCTGAACCCGGTGCTGACCATCGGCGAGCAGATCGAGGAGGTGCTGCGCCTGCACCGCCCGCAGATGGATGCCGCGGCACGCGCGGCACGCACCCTGGAGGTGCTGCGCGAGGTGCAGCTGCCGAACCCCGAGCAGCGCCGCGACGAGTACCCGCACAAGCTCTCCGGCGGCCAGCGTCAGCGGGTGATGATCGCGATGGCGCTGGTGGCCGAGCCGGACCTCTTGATCGCGGACGAGCCGACCACCGCACTGGATGTGACGATCCAGGCGGAGATCCTGAAGCTGATCGACCGCCTGCGCGAGCGCAACGGCATGTCGGTGCTGCTGATCACCCACGACTTCGGCGTGGTTGCCTCGGTGGCCGACCGCGTGGCGGTGATGCGCAAGGGCCGGATCGTGGAACAGGGCGCCTGTCACCCGCTGCTGCGCGACCCGCAGGATGCCTACACCCGCAAGCTGATCGAGGCTCTGCCGGAGAACCTGCCACCGCTGCCACCGGTGCCCGGGGCCGGACGCGAGGCGTTGCTGGAGGTCGCCGGGCTCAAGGTGCACTTCCCGGTCCTCAAGGGCCTGCTGCGGCGCCAGGTGGACGTGGTGCGCGCGGTGGACGACGTCTCGTTCGCGCTGGACAACGGCGAGGTGCTGGCGGTGGTCGGCGAGTCCGGCTGCGGCAAGACCACCCTGGGCCGGGCGATCCTGCGGCTGGTCGAACCGACCGGTGGCGAGATCCGCTACCGCGGCGAGTCGCTGAGCGCGATGCCACGCAAGCCACTGCGCCGGCTGCGGCGCCACCTGCAGGTGGTGTTCCAGGACCCGGCCTCGTCGCTGAACCCGCGCCTGAACGTACTGACCCTGCTGACCGAACCGATGGGCGTGCACGGGATCGGGGCGGATCAGGACGAGCGCATCGCCATCGCCGGGCAGGTGCTGGAGCAGGTCGCGCTGCCGGAGGACACCCTGTGGCGCTACCCGCACGAGTTCTCCGGCGGCCAGCGCCAGCGCATCGCGATCGCCCGTGCCCTGGTGCTGGACCCGGACGTGATCATCTGCGACGAGGTGACCAGTGCGCTGGATGTCTCGGTGCAGGCCGAGGTGCTGCAGATCCTCGGGCGGCTGCGGGTGGAACGGCAGCTGGCGATGATCTTCATCACCCACGACATGGGCGTGGTGGAATACTTCTCCGACCGCATGCTGGTGATGCACGACGGGCGCATGGAGGAGATCGGCGCGACCGCCGAGGTCCTGGCCAGTCCAAAGGCCGAATACACCCGCCACCTGCTGGACGCCGTGCCCCGCGTCTCGCGCTATCTCTGAACCGCGCGAGCCGGCGGCTTTGTGCCGTGGTGCGGTCGTTTTGATTCACCACGAAGCGCACGAAGACACAAAGAAGGGCGAGGCCAAGGGCGTTTTCACCACAGAGGGTACGGAGTGCACGGGGAAGACCCGGGTTCCGGCTCCCGTGTGCCTTGCCCGGTAAGTGTCTGAAGAGCGATTCATTATTCTGAAACGGGGCTGACCGGCGCCGTCGCGGAAACCGCGCAGCGGTTATCCGGGAGGGCCCAGGACGGGCAGAGCGTCAGGCGCTGAGGGTGTCCTGGGAGATCCCGGCTCTCCGCTTCGCTGCGGCCGGGATGATGACGGGCCTGGGTGGATTGTTGTGGCCGCGCAGGCCCGCATCGCTACCGATCACATCCATTCCATCCGGAATCTCCACGAGCTTCCGGTCTTTCTGTGACCCGCCCTTCTCCGTGTCCTCTGTGCCCTCTGTGGTGGAAAGCTCTTCGCGGCCTTCCGCAAGACGGGCGGCTATTTCTGGCAGGTGGGGCAGTAGCTGCTGGCGCGCTGGCCGATGCGGCGGGTGCGCAGCACATCGGCGCAGACGTGGCAGGGTTCCCCGGCGCGGCCGTAGACGTGCAGGGACTGGCGGAAGTAGCCGTGGGTACCGTCCTCGCGGAGGAAGTCGCGCAGGGTGGTCCCGCCCTGCTCGATGGCCTCGGCCAGTACGGCCTTGATGTGTGCGGCCAGACGCTGGTATTCCGCTCGGGTGACTCGGCCGGCCGCGCGTCCGGGCCGGATCCCGGCGAGGAACAGGGCCTCGGTGGCGTAGATGTTGCCGACCCCGACCACGATGGCCTGGTCCATGACGAAGGCCTTCACCGGGCCGCGGCGGGCGCGGCTGCGCAGGAATAGGATATCGCCATCGAATGCGGGGTCCAGGGGTTCGGGGCCCAGCCCTGCCAGGAGCGGATGCGGGGTGCCGTCGTCCGGGAGCGGCAGACAGCAGCCGAAGCGCCGCGGGTCGTGCAGCCGGACCTGGTAGCCGTTGTCCAGGTGCAGGATCAGGTGGTCATGGCGGCGCAGCGGCGTCTCTGGCGGGCAGTGGCGCAGGCTGCCGGACATCCCCAGATGCAGCAGAATGCCGGTGCGATCGGTATCCAGCAGGAGATACTTGGCCCGGCGGGCCAGTTGGCGGACCTGCGCGCCGGCCAGTCGCGTTGTCAGGTCCTCGGGTACGGGCCAGCGCAGGCGTGGCTCGCGGACCTCGAAGGCGGTGATGCGGCGCCCCGCCAGCAGGGGTTCCAGCCCGCGCCGGGTGGTCTCGACCTCGGGCAGTTCAGGCATGCACGCCCTCGATCTCCAGCAGCAGTTCGCGCCGGCAGATATCGCCCTGCGCCCACTGCACCACCGGGCCTGGACAGTAGTCGTTGAAGTGTTCGGCCAGGACCGCGGCGACACGGGTCCGATCCTCGGGACGGCGCAGGTAGACGCGCAGCCAGCGTGGGGGTGGCAGGTGGCGCCCGGCGGTCTCGTGCAGGGCCCGCAGGTTGGTCAGGGTCTCGCGGGCCTGCGCGCTGACATCCTCGGGATGCCGGCTCTCGTGGCCGACGATGCTGGCGGTGCCCGACAGCAGGACCAGCGGACCGTCTGTCGTGTCCAGCCGGGTGGCCCGCGCGAAGGTGGGACTTTTCGGGCTGTAGCGTTCGGGGTAGCGGTAGGCGCTGACCTGGCGCGGGTTTTCCAGCGCCGTGGCCGGGGTGCGGGTGGCGATCAGGTAGATCACCAGCCGCCGCTGTGTGCCGCCAATCGCGGTGGCGGCGGGCATGCCGGCCTGCGGGATCGCGAGGGTCTCCAGGGCCGCGGCGCGACCGATGCAGAAGGCCTGGTAGCGTTCCAGGCCGTCTTCTTCGCCATGGATGTCGCCAAAGAAGTTCCAGATGCGTGCGAGGTGTCCGAAACCACGCGCATGACAGGCGCCCAGCAGGTCGCGATAGGCCTGTTCGGTCTGGGTGCGCAGGCCGTGGTCCGGGCCCTGCCAGCTTGCGAACAGGACCTCCGGATACTCCAGCAGTTGCAGCGGACCCTGGTGTTCGGCGCGAGCGCGTCCCCGGGTGGTCCAGGATTCGACGTAGGTATCCGGCGCCACGGGTTCCACCCCGGGATGGATCTCGAGGCGGTTTGCGCGGGTGTCTGTGCCTGCGGTCGGGCCCAGATGCACGTGCATGCCGGTGTCGGGGCCGGTTGCGGCCTCCGGCAGCAGCTGGCTGCGCAGGTTCAGGGTCATGCCCGGCTATCCTTCCTGGTTATGGGTCAGTGAGGCCAGCAGGTCTTCGGTCCAGCGTACGGATTCCAGGTACAGCCGGCTGGAGACCGTGACCGGAACCGGGCCATCTCCGGCTTCCGGAGGGGTGCTCGGGCCCTCGAACGCGGCGATGGTCGCCAGTAGTGGGGCCAGTGGCCCGCTGCCCTCCAGCAGCGCCTGTTCCATCTCGGCGGACAGGTGCAGTTCGCCGAGGATGCGCCGCAGTGGAACGCCCAGCACCCGGTCCAGCCCGGAGAGCATGCCAAGGGTGAAATAGCGTTCGCATTCCGCAGCGGGGAGCCCCAGCGCTCGTGCCATCAGCATCCCCATGCGGGCGCGGATCATCACCTGTTCGAGGCCGTGGGTCTGGCCCGCGGAGCCTCGCAGCACCATCAGCATGGCCAGGCGCTTGATCCGCCCCTGACCCAGGCGCAGGATCGCGTCATGCAGGGATTCGGTCGCGCGCGCGCCGCGATAGGCTGGGCTGTTGGCGATGCGCAGCAGCTGGATGGCCAGCCCCGGCTCGGCGGCGATCAGTTCTTCCAGCTCGCGCGGTGCCGGGTCCGGTGCCTGCAGGGCGCGCAGCAGCCGCAGCAGCGCCAGTTCCAGGCTCTCCAGCCGCTGTCCCTCGATCACGTGGGGATAGGACAGGTGAAAGCCCTGAAACATGCGGAAGCCGAGCCGCCGGCAGTGGGCGTAGTCCTCGGGGGTCTCGACCTTCTCGGCCAGCAGATCGACGCCGAACTGGCGCAGGCTGGTGACCTCCTGTTCGATGCGTGCATGGCCCAGGGTCAGCACATCCAGCTTGACAAGGTCGGCCAGTTCGACCAGTTCGGCGTGGTGTTCCTGGAACTGGTAGTCGTCCAGCGCGATGCGAAAGCCCTGCTGTTTCAGACGCCGGACCGCGGCCAGCACCTCGGTGTCGATCTCGATGTCCTCGAGGATCTCCAGCACCACCTGCTGCGGCGGCAGACTGGTGATGACCTCGTGCTCCAGGAAGCCGCGGGTGAGGTTCACGAAGGCCAGGTGTTCGCCGACCAGGTGTTCCAGCCCGATGTCGACGAAGGCGCTGCGCAGCAGGTCCGAGGTGGCCAGGTCGCCGTCGGTGACGGAGGCGGTATCAAGGTGACCCGCGCGAAAGAGCAGCTCGAATCCGATCAGCTTCTCCTGATCGTCGAAGATGGGTTGCCGACCGACAAAAATTGGTTGCATGCTTGCGCTTGGTCAAAAGACAGATGGGCGGCCGTAACGGTTCGTGGCAGGCCGGCTCAGGAGGAACACACGCACCATGGATTCGATTGATGCGCCATTCGGCGAGGTCGTGGAACTGCGGCAGATCCTGCACGACTCGGGAGTCCCGCTGCTGCGCGTCATTATCCGCGATGGCGGGCGCTATACCAAGATCGAACTGGACCCGGCGACGGCCCATCGCTGGGGCCGGCGCATGACGCGCTGGGCGGAAACGGCTGCGGAGGGCGGTGCCACGCCGGAAGAGGGCGAGCAGGCCGATCCGGTCTGAACACACGCCGCACTCACGCGAACGCAAAAAGGCCCGGCGCGCTGTGGCGGGCCGGGCCTTTTTCGAGCGTTGATTCAGGCAGTCGGGCGGTAGGGCCCCGATTACTTGATCTTGGCTTCCTTGTACATCACGTGCTTGCGGATGACGGGATCGAACTTCTTGATCTCCATCTTCTCGGGCATGTTCCGCTTGTTCTTGGACGTGGTGTAGAAGTGCCCGGTGCCGGCGGAGGACACCAGACGGATCTTGTCGCGTGCGGACTTGGCAGCCATCGTGAACCTTCCTTAAATCTTTTCGCCGCGGGCTCGGCAGTCCGCCAGGACCGCGTCGATGCCGCGCTTGTCAATGATGCGCATGCCCTTGCTGCTGACACGCAGGCGCACGAAGCGGTTCTCGCTCTCCACCCAGAAACGGTGGGAGTGCAGATTGGGCAGGAAGCGCCGCCGCGTCTTGCGGTGGGCGTGCGAAACGTTGTTACCGGTCGCCGGGCGCTTGCCGGTCACCTGACATACTCGGGCCATCGGGGGACTCCGGAATTTGGGTCTACCAGAAAGACGGCGGACTATAGCGCAGCCCCGGGGGCGGTGCAAGGGAATCGCGCAGAATCATCCGCGGTGGGTGGCGCAGCGCGCCTGTACGCGCGACTCGATCCCGCAGTCCTCGGCCCAGGCGATCGCGGCATCCAGCAGCATCGGGCGGGCGACCCCGTAGCCCTGGGCCGCGTTGCAGCCCCAGGCGCGCAGGGCATCCAGTGTGGCGGTGTCTTCCGCACCCTCGGCCACGACCTTCAGGCCAAGATCATGCGCGAGGCTGATGCTGGCGCGTGTGATCTGGGCATCTACCGGCTGTTCCAGCATCTGGCGCACGAAGGTCTGGTCGATCTTCAGGGTGGTGACCGGCATGCGCTTCAGGTAGGCAAGCGACGAGTAGCCGGTGCCGAAGTCGTCGATGGACAGCGCCAGTCCGGCCGCGGTCAGCCGGTTCAGGGCCGCGATGACCTCGTCGGGCTCGGACATGATGGCGCTCTCGGTGAATTCCAGCTCCAGCGCGCAGGGCGGCAGCCCCGAGGCGTGGACCATGGCCAGGACGTCCTCGGCAAAGTCGGGCTCGAGGAAGTTGCGGGCCGAGATGTTCACGCTGACGGGCATGGCGAGCCCGTGCGCGCGGAAGGTCGCGAGGTCGGCGAGCGCCTGTTCCACCACTCTCCTGGTCAGCGGGTGGATCAGGCCGGTGCGCTCGGTCTGCGGAATGAAGGTATCCGGCGGGATGCGCCCCCGGGTCGGGTGTTCCCAGCGCAGCAGGGCCTCCATGCCGCTCAGGCGGCCGGTCTCGAGGTCGAACTTGGGCTGGTAGAACAGCCGCAGCTGGTCCTGTTCCAGGGTGCCCTGCAGCCCGCCCAGCAGTTCCGCCGTGTGCAGGCTGGTGTCGTCGCTGCGCCGGTCGTAGCTGCGGTAGCGGCGCCCGGAGTGGCTGGCCTGGTGCATCGCCAGCCAGGTCTTGGTCAGCAGCCGGGCCGGTTCGTCCTGTTCGTGGAAGGGGAAGGAGGACAGGCCGGCATGGGCGCCGAGATAGACCGGTATGTTGTAGACCGGGAACGGCGCCTGCAGGCAGTCGATCGCCGCCTGCGTGAGCTGCAGGGCCTCGCGGCGGCTGCGCTGCGGAAGGATCAGGGCGAAGTGATCGTCGTGGATGTGAAAGACCGTGGAGTTGCTGGCCGCGGCGGCGTTGCGCAGGCGTTCGGCGATGGCCTGCAGCAGGGGGCGTTCCGCGGTCAGTCCCAGGGCGCTGATGGTGTCCTGGTAGTTGTCCATGCCGGGGCCCGTTTCGGGGCTGCGGTTGCTGTTGCCGCCCGCGGTGGCTTGGTAGCATGCCCGCGTTTCCACGAGACAGATATTCGGGCGGGGCGGCATGGCCGATCGGCGTTTGCAGGTCTTTCTGACAGTGGCGCGGCTGCTGTCGTTTACGCGTGCGGCCGAAATGCTGCACATGACGCAGCCGGCCGTCACCTTCCAGGTGCGCCAGCTCGAAGAGCAGCTCGATACCCGGTTGTTTGATCGCAATCACAATCGCGTCACCCTGACCGAGGCCGGGCGCCTGGTCCAGCGCTATGCCGAACGCATCTTCGATACCTACGGCGAGCTCGAGGCCGCATTGCGCGAGCTGAAGGGAGCGGATGGCGGGGCGCTGGTGATCGGTGCCAGCACCACGGTGGCGGAATACATGCTGCCGGCCCTGCTCGGGGCCTTCCGCCGCGCGCACCCGGACATCGGCATCCGCCTGCGCGTGGGCAATACCGAGAATGTCGTGGTGATGGTCGAGGAGGGCAGCGTGGACCTGGGGATCGTGGAGGCCCCGGTCAGCCACCGCAGTCTGCAGGTGCAGCCCTGCCTGGTGGACCAGCTGCGGCTCATCGTGCCGCCGGAACACGAACTGGCCGGACGCGAGACCGTGACCGTGGCCGACTTCATCGAGCGGCCATTCATATGCCGGGAGGAGGGTTCCGGGACCCGCGAGGTGATCATGGAGTACCTTGGGCGCGCCGGCTACGACCGCAACAGCCTGCGCGGCTGCATGGAACTGGGCAGCCCGGAGGCGATCAAGGGCGCGGTGGTGGCCGGCATGGGGGTCTCGGTGCTGTCCGAGGCGGTAGTGGCCAAGGAACTGGCCCTGGGCGAACTGGTGGCGCTGCCGCTGTCGCCGCCGCTGGAGCGGCCGATCTCGCTGGTGCACGCGCGCCAGAAGTTCCGTGTGCCCACGCTGGAGGTGCTCATGCAGTTCCTCAGTGGCTACTGCACCGGCCAGCGCCCGCCGGCCCCGGCTCAAGAAACCAGACAGGATTGACGCGACATGAAAAACTACTGCGTGGTGCAGCATACGTATTCCGAATTTCTCGGGCTGATCGAATCGCAGCTGGAAAAACGCGATATCGGTTTCTCCTACTACCGTCCGTTCGTGGGCCAGGACCTGCCGGGCTCCGCGGCCCAGTTCGACGGCCTGTGGCTGCTCGGCGGCGCGTGGCCGACCGCGGATCGCGAGGAAAATCCGCAGGTCCCGGACGAGCTGTCCCTGATCGACATCTTCCGGCGCTCGAAGCGACCGGTGGTGGGGCTGGGCATGGGCGGCCTGCTGGTCGCCGAGCAGGCCGGGGGCACGGCCCACGAGGAGCCGATGTACCGGGCCCGCTTCGTGACCGCGCACAAGACCGCGGCCGGTGCCGGCGATGACCTCGCCGAGACCCTCGACGGCCGCCGCGTGCTGCAGCTGGTCAATGGCAGCGTGTCCCTGCCGGAGGGCCTGGAGCCGATCCTGGTCGATGACGATGGTGACTGGCTGGCGGTGCGCCCGGATGCGCTGACCTATGGCATGCTCTTCCGGCCGGAAATGAAGCCGGGCATGCTCGAGGACATCATCATGGAGGCACGCCACAACCCGCCACCGAATATGGGCGAACTGCTGGGCGAGGCGCGCATGGAGTGGGGCGAGATGCAGAAGGTCACCTCGGATGTGATCGTGGCCCTGGTCAAGGAGCTGGAACTGATGCAGGAACGGCGCAAGATGCCGGTGTTCAGCCTGAAGATCGAGGACGACGGATGATCCCGCCCCTGGGTTCCGATGGGCCGGGTGGCCTGCCCGGAGGGGGCTTCGGGTCGGTGCTCGGGGGTGCGCGCAAGAAGGATCGCGACGATCCGGCCCGGGCGATCGGCGAGATTGCCGCGCGGCTGTCGGCCGAGGATCAGGCCAGCCTGCTGAAGTTTGCCCGCTTCCTGGAGCAGGAGTCACCGCCGCCGGCGCCGGAACCGCTGCCGGAACCGGAACCCATCCCGCGTCCGGAGAGCGAGTCTGTGATCAAGGCGATGCGGCGGCTGTCCGCCACCTATCACATGCTGGACCGCTCCAAGCTGCTGAACGAGACCTCGGCCCTGATGGCCCAGCATGTGATGCAGGGGCGCGAGGCGGTGGAGGTGATCGACGAGCTCGAGGTGGTGTTCCGCAGTCACTACGAGAAGGCCGTCGCCCAGGACCCGGCGCGCGCGGCCGACCCGGATAGCGCGGATGACTCGGGACCGGGAGGCCCGACCCCATGATCGAAGTCCTGCGTCAGTGGTATCAGCGGCACTTCACCGACCCGCAGGTGGTGATTCTCGCGTTCCTGCTGCTGCTGGGCTTCCTGGTCATCATCTTTGCCGGGCGCATTCTCGCGCCGCTGCTGGCCTCGCTGATCATCGCCTACCTGCTGGAGGGCGGGGTCAAGAAGCTGACCCGACTGCATGTGCCGCGCCTGCTGGCGGTGACCATCGTGCTGCTCGCGTTCCTCGCCCTGACCGTGGCGGCGCTGTTCAGCGTGGTGCCGCTGCTTTCGGCCCAGGTGACACAGCTGGTGCGCGAGCTGCCCGGCATGATTCGCGAGGGCCAGGCCCTGCTGCTGCAGCTGCCCGAGCATTACCCGCAACTGATTACTGACGAGCAGGTGCGTGATCTGATGGGGGCAATCCAGGCCGAGGCGACGTTGCTGGGCCAGCGCGTGGTGTCGTTCTCGCTTGCCTCCGCGCGGCATCTGGTGGATGTCGTGATCTACCTGATCGTGGTCCCGCTGATGGTGTTCTTCATGCTGAAGGACCGCGACCTGATCCTTGGCTGGGTGCGCAGCTTCATGCCGCGCGACTCGCATCTGGCCAACGAGGTGTGGCGCGAGGTCAACGTGAAGATCGCCAGCTACGTGCGCGGCAAGTTCATCGAGATCCTGATCGTCTGGGCGGTGACCTTCCTGACCTTCAACTGGTTCGGGCTGGAATATGCCGTCCTGCTGTCGTTCATGGTCGGCATCTCGGTGATCATCCCGTACATCGGGGCGGCCGTGGTCACCATCCCGGTGGCGGCGGTGGCCTATTTCCAGTTCGGCATCGGGCCCGAGTTCGCATGGATTCTGGTTGCCTACGGGGTGATCCAGTTTCTGGACGGCAATGTGCTGGTGCCGCTGCTGTTCTCCGAGGTGGTCAATCTGCATCCAGTGGCGATCATCGCCGCGGTGTTCGTGTTCGGGGGGATCTGGGGGCTGTGGGGGGTGTTCTTTGCCATCCCGCTGGCGACCCTGGTCCACGCCGTGATCAAGTCCTGGCCACGGGTCGACCCGGGCGGTACCGTGGCGCCCGAAGATGCGGACAGCGTCCCGGCGGACACGGCTTCCCGCTAGTCCCGACCCGCAAGGGCGGCGCCTTCCGCGCGCAGGCGCGCGATCGGCCCGACACAAGATTCATTCATAACAAGAAGAACGCATGACCGGTACCGAAATCCTGATGAACGTGACGCCCCAGGAAAGCCGCGTGGCCCTGGTGGAAAACGGCGTCCTGACCGAACTGCACCTGGAGCGCACCCGGCGCCGCGGGATCGTGGGCAATATCTACAAGGGCCGAGTGGTGCGGGTGCTGCCGGGCATGGATGCCGCGTTCGTCGATATCGGCCTGGAACGCACGGCCTTCCTGCATGCCTCCGATGTGGCCCCGGTGGAGCGCGAGGAGCTCAGCGAGAACGCACCGGGCGACGGGGAGGGGGCCGCTGCGGCCAACGGCAATGGCGGCGCCACAGCCCCGGCCGCGCGCGAGGGGATCCGCGAGCTTCTGCGCGAGGGTCAGGAGGTCCTGGTGCAGGCAGTCAAGGACCCGCTGGGGTCCAAGGGTGCGCGCCTGACGACCTACATCACGCTGCCGTCGCGCAATCTGGTGCTGATGCCCAACCAGGCGAACATAGGCGTGAGCACGCGCATCGAGGACGAGGGCGTGCGTGCGCGCCTGCGCGAGTCCATCGAATCCCTGCGCAACGAGCTGGCTCCGGAGCATGGTTTTATCGTGCGCACCGCCGCCGAGCTGGCGGATTACGAGGCGATGTACAACGATACCGCCTTTCTGAAGAAGGTCTGGGACGGCCTGCAGGAACAGGCCGCCAGCGCCCCGGCGGGGACCGAGGTGTATACCGATCTGCCGCTGGTGGAGCGCATCCTGCGCGACATGGTGGGGGTGGATATCGAGCGCATCCGTATCGACTCGCGCGAGACGTACCAGAAGGTCTGCGGCTTCGTGGAGCGCTACCTGCCGGAACTGATCGGCCGCATCGAGCATTACCCCGGCGAGCGTCCGATCTTCGACCTGTTCAACGTGGAGGAGGAGATCCACCGCGCACTGGAGCGCAAGGTGGAACTGAAGTCGGGTGGCTACTTGATCTTCGACCAGACCGAGGCGATGACCACCGTCGACATCAACACCGGCGGCTTCGTCGGCCACCGCAAGCTCGAGGAGACCATCTTCAAGACCAACCTGGAGGCGGCCCAGGCGATCGGGCGCCAGCTGCGTCTGCGCAATCTCGGCGGGATCATCATCATCGATTTCATCGACATGCAGGACGACGAGCACAAGCGCCAGGTGATCCGCGCGCTGGAGAAGGCACTGGAGCGCGATCACGTGAAGACGCAGATCTGCGACGTTTCGCCGCTGGGGCTGGTGGAGATGACGCGCAAGCGGACCCGCGAGAGTCTGGAGCACCAGATGTGCGAGCCGTGTTCCGTCTGCAGCGGCCGCGGCTATCTCAAATCTGCCGAGACGGTCTGCTACGAGCTGTTCCGCGAGATCCTGCGCGAGGTGCGCCAGTACGATGCGCGCGAGCTGCGCGTGCTGGCCTCGCAGAACGTGATCGACCTGCTGCTGGACGAGGAATCCGCGGCCCTGGCGGAATTGCAGAGCTTCGTCGGGATTCCGATCCGGTTCCAGGTCGAAACGCTATATACCCAGGAGCAGTTCGACGTAGTCTTCGTCTGATGATCCATGGGCCCGTGCGGGCCCGATCTTCAGGGGAGGGGAGGCGCCAAGTGAAATGCACAGGTGGGCCCAGGAGTCTGTCGGATTTGGGACGGATCTGCTGCGCGTGCAGGAGAGCGGCGCCTTTCTCCGCCCTCTCTCGTTACATCGTTCCCACTATGCGCCTCGAGAGGCCGAAGAAAGGGCCTCGCTCTCCCACCACGCTCGCGACGATCGCCCAAACCCGACAGGCTCCCAGCAACCATCGGGCCCCCGGCCGGCCGGGTAACGCCTGGCGTGCGCAGAAATGAGGTGGCTGTCACAAACCCTGCGGGGCCTGCTGTGGGCCGTGCTGGGCCTGGCCCTGCTGCTGGCGATCCTGCTGCTGGCGCTGCGGCTTGCCCTGCCGCACTGGGACGGGGTTCAGGCGTGGGTGCAGAAGAACGCCAGCGATCAGCTCGGCCACACAGTCACTGCTGCGCGCGTCGAGCTCGGCTGGGCCGGCTGGTCCCCGGCGCTGGTGGCCCGCGATGTCGTCGTCGACATGGACCCCGCAGAGGCGCTGGCGATCGACTCTCTCGGGGTCTCCCTGGACGTAGGCGCGAGTCTGCGCAGCCGCTACCCGTCCCTGGATGTCCGCGTGCGCGGCCTGGATCTGCGCCTGGTGCGCCATGCCGACGGCCGCTTCTCCGTCAATGGCCATGAGCTCGGGGCGGGCGAGGGGGAGTGGCTCGCCCGTCCGGTGGCGCACTGGCCGGATGTGGAGGTCGAACGCCTGCAGCTGTCCTGGGAAGACCGGGCCGCCGGGCTGGAGTCCGCTCTGCGCCTCGACCGCGCGGCGCTGCGAACCGGCCACGATGGCTCCCTGCGCCTGTATCTGACCGGGGCCCCGGACGGGGCGGGCCCCGGGGCCGTGGTCGCGCTGGGGGTGGAGGCGCCGGCCGCGGATCTGCGTGCCGCGCGCTTCTTTCTCCGGGCCGAGGCGGTCGAACTGGAGGCGGGGCGGCCCTGGCTGGCCTATCTGGGCTGGACCGCCCCTGCCGGTACCACCTCGCTACGGCTTTGGGGCGGCCTCGACGACGGGCGCGTGGCCTGGCTGCGCGGGGAACATGACACCACCCTGCGCCTGGACGGCGAACCGGTCGCCACGGCGATCGGCCATCGCTTTGCCTGGCAGGTGGCCGATGCCCGCCACCGCTCGTCCTGGAGAGGGACGCATCCGGGCTCGGGTGATCTGCGCCTGGCCTATCGGCTGGAGGGGGATGCGGGGGGGCTGGTCGTGGATGCGGTGGAGCTGGCCGCGCGCGATCTCGAGGTCGAGCCCTATGCGCCGCTGCTGACGCTGCTCGAGCAGGCGGCGCCGGAGCTGGCCGGGCAGGTCGCGGCGCTGCATCCGCGCGGCACCCTGGAGCATGCCCGCCTCGAGGCCCGCCGCGAGGATGAACGCCTGCAGCCGGTATGGGCCGAGGCCGATGTGCGCGATCTGCAGTGGCGCGCGGTGGGCGCGGCGCCGGGTGTGCGCGGTGCGGCCGGGTACATGCAGTGGCGGCGCGGGGGCGTGGAGCTCTTGCTGGACGGGCGCGCAATGCGGGTGGACCTCCCGCAGGTGCTGGTGGACCCGGTCGAGCTGGATCAGGTGCGTGGGCGTCTGCGCGCGGAGCGCGACCCGCAGGGACACTGGCGCCTGGCCGGGGAGGGGCTGTACGCGGCCAATGCCCACGCGGCCGCGCGCGGGCGCATGCGGGTGCTGCTGGACGATCATGCCGCCGGTCCCCGGGTCGATATTTCGCTCGACATCCTGCGCGCCGACGGCACCCACACGGCCCGCTACCTGCCGGCCTACCACCTGCCCGAAACCACGTATGACTGGTTGCGCGACAGCATCCAGACCGGCCGCGTGACCGGAGGCGGAATGGTCTATCGCGGGCGCGGACGGGACTTTCCGTTTGCGCAGGACGAAGGTGTGTTCGACCTGTGGGCCGAGGTCGAAGACGGGGTTCTGGATTACCAGGCGGGCTGGCCGCGCGCGGAGGATCTGAGCGGCCGCCTGCTGTTCCACAACGCGGGCTTCCGGGCGCAGGCGGCACGCGGACGCATCCTTGATACCGAGGTGCGCGATACCGATATCCGGATTGCCGACATGGAGCACGCGGTGCTGGATCTGAGCGGGCAGTCCGAGGGCAACGCCGCGGATTTGCTGACCTACCTGCAGCGGGCGCAACTGCTGGAGGAGGCCGCCGAGATCCGCGATCAGGCCGAGGTGGCGGGCCCGGCGCGTCTGGACCTTGCCCTGAACCTGCCGCTGCAGGCGGGCCGCATGGATGCGACCCGGGTCAGCGGCGAGCTCGAACTGGACGGGGTGCGTGTCGCGGTCCCGGGCTGGCCCGCCGTGCTGGAGGAAGCGACTGGGGTGGTCACGTTCGATACCGCGGAGCGGGTCAGCGCCGAGGCGGTGACCGCCCGGGTGCATTCGGAAACCGTGACCCTCGATGCGGACTGGCCGCTGGATGGCGAGGAGGCGCGTTTTCGTGCCCGGGGCCCGCAGCCCCTGGCGCCCTGGCTGGAGGCTTTTCCCGAGGTCGCGCCCTATCTGGAGGGGCAGGCGCAGTGGGATGCGCGCCTGCGTCTGGGGCCGGGGGTGGACGGGGTACGCCTGGAACTGGCGTCGGACCTGGTGGGCGTTGCCATCGACTGGCCTGAACCGATTGGCAAGCCGGCGGATGTCGCCCGCGATTTCGAACTGACCCTGCCGCTGGGACATTCCGGCGCCGGGATCGGCCGGCTGCAGCTGGGCGAGGCGCTGCGCGCGCACATGCGCCTGTCGCCTGCCGCGGCCCCGGAGGATCCGGCCGTACGCGTGGCCGAACCGCGCGTGGCGGCGCGTGGCGTGGGGCTGCAGGCACTGGCGCTGGAGATCGGTGCGCCGACGGCCACGCCGCTGGCGCTGCCGGGTTCCGGGGTGTCGGTGCGCGCGCGTCTGCCGCAACTGGATGTGGAACCCTGGCTGGCGGCGCTGGGCGAGGCCCCCTGGGGCGGTGAGGTGGACCTGGGCGCGGCGGCCGAGCCCTCTGCGGCGACGGATGCGGTGGTCCTGGAGCGCGTGGAGCTGAGCGTGCGCGACCAGATCCGCTGGGGGGATCGCAGCATCCCGGGACTGCGTGTCCTCGGGCGCCGCGCGGAGGCCGGCTGGGACCTGGAAGTGGCGTCCGACTGGCTCGCGGGCGAGGGCCGCTGGCGTGCCAGCGGGGGCGATGGTCGGGGACGTATGGAAGCGCATCTGCGGCATCTGATCCTGGAAGACCCTGGCTGGGACGGTTCCGCGGCGGCGGCCGCCGCCGAGACCGTGGAGCCGGTCGCGGCCGGGACCCTGGAGGACCCGCGCGCCTGGCCCGCGATCGATCTGACCCTCGACAGTCTGGTGCTGGAAGATTACCGTTTCGCCGACATCGTGCTGGGTCTGGAGCCACAGGCGAGCGGCTTGGTGGTGAGGGATTTCGAGGTGAGGGCCCCGGAAGGCGATCTGCGGGCGGATGCGGTCGGCGTCTGGCGGGTCACGGGCGAGGGGCGGCCCGAGACACGCCTGGATGTAGAACTGACGGGCACGGACTGGGGTGCGGCCATGCGCGCCTCCGGGCTGTCACGGGCGCTGCTGGGCGGGTCCGGAGAGGGTACGCTGTCCCTGGCCTGGGCGGGGCCGCTGTATGCGCCGCGTCTTGCGCAGCTGACCGGTTCCATGGAGGTGGCGCTGTCCGACGGGCGCCTGGCGGACGTCGAGCCCGGCGCCGGGCGCCTGCTGGGCCTGGTCAGTCTGGATGTGCTGCCGCGCCGCCTGCGACTGGATTTTCGTGACGTGTTCACCGAGGGACTCAGCTTCAGTGAACTCACCGCGGATGCGGTGCTGCGCGACGGCGATCTCTACGTGCCCGCGCTGCGCATGGACGGGCCGTCCGCCCGCGTGCGCCTGAGCGGGCGCACGGGTCTGGTGGCGCGCGACTACGACCATGAGATCGTCGTGGTGCCCAGTATCCGGACGGCCCTGCCCATCGTCGGGGCGCTGGTGGGTGGCCCGGTGACCGGTGTGGTGGTCCTGCTTGCGGAACGCGTGCTGGGGATTGGGGATCAGATGGAAGAGGCGGCCCGTGTCGAGTACGCGGTTACCGGCTCCTGGGACGACCCGCAGGTACGTGTGCTGGTGGAGCCAGCCGCGGATACCGGGGCAACCGACAACGACTGACGCCGGCCAGGCTTGGCGTCTCCGCGGCCCAATACGGGCCGCGGGCAAACCATGATCGGAGCGACATGAATCAGGTAGCCGCCATTCAGATGGCATCCGGACCCCAGCCTCAGGCCAACCTGCTGGAGGCGAAGCGCCTGCTGCAGGAGGCGGCCGACAAGGGCGCGTGCCTGGCCGTGTTGCCGGAAAATTTTGCCTTCATGGGCATGCAGGAGACCGATGTGCTCGGGATCGCGGAGAAGCCCGACGGTGCCGGTCCGCTGCAGGCCTTCCTCGCCGAGCAGGCCCGGCGCCTGGGGCTGTGGATTGTCGGCGGCACCATCCCGTTGCAGACCACGGACGGGCAGCGGGTGCGTTCGGCCTGCCTGGTATTCGATGACCAGGGTCGGCAGGTCGCGCGCTACGACAAGATCCATCTGTTCGATGTGCGACTGCCGGACAGCACCGAGGCCTATACCGAATCGAAGGTCTTCGAGCGTGGCGACGAGGTGGTGGTCGTGGACACCCCGGTGGGACGCATGGGGCTGGCCATCTGCTACGACCTGCGCTTCCCGGAGCTGTTCCGGGCCCTGCTCGACCGGGGCGCGGAATGGGTGGTCCTGCCCGCGGCCTTCACCGCCCAGACCGGGCAGGCGCACTGGGATGTGCTGCTGCGGGCGCGGGCGATCGAAAACCAGTGCTACATGCTCTCGGCGGCCCAGGGCGGGTTCCACGTCAATGGTCGCGAGACCTATGGTCACAGCGCCCTGGTCGACCCCTGGGGCCGGGTGGTGGGCCAGCTCCAGCGCAACCCCGGGGTGCTGCTAGCGGCACTGGACCATGCCCAGGTGGCACGCATCCGCAGCAGTTTTCCGGCGGTGGATCACCGCCGTCTGCCCTGTCCCGGTACCACCTAATCCCGCATCGCCCGCGCGCTTGAAAGCGGGGCGGGCGCCCCAAGCTCCATACTTAAAGTTACAACCGTCGACTGCCGCAGGCGTCCTGCGGCGGCCGGCGCCCCCGCGGAACCCGAGAGGACTCCATGATCGACAGCCTTGCACAACAGACCCTGCTGGATCCCGCCGGCCTTGGTGACAGCGAGCTCAGCACGCTGCTGGGTACCACCTTCGGGCACGGGATCGACGGAGGCGACTGCTATTTCCAGTTCGCCAGTCAGGAGGGCTGGTCGCTGGAGGACGGCATCGTGAAGTCCGCCAGCTTCAACATCGAACGCGGAGTCGGCATCCGGGTGGTCCGCGGCGAGCAGACCGGTTTTGCCTATTCCGATGACATCGCGATGCCGGCCATGCTCGAGGCGGCCCGCACCGCGCGCAGCATTGCCGCTGCAGGTCAGAGTGGCCGCATTGCAGTCGCCTCACGAGCCCCCTCGCGCCCGGCGCTGTACGCCCCGGACAATCCCCTGGATTCACTGGGCGAGCAGGCCAAGATCGATCTCCTGAAAGAGGTGGATGCCGCGGCCCGCGCGGCGGACCCGCGCGTGACCCAGGTGATGTGTTCGCTGGCCGGGGTGCACGAGGTGGTGCTGGTGCTCAACGCCCGCGGCGAGCTGACCACCGACGTGCGCCCGCTGGTCCGGCTGAACGTGCAGGTCATCGTTGAACAGGGTGGCCGTCGCGAATCCGGGACCTCGGGCGGCGGTGGACGATTCGGTTACCAGTACTTCCGCGAGGCCGACCGGGCCGCCGGCTATGCCCGCGAGGCTGTGCGTCAGGCGCTGGTCAACCTGGAGGCGCGCGAGGCCCCGGCAGGGACCATGAAGGTGGTGCTCGGCCCCGGCTGGCCGGGCGTGCTACTGCACGAGGCGATCGGCCACGGGCTGGAGGGCGACTTCAACCGCAAGGGCACCTCGGCGTTTTCCGGGCGCGTCGGCGAGCAGGTCGCGGCGAAGGGCATCACCATCGTCGACGACGGCACGCTGGAGGGGCGACGCGGCTCGCTGAACGTCGACGACGAGGGCAACCCGACCCAGCAGACCGTGCTGATCGAGGATGGCGTGCTGCGGGGCTACATGCAGGACGAGATGAATGCCCGGCTGATGGGCACGCGCTCCACCGGCAACGGCCGCCGCGAGTCCTATGCCCGGCTGCCCATGCCGCGCATGACCAATACCTACATGCTCGGTGGCGACGCCGATCCGGAGGAGATCCTGGCCTCGGTGGACGACGGCCTGTACGCGGTCAATTTCGGCGGTGGCCAGGTGGACATCACCTCCGGCAAATTCGTGTTCTCCGCCTCCGAGGCCTATCGGGTGGAGAAGGGCAAGGTGACGTACCCGGTCAAGGGTGCGACTCTGATCGGGAATGGCCCGGATGTGCTGACCCGGGTATCGATGATCGGCAATGACATGAGGCTCGATTCCGGCATCGGTACCTGTGGCAAGGAGGGCCAGGGCGTGCCGGTTGGCGTGGGCCAGCCCACGCTGCGTATCGATGGCATGACCGTGGGCGGTACCCAGGCGGCGTGAGCGCTGCGGGACCGGAGAAACGGCGACAAGGAGGCAACAGATGAATCTCGATTTCCTCGAACAGGAGCGTTCCCTGCCGGAAGGGCATGGCCACGACCAGATCGTGCAGTGGCATGTGTTCCGTGCGCGCGAAAAGGCCGAACAGTTCGCCCATCACGTCGAGCTGGGCGCGGGCCAGGACCTGGTCGGCGGCTGGACGCGTGACAGTGTCGGCATGCTGTACTGGGTCGGCGTGCATGTCGACGACCTCGAGCGCTGGGGCAACGCCGGCGCGGTGCACAAGCACGGCGCCCGGGTGGACTAGCCCCGTCGCCAGCACACGCCCGCCCCGGGTCGGATACCCCGGGGCGGGGCCGTTCTTTGGCCGTCCGAACCCCTTTCTGACCTGTTCATTCCTCACCTGTTACCGAGTAACGAAACCCGCATGAGCACATCTCCCGAACGCGTGATCCCGCAAGACCCCTCCCGCCAGGGCGAGGCCCAGGCCCTGTCCCATTCGCAGGAATCCCTGCAGGCGCGCGTGCAGCGCACGCTGGAGGCCGCGCAGGCACGCGGTGCCTCGGATGTGCAGGCAGTGGTCAGCCACAGCGTCGGGCTGGAGCTGGGGGTGCGCAAGGGCGAGATCGAGACCCTGGAACACGAGCGCGACCAGAGCCTGTCGCTGATCGTCTACTTCGGTCAGTCCAAGGGCGCGGCCTCTACCACCGACTTCAGCGACCAGGCCCTGATCGACACCGTCGAGGCGGCCTGCCGCATTGCCCGCTACACCGAACCGGACCCCTACGCCGGCATGCCCGATCCGGCCTTCAAGGCGACCGGCTGGGACGACCTGGACCTGGATCACCCCTGGGCCTGTGATGTTACCGAGGCGACCGAACTGGCCTGTGCCATCGAGGCGGCCGGGTTTGCCACGGATGCGCGCATCGAGAATTCCGAAGGGGCCAGTGTCAGCAGCCGACGGGCGATCGCCTTTCTGGGTGACAGCCAGGGCTTCATGGGCGGCTATCGCAGCACCCGGCATTCGCTGTCCTGCGCCCTGGTGGCACGGGATGCAGCCGGCATGCAGCGCGATTACGCCTACTCCGTCGCCCGCCACGCCGACGACCTGGATGCTGCCTCCCATATCGGCCGCGAGGCCGCCGAGCGCACCGTGCGCCGCCTGGGTGGGCGCAAGCTCTCCACCCGTACCTGCCCGGTGCTGTTCGCGCCGGAGATGGCGCGCACCCTGATCGGCAGCTTCACTCGCGCGATCTCGGGGCCGGCTCAGTACCGCGAGAGTTCGTTCCTGCTGAATGCCGTGGGCGAGACCGTGTTTCCCGCCTGGATGCAGATCGAGGAACGCCCGCAGACCCCGCGCGCGCTGGGGAGCGCACCGTTCGACGGCGAGGGCGTGCGCACACGCAACCGCGCGCTGATCGCCGACGGCGTGCTGCAGAGCTACACCCTCGACAGCTACGCTGCGCGGCGTCTGGGGCTGGAGACCACCGGCAACGCGGGCGGTGCACGCAACGTGACCGTAACCCCGGGAGACAAGGATTTCGACGCCCTGCTGGCCGAGATGGGTACAGGGTTCCTGGTGACCGAGCTGATCGGCCAGGGCGTGAACATGGTGACCGGCGACTATTCGCGCGGCGCGGCCGGGTTCTGGGTCGAGCACGGCGAGCTGCAGTATCCGGTGGAGGAGGTCACCATCGCCGGCAACCTGAAGGACATGTTCCAGCGCATGGCGGCCGTGGGCACCGACGTGGACCGCCGCGGCAACATCCATACCGGCTCCATCCTGATCGAATCGATGACCGTCGCCGGCGACTGAACGCCGCCTGACACTCGGTGTGAGCCGGTTTGCCCGGCATTCCTTTCGTGCTTAACTTGGAGCTCCAGACCGCCCGGGGCCCCGAGTGAAGTTCATTCCGTCTCTCCATCGGCGCAGCCACGCACGCGGCCGTTATGCGTTCGCGGTGCTGGTGCTGCTGTTCGGCACGCTGCTGTCGCTGCTGGCGGCGCTGCAGGTCAAGCAGGCGCTGGATGTCGAGGTCGCCGATCGCTTTGCCTTCGCCGCCGATCAGGTCACGATCCGAATCGAGGAACGGCTGGATGCCTATGCCCTAGTGCTGCGCGGGGCCGCCGGTCTGTTCGACGCCTCCGAGGAGGTCACGCGCGAGGAATGGCGCGACTATGTGCGCAAGCTGCGGGTGTCCGACACCCTCAAGCGCGTGCAGGGGATCGGCTTTGCCCGCCTGCTGCAGCCCGACGAACTGGCGGCACACATCGCGGAGGTCCGGGCCGAGGGCTTTCCGGACTACCGCGTGTTCCCGGACGAACCGCGCGAGGTCTACACCTCGATCGTCTACCTCGAGCCCTTCGATGCCCGCAACCGGCGCGCCTTCGGCTACGACATGTTCTCGGAACCGGTACGCCGGGCGGCGATGATCCAGGCCCGAGACAGCGGGCGTGCGGCGTTGACCGGGCGTGTGCAGCTGGTGCAGGAGACCGAGCACGATGTGCAGGCCGGCACGCTGATGTACGTCCCCGTGTACCGGATGGACCTGCCGATCGACACGCCGGATCAGCGGGCACGGGCGCTCAAGGGCTGGGCCTACTCGCCCTACCGCATGACCGACCTGATGACCGGCATCCTCGGCGACTGGGAACTGATGGAGGGCGAGGCCGTCGGGCTGCATATCTATGACGGCCCCGAAATGGATGCGGATCGGTTGCTGTACCGCAACTGCGAGATCGATCCGGAGGCCCCCAGCCGCTTTGCGCAGGTACGCGAGATCGACTTCAACGGTCGGGTCTGGTCGCTACGGTTCGACCATCGCGATCCGCAGGCGGCAGTGGCCTACACCAGTGCCTGGGGCACGCTGGGCGCGGGGGTGGCGCTGAGCGCCCTGCTGTTCGGGCTGATTCTGTCCATCTCGGGCACGCGGGTGCGCGCCGAGGCGATCGCCGAGCGTCTGACCGAGGAGCTCCGGGGGCGGGAAGAGCAGCTGCGCGAGAGCGAGTTCCGCTGGCGCTTCGCTCTGGAGGGCTCGCGCAGCGGTCTGTATGACTGGGATATCGCGCGCGACGAGCTGTACTTTTCCCCGCGCTGGCGGGAGATCATGGGGGTGCACGAGGCCCAGATCGGGAGCTCCCTGGAGACATGGGAACAGTGCATCCATCCGGATGAGCGCGCCGCGGTGCAGGCGGCCTTGCGTGCCTATCTCGACGGTCAGCGGGGCTTCTACGCCCGGGAGTACCGGGTGCGGCACGCGGATGGCCACTGGATCTGGATCGAGGACCGCGGCCTGATCGTCAGCCGCGATGCGGACGGGCGTCCGTTGCGCATGATCGGCACGGCCACCGACATCACCGACCGCAAGCAGGACGAACTGGCGCTGCGCGCGGCCCATGCCGAGTCGCAGCGCTTCCGGGATGCGCTGGATTACGTCTCGTCCTATATCTACATGAAGGACCGGGAAGGGCTCTACACCTTTGCCAACAGCGCCTGCCTGAAGCTGTTTGGCGCGACCGCCGAGGACCTGCCCGGCAGCAGCGACAGCCGCTTTTTCCCGGCCGAGACGGTACGGCAACTGCGCAAGATCGATCGCCGCGTGCTGGCCGGCGAGCAGACCACCGAGGAGATCGAGGTGGTCGCGCCGGATGGCACCCGCCGGGTCTATCTGGAGATCAAGACCCCGATCCGGGACGACCGCGATCGCGAGCGCATCACCGGCCTGCTGGGCATCTCGACGGACATCACCACGCTGAAGGAGCACGAACGCCAGCTGGAACGGATTGCGCACTACGACGCGCTGACCGGTCTCCCCAACCGCTCCCTGCTCGCGGACCGCCTGCAGCAGGCCATGGCCCGTGCGCGGCGTCACGATGAACGCCTGGCGGTGGTCTATCTGGATCTGGACGGCTTCAAGCAGATCAACGACCGCTTCGGCCATGCGGCGGGGGATCGGATGCTGGTGGAGGTCGCCGCGCGCATGAAGGCCGTCATGCGTTCGGAGGACACCCTCTCGCGCCTGGGCGGGGACGAGTTCGTGGCCGTGCTGGTCGATATCGACAATCTCTACGGCTGCGAGACCCTGCTGAAGCGGATGCTCGAGGCGGCGGCCGAGCCCGTGTTCGAGGAGGATGAACGGCTCCAGGTGTCGGCCAGCCTGGGGGTGACTTTCTATCCGGACGGCGATGTCGAAATGGAGGCGGACCAGCTGCTGCGCCAGGCCGACCAGGCGATGTACCAGGCCAAGCTGGCGGGCAAGGGGCGGTTCCACGTGTTCGATGCCGAGCGCGACCGCTCCGCCCGCAGCCATCACGAGACCCTGGCGGATATCCGGCGCGCGCTGGCGGAAGAGGAATTCGTACTGTTCTACCAGCCCAAGGTGAACATGCGCACCGGCGACGTGATCGGGGTCGAGGCCTTGATCCGCTGGCAGCACCCGGAGCAGGGGCTGCTGCCGCCGGGTCGTTTTCTGCCCGAGATCGAGGACCACCCGCTGGCGGTCGAACTGGGCGAATGGGTGATCGATCGCGCCCTGCGGCAGCTGCGCGCCTGGGCAGCTGTGGGCCTGGATCTGCCCGTCAGCGTCAATGTCGCGGCGTATCAGTTGCGGCAGCCGGATTTCGTCGATCGCCTGGAGCAGCTGCTGGACGCCTACCCGGACATCGCCCGCGGCTCCCTGGAGCTGGAGGTGCTGGAGACCAGCGCGCTGGGTGACATGATCGAGGTGACGCGGCGTCTCCAGGGATGCCGGGCGCTGGGCGTGGAGATCTCGCTGGACGATTTCGGGACCGGTTATGCCTCGCTGACCTACCTCAAGCGGCTGCCGGCGGACACGGTGAAGGTCGACCAGAGCTTTGTGCGCGATATCCTGGAGGATCCCGAGGACCTGGCGATCCTGGACGGCATCCTGAGCCTGGCCGAGGCGTTCGGGCGCCGTCTGATCGCCGAGGGCGTGGAGACCGTCGAACTCGGCGACATGCTGCTGCTGATTGGCTGCGAGCTGGCCCAGGGCTACGGGATTGCGCGGCCGATGCCGGCGCCGCATGTGCCCGACTGGGTGGCCACCTGGCGCCCGGCCCGGCACTGGGCGACGCTGTCGCGCATCGGGCGCGAGGCGATGCCGCTGATGCACGCCGGGGTGGCGCACCGGGCCTGGGTCGGGCAGCTGGAGGCCTATCTGCGCGGGCAGGGCCTGCTGCCGCCCTCCATCGCCGCGGACTGCGACGTCTTCGAGCGCGGGCTGGAACGCGCCGGCGTGGCATTTCAGGATGCCGGGGCCGGGCTGCGGCGTCGGCAGCAGGAGGTGCATCAGCTGGCCGAGGAATTGCTGGCCCTGCACGCACGCGGTCAGCACGACCAGGCGCTGGCTCGGCTGCAGGAGCTGTATGCGCGGCGTGATCGCCTGCTGGCCGATCTCTCGCGGGCCCTGCGCCTGGCCGGTGCCGCCCTGGGAGAGGCCGATTGATCCGGGTGTATGCGGTGCCCGGGAGCAGCGGCGAACAACGGTCGGCGCCGCGCAACAGGGGGCTGGCATGAGGCACTGGGCGGTATCCCGGGCGCCCAGCCCGCCGACGGGGGCAGCAGGACGATGAATTTCTTCGCGCAGCAGGATCAGGCGCATCGGCGTACGCGCGTGCTGCTGGCCCTGTTCGTGCTGGCGGTGCTGTTGATCGCGGGGACCCTCGGACTGATCGTCTGGGGCATGGGTGGGACGGCCCGGGCCATCGCCTGGACCACAGCGATTACGGTTGGCCTGATCGTGCTCGCCAGCCTGTACCGGACCTGGCAGCTGCGCGCGGGCGGTGGCGCCCGCATCGCGATGGAGATGGGCGGTGTCCCGCTGCAGGGGAATCCGGCCGATCCGCTGCAGCGCCGGTTGCGCAATGTGGTCGAGGAGATGGCGATCGCCTCGGGTGTCCCGGTGCCGGCGGTATACATCCTGGAGCAGGATCTGGGGATCAACGCCTTTGCCGCGGGCTTCGGTCCCGGCGATGCAGTCATCGCGGTTACCCGTGGCGCCCTCGACAGCCTCGACCGGGCCGAACTCAAGGGGGTGGTCGCCCACGAGTTCGGGCATGTGCTCAACGGCGATATGCGGCTGAACATGCGCCTGATCGGCATCCTCTACGGGATCGAGATCCTCGCGCTGCTGGGGCAGGGCGGGCTGGCGCGCCGGCGTCACCGCCGCCGCGGTGATGTCGCCGATACCGGGGTGGGCGTACTCAGTGTCACCCTGATCGTGGTGGGCTATGCCGGGCTGGCCCTGGCCCGCTGGATCCGGGCCGGTATCTCGCGTCAGCGCGAATACCTGGCGGATGCCCAGGCGGTGCAGTTCACGCGCGAGCCGGAGGGGCTGGCCGGCGCGCTGAAGAAGGTCGCGGCCCGTTACGCCGGCCTGAACGGCAATACCGAGGAGATCACCCATATGCTGTTTGCCAGCGATGCGATCGGGCAGATCTACGCGACCCATCCCCCGCTTCTCGAGCGCATCCGCCTGCTGCAACCCTATTTCGACCCGGCGGAACTGGAATCGCTCCGGGGCCAGCTGAATGCCCGTGTGCGCCAGGCCGCGCGCGAACGCGCGGTGGACGGCATGCAGCGTGAACGCGAGGGGCGCGCGCCCGGCGCCGATGCATTCGGCGAGGCGCTGAGCGGGCACCCGGAGCTGGCCCGGCTACTGGCGGCCGGGGCCCTGCTGGCGGCGATCCCGGGACCGCTGGCCTGGGCCGCTCGCTCTGATGCCCGCGCCGTCGAGGTCGTGCTGTATCTGCTGCTGAACCCGGATGCCGACGTGCGCGCAGCCCAGCTGGAGATGGTGGCCGAGGCCCTGGGCGAGGCGCGCGCGCAGGCGGTACGCGGCCTGCTGGATGCGGAACCGGCGCTGGCCGAGGCGCTGCGCATGCCGCTGCTGGAGATGGCCTTCCCGGCCCTGCGCCGGCTCGCGCCGGAGGACCGCCAGCGGCTGGAGGATCTGACCGACCGCCTGATCCATGCTGATGGCCGCGTGGCTGTCTTCGAGTACGCACTGGGCCGACTGCTGAGCCGGCAGTTGCGCGACCTCCACGACCCCGCCGCGGCGGCACGTCCCGGTCAGGCCGCACTTGACGATCATCAGCAGGCCGCGCACTACCTGCTGGCGGTGCTGGCTCACCATGGCCACCCGGAGGATCCTGCCGCCGCCCGCGCCGCGCTGACCGCGGGGCTGGGGGAGCTGACCGGGGCCCTGCCGATGGACGCCGCGATTCCGGAGGCGCTGTCCGGGGCGGCGGGGGCGCGGGCCTGGGCGGGCGTGCTGGATCGGGCACTGGAGCGCCTGGATGGGTTGCGCCTGGGCGACAAGGACCGGCTGGTTCGGGCCATGGCGGTGACCGTCCAGCACGGTGGCCGAGTGGTGACGGCCGAACACGAATTGCTGCGCGTGATGGCGGCCGGGCTGCATGTGCCCCTGCCGCTGGTCAGCGCCGGCTGGGGCGATGATGCGGAGACCGGTTCTGCGGCCGCAATTTGACCGCCGGGCCCGTATCAGGCGGGTTCGCGGGTGTAAAACCCCCGCCTGTGGCCAATTAAATGAATGTGCAAGTGCATGAAACTAAAGCAATGTGTGCGGTGGATCACGGAAAATCCAAAAAAACACTATCAATGCACCGCGGTTTGGGAGGACAATGGCCTCGAGGTAACGGTAACAGGCTCCATGTTGCACCAGGCGACACCCCGCAAGGGGCGTTAAGATTCGCAGTTCCGGTCCCGCTTCGGGTCCGCAGGAATCACGATCAAGATTCACCGTCGTTCGGTTGCCCTCCAGTCTCTCCCCCCTCGAAATCCTAATCCTAGTACGTACAAAACAGAGGTAACCGAAATGGCTACAGGTACAGTGAAGTGGTTCTCCGACGAAAAAGGCTTTGGCTTTATTACCCCGACCGATGGCTCCAAGGACGTGTTCGTCCATCACAGCGCCATCCAGGGTAGCGGCTTCAAGTCGCTGGCTGAAGGCCAGAGCGTCTCGTTCGACGTCGAGCAGGGCCAGAAGGGTCCGGCTGCCGCGAACGTCGTCGCGCAGTAACCCAGCCCGGGCGCGCAAGCGCCAGGTTGTGAAAGTCCCGCCCTGTGCGGGACTTTTTTCGTTTGGGGGTGGGGCCCGCCGCGGATTCGCCCGGGCGACGTCCGGTACAATGAAATCTGCATCATGGGTACTTATTCATGTGACCGGGGCCGCGGCTGTCTAGACTTCCTGCATGATGATTCCGTTTTTCCATCGCCGCCCGCGGGGGCACCGTCGGTCTGGCCCGCACAGCCTGCTGCAGGACACCGGTGCGATGGCCGCGCGCCTGCCTCTGGACGTGCTCAAGATTGACCGCTCCTTCGTCCAGGACATCGAACACGACGTGGACGATGCCAATATCGTCGCCACCATCACCGCCATCGCCCAGAATATGGGGTTGTCCCTGATCGCTGAAGGCGTGGAGAACGCGGCCCAGCGCGATTTTCTCGTGCAACATGGCTGTGAGCGCTTTCAGGGACATCTGTACCATCCGGCCATGCCGGTGCCGGATTTCGAGGCCCTGCTGGAGGACCGGCAGGGGATGCGCAGTGAAATGGATTCCGATCACGGAGGATCAAGGGAATGAAACGACGTATACAGGCGTGGGCGACCGCGTTGCTGCTGGTCGCGCCGCTGGCCGCGGCAACGGGCGATGAACCACCGGCCCCCTGGGGCGCGGCGGCGCCGGAGGCGCGCAGCTACAGCGGCCTCAAGGCGGTTTACGATGTAACGGCCGGGACCCCTGACGGCCTGCAGAGCGTACTGGACCACGCGGCCTACCTGAGCCGGATGACGGGTGACGATCCCTTCGACAGCCGCATCGTGCTGGTCATTCACGGTGGCGCGCTGGACCTGTTCGCGCGCCGCCACTTTGCCGAAAACGAGACCCTGATGACCCGCGCCCGCGGACTGAGCATGGGGGGTGTGATCGAGTATCGTATCTGCGAGGCGGGAGCGGCCCGCCGGGGCTATGCCCCGGAGGACTTCCACGGTTTCGCCAGTGTGGTGCCGATGGCCGATGCCGAGATCGTTCGCCTGCAGCAGCAGGAAGGCTTTGGCTATATGCGCTGAAGGGTGGGCGCGGACCACCCGCAGGGATACGGGGGCGCGATGACGCAGCACAACGGGGTAGGTCCGGCGGTTTTGCCCGAGCAACTCGGGCAGGCCGCGCTGCTGGCGGAGATCTGGCAGCATTTTCCGGAAAACATGTTCCTGATCCGGGTCGAGGGGCCGGATTTCGTGGTGGAGTCCGCCAATGCCCGGATGCACGAGCTGTTCGCGCGCGACTGCAGCGGCCTGCGCCTGCATGACTTCCTGCCCTGGCATATTGCAGAGCAGGTGGTGGCGCATTACCGCGAGTGCCTGCGCCTGGATGCGCCGCTGCGCTACGAGGAACACGCGACCTTTCATGATGCCCATGGCGAGGCGCGCGAGGGCCACTGGCTGACCCTGCTGGTGCCTGTGCATGGCACGGATGGCGCGATCACCCACCTGTTCGGGATCTCCCAGAACGTGACCGAACTGCGTCTGGCGCGCGCAAGCCTGGAGCGCTACAACCGGGACCTGGAGGTGGTGATCGAGGAGCGTACACGGGCGCTGGATCAGGCCAATCGCGAGCTGCGTGCGGCCAACCAGAAGCTGGAAGGGCTGGCCTCCAGCGACCCCCTGACCGGGGTGGGCAACCGCCGCTTCTTCGAGGCCGGTGCCGAGCGCGAGATGGAGCGCGCCCGGCGCCATGGCACGCCGCTGTCCCTGTTGATGTTCGATCTGGACGGCTTCAAGCAGGTCAATGATGCCGCCGGGCACGCGGCGGGCGATGCCCTGCTGAAGCGGGTGGCGGCCGCCGCCCAGGCAACCCTGCGCGAGAACGATCTGCTGGGACGTTACGGCGGTGACGAGTTTGTAGTGCTGCTACCGGACACCGCCCTGGCGGACGCCCGGCAGATGGGCGCGCGCCTGCATGACTGCCTTGTACAGGAGACGGGCGTGTCCATCAGCCTCGGGGCGGCCGGTTACCGGGCCGATGATGTCGGCCTGGACAGCCTGGTACAGCGTGCCGATGCCGAGGTTCTCGCGGCCAAGCGCGGGCGCCACGAGGGAAACGCGGACTGAGTTGCCGGCCGTGAGCGCCCGCTACAGGCCGAAGATCTCCGACTTCAGGTTCCACTTCGAGGCGAGGGTTTCCGTTGCGTTGAGGAACTCCTCGCCACGGGTCGGGTGGTTCCATTGTCCCCTGGCGATCCAGGCGAGCGCGGTGTCGCGGTCGGGGGCCAGGGACAGGATGTGGATCAGCTCGCCGGCATCGGCGCCGATGACCTCGCCGCCCAGCAGGGCGCCGGTGTCCATGTCGCCGATCAGGCGCACGAATCCTTCCGGCTCGTCCTGGCCCAGGGCGCGCGGGGAGGTCTCGAAGGCGGCGAAGCCGACCGCCGGTTCCAGTTCCTCGTCCTCGGCGTCGTCCTCGTCCATGCCAAGGCGGGCCATCTCGACGGCGGAGTAGATCGCGATCGGCACGAAGCGCTCGTCTTGCTCGCGGGTGTTGCCGTTCTGGATGTTTTCCACCGCGATGGTGGCGTCCGCCAGGGCGTGGTTGGCGGTCTGCCACTCGCTGGCGACATCGCCGATGGCGTAGATGGTGTCGACATCGGTCTGCAGGGTAGGACGGCGTTTCACGAAGCCGCGGGCGTCGGTCTTCACCCCGATTCCGTCGAGGTTCAGGCCCTCGGTATGCGGGGTGCGCCCGGTGCCGAGCAGCACCCAGTCGACCTCGAAGCTGTTGCCCTCGCTGTCGGTGATGGTGACGCCGTCATCCGAGGTCTCGACGCTTTCGTAGCCCTTGACCCGCACCGGCTCGATGCCATCCGCGGCCAGTTGTTCCTTCAGCGTGCCCAGCGCCTGCGGGCTGAACTTCTGCGTGGACAGCGGCTTCGAGCGCGACAGCCAGGTCACCTGCTTGCCGAGGTGATGGAAGATCCAGGCGAATTCGGTGGCGACCACGCCGGAGCCGATGATCGCGACGCGCTCGCCCGTGGGCGGCTTGTCGTCGAACAGCATGTCGGTGGTCAGTACGCGCCCGGGTTCGGCCGTGAACGGGGCCGGAACGGTGGCGGTGGCGCCGGTGGCGATGATGGTGTGGCGGGCGCTGACGGTCTCGGTGCCGTCGTCGGCGACGACCTCCAGGGTCTCGGCGTCGCGGAAGCTCGCAGTGCCGTGGCGGTACTGGATCTTCAGGTGCTTCATGTAGCCGAGGTAGGAGTTGCGCACCTCGGTGACCACGTCCTTCTGATGGTCCCAGGCGCGGTCCATGTCGGCCGTGAGGCTGCCGCTGATGCCGCGGCCCTCGAAGTGGCGCTGCGCGGCGACGGTGCGGGCGGTGTGGTACCAGTCCTTCTTGGGTACGCAGCCGCGGTTCAGGCAGCAGCCGCCCCAGTCGCCCTTTTCGACGATGACGACGTTGAGCCCGCGCAGGGCGCCCAGAACGGCGGCACGATAGCCCCCGGGGCCACTGCCGATGATGGCCAGGTCAAAGGTCTCGCTCATGGTGTCTACTCGGTCAGGTCAATGATCGGGTCGTGCCATTCCAGTTGCGTCAGGTTCAGCTCGAACACGCGGCCGTCGGCCTCGTAGTCGAGACGCACCGGGACATGGCGCAGTTCGCGGGCAAACCAGGCGGACAGGGCCACGTCGCTGTCGTCCGTGTGGCGGTCGACGCGGATGGTATCCACCCGTCCGATGGGCGATTCCATGGTCTCGCGCGCGGCGACCTCGAAACGGTATTCGCGCAGGCGATCGCGCTCCAGGGCCTGGATGGTCTTGCGGTCGCCGACGGCGGACAGCTCGCCACTCTCCAGGCGCTGCATCATCAGGTACAGCGAGCCGAGGAAGTCCAGGGTCCGGTCCGGCACCTCGAGCTGGAAGCTGTCGCTGTTGATGGTGCCGATGGCCAGGCCGCGCTCCCAGTCGAAGCGGGTCTCGACCTTGCGGTCGCGCCGCGGCGTGATCTGCCGGCTGCGTGAGTGCACCAGCTGGAGCTCGCCGTTCTGGCGGTTCATCAACGCTTCGCGGCTCAGCTCGAAACGGCCCAGGATGCGCAGGAAGCCGGAGACGTGGGCATCCATGGCCATGCGCGTCTGCACGTCCTCGTGGTTCAGGGTGATGCGCGCCTTGAGCGTGTTGCCCATGGCGCTGGCTTCGTAGCTGGCGGTGTAGGGCGGGATCGAGTGCGTGCTCTGTGCCACACCGCTGGCCGGCAGGGCCACGAGCGCCAGCAGGAGCCCGAGCACGGCGCCAAATCGCAGCAGGGGTGTGGCCTTAGGAACCTGGAAGATCATTAAAGTCCTCGTCGAGTTGCAGTGGCGCCGGCAGTGGCGTGCCGTCGGCCTGCAGGATCCGCCCGGCCCACTGAATTTCCCCTGAACACAGCCGGCGCACGACCTCCGGATACAGGCGGTGCTCGGCGCGCTGGACGCGGGCGGCGAGGGTGTCCGGGGTGTCGTCGGGCGCGACCGGCACGCGGGCCTGCATGATCACCGGTCCACCATCGAGTTCCGGGGTCACGAAATGCACGCTGGCCCCGTGCTCGCGCTCGCCGTCGGCCAGGGCACGGGCGTGGGTGTGCAGGCCGCGATATTTGGGCAGCAGGGAGGGGTGAATGTTCAGCAGTCGGCCGGTGAACCGGTCCACAAAGTCGGGGGTCAGGATGCGCATGAACCCGGCCAGGATGACCAGGTCGGGGCTGTAGCCCTCGATGGCGCGGGCGAGGTCGGTGTCGAAGGCCTCGCGCGCCGGGTATGCGCGGTGATCGAGTACCTGGCTGGGGATGCCGTGGCGCGCGGCGAATTCCAGCCCGCCGGCATCCGGGCGGTTGCTGATCACGCCGACGATCGAGGCCGGGACCCGGCCCTGCTCGCAGGCCTCGATCAGCGCGCCCAGGTTGCTGCCGCGCCCGGAGATCAGGACCACCAGGCGCTGCGGGACGGCCGCGGCGGGTTGCCTGGCGGTTTCCGTCATGCCGCGGCGTAGGTGACGCTGGGCTGGTACGCGTCGCGTTCCTGGATCATGCCGATCGGCCAGCTGCGGATGCCGGCGCGGGCCAGTTCCGAACTGGCGGCCTCGACCCGGTCCTCGGGGAGGATCACGGTCATGCCGATGCCGCAGTTGAAGGTACGCAGCATCTCTTCGTCGGCGATGTCCCCGGCCTGCTGCAGCCAGCCGAATACCGGCGGCCTGGACCAGCTGTACGGGTCGATGCGTGCGCCCAGATGGTCGGGCAGAACGCGCGGGAGGTTTTCGGTCAGGCCGCCGCCGGTGATATGGGCCATCGCATGCACCGGGAAGTGCTGCAGCAGCTCCAGCAGCGGGCGCACGTAGATGCGCGTGGGGGCCATCAGGGCATCCCCGAGGCTCACGCCCTCGCTGCCGGGCAGGGGGCTGTCCAGGGATGCACCGGAGTGTTCCAGTACCCGCCGGATCAGGGAGTAGCCGTTGGAGTGCGGGCCCGTGGCCTCCAGGCCCAGGACCACGTGGCCCGCGGTGACCTGGCGGCCATCGATCAGCGCGTCCTTTTCGGCGATGCCGACCGCGAAGCCGGCGACGTCGTAGTCCTCGCCGTGGTACATCCCCGGCATCTCCGCGGTCTCGCCGCCGATCAGGGCGCAGCCGGCCTGTTCGCACCCCTCCGCGATACCGGTGACCACGTCCGCGGCGATGTCCACGTCCAGATGGCCGGTGGCGTAGTAGTCGAGAAAGAACAGCGGCTCGGCGCCCTGGACGACGATGTCGTTGACGCACATCGCGACCAGGTCAATGCCGATGCTGTCATGGCGACCGGTCTGCTGCGCGAGTCGCAGCTTGGTGCCGACGCCATCCGTGCCGGACACCAGCACCGGCTGCCGGTAGCGGTCCATCGGCAGCTCGAACAGCGCGCCAAAGCCGCCCAGGCCGGCCATCACGCCGGGGCGCCGGGTGCGCGCCGCCTGCGGCTTGATGCGTTCGACCAGCTCGGCGCCGGCCTCGATGTCGACACCGGCCTCGCGGTAGGTCAGGCCTGAACGGGATTCGGACATGGGTTCCCCGGAATTTAACCAGCATTCAACCAGCACGGGAGTGCCGCCACGGCGGCGGCCTCGAAGAACCCGGCATGGTAGCGAGCCGGCTGCGGGCGTGCAAAGAGAGACGCGCGGGGTGCGGTCCGTCACGCCCCGCGCGCGGCCAGTGTGTGTGATGGCTGTGGTATTTTGGAACGCTTGTCGAACAACCGATCATGATCATGTCCCTGCACCTGCGCACCCGTTACCCCGTGGCCGTCCTGCTCGGTCTTGTCCTGCTGTTGCTGGCGCCGCTGGCAGCGGCCCAGGATTCGCTGGTGGCCACGGTCGCCGCGGAGGACGAGGCGGGCGCCCTGGAGCAGGGCCTGGAACAGGCGCTGGTGCGTCTGGCCGGGCTGCGCTCGGAGCCGGTGCTGGCGCTGGTCGAGGAGATGCTGGAGACCCGCGACGACGATGGCTGGATTGCGGCGCTGGAGCGGCTGCGCGAGGTCGAGGAGGGCGTCTATCGCCTCGAGTTCGATCCCTTCCGTCTGCGCACGGCCCTGCGCGACGCCGGTGTGCCGGCTGTGCTGGGAGAGCGCCCCGGGCTCCTGGTCTGGGCGGTACTGGACCGCAATGGCCAGCGCGAACTGCTGGGCGATGCGGTGGAGGGGCGCGGCGTACTGTCCGCGCTGGAGTCGCTGGCCGCGGAGCGCGACATGCCGCTGCTGTTTCCGCTGGGAGATCTCCAGGACCGGCGCGCGGCCCAGCCCTCCGATATCGTCGGCGGGGTGACCGAGCCGCTGCTGGAGGCCGCGCGCCGGTATCAGGCCGATGGCGTGATCCTGCTGCATGTGCGCGAGACCGCGACCGGGGCCGAGGCGCGTTCCGTTGCCGTGCACGACGGCCGCGAGTTTCGCGGTTCGGCCCCGGGGGCGGATGCCGGCACGGCCGCGCGCGCGGCCGTGGCCCAGGGGCTGGACCAGGTGGCAGAGCGCCTGGCGCGTGTGGCCGCCGAGCCGGAGTGGGTGCGGCTGGGGTTTGTCGACGTGCAGGGCTATGCCGCATTCGAGCGCCTGCGGGCGGAGCTGGTCCGCCTGCAGGCGGTAGAGGCGGCGCGGCTGGATTCGCTGATGGCCGATCGCGTGGTGCTGCAGGTCCGCACGGGGCTGGAGCCCGGTGACCTCGTTGACCTGCTGCGCGGTTCCGGTTTTGACCGGTCCGAACCGCCGGACGACGCCGATGCGGCCGATGTCTGGCTGGATCGCGGCTGACCCGCGTGCCCGTGTCCGGATGATTCCGCGCCACCAGATCCCCAATGCGGTCACCATCGCGCGGATCGTGCTGATCCCGCCGATCGTCTGGCTGCTGGTGCTGGAGCACTATCTGTTGGCGGTGGTGCTGCTGGCGCTGGCCGGACTGAGTGATGCCCTGGATGGCTGGCTGGTCCGCCGCTACGGCTGGCATACCCGGCTCGGAGCCTGGCTGGACCCGGCGGCGGACAAGCTCCTGATGCTGGGTATCTACCTGGCGGTGACGCTGTCCGGGCTGCTCCCGCTGTGGCTGCTGTTGCTGGTCGTGGGGCGCGATCTGTGGCTGACCGCGGGATCGGCCCTGTACCGGGTGTTCGTGGGGCCGCTGGCGATCCGTCCGCTGTTCATCAGCAAGGTGAATACCTTTCTGCAGATCACGCTGGTGCTGGTCGCCATCGTGAAGGTCGGCCTGCTGGATCTGGACCCGATCTGGGTGCAGCTGATGGTGGTCGTGGTCGCATTCACGACCCTGGCGAGCGGGCTGGCCTACACCGCGCAGTGGGGCGTGTATGCCTGGCGCCACCTGCGGCGCGCCCCCGTCCCGGCCGCGCGGAGGACGCCATGACCCCGGAGACGCAGCAGCGCGTGGGCCCCCTGTCGACGGTCACGCTGGCGGCGCTGGTCGGGCTGCTGGTGGTCGGCGGCGTGCTGTATCTGCTGGCACCGATCCTGACCCCGTTCGTGGTCGCCATCCTGATCGGCTACCTGTTCAACCCGCTGGTCTCGCGCCTGGCCCCGCGTACCCGCGGCTCGCGGACGCTGGCGACGGTCCTGGTCTTCCTGCTGGTGATGCTGGGGCTCGCTGGCCTGGTGCTGATCCTGATCCCGCTGGCCATCGCCCAGTTCGAGCGCCTGGCGCTGGCGCTTCCGGAGCTGCTGGCGTGGTTCGACCAGCAGGTGCGCCCGTTGCTGGAAGAACAGGCGGGGGATCGTCCGCCGGCACTGGACGCAGCCGCCCTGCAGTCCCTGATTGCCGAGCACTGGCGCGAGGCCGGCGGGCTGGCGGGTGGCGTGCTGCAATGGCTGGGCAGTTCCACCGGGACCCTGGTGCTGGGGGTGCTGAACCTGGTGCTGGTGCCGGTGGTGAGCTTCTATCTGCTGCGTGACTGGCCGCGGCTGCAGCAGGGGCTGCGGGATCTCCTGCCGCAGGTCTGGCGCCCTGTGGTGCTGCGCTTCGCGCAGGAATCGGATGCGACCCTGGCGGCGTTTCTGCGCGGCCAGCTCCTGGTGATGCTGGCGCTGGGGCTGTTCTATGCGGTCACCCTGACCGTGGCCGGGGTCGAGATGGGGCTGGCCATTGGCGTGATCGCCGGGCTGGTCAGCTTCATTCCCTATGTCGGCGTGATCGTGGGTGTACTGCTGGCCGGGGCCGTGGCGCTGGTCCAGGGCGATGGCTGGAGCCTGCTGCTGGTGGTGCTCGCGATCTTTGCCGTGGCCCAGGTCCTGGAGTCGATGGTCCTGACCCCGTGGCTGGTGGGAGACCGTACCGGCCTGCATCCGATCGCGGTGATCTTTGCCGTACTCGCCGGTGGCCAGCTGTTCGGCTTCTTCGGGGTGCTGCTCGCGCTGCCGGTGGCGGCCGTGCTGGCGGTCGGGGTGCGCCACGCGCTGGCGCATTACCGGCGCCTGAATGGTGCCGGGCCGGCGGCGACTGACGAAGACGGGCGGCCATGAGCGCCGCGCATCAGCGCCAGCTGCCGCTGGACCTGCGGTTGCGCGATACGTCGCGCTTCGCGGGGTTTTATCCGGGCGGCAACCGTCTGGCGCGGGATGCGGTCGCGGCGCTGGCCGTCGGGAGCGCGCGGACCGAGCCGCAGATCCTGCTGCACGGTCCGGCGGGCGTGGGGAAGACCCACCTGCTGCAGGCCGCCTGCCACCAGGGGCACGAGCGCGGCGAGCCGGTGGCCTACCTGCCGCTGGCCGAGCTGGCCGCGGCGCCGCCGCTGGCGGTGCTCGACGGGCTGGAACGCGCGCGCCTGGTGGCGCTGGATGATCTGGATGCCGTGATCGGGAAGGGAGACTGGGACGAGGCCCTGTTTGGGCTCTTGAACCGGCTGCGCGACGCCGGCTGTCGCGTGCTGCTGGCGGCCGTCGCCGCGCCCGACGGGCTCGCCAGTCCGTTGCCCGACCTGACCTCGCGGCTTGCGTGGGGCCCGGTGTTCCGCATGCAGGCGCCGGAGGAGGACGATCTCAAGCGCATCCTTGCACAGCGCGCCGCGCTGCGCGGGCTGGAGCTGCCGGAGTCGGTGGCGGACTACCTGCTGCGCCACTACCGGCGGGATCTGGTCGCGCTGCTGCAGCTCCTGGATCGCCTCGACCTGGCCGCCCTGGCCGAGCAGCGGCGCCTGACCATCCCCTTCGTGCGCGATCAGCTCGCGCGCCCCTGATCGTCACCACCCACCGCACGACCAAGGTCAAAACCCGTTCACAGGAAGATGCGAAGGCTGGAAGGGGGCATTGGGCTTGTCGGGGTTGCGGGGGAAGTCCTTCGCGGTGCGTAGTGTGCCGCCGTTTCGGACATTCCGGCCGGAGTGAGACGCCGCACCAGCGCCTCCGAGGGCAAAACCCTGTCTCGGACCCCCATCCAGTACCTTCCGTACTTCTCGTCTTCCTGTTAAACGCCCTTGGCCTGACCCTTCTCTGTGCCTTCGTGGTGAATATCAGGGCGTCGTCTGGCGGGCGCGGCGGGCGTCCAGCTTGACGTAGAGCAGGCAGCCGCCGAACCAGGCGAGGCTGGCCGCGGTCATCAGCAGCCCGTACAGGCGCGCGTCGGCGGCCGCGGCCAGCGTGATCCCGAGGGTGATGTAGGCCAGCGCCAGCAGACTGGACCAGGCATGGGTATAGCGGCGCCCGTGCAGCATCCCGCGCAGCGGAAACATCAGCGGAAGGACCAGGATCACCAGGGCCACCGAGACCGGCACGATCTCCGGACGCTCGATCCAGGTGGTCCAGACGAGGATCAGGCCGAGCAGTCCGAGGTAGCCGGCCAGGGCCAGGACCCGTGCCCCGAGGATCACGCCGGGTCCTCGCGGCGCAGGCGCCGCGCGAGGCGCCCGACGCGTTCCCCCAGGGCATCTGCGATGCGCTGCTCCTCGCGGGTCACGGCATGTTCCCCCTGGGCCCCGGCGACATGGCTGGCGCCGTAGGGCGAGCCGCCGGAGGTCGTGGTGGTCAGTTCCGGCACGGTGTAGGGGACGCCCACCCAGAGCATGCCCTGGTGGATCAGGGGCAGGGCCATGCTCAGCAGGGTGGTCTCCTGTCCGCCGTGCTGGGTGGCGGTGCTGGTGAACAGCCCGAAGGGCCGGTCCACCAGGCCGCCACTGGCCCACAGGCCGCTGGTGCCGTCGAGGAAATATTTCAGTGGCGCGGCCATGTTGCCGAAGCGCGTGGGCGAGCCCATCACCAGCCCGGCGCATTCTTCCAGGTCGCTGGGCTGCGCGTAGGGCGGGCCGTCGGCGGGGACCGCCGGGGCATCCCCGGTGATGTTGGTCGTGACCGGAGGAACCGTGCGCACGCGCGCCACGGCACCTGCGCGCTCCACGCCGCTGGCGACGTGACGGGCCAGCTCCGCGGTGGCGCCATAGCGGCTGTAGTAGAGGACCAGGACCTCGGGTGCCGCGCTCACGCCAGGATCTCCAGCACCTGTTCCGGCGGGCGGCCGATGCGGGCCTGCTCCCCGGCGACCAGGATCGGCCTTTCGATCAGTTTCGGGTGCTGCACCATGGTCTGGATCAGGGCCTCGTCATCCAGTTCGGCGTCCTTCAGCCCCAGTTCGCGGTATTCCGTCTCGCCGGTGCGCAGCAGCTCGCGCGGGGCGATGCCCAGCCGGTCGACGATGGCGCGCAGGGTGGCGGCATCCGGCGGCGTCTTCAGGTATTCGACGATCTGCGGTTCCACGCCCTGTTCGCGCAGTAGCGCCAGGGCCGCGCGCGACTTGCTGCAGCGCGGGTTGTGGTACAGCGTAGGGGCATCGGACATGAATCCACTCCGGAGGACAACGATGACGGACGCCAATGATAACCATGCCCGCCGCTGGCATGTCAGGGGGCGGGTGCAGGGTGTGTTCTTTCGCGCCTCCACCCGTGACCAGGCGCGGCGAAGGGGGCTGACCGGCCACGCCCGCAACCAGCCCGATGGCAGCGTCGAGGTCCTGGCCGTAGGCCCCCGGGTGGCGCTGGACGAGCTGGAGGAATGGCTGGCCGAAGGCCCCGGCGGGGCGCGCGTGGATGCGGTGGAGGCCGACGAGATCGCGCTGCCGGACCCGCCTCCGGCGGGCTTTACCACTGGATGAGCCGGGGCCCGTGGCCAACCGACCGAGGGATTACGGCTAGCGTCTTGGGGCTCGCAGGGGTGGCGGGATGACCTGGACATAGGCGCGCACGTCGCGCAGCCGGTGTGGGCCTTCTGAATCGATACGGGTCTCGGCGCCCTGCATCCAGGCGCCGTCCCAGGCGAGGCGGGCCGCCCCGGTGCGCGAATGGCGCGGCAGGTCAATCAGCAGCAGACCGTCATCGAAGGCGACCTCGAGTTCGCTGCGGTAGCGCTCGGCATGGACCTCGATGCGGCGTGATTCGCCGCTGGCCAGGGTGAATGCGGTTGGCTCCAGCGCGCGTTCGCGCCCGCCGATCCGCAGCGTCCCGCCGCTGAGACTGACGCGGATCAGGTCTCCGGGCAGACCGGCCTGGCCATTGCGGATGGCCGCGACCCGCTCGGCGCGTTCGGCCGCCAGCGCCGCCTCCTGTTCGGCCTCGGCCTGCAGCCGGGCCTCGCGCGCCTTCTGCACCGATTCCCAGGCGCGGATGGCCTCGACCCGTTCGGCCTCGCCCATGGCGTCCCACTGTTCCTCGCTTACCCCGTAGATCCGCGGGCTGCAGGCGGCCAGCAGCAGCGCGAGGAATGCCAGGGCCGGGTACAGACGAAGTGTTGCGGGCATGCGCGGTTCCCGTGTGGGTTTGTACCGGAGTCTGTACGAGTTTCCTGTACCGGCCCTGAACCGGGCCCGGGCCCAGTGCTTCCCTCAGAAGAGCAGGTTGATCACGATCAGCGAGACGACCATGAACAGCAGGGTCACACCGGTGCCGGCACGCAGGTAGTCGGCCACGCGGTAGCCACCCGGGTCCATGATCAGCGCATTGACCTGATGGGTGGGCAGCAGGAAGGAGTTGGACGCGGCGATCGCCACGATCAGGGCGAACACCCGCGGGTCGGCGTCGATGCCCATGCCCTGGGCGACGCTCGCGAAGCTGACCGCCAGCGGGACCAGCAGAATCGTCGCCCCGACGTTGGACATTACCAGCGTGAAGAAGGTGGTCAGCAGGAACACCGCGACCTGCAGCACCCAGACCGGCATCCCCTCCAGCTGCGCCATTCCGTTGGTCGCGATCCACTCACCGGCGCCGGAGTTCTCCACCGCAAGCCCCAGCGGGATCAGCGAGGCGAGCAGAAATACCGTCTTCCAGCTGATGCCGCGATAGGCCTCGTCCATCGTGATCACGCCGGTGAAGATCATCCCCAGGGCCCCGCCGAGCAGCGCCAGCGCCAGCGGCAGGTCGGTGAACAGCACCAGTGCCAGCCCCAGCGCAAGGGAACCGAGCGCTGCGAGCGGACGATGGGTCCGCGAGGCCTCCTGCTTGCGCCGCGGATAGCGGCTGGTGACGACGACGAAATCGCGATCGTCCTCCAGTGCCTGCAGGTTCTCCCAGGGCGTGTGCACGACCAGGGTGTCCCCCGCCTTGAGCGGGGTATCCGGGACCGCGTCGATGATCAGGTCATCGCCGCGCTGGATGCGCAGTACCGAGATGCCGTAGCTGCGCCGCATCCCCTTGTCGCGCACGGTCTGGCCGATCAGGTCGGAGCCGGGCGGGATGATCACCTCCGCGATACCGCCGTGGCGGGCGGACAGGGCGCGGGTGAACACGTCCAGCTCGTCCTTCAGCATCGTGCCGGTCTCGTGGCAGGTCTTCTCGATAGTGGTGACCGGACCGAGGATGGCCAGATGCGCGCCGCGTTCCAGTTCGATCTCGCGGTTTGGCTCGATGCGGGTTTCGTCGTCTGCGGTCACGCCGACCACGTGCACCCCGAAGGCCGCCTCGAAGTCGCCCACGCGCATCCCGGCCAGCGAGCTGTCCTCGCCCAGGCGCGCTTCGCGCACGCCGAAGTCCATCCCGTAGACATCACGGAACCAGGCCGAGGTGGTCTGTACCCGGCTCTCGTCCGGGTCCTCGGTCTGCGGATCGCGGGCTGGCAGGACCCAGCGTCCGAACAGCGCGAAGTAGAGGATCAGCGTACCCAGCAGGGCGAGTCCGATCGGGGTGACGTCGAACAGCCCGAAGCCCTCGACCCCGCCGGGCAGCAGGTCGTTGAGCAGGATCAGCGGGCTGGAGGCCACCAGCGTCAGGGTGCCGCCGACGATCGCGGCAAAGCCCATCGGCATCAGCAGGCGCGAGCGGGGGATGCGCGCGGCCGCGCCGATGCGGTTGATCACCGGCATGAACAGGGCGGCGGCCCCGATGTTCTGCATGAAGCTGGTGATGATGCCCACGGCCCCCGAGGTGGTGGCCATCACGCGGCGCTCGGTATGCCCGCCAAAGCGCAGGATCAGGTCGGCCAGGCGGTTCATCACCCCGGAACGGTCCAGCCCCTTGCCGATGATCATCACCGCGATGATCGCGATCACCGCGTTCGAGGCAAAGCCGGAAAACAGCGCCTCGCCCTCGACGATCGGCGCCACCCCCGGCACCAGCGCGACCATGCCGAGGAGGAACAGCACGCTCAGCGCCGCCAGGTCGATCCGGATCACCTCCGTCACGAACAGCAGGATCGTCAGCCCCAGCAGGCCGAATACGATCCCCATCTCCAGGGTGAAGGCGACCTCTTCCATCGTGGTCGCCCCGGGTTCAGCCGTTCAGGCGTTGGCGCAGGGCGTCGAGCAGGCCGTCTATTGGGAGGTGTTCGGCCTCGCTGGCGGTGCGTGCCTGGTATTCGAGTTCGCCGGCGTCGAGGCCGCGCTCGCCGATGACCAGGCGGTGCGGGATGCCGATCAGCTCCATGTCGGCGAACATCACGCCGGGGCGCTGTTCGCGATCATCCAGCAGGACCTGGAAGCCGGCGGCCTCCAGCTCGTCGTGCAGTTTCTCCGCGGCCTCGCGCACGCGCTGGGACTTCTTGGCACCGATCGGGCACAGGGCGATGTCGAAGGGGGCGATGGCGCCGGGCCAGCAGATGCCGCGCTCGTCGGAGTTCTGCTCGATCGCCGCGGCGACCACGCGCGAGACGCCGATGCCGTAGCAGCCCATGGTCACCACCTGTTCGCGGCCGTCCTCGTCCAGCACCCGGGCACCCAGCGCCTGGCTGTACTTGTCACCGAGCTGGAAGATGTGGCCGACCTCGATGCCGCGGCGGATCTCGATCGCCCCGGAGCCGTCCGGGGCCGGTTCACCCTCGAGGATGTTGCGCAGGTCGGCGCTCTCCGGCTGCGGCAGGTCGCGGCCCCAGTTCACGCCGGTCAGGTGGTGGCCGTTCTCGTTGGCGCCAACCACGAAGTCGGCCATGCCCAGCATGGCCTGGTCGGCGAGCACCGGGATCGGGCTGTCCACCGGCCCCAGCGAGCCGGGATCGGCACCGAAGGCGGCACGGATCTCGGCGGGTTCGGCCATGCGCAGCGGCTCGGCGATCCAGGGGTGCTTCTCGGCCTTCACCGCGTTCAGTTCGTGGTCGCCGCGCAGCACGATGGCGACCAGATCGGCGTCGATTGCGTCGGAGGCGGCGACCACCAGGGTCTTCACCGTCCGTTCGGTCGGGATGTCCAGGAACTTCGCGAGATCGTCGATGGTGCGCACATCGGGCGTGGCGACCTTCGCCATGGCTGCGCCGGGGGCAGGGGCCGGTGCCGGCTGCGGACAGGGGGCCAGCTCGACGTTCGCGGCGTAGCCGCCCGGGGAAAAGGCAATCGCGTCCTCGCCGGAGCTGGCGAGCACGTGGAATTCGTGCGAGGCGTTGCCGCCGATCGCGCCGGTGTCGGCCTCCACCGCGCGGAAATCCAGGCCGCAGCGCTGGAAGATACGAGTATAGGCCGCGTGCATCTGCTGGTAGGTCTGTCCCAGCGATTCGGCATCCAGGTGGAAGGAGTAGGCGTCCTTCATCAGGAATTCGCGGGCGCGCATCACGCCGAAGCGCGGGCGGCGCTCGTCGCGGAACTTGGTCTGGATCTGGTAGTAGTTGACCGGCAGCTGGCGGTAGCTGCGGATCTCGCGGCGCACCAGATCGGTGATCACCTCCTCGTGCGTCGGGCCGAAGCAGAAGTCGCGCTCGTGGCGGTCCTTTAGGCGCAGCAGCTCGGCCCCGTAGAAGTCCCAGCGCCCGGATTCCTGCCACAGCTCGGCGGGTTGCACCGCCGGCATCAGCACCTCCAGCGCGCCGGCCCGGTTCATCTCCTCGCGCACGATGCCTTCCACCCGGCGCAGCACGCGCAGGCCCAGCGGCAGCCAGGTGTACAGCCCGGAGGCCAGGCGCCGGATGTAGCCGGCGCGCAGCATCAGCTGGTGGGAGACGATCTCGGCGTCGGCCGGGGTTTCCTTCAGGGTGTTCAGCGGGAATTGCGAGACGCGCATCGGGGTAGTGCCTTGTCGGGTTGAGTAGGGAGGTCGGGCCCGGCTGTGCCGGGCAGGATCAGAACGTGGTGCCGTTGGTGCCCCAGAAATGGCGCGGGGCGTCGGAGAATTCGATGTATACCCGTGCCGGGGCCAGCCCCAGCTCCAACTGCAGTGCGTCGCACAGCTTGCGCGACAGTTCGCGGGTCAGGCCCTCGGGCAGGCCGATGCTCTTCAGCTCGCAGTAGGCGAGCGGGTCGCTGCTGCCGGCAAAGCACATCGCCGGGTTGTGCGTGCAGGCGACCATCACGTAGGACTCGGGCTTGCCAAGCCAGTCGGCGACCTGTGCGGACAGGCGCTGGCACAGGCCGTCGGCGTCCTCGGGCAGGCGGGTGTTGGTCTCGACGCGCAGCAGTGGCATGGCTTCCTCCGGTTCGGCGGATCGAAGAATCGACGGCTATGATACGGGGAGCGCCGAGCCGGTGCAGCGGCGGGAGGCCGCGGCGGCGTGAAAGACCGGGCGGCGTGGCTATACTCGCAGCAGGGGAGCGGGCGCGATGCACCCCGGGCGGGCCCCGGGGCTCGGAGTCACGGCCGGGGAATCTTGCGCCGGGCATCGGTAAACAGTAAATTATAAAATACTAATATATAGTTCGCGGAGGGACCGGGCCGGCATCAATGGCGGTCCGGGTCGCGACACCAGCGCAAGGAAAGAACGCCTCATGCTACGAAACCGGATGCGTCCGGCCCTCTGGGCCATGCTGCTGCTGCCGTTGTCGGCGCAGGCCGAGCTACCGTTCGAGACGGCCACCGCCGAACGCCAGTCGATCACCCAGGAGCGCATCCTGGATGGTCGTGTGGAGGCGGTGCAGCGCTCCACGATCTCGGCGCAGACCTCCGGACGGATCCGCGAGATCTACGTGGATGTCGACGACTTTGTCGAGGCGGACGAGCTGCTGGTGCGTGTCAGCGACACCGAGCAGCAGGCGCGCGTGAGCCAGGCCGAGGGCGACCTGGCCGAGGCCCGCGCCCGCTTCAACGAGGCCCGTTCGGAGTTCGAGCGCATCCGTGACGTGTTCGACCGCGGGGTGGTGTCGCGCTCCGAGTTCGACCGTGCCGAGGCCGCGCTGGCGTCCGCCCGGGCGCGGCTGCGCTCGGCCGAGGGTCGGGTCGAGGAGGCGCGCGAGCAGCTGGGATATACCGAGGTGTATGCCCCGTACTCGGGCATCGTGACCGAGCGGCATGTCGAGGTTGGCGAATCGGTCAGCCCGGGTTCGCCGCTGTTGTCCGGTATCAGTCTGGATCAGCTGCGGGTGGCGGTGGATGTGCCGCAGCGGCTGATCCACCGGGTGCGCGAGCAGCGCACGGCCGAGGTGCTGCTGAACGGTGACCGGGTGGCGGCCGACAGCCTGACCATCTTCCCCTATGCCGATCCCGCCAGTTCCACCTTCCGCATCCGCGTGAATCTGCCGGAGCAGCAGGATCTGGGGCTGTTCCCCGGCATGTTCGTGAAGACCGCCTTTGTGGTGGACGACGTCGAGCGCCTGCTGGTGCCGACGGATGCCGTGGTGTACCGCAGCGAGGTGGTGGCGGTGTACGTGGTGGATGACGCCGATCGCGTGAGTTTCCGCCAGGTGCGGGTCGGGCGCCAGTATGACGGCATGATCGAGATCCACGGCGGTCTGGCCGAGGGCGAGCGCGTGGCGCTGGACCCGGTGCACGCGCAGATCTGGCTGAAGGAACATCAGCAGGTGGGCGCCGATGAGTGATGCCAGCACGGACGCGGCGTCCGCCCGCATGGGTATCTCCGGGCGCATTGCCAGGGCCTTCCTGACCACGCAGATTACGCCGCTGCTGGCCCTGGTGGGCCTGCTGCTGGGGCTGTTCGCGATCCTCGTGACCCCGCGCGAGGAAGAGCCGCAGATCAACGTGACCATGGCCGATGTGTTCATCCCGTTCCCCGGGGCGAGCGCCGAGGAGGTCGCGCAGCTGGTGGCGACGCCGGCCGAGCAGGTGCTCTCGGAGATCGAGGGCATCGACGACATCTATTCCGTCTCGCGTCCGAACATGGCGCAGATCACCATCCAGTTCGAGGTCGGCGAGGACCGCACCGCGGCGCTGGTACGCCTGTACAACCAGGTGTTCTCCAACCAGGACTGGCTGCCCCAGGGGCTGGGGGTCGGCGAGCCGATCATCCGCCCGATGGGCATTGATGACGTGCCGATCGTCAACGTGACGCTGTGGACCGAGGATGCGGCACGCGGCGGGCACGACCTGCTGCGCGTGGCACACGCGCTGGAGTCCGAGCTCAAGCGCGTGCCCGGCACCCGCGATATCTACACCGTCGGCGGGCCGGATCATGTGGTCCACGTGCGCTTCAAGCCGGAGACGCTGTCCGCCTACGGCCTGTCGGTGGATGATCTGCGCGACAGCCTGCAGGCCTCCAACTTCTCGCGCGATGCCGGGCGGCTCTATCAGGACGACCAGGAGATCCTGATCCAGGCCGGGGACTTCATCACCGAACCCGAGGCCTTCGGCGCGCTGGTCGTTGGCGTGCATGACGATCGTCCGATCTACCTGGAGGACGTGGCCGAGGTGGTGCAGGGCCCGGCCTACGCGACCGAGCACGTGCGCTTTGCCCACGGTGCGGCCGCCGGCGACCGCGCCCGCCATGGCGAAAGCCACCCGGCGGTCACGGTCGCGATCGCCAAGCAGCCGGGCACCAACGCCCCGGACATTGCCGATGCCCTGATCGAGCGGCTGGAACAGCTGCGCGGCACCTATATCCCGGACGGCATCGAGACCACGATCACCCGCAACTACGGGGCGACCGCGGACGACAAGGCGAATACCCTGATCCAGAAGCTGATCCTGGCGACCGCGTCGGTGGTGATCCTGGTCTGGATCGCGCTGGGCTGGCGCGAGGCCTTCATCGTCGGCGTGGCCGTGGTGATCACGCTGGCGATCACGCTGTTCGCCTCCTGGGCCTATGGTTTCACCCTCAACCGCGTATCGCTGTTCGCGCTGATCTTCTCCATCGGGATCCTGGTGGACGATGCGATCGTGGTGGTGGAGAACATCCACCGGCACATGGTCCAGGGGGGCAAGAAGCTGCTCGAGGCGATCCCGTATGCGGTCGACGAGGTGGGCGGGCCGACGATTCTCGCAACCTTCACCGTGATTGCGGCGCTGCTGCCGATGGCCTTCGTCACCGGCCTGATGGGCCCGTACATGAGCCCGATCCCGATCAACGCCTCGATGGGGATGATCATCTCGCTGGCCGTGGCCTATGTGGTCACGCCGTGGCTGACGTACAAGGTCCTGCGGCGTCAGGCCGAGCAGCACGAGCACGCGGCCCCGGCGGGTGGCGGTCATGGCCCGGAGGCAGAGAGTGCTTCTGCCGGCCTGATGAAGATCTTCAACACCCTGCTGATGCCGTTCCTGGGGACCGGCGGGCGCAAGAAGGCCAACCGTCTCGCACTGTGGGTCGGCACGCTGGTGCTGATCCTGGGCTCCGTCTCGCTGGCATATTTCCAGCTGGTGGTGATGAAGATGCTGCCGTTTGACGACAAGTCGGAGTTCCAGGTGGTGCTGGACATGCCGGAGGGGACCAGTCTGGAGCGCACCTCCCTGGTGCTGTCCGAGATGGCCGACTACCTGAAGACCGTGCCGGAGGTCGACAACGTGCAGACCTACGCGGGCACGGCCGCGCCAATCAACTTCAACGGCCTGGTGCGGCAGTACTACCTGCGCGAGGGCAGCCATGTCGGGGACATCCAGGTGAACCTGACCCATGAGTCCGAGCGCTCGCGCAAGAGCCACGACATCGCCCTCGGCGTGCGCGAGGCGATCAACGCGATCGCCGACCGCCACGGTGCGGCCGTGAAGGTGGTCGAGGTCCCGCCGGGGCCGCCAGTGATGTCGCCAATCGTCGCCGAGATCTACGGTCCGGACTATGACGGCCAGATCGAGATCGCCAAGCAGGTACGCCAGGTGTTCGAGAACACCGCGGGCATCACCGACATCGACGACTCGGTGGAATACCCGGGGCCGAAGAAGATCCTGCAGGTGGACCGCGAGCGCGCCGCGCGCCTGGGCGTGTCGCAGCAGGCGGTGGTGCAGGCGATCGAGACTGCACTGTCCGGCGAGGACGTGACCTACCTCTACGGTTCCAACGTGAAGTACGCGGTGCCGGTGCGGCTCGAGTTCGAGCAGGCCGAGAAGGGCAGCCTGGACCCGGTGCTGGGGCTCAAGGTGCGCTCGCGCGACGGCAACCTGGTGCCGCTGTCCGAGGTGGTCAACGTAGTGGACTCCAGCCTCGAGCGCTCCATCCACCACAAGAACCTGCTGCCGGTGGTATACGTCATGGGTGACCTGGCCGGGGGGCTGGACAGCCCGCTGTACGGCATGTTCGACATGTTCTTCGGCCTGCGCGACACGCCGATGGCCTATGGCGAGCCGCTGGAGCAGCTGTTCATCAGCCAGCCGGAGAACCCGTACAACTTCTCGCTGAAGTGGGACGGCGAGTGGCAAGTGACCTACGAGACCTTCCGCGACATGGGCATCGCCTACTCGGTGGGTCTGATCCTGATCTACCTGCTGGTGGTCGCGCAGTTCCGCTCGTACATGGTGCCGCTGATCATCATGGCCCCGATCCCGCTGACGGTGATCGGGGTGATGCCGGGGCATGCGTTCATGGACGCCTTCTTCATGGATGCCAAATTCACCGCGACCTCGATGATCGGGATGATCGCGCTGGCCGGGATCATCGTGCGCAATTCGATCCTGCTGGTGGACTTCATCAACGACGAGATCCGCCGCGGCGTGGACGTGATCGAGGCGGTGGTGCATGCCGGGGCCGTGCGTGCCAAGCCGATCATCCTGACCGGGCTGGCGGCGATGGTCGGCGCCGGGTTCATCCTCGACGACCCGATCTTCTCCGGCCTGGCGATCTCGCTGATCTTCGGTGTGTTCGTCTCCACCCTGCTGACGCTGGTGATCATCCCGGTGCTGTACTACCTGTACGTGCGCAACCGGGTCGAGCTGATCCGCGCCCAGGCGGCGTAGGTGTCACCCGGCATTGCGCATCGGGGCGCAATGCCGGGGCACGGGTCCGGTGTTTTCGCTACGGGCGCGCAAGCCGCTACAATCCCGGCTTTGACCCAACCGGAGTTACCCGATGGATGTCGAGATGGGAGAAGAGGGCCTGAACGTCCTCGGGATCAGCCGTGAGCAGTGCGCGACGCTGGTCGAAGTGCTAAAGGCCAGCGAAGACCAGCGCTTCATGGACGACCCGGAGCTGCGCAAGCTGTTCAAGCTGCTGGCCGTGCTGCAGAGCGACCTCTGGGACGACATGACCGCCGGGCAGTTCGACTTCGCCCCCTACAAGAAGCAGTAACCGCCTGCCGCGCAGGCCCGGAGCCCCCTGATGCCCGACAATGATTCCCGCCGGCCGTCCAATTTCTTGATCGGCAACCTCTTTCTTGGCGCGGCCGCCATCATGCTGTTCTTCTTCGTCACGCTGTGGGATGTGCTTGGGGTGTTCGCGCTTCTGCTGTGGATGGGCCTGGCCGCGATCGGGGTCTATTTCATCGTGAAGGACAAGGACATCAATCCGGGCGGACCGCCCAATTGAATCGATGAGCGCGCCGGCGCGGGCGGCGACTCGTCCGAACGGGGGCGAATCGCCAGGGCTGGCGCGGCTGCGGCACGAATTCCTGCAGGGCCTGGTGCCCTGCGTCGAGCGCGTCATGGGCCTGGCGCAGGCGCTGGATGGTACCCCCGAGGATCGTGAACGCCTGCTGCGGCTGCAGCGTGAGGTACATCCCCTGGCGCATTCGGCCCGCGTGTTCGGGCTGGGGCGGCTGTTTTCGGTGGCGGAATCTCTGCAGGCGGCCCTGGTCGGGGTGGGCCCGGTCGCCCCCGGGCCCGATCGCGAACTGATCCACGCCGGCGTGGAACGGCTGCAGGCCGCGATCGAGGGGTTTCGCCAGCACGCTGTACCCGGCGCCCAAGCGGTCGCGTCGAGTCTCGGCGGGTCGGCCCGGGCATCGCGAGTGCTGCTGGTCGACGACGGCGGACCGGTCGGCGAGGCGGTCGCCGGGTTGCTGGAGGCACGCGGCTTTCGCCTGCTCCGGCTCTCGAGGGAGGCGCCGGAGGTGCCCAGCCTTGCCGATGATCCCTGTACCGCCGTGGTGTTGTGTGCAGACCGGGTGGAGCTGCAGGGTGCCGGGCTGCCCGCGGTTCCGGCAGGCATGGATGGCACCTTGCCGGTGCTGGCGGTGGCCGGGCGCTGGAGCCCGGGGGCGCGCGTGGAGTGTGTCCGCCGGGGTGTATCGCGCTGCCTCGATTACCCGCTGGCGGGCGATACCCTGATCGAACAGCTGGCCCAGATCGGCGGGGCCATTGTCGACGCCGACTTCCACGTGCTGCTGGTGACGGCGCCGGGGGGCGGTGGCGGCCTGGCGGCGGCCCTTGGCCACGTCGGTCTGGAGGTGGATACCGCGAGCGATCCGGAGGCGGTGCTGGCCCATATGGACGGTACCGGAACGGACGTGGTGGTGCTGGACCTGCCCGCGCTGGCCGAGCCTGTCGAATCCTTTGCCGCGCTGCTGCGCGGGCGCGAGAACGGTGGCTCGACGCCGCTGTTGATCCTGACCGACGACCCGGGCGAGGTGAACCGCCTGATGACCCTGCATCCGGGCGTGGTCGGCGTGTTCCTGGAGCCGGTCGAACCCGCCCGTATCGCCGCGGTAATCACGGCCCGGGCGCGGCAGCTCCGGCAGATGGACGGGGTCAGCGAGTCCTATCGCCAGGCCCTGTACGAACGCGAACGCGAACACCTCGCGGTCAATGAGCACGCGCTGGTCAGCATCGCCGACGCCGCGGGCAACATCGTCTATGCCAACGACCGTTTTTCGCGGGTCAGCGGCTATGCGATCTCCGAACTGCTCGGGCGCAACCACCGCATCCTGAAATCCGGTCAGCACCCGCCGGCGTTCTATGCCGAACTCTGGGCCACGATTGCCGCCGGCCGGGTCTGGCGGGGCGAGATGTGCAACCGGGCGCGGGATGGCTCCCTGTACTGGGTCGAGACCACGATTGTCCCGTATCTGGGGGCCGACGGGCGGCCCTATCAGTACGTGTCGATCCGGACCGAGATTACCCATGTAAAGAACCAGGAATACCGCCTGCGTTCCAGCCAGATCTTCGCCAACATGGGGACCTGGGAGTGGACGCCCGACTGCGAACAGCTGGTCTGGTCGGAGCGGATCCCGCCCCTGCTGGGCTACCCCGAGGGCGGGCTGGAACCGACCGTTTCCAGTTTCATGCAGGCCGTGCACCCGGACGACCGCGAGCGTCTGCGCAACGCGATCGCCAGCAGCCTGCGGCGCGGCTCGTACTTCGAGCTGGAACACCGCGTGATCTGGCCCGATGGTTCCGAGCACTGGCTGCTGGAGCGCGGCGACGTGGTGCGCAATGCCGAGGGCGAGGTGCTGTACATGCTGGGGGTGATGCAGGACATCACCAAGCGCAAGACCTCGGAACTGGCGCTGTCCCGGCTCTCCACGCGACTGCAGGAGGCCCAGCGCCTGGCGCGGATCGGCAACTGGGAGATGGATACTCACAGCGGCGAGTTCGACTGGTCGCGGGTGATCTACGAAATCCTCGACATCGACCCCGGGCAGTCCCGCCCGACCCGCGCCGACTACCTGAGGCGGGTGCCCCCGGACGAGCGCGAGCGCGTGGCCGCCTTCCTCGACCAGCTGCATGCGCCCGAGCCGCGGGAAATCACGCATCGCCTGCGGCTGCCGAATGGCCACAGCCGCTACGTTCATTTGATCGCCGGCGCGAGCCCGGAGGCGGGCGCGGCCCCGGTGCGGGTGGCGGGCACGCTGCAGGACATCACCGAACTGCACGAGGCACAGGAATATCTGGCGCTGTTCCGCAAGCTGTTCGAGACCTCGGAACAGGGCATCAGCATCTTCGATCGCAAGGGACGGTTTGTCTTCAACAATCCCGCCGCGCTGGAGATGCTCGGGTATACCGATTCCCACCTGAAGGGGGTGGGGTATTACGCCATCATCCCGGAGGCGGCCGCGCGCGAGGCCGCCGAGATCGAGCACGTGCGCACCCAGGGTGGGGCCTGGACCGGAAAGCTGCCACTGCGTTGCCGCAATGGCGCGGTGTTCATCTCGGCCAGTACCATCGGCGTGGTGAACGACGAGCGCGGCGAACCCCAGTACGGGTTCAATATCTTCAGCGACTTTACCGACGAACTCCTGCGGCGTTCCGAGCTTCACCGAGCGCGCGAGGCGGCCGAGGCGGCCAGCCGCGCCAAGTCCGAGTTTCTCTCCAACATGAGCCACGAACTGCGGACGCCGATGAACGCGGTGCTCGGGTTCGCCCAGCTGCTGGAGCGCGACACCTCGCTGGGTGAGCAGCAGCGGGCCTATCTGGACGAGATCGGACGCGCCGGGCGCCACCTGCTGGACCTGATCAACGAGGTACTGGACCTGGCCCGCATCGAGGCCGGGCAGATGAGCGTGGAGTCGGAAGCGGTCGCTCTGGACCCGGTCATGGAGGATTGCCTGGGGCTGATGCGACCACTCGCCGAGGAGCGGCAGGTAGAGTGCGAGCTGGATGCCGACCGCGAGCTGGGCGTGCAGGGGGATGCGCGCCGGGTCAAGCAGGTCCTGCTCAACCTGCTGTCCAACGCGGTCAAGTACAACCGGCCGGGTGGCCATATCCGGCTGAGCGTGCAGGCGCGCGGGGCGCGCGTGCGCGTGGCCGTCGCCGACGACGGCCCGGGTCTGACCCCCGAGCAGCAGGCCCGCCTGTTTCAGCCGTTCGAGCGCCTGGCGGCCGACCGGGACTCGGTTGAGGGCAGCGGGGTAGGGCTGGCGATCACCCGGCACCTGGTCGAACTGATGCACGGCGAAATCGGGGTCGAGAGCCAGCCGGGCGCGGGGAGTACCTTCTGGTTCGAGCTTCCGCGGGCGGCGCGCGGCCAGGACCCGGCCGGATCCCGCGCGGACGTCGCCGCCGGCGCCCTTCCGGCGGCCACAGGCCGCTGTCGTGTGCTGTGCGTCGACGATCACGCGCCCAACCTGGATCTGCTGCAGGAGATGCTGCGCCAGCACCAGCATGTCGACTGCCTGCAGGCCCAGTCCGCGGAGCAGGGGCTGGAGCTGGCCATGAGCCGGGCGCCGGACCTGATCCTGCTGGATCTCAATATGCCGGTGATGGATGGCTACCAGGTGCTGCGCGCGCTGCAGAGCGAGGCCGATCTGAGCGCCATCCCGGTGGTCGCGGTGACTGCGGATGCCACCGCGGCGACCCGGGACCGGGTGCTGGCGGCCGGATTTTCCGACTGCGTGGTCAAGCCGGTGAGTGCGCAGGCCCTGGCCCGGGCCCTGAAGACCTGTCAGACCTGATCAGGGCAACACTGCTTTCCGTGTTGCCTTAGAGAAACAGGACGCCGACGATCGCGACGGCCGCGATCACGGCCACCGCGTCGGCGCTCAGCGCGGCGGCCAGGGTGTGGCGCACGCGCTTGATGCCGATCGCGCCGAAGTAGACGGCCAGCACGTAGAAGGTGGTCTCGGTCGAGCCCTGCAGGGTGGAGACGAGGATGCCGACGTGGGTGTCCGGGCCGGTGGTCGGGTCCTGCATGATGCCGGCCATGATGCCGTAGGCGCCGGAGCCGGACAGCGGGCGCAGCAGGGCCATCGGCAGGGCCTCGGCCGGCAGGCCGAACGGGGTCGTCAGCGGCCCGACCAGCCCGACGAACATGCCTAAAGCACCACTCTCGCGCAGCATCCCCACCGCGACCAGGATCGCGACCAGATAGGGGATGATGCGCAGGGCCACGTTGAAGCCCTCCTTGGCCCCCTCGACGAAGACCTCGTAGACCGGCACGCCGCGGATCACCCCGTAGGACAGGAAGCCGACCACCAGCCCCGGGATGATCCAGGGGGCGATCGCCTGGCCGTAGACGATCGTCAGCGGGATGATCGCCAGCACCCCCAGCAGGACCAGGATCGAGACCCAGGCCGGGTAGCCCTCGGTGGGGACCTCGATGTTCATCGGTTGTTGCTCGGGCTGGGCACTGTCCTGCTCGCGATTCTCGGCCGGCGCCGGTTCAGTGCTGTCCTGGCTCGCTTCCCGGATCGTGTCTTCCAGCTCGTCGGAGCCGGAGGCGGCATCCGCATCGATTGAGCGCGTGGGCGGCGGGCTGCGGAAATAGCGCTGCAGGATCAGGGCGCTGGTGATGCCGGCGATGGTCGCGAACAGCGTGGCGAACAGGGTGGTTGGCAGGATCGCGGCCGGGGCCTCGGAGCCGAGCGAGGCGCGCAGCGCGATCACCCCGGTGGGCAGCAATGTGATGCTGGAGGTGTTGATTGCCAGGAACAGGGCCATCGCATTGGTGGCGGTGCCCGGGTGCGGGTTCAGCTTCTCCAGTTCCTGCATCGCGCGGATGCCGAACGGGGTCGCGGCGTTGCCCAGCCCCAGGATATTGGCGGAGAAGTTCAGGATCATCGCGCCCATCGCCGGGTGCTCCGGCGGGACCGACGGGAACAGGCGGATCATCAGCGGGCGCAGCAGCCGCGCCAGCACGGTCAGCAGGCCGCCGGCCTCGGCGATCTTCATCAGGCCCAGGAACAGCGCCATCACCCCGACCAGCCCCAGCGCCAGTTCCACCGCCGAGCCGGCGGCGTCGATCGCGCCCTCGGACAGGGCCTGCATCGGGCGTTCGTCGGGGTCGGTGGAGCGGATCTCGCGGATCGCAGCCGTGGCCACGGCGATCACGATCAGGGCGAGAAAGATCAGGTTCATGCGGCGCAGTTTGCCACGGTCAGCGGTTCTCTCCGCGTGATACACCGCGCAGCACGGCATCCATCGCCCGCGCCGGCAGCAGCCACTTGAGGAAGGCGAACAGGCGGGTGGGGAAGGTCACGTGATAGCGCACCCGCGGCCGGCGGGCCTCCAGGGCGTGCACTACACAGCGCGCGACCGCCTCGGGCCCCAGTGTGAACGGGGCATCGGAGTCGGCGTCCGCCATGCGGGCCTCGGCGGCGCGGTAGGTCTCCTCCCACGGGCTGTGCTCGCGCTGGATGTGGTAGCGGAAGGCCTTCAGGGCGTTGGCGCGGAATTCGCTGCGGATCGGCCCCGGCTCGATCAGGGCGACATGGATGCCGGTGCCATGCAGTTCCTGACGCAGGGTGTCGCTCATGCCCTCGATCGCGAACTTGGAGGTTACGTAGGCCCCGCGCAGGCGCAGGGCGACAAAGCCGAGCACCGAGGAATTCTGGATGATGCGCCCCGCACCGGCGCGGCGCATCGCCGGCAGCACCGCGTTGGTCAGCTCCAGCCAGCCAAGGACGTTGGTCTCCAGCTGGGCGCGCAGAGTGGCGCGGTTGAGGTCCTCCACCGCGCCGGGCTGACCATAGGCGCCGTTGTTGAACAGGGCGTAGAGGTGGCCATCGGTGCGGTGCAGGATCTCGGTGACCGCGCTGTGGATGCTGGCGGAGTCATCCAGGTCCAGCTGCAACGCCTCGAAGCCGTCCTTCTTCAGCCGCGCGACATCCTCGCTGCGCCGGGCGGTGGCGAAGACCCGGTAGCCGCGATCGCGGAGCATCCGCGCGGTGCAGGCCCCGATGCCGCTTGAGCAGCCGGTGATCAGGACCGCGCGCTGGGAGGGTTCGCTCATGGCGGCCGGATCAGTAGGTGAGGGTGGCCACGCCGTCCTCGACGACCTCGCCGATGAAGGCGCCGCCGCCGCGCATCCCGTCCAGTTCCGGGATCGCGTTGTCCAGGGTCAGTCCGTTCTCGTCCATTGCACCGGCGCAGGCGTAGAAGGCACAGCCGGCCTCGTGGGCGTCCTGCATGAAGCTGTAGACGGACTTCTCTTTCGCCTCGCCGGGGTAGATCTGGTCCGCCACACCCTGTCGCAGCAGGCGGGTGGTGCCGGCGGCGAAGTAGATCTCGACCTCGAGATCCATCGCAGCGGCGACGGTGGCCTGGAAGAACGGCGCGCCCAGGGTGCCGGGGCGGTCGAGGTCCAGATTGAGCAGCATGATCACGATCTTTTCGGCCATGGCGGGTCCTTGCTGGGTCGTGGTTCGAGGATCAGGCGAATCATCCGCGCTGCGGCCGCGCGGCGCAAACACCGCCTGTCGGTGCGGAAGGCCTTTTATTCCCGGCGAACGGCCGCATAATACGCCTCAACCCGTGTTTTCGCGGATATGTTCCGAGGATTCCAGCCATGCCCATCTATGAATATCAGTGTAAGGATTGCGGTGAGATCTCCGAGATCCTGCAGAAGATCTCCGACCCGCCGGCCACCACCTGCCCCGAGTGCGGTGCCGAGGCCCTGACCAAGCAGGTCTCCGCCGCCGGTTTCCGCCTGGCCGGGGGTGGCTGGTACGAGACCGATTTCAAGAAGGACGGCAAGCGCAACCTGAAGGATTCGGGCGGTGGCGCCGGCAAGTCCGATACCTCCACGAGCAAGGCCGCGGCCAGTACCTGACCCATGCTGGTCTCCCTGCGCCGCTACCTGATTGCAGGGCTGCTGGTCTGGCTGCCGCTGATCGTCACCGGCTTCATTATCAAGCTGCTGGTCGACCTGCTGGACTTCACCATCCTCCTCCTGCCGCCGGGCTGGCGGCCGGAGGCGCTGCTGGGCTTTTCCATCCCGGGCATGGGGATCGTGGTCGCGATCGTCGTGGTGTTCGTCACCGGGGTGATCGTGGCCAACATCGTCGGGCGCAAGCTGGTCGCGCTGGGCGAGTCCATCGTGCACCGCATCCCGCTGGTCAGCTCGATCTACGGGGCGGTGAAGAAGGTGACCGAGACGGTACTGGCGGATGGCGGCCAGGCCTTCCGCAAGGTGATGCTGATCGAATACCCGCGCCGCGGCCTGTGGTCGATCGGCTTCATGACCGGCGTCGGCACCGGCGAGGTGCAGGAGCGCACCGAGCACGAGGTAATCACCGTGTTTGTCCCGACCACCCCCAACCCGACCTCCGGCTTCGTGCTGATGGTGCCGCGCGAGGAGGCCATCGAACTCGACATGACGGTGGAGGACGGCCTCAAGTTCGTGATGTCCATGGGGGTGGTCACCCCGCTCAGAAGCATTGACGACGCCCCGGCTCCGGTTGCGCAAGGGCAGGGCAAATCGTAAGATTTCCGGCCTTTTCGCGGGTGCGGACGTCGCGTTCGCCCCGTTTTCCCGACTAACCGTGCAGGCCTCTCAGGAACCACCGATCCCTGGCGGGCGTGCCCTTCGGCTGGAACAGCGTAATGCGAACTCATCTGTGTGGACGTGTCACCGAGAACGAACTCGACTCGGAGGTGACCCTTTGCGGCTGGGTGAATCGCCGGCGTGACCACGGGGGCGTGATCTTCGTCGATCTGCGCGACCACACGGGTCGCGTGCAGGTGGTGTTCGACCCCGACCGCGAGGACGTATTCGCCCGCGCCGAGCAGCTGCGCAGCGAATTCGTGATCCGCATGACCGGCCGCGTGCGCCGGCGCCCCGAGGGCACCGAGAACCCCGACCTGTCCACCGGCGCGGTGGAGATCCTGGGTCTGGAACTGGAGGTCCTGAACGCCGCCAAGACCCCGCCGTTCCCGCTGGACGACGAGGACGTCGGCGAGGACACCCGCCTGCGCTATCGCTACGTGGACCTGCGCCGCCCGGTGATGCAGGAGCGCCTGCGTCTGCGCGCGAAGGTCTCCGCGGCCATGCGCCGCTTCCTCGAGGAACGCGATTTCCTCGACCTCGAGACCCCGATGCTGACCAAGGCCACGCCGGAGGGCGCGCGCGACTATCTGGTGCCCAGCCGCACGCATCCGGGCAGCTTCTTTGCCCTGCCGCAGTCGCCGCAGCTGTTCAAGCAGTTGCTGATGATGTCCGGCATGGACCGCTACTACCAGATCACCCGCTGCTTCCGCGACGAGGACCTGCGCGCCGATCGCCAGCCGGAGTTCACCCAGCTGGACATGGAGATGGCGTTCGTCGACGAGGCCGACGTGATGGACGTGACCGAGGGCCTGATCCGTCATCTGTTCCGCGAGGTGCAGGGCGTGGAACTGCCCGATCCGTTCCCGCGCATGGCCTACGTCGAGGCGATGGCCCGCTTCGGGTCGGACAAGCCCGATCTGCGCATCCCGCTGGAGTTCACCGAGCTGACCGACGTGATGCAGGCGGTGGAGTTCAAGGTGTTCAACGGCCCGGCGAACGACCCCGAGGGCCGCGTGGCCGCGCTGTGCGTGCCGGGCGGGGCCAAGCTCACACGCAAGGAGATCGACGTCTACACCGAGTATGTCGGCCGCTACGGCGCGAAGGGCCTGGCCTACATCAAGGTCAACGACCCGGCGGATCTCGCGGGCGGGCTGCAGTCGCCGATCCTGAAATTCCTGCCGGAGGATGTGACCCGGCAGATCCTCGAGAAGACCGCGGCCGCCGCCGGCGACCTGATCTTCTTCGGCGCGGACAAGGCCTCGGTGGTCAACGAGGCGATCGGCGCGCTGCGCGTGAAGCTCGGCCACGACCTGGACCTGGTCGAGGCGGGCTGGCAGCCGCTGTGGGTGGTCGACTTCCCGATGTTCGAGTACGACGACGAGGACAAGCGCCTGTACGCCCTGCACCACCCGTTTACCGCTCCGGCGGTGGACAGCCCGGATGCGCTGCGCAGCAACCCGCGCGAGGCCCTGTCCCGCGCCTACGACATGGTGCTCAACGGCACCGAGGTGGGCGGCGGCTCCATCCGTATCCACAACCCCGAGATGCAACGGGCCGCGTTCGAGGCCCTGGGCATTGGCGAGGACGAGGCGCGCGAGAAGTTCGGCTTTCTGCTGGATGCGCTGGAGTTCGGTGCCCCGCCGCACGGCGGCCTGGCCTTCGGTCTGGACCGTCTGGTGATGCTGATGAGCGGCGCCCACTCCATCCGCGACGTGATGGCCTTCCCCAAGACCCAGACGGCCGCCTGCCTGCTGACCGACGCCCCGGCGCCGGTCGGCGAGAAGCAGCTGCGCGAGCTGGGCATCCGCCTGCGCGCCAGCGCCACCCAGCAGGCCGGGTAGGCGCCTGCCCGCCGTGGCCGGTATGCGCGCCAGCGTGGTCACGGTCCATGGCTGGCATATGCCGGGCCTGGAGCTGGCGCTGCTGGAGCGCCGGCTGCGCGCGGCCGGGCTGGAGGTCCATCGCTTCCACTATGCCTCGCGCCGCCAGACCCCGGAACAGGCGGCACGCGCCCTGGCCGCCTTCGTTGAGGCAGTGCCCGGCGACCTGGTGCATCTGGTGGCCCACAGCCTCGGCGGCATCATCGTCCGCCATCTGTTCACCGTGGCCCCGGTCCAGCGCCCTGGCCGCATCGTGATGCTGGGCTCGCCGCTGGCGGGCAGCCGGGTGGCCGCGCGTCTGGCGCGCAACCGGCTCGGCCGTTGGTGGCTGGGGGCCGCGCTGGACCGCGGGCTGCTGGGCGGCAGTCCCATCCTGCGCGGGCGCGAGATCGGGATGCTGGCCGGAAGCCGGGGGTTCGGGCCGGGCCCGCTGTTCGCGCGCCTGCCGCACCCGCATGACGGCATCGTGGCGGCGGACGAGACCCGCAGCCCGGATGTCTCGCGCCACCTGACCCTGCCGGTCTCGCACATGGGCATGCTGTTCGACGCCACGGTGGCGCGGGAGACCCTGCATTTTCTCGAGGCGGGCGAGTTCCTGCCCTGATATCAAACGAGCGCAGGGTCCTGCCGCCCGCATTCGTGATTACCGCGGCCCCAGCGATTAGACTGTGCGCATCCTGCGGTCCGCCGGCATGCCGGGACCGCTGCCACCGAACCCAACCAGGAGTCGTGACCGAATGGCAGGCCACAGCAAGTGGGCGAACATCCAGCACCGCAAGAATGCCCAGGACGCCAAGCGCGGCAAGCTCTTTACCAAGCTGATCCGCGAGATCACCGTTGCCGCGCGTCAGGGCGGCTCGGACCCGGAGACCAACCCGCGCCTGCGCCTGGCAATCGACAAGGCGCTGGGTGCGAACATGACCCGCGACACCATCGAGCGCGCGGCCAAGCGCGGCGCCGGCGAGAGCGGCGGCGACAACGTCGAGGAGATTCGCTACGAGGGCTACGGGCCGGGTGGCGCGGCGATCCTGGTCGATTGCATGACCGACAACCGCAACCGCACGGTCGCCGAGGTGCGGCACGCCTTCTCCAAGATGGGCGGCAACCTGGGGACCGACGGTTCGGTGGCCTACCTGTTCCAGAACAAGGGCGTGATCCGTTTTGCCCCCGGTCCGGACGAGGAGACCGTGATGGAGGCCGCGCTGGAAGGCGGGGCCGAGGACGTGCAGGTCGAGGAGGACGGCGCCATCGAGGTCATCACCGAACCGGATGCCTACCAGAGCGTGCGTCAGGCGCTGGTCGAGCACGGGCTGGAGCCGGAGCAGTCGGAGGTGACCTGGCGTCCGGACACCCTGGCGCCGCTGGATGCGGATACCGCCGAGTCCATCCTCAAGCTGCTGGACATGCTGGACGACCTCGACGACGTGCAGAACGTCTACACCAACGCCGACTTCCCCGCCGAGATGGGCGGTGACTGATCCGGCGGGGTTGTGAGCGGCATTCGCATCCTCGGTATCGACCCCGGGTCCCGAATTACCGGCTTCGGGGTCATCGAATACACGCGCAGCCAGGGCCGCTCCTGCGGGCATGGCGTGATCCGGCCGAAGGCCAGCGCATTCCCCGAGCGCCTGGGCGAGATCTTTGCCGGGGTGGCCGAGGTGATCGCCGAGCTGAAGCCCGATGTGCTGGCGATCGAGACGGTATTCGTCGCGCGCAATGCCCAGTCCGCGATCAAGCTCGGGCATGCCCGCGGAGCGGCGATCTGCGCTGCGACCCAGGCCGGGCTCGCGGTACACGAATACGCCCCGCGCGCGATCAAGCTGGCCGTGGTCGGTGTCGGCGGGGCGGACAAGGAACAGGTCCAGCACATGATGCAGCAGCTTTTACGTCTGTCCGAACCGGCCAGCAGCGATGCCGCCGATGCCCTGGCCGTGGCGCTCTGCCACGCGCATACCGAACAGCACAACGCTCGCCTTGCCGGGGCAGCGGTGATCGGGGGCGGGCGATGATTGCGCGACTGGAAGGGCGCCTGATCGCACGCGAGGTCCACGGCGTCGTTATCGACGCCGGCGGGGTGGGGTACGAGGTCGATGTCCCGCTGTCCACGCTGGCGGCGCTGCCGGAGCCGGGCGAGACGGTCGTGTTGGCGACGCATCTGGTGGTGCGCGAGGACGCGCATCAGCTGTTCGGCTTTCTGAACAAGCGCGACCGGGATCTGTTTCGCCGCCTGATCCGGGTCAATGGCATTGGCGCGAAGCTGGCCCTGGCCATGCTCTCCACCTATGCCGGCGACGAGCTGGCCGGCCTGATCAGTGGCGGTGACGTCACGGGGCTGGCGAAGGTGCCGGGCATCGGCAAACGCACCGCCGAACGGGTGGTGCTGGAGCTGGGCGAGCGCCTCGCGGAGATGGGCTTTGCCGCTGCGCCCGCCGGGGCGGCGGCGGGCAGCGAGTCCACGCCTGCTGCCAAGATGGAGGGCGAGGCGCTGGCGGCGCTGGAGTCGCTGGGTTACCCCCGCGCCAGCGCCGAGAAGATGGTCGCGGCGGTCCGCGGCCAGGCGGATTCGCTGGAGACGCTGGTGCGTCTCGCCCTGCGCTCCACCGTCAAGCGCTAGCGCGAGGAGCCGAGGCTCTTTTCGATGCGGTCGGCCAGGTCGACCAGCCGCGCCGACTGGGCGCCCGAATCCGCGCCACCAGCCTGCTGCTGGCAGTCCAGCATATCGTGGGCCAGGTTCAGCGCCACCATCACCGCAATGCGCTCGGCCCCCACCACGCGCCCGCCATCGCGCAGTTCGCGCATGCGCTCGTCCACCAGGGAGGCCGAGGCAAACAGGTCGGCGCGCTCCTCCGGCGGGCAGGCAATCTGGTACTCCTTGCCCATGATGGAAATGCGGACGGGTTCGGACTTGCTCATTCGCTATGCTCCATCGAGCGCAGGCGCGCGATCATGTTCTCGACCCGGTGACGGGCCTGCTCGTTGCGTTCCTTGAAGGCGGCGCGTTCCCCCTTGAGCTGGCGCACCTGTTCCTGCAGCAGGTGGTTATGCTCGCGCAGGGTCGCGTGTTCCTCGAGCAGGCGCGTAATCGCGGCTTCCAGACGGGCGGTCGGGTCGATTGCGGAATCGTCGTTCGGCTGCATGGCCTCGGGCCCCAATGGCAAACGCGGCATCCGCCGCGGGTCGATGGATTCATGGAGTCTAGGAGGGCTTCGCGCGAAGCGTCAACTTGGGCCATCTTCTTGCTGGAACACATTCACTTTTTGCAGGTCGCACACCTGCCACGCCGGGGTTTGTTGCGGCCCGGTGCCCGCGCTGGCCACAATACGGCGAATCCCGTTCACAGAAAGTGTTGCTGCCCATGACCCAGCCCCCCGAACCCGGCCCCGACGCCACCGTGATCGAGGGCACCGCGCACAACGGAAAGCCCTGCCGTATCGTCGACAACACGGGGACCGTGCCGCATACGGAGCTGGAACAGCTGTTGAACGCCTTGATCGAGGAGAAGCGCTTCGGTCTCAACATGCTGTCTTCCACCGGTTCCAGTGCGATCAAGCTGGGCGAGCCGCAGTTCACCCACCTGCAGGTGGGGGACGATCTCTACCGCTTCCTGCTGTTCCCCTACGAAGCGCGGCTGGAGTCGTTCTGATGGCGGATGCGCGCGGCACCGGCAACGCCAAGTCGCAGGCGGGTCTGGAGCGCGACCCGGATGCCCTGCGCGAGCAGCTGGCGCATGGCCTGCGCAGCATGGGCTTCGCGCAGACGCCGGCCTCCGCCCATGGGCTGTTCACCGGCTGCCTGGTGGCGGACCCAGGCGCGGACGTGGCGGCGCTGGAGCGCAGCCTCGGGGAGGCGATGCCGCTGACCACGGGTGCGGGCGAAAGCTTTGGCAAGACCGTGGAGGCAATCCGGCGCGCCCTGCTGGCCCAGCTGTATGACGTCGAGCTGGGCTTTGGTCCGCTGCTCCCGGAGGACGAGGCCATCGAGGCGCAGGCGCAGGCCCTTTCGGAATGGGTGGACGGCTTCATCGCCGGGCTGGGTCAGACGCCGCGTCTGGGCAAGCTCAAGCCCTCGGCCGAGGCCAGCGAGATCCTGCGCGACTTTGCCGAGATCGCGCGCATCGAGCTGGAGCCGGACGACGACGAGGAGAACGCCGCCGCCTTCGAGGAGCTCAATGAATATGTGCGCGTGGGCGTGCTGCTGATCGCCGACGAGCTGGCCCCGGACGACCCGAAACGGATCCCGATGCAATGACCTCGACGCGACGCAGCCCCCGGCCGGGCCGGATGCCGGAGATCCCCCAGGGCGAGTTCGCCCGGCGCCGTCAGCGCCTGATGCGGGCGCTCGGGCCGGAGGCGATCATCGTCGTCCCTGCCGCTCACGAGCGCACCCGCAACCGCGATGTCGAGTACCCCTTCCGTCAGGACAGCGACTTCCTCTACCTGACCGGCTTCCCGGAGCCGGATGCGGTGGCGGTGCTGGTGCCGGGGCGCCCGGCCGGCGAATACATCCTGTTCTGTCGCGACCGCGACCCGACCCAGGAGACCTGGCAGGGCCGCAGGGCCGGGCCGGACGGCGCGATGGAGACCTATGGGGCCGAGTGCGCCTTCCCGATCGAGGATATCGACGAGATCCTGCCGGGGCTGATGGAGAACCGCGCCGTGCTGGCCGCACCGTTCGGGCGCGACGAGCCGCTGGACCAGCGCCTGTTCGGCTGGGTCAACCGGGTGCGGGCCAAGGCCCGCAACGGCGTGCGCGCGCCGCACGAGTTCGTCGCGGTGGAGCACCACCTGCACGAGCAGCGGCTGTTCAAGAAGGCCCCCGAGCTCAAATTGATGCGTCACGCGGCCGCGATCTCCTCGCAGGCGCATGTGCGCGCCATGCAGGCCTGCCGGCCGGGCCTGACCGAGTTCGCGGTGGAGGCCGAGCTGCTGCACGAGTTCCACCGCTACGGAACCGAGACCGCGTATCCCTCCATCGTCGGTGGTGGCGAGAATGGCTGCATCCTGCACTACATCGAGAACCGCGCCGAGCTGAACGCCGGCGATCTCCTGCTGATCGACGCCGGCTGCGAGGTACAGGGCTATGCATCCGACATTACCCGCACCTTCCCGGTCTCCGGCCGTTTCGACGCCCGCCAGCGCGAGGTCTACGAGTGCGTGCTGGCCGCCCAGCTTGCCGCGATCGACGAGGTGCGCCCGGGCAACGACTGGGACACCCCGCACGCCACCGCCGTGCGCGAACTGACCCGCGGGCTCAAGGAGCTGGGCGTGCTCAAGGGCCGCCTGGACAAGCTGATCCGCGATCAGGCCTACCGCCCGTTTTACATGCACCGCACCGGCCACTGGCTGGGGCTGGACGTGCACGACGTCGGCGACTACCGCGTCGGCGATGCCTGGCGCCAGCTGGAACCCGGCATGGTGATGACCGTGGAACCCGGGCTCTATTTCGGGCCCTACAGCGATGCGCCGAAGGAGCTGCGCGGTATCGGCGTGCGCATCGAGGACGACGTCGCCGTCACCCGCGACGGCTGCGAGGTCCTCACCGCCGACTGCCCCAAGACCGTCGCCGACATCGAGGCCTGCATGGCCGGCGACCTCCCGGGCTGGGACTGACCATGCCCGCCCATCGTCTCTTCCGTTTCAATGAACGACCGGGAGTCCGGACCGGTGCGATTCGCCTGCAAGCAGGCTCCTACAGGGGGCAGCATGCACGATCCTCCGTGGGAGCCTGCTTGCAGGCGAATGGGGCGTCGGGCCTGTCCTTGCGGGGTGGATCTTGACAACAAACACCTGCGACATCGCCATCGTCGGCGGTGGGCCGGTCGGCGGCCTCGCCGCCTGCACCCTGGCGCGTGCGGGCTATGCGGTCACGCTGTTCGAGCGCGGGGCGCCGCCTGCACCGGATGCACACGCCAACGACACTCGTGGCTATGCCCTGGCGGCCGGCTCGGTGCAGTTCCTCGACGATCTCGGCTACTGGGCGCCGCTGGCGCAGCGGGCCACCGCGATCCGTTCCATCGTTGTCAGCCGTCGCGGCGTGCTGGGGCGGGTGTATCTGAATGCCGCCGACCATGGCCGCCATGCCCTTGGGCAGGTGGTGCCGGCCGTCGCGCTGGAGCCGATGCTGGACGCGGCCTGCCGCGATGCCGGTGTGAATGTGCGCTACCAGTCCACGCTGGCGGGCGTGGGGGACGTGACGGATGGGCGCCGCGTGCTGCACATCGACGGCGTCGAAGGCGAGGAGGTCTGGGCCGCCCGCCTGATCCTGGCCGCCGACGGCATCCAGTCCCCCACGCGCAAGGCCCTGGGGCTGCCGGTGAACCGCCTGCGCTATGCGGCGGATGCCCTGGTCTTCGACGTGCAACCGGCGCGGCCGCACAACGGCCAAGCCTTCGAGCGCTTCACCGACGAGGGGCCGCTGGCCCTGCTGCCGCAGGCGGATGGCCGGATGAACGTCGTCTGGGTGGCCCCGCCGGAGGCCTGCGAGCGGCGGCTGGAGCTGGACGAGGCCGAGCGCCTGCGCGAGCTGCAGGCCCGCTTCGGCTGGACCCTGGGCCGCCTGCGTCCGGCTGGCCGCGTAGTGCGTTTTCCTCTGGAGCGGGTGCATGCCCCCGAGCCGGTCGCGGAGCGCGCACTGTTGCTGGGCAATGCCGCGCACGCGGTGCACCCGGTGGCGGGGCAGGGTCTGAACCTGTCCCTGCGCGATGTCGCGACCCTGCTGGGCGCCCTGCGTGATGGGCGCGAGCCGGACGGCACCCCGCATTTCGTGACCGATCCCGGTGCGGCGGCCATGCTCGAAGCCTATGCGCGGGCCCGTCGTCGCGATGTGACCGGGGTGGTCGCCACGACTGACTTCCTGGCCCGCGGCATGCTGCACGCGGCCGGCCTGCGCGGGCACGCGCTGGGCGGCGGCATGATGGCCGTCGACCGCCTGCGCCCCGCGCGGGACCGCCTCGCCCGCGCGGCCATGGGCCTCGGCCCATTGCCGCGCCACACCGCCCGGCATCTCGCCCGGCCGGATACGGAGGGCGTGGCATGAGCGCACGCGGCACAGGTGAGGTGCTCGATCTGCTCGTGGTCGGTGCCGGTGCCGTCGGCGGCGCCATCGCGCTGGGCGCGGCGCGCCAGGGCCTGCGCGTGGGCCTGCTGGAGCGCAATGCCGCGCCCGCCTTTACTGACGCCACGCCCGTCACGCGGGTGGCGACGCTGAACATCGCCTCGATGGATTTCCTCGCCACGCTGGGCGTGCAGGACGCGCTGGAGGCGCGCCGTGCCCACGCCTTCTCCGGCATGAGCGTGTGGGACGCGCACGGCCCGGGGCATATCCGCTTTGATGCCGACGAGCTGGGCGTGCCGGCGCTGGGCTGGACCGTGGAGCACGCCGCGCTGGAGGCCGTGCTGTGGGCGGAACTGGAGGCCGCCGGGGTCACCCTGTGGCCGGAGACCGAATGGAAGAGCGTGGATGCGCGCCCGGATCGGGTCGACCTCTACGGCCCGCAGCACGCGCGGCTCGCCTCCGCCCGATTGGTGGTCGCGGCCGACGGTGCGCACTCCCCACTGCGGCACCGCATGGGCATCCCGGTGCGCGAGCAGGACTATCACGCCCGCGGCGTGGTCGCGACTGTTACCACTGAGCGCCCGCACGAGGACACCGCCTGGCAGCGCTTCGTCGACGACCAGATCATCGCGTTCCTGCCGCTGGCCGACGGGCGCAGTTCTATCGTTTGGTCCCAGCCCGAGCATCAGGCGGATGCGACGCTGGCCCTGGACGACGCCGGTTTCTGTGAGGCGCTGGCGGAGGCGATCGACCACCGCCTGGGTGCGATCACCGCCACCTCCCGGCGCGCGAGCTTCCCGCTGGTCGCGCGCCACGCCCGTACCTATCACGACGGCCGCGTGGCGCTGGCGGGGGATGCCGCCCACACCATCCACCCGCTGGCCGGGCAGGGCCTGAACCTCGGCCTGGCCGACGCCCGCGCCCTGGTCGAGCGCCTGCATGGCCCCGCCCGCCGCGACCCCGGCGCCGAGACCGTACTGCGCGCCTACACCCGCGACCGCCGCGCCGGGAATGCCTTCATGCAACGCGCCATGGACGGCTTCCGCCTGATCTTCGCCACCCACGCCGCCGGCCTGCCCGAGCTACGCGGCCTCGGCATCCGCCTGGTCGACCAGGCCACCCCGCTAAAACGCCGCCTCGCCCTTCGCGCCTTCGGCCTCGACTAGCTGCAACCACTCAGCTATCCAACCGCCGAATCTTCTCCACCCGCATTCGCCCCGTGGGAGCCGCCTCGGCGGCGAAGCCCCTGCCAAAGGTCGGCACGGGCAGGAGCTTCGCCTGCAAGCAGGCTCCCACGGTGCAGCCGCGTGGGAGCGGGCTTGCCCGCGAAGCCCCCCGCCAAAGCCCGAAAGCCCCGACGGCATCATTCGCGCGCCACAAGCCGAATCATCCCTATACCGCTCCGTCCCAACCGGCGCATCTTCTCCGCCCGCCTTCGCCCCGTGGGAGCCGCCTTGGCGGCGAAGCTCCTGCCAAAGCCGGGACTCTCCATCGGCGCTATCAACCTCTTACCCGCTTACCCGCGCGCCGCCGCAGGTTTTTGTGCGTGCTATATTGATGTCAACCGGTCCACCCACTGGTCCATAAAGGTGCAAGCATGTCTCATCACGAAATCATCGGGGCTCACGATGCCAAGACACACCTTTCCGGTTTCCTCAGGAAGGTGCAGGCCGGCGGGCGTTTTACCATCACCCAGCGGGGCCGTCCTGTGGCTGCGCTTGTGCCACTGGAGGAGGACGATGCGCCCAGACGTGTGCAGGCCGCACGGAGTCTCCGGCAGCTGATGGCCGAGGCCCCAGCGCGGGGGAAGGTGGATATCAAGGCCCTCGTCGAGTCGGGACGTGACTGATGGATCTCGTGCTCGACAATTCCATCGTGATGCGCTGGTTGCTGTCCGATGGTAGTGCCGCCGACCGGGAAGTCGCGGCAACGGTCCTGCGTTCCATCGAGTCGGGCGATATCCGTCTGATCGCGCCATCCGTCTGGCCGTTGGAGGTCGCCAACGTGGTCGCCCGTGCGGAAAGCCAGGGCCTGGTGACCGAAGCGGAAACCACGCGTTTCCTCGCGCTACTGCAGGATCTCATGGTGGCCGTTGATCCCGGCGGCATCGATCCGGTCTTCGGCCTTACGCTTCAACTGGCCAGGCGTTATGGCCTTTCCGCGTACGATGCCTCCTATCTCGCACTCGCGCTTCAGTACGGCGCCACCCTTGCCACACTGGACCAGGCCCTGATCATCGCGGCTCGCCGAGCCGGGGTCGCTGTGTTCGCAAACAGCGCCTGACGGTTCCGTCGAGTTTCAATCGGATCGCCGCAGCCAGCGCCGTCACCCTCAACCCGCCTCAGCAGCATGCGCCGCCTATATCCGCCGCCCCGTCGTCATCCCGGCCGCAGCGAAGCGAAGAGCCGGGATCTCCAGCGTCGGAGCGACACCCCGCATTCGCGCTACCACCAATGCTCGAGATCCCGGATAACCGCGCTGCGGTTCCCGAGATGACCGAACGAGAGGGATTCCCCTTGAACCTCCGGTCTGTGTTTGGTCGTCAACCTCGCCCTCCCCCCCAGTGGGAGCGGGCTTGCCCGCGAAGCCCCCGCCAAAGCCCGAAAGCCCCCGAGTCGTCACAACCCACGCTCGCACTGCCGCACCCAGTGTGTGCTTTCCGCCACACTCGGCGCGTGACCCTGCCCGAATCTCTGCTTGTTGCATAAACACAACGCGGCTGGGTATCGCCTTCGGCACGGAAAAATCACGCCAACACCGCAAACCGGAAAAAATAAGGAAAACCTGAGCAAATCCGCGAAATCGCGCGCCAGAGGCGAATAAGAAAATCTCGATAAACAATAGGATTCAGGGGCTTGCGAGCCATTTCGCGCATCGTCGCAGGCATTGCGCGCAAGTGCTTGATCTATCGAAACGCGCCGTATCGCCCGGATTCACCCGCACTGTGGCAATTTTTTCCCGCCCGGGGGTTGAAACGCGACACCGTGGTGTATATAAAACACCTGTCATTCGCGGCATCGCCCGTGGATGCAGGCGTAGATTACGAACACATACCTCTCCTGGGAGATACGCAACATGAAGAAACAGATTCTCGCAGTCGCCGTTGCCGGCGCCTTCGCAGTCCCGGCCTTCGCCGCCGCCGACACCAACGTCACCCTGTTCGGCCAGATCCAGAGCCAGGCCGTCTATGACTCGGTCAGCATCGACGGCCAGGCTGATCCGAGCTCCGAGCTGCGTATCCGTGACGCCGGTGGCGCACTTGGTGGCCTCGACGGCGCCGGCCCGAACCAGTTCGGCGTCAACATTCGTCACGACCTGGGCAATGGCCTCACCGCGATCGCCAAGATCGAGCAGGACTTCACCGTCAATGGCTCGAACGACTTCTCGGCCCGTGATCGTTTCGTGGGTCTGAGCGGCGACTTCGGTACCGTGCGCATGGGTCGTATGGCCACCTCCTACACCACCGCTGGCAAGGACCCGCTGAACGCGACCTTCATGCAGGGTCGACTTAACGGTGGCCGCGTGGGCCCGTTCGGTGGTCTGGGTAACGGCAGCTACCTGAACGACACCATCGCCTACTCCAACAGCTTCGGCATGGTCAGCCTCGTGGGTATGGCGCACGTCAACAACGGCGATAACAGCGACAGCGCTTACTCTGCTCGCCTGAACTTCGACCTCGGCGACATCGACCTGTACGCGGCCTACATGTACGCCGATGATTATGCCTCTATCGACGACCCCTTCGATACGTCTAATGACCCCGACTCCTTCGGCCTCAATAAGGCTCGTCTGGCCAAGCTGGGCGTTGATTGGAGCTCCGGTCCGTTCCGCCTGGTGGGTGAATACGAAAACGTTCGTGTCGACATCGACGGCTTGCCCGCTCGCGTGGCTGACAGCGACGTGTTCTTCCTGTCCGGCACCTACACCATGGGTCGTAACGACTTCGTGCTGAACCTGGGTCATACCCGCAACAGCGGTTCGAACAACAACACTGACTACGTCGCCCTGGGCATGAAGCACAACTTCAGCAACCGCGTGATGGCCTTTGCGGGTGTGGCTTACACCGATCAGGACAACAACTCCCTTGTCACCGGCGGTCTGGCCCACGGTGATATCTCGGCCTTGTCCGAAGGTGAGGTCGCTCCTGCTGGATCCACCTCGACCACTCAGGTCGGTGCCGGTCTGCGGGTGTCCTTCTAAGCCCGAATCGCTTCGAGCGGTATAACAATACAGTTGTACGTATTGGCGGGGCCCCCAGGGGCCCCGTTTTTTGTGCGTATCTTTCGGCCCCGTTTGGGGCCTTTTTTATGTTTGGGGCTGGTGGCTCGCCATCTGGGCGCCTTCGCGCATGTGCCGTGGCGGTGCAGCGTGGGGCGGCTGCCTTCGTTTGGCGCCGGTGAATCCCGGCTTCTCAATTCGGTGTCATCCAGTTGGCTGATGTCTCCCGCTGTCATCCCGGCCGGAGCGCAGCGGAGAGCCGGGATCCAGGATGTCGGGACTACCCGAGGGCTGTGCTTTGGCGAAGGCGGGAGATCCCGGATAACCGCTGCGCGGTTTTCGGGATGACGATCCGGGATCTTGCTTTGGGGATATGCCGCGCGGGTTTGGCGGCGGCGTTGCGGGTGCGGCGCGATTCGATGAGTGCGTTAGCCGGGGGTGTTCGGGTGTGGTGGGTGAATATCAGTCGATCGGGGTGACGCGGAGTTCCAGGGTGAAGTGGTCGCGGTCGCGGGTGGTGCGGCGGGAGGCGAGGCCACGAGTGTCGAACTCAAGGGTCTGCTCGACGCCGGCGACGGGGTGCCATCGCCCGGGTTCGAGGGTGATGGCGGTGGTCAGGGCCTGGCGGTCGATACGGCCGGGGCCGCCCGGGGCGGGGCGTTCGTGGAGCTGCTCGATCTCCACGCGCACGCGCCCGTCCGGCTGGAGCTGCGGGCGGACGCGGAAGCCGCGCGTGGTGTCCTGGACCAGGGGTTCGACACCGACGCCTGCGCGCCCCGCGATCAGGCGAAAGCCGGCGGGCTCGGTCTCGCCGACCAGGATGGTGGCGCTGGTGCCTTCGCGTAGGCGCAGCTGCTGGGTCAGGTCTTCGCGGCGGGTGGTGATGCGGCGCGAGACCGTGCCGCGGGCGCGGGTGCCTGCCGGGCCGGTCTCCAGATCGATGCCGGTGCCGTGTTCGCGGCCGGGGGCCTCGGCGCTTCGGCGGACGGACAGCAGCAGGTCGCGCGCGGGGTGATCCAGCTCGGCGACGAGTGCGCGGATCTGCTGCATGGTGGCTGCGTCCGCGCGTACCAGCAGGCGGAAGCCATCCGCGCGCAGCGTGGCGGTGTCGCCGAACAGGGCCTGCAGCTCGTCCAGGATCTCGCCGGCCGGGCGGTTCCGCAACGGGAGTACCGCGACCTCGGCATGGGGATCGCGCGCGCGGGCCGCGACGGGCAGGACGAGCGCGGCGCCTGCGGCGGCGAGGACCCGTAGCAGGCGGCGGCGCGGCGGGGGCGGGTTGCGACCGGGGGTGCTCATGGGCGCTCGGGCTACACCATCAGACGCCGCAGTTCGACGGCCTCGTCGCTCAGGCTCCAGTGCGCCTCGAAGTCCTGCACCGCGCGCTGGGTGCCGGGGCGGTCGTCAATGTCGCCGCGCAGGATGCGGCGCCCACCGGCCTGGGTCAGCTGCATCCAGCCGCTGTGGTCGGCAATGGCGGTCAGGGTGAGCGGGCTTTCCTCGCTGGCGTCCAGCCGCCGTACCGAGACGGCGGTGGGCAGGCGCTTGATGCTCTCGACGAGGCTCGGCAGCTGTTCCTTCAGCGCAAGGTCGTCGTCCACCAGCAGGCGGATGTCGGTATGCCGGTGGCGGCGGGCAATACCGGCGAGCTCGGCGCCGAGGTCGGCCCCGGCGATCTCCGCGAGCAGGGCCACGCGTGTGTGCAGCCAGAACCGGCGGCGGGCGGCAGTCAGGAGTTCGGCCAGCAGGGCCTCGGCATCGCTCAGGGTGGGGTCGCGTTCGGGGGCGGTCATTGGGCGCTCGCTCGGTTTGACGGTCCTTCTCTCAGCATAGGGTAGTGGGGGTGCGTTCGCATCATTGTTCAGGGTCGTTTGCCTCGAGGGGGTGAGCGGAGCGTTTCGGCCGTTATTCAGAGGCATGGGTACGGTGGTGGAAGCGGGTAAGCAGGATCTGTGAGATCCGTACAAGCCTCCTGTGGGAGCCTGCTTGCAGGCGAAGCTCCTGCCCGCCTCCGACTTTGGCAGGGGCTTCGCCGGCGAGCCGGCTCCCACGGGGGTGCGCCAGCGGGGTTACAGTGGCTGGGTCGCGTGGTTGTGGGTGGCATGGGAATGGGGCGTCGCCGGGCGCGGGATCGGGCTTTGGATGCGGTGCAGCATGCGGCGGTGGGGGATGCCGGCATCCTCGAAGGTGTCGCTGATCACGAAGAAGTCGTGGCGGGCGTAGAAGCCGATGCGTGCGCTCTGCGCGTTCAGCCAGACTTCCTTCCAGCCGTGGCGGGTGGCGGCATCGAGGGCGCATTCGAGCAGCCGGGAGCCGATGCCATGGCCGCGCCAGGCGGCGCGTACGGCCATGCGCCCGATCTGCCCGGACGGGAGCATGCGCAGGGTCCCGACCGGTTCCTGGTCCGGCCCGCTGGCCAGCCAGTGCAGGGCGGCGGCGTCGAGGCCGTCGAATTCCAGGGCCTCGGGGACGTGTTGTTCCTCGACGAATACCTCGTGGCGGATACGGGACAGGGCCCCGGCGTCGGCAGGCCAGCTGGCCTCCCGAAAGGTGATGCGCTGCTGCATGGAATCCTCCTCCGGAACGCCTTGTACAGGAGCCGCTGGCCGCAGGCGATGGCGTCTGCCGCCGGGTGGCGCCCTGGACCGTCCTGGTCCTGCCCCCGGACGGAAGAGTCTAGTCCAGGCCGGGGCAATCTTCCTGTGAAGGGTTTCGCGGAATACGGGCCGGCCGGTTCATGGCGCGGCGGGTGGCCCTGGATGCAGGCGCGTGTCGGGCTGAGGGAATTGCCGCCGCGTGTTGGCACCCCGCGATTGCGGGGCGCGCCCGCAGGTGGCGAAGGCCCGTGCGCTTCGCGATGAGGGCATCGCCCTCGCCGCGTGTGCATGGAGCGTCTTGCTAGCTCTGGCCGATCAGGGTGTCGCGGAAGCGGCGTGACAGGGGGTTCTCCGGATGCAGCCAGATGCCGAAGTAGGCCTCGGCAAAGTCGGCGCCGGGGACTTCGACCAGCGGCGTGCCGTTCTGTAGCAGGCGCGTGCCATGCCCCGGGCGGTATTCCAGCGCGTAGCGGTCGCCGGCCTCCATGTCGCGGTAGGCGGCGTTGAAGGTCTCCAGGCGCTCGGCCAGGGCCTCCAGCGTCTCCGCGTCCTGCTGGTCCTCAAGCAGGCGATTGCCGCTGCGGCGGAAGTCGTCGGCACTGATCGCGCGCAGGTATTCCAGTTCCAGGCGCTTGGGGACATCCGCGGTCAGCACGGCGTCCGGGGTGACGTCTTCGGGGATGTACAGCGCCCCGACATAGACGCGAAAGACGGTGTAGCGGTACAGGCGTCCGGCGCGCAGTGGCACCTGGGTGTCGTCGATGGTGATGGCGTCGGCAAAGGTGACGCCGTCGATCTCGGTTTCCGCCGTGGCGGGTGCGGCGAGGAACAGCGTCAGCACAAGCGCCAGGGTGGCAGGGATGAAGCGATGGCCAGGTTTCATGGGGTGTTGCCTCCGGGCTGGACGGGGATGGTGGCTTGCTCGCGCGCGTGGATGCGTTCGCGCAGCGCGTGCTGGGCGTCGGCATCGATGGGGAAGCGCCAGATCAGGGCCATTGCGGCGAGCTTGAACAGGACCGGCAGGCCGGCATAGGCCAGTGCCAGTACCAGCAGGGCGGTGGGGCCGTTGTCGCCCGCGGCCGAGAACCCGGCCGCGCCCAGCAGGGGAAAGCTGAGCCCGACGGCGAGGGCCAGGGCCAGCTTGGTGGCCATTCCCCACAGGCCGAAGAAGAGCCCGGCGCGTTCGCCACCGCCATCGGCGGTGTCCTGGTCGATTACGTCGGCCTGCATCGCGGCCGGCAGGGCGAGATCGACCCCGAGGCTGAGTCCGGTCAGTACGGTGATCGCGTAGAACGCGAGTACGTCGCCGGACCCCAGGAACGGGACCCAGATAAAGAAGCTCGATGCCAGCAGCATCGAGAGCGTCCACACCTGGTGCTTGGGCAGGCGGCGCGCGAGGCGCAGCCACAGGGGCAGTGCGAGGATGCCGGTGGCGAAGTACACCAGTAGCAGCGGCCCGGCGTGTTCCGGGGCCTCCAGTACATGGGTGATGAACAGCAGGAACAGCGTGGCCGGGATCGCGTTGGCGGTGCCGTTGAGGACCCAGGCCAGGACCAGGCGCCGGAACGGCCGGTTGGCCAGCAGCAGGCCCCAGCCCGCGCGCCAGGGCACGGGTTTTAGGCGGCCGGGCCGCTCCGGCACCCGCCAGAGCAGGACCACGAAGGCCAGCGGCAGCAGCACCCACAGCAGCACGGCCAGTGCGGCCAGTGCAGCGCCGGCGTCATCCTGCAGCCCGAGGACCGCGGGCAGTGCGGCGGCGGTGACCGTGCCCAGCACCACGAAGCCCTCGCGCGCGGCGGTGATGCGAGAGCGTTCGTGGTAGTCGCCGGACAGCTCGGCACCCCAGGCCGCATAGGGCAGGGCCACCAGCGTCCAGCCCAGGTAGACGAGGGTACTGAACAACAGCAGGTAGCCGGCCCCGGCATCTTCCGGCGGGCGGAACAGGAACGGGGCGGCCACCAGCAGCAGTGGCACGCCGGCCAGCATCACCGCGCGCCGGCGCCAGGCTCCGGGGATGCGGTCGGACAAATGGCCGATCAGGGGGTCGGTGACCACGTCCAGCAGCCGCGCCAGGAGCAGCAGCAGCCCGACAAGCGTTATGCCCAGCCCGGTGTGCTCGGCGTAGTGCGCCGGCAGGAACACATACAGCGGCAGCCCGAGTACGGCCAGGGGCATGCCCAGGCCGCCGTAGGCGAACAGCCGCGGCCAGCGCAGGGTGTTCACTTCATTGGGTCGCCGTGCGGTCGTCCTGCATCCCGGGTTGGGCCGGGCTCTGCAGGACGGCCTGCATCAGGTTCACGCGGTCGGTGTCGAAGCCGACCTCGCAGTAGGCCAGGTAGTAGCGCCACATGCGCAGGAAGGACGGCGAGTAGCCCAGCGCCTCGATCACCGGCTCGGCCTGACGCACCTCCTGGTGCCAGTGCCGCAGCGTGCGCGCGTAGTCCGCCCCGAAGAAGGCCTGATCCGCGACGGTCAGGCCGGCCTGCTCGGCCTCCGCGTTGAAGCGCGGGACCGAAGGCAGCATGCCACCGGGAAAGATGTAGAGCTGGATGAAGTCGGCATTGCGGCGGTAGTACTCGAAGGCCTGTTCGGCAATGGTGATCACCTGCAGCGCCGCGCGCCCGCCCGGGCGCAGGCACTCGCGGACCTTGGCAAAGAAGGTCGGCCACCACTGTTCGCCTACCGCCTCGAACATCTCGATGGACACCACGTGATCAAAGCGGCCCTCCAGATCGCGGTAGTCCTGCAGGCGCAGTTCCACGCGGTCCTCGAGGCCAGCGCGCTCGATGCGCGCGCGGGCGTAGTCCAGCTGTTCCTGCGACAGGGTGACGCCGGTGACCCGGTAGCCGCGCTGCGCGGCCATCTCGGCAAAGCCGCCCCAGCCGCAGCCGATTTCGAGGATGTGCGCGCCGGGGGCGGCATCGAGCTGGTCCAGCAGGCGTGCGTATTTCTGCGACTGGGCCTGTTCCAGGGCCTCGTCGCCGCGGGTGAACAGGGCCGACGAGTAGCTCATGCTGCGGTCCAGCCACAGGTCGTAGAAGTCGTTGCCGAGATCGTAGTGAAAGCGGATGTTGGCGCGGCTGCCGCGGCGGCTGTTGCGGTGCATCCAGTGGCGCAGGCGGTCGATGCCTCGCTGCCAGCCGGGACGGTCCGCCAGGGCCGCCACCGCGTCCTGGTTGTCGGTGGCGAAGCGCAGCAGGGCCTGCAGGTCGGGGGTGAACCAGTCCCCGCTGATGAAGCCCTCGGCAAAGCCGATGTCGCCGTGGCGCAGCAGGCGCAGGATCGCGCGCCACGGGCGCCGGAAGTGCCAGATCGCCTCGGCGCCGGCACGGCGCCCGCGTACGGTGACGCGATCGCCGCCGGGGCCGATCAGGGTGATCTGTCCGCTGTCGATGTCCTTCAGCGCCCGCGCGATCAGGCGCAGGGCCCAGTCACGGCGGGCGGTTGCGACTTGGGGGGTGTCGAGTTGGTCGAGGGACATTAGTCGATCTCCTGTGCCGGACGCGGCGGGCGCGGGTGATAGCGCCCGCCGCGCCACCAGATCCTGAGTGCCTGCCAGTGAATCAGGGGCAGGACCCTGAGGGTCATCCAGGGCTTGCGCAGGAATGCGCCCAGCAACGCACGGTCGTTGAACGGGCGCAGACGGCCGTGCTGGGTGGCCGTGAGCATCAGTTCCTGGTCCTGGTATTCGTTGATGGCAATGCGCAGGGAGGCACCGGCCTCCGCGCGCGGGGGCGTCAGGGTGAAGGCGTAGCGCGCGTGCATGTCGATGAACGGTGATACGTGGAAGGACTTGTCCTTCTGCTGGCGTACCGGGAGGGCCATGGGTGCGCCGTTCTCGTGCAGCAGATAGTGGTGGTGCTCGCCGAAGGTGTTGCGCACCTCCAGCAGGATGGCACGCAGCCCCCCGTCGGCATGCCAGGCATACCAGATGCTGAGCGGGTTGAAGGCGTGCCCGAGTACCCGCGGCATGGTCAGCAGGCGGATGCGGCCGCCGGCGAGTTCGATGCCGTGCTCGGCCAGGCGGGTCTCGATCCAGGGGCGCCAGGGGCGGCCGTCGCGCGGGCCGTGATCACGCGTGCGCAGGCTGAACAGGTTACGCCGGTCCAGCGAGAACAGGCGGCAGCGCCGGGTGGTTTCCGCCAGCCGGTCGATATCGAACAGCGCGCTGATGACCGGATAGCGAAACCGGTACTGCTGCGGAAAAAAGCGCTGGTGCATCACCCAGCCGGGTACCAGGGCCGCGTCCATTCAGGCGGCCCGCGAGCGTGCGGCGGGCGCGCCGGCAGGGGCGGGACCGCCCCTGTGCGCAACCGGTCGGGTGTCGAGTGGACTGTGGGCGGGTGCGCCCCGTGTGCCGATCGGCTGTGACCACGGCGGTTCGATGCCCATGGCCTGGCCGACGTGTACTGCCGAGCGCAGGCCGTCCTCGTGGAAGCCGTAGCCCATCCAGGCGCCTGCGAAGTACAGGCCGTCCTCGCCCTGGGTCGCGGCCAGCCGTGCGCGTGCGGCCTCGGCGGCGGTGTCCATCACCGGGTGCTCCCAGCTCTGTTCGCGCAGTACCGTGGTCGGGTGGGGCTCGCGCAGCGGGTTCAGGCTGATGATGTAGTCCTGGCGTCGTTCCAGCCGATGCAGGCGGTTCATCCAGTAGGAGACCGAGACCCGGCTGCGGGAATCGCCGTGGTGACCGCTGAGGTAGTTCCACGACGACCAGACCCGCCGCGAGCGCGGCATCAGGTCCGGGTCGGTGTGCAGCACGGCGCGGTTGGACTGGAATCGGCAGGCCGCCAGCAGGCGGTCACGCGTGGGGTCCGCGGCGTTCAGCAGGTAGCGGGCGGTATCCGCGTGGCAGGCAAACACGACGCTGTCGAAGCCGGAGACCTGGTCATCCGTCAGGACCTGCCACTGGCCGGACTCGGGCAGCACCGCCCGCACCGGACGATGGACGGTGGTGCCCGGTTCCAGCCTTGCGGCCAGGCGCTGCACGTATTCGCGGCTGCCACCGGTCACCGTGCGCCACTGCGGCCGGTCGCGCAGATCCAGCAGGCCATGGTTGTAGAAGAACTGGAGGAAACTGGCGGCCGGGAATTCGCGGATCTCCTCGGGCGGGCAGGACCAGATCGCCGCGGCCATGGGCAGCAGGTAGTCCTCGGCGAAGCCGCGGCCGAGGCGGTGGCGGTCGAGGAACGCTCCCAGGGTGCCGTTCGCGCTCTCGCCACGCTCGAACAGCATCCTGCCGAGACGGTTGAAACGCAGGATGTCGCTGGCCATGCGCAGGAAGCGCGGGCGCAGCAGGTTGCGGCGCTGGGCAAACAGGGTGTTGAGATCCGACCCGGCATACTCCACGCCATGGGGCTGGCGCGAGTAGGCGAAGGACATGTCGGTGTCCTGGGTGGCCACGTCCAGCTCCGCGAACAGCCGCGTCAGCAGCGGGTAGTTGCGTTCGTTGTACACCACGAACCCGGTATCGATGGCGGTCGGGCCCTGCGGATCGGTGACCTCCACGGTGTGGGCATGGCCCCCGAGCGCGGGTTCGGCCTCGAACAACCGGACCTGATGCCGGGTCTGGAGGATCCAGGCCGCCGACAGGCCGGCGATGCCGCCGCCGATGACAGCGATGCGCGAGCGTTTCATGGCAGAGAATCTCCAGACCAGGGGGTGATGGACAACTTATACAATAGCTGTACAATCACTGTAAATAGCCTTGGCTCCGGTATCGACCCTTGGAGGCGAAAATCGAGGCCGGACCGGATGCGGCGAGCGGTGAAGAAAAGGAGTACGACGTGGCACAGGACAGCGGAAACGACCGGCCGGATGCGGCCTGGCCGGCAGCCGTAGGCGAGGCGCTGGCGACCCACGAGATCGTGGCCATCACCTCGGGGCTGTCGGACCTGCGCGAGGCCGAGGCCCTGCTGGAGGCGACGCGCCCGGGGCGCTGGCTGCGCCTGGAGTGGGGCATGGGTTCCGCGCACAATCGCGAGCAGTTCCATGCCCTGCAGCAGGCGACGGGTGCCTCGGTGCTGCCCTTCTTTGTTGCCCGCGACGGCGCGATTGGCGGCCTTCCGGAGCTGCGCGCGTATCTGGGGACGAGTGCGACCCGCGCACCCGCGGATACGGTGCGACCGGATGCACCGGCGCCGGCCCTGCAGGTACTGGGCTATGGCGGCCTGATACCCTTTGTGTTTTTCGGGGCGGCGGCCTGGATGGCCCAGCCGGAATGGCAGGCTTTCGCGCTGGAGGCCCTGGCGCTCTATGGTGCGGTGATCCTGTCGTTCCTGGGGGCGATCCACTGGGGCATCTACCTGGCGGACCGGCAGCACCGCGTGGGGCCGCTGCAGGCCCCGGTGTGGGCGGTCGTGCCGTCCATCCTGGCGTGGCTGGCCGTATTGCAGCCGCTGCCGGAGGCCCTGATGACGCTGGCGGCCCTGTTTCTTGGGGTGCTCTGGGTGGACCGCATGAGCCTGCGTCAGCGGGCCCTGCCCCCGGGTTACCTGGGCCTGCGCCTGGTGCTGACGGCGGGGGCTATGCTGGCCCTGGCCTCCGGGCTTGCGGTGACGCTGGTGGCCTGATCCGGGCCGGAACGAGGAACAAGCAAGAATGAGCGAAGACAAGGATTCGACCATGGATGCACAAGCCCGCATCAACGCCGGGCCCGTGGTGGCCGCCGGCCAGCCGCTGGCGGCCCCCGAGGCCCTGGCCGAACACTACCGTGCGATCCTCGCCGGGCTGGGCGAAAATCCGCAGCGCGAGGGCCTGCTGGATACGCCGATGCGCGCCGCCAAGGCGATGCAGTACCTGACGCGCGGCTACCACCAGGACCTGGATACCATCGTCAACGGGGCGCTGTTTTCCTCCGACAACGACGAGATGGTGCTGCTGCGCGATATCGAGCTGTACTCCATGTGCGAGCATCACCTGCTGCCGATCATCGGCAAGGTGCATGTGGCCTATCTGCCCGACGGCAAGGTGATCGGCCTGTCGAAGATCGCGCGCATTGTGGACATGTTCGCCGCCCGCCTGCAGATCCAGGAGAGCCTGACCCGCGAGATTGCCGAGGCGCTGATGCAGGTCACGGGGGCCAAGGGGGTTGGTGTGGTGGTGGATGCCAAGCACATGTGCATGACCATGCGCGGGGTGGAAAAGCAGCACTCCTCCATGGCGACCTCGGTGATGCTGGGCGCGTTCCGCGAGGACGGCCGCACCCGCCGTGAATTCCTGAACCTGATTGGCCGCACCGCGGGCTGAGTCGCGCGGACAAAAAAAGGCCCGGCGCGATGGCCGGGCCCAAAATCGTTCAGACACCCGTGTGATGGAGGGTTCGCGTCTGAACGGCGGATATCGGCTGCCGTTGCCAGGGAGCCGACATTTCCCGCAACTTAAGTACGTGGACAGGCCGCACCGGAACAGGTTCCTGCGCGGGGCCGAAAGAATGTGGTGGCGTTCACGTTTTGCCTGCGAACCGCCGTGCCGGGGCGGCCTCCGGCTGGGCACGGCCCTCTGGAGGTCGGATGCGCGGACTGGAACAGATCCCCTGGCTGTATGACGGCCTGATGAGCGTGGCCGAGGTGCTTGGCCTGCGCCGCTGGCGCCGGCGGCTGGTCACGGGTGCGCGGGGCCGGGTGCTGGAGATCGGCTGCGGGACCGGGCGCGACCTGCCGCTGTACGCGGGGCCGGAGCGGGTTATCGGCATCGACCCGGACCTGGCGGCCCTGCGCCGGGCCCGGCGCAGGGCGCCTTCCGCGGCGCTGGTAGTGGCGCGGGCCGAGGCCCTGCCGTTTGCCGATGGCACCTTCGATACCGTGGTCTCCGGCCTGGTGTTCTGCAGCGTGCAGGACCCGCCACAGGCGCTCGGCGAGGTGCGTCGGGTGCTGGCGGAGGCGGGCGAGCTGCGCATGCTGGAGCATGTGCGTCATACGCGGCCGCTGCTGGCCCGCGCCCAGGACCGGGTGCAGCCGGCCTGGACCTGCATCACCGGCGGCTGTCACCCGAACCGGGATACCGAGGCCGCGGTGGAGCGCGCCGGTTTCTGCATCGACCCCGATGACCGCGTCGCGCGCGGCGTGATGCGGCGCTTCGCGGCACGGGTCTGCCGCGCGCCCGTGGATGGGGGATAAAGGGCAAGGGCGTTTGTTCACCACGAAGGGCACGAAGATACGAAGGAAGGGCAAGGGCATGTAACCACAGAGGTCACGGAGGACACGGAGAAAGTCGATCGTTGCCGGAGCAGGGCCGGTGATGGCCCCGTAATGTGAAGGCCCCGGGCATGGATGCGCCGGGGCCTTTCTGGGCGGATGGTCGGTAACGTCTCAGGCGGTGGTGTTGATGTTGGTGCCGACGTTGTCCGGCAGGCCCTGAGTGGCGGCCTGCATCTCGCCGATGTCGGGCATCGCCTGCAGCAGGGACTGGGCGGCAACCTCCTGCGACTCCATCGCCTTCTTCTGCACGGCCACGTCCTTCTGCAGCGCCAGCTGCTGCTGGCTGTTTTGCGTGGCCATCGCGGCAATCGCGCTTGCGTCCATCACGGTACTCCCGGTTCTGAATGTACAGGCCCGTTGCGCTCAAGCGCGGGACGGACCTGCCCCCGGTGACGGCGGCATCGCCGCAGACTTGAGCCCTTGAACCGGATTTTTTTTCAGAACCTGATTAGCAACGAGCGTCAGCCAGGCTCAAGGTCGGTGCGTGCCCGGGTCTCCAGCCGTCCCCTGCTTCGACATCCCGGAAACCGCGCGGCGGTTATCCGGGATCTCAACGGTATGGGGTACCCGTACGTTGGGGCTGGACCGGCGTGTGGAGATCCCGGCTCTCCGCTGCGCTACGGCCGGGATGACGAAGAGGGGACGCTGGGGCCGGGATGACGGGGGAGCGTGGCCCCGTGCCCTGCGCGCCGGTCAGCCACGTCGACTCCAGCGCGCGCCGCCCTGTCGTCAGTCCTTCTCCGTGTCCTCAGTGCCCTCTGTGGTGCAGTCCGTCCTTGCCCTTCTTCGTGCGCTTCGCGGTGAATCCATCCGGCCGTTCGAGGTTACTGGCGCTGGGCCTCGAACTCGATGATCAGTTCGACCTCGTCACCGACGATGTCGCGCGTCAGGCCGTAGGTCATGCCGAAGTCCGAGCGGTTGAAGCTCCCGCGCATTGATGCGCCGAGCACGTACGGACGGCCAAACAGGCCACCGAGCGGAAACGGATAGCGCGCGACCTTGTTGATGGTCACGTCCAGGTGGATGGTGCGCGTCTCGCCGAGCAGTTCCAGCCCGCCGCTCAGGCGTCCGGTGTTGTCGCCGGTGGGCTGGTAGCGCGTGGCGGTGAAGCGCATCTCCGGGTATTCCTCGACATTCAGGAAGTCCGGGTTGCGCAGGTGGTCGTCGCGCTCGGCATGGTTGGTGAACACGCTGTCGGTCTGGATCACGAAGTAGCCGCCTTCCAGCTCGCCGGATGCGGGGTCGAAGCTGAACTCGCCCTCGGCCTCCAGGAACATCCCCATGACCTTGGCGAAACCGGCATGGTCCACCAGGAACCCGACCGCGAAGTGGTCGGGGTCGATGACCCAGCGGTCGGTCCCGGCCAGCGCGCTGCCGGGCAGGACGAGGGCGAGTGCCAGCAGCAGGGAGGGCATCCACCCGAGCCGGTTTTGGGGGGATCGGTTGTTGCGGGTAGGGGTCATTGCGCACCTCCATCAGCGGGCGTCGAGTGGTGGTACAGCCAGTGGATATCCACGGCAAAGGAGAGAGTCAGCGCGAGCAGGCCGCCCAGGGCGACGGCGCTGGCCGCAGCGGCGGGCAGCGCGGGGGTCAGCACCAGCAGCAGGACCACGGTTTGCAGGACGCAGATCGCCTGGCGCCGACGGCTGGGCGGCAGGCTCGCGGCCAGCCATGGCCATGGCCGGGCGGCCAGCACGAAGGCGTAGCGCATCAGCCCGATCAGGACGACCCACGGACCGACCGGGGTGAGCTGCCAGGCCAGTAGCGCCAGCGCGAGGATCATCGCGGCGTCCAGCTCCATGTCGAAGCGTGCGCCATAGGCCGTGCTGCTGCCGCTGCGGCGGGCCACCGCCCCGTCGACGCCGTCGAGCAGCAGGGCCACGGCCGCAAGGGCGATGATCCAGAGCGCCAGCAGGGTGTCCGCTGCGGGGGCTGTGAGCACCAGGGCCGCCAGCGGGACGGTCAGGCTCGCGCGCAGCAGCGTGATTCGGTTGGCCGGGCCGGGCCCGCGGCGACCGGGCAGCAGGCCGGCCACCGGCGTCGTGCCCGCGAGCAGCCCGCCCAGCCCGAGCCAGAGCAGGCCGTAGGCAAGGGGCAGCGCAGGGCCGGAGAGGCCGGTATGGGCCTGCAGGGCCAGCGTGACGCCGAGCCCGCAGAGACCGGCCAGCACCCAGTCTGCGGCCCAGGTACGGGCACCGTTGCGCAGGCGTGCGCCGGGGTATGGCTTGAGATCGGACGAGATCATGTCGGGATTGTAGCCCTCCGGCGCGTGCGCCCGGGTTTGTTTGATGGACCACGGGCCGTGGCGGGAGTTGCCGCTGATCCGGCGCTTCGCCCACACTGCGCGGATGACGATGAAATGCCGCAAGCCGGTCGCGTCGGGTTCCGGGTGCTGGTGATGACGCCGGAGCAGGCCTTCTGGGTCATGGCGCCGGGCACCGGCGAGCTGCGCCCGCAGCCGTTGCCGGAACCCGGCACCGGTGAGGTGCGCGTGCGCACCCGGTTCTCGGCCATCAGCCGGGGCACCGAATCCCTGGTGTTCCATGGCCGTGTGCCCGAGAGCCAGTACCAGGCGATGCGCGCGCCGTTTCAGGAAGGGGCGTTTCCCGGGCCGGTGAAGTACGGCTATATCAGCGTCGGCGTGATCGAGGGCGGCGAGGCGGGGGGCGACTCCGGGATCGAGCCGGGCCAGCGGGTCTTCTGCCTGTATCCGCATCAAAGCGCGTATGTGGTGCCGGCCACGGCGGTGGTGCCGATCCCGGATGCGGTACCCTCCGAGCGCGCGGTGCTGGCCGCCAACCTGGAGACCGCGATCAACGCAGTCTGGGATGCCCGGGTCGGTCCCGGGGACCGTATCGCGGTGATTGGGGCCGGGGTGGTCGGGCTGCTGGCGGCCTGGCTGCTGCGGGCCATCCCGGGCACCGAGGTCAGCGTCATCGACCCCAACCCCGCGCGTGCGGCGGTGGCGGAGCGGCTGGGGCTGCGTCTGGCCACGCCGGCGGCTGCCGCTGCGGATGCTGACCTGCAGGGGCTCGATCGGGTGCTGCACGCCAGTGGCAACCCGGACGGTCTGACACAGGCCCTGGCGCTGGCGGGTGTGGAGGCGCGCGTGGTGGAGATGAGCTGGTACGGCGACCGCGCCGTACCGGTGCCGCTGGGCGAGGGCTTTCACTCGCGGCGGCTGACGCTGCGCAGTTCCCAGGTCGGGCGTCTGCCGCCCGACCGCGCCGCGCGCTGGGACTACCGGCGGCGCCTGGCGCTGGCGCTGTCGCTCCTGACCGAACCGGCCCTGGATGCCCTGATTACCGGGGAGGATGCGTTCGCCGACCTGCCGACGGTGATGGCGCGCGTGACCGGGCCGGAGGCGGCGCAGACGCTCTGCCATCGTATCCGTTACTGAATGCCTGCGAACCTTTGCGAACCACGGGGAAATGCCCGATGTACAGCCTGAATGTCCGTGACCACTTCATGATCGCCCACAGCTTTGCCGGGGAGACCTTTGGCCCCGCGCAAAAGCTGCACGGCGCGACCTATGTGGTCGATGTCACCTTTCGTCGCAAGGCGCTGGATGCCGACGGTCTGGTGGTCGATATCGGCCGCGCGTCCGAGGTGGTGAAGGCCCTGCTGGCCGACCTGAACTACCAGAATCTGGACGAGCGCGAGGAGTTTCGCGGCTGCAACACGACCACCGAATTTCTCGCCCACGAGCTGTATCAGCGTGTGGCCCGGGCCATCCATGCCGGCGAGCTGGGCGAATCGGCCCGTGACCTCGATGCGGTCTGCGTGACCCTGAACGAATCGCATGTGGCCTGGGCCAGCTACGAGGCGGCGCCATAGCGCGCCCCGTCCGCCGCATGCATCGCCTGGCCGTGCTCGTGCCCGGGGCGCTGAATCAGCGCACCGGGGGCTACCGCTATGATGCGCAGCTGGTGTCCGGTCTGCGCGCGCGCGGCTGGCGGGTGGACGTGCACGAGCTGGCGGGCGCGTTTCCCGGCCCGGAGCCTGCCGCCGCGGCGGCCCTGGCGGCCGCCCTGGAGGGGCTTCCCGACGGCTCGGGGGTGGTCGTCGACGGCCTCGCCGCCGGGGCCTTCCCGGATGTGCTGGCGCGGCATGCCGAACGCCTGCGCCTGATCTACCTGCTGCATCACCCGCTGGGGCTGGAGACCGGCCTCGACGCGGCGCGCGCGCGGGCACTGCTGGAATCCGAGCGGGCCGCGCTGGGGCTGGCGCACGGGGTGCTGGCCACCAGCGAGCATACCGCCCGCGAGGTGGCCGGCTGGGGGCTGGCCCCGGCACGGCTGCGCGCCGTACCGCCGGGTGTTGCGCCGCACCCGCAGGCGGTTGGTCCGGGGCGGGGGGAACCGCCGCTGCTGCTGACGGTCGGGTCCGTGGTGCCGCGCAAGGGCCAGCTGGAACTGGTGCAGGCGCTGGCGCGGCTGGAGGCGACACCCTGGCGCGCGGCGCTGGTGGGTTCCCGCTCCCGCGATCCGGCGTATGCCCGGCGGGTGGAGGCGGCGATTGCCGCCGCTGGCATCGCTGACCGTATCGAATGGGCGGGGGAGTGTAACGAGGCGGCGCTGGAGGGCTGGTATGCGCGGGCCTCGCTGTTCGTGCTGCCCAGTGCCTACGAGGGCTATGGCATGGCCTTTACCGAGGCCATGGCGCGCGGGCTCCCGGTGGTGGCCACGACCGGCGGTGCGATACCCGATACCGTGCCCGCGGCGGCCGGCTGCCTGCTGCCCCCGGGCGATGTGCCCGCGCTGGCGGCGGCGCTGGATGCGCTGCTGCAGGATGCCGCGACCCGCGAGCAGATGGGCCGGGCCGGGCGTGCCGCGATGGCCGCGCGCCCGGACTGGGCGGGCGCGGTGGATGCACTGGAGCGGACCCTGAAGGAGTGGCTGGCATGACCGAGACCTTTGACCCGGACTGGCTGCAACTGCGGGAACCGGCGGACCATGCGGCGCGGCCCGAGGCCCTGGCGACCGCGCTGCGGGAGGCGCTGGCGGGGGCGGGATCGGCGGTGATCCGGGTGACCGACCTGGGCAGCGGCACCGGGTCCAACCTGCGCTATCTCGCGCCGCGGCTGCCGCGGCCGCAGCACTGGCGGCTTGTGGATCACGATGCCGGGCTGCTGGCGCAGGCGCTGGCGCCCTGCGCCGGGGTCGAGATCGAGAGGCAACGCTGCGATCTGGCCTCGGATCCGGCCGTGGCGCTGGCCGGCGACGAGGCCCTGGTGACCGGCTCGGCCCTGCTCGATCTGGTCTCGCGGGAGTGGCTGCAGCGCCTGCTCGCGGCCTGTTCCGGGCAGGGGGCCGCCGTGCTGTTCGCGCTGAGCTATGACGGCCGCATGCGCTGGTCGCGGCCGCACCCGCTGGATGCCGACGTGGAGGCCTGGGTCAATCGCCATCAGCGTTCGGACAAGGGGTTCGGGCCGGCACTGGGACCCGCGGCGGCCGCGACCTGCGCGGAGCAGCTGGAGGCGCTCGGCTACCGGGTACAGGTCGCCGCGAGTGACTGGCGGATCGGCGTGGAGCAGGCGGCGCTGGGGGCGGCCCTGATCGAGGGCTGGGTGGGCGCGGCGGCCGCGATTCGCCCGGAGCGGGCCGGGGATCTGCAGGCCTGGGGCGATGCGCGTGCGCAGGCGCTGGCCGCCGGCACGGTCGAGCTGACCGTGGGCCACCAGGACGTGCTGGGCTGGCGCTGACACGAGGCATCCGCGACCGGGTCGGGAGCTATGCCGCGGTTTTGTTGTCCACAGGCTGTGACCGGTTCGCGCTGGAAGCCGAGGCCGGATCGGTGCAGGATAAATTCAGGAGCGTGCGAAGGGGCGGCCCTTCGCCTTGGATCAACCGGGAAAGGTGAGGCATGGAACAGGCAGACAACAAGCAGAGAAGTTTCGTCAATCGCTACTGGGTCCTGATCGCGATCGTGCTGTGGCTGATCGCGTGGTCGGCCCGCGACCTGCTGGCCCCCAGCGTGGAGGCGGTACCGGAGGACGCGGAGACCGAGGCCGTTGCGGTGGCGGAAGATACCACGCCGGAGACGACACCGGCCGAGGGCCGCCTGTCGGAGGGCGACATGGACCCGATGACCGGCGAGGCCTACGAGCGCGAAGAACCCACCGGGATGCACCGCCCGATTCCGGACCCGCAGGAACAGGCGCGCGAGCGCGCGACCGGCGAGCCGATGAGCGAAGAGCAGATCGCGCGTCAGGTGCAGGATGCGCTGGAGGCGGGGCGTGCGGCGTACTGGAGCGATGGCCCCGAGGCCGCGGTGGAGGTGCTGCGTGACGCCCTGCAGGCGATTCCGGCGACCTCGGTGCAGCGTGCCGACCTCTACGGCGAACTGGGCAACGCCCTGTATGCCACCGGGGAGGCCGACGCGGCGATGCAGGCCTGGGACAGCGCCCTGGGGCTGCTGCCGGTGCGTGAACGGCGGGCCCTGATCGAGCGCCTGGCGCCGGTGTATGACCGTCATCACCGCGATGGCGCCCCGCACCTGCGCCAGTACCGCTAGGTGAGATAGCGTGCCGGACCCGGGGATCTTCCGGGCCCGGCACGACAGACAAAAGGCCCCGTAGGTGGATCACCTGCGGGGCCTTTGTTTTTTGGGGGGGTGACGCGCCGGGGCAGGCGCCGCGCTCAGACCAGCTGGTAGCGATGCAGCTTGCGCCAGAGGGTGCTGCGGTCCATGCCGAGGGAGCGCGCGGTTTGGGAACGGTTGCCGGCGTTGGCGATCAGGGCCTCGCGCAGGCGCCGGGCCTCCGGGTGTTCGGCGCCGGTGAGCTCCGGCCCGGATTTCGCGGCATGCCCGTTGGCGCCCGCGGACGGGGCGCGCGCCGGCGCCGTGGTGTCCCCGGCTGCGCGGTCGACGCCGGCGTCGTGGGCGGCGTCGATACGGATCGGACGCGGTAGCGGGAAGTCGTCCACCTGGCCGTCGCGGGCGTGCAGGCTCAGGCACTCGAGGACGTTTTCCAGCTCCCGGAAGTTGCCCGGCCACGGGTGTTCCTGCAGTCGCTGCCTCAGGCGCGGGGCGATGCGGATGCCGTTGTGGACCTCGTAGGTCTCGAGGGTCGCCGCGAGGTCCTGGGGGCGGCTGCGCAGCGGCGGGATCTCCACGGAGGCGACCGCGAGCCGATAGAACAGGTCGGTACGGAATTCGCCGGCCTCGACGCGGGCGCGCAGGTCCTGGTTGGAGGCGGCAAGGATGCGCACGTCGACCTGGCGGGTCTCGTTTTCCCCGACGCGTTCAAAGGCCCCGTCCTGGACCGCCCGCAGCAGCTTGGCCTGCAGGCGCTGACTCATCTCGCCGATCTCGTCCAGAAACAGGGTGCCGCCGTCGGCCGATTCGAAGCGACCGATGCGATCGGCGACCGCGCCGGAGAAGGCTCCGCGGGCATGACCGAAGAGCTCGGATTCCAGCAGCTCCTCGGGGATGGCTGCGCAGTTGATCTCCACGAACGGGGCGCTGGTGCGGCGGCTGGAGCGGTGGATGGCGCGTGCCAGGCGGGTCTTTCCGGTCCCGGACTCGCCCAGCAGCATCACCCGCACATCGCTGGCTGCGATGCGGCGCGCGAACTGCAGTGCACTGCGGCATTCAGCATCAAAGGAGTGGAAATGGCTGTCATCGAGCCCGTCGCGGCCGTCCTCGTGGATGGTCTCGACCGCGGTGGTACGGCGGCGCTGGGGCTGCAGGGTGATCAGGCGCAGGGCGCGAGCGTCATCGTTCAGCCTCAGCGGCTGGCTGATGACCTCCAACGGCAGGGTCTCGTCATCCAGTTCGGCCATCAGCGAGAAGTGCAGGGGTTGGCTGGTGCGGCTGGCGTCGGCAGGCTCGCCGGCGGCGATGGCGGCCTCTTTCAGGTGGGTCTCGAGGTTGAGCGGTCCCAGTTGATCCAGGGTGAGGCGGGTCCCCGGCGGGATCTGGAGGGTCTGGTGGAAGGCCGGGTTGGCGAAGAGCACGCGGCCCCGGGCATCGCTGATGAGGTGTGGGTCTCGACTGTGTCGGATACAGATCTCGGCCAGCTCGGTTGTGGTCATCCCCTCTCCTTGTTCTTTTTGTTGGACGGGGTGGCGGAAGCGATGCGGTGTTGCAACACGGCGTATCCGTTGCAACGCCCGAACGATGCCCGTTTCGCCAGTCCCTGTATCGGTTATAGCGCGAAACGGGGGTGTTGCAACAGTCGTTTCTGTAGTATTAGTACATCATTAACAACTGATTGATTTATAAGAAAACCATTATCTTGGCATATGCGTTGCTTGTAGCCGGGGATGAGTTCTTCTACATACAGGACGATGGACACTTGCCCGAATGGCAATGCCGCCGTCACTGCGTGGACGAGATCGATCGCCGCGCCCGCAGCTGCGGGCCTTCCCGTGGTGACGGTGTTCCAGGCGGGTGCCGGGTCGGCCGCGACGCGGCCCGACCCGGCCCTTTCTCCCATTGCGGTCCTCGGCGCGAGGTGACGACGACCATGCCTGCTCGATTTTTCCGGATCTTTCTGCGCGGGGCGGTGGCCCTGATGCTGGCCGGCCCGCTGGCCGCCCATGCCTCCAGCCAGGTGGTGACCGTCGAGCCCGACCGGGCCGCGACCCGAGTCGTCAGCGGGACCGTGATCCCGTTCCGCGAGGTGACCCTGACCGCGCAATCGGCCGGGCGTGTGATCGAGGTGGCCGGGGCCGAGGGGGACCGCTTCGAGCAGGGTGCGGTGCTGGTGGCCATCAGTGATGACCGCCTGCGCGCGCAGCGCCTGGCGGCGCAGGCCGAGATGCGTACCGCCGAGTCCGCGATCCGCGAGGCCCAGATGCAGTACGGCCGCGAGATGATCGCGCCACAGTCGCGCAGCCTGGGCCAGATGCCGGGCATGGGCGTGCCGTCGATGTTCGACCAGATGTTTACCCAGCCGATGGGCCAGTTCATGGGCTTCGGCGATCCCGCGCTGGACCGGCGCACCGACCTCTACTCGCGTTACATCGGCGTGGATCAGGCACAGGCGCGCTGGGAGCAGGCCCGTGCCCGGGTCACCGAGCTGGATGCGGCGATCCGCGACACCCGCTCGGAGGCCCCCTTCGATGGCCTGGTGATGCACAAGCACGTGGAGGCGGGCGACACGGTGCAGCCGGGGCAGCCGCTGGTGAGCTTCGGGCATGTCGAGTTTCTGCGGGTGGAGGCCCAAGTGCCGGTGCGGCTGGTGGCCGGGCTGCAGGAAGACGATTACGTGCATGTGCGCCTGGATACCGGCGACGCGGTGGAGGCTCGGGTCGCGCAGATCTTCCCGCTGGCCGACCCGCAGCGCCACACGGTTACGGTCAAGTTCGACCTGCCGCAGGGCGTGCGCGGGGGGCCGGGAATGCACGCGGCGGTGCATCTGCCGCAGGGCGAGGTCGCGGGTGAGCGGGTGGTGATTCCGCGCTCGGCGCTGATCCCCGGCGGCGCGCTGCCGCGGGTGGCGGTACTCGACGGCGAGGGTTCGGTGCGTGTGCGCATGGTGCGCCTGGGCGGCATGCGCGGTGACCAGGTGGTGGTGACCTCGGGGCTGGAGGCGGGCATGCAGATCCTGGCGCGCCCGGACGCCGGTGTGCGTTCCGGCCAGCCGGTCGGGCGCGACACCTCCGGCCCGCGTTCGCTCGAGGCCGACCCCTGGAACCGGATGTAGTCCGGTGGGCCAGGGGATGCGGATGCGCAAGCAACAAGGGATGTTTCAGACCTGATGGCGGAAGACCAAAAAAAATCCGATAGCGGGTTCCGGCAGAAACACGGGGATCTCGGTATCGCCGGGCGCATGGCGGCGGCGTTCATCCATTCGCCGCTGTCACCCCTTTTGCTGCTCGCGAGTATCGCGATCGGCATCCTCGGCCTGATGGTCACGCCGCGCCAGGAGGACCCGCAGATCTCCGTGCCCATGGTGGACATCATGGTGTCGTATCCGGGGGTGCCTTCGGAGCAGGTGGCGAGCCTGGCCGCGCGGCCGCTGGAGCGGCTGATGAGCGAGCTCTCGGGGGTGGACAACGTCTATTCCGTCTCGCATCGCGGCGAGGCGATGGTGACGGTGCAGTTCGACGTGGGCGAGGACATGGAGTCCTCGATCGTCAAGGTGCATGACAAGCTGTTCGCGAACCGTGACTTGATGCCGCCCGGCGTCAGCGAGCCGCTGGTCAAGGCCAAGGGCGCGGACGACGTGCCGGTGGTCAACCTGACCTTCTGGTCGCACGAGGTGGACGATGCCCTGCTGCGCCAGATCGCGCTGGATGCCCAGCAGCAGCTGAACGAGGTCCCCGATACCAGCCAGAGCTTCGTGGTCAGCGGTCGCGAGGAACGCCTGCGCATCCAGCTCCGCCCGGAGCGCCTGGCCAGTTTCGGTGTCAGCCAGGAACAGATTGCCCGTGCGGTACAGGCCGCGAACGTGGAGGGGGCGGCCGGCCGCATCGAGAGTGGCGGGCTGAGCACCGCGGTGTATACCGGGCGTTTCTTCACCGGCGCGGCGGATCTGGAGCAGCTGCTGGTGGCGGTCAGCGACGGCCAGCCGGTCTACCTGAGCGACGTGGCCGAGGTGACTTATGGCCCCGGTGAGCTGGAGCGATTCGTACGGCACTACTCCGGCCCGGCGGCGGTCGATCCGGCGGCGGCGCCGGAGGGTGCGGCCGCGGTAACCCTGGCCATCGCCAAGAAGCCCGGCAGCAACGGCGTCACGGTCGCCAATCACGTGCTCGAGCGCCTGGAGCAGCTCAAGGGCAGTGTGATCCCCGACAACGTCGAGGTCGCCGTCTCCCGCGACTACGGCAAGACCGCCAACGAGAAGGTCAACGAGCTGATCTTCAAGCTGTTCATCGCCACCTTCGCGGTGACCATCCTGGTCGGGCTGTTCCTTGGGTTCCGCGCCGCGCTGGTAGTGCTGATCGTGATCCCCGTGGTGATCCTGTTCACCGTATTCAGCGCCTGGGTGCTGGGCTACACCATTGACCGCGTGAGCCTGTTCGCGCTGATCTTCTCCATCGGCATCCTGGTCGACGACGCCATAGTGGTGGTGGAGAACATCTACCGGCGCTGGCTGATGAAGCGCGGGATCGATACCGAGACCTCGGTGGATGCCGTGCGCGAGGTCGGCAATCCGACCATCCTCGCCACCTTCACCGTGATCGCGGCGCTGCTGCCGATGGGCTTCGTCTCCGGGATGATGGGCCCGTACATGCAGCCGATCCCGGTGCTGGGTTCGGTGGCGATGCTGTTCTCGCTGGTCGCCGCCTTCGTGTTCACGCCGTGGCTGACCCAGCGCCTGCGCCCGAGCATGGCGTACCTCGAAAAGGCCACGGACAAGGAACACCGCCAGGCCGAGCGGCTGGGCCGTTTCTATCGCAAGGCGATCCCGGGGCTGGCCGACAACCGCGTGCGTGGCTACGCCTTCCTGATCGGCGTGATCGTGGTGTTCTTCCTGGTGGTCAGCCTGTTCGTGACCACCGATGTCCGCGTGAAGATGCTGCCGCTGGACAACAAGCCCGAATTCCAGGTAGTGGTGAACTTCCCCGAGGGCACGGCCCTGACCGAGACCGCCACCCTGAGCCACGACATGGCCCGGGTGCTGCGGGAGATGGACGAGGTGGTCGGTCTGCAGGCCTATGTCGGCACTGCGTCACCGTTCAATTTCAATGGCCTGGTGCGCCACTACTACCTGCGTGACAAGCCCTGGCAGGGCGATATCCAGGTGCAGCTGGTGGACAAGGGTGATCGCAGCCGCACCTCGCACGAGATTGCCACCGAGGCGCGTGAGCGTCTGACCCCGATGGCGTCCGCCGCCGGGGCGCGCATCCAGGTGGTCGAGATGCCGCCGGGGCCGCCGGTGCTGCAGTCGGTGGTGGCCGAGGTGTATGGCCCGGATGCCGCTACCCGGCGCGCGGTTGCACGCGATCTCGAGGGCATGTTCGCCCGGGCCGAGCATGTGGCCGATGTCGACAGCTTCCTGCAGGCGCCGCACCACGTGTGGCACTTCGAGGTGGACCGCGACAAGGCCCTGCGCCGCGGGGTCACGGTGGAGGCCGTGAACCGCACGCTGGAGACCGCCATCGGTGGCCAGATCCTGGGCGACATCAAGGCGCAGTCCCTGGTCGAGCCGCACCTGATCGAGATGCGCCTGCCCGAGGCGACCCGCAACGACATCCGCCAGCTCGAGATGATCCCGGTGGCGACCGCGCAGGGCGGTTCGATCCCGCTGATGGAGCTGGGCGAATTCGTGCAGCGCCCGCAGGACGAGCCGATCTACCACAAGAACCTGCGCCCGGTGGAGTACGTGACCGGCGAGGTGGTCGGGCGCCTGGCAGCCCCGGTGTACGGCATGCTCGAGGTTCAGGAACAGCTGCAGGATTACCGCCTGCCGGACGGCAGCACGGTGCAGCCCCACTGGCTCGGTCCACCGCCGAACGACGGCTCCACCGCCTTCGAGTGGGGCGGCGAATGGACCGTGACCTACGAGACCTTCCGTGACATGGGGATCGCCTTTGCCATCGCCCTGATCCTGATCTACATGCTGGTGGTCTGGGAGTTCGGCAACTTCGTGCTACCGGGCATCATCATGGCCCCGATCCCGCTCACCCTGATCGGGATTATCCCCGGCCACTGGCTGATGAATGCCGAGTTCACCGCGACCTCGATGATCGGCTTCATAGCACTTGCGGGCATCATCGTCAGAAACTCGATATTGCTGGTGGACTTCGGCCGCCAGGCGGTGGATGAGGGCCACGACGTGCGCGATGCCATGATCATGGCCTGCCAAGCGCGTACCCGCCCGATCATCATCACCGCGCTGGCTCTGCTGGCCGGTTCCAGCGTGATTCTGTTCGATCCGATCTTCCAGGGCATGGCGATCTCGCTGATGTTCGGCACCGTGGTCGCCACCCTGCTGACCCTGGTGGTGATCCCGCTGGGCTGCATCTCCGGGCGCCGCGCCTTCTGTCCGACCAGCTTGAACGAGAACGGCGAGGCGACGGCCGTGTGCGCAACCGGCAATGGCAACGGCAACGGCCATGGCGGCGCGGCGGCCCCGGCTCCGGGCGCGGCCTCCGGCGCCGCTGCGGGCAACGACCTCTTCGGTCCGCGCGAGGGCGGGCCGGTCACCCTGGCGGTGCAGTACGCCGGTCTCTATCTCAAGTGCCTGGCCCTGGCCTTCCTCGAGGGCCTGCGCGATCTCGCGTTTGCCCTGTGGCGCCTGATCCGGTCCTTGCTGGAGCGCCGTCGTGACGGTGGCGGCGGGCCGGGCGGCCCGTCGGGCGGTGGCTCCACCTCGGGCTTCGGTAGCGGTCCGGTGAGTGGCGGGCCGTCGGGTATGGGCTCCGGCCCGGCCGCTGGCAAGTCGCAGGACCGCCAATCGACCGGTGCCCCGGATTCGGATCCGGTTGCGCAGGCGCCCGAGCCGGCGAGTCGCCCCGAAGCGCCAGAGCCCGCCGCCGAGCCCCGGAGGCCGGCGGCCCCGGCGCCGGCCTCCGGCAACGCGGATGCGAAGACCGATGCCGCCGTGAGCCCGAAGAAATCCGCCTCTCGCGCCGGCGGGGCATCCCGCGCGGCGTCGGCGAAGGCGACGTCCGCGTCCGGCGCCACGGAATCGCGGTCTGCGAAGGGCGGCTCCAGCCGCGCGACTGGCGCGGCCGGGAGCGGAGCCGCGGGTACGAAGACCGCGAAGAAGGCGTCCAGTGGCACGACGAAGACTCAGGCCAGGACGCAGACCAAGGCCAAGACGACCACTGGCGGGGCGGGTAGCCCGAGCAAAGGGCGTGCGAGCACGTCCGGCCAGGCCGCCAGCGGCCCCAAATCCGGTGGTGGCACGGCGAACAAGCGCGCGGCGCCGGCGTCCAACAAGAAGACCGGTGGAACCACCAAATCCGCCTCGACCAGTAGCAAGACCGGCCGCAAGGAGGGCGGCACCACTCCCAAGGGGGGTGGCAAGTCGGGTACGCCCGGCAAGGGCCGCGCCCGGCGCGGGATTCGACTCAAGTGATCACGCAAGCAAGACCTCAAGGAGGTTCCCGATGAAGAAGCGATTCAATACCCGAACGATCGGCACCGCGCTGGCCAGCGCCGCCGTGGCATCCGTGCTGGCCCTGGGTGTGGCCCAGGCCGACGAGCAGCAGGGCTACGGCCAGGGTCCGGCGATGGGCCAGCAGGGTCCGGTGCCCGGTCCCTACGGTCACGCCCCCTACGGCCATGGCATGGGCATGCATCCCGGCGGCGGGATGATGCAGCAGCGCGAAGGCTCCGGTGACTTCAGCTTCGGCATGTCCGGGCGTGGCCACGGCCAGGGCTACGGCCGCGGTCACGGCGACGGTTATGGCCACGGGTATGGGCGTGGCTATCGGGGTTATGGCCCGGGTTATGGCCCAGGTTTTGGCTATGGTCCGGGCTACGGGCCCGGCCCGCAGCGAGGCGGCTTCGGCCATCCGGGGATGATGCAGCCGGGCTACGGCATGCAGCAGCGCCCGGGCTACGGCCAGATGCCGGAGTTTGATCCGGACAACCTGCCGGAGGACATGCCGGAAGAGATGCGCGAGCGCATCCAGGCGCAGCACGCCGAGCGCCAGGAACGCATGGAAGAGATGCAGGCCATGCGTGAGGCACGCCAGAAGGCCATGGAGGCCGGGCGCGCGGCCTACGAGGAAGAGATGGAGCGCCAGCGCGAGCGGCGCATGGAAATGATGCGTGAGCGTCGTGAGTCCAGGGAAGAGGGCGGTGGCTACTGATCCACGGATCAGTCATCGCGGATGGACGGGTGCCTTGGTGCCCATCGCTGTGGATTTGAGACGGAGGCGGTTCGCCATGCAGGGCAGGCAGTCCGGGCAAACGAGACCCCAACGGACGCGGCGCGCTTCGGTGCTCGCGATCGTGCTGGTCGCCGTCTGCCTGTGGCCGGTTGCCGACCTGGCAGCGAGTGAACGCCAGAACCCCTGGGCCTCCGCTACGCCGGAGACGCAGCGCCCGGCACCGGAGCGCCCGCGCGGGCGCTTTCCGGAGCGTGATTACGACCCGTCGCAGCGGGCCGAATCGGGCGCCGTTCACGACCGGTCACAGCCGGTACCGGCCTACCCGTACGGCGGTCCCGGTACTCCGTCCTTCCACCCCCCCGGCGGGATGCCGTGGGGTGATCCATACGGGTATCCGGGTGGACCCGGATACCCGGGCATGGGCGGGCCGATTCCGGTCCTCCCCTGGGGCATGGGTGGTTTTCCGTTCCCCTGACCAGTAAAGCGCGCGTTCGAGAAGCCCTCCCCGCATGCGCGTAATCGATTCGAGGGCATGACTCCTTCAGGAGGTAGCACCATGAACAAGTTCGTCAAGGCAGCAGTTCTCGCCGTTTCCCTGGGTGGCCTGGCCGCCCCGATGATGGCCTCCGCCCAGTGGGGCGGTCCGGGCTACGGGTACGGCCCCGGGCCGTACGGTCCCGGCTATGGCTATGGTCCCAGCATGCCGTTCTTCGGTGGCCCGGGGTATGGCTCCGGCCGTAACTGGGGCATGGGCGACATGATGAGCGACATGATGGGCGATGGCGCCTTTGACTTCTCCGCCAGCGGTCGCGGCCGCGGTCATGGCTATGGCCACGGCCACGGCCACGGCTACGGCCGGGGCCACGGCTACGGCCATCCGGGCTACGGTTATGGCCCGGGTTACGGCTACGGTCCCGGCTACGGTTATGGCCCGGGTTACGGTCCGCAGGGCTGGGGCCCGCAGGGTCAGATGCCGCAGCAGCAGGGTCAGGGCAACTAAGTCCATCCCTCGGTTGGGTCTGCCCGGCTTCGGGCAGGCCCTGTTTTCGAGCGTTGCGGACTGGTGGCTGAAACGCAGCCGGCAGTCCGCAGTGTTCCCAGGAGAGGCTCTATGCAGACCGTCGTTGCCAATCTGAAAGGGGGTACGGGCAAGAGCACCGTGGCCTTCAATCTGGCCCTGTGGCTGCTCGAGAGTCGCCGCCGCGCCCTGGCCGTCGATCTCGACCCCCAGCGCACCCTTAGTGACGTGCTGGAGGTGCGCCAGGAAGAGGGCTTCGAGCCGATGCTGGAGGCGGCCCCGGACCTGGAAGCGGCGCGCGCCCGCGCGGGCGACTACGACGAGATCCTGATCGACGTCGGGGCATCGGACATGGCGGCGTTGATGGCCGCGGTGGAGGGTGCCGACCGGGTGCTGATCCCGGTGCCGCCCAGCCAGGCGGATGTCTGGTCCACCTATCGCTTCGTGACGCGTATCCAGGAGCAGCGCGGCGCGCGAGAGCGCCCGGAGATCCTGGCATTCATCAACCGCGCCGACACGCACCAGGCCGTGCGCGAGACCGACGAGACCCACGAGGCCCTGCAGCAGATCGAGGGTGTGCGGCTGCTGAAGCCGCGCCTGAAGCAGCGCATGGCATTCCGCCGCTCGTTTAGCGAGGGACTGTCGGTGCGCGAGCTGGAGCCGCGCGGCAAGGCCGCAGCCGAGCTGGATGCGCTCGCGGTCGCCGTGTTCGGGCGCCGGCGCAAAAAACAATAACGCCGCGCGCCGGGCAGACCGGGATGCGGGTGACAAGGAGGAGAGGCCATGCGCTTCATACGCAATACACTGGCTGTGATCGGTCTACTGGCGCTGGTGGGGGTCGGCTACGCCATCTTTGCCCTCGAGCCCTACCTGGGGCCGGCCCGCTCGCTGGATTCCCAGGCGCCCAAGGTCTATTCGCAGATGGCGCGCACGGTGCTGGAGACCGGCGATGCCGCGGAGGCCATGGTGTACAAGCGCCAGGTGGAGGCCGGGCTGGGCGTCGAGGAGGTGGAGGACGTCCTGCGCCTGGTCGCCAACGAGCTGAACATTCGCAATGTCGGTGAGCTGCCGATGGGCGAGGAGGTGCGCAGCGTCACCGGTGAGGATTTCCCGTTTCTGAAGATCTACATGTTCTGCGATGTCACCATCGCCGCACAGATGGTGCGGCACAGCCCGGCCATGGCCGCATATCTGCCCTGCCGGATCGTGCTGCAGGAGGATGAGAACGGCAACCTGTGGCTGATGACACTGGACCTGGACCCGATGATCCACGGGGGGCGCCCGCTGCCCGAGGAGCTGCGCGAGCAGGCGATGTTCGTGAAGGAGTCGCTGGAGGCGATCATCGACCGCGCCGCCGTGGGTGCGTTCTGATGGGGCGGCTGCGTTTTCACCATTTTACGGGGGCGTCCGATGAGTGACCCGAACAGCAACGAGTTCAGCGCCGTGCGCAAGGAGGCCGACGAGGCCGATGCCCGCTCGCGGCGACTGGAACTGATCGTCTATGCCGCACTGGTGGCCTTCGTGGTGCTGGCGATCTACGGCTTCTGGCTGATTACCAGCCTGACCCGGGATGTCAGTCAGCTGACCGAGGAGATCTCGCAGATGACCCGGGTCGTGGACCGCGACATGTCCACCATCGCCGCGCATATGAGTTCCATGGATCACCAGATGACGGAGATCAATGCCACGATGCGCAAGATGAACGACGAAGTCGGGGTGATCGCCTCCAATACCCGTTCGATGGATGCCAATATCAGCTCGATGACGCGCGATACCAGCGTAATGGCGGGTTCCATTATCGGTATGCAGCAGGACATGTGGAGCCTGAATCGCAATGTGGGCGGCCCAATGGGTATGATGAACATGTTCAACCCATTTACCGATCAGGGCGGTCCGGTCCGGGGTTCGCCGGGTCCGTACTACCCGCGCTGATCGCGCGACCTGTCTGACGGAGTCTGCATGTTCAATCGACCTGGTCCCCGGGTACGCAAGCAGCTCAAGCTGCTGAGCGACCGTCTAGCCGAAGAGAATCCGGTCCTCAAGGGCGTGGTGGACCCCTTCCGCGACCTGGACCGGGTCGGGTATGCCGCGGGCCTGCTGGACCCCACCGAGGATTCCTACGCCTTCACCATTTCGTGGTGGCCGATGATCGCCACGCTGGGGACCTTCTCGGCCGGCAAGTCCACCTTCATCAACGAGTACGTGGGCGTGACCGTGCAGCGCAGCGGATCGCAGGCGGTGGACGACAAGTTCACCGTGATCAGCTATGGCGGCAGCGAGCGCGTGCAGGAGCTGCCGGGGCTGGCGCTGGACGGCGATCCGCGCTTCCCGTTCTACCGCGTGTCCGACGAGATCGAGCGGCTGACCGATGGCGGCGGGCGCACGGTGGATCACTTCCTGGCGATGAAGACCGCGCATTCCGAGCGCCTGCGCGGACGCATCATCATCGACTCGCCGGGATTCGACGCCGACGAGCAGCGCGCGACCATCCTGCAGCTGACTGATCACATCATCGACCTCTCCGACCTGGTGCTGGTGTTCTTCGATGCCCGCCACCCGGAGCCGGGCGCGATGCGCGACACCCTGGAACACCTCGTCAACCGTGTCGCCGAACGCAACGACTTCACCAAGCTGGTCTTTATACTCAACCAGATCGACACCACCTGGCGCGAGGACAACCTGGAAGAGGTCGTCTCCGCCTGGCAGCGTGCCGTGGTGCGTCAGGGCAACGCGACCGGCCGCTTCTACTGCCTGTACAACGAGAGCGCCGCGGTGGAGATCGGTGATCCGCAGGTGCGCGAGCGCTACGAGGAAAAGTCCCGCCGCGATCGCGAGGAGATCCACGCCAAGATTCAGGAGATCAGCTCCTCGCGTTCCTACCGCATCCTCGGTTCGCTGCAGGCCATCGCCGAGTCGATCGAGATGGATGCCCTGCCGGCGCTGCAGAAGGCGCTGGAAAAGTGGCGGCGGCGGGTGGTGCAGTTCGATGCCGGGATGTTCGCGCTGGTCGCGGTAATCCTGGGGCTGGTGGGCTACCAGTCGGCCGGAGGCATCGCGCCCTGGGCGGACGGCAGTGTCTGGCAGGCCATGGGCGAACGACCGCTGCTGACCGGTTTCGGGCTTGCGGTGCTGGCGATCGTGCTCGGGGGTATCCACTTCTTCAACCGGCGCTGGATCGCACGGCGCATCGCCCGGACCCTGCCTGCCGAGACCGCCGCCGGCAACTGGCGTGCCGCCTTCGTGAAGAACACGCGCCCGTGGCGGCCGATGATGGGGCGTGCCCCGCTGGGCATGGGGCGGCGCATGATCGGCCGTCTGCACCAGCTGCGTGACCGCGCCGAGGCCTACATCCAGCGCCTCAACAACCAGTTCGTGGACGCAAGTCCGGTCTCGCGCCAGGGCGGCCGCGCCTCGGCCACGGACACCTACAACCCGCCGCAGTCGGAGACCCCGACCGCGGCACCGACGACACCGGGCATGGAGCCGCCCCGTGACTACGCCGAGCCGGAGGCGCCGGAGAAGCGCCAGGGGTAGTAGGTCGCAGACCTCCTCCCGCAGCGGCTCGCAGCAACCAGCAACGCCACAACCGGGTGCGGTTTCCGGCCGCAGACGTTGTGCAGGAGGAGAACCATGACCATACTGGCGTGGCTTTTGTTTGCGCTGGCCATGATTCTGGTCCCGATTTCGGTCTGGGCCAGCATGGCGGCACTGGGTATTTGTGCCGGATGTGCACTGATCCGCGACTGGCGCAGGGGGCGTCAGGCATCGGGCTAGGGTATGGACCGGCTGCACGACCTTGTTAACCAACTGGGGACGGACCGCGCGGAGGGGGCTCTGGCGGGTCCGATTCCTGTTACCACTGGAGGAGAGAGCAAATGAGTGATCAGAAGAAGATGGCCATCATCGCCACCAAGGGCAGCCTGGACTGGGGATATCCTCCGTTCATTCTGGCCTCGACGGCGGCCGCGCTGGGTTATGACTGCGAAGTATTCTTCACGTTCTACGGTCTGCAGCTGCTGCGCAAGAAGCTGGACCTGCAGGTGACCTCGCTGGGCAACCCGGGCATGCCGATGCCGATGCCGATGCCGGTCCTGCTGCAGGCCCTGCCGGGCATGCAGAAGATGATGACCGTAATGATGAAGAAGAAGATGGCGGCCAAGGGGGTGTCCGATCTGGGCGACCTGCGCGAACTGTGCCAGGAGGCCGAGGTGCGCATGATCGCCTGCCAGATGACGGTGGACCTGTTCGACATGGACACCAGCGAATTCATCGACGGCGTGGAGTACGCCGGGGCGGCCGCGTTCTTCGAGTTCGCGGGCGAATCCGACATCTGCCTGTTCATCTGAACCGGCCGCGCGTCTGACGCGCCTTCAGGGCCCCGCGGCATCGCGCCGCGGGGCCTTTTCGTTGGCGGGGCCCGTCGTTCCGTCCGCTGCTCTGCAGGGCCTTCCCCGCCGCGCAGCGCACGAAGAAGATCAAGGGCGGGTTTACCACAGAGGGCACAGAGTTCACGGAGAAAGGCAATTCTGGGCTGATAACGTCGCTGGGATCGCCTCTTTCTGGGGCAATGGCTGCGGCGAGCAGGGGACAGTTTCACTGCGCTCAACCGCATCCGACCCTCCTGAAACGTTTGTCCTTTCTCCGTGAACTCTGTGTCCTCTGTGGTGAAAAGTCCTTGACCTTTCCCGTCCTCATGCGGCTTGTGGTGAATGGAGGAGGGAGCTAGTCGTGGCCGGCGTACATGCTGGCGATGGCGTCGGCGTAGTGCTGGCTGATGACCGGGCGTTTGAGCTTCATGGTCGGGGTCAGCATGCCGTTGTCCACCGACCATGGCTCGTGCACCACGTGCACATGCCGAATCTTGGCGTAGCCGGGAAAGTCGCGCAGCTGGTACTGCATGCGCTGCAGCAGCGCCCGCTCGGCCGAGCGCGGCAGGTGTCCGCCGCTATCCGCGGACAGGCCGTGATCCTCGGCGAAGGTGGCCCAGGCCTCCGGTTCCGGCACCACCAGGGCGCTCAGGAAGGCGTGTCCGTCCCCCACGACCATCACCTGATCGAACAGCGCGTCCAGGGCGATGGCCATTTCCATATCCGCCGGCGGGACCTTCTCGCCGTTGGTCAGCACAAGGATATCCTTCAGGCGGCCGGTGATGAAGATGTGCCCATCGTCGTCGATCCGTGCCTGATCGCCGCTGTGCAGCCAGTGATCCTCGTCGATCGTGCTGGCGGTGGCCTCCGCGTTCTTCCAGTAGCCGAGCATCACGCAGCTGGAGCGGGTGAGCAGCTCGTCCATCTCGCCGATCTTGACCTCGATCCCGGGCAGCGGCTTGCCGATGGAGGCGGGCAGGTTGTCGTCCGGGGTGTTCACGCTGACCACCGGGCTGGATTCGGTCATGCCGTAGCCGTGCAGTACCGGCAGGCCCAGGCCGATGAAGAAGCGGGCGATCGGCGGCGGCAGCGGTGCCCCGCCGCAGACGGCGAAGCGCAGCTTGCCGCCGAGGCGATCCAGTACCTTGCGCGCGACGATGCGTTCCAGCAGCGGCCACAGCAGGAAGCCGGGCGACCAGGATGCGCGCCCCTGCTGGTACTCGAAGCGGCGCCAGCCGATCGCCACCGTGGCCTTGAACAGTCCGCGTCCCAGGGCGGACTTCTGCTTCAGGCCGGCCTGGATGCGGCCGTGCACGCGTTCGTAGATGCGCGGGACGGAGATCAGCACGGTCGGCTGGACCGCCATCAGGTCCTCGCCCAGCCCCTGGATGGAGCGGGCGAACGCCACCTCGGCACCGATCAGCATCGGCATGTAGTAGCCGCCGGTGCGCTCCAGCATGTGCGACAGCGGCAGAAAGGACAGAAAGCGGTCGGCATCCGACAGCGGCCCGGCAGTGGATGATGCTTGTGCGTTGTCGAGGATGTTGCGGTGCGACAGCATCACGCCCTTGGGCCGGCCGGTGGTGCCGGAGGTGAACACGATGGTGGCCAGGGCCAGCGGGTCGAGATCCGGGCGGTGGACATGTTCCGGTTCGCCGCGCTCCAGCCAGGTGTCGAGGTCCATCACCCGCTCGTCTTCGGGTTCGCCATCGGTATGGCCCTGGCAGACGATGCGCTTGAGCGAGGGCATGTTCGCGAAGTGTTTGGACAGACGGCGACTGTGCGCGCTCTCGCCCAGCAGGAGCAGGCGGGCCTGGGTCTGGCCGATGATGTAGGCGACGTTGTCCGGGCGGTCATCGGTGTACAGGGGGACGGTGATCAGGCCGAGTTCGGTGGCGGCCTGGTCGAAGGCGACCCACTCGCGCGAGTTGCCGAGCATCAGTGCAACCCGTTCGCCCGGTTTGAAGCCCTCGTGCGCCAGCGCGGCCTGCCAGCGATCCACCATGCTTGCCATCTCGGCCCAGGTCGTCTGTTTCCAGGCCGCGTCCTGGCTGCTGAAGTGGCGGTACGCCGGGGCATCCGGCGTCAGCGATACGCGGGTTCGGAACAGCGCCGGCAGGGTCGGAGCCTGGTCGGGGTCAATGGCAGTCGATGACATGGAAACCTCGCGCGCGCAATGGGATTCCCCCGGACGTTAGAGGACGCCCACTCCGGGGGCAAGCCCCGGGGTGGTGAAGGCGGTATTGCCGGACGATGTGCGAATCCGGCTAGCGGATGCCCAGGGGGTGAGCCGCCGGCTGGTAGGCGATCGCGCCCAGCACCAGGCTGAACCCGATCAGGGCGATTATGCCGCCACCGGTCAGCCCCAGGGCCGGGCCGATGTAGGTCAGGCGGCCCATTCGCGTGGGGCCCAGCCAGCGTCGGGTCCAGTCGCGGGCGGAGACCGCCAGGGTCGCCAGGACCGAGACCGTCGCCGCGGTGCCCAGCGACATCGCCAGCACCGCGGCGACCCCCGCCCAGGCCAGGCCCAGGGCGGTGGACACCGCCATGATCAGCACAGCCCCGGAACAGGGGCGGATGCCCACGGCCAGTACCGTGCCCCACCAAGTGCCGGTGTGGTTGGGGTCGACGTGATGCGGCGTGCCGCACCCGCAGTCTGCGCCCTGCGGGTGCGCATGGGCGTGGTCGTGATGTCCGTGCTCATGCGTGTGCTCATGCCCAGGGGGGTGCCGATGATCAGACGCGTGCGCGGCGGCGCGGTGGGCGTGGTACAGGCGCCAGGCGTGGCGCAGCGCGCGCAGCATCAGCCAAAGACCCAGCAGGGCCACCAGGGCAAAGCTGGCGATCTCGAGGGTGCGGACCTGGCCCAGGGTATCCCGCGCCAGCCAGCCGAACAGGCCGATCAGCACGCCGACCAGGGCGATGGCGGTGACCCCCTGCGCCAGTGCGGACACCGTGGACAGCAGGATGCCGCGGCGCAGGTTCTGCGGCTGGGTCAGCAGGTAGGCACTGATCACGGCCTTGCCGTGGCCGGGGCCGGCGGCATGGAACACCCCGTACAGCAGGCTGACCAGGATCAGTGCGCCGGCGGTCTGCGCCGTGGGGCCGTCGCGCAGCGCATGCAGGCCCTCGGTCAGGTCGCGGTGCAGCTGACGCTGGGTCTGCAGCATCCATGCGGTCAGGCGTTCCAGGGTGCCGGGGGGCTCGGACAGCGGGGTGGTCACGCCGAGGGTGTCGGCGGGCGGTGCGGCATCGGCTGTGGCGGGGGGCGCGGTGGGTGCGCCCAGCGGATGCCCCCCCTCGGACTGAGCCAGCCCGCTGGTGGTCAGCACGAGCATCAGCAGCAGGCCTGGCAGGGCATAGCGAAGCGGGCGTGGGATTCGGTTTGGCATGGTGAAACTGTATAACAACTTGAGTGTGGCGCGCGGTGTCCGGTCAGCGACTTTGCAGGGCCATTGCGGGCTTCACCGGGCTCTCAGTCACATTCCAGCGAGGCCGTTTCCGCGAAGTGGCGCCCGAGATCGGAGACCGGGCTGCGGTCCTGGCGTTCGAGGGTGGCGGCATAGCGGATCAGCTGCGGGTCCGGTCGCGCAGCGGCGACCTCGACCGCGCAGCCGGGCTGGTTCTCCACGAACACGATGTCGTCCGGGTCGTGCAGGATCTCGATCCAGTATTCCGGATCGAACACCCGGTAGGTGAAGGGTGCCCCGGCGGTGATGTCGAGGCCCTCCAGCGGCAGTTCGAAGCGCAGATGCAGGCGCCGGTCTTCCAGTGTCAGGCGGGCATTGCGCGCGCGCGGGACGTCGAGTTTGTCCGCATCCAGGCCGAGCTCGGTGAAGTAGTCATAGGCGGCCAGGTTGTCGAGCATGCGTTCGGCGGCATGCTCCAGCGCGGTGTCGATATCGATGTCGCCATCCAGTTCGCGGGTCAGGTCCTCCAGCAGCATGTGGCTGTAGGTCGGGTCGATCCGCCAGGACTGGTCCATGCGCAGCAGCTGCCCGTGATCGTTGAAGACCAGCCCTACGCGCAGGTCGATCCAGGCATGCGGGTGGGCGAGCAGGCTGGCCGGCAGCAGCAGGCCGACCAGCAGGCTCAGGCGGGCGATCCAGCGGCGGGGGCGCATCGGCGTCAGGTCGCGCGCTGCCAGCGCGTGCCGTCCGGGGTGTCCTCGAGTTCGATCCCGCGCGCGGTTAGTTCGTCGCGGATCGCATCGGCGGCGGCGAAATCGCGTGCCTGACGCGCAGCCTGGCGCGCGGCGATGCGGTCTTCCACCCAGGCGGCCAGGTCGGTGTCACCCTCGCTGCCCTGGAACCAGGCGGCCGGGTCCTGCTGCAGCAGGCCCAGCAGGGCCGCGCCGGCCAGCAGTTCACCCTTGCAGCGGGCGCGCCGGTCGGCGGGGGCGGTCGCCAGGGCATCCCCCAGGCGGTGCAACGCGGTGATCGCCGCCGGGGTGTTGAGGTCGTCCAGCAGGGCCGCGAACACCGGGGTCTCCGCGGCCGCCACCGCCTCGGGGGTGACCTCGGCGGCATCGCGCAGCACGCGATACAGGCTGTTCAGGCTGTTGCGCGACTGGTTCAGGGTCTCTTCCGAGAAGTTCAGCGGGGCACGGTAGTGGCGCGACAGCAGGGCCAGGCGCAGGGCCTCCCCCGGATAGTGCTGCAGCAGGTCGTGCAGCAGCCGGAAGTTGCCTAGCGACTTGGACATCTTCTCGCCGTCGATGGTCAGGTGCCCGTTGTGCATCCAGTAGCGCGCGTAGTGCGTGCCGTGTTCGGTGCAGCCCTCGGCCGCGCAGCCCTGCGCGATCTCGTTCTCGTGGTGCGGGAATACCAGATCGTGACCGCCGCCGTGGATGTCGATCGCAGGCCCCAGGTGGGTGCGGATCATCGCGGTGCATTCCAGGTGCCAGCCCGGCCGTCCGAAGCCCCAGGGGCTGTCCCAGCCGGGTTCGTCGGCGGCGGCCGGTTTCCACAGCACGAAATCGCCGGGGTGGCGCTTGTAGGCGGCGACCTCCACGCGGGCACCGGCCTGCATGTCCGCGAGCGAGCGCCCGGAGAGTGCGCCGTAATCGGGGTAGGAGGTCACGTCGAACAGCACGTGGCCGTCGGCGGCATAGGCGTGACCGCGTGCGATCAGGCGCTCGATCAGCTCGATCATCGGCTGGATGTGGTCGGTGGCGCGCGGCTCCAGGGTGGGCTCGAGGGTGCCCAGGGCGGCGATGTCCTCGTGGAAGGCGCGGGTGTAGCGCTCGGTCAGGTCCGCGATCGGCTCGTGGTTTTCCGCCGCGGCCTTGTTGATCTTGTCGTCGACGTCGGTGATGTTGCGGGCGTAGATCACGTGCTCCGGTCCATAGAGCTCGCGCAGCACGCGGAACAGGACATCGAACACCACCACTGGTCGACCGTTGCCAATGTGCACGCGGTTGTACACCGTAGGCCCGCACACATAGAGCGTGACCCGGTGCGGGTCCTGCGGGACGAAGGGCTCGTCGCGCCCGCCCAGGGTGTTGTGCAGACGCAGGGTCCGTCCTTCGCTCATGCGTCGTCTCCCTTGCCGTACAGCGTTTCCGGCGCGATCTCCGGGGCGCTGGTCACCGTGACCGTGGTGCCCTCCACCTGCAGGTAGAAGCAGCTGCGGCGTCCGGTGTGGCAGGCCGGGCCGGTCTGGTCGACCTTGAGCAGAAGGGTGTCGCCGTCGCAGTCGATGTGCAGGGAATGCAGCCGCTGCACCTGCCCGGACTGCTCGCCCTTGCGCCAGAGCGACTGCCGCGAGCGCGAGAAGTAGCAGACGCGGCCGGTGGCCAGGGTCTCGTCCAGGGCCTCGCGGTTCATCCACGCGAGCATCAGGACCTCGCCCGTGTCGTGCTGCTGGGCAATGGCGGGGATCAGGCCATCGGCATTGAGCTTCAGGCGCGCCAGGACCTCGGGGGCTGGATGGCGCTCGCCAAGGGGTTCGCCTTCGAGTTGCTTGAACATCGCTGGGTCCGCTTGCGGGAGCGGCGAAGAATAGCATTTTCGCCCCGGCGCCCGAAGCCCGGGCGGGCAGCGGAAACCGCGTTTCCCTTGCGCCGCAGGCGCGGGTGGTCGATGCTCGAGTGAGGAGGCGCGCGGTGCAGGGAGCAGCTTGCGCATCCGGCAGCTTGGGGGACAGGCATGGCGCGAGGCGACAAGGCGGGCCGGCAGGCCGGCGCAGGACGCACGGCGGCGATCATTGCCGCGGTCTACCTGGTATTCGGTTTGCTGTGGATCGGACTGTCCGACTGGGCGCTGCTGCAGATGGTCGACGACGTGGCGATGCTGGCGCTGCTGCAGACCTTCAAGGGCTGGGCCTACGTCGGGGTGACCGCCGCCGGTCTGTTCCTGCTGGTGTACTACCCCCTGCGCGCGCGCGCCCGGGCCTCCCACGAGGCGCGCCGCCTGACCGGCATCATGGAGCGTTCTCCGGTGGTCGCGATCGAGTGGGCCACCACCCCCGGCTGGCCGGTAACCTTCGTGTCGCCGAATATCGGGCGCTGGGGCCTGGATCGGCGCGCGCTGCTGGGGGGCGAGGTGCGCTATGCCGACCTGATCCACCCCGACGACATCGACCGCATCGTGACTGATGTGGCCACGCACATTGATCAGGGCCCCGACCGCTACACCCAGATCTATCGCCTGCGTGGCGGCGAGGGTGGCTGGATCTGGCTGGAGGACCGCACCTGGCTGACCCGCGACGAGGGCGGCCGGGTCACCCGCATCCACGGTCTGCTGCTGGACGTGACCGAGCGCCTGCGCGCCGAACGCGACCTGCGCGACTCCGAGGCGCGTTTTCGCGCGATCTTCGACAACGTGCAGGAGGCCATCCTGCTGCAGGATCTCGACAGCGAACACCTGGTCGGGGCGAACGCGGCGGCCGAGCAGATGTACGGCTATGACCGTTCCGAGCTGCTCGGCTGCAGCGTGGATGAGCTGAGCGCGAACGAGCCGGGTTTCGACCCCGCGCGCCAGAAGGCCCTGATGGAGCGCGCGCGGCGCGGTGAACAGCTGGTGTTCGAGTGGCGGGCGCGCCACCGCGACGGCCATGCCTTCTGGGTGGAGGCCAATCTGCAGGCCACCGAGATCAGCGGCGAGCGCCTGCTCCTGGTCACCCTGCGCAACATCGAGGCGCGCAAGCAGGCGGAGTCGGCACTGGCGCGCCAGCTTGACCGTCTGAGCCAGGCCGAGCGCCATGCCGGGCTGGGCAGCTGGGAGTACCTGCTGGAGGCGCGCGAGATGTGGTGGTCGGACCGTCTCTATGGTCTGCTCGGGTGGGATGCCCATCGCGGCACGCCGACCCTGGAGCGTTTTGCCCGGGATTTCTTCGACCTCGAGGCCGAGGATGGGCCGCGCTTCGCCGCCGCCATGGAGACCCTGATCGCCGGGGGCAACCCCGGGCCGCAACGGCTGCTGCTGAAGGCCCGCTCGGAGGTCCGAGAGGCGGCCTGGTTCAGCTTCACCATGGAGACCCCGGTGGCCCGGCCCGACGGGCTGCACTATGTGCAGGGCACGGTCCTCGAGGTCAGCGAGCTCAAGCGCAACGAGCAGGCACTGCGCGAGCTGAACACCACCCTGGAGCAGCGGGTGAACGAACGCACGGCCGCACTGCAGGCGCTGAACCAGGAACTGGAATCGTTTTCGTACGCGGTGTCCCACGACCTGAAGGCCCCGCTGCGCGGGATCGAGGGCTACAGCCAGTTGCTGGAGTCGGACTATGGGGAGCAGCTGGAGGGCGAGGGCAAGGTATTTATCCACAACATCCGCACCGGCGTGGCCCAGATGCACGAGCTGATTTCGGATCTGCTGGCCTACTCGCGCATGGAGCGGCGCGCGCTGGAGGAGCACGAGATCCGGCTGCGCGCACTGGTGGAGGAGGTGCTGGAATCGATGGCGCCGGACCTGCTCGGCCGGGCCGAGGTCGTGCTGGACATCGACCCCGACCTGCGTCTGGTCAGCGACCCCGACGGCGTGGCGCTGATCCTGCGCAATCTTCTGGAAAACGCCCTCAAGTTCAGCGCGGAGCGGGAGCATCCGCATATAACGGTGCAGGCGGAAACCGGCGGCGCTACACTCGCGATCACGGTACGTGACAACGGGATCGGCTTTGACATGGCGTTTCAGGACCGGATCTTCGACATCTTCCAGCGTCTGAATCGAGCCGAGGTCTATCCCGGGACCGGCGTCGGGCTGGCCCTGGTGCGGCGTGCGGTCAACCGTCTCGGTGGCCGCATCCGCGCCGAGGGCAAGCCGGGCGAGGGCGCGGTGTTCCGGGTGGAGCTGCCACGGTGAGTACCGCCACGCGCCAGCCCGCCATCCTGGTGGTGGAGGACAACCCGGTCGACATCGACCTGATGCGGCGCGCCTTCGAGCGGCGCAAGCTGACCAATCCGCTGGAGGTGGCGCGCGACGGCCTGGAGGCCCTGGAGCTGATCGAATGCTGGGAGCGCGGCGAACGCGCGCCACCGGCGGTGATCCTGCTGGATATCAAGCTGCCCAAGATCGATGGCCTCGAGGTCCTGCGCCGCATCCGCGCGCACGAGCGCTTTCGGCGTATCCCGGTGGTGATGCTGACCTCCTCCAGCGAGGATCGCGACATCGCCACCGCGTACGACTGCGGGGCCAACTCCTACATCGTAAAGCCGGTCGATTTCGCCAAGTTCGTGGATGTTGCCGAGCAGGTGGAGTTGTACTGGTGCCTGCTTAACCAGGCACCGTCCTGAGCCCCCGGCTGCCCGTAAGTGCAATGCAACCCGAACCCATGTGCATACAGGCGATGGTGAGCGGCAGGGCCGCGCGGCGTGGCCGCGATCACGTACACGACTCGGTAGGGGCTCCATGCGCATCCTGCTCGTAGAAGACAACCCGACCGACGCGGATCTGGAGCGCCGCGCCCTGGGGCGTCGGGTCCCGGATGCCCGCGTCGAACACAGTGCCACGCTGGCCGCGGCCCGCGCGGTGTTGGCACAGGCGGAACCCTTTGACTGCCTGGTAGTGGATCTGCGTCTGCCGGACGGGAGCGGCCTCGAGCTGATCGGCGAACAGCGTGCCGCCGGCGGGCAGGAGGCGGTGCTGGTGCTGACCGGTCACGGTGAACAGGAGACAGTCGTCGCCGCATTCCGGGCCGGCGCCGACGATTACCTGACCAAGTCGGACGACTATCTGGAGCGCTTGCCGCAGCGGGTGGTGGATGCCTGTGCCCGGCGCGACCTGGGGGTTAGCGAGGCACGCGAGCCACTGCGGGTGCTGTACGCCGAGCACAACGAGTTCGATGTCGGCCTGACCCGGCGCGAGCTGGCGCGGGCGGCCCCGCATGTGCAGCTCGACGTGGTGCGCACCGCCGAGGAAGCGCTGGCGGCCCTGCCTGCGGACGATCATGCGGATCTCGCGCACGATCTTCTGCTGGTGGACTACCGCCTGCCCGGAATCGACGGCCTGGAACTGGCCCGCATGCTGCGCGAGGAGCGCGGGCTGGACCTGCCCACGATCCTGATTACCGGCCAGGGCACCGAGGACCTGGCCGCCCGCGCCCTGCGCATGGGGGTCGAGGACTACGTCACCAAGGGCGATGGCTATCTGAAGACCCTGCCGATCCTGCTGGACCAGATCCATGCCCGCGCCGTGCTGCGCCGCGAGCGCGCGGCGCTGGCGATTTCCGAGCGCCGCTACCGCGAGGCGATCGCCAGGGCCGGCGACATCGTCTTTGAACTGGATGCCGCTGGCTGCTGGCGGTTTCTCAACCCGGCCTGGACCGCGATTACCGGTTATGCGGTGGAATCCGCAATTGGCGAGGAGATCCTGTCCTTCGTGCCGCTGGAGGATCGGGGTCGTGTTTCGCGCCTGCTGGCGACGGCCGGCGAGGCCAGCGATGGCCAGCTGGCTGGCGAGATCCGCCTGCGCGCGGCGGACGGTTCGCTGTGCTGGCTGGAGCTGCGCGGCCAGGCGAACCCGGATCTGGCGGGTGTAACGGGGGGGATGTCGGGCAGTCTGGTGGACGTGACCCGACGCGTGCTGGATCAGCGCGTGCAGGAGGTGCGGGGCGATGTGCTGGCGCGCCTGGCCACCGGCGAGCGCGATCCGCGGCTGCTGGAGGACGTGGTGCGCGGCCTCGAGTCCCTGGCCCCGGACCTGCATGGATCGATCCGGCTGCTGGATGCCGACCGGCAGCAGCTGCAGGCCGTGGCCGCGCCGCGCATCCCGGACCCGCTGCGCAGTGCCACCCGCAGCCTGCGGGTCGAGCAGGGTATGGGCTGCTGCGGCGAGGCCGCCTGGAGTGACCGTCCGCTGATCGTGGAGAACTGCGCCACGCACCCGAACTGGAAGGGGTTCGCGGACCTGTCCGCGCGCGCCGGTTTCCGCGCCTGCTGGTCGTTCCCGTTCCATGATGCCGACGGCAGCGTGCTGGGTACGCTGAGCGTCCACCTGAAGGAGGCGCGGGGGCCGAATGCCGGCGAGCGCGTGCTGCTGGACGAGTTCACCCAGATCGCCGGACTGGCCGCGCAGAAGCTGCGCACCTCGCAGGCCCTGGGCGAGCGCGAACGCGCCCTGCGAACCGCGGCCGAGCTGACCGTGGAACTGCTGCGCGAGGACAACCCGGCACGCGTGATCCACCGCCTGCTGGCCGAACTGGGGCAGGAGGCGAACGCCGACCGGACCTACGTGCTGGTCGCGGAGCTGGACCATGCCCAGCGCGAGGCCCTGGACATCCACCGCTACTACTGGGTCCGCGCGGATGCGGACCATGCGATTCGGCCACCGCCGCTGCGCAACCTGAGTCTGGAGAGCCTGCTGCCGCGCTGGCACGGGATCCTGCGCGATGGTGGCACGGTGGATGTGCTGGTCCGTGATCTGCCGGAGTCAGAGCGCGAGGTCCTGGAGGCCTCGCAGAGCCAGGCGGTACTGGCCGTTCCCCTGTATGTGGATGGCGAATACCGGGGCTTTCTTGCCCTGGATCGCGTCCAGCGGGCGCAGCGCTGGACCGAGGCCGACCAGAGCCTGTCGCGCATCGTGGCCACCAGCCTTGGCGCGGCACTGGAGCGGCGTCAGGCGCTGCTGGGGCTGCGGCGCATGGCCGCGGTGTTCGAAAGCACGCGCGACGGCATCCTGATTACCGACCTCACCCCCCGGATCGTCGCGGTGAACCCGGCATTCGTCGACATCACAGGATATTCCGAAAGCGAGGCGATCGGACGCAATCCGCGCTTTCTGCAGTCCGGCCGTCACGATGCGGCGTTTTTCGCGAACATGTGGGATGCGCTGCAGCATGACGGGCACTGGCAGGGGGAGGTCTGGAACCGCCGCCGCAACGGCGAGCTGGCACCGCAGTGGCTCAGCCTGAACACGGTCTACGACGAACAGGGTCATGCCCTGCATTACGCTGGTGTACTGACCGACATGTCCGAGCTGCGGCGTTCGGAGGAGGAACTGCAGCACCTGGCGCGGTACGACGCGCTGACGGGCCTGCCCAATCGCAGCCAGCTGCAGGTGATCCTGGAGCAGACGCTGGAGCGGGCCCGGGCCCACGGGCATCGCGTGGCGGTACTCAACCTGGACCTGGACCGCTTCAAGAACGTGAACGACTCCATGGGCCACCCGGTGGGGGATCAGGTGCTGGTCGAGGTGACGCGACGCCTGCGCGCCGCGGTCGGGTCCCCGCATGTGCTGGGCCGTCTGGGGGGCGACGAGTTCCTGATTGTGGTGGAGAACCCGGCGGGCGAGGACGCCGTCGCCGCCTGTGCCGGCGATCTGCTGGCCTGCCTGGAGCAGCCACTGACCCTGGAGGACGGACGCACGGTATACGTGAACGCCAGTATCGGCATCAGCCTCTATCCCGAACACGGCGACAACGTGACGGCCCTGATCCAGCATGCCGATGCCGCGATGTATCAGGCCAAGGCCTCCGGGCGCCAGACCTGGAGTGTCTATACCCAGGCGCTGACCCATGCCGCCGACGAGCGACTAGAGCTGGAGAACCGGCTGCGTCACGCGCTGGAGACCGGCAGCGGTCAGCTGCGGCTGCACTACCAGCCCCAGGTCCACCTGGAGGATGGCAGACCGTTCGGCATGGAGGCGCTGCTGCGCTGGCAGCCGGAGGACGGACCGATGATCCCGCCGGATCGTTTCATCCCGATCGCCGAGGACACGGGGCTGATCGTGGCGCTGGGCGAGTGGGTGCTGCGCGAGGCCTGCGATGCCGCGCTGCGGCTGCAAAAAAACGGGGCCGGGCCGTTCAGCCTCGCGGTCAACCTGTCTCCGGTACAGCTGCAGCGTAGCGACTTCGTGAGCCGGGTCGAGGAGATCCTCGACCTGACCGGCTTTCCCGCCGCGCAACTGGAGCTGGAGATCACCGAGACTGCGATCATGCAGCAGGGCGAGCAGGCGATCGAACGCCTGGCCGGCCTCAAGGCGCTTGGGGTTCGGTTGGCGATCGACGACTTCGGCACCGGCTATTCCTCGCTCGCCGCCCTGCGGACCTATCCGCTGGATGTGCTCAAGATCGATCGCAGCTTTGTCGACGGGGTGGCCAGCGAGAGCGCGGATCGGGAGATCGCGGCGACCATCATCGCCATGGGGCGCAATCTCAACATGCAGGTCATCGCGGAAGGCGTCGAGACAGCGGAACAGGCCACCTTCCTGCTGGAACGCGGCTGCGTGCTGGCGCAGGGGTATCATTTCAGCCAGCCGCTGGAATACGCGGCGCTGGAGGAGTGGGTGCTCGGGCAGCTGCGCCCGCGTGACTGACGCGCCTGGCGCCTCCAGCGCGGGGACCATGGCGTCGCCCCCGGCGCTCGGGTAGCCTTTGCGCAGCCATTCACCACCTGGAGTTGCCCGATGCCCGATCCGGCTCACCCCACCGCGCTGCGTTCCGTCACCTTTCATGGCCTGGAGCCGGGCCCGCGCCTGATCGTGCTGGGGGCGGTGCACGGGAACGAGACCTGCGGTACCCAGGCCGCCGAGCGCCTGCACGAGGAGCTGGAGAGCGGCGCGCGCCGCCTGCTGTGCGGCACACTGACCCTGGTGCCACGCACCAATCCGCTGGCCTACGAGCTCGGCCAGCGCATGGGCGAGCGCAACCTGAACCGCAACCTGCGGGTGACCGAGGATCCGCAGGATTTCGAGGACCGCATCGCCAACGTGCTCTGCCCGCTGCTGGCGGCGCACGACGTGCTGCTGGACCTGCATTCATTCCATACCGGCGGGCAGCCATTCATCATGCTCGGCCCGCGCAATAACGCAGGCCCGCTGGAGGGCTTCGCGCAGGCCCGCGAGGAAGAGGCGCTGGCGGCCTGCCTGGGGCCACGGCGCATGGTCGAGGGCTGGCTGGATACCTATGCCCGGGGCGTGGCGGCGCGAATGAAGAACCCGAACGCCAGCCACCGGGCGCAGATCCTGAGCACCGATCCCAGTTACGGGATCGGAACCACCGAATACATGCGCAGCCAGGGCGGCTACGGCGTGACCCTGGAGTGCGGGCAGCACGACGACCCGCAGGCCCCGGTGGTCGCCTACAACGCGATCATCAACACCCTGGCGCACCTGGGCATGCTGCCGGAGTCGGCCACGCCGGGGCAGGATAACCCGGAGGTACTGCGCCTGGTCGAGGTGATCGACCGGGATCACCCGGAGGATCGGTTTGCCCGCGAATGGAAGAGCTTCGACCCGCTGGAGGCGGGTGACCTGATCGGCGTGCGCGCCGACGGGACCGAGGTGCGGGCACCGGAACCCGGGTTCATCGTGTTTCCCAACCCCAACGCGCTGCCGGGCAACGAGTGGTTCTACCGCGCCGAGTTCAGCGACCGCAAGGTGGTCTGAGCGCCGCCCTGTCGGCAACTGCCCGCTGATGGATCTCGGGATTTCCGGGGGCGCGCTGCTGCGGGGCGCGGTCAGCGACTCGGGGCTACGGCGGTTTCGAGGCCGCGGGCGAGGGCGTCCAGGGTGGTGGTCGCGGACTCCGGCAGGATGGCCTCGATGCGCGGGCGCAGCGGGGTGGCCGGGGCCTCCATCGGTTCCAGGGCGCCGTGGCCGTCCACCCGGTTGAGGCGGTGCCAGCCGCGGTCGGTCTCGACCAGGCCTTTCAGCCGATCGCCGGTGAAATCCGCGACCAGGCCCGCGAGGGCGGCATGGTCGATGAGCTGTCCCGCGGGCAGCAGCCAGCTGCGGCCGATGTAGCCGTCACCGCGGGTGTCGATGGTGACCCACTCGTCGCCTGCATGGGCCGTGTCATCATGCCGTTGGTCGTGGTCGTGGTCGTGGTCGTGGTCGTGGTCGTGGCCCGGGTCTGCCTGCGTGTTCGCGAGGAACGCGCGGGCCTCCGGGAACAGGGCGCCGCCCCGATCCAGTCGCGGGCGGTCCAGCCAGTCGCGTTCGATGCGGCCCTGGGTGGTCTCCACGACCAGGGGGCTGGGCGCGGGCATTGCGGCGACGAAGGCCTGCAGGGCCTCGCGGTCGGCCTCGCTGTAGAGATCAGCCTTGTTGGCCAGCAGCACGTCGGCCAGGGCGATCTGGTCCTGCCAGTTCGGGTGCTCGCGATGCCGGGGCGAGGCCAGGTGGCGGGCGTCCATCAGGGTGACGGTGGCGCGCAGGTCCAGTACGCCGGCGTAGGGCGGCTCGGTCAGGGTGCGGATGATCTGGGCCGGGTGGCCGAGCCCGGTGGGCTCGATCAGGATGCGGTCGGGACGCTGGCTGCGGATCAGCCGGTTCAGGCCGACCGTGAACATCTGCGCGGAGACGCAGCACAGGCAGCCGCCGGGGATCTCCTCCAGCGCGACGCCGGTATCCTCCAGCAGGCCGCCGTCCACCCCGACCTCGCCGAACTCGTTGACCAGCACCGCCCAGTGCTCGCCCTCCGGGCGCTGCGCGAGCAGGTGGCGGATGGCGGTGGTCTTGCCGACGCCCAGAAACCCGGTGATCAGGTTGAGCGGGATGTCCTGGTGCCGCTGCACGCTAGCCGGCTCCGTCGCCGGAGGCCTCCGGGTCGTCTTGGAGCGCTTCCGGGGCGGTCCCTTCGCTTTCGAGGCTGCGGTACATCGCCTCTTCCGCCTCCTGATTCAGCACGATCAGGGTGATCCGCCGGTTGATCGCGGCTTCCGGGTCTTCGCGGTTAAAGGGTACGCTGGCGGCCAGCCCCACGACGCGGGCGATCTGGTCGGGCTCGGTGCCGCCGGCGACCAGTGCGCGGCGGGCGGCGTTGGCGCGATCGGCCGAGAGCTCCCAGTTGGTGTAGTCCGGCCGCAGCAGCGGGCGGGCGTCGGTGTGGCCGGTGATCGAGACGCGGTTGGGGACCTGATTGATCAGGCCGGCCAGCTCGCGCAGGATCGCGTCCGCGTGATCCAGTGGCTGTGCGCTGGCACTGGCGAACATCGGGCGGTTCTCGCGATCGATGATCTGGATGCGCAGGCCCTCGGGCATGATATCCAGCAGCAGCTGGTCCTTGAACGGCTCCAGCGCCTGGCTCTGGTCCAGGGCCTCTTCCAGCGCCTCCTGGAGGGCCTCCAGGGCCTCGCGGTCACGTGCATCGGCGAGGTCGTCCAGGGTGTCGGCATCAATTCCCATCAACGCTTCCGGGTCCACCAGGATCTCGGGCATGCCCTCGAAATCAAGGATGGAGGGATCGACGCCGGTGCCGTCGCCCGGGGTCTGTCCGGGCGCCACCGCGTCGCCCACGAAAGCGGATGGGTTCTGGAAGTACTGGGAGATGCCGGCAAGGTCATCGTCGTCCAGGGCGAGGAGCAGCCACATCACCAGGAAGAAACCCATCATCGCGAGTGTGAAGTCCGCAAATGCGATCTTCCACGCGCCCCCGTGGTGGCCGCCCTGGACCACCTTCTTTTTGACGATGATCGGCTGGGTCTTGTCCTCGACGCCCATGGTGGTGATCCGGGTGCCGTCAGGCCCCCTTCACGTGCTCCTCGAGTTCGGCGAAGGTCGGGCGCAGCGCTCCCTCCATGGTCTTGCGGCCGAACTCCACCGCGACCTGCGGGCTGTAGCCCTGCACGTTGGCCAGGATGCAGGCCTTGATGCACTGCAGGAACTTGGCCTCTTCCTGGGCGCGGGACTCAAGCGCGGTCGAGGTCGGGCCGGCGAAGCCGTAGGCCATCAAAATCCCGAGCAGTGAGCCAACCAGGGCGGCTGCCACGCTGGATCCGATCTCCGAGACAGAACCGTCGAGTCTACCCATGGTCATCACGATCCCGAGCACCGCTGCGATAATCCCGAAGCCGGGCAGGGCCTCGGCGACGCGGTGCACGGCATGGGCGGGCTGGTGTGCCTCTTCGTGGTGGGTCTCGAGGTCCAGGTCCATCAGGGCATCGAGCTCATGCGGGTTCATGCTGCCGGAGATGATCAGGCGCATGTAGTCGGTGATGAACTCCATTGCGTGATGATCCTTGAGGACCCGCTGATGGGCCTGGAAGATCTCGCTGCTCTCCGGCTCGTCGATGTCACTTTCGACCGCCATCAGGCCTTCCTTGCGGGCCTTGGTGAACAGCTTGTACATCAGCGCCAGCAGGTCAAGGTAGTCCTCCGACTTGTACTTGCTGCCCTTGAGCAGGCTGGGGATGGACTTGAAGACGCCCATTACCACGCCTATCGGGTTGGCGATCAGAAACGCCCCGATTGCCGCGCCCCCGATGATCCAGTACTCGTATGGCTGCCACATGACCCCGAGGTCGCCGCCATGAAAGTAGTATCCACCAAAGACCGACGAAAAGACGACGACGATTCCAAGTATGTACTTCACGGACCGCGACCCCACATGGCTGCAGCGGGCATGCCGGGCAGACCATCCGCCCGGCATGCGTTGCTATAGTTGATCGTCTTTACGATAACGGCTCCCCTGCATGAGGTACAGCATGTCCCAGGACGAGGACGCACCCTACAGCGAGCAGGCACGGATCCTGAGTGGGCTGGACTGGCCGATTCTCGAGGCCAGCGCCACCACCTTCGCGGACCCCGATGCCCTGGCGACGCGCCCCCTGCGCGAACTGGCACAGTACGCCGAACGGGACCCCGGGCTGGCCCTGCGTCTGATTCAGCAGGCGAACCGCTCGCGCCGCGGGCTGCGGCAGGAGGTGCATGCGCTCGCGGATGCCATCGGCATGCTGGGTCTGCAGGGTGTGCGGCGCATCGTGCAGGAGGCGCCACGGGTGGCGGATGTCGTCCGCAAGGCCCAGGCGTATCGCGACCTGGCGGCGCAGTCGCGGCTGGCAGCCCTGATCGCGGCCGAGGTCGCCGGCCTGCGGCATGACAGCGAGCCGGGCGAGGTCGCCCTGGCAGCACTCCTGAATCAGTTGGGGTTTCTGGCGCTGCTGATCGGGGACGAACCGCGGGCCGACCGCCTGCTGGCGATGCTGGAACTGAACGCGCTGCCTGACGAGGCCAGCTATGTGGCGCTGGGGTATGCGACGGATGATCTCTCGCGGGCAATGACCGAGCAGATGGAGCTCCCGGAGCTTCTGATCGGCACCCAGCGGGCGGTCAATGCGATGCATCCGCGGGCCCTGGAGGTGATGGCGTCCAGTGCGCTGGCCTGGCAGATCCTGTGCGGTATGGACACGGTGCGGGGGGATCGGGACCTGCAGCTGCTCGCGCGCCTGGCCGGGCAGAACGAGAAGGTGCTCGTGGACCGGCTGGGCGCCGTGATCGAGCGCTTCAACCAGGACGCGACGGTGTATCGGCGCTCGCCGCTGGACCCGGGGATCCCGGGCCGGGTCTGGGTTGGGGCGCCGCGGCATCAGACACCGCTGGGATTGCTGCCGCGGCGGGATATCCTGGATGAAGGGCTGACCGCACTGCGTGCCGAGGGTGACCGGGTGCGCCGGATCCGGCGTATGCTGCGGGTCATGCAGTTCGGACTCGGGCTCAACCGCGTGGTGTTTGCGCGGCTTGCGCGCGATGGCGAGTCGCTGCGGGCGGAGCACCTGGTCGGAACGCTGCACGAACCCGAGTTCAGCCACTTCGTGATCCCGGTAGCCGCCCTGGGCAGGCTGGCCGGTGCGCTGGAGAATGGCCGGCCGCAGTGGTGGGGCCGCGATGTCCCGCTCGCGGATCTGCCCGCCGACGTGCGCCAGCTCACCGGCGGCGTGTCCGGCTTTGTGGGCCGTCTGTGCGACGGCGAGCAGGTGCTGGGCATGGTCTATGCAGATCGCCGCACGCGCGACCTCGAGCTGACTCCGGCCGCCTTCGAGGGTTTCTGTCAGGTGCTGGAGGCGGCCTCGCGACCGAAGGTCGGCTGACTCGCGCGCGGGTTCGATACGGATCTCAAGTCTCCGGCGGGGCGGCCGATACATGTACAAGTTCGTATATAAGGCACGGCAGTCCGCGCGATTGCCGTAAGTGCCAGGGCGAAGACGCGACGATTCGTCGGGGTCGGCTCCCGCGACACCAGCAAAAGGAAGTACCACATGCGCAAGAACCTTCCCGTCACCCAGACGGAGTATTCGATCGACCGGCATGGCGACCTGATCTCGTCCACCGACGAAAAGGGCCGAATCCTGCATGCCAATGCGGATTTCGTGGAGGTCAGCGGCTTCGACTGGGGCGAACTGAAGGGTTCCGCCCACAACATCGTGCGCCACCCGGACATGCCGGCGGCCGCCTACGCCAACATGTGGGAGACCCTGAAGGCCGACCAGCCGTGGATGGGGATCGTCAAGAACCGGCGCAAGAACGGCGACCACTACTGGGTGGATGCCTTTGTCACCCCCGCCTACGACGAAGGCCGCAAGACCGGTTACGAGTCGGTCCGGGCGATACCGGAGCGCGAGCATGTGGCGCGTGCCGAGAAGGTCTACGCCGCGATCCAGAAGGGCCGGACTTTTGCCCGGCGCTGGTACCACGGCCTGACCTGCCGCCTTGCCGGCACCTGGATCGTGGGCCTGCTGCTCGCGCTGGCGGCGGTGAACCTGGTGGCTTCACCGCTGGTCCTGGCGGGGCTGCTGGTGCTGATCTTTGCCGCCGGGGGGGCGGCATCTCTGGTATTCACATCGGGTATCCGGCAGGCCGTGGATCGAGCCCGCGCGGTATTCGACAACCCGGTGATGGAGGCGATCTACACCGGGCGCCGCGATGACAGTGCCTCGCTGGAGCTGATCCAGCGCTTCAACGAGGCGACCCTGCGCACGGTGCTCGGGCGGATCGAGGACAAGGCCGAGGTGGTCAGTGCCGATGCCGAGGCGATGGCCAGCAGCGTCGAGCAGACCGCGGCAGGCGTCGAGCGTCAGCAAAACGAGATCGACCAGGTCGCCACGGCCATGAACGAGATGACCTCGACCATCCAGGAGATGGCGAGCAATTCCGCGCATGCGGCCGAGGCCGCCAATCATGCCGTGCAGGAGACCGGCGCCGGCCACGAGGTGGTCAATGGCACCGTGGCCGTGATCAACCGCATGGCGGCCGAGGTGGAGGCGACGGCCGAGAAGCTGGGCAAGCTCGAGGCCAGCACCGAAGAGATCGACAAGATCCTGAGCGTGATCCGCGAGATCGCCGAGCAGACCAACCTGCTGGCGCTGAACGCCGCGATCGAGGCCGCCCGTGCGGGCGAGCATGGTCGCGGATTCGCAGTGGTGGCGGACGAGGTGCGCTCGCTTTCGCAACGCACCGACGAATCCACCGTGACCATCCGCAGCATGATCGAAAGCCTGCAAAGCGGTGCCCGCGAGGCGATGACGGCCATGCGCAGCAGCCAGGAACAGGCCGCGGACGGCGTGGAAAAGGCGCGTGCCGCCGGGGATTCCCTCAGTACCATCCGCGAGGCGGTCGCCCAGATCACCGAGATGAACACCCAGATCGCCACGGCGGTCGAGGAACAAAGCGCGGTCTCCGAGGAGATCAACCGCAATGTGACCTCCATCCGCGATGTGGCCAGCGAGACCGGATCGGTTTCGGCCCATGCGCGCGACGCCAGCGCACGGATGCAGGCCGAGGCCGCCGAGCTGAAAGCGCTGATTCAGCGGTTTGAACAAAAGGCTGGCTAGAATTTTACTTTTCAGGGTTGCGCTATTGAATATGCGCAACTACAATCGCGCCTATCTTTAGTAGCAGAGGTCTGTCAATGGACTGTTGTCGATGGATGCATGAACGTCGGGCCGGCGGCCGGTACGAGCGTGCATATCGTTGCCAGCGGGGTCCCGCCACCCGGTAAAGCGGTGGTGCCCCCCGGTGTCAGCGATATGCGTGACTCCGGGGGGTGACAGAGCGCTTCCCCCTGCGCCCCTCACGGGCGCCTCCCCAGCCCCTCATCCCGCACTGTGCCCGCCCTTGTGCGTAGCGCGCTGCCCCATGCCGTTCGACGATGTCCGCCTCTGCCCGGATTCCGGGCCGATGCGCGCGTTGTCGTGCGCGTAACGGATTGGACTGTACCCATGAATAACCAGCAGGAGGCCGCCATGCCAGCGCCTGAAGACGACGACCCCGGGTCTAGCCCGGAAATTCACTGCGGGGCAGTGAGAAAAGTAAAAGTGTGTTCGTCTCGCTGATGGGGGTTTTGTAAAAGACCGCCACCAGCGGTCACGGGATTCTTTTGTCTTTTGTAATGCCCCGCGTGCGTTTTTTATTTTTTGAGCACAAGGAGCATTGCAATGAACGACAAGATCCTGGAAATGATTCATGCCGGCGACGTGGGTGCTGCCCGCGACGAGATGATCCACCCGGTGCCGGCCATCACCGCCAACCGCCTGTCCGAGCTGGACCCGCGTTCGCGCTGGGTGATCCTCGAGGGCGTGGATCGCAACGAGCGTCGCGCTATCTTCCTGGCGATGGATGACGAAGAGCAGGCGATCCTGTTCGAGCACATGCCCGAGCCGGAGGCACGCGAGCTGGTCCAGGGCCTGCCGGCCTACACCCTGGCGCGCGCTCTGACCCTGGTGGGCAAGCCGCTCGCGGCCGATCTGCTGAGTGCTCTGCCGGGCGCCAAGCGCGACAAGGTGCGTGCGCTGTGGCGACAGGACGAGGACACCGTGGCCCGGGTGATGCGCCGACCGGTGTTCTGGGTGACCCCGGAAGAGACCGTTGGCGAGGTCACCGCTCGCCTGCGCGGGGATCGCAACATGCCGGATGATGTCGGGGCGGCGCTGCTGATTACCGATCGCGACCATCACTACAAGGGACTGGTGCGCCTGGGCCGCATGTTCCGCGCGGAGCCCGACCAGGCGGTCGGCGAGCTGATCGAGCTGGAGGACTTCTGCACCACGCCCGACGGTGACAAGGTGGAGGCGGCCCGGCTGCTGCAGCGCACGGACCTGCCGTACCTGCCGGTGGTGGATGCCGATGGCGTGCTGGTGGGTGTGCTGCGCATTGACGATGCAATGGATGTTCTCGAAGAAGACACCTCGGAGGATTTCTACAAGAAGGCGGGGATCGGCGATCTGCTGCATCACAAGGATGTCGTTCGCTCCGAAAAGCTGACCTCCGGCGGGATTGGCTATGCGGTCAAGGTGCGCATGGCCTTCCTGATGGTGACGCTGGCCGGCGGCTTGGCCGTAGGTGGTGTGATCGACTTCTTCGAGGACACCCTGGCGGCGGTGGTCGCGCTGGCCATCTTCATCCCGCTGGTGATGGACATGGGCGGCAACGTCGGCACGCAGTCGACCACGATCTTTGCCCGCGGGCTTGCCCTGGGACATATCAACCTGAGCCGCTTCTTCCGCGGCCACATGGTGCGCGAGGCCGGTGTGGGTCTGGCCATGGGGGTTATCATGGCCGTGCTGGCCGGGACGATTGCCTACTTCTGGCAGGGTGCGCCGAATGACATCCCGCAGCTGGGCGTCGTGGTCGGTGTTGCGCTGTTCTTCTCCGTCTTCACGGCCTCCCTCCTTGGTTTCCTGCTGCCGTGGTTGTTGCTGAAGATCGGCGTGGATCACGCGCCCGGTGCCGACCCGTTCATCACCACCATCAAGGATTTCACCGGCCTGGCCGTGTACTTCGGGATGGCCGCCTGGCTGCTGAGCGCGCACATGCCGACGGCGGGTTGAACGGAAAATCTTGATCGTGTTGTCGGGGGCGGCCCCGGCAACACCGCTGTAAACCAATCTTGATAGAAAAGGAACTGACATGACTGATCGCAAATTCCCGCGCAGCCTCCTGGCCACCGCCGTGGCGGGTGTGTTCGCCCTTGGCTTCCCGGCGGCTCAGGCGGCCGAGGCCGATTTCCACATCGGTTTGTTCACCGATTACATCGACAATGGGGAATCCAAGTCCGACAACGACCCGGTGTTGCAGGGCGGCTTCGAGTTCGACCTTGAGAGTGGCGTGTTTACCGGTGTGGAGGCCTCCACGCTGGGGAGCGGAAACGGCATCGAGGTGGTCCCGTTCATCGGCTATGCCTTCGACGCCGGGCCGGTCGGGATGGAATTCGGGTACGAGTACTTCCACTTCTCCCGCCTGGATGATGCAGACGAGGGCGAGATCTTCATCGGGGCCGAGTGGGGTCCGGTCTTCGCCGAAGTCAGCTATGTGCTGCACGCCGACGATCGCGATGCCGAAGGCAGCCGCGTGTGGTTCCTGGGCGCCGAGTATGAAGTTGCCCCGCGTACCGAGCTCTTTGGCGGAGTGGGCTATGACGATCCGGCCGACGACGACAGCGCGACCTTCTGGGAACTGGGTGCAGCGTATGCGTTTGATTTCGGTACGCTCTCCCTGACCTACGCATCGCGCGATGAGAGTGATGCGCAGGACCTCCTGGTTGCCGGATATACGCTGAACTTCTGAGACGTCGTCCAACCGGACGGCAAGGAAACCGGGTTTCCTTGACCTGCGGGCCGTCTCCCGGAACTCAGCGCCGGGGCACGGCCCGTTTCTTTTTCCGGGCCTGAATCTGAACAGGCCCTGTGCTCGCCAACGCCGATTCCATAACCTGCAGTCAGGTCGCATCAGGTTCCCGGCTGCCCGATCATGGGTCGGTTGGGCGCCAGCCGTTTGCGTGGGTGATCGGCCTGTTGTCGGGTGCGCCGGGCAACCACTTTCGATGCTTGAAAGGGCACGAACCGAGTCTCAACCGTTGAGCAGGTGCCGTGATGGAAATGATCAATCTGGTGGCAGGCGTCCTGCTGATCCTGTTTGGCCTGCGCTTTCTGCGAAAAGGCTTTGCAAGGGTGATGGGGGGCGACCTGATCGACTGGCTGCAGGGCTTTACCCGCACCCGTCCCCGCGCATGGGTCGGTGGTGTCGCTGGTGGGGTGGTGATGCCGTCGTCCACAGCTGCAGCGCTGCTCTCGGTGCAGATGACCCGCCGCGGAAATGTCGCCTGGGAGAATGTCCTGGCGGTCCTGCTGGGGGCGCAACTGGGCACGACGGCCCTGATTCAGGTGCTGTCCTTCGATCTGCAGGCGTTTTCCGGGCTGTTCATTGCCCTGGGTGCGGTCCTGTTCCTGTATGTCGAGGCGCCGCGGCCGCGAGGTGTCGGGCAGGCGCTGCTGGCCTTCGGTTTCATGCTGCTGGGGATGGGGCTGCTGGGGGATGCCGCGCGCGCGCTCGGCAGTGATCCTGCCGTTGTGAATCTGTTTGCCGCGCTGGGGCAGCTGCCGCTGCTGTTTCTGATTGGCGCCGCGCTGCTGACACTGATGATGCAGAGTGCCACGGCGTCGATCGCGCTCGCGCTCGCCCTGGTTGCCAGCGGCCAGGTGGATCTGACCATGCTGTTGTTGTGGGTGCTGGGCGCGAATATCGGCCTGGTGCTGACGGTGCTGGTCGCCGGCTGGAACGATCGTCAGGGACGCAGGCTCGGTCTGGCGGGTTTGCTGGTTAAGGGCCCGCTGGCGGTGGTCCTGACCGCCGTGTTGCTGCACGTGCCACTGACATCGCTGGAAATGCTGCCCGGTACACTGCCGCAGCAGGCGGCCTGGGGGCATACGCTGTTCAACCTGGTTGCCTGCGCGGCGATCCTGTTCGCCGCCGTTCTGGGGCGCTGGGTTCGTATCCTGGTCCCCGAGCCGGCGATGACCGAGCCTTCCGGACCCACAAGCCTCGATCCGCTGCTCCTGCAGAATCCGGTGCTGGCGCTCAACGCCGTGCTGCGGGAGACATTGAAGATGTTTGACCAACTGCACCTGATTCGCGAACGGGCCATGCTCGCCCTTGCCGAGGGGCAGTTCCCTGCCGGGCTGAAGACGGAGATGGATCACCGGCGCTGGCAGATCCTGGAGGTTCGTGACGAACTGGTGGAGTTTCTGGACGGGATTCCGGACGACGCGCTGGACACAAACGATCAGATCCTGAAGGAGACCCTAGACGACTTTATGCGCGAACTGCCGGTCATCGTGCGCACGCTGGGAACGAACCTGCACGAGGATGTCGAGCGGCTGTTGCAGGCGCATCCCGATGCGCTAGCGGCCGCACGCCCGGTGTTGTCCGAGGCCGCGACGCGACTCTCGCAGCAGATGAATACAGTCGCCCGGATGCTGATGCGCGAACGCCCCGAGTTGGGGCGAAAGATCCTGGAACGCAAGCAGGAGAACAGTAGCTGGCTGATCCATGCGAAGCGCACGCAGATCGGTCTGCCGTACCCGGTCTGGGAGATCCTCGACGATTTCCAGCAACTCAATCGCCGTCTGAGCGGCGTGGCATATGTCTACTGCCGTAACGAACCGGAGGTCGAGGCGCTGGACACGTAAGCATGCTTGTTACCGAGCTGATGCGATTCAGGCACCGAGGCACTGGCCAAACAGAAAGGAGAATCCGGATGACGCCGAACAGATTGCCTCCAATTCGGACCCCTGCGGTGCCCGAGTTTCGCTCTTTTACGGATGCCGACCAGGCGGTCGCCTGTCTCGAAGAGCTCTACACGGACGCAACACAATTTCTTGTCGAAGCATTTCAAGGTGTTTCCAGAGGTGAGCCGCCGGCTGCCCGTTTCAGGGCTTGCTATCCGGAAATCCGTTTTTCCACCGCGCGCTTTGATCTAATCGATGCGCGCCTGAGCTTCGGTCACGTGACGGAACCGGGTACTTACACAACCACGGTGACCCGCCCGGATCTTTTCAGAGATTACCTGTATCAGCAGATCACGTTGCTGATGCAGAACCATGGTGTCCCGGTCAGCGTGGGTCCCTCCACCACGCCGATACCCCTGCAATTTGCCATGGCCGGGAGGGGTGAGGTGAAGCCGCCGGAGCATGACGGGCAGGAGCGCTCGCTGCGCGACAATTTCGATGTGCCGGATCTGACTACCATGAATGACGAAGCGGCCAACGGCGATGCCGTGGCGCGCGAGGATGGCTCCCTGCCGCTGGCCCTGTTCAGCGCGCAGCGGGTGGATTACTCGCTGGCGCGGATTGCGCATTACACGGGCACTGCGCCCGAGCATTTCCAGAACCACGTCCTGTTCACCAATTACCAGTTCTACATGGACGAGTTCGAGGCCTTCGCCCGCGCACAGCTGCGCGATCCCGACAACGGCTACAGTGCGCTGGTGGCGCCGGGGGACGTCGTAATCACCGACCCCGACGCGCCGATCCCCGCTCGGACCCGTTCGCCGCAGATGCCGGCCTTCCATCTGCAGCGACCGGGTTGCGCGGGAGTCACGCTGGTCAATATCGGCGTGGGGCCATCGAATGCGAAGACCGCCACCGACCACATCGCCGTCCTGCGTCCGCGTGCCTGGCTGATGGTCGGCCATTGCGCCGGGCTGCGCAGCTCCCAGGCACTGGGGGATTTCGTACTCGCCCATGCCTATGTGCGCGAGGACCACGTGCTGGATGCTGATCTGCCCGTATGGGTCCCGATCCCGGCGCTGGCCGAGATTCAGATTGCGCTGCAGGATGCCGTGGCGGAGATCACGCAACTCGAAGGCTATGACCTCAAGCGGATCATGCGCACCGGCACGGTCGCCAGCATCGACAACCGGAACTGGGAGTTGCGGGAGCAGTCCGGCCCGGTGAGGCGACTCAGCCAGTCCCGCGCCATCGCTCTGGATATGGAAAGCGCCACCATCGCGGCCAACGGCTTTAGGTTTCGTGTGCCCTACGGAACGCTGCTGTGCGTCTCCGACAAGCCGCTCCATGGTGAACTGAAACTGCCGGGCATGGCGTCGAGCTTTTACCGAACACAGGTGTCCCGCCACCTGGAGATCGGGATTCGCGCGATGGAGTTGCTGCGCGAGATGCCCATCGAGGAGATCCACAGCCGCAAGCTGCGTTCCTTCAACGAAACGGCTTTTCTGTAGCACCAGGAAGAGGCGTAAAGCCGTCTGGTCGGGCCATCGTTCGGTATAGCCGACGCATGGCTGCCAGGCAAATGTTGGTCCGTGTTTTCCCGTGGCACGCCGGGCATGTGTGGTTTTTCTGAAATTCCGACGCAGGAGGGGTTTCAGGTAAAGGCAGCCGCAGATATAGTTTTGCGTGTTCTCGGTTTGCGCCGGGGGCACTTCCGAAGCATCAGAGGCCATTGCATCAATGGAAAGTGACAGTAGTCGATCTAAACACGTGAAGGCCGGTGATGGCCTGAAGCGGTTTTGTCGCCTGTCGCGTCAGGAAGCACCGGGGACTCGGGTCATCTAGCCGCCCGCCCTTCACTGCCTCTTGCGCGCCGCGACATCCCCGATGGCACGCAAGTGGGTACGTACCTGTATTCCTCGCCACCGTTCAACCGTTTCATTCCCGCCACCGTCCTTCACGTTTCTGTTCCGCATGTTGAGTGCGGCCGTGTTGTTGCTGCGCGTCATGTTTGACGCCAGCTCATTGGCGAGGAGAAACGCGATGAACCCGATCTACGCAGAACACCTGAACAACAACCATTTTCCCGGGATGGATGCGGGCGCGGTGGCCCCCATCCTCTGGCGTGATGAGCGTCCGGATGCGGCGCTGGAGGTCGTAAGCCGTGCGCTGCAGGGGGGCGAGCCCGGCACTGCGCGGCTGCGCCTGATGCGGCTCACGGAGGATGCCCAGGCCCATGTAGTGCGGCAGCTGCCGGCAGAGGACGTCGGCCGCCTGGCGCGGGGGCTGAGTAACTACGCGCTGGCGCGGATCTGCGAACGCCTGCCGCAGTCGGGTGTGCGGGAGATCCTTGAGGCCATCCCGCCGTTCAAGCGGCAGGGCGTGGAAATGATCCTCGCGCACCGATGCAATCGCTGAGGGGCAATTGCCCCCGGGGCCATGCGGTCACGAGATACGGCTGTGTTGGTACCCCAGGTGTTCCGAGACCAGACGGGTGGTACAGCCCGTTGGGGCGGGTCAACCCGTTTGACTGACGCGCGCCGCAATGCGGATGCGGGACACCTGGGGTGCCAACGCCATACGGCGCCGTCGAAGCAGCGCCGTGGGCGCTGAAAATATTCGGGTGCCACTCAAAGTGACGAAGGCGTGGAGCAGGCGTCAGGCGGTCTGGCCGTAGCGGCGTTCGATGTAGGCCTCGACGCGGGCCTGGAATTCCTCGGCGATGCGTTCGCCCTTGAGCGTCACGGTCTTCTCGCCGTCCTCGTAGACCGGGGCCACCGGCTGCTCGCCGGTGCCGGGAAGGGAGATGCCGATGTTGGCGTGCTTGCTCTCGCCGGGCCCGTTCACCACGCAGCCCATTACCGCGACGGTCATCTCCTCCACGCCCGGGTACTGCCGCTTCCAACTCGGCATCTGCTGGCGGATGTAGGACTGGATGTCCTGTGCCAGGTGCTGAAAGTACTCGCTGGAGGTGCGCCCGCAGCCGGGGCAGGCCACGACTGACGGCAGGAAGCTGCGCAGCCCCATGCTCTGCAGGATCTCCTGGGCGACCAGTACTTCCTTGGTACGGTCGCCGCCGGGCTCCGGGGTCAGCGAGATGCGGATGGTGTCGCCGATGCCCTGCTGCAGCAGCACGGCCAGCGCGGCGGTGGAGGCGACGATGCCCTTCGCGCCCATGCCGGCCTCGGTCAGCCCGAGGTGCAGCGGGTAGTCGCAGCGAGCGGCCAGGTCCTGGTAGACGCTGATCAGCGGCTGCACGCCGCTGACCTTGGCCGAGAGGATGATGCGGTCGTGGGCCAGACCGATGCGCTCGGCCTCGGCGGCGCTCTCCAGCGCCGAGGTGATCAGCGCCTCCTGCATCACCGCCTCGGGCGCGGCCGGCTCGGCGCGCTGGCTGTTCTCGTCCATCATCCGCGCGAGCAGGGCCTGGTCCAGGCTGCCCCAGTTCACGCCGATGCGCACCGGCTTCTCAAAACGGATCGCGGTCTCGATCATCGCGGCGTACTGGGCGTCGCGCTTCGAGCCGCGGCCGACATTCCCGGGATTGATGCGCAGCTTGGCCAGCGCCTCGGCGCACTCCGGGTACTTGGTCAGCAGCTTGTGCCCGTTGAAGTGGAAGTCCCCGACCAGCGGGACCTCCAGCCCCATGGCCTCCAGCCGCTCGCGGATCTCCGGCACCGCCTTTGCCGCATCCTCGGAGTTCACCGTAATGCGCACGACCTCGGAGCCGGCGCGCGCCAGTTCCGCCACCTGCACGGCGGTGCGCAGGGCATCGGCGGTGTCGGTGTTGGTCATTGACTGCACCATCACCGGGTGATCGCCACCGACGGTGACGTGGCCGATGCGAACGGGGACGGTCTTGCGGCGGGTGGGGGTCGTGTTCATGTTGAGCTACGCGGGGCGGGAAAACGGTGCGCGGAGTGTAACGCAGCCCGGCGCGACTGCCGAGACGCCGCTTTCGTGCCGGGGTTGGTCCGTGCCCTGGTGAGCGGGTGTCCCGGGCGTTGGGGCCGGCGTCGGGGTGGAGCTGGCGGTGGAGATCCCGGCTCTTCGCTGCGCTGCGGCCGGGATGACGAGCGGGGGCTTCGGCCGGGGGGGCGTGGTGGACGTGCCTCGGGGTGTCGATGCGGGGCGTTGCGCTCAGCGCTCCGGGTTCGAGGTCCAGGGCTGGAAGGTGCGTTCCAGGCTGGCGCGGCTGGCCGCGTGGCGGGCCTCCACGCGCGCGGCGATGGCCTGGTGTAGTGCCTCGCGGGTCTCGGCCTCCAGTGCGTCCAGGGCCTCGTGCAGGGCCTGTTCGAGGTCGTCGCGATGGCGTGCCGCGTCCAGGCGCAGTAGCAGCCAGTCGGTCCCCACGATGGCAACCCCGGCGGCGGCGACCCCGCAGCCCAGCGAGAACGGTCCGCTCCAGGTACACAGGCTGGCGCCCAGGGCCCCGGCGCGTCCCGCGCGGCCCAGACTGCGGGCCACGCCGGCCTGCGTGGCGCGCGCCGCCAGCCGGGCCTGCAGCGCGCGGGCAATCAGCGGGGTCGCGAGTCCGGTGCCGGCGGCGGCCGTCGCGGCCAGGCTGGTGCGCTGGTCGAAGCGTTCCATGTCTATGTCCAGCGCCGCATGCAGGCGGTGCCCGAGGTCGATCTCCCGGGTCGTGGTCGCCGCCGCTGCGGGGGGCGGGTTCGGGATGCGGGCATCCGTCAGGTGGGCGGCCAGCTCGAGGCGCCACTGATCCCGGACCTGACGCTGCTGCTCGTCCAGTCCCCATTCCACGCGGGTGGCCAGCTCCTGCAGCGGGGATTCCCACAGTGCCTCGGGCAGCAGATGCTCGCGCAGCATGCGGGCCTGAGGATCGGGTTCGGCATCCGGATCGGGCTCGCTCAGCCACTGCGTGCCGCGCAGCCACAGGCGGGCATATTCCGCGCGCAGGGAGAAGTGCGCCTCCGCCACCGCGGGGACCCGCGCGTGCAGGGCCGCAAAGCGGCTCTCGAGTTCCGCATCCACCTGCGCCTGCCAGTGTTCCTGTGCCGCGCGGTCACCGGCCTGCAGCCACTCCAGGGTGTAGCGTTCGAGAGTGCTGAGGCGTTCGCGGTCGAGCTGGTAGCGCTGTTCGCCCAGCTGCAGGGTCAGGGGCGGTTCGGGCTGCCAGCTGTGCGGCGGGTAATGGCTGGCGAGCCACAGCAGCGCCAGGCTGGCCAGCAGGGTCAGCAGCAGCCAGACACCGGCGCGGAGTGTGCCGGTCGCGGGAGCGGGGGCTGCGGACAACGCCACGGTCGCCGGTACCTTCGCCCCGGGCTATTCGATGACCGGCGCGTGGCGCGGGTCGCCCAGGGCATCGTCCGCCGCGCGCAGTGGCAGCAGACCGTTGGCCAGCAGCAGGAAGCCGACAGCCAGGAAGGCCTGTTCGGCCAGTACCAGCAGCCAGCCGAGTAGGGCCGGCAGTGACTGCACACCCTGCGGGAACCACTGCTGGCCCAGCCACAGGCGCACGGCATCCTGGGCGGCGGCGAGTTGCAGCCCGGTCTCCAGCAGGAGGCTGCGCGCGCCTTCGTGCTGGACCAGGAACCAGACCGCCTGTTCCAGGCTGGCACCGGTCAGGTCGGGATAGCGCGCCTGCAGGGCCAGTAGCATCAGGGCGACGATCAGCAGTGCCCCGGCGACCCACAGGGCTGCGCGGCGGGCCAGCTCCGGGGCGAAGTCGGGGTGGGCGTGTCCGCGCAGCCAGCGCATGAACAGGGCATCGCCGGCCACCAGCACGAAGCCGGCGACGAGCAGTGCGGCCCAGGCCTCCGGTGTCGGGACCCGGGCCAGCGCGATCAGCATCAGCCCGCCCAGCAGCATGCCGGCAAGCAGGTGGCGCAGGGCCATCAGCGGTCCGCCGCGCAGGCGCCGGGGCCAGAGGCTGGTGGGCTCCAGATAGCCGCGCAGGAAGGCGGCGCGGCGAATGCGATGGCGCCGGAAGCCCCCGAGCGCGATGGTCAGGGTCACGCCGACCCACAGCAGGATCACGGCCGCCTCCGGCAGGATGCGCAGGTACATGTGCATCAGCCACAGCCCGATCACCAGCAGGGTTACGGTGAAGGCATGCCGCAGTGCGACATGGCGGGTGGGGGTCGAACCGGACGGAGAGGTGGGCGACGACGAGGACACGTTGGCTCCGGGGCACTGGGTACGTCCCGATGGTAGCAGGCGCCGGGGCCAACCCGGGTTTTATGGCGGTGTTCCGGTTCTGTTCAGCGGGAACCGCTATAACGAATCTATGGCCTGCACATCCTATTCCTGCCACATCAATGTCCGGTCGCGGCGCCGCCTCGGGCCAGCGCTGCTTATGGCCCTGTTGTGGCTGCCGCCGGCGGCGCTGGCGGAGGCGGACCTGCGCCTGCACGCGGTATTTGGCGATCGGGCGGTGCTGTCGGTGGATGGCGAGCGTGGCGTGGTCGCGCCCGGCGAGACCGGTCCGGGCGGGGTGAGGGTACTGCGCACTAGCCCGGGGGCGGCCCTGGTGGAATACCGCGGCGAGCGTCACGAACTGCGCGTGCGCCCGGCGACGGCCGGGGCGGCGGCGCCGTCCGCGGGTGGGGCCGAGTTGCGGGTGCACCGTGATTCGCGCGGCGACCATGCGGTCACCGCGGGCGTGAATGGCACGGCCATTACGCTGGTGGTGGACCGGGATGCGGATTCGGTACTGCTGCGCGCGGCCGATGCCGAGCGCGCCGGGATCGACCCGGGTGCGGGGCGGTCGGTGCGTATCCAGCGCGAGCACGGGTATGTGCATGGCCAGCGCGTGCGCATCGAGCGCCTGCAGGTCGGCGGCCTGCGCCAGACCGGGGTGACTGCGATCGTTTTGCCCGACGCGGCGTTGCCGCGCTCGCGTCTGGGGCGCAGCTTTCTGGAACATTTCGAGGTCGTGGCGGATGGCGATGCACTCGTGATCCGCGAGCGGTAACGCCACGGCGGTCCGGCTCGCTGCCGGGTCCGGGCGCTCGACGCGGGAGAGCGCTCGAAGGCGCTGCGTTCCCACCGCGCGCAGCCGGTCCCTGCCAAACCCGACAGGCTCCCAGTGCGTTAGCATGTGGGCCGTCATGGATCCGGGAACCCCTGCATGCCGCTGATTCGGCGCCACCCCGAGGACGCCCCCGCCGCGCGCCGCGAGATCTTTGGCTGGGCGATGTTCGACTTCGCCAACCAGGCCTACACGCTGCTGATCATCACGGTGATCTTCGGCGATCTGTTCACCCGCATCATCGTCGGGGATGCACCGGACTATCGCCTGGGCAATCTGCTGTGGAGCCTGGCGCTGGCAATCAGCTATGCCATGGTGGTGATCGCGGCCCCGTTCGCCGGGGCGGTGATGGATGCAACGGCCTCGCGCAAGCGCTTCCTTATGGCCTCGTGGATCCTGACGGTGGTGACGACGGGGCTTTTGTATTTCGTCGAGCCGGGGCTGGTGCTGTTCGGCATGGCGCTGATCATCGCCTCCAACTTCGGCTACGCGATCGGCGAATCCTTCATCGCCAGCTTCCTGCCGAGCCTCGGGCCGCCGGAGAAGCTCGGCTGGATCTCGGGGCTGGGCTGGGGTATGGGCTATATCGGCGGGCTGATCGCCACCGCCTTTGCCCTGGGCCTGCTGGGCGAGGTCAGCGCCGAGAACTTCGAGCGTATCCGCTGGGTGGGGCCGTTCGCCGCGGTGTTCTTCCTGATCTCGGCAATCCCGACCTTCCTGTTCCTGAAGGAGCGCGGCACGCGCCGACGCATGCGTCGGCGGCTGCAGCTGGGCCTGGGCTGGCGGCGGGTGCGCGCGGCGCTGGTCACGCTGGGGCAGCGCCGCGAGTTGCGTGCGCTGTATGTGTCCATCTTCTTCATGATGGCCGGGATCTACATCATCATCTCCTTCACCTTTATCTACGGCTCGCAGGTGATCCAGTGGGACGAGCCGGTGCGCATCGCGATGTTCGTGATCACCCAGGTCACCGCGATCATCGGGGCCATCGGTTTCGGCTTCCTGCAGGACCGTGCCGGGCCGGTGCGGATCTATCGGCTGACCCTGGCGCTGTGGGCGCTGGCGGTCGTGGCGATCTTCGGCACCACGACCATCGCGCAGTGGCTGAGCGCACTGCTGGGTCGGCCGGTGGAGGCGCAGATGGTGTTCCTCGGCGTGGGGATCGTCGCCGGGCTGTGCCTGGGTTCGGCACAGTCGGCTGGCCGCGCGCTGGTCGGGATGATGGTGCCGGTGCGCGAGGCCGGGCGCTGGTTCGGGTTCTGGGCCCTGTCGGCGCGCGCGGCCGCGATCTTCGGACTGGCCGGGATCGGGCTGCTGCAGGTCTGGCTGGGGCTGGCCAATGCCATCCTGTTCTGCCTGTTCCTGTTCCTGGCCGCGCTGCTCGCCTCCATCCCCATCCACCTCGCCGACCGCTCCCACCGCTGAGGGTGAAGGTCAAAGCGGTCTACAGGAAGATGTGAAGACAGGAAGAGGGATTGGGTTTGGCCGTAGATGGTGTGGCTGGGGTGTGGGACTGTCAGGGTGCTAGCGAGATCCCGCTGTCCACACCCAAATCATCCTTCCCATCTTCGAACTTTCCTGTAAATCGCTCTTGATCTGGCCCCCTTAGCGGTGGGCCACATGCAAATGTTAGTCAGAGGCGTGGTGGGTGAGGGTGGCGCCGCGGTCGAAGCGGCCTTCGTACAGGCGCAGCAGGGCGGGGATCACGAATAGTACCAGCACGGTGGCGATGGCCAGGCCGAACACGATGGAGATGGCCATCGGGATCAGGAACTGGGCCTGGACCGAGCGCTCGAACAGCAGCGGGGTCAGGCCGGCGATGGTAGTCACCGAAGTCAGGATCACCGCGCGCAGGCGCTGGCAGGCGGCCTCGACGATCGCCTCCTGCAGGGCCAGGCCGGCCTCGCGCAGGCCCTGGTAGAAGCTGACCAGGATGATCGAGTTGTTGACCACGATCCCGGTCAGGCCGAACAGCCCGAACAGCGACAGGATGGTCAGCTCCACGTTGAGGATCCAGTGGCCCAGCAGGGCGCCGAGGATGCCGAACGGGATGATCGCCATCACGATCAGCGGCCAGCCCCAGGACCCGAACACCCAGGCCAGGGTGATGTACATCAGCCCAAGCGCCAGGACCAGGCCGGTGCGCATGTCGGCGAAGGTCTCGGCCTGGTCGGCCGCGCGCCCCTCGAACGAGTATTCGATGCCGTGGCGCGCCGCGAGGTCGTCCAGCGGGCCGTCTTCCAGTGCCGCACGGATGCGCGCGGCGTTGTTCACGCTGCGGTCGACCTCGGTGGAGACCTGGATCGCCAGACGGGTGTCGGCATGGCGCAGGGTCTCGAAGCCCTGGCGCGAGCGCAGGTCCACCACGCTGCCCAGCGGCACGAATTCGCCGCTGGGCAGGCGCAGGTTCAGGCGCTCCAGGCTCTCGCTGGAATGGCGCTCGGCATCCGGCAGGCGCACGCGCACCTCGACCTCTTCCAGCCCGTCCTGGTAGAGCTGGGCCAGGTGGCCATCGTAGGCATCGCGCAGCTGGGCGCCGACCGATTCGGTGGTCAGGCCCAGGGCGCGGCCCTCCGGTTTGACCTGGAACACCAGTTGCTCGCGACCGAACGGCGTGTCGTCATTGGTGGCGAAGGTGCCCGCAAAGTCATCAAAGAGCTCCGCCAGGTCGAGGGCGGCGTTCTTCAATGCGTGCGGGTCATCGCCGGTCAGGCGCACCTCCAGGTCGCGTCCGGGCGGCCCGGTCTGGCGCTCGTCGATGCTGAAGTTCTCGATGCCCGGGGCCTGGCGCACGCGGTCCTCCCAGGCCTGGATGAACTCGCGGTTACGCACTTCGCGCTGTTCGGGCGAGACCAGCTCCACCTGGATGTTGCCGAACTGGTCGCCGCGCGGGGCGTTGCCGTCGCCGGGATCGATGCCGCGGCCGAGCCGGGTGACGGAGGCGCGCACCAGGTCGCCGCCCAGGGCCTCCTCGGTCTCGGCCAGGGCCTCCTCGACGTGGATCAGGAAGGCCTCGACCCGCTCCGGCGGTGTGCCGGCGACAAAGTTGACCCCGGCGTTGACGATGGTGCCCTCGGGCGACGGGAAGAAGGTGAAGCCGATGCGTCCGCTGGCGGCCAGACCGATGGCGAGGATCAGCGCGCCGACCGCCAGCGCCAGGGTGGTGCCCGAGTGGTTGACCGACACGGTGACCGCGCGGCGGAAGGCGCCATTGCGGAAGGTCTCGAAGCCGTTGTCGAAGCGCTCGCGCAGGCTGCCGGCGCGGGGTGGCTGGAGCCGGTGCATCACACCCTTCAGGTGCGCCGGCAGGATCAGGAAGGCGATCAGGAGCGTGGCGACAATCACGCAGATCACCACCAGCGGGATGTCGAACAGGATGTTGCCGATGATGCCGCCGATCAGCATCAGCGGCAGGAAGGCGGCCACCGTGGTCAGAGAGGCGGCGATCACCGGCCCGACCATGCGGCGGGCGCCGTCGCGCGCGGCGCGGCTGGCCGAGAGCCCGCGCTGGTGCAGGCTGTAGGCGTGCTCGGACACCACGATCGCATTGTCGACGATGATCCCCAGCGACATGATGAAGCCAAACAGCGAGATCATGTTGATGGAGCCACCCACCACCCACAGCACCACGAACGCGGCGGTGAACGCGATCGGGATGCCCAGTGCCACGCGCAGGGCGATATGACGATTGAGGAAGAGGAACAGGATCCCGAGCACCAGCAGCAGGCCGCCCAAGCCGTTCTTCAGCAGCAGGGTGATGCGCTCGGACAGCAGCTCCCAGAAGGCGTCGGTCACCTGCAGCTCGACACCCGGGGGCAGGGCCGGGCGGGTCTGCGCCAGCCAGTCCTCCAGGACCTGGGCGGCCGCCAGCGAGTCGCCGGTCTCCGAGCGCAGCAGCTGCATCTCGATCGCGCGCTGGCCGTTGGCGCGGGCGCGCACCTGGCCGTCGCGGTGGCGCAGGTCGAGGGTGGCGATATCGCCCAGGGTCAGGCGCCCCAGTTCGCCGTCGCCGCGCAGGACCAGCCGCTCGAAGCTGACGATGTCGCGGGCCTGTTCCAGGCTGCGGATCTGGCGTGCGGTATCGTCGCGCCCGACCGAGCCGGCCGGCAGATCCTGGGCCATGGTCCGGATCTCTTCGCCGATGTCGGCCAGCGTCATGTCCAGGCGATAGAGTGTGGCGGAGGGGACCTGGATGGCCATCTCGTCGTCGGTCAGGCCGGTGAATTCGATGCGCGCAATGCCGGCATCCAGCAGCTCGCGCTCGAACTGGCGGGCGAGGACGCGCAGCTGCTGCGGGTCGTCGGGCCCGGTCAGCAGCAGGCGCGCGACGGGTTCATAGCGAATCACCCGGGTGACCACCGGGGTCTCGGCCGCCTCCGGCAGATTGCGCTGCTGGTTCACGCGGTCGTTGACCTGTTCCAGCGCCAGGGTCATGTCGGTCCCGGCCTCGAACTCCATGGTCACCACGCCGATGCCCAGCGCCGAGGTGGAGGTCATGTTGCGCAGGCCGTCCACCGTGCGCAGGTCCTGCTCCAGCGGGTCGACGATGGCGCGTTCGACATCCTCCGCGCTGGCCCCGGTCCAGGGCACTTCTACGGTGATGAAGTCGAGCTCGAAGCTGGGGAAGAACTGGGTGTTCAGCTTGGTCAGGGCAAAGGCCCCGGCCAGCAGCATCAGGGCGATCAGCAGGTTGGCCGCGAGGCGATGTTCCAGGAACAGCTGGATCGGGCCTCGGGGCGGCCGGTCGCTGTCCTGCGCGCCGCCCCCGGGCAGCGGGCGCTCGGGCGCGTTCGCGGGGCCGGTCTCGCTCATTCGCCGGAATCCCGGTTTTCGACCTCGACGCGCAGGCCGTCGACGGCGTTCGGCAGGCGGGTCGCGAGCAGGGTGTCGCCGGCGGCGATGTCGCGGCTGCGGATCAGGGCGCGGGTGTCGCCGTCGGCATCCACGACCTCGCCCAGGCGCTCGACCTGCAGGGATTCCAGGCGGCCGTCGACGATGCGGAACACCCGGTCGCGGCCGAACAGTGATTCAAACGGCACGACCAGGCTGTCCGGTTCCTCAGGCAGCAGCAGGCGCAGTTCGACAAAACGGTTCAGGGGCAGGCTATGGCCCCCGTCGCGTACCTCGAATACCCCGCGCACCCCGGCCTCGCCGGTCCGGGTCTCGCCCTCCAGTCGGGCCAGCTCGGTCTCGATACGCTGGCCGCCGACCTTGGCCGTGGCCGGGAGCCGGACCTCCTCGTGCAGCAGGGCCTCGACCTGCGCCAGTCGCTGTTCCGGTAGGCTGGCGCGGATCTCGAGGTCGTCGATGGCAAACAGGTTCAGCAGCAGGTCGCCGGGGCGGGCGCGTTCGCCGCTGGCCACCTCCACCGCGACGATGCGGGCATCGAAGGGTGCCCGGACGGTGGTGCGTTCGAGGTCGATGCGTGCCTGTTCCTCGGCGGCGCGGGCACGCGCCAGCCGCGCCTCGGCCTGGGCTCGGCGCATCGGGGAGTCGGCGACGGCCTGCTCGCGGTTGTCCACGGTAATGCTGGCCTGTTGCAGGCGCTCGCGGGCGGCATCCACGTCCGATTCGGAACCCAGGTTGCGTTCGCGCAGGTCACGGGCGCGTTCCAGGCCACGTTCGGCGATGGCCAGCAGGTCGCGCTCGCGTTGCAGGGCCTCGCGGTCGAAGCGGGCGCGCAGCGCCTCGCTTTCGACCGCGCCCTCGAGTTCGCGGCGCTCGGCCTCGCGCTGGTCCAGTTGCAGCCGGGCCTCGCGGGGGTCGATCCGGACCAGCGCGTCCCCCTGGGCGACCCGCTGCCCGGCGCGGGCCGGCACCGCCTCGATCTCGCCCTCGACCGCCGCGCGCAGACGGGCACTGCGAGCGGACTGTACACGGCCGTTCAGCACTACGGCGGGGCGATGGGCGCCGGGTTCGGCGGTCAGGCCCTGCACCGGCCAGCTGCGCTCGGCGGCATCGGGCGGCGGCGCCTCGGGACCGGTCGCGCGCAGCAGCACGAACCCCGCCACCGCCACGGCGATCACGAGGACAGGGACCAGGGTTCGACGAAGGGCGCTCGGCATGGATGTCTCGATTGTGGTTCATGCGGTCCGGTCAGGGCAGGGCCTGCCGGGTGGCCGGACGGGGGCTTGGAGCGAAGCCGCGGGAGGAGGTTCCACAGCCCGCCCATGGTATCACCGGTGGCGCTCGCCGCGGCCCGTACACGGTATCGGCCGGCATGCCGGTGCTGGTGGCAATATAAGCAAATGCTGGTTAATGTGCACACACCCGCGGGCCCTGTGCTGCGGCCCGAGGCGGCGGGGCAATTCGGCGTAGCAATTCCCTGAGCAATGAGGCGAACGACATGAAACAAGCCAAGCGCTTTCTGCACGGCCTGCTGGGCGGTGCCCTCCTCCTGGGGACGACCTCGGGATCGGTACTGGCGGCCGACCCGGAGATCTGCGAATGCCGTCCCGGCCTGGAGATGGAGGGCGTTCCGTGGGTGCGGCTGATGCCCGGCGACATGACCGGTGGCTATTTCGTGCTCCGCAACACGGGCGAACAGGACTACCGCATCGTGGCTGCCGAGGCCCCGATTTCGCGGGTGGTGGAGCTGCACGAGCATGCGCATGTGGATGGCGTGATGCGCATGCGCCAGGTCGACGGGCTGGACCTGCCGGCCGGGGAGACGCTGGTGCTCGAGCCGGGCGGGCTGCACCTGATGTTCATCGGGCTGGTGGAACCGCTGACCGCGGGCGAGTGGGTGCCCGTGGTGCTCGAGTTCGATGATGGCGAGAGCATGGTGATTCACGCGCGGGTTCAGCGCGGGGAAGGGGCCACCGACGGTCACCATGGCCATGACCGCCATGGTGACCACCACGGCGATTCGACGGGCGATCACATGCGAGATGGCGCCGGCGGGCACCACGTGCATTGAGGCCCGTGTGCCCGGTCGGGCGTCTACTGGTTGGTGGGCCGGGTCGGGATCTGGATGTCGGCGTCCTCGCGCAGTGCCTCCAGGTAGTCCTGAATGGCGCGGCTTTCGAGGATCTCGATCAGTTCGACCCGCACGTCGTCCAGCTCGGGCATTTCGATCTCGCGGGTCTCTTCCAGGCGGATCAGATGCCAGCCAAACGGGCTTTCCACCGGTTCGCGGGTGGTCTCGCCGGCCTCCAGGCGCGTGGCGGCCTCGCTGAATGACGGGACCATCTGTTCCGGGCTGAACCAGCCGAGGTCGCCGCCGCGGGCCGCGGACCCGGGATCGGTGGAATGCGCCGCGGCCAGCTCCGCGAAGTCCGCGCCCGCTTCCAGCTCCGCGAGCAGCTCCCGGGCCCGCTCGGCGTCGTCGACGAGGATGTGGCGGGCGCGGTATTCGGTGCCGCGCATGGCCTCGATCTGGCGTTCGTATTCTGCCTCGAGGTCGGCCTCGGTGATCTCCAGCTCGGCGGTGATGTCCTCCATCAGCCGCGAGGCCAGCAGGTTGGTTTCCACCATGCGCAGGATGCGCCGGGTCTCGGCGTCGCGATCCAGCCCGCGGGCCTCGGCCTCCTGGCGCAGCAGTTCGAGGCTGATGAGTTCCTCGAGCGTGCCGTCTGCGGAGGCAGCGCCGGCATCCTCGTCCATGCCGGAGTAGGTAAACAGGTCGGCCCGGGTGATGGGCTCGTTGTTGACCGTGGCGACGGTGTCCACGTCGCGGGTGTCGGCGCTGATGCTGTCCTCGGTGTCGGGTGCATCAAGGCCGTTGCCGCAGCCGCTCAGGAGGATCACGGCGGTAACGGCGGCCAGGCCCCAGTGCCGGCCCCGGTGGTGGATGGCGGCGCGCATCAAAACACCTGCTTGAACGGCCGCACATCCACGCGGGCGTAGACCCCGGCAGCCACGTAGGGGTCGGCATCCGCCCATGCGCGTGCCGCCTCCAGCGACGGGAATTCGGCAACGATCAGGCTGCCGGTGAACCCGGCCGGTCCGGGGTCGTCGCTGTCGATGGCAGGGCACGGGCCGGCCAGGATCAGGCGCCCGTCGTCGCGCAGGTTCTGCAGGCGGGCGAGGTGTTCCGGGCGCGCGGCCAGGCGCGCGTCCAGCGATTCCGGTACATCCTGGCCCTGGATCATGTACAGCATCGGCGTTCTCCTCGAGTTTCGCGCAGTGTAGGGAAACACTGATGAATTTACATGCGCGCGGCGCAGCGGGGCGGCCACCGTCACCGCGTGTTCTTATGGGCCGGCAGGCGGATGCGCTACACTGCGCGGCCCGTTTCCGTTTGCGCCGCGCCCATGCTTTCGATCCACCCCGACAACCCCCAGCCGAGGCTGATCCGTCAGGTCCTGGACCGACTCCAGGAAGGGGCGGTGATCGCGCTGCCGACGGATGCCTGCTATGCGCTGGCCTGCCTCCCGGGGGACAAGACCGGGGCGGATCGTATCCGGCGCATCCGCCAGGTCGACGATACCCACCACCTGACCCTGCTGTGCCGTGACCTCTCGGAACTGGGGGTCTACGCGAAGGTGGACAACACCGCGTTTCGTCTGATGAAGACCCTGACGCCCGGGCCCTATACCTTCATCCTGCCGGCCACGCGCGAGGTACCGCGGCGCCTGCAGCATCCGAAACGGCGCACGATCGGCCTGCGCGTGCCAGCAAGCCCGATCGTCTCGGCCCTGCTGCGGGAGCTGGGTTCGCCGCTGATGTCCGCGACCCTGCAGCTGCCGGAGGACGAGCACCCGCTGACCGAGCCCTGGGAGATCGACGATCGTCTGGGCCATGCCGTGGACCTGGTGGTCGATGGCGGGGCGGGGACGTTGGAGGCGACCAGTGTGCTGGATCTGACCGGCGCGGCGCCGGAGGTGGTCCGCCACGGTCTGGGCAACGTGGAATTCCTGGATGAATAGGTCGCGGCGCGGGCGCAGGCGACCGGTACTGGAGAGCGGCAGGGCCGCAGGGAGACGCAGTGCGTAAATGGATAATTCTTGCGGTGGTGCTGCTGGCCCTGGCCGCGGTCTGGCCGCTGGTGATCGGAACCCAAGTGCAGGGGACGCTGGCCGAGACCCATGAGGCGCGGCTGGGCGAGTTGCTCCTGCGCCACGAGATGCTCGAGTACGAACGTGGCTACCTGGGCGCGAGCGGGCGGAGCCGCCTGGTGCTGGAGGAGGACGGCGAGCGCATCGAGATCCCGCTGGTACACGAACTGCGCCACGGGGTACTCGGGGCGCGCGCCGATTCGCGCGTGGACCTGGACGGGCTGGCCACGCCGAGTGATGCGCTGGTGGATCACCTGCTGCGCTCGCTGGATCTCCGGGCCCATTCGCGGTCCGGACTCGGGGGCGGCGTGACCACGCGCATTGCGTTCGACGACCTGCGCATGGACCTGATGACCGTGCCCGAGGTCGCCGATCATGCGGCCACGGTCGGTGGGGCGCTGTGGCTTGAACTGGCGGCCGGGCAGGGACGCTTCGCCTGGTCGTCCGAGCAGATCCTGGTCAGTGCCGACCTGCCGCAACTGCGGGTGTCGGACGGTCGCTTTGACTGGGAGGCCCACGATGCCCGTTACGCCACCGTGTTCGAGGCCGATGCCGACGGCGTCTTCGGGCGTTTGCCGGACTACGAGGCGGGCCTCGCCGCCTCCGCGGTGGAGTTGCGGGAGGACGCGGCCACCCGCCTGCGGATCGAACGCCCGCGTGTGGATGCGTTCCAGCAGACGAGCAATGACCGTCTGGACTCGCGCCTGCGCCTGCAGGTGGATCATGCCCGCCTGGACGATGGCGAAGGCGATGCCCTGACCCTTGAGGCACTGGACCTGCAGCTGGGCGTCCTGCGCTGGGACCGGCCCAGCCTGCTGGCCCTGCTGGCGGAACTGGAATCGGTCGATACGCGCGGCATCGAGGGCGAGCAGCGCAATGCCCTGATCGGCGCGGCCATGATCGACGCACTGGCGGGCATGATCGAGCACCATCCGGCGATCGAGCTGAAGGCCTCGCTGAACGAAACGCCGGTGCGTCAGCTGGCACTGGAGGCCGAGTTGGGCCTGCGGGGCACAGCGCAGGCGTTTGCGACCCGACCGCTGGAGGCGCTGTTGCTGGACAGCGAGCTGCGGCTCGGGCTGGAATGGGTGGAGGAATTCGACGCGGCCTATCCGGATATCGACCTCGATGCCCAGTTGCATGCGCTGGCCGTGGACGGCTGGGTCCGGCGCGATGGCGAGGCCGGTTTCTGGCACGCCGCGGTGGAGATGAAGGATGGCCGCGTGAACATCAACGGCGTGGACCGCACCGCCATGCTGCTGGCAATGCTGTTCGCATTCTCCGGCGGTATGTTCTGAGATCACTGACCGGGCGCGCCTGCGCCCGTTTCCTGACAGGAAGGGATTGATTCCGTGAGCAGTAACCAGGGTACCAACCAGCGCGTGATTTCCGGCATGCGCCCCACCGGGCGCCTGCATCTGGGCCACTACCACGGTGTGCTGAAAAACTGGATCGAGCTGCAGCACAACTACGAGTGCTTCTTCTTCGTGGCCGACTGGCACGCGTTGACCACCCATTACGAGAACCCGGGTGACCTGCAGCAGCATGTGACCGAGATGGTGATCGACTGGCTGGCGGCAGGGGTGAGCCCGGGCTCGGCGACGCTGTTCGTACAGTCGCGTGTACCGGAGCATGCCGAGCTGCACCTGCTGCTGTCGATGATTACCCCGCTGGGCTGGCTGGAGCGTGTACCGACCTACAAGGACCAGCAGGAGCAGCTGCGCGAAAAGGACCTGGCGACCTACGGCTTCCTCGGCTATCCGGTACTGCAGAGCGCGGACGTGCTGGCCTATCGCGCCGGCATGGTCCCGGTGGGCGAGGATCAGGTGTCGCATCTCGAAGTCACGCGCGAGATCGCGCGGCGCTTCAACCACCTCTACGGGCGCGAGCCGGGCTTTGCCGAGAAGGCCGAGGCGGCTGCTGACAAGATGGGCAAGAAGGCCGCCAAGCGCTACCGCGACCTGCGCAAGCGCTACCAGGAGCAGGGCGAGGACGAGGCTCTGGAGGTGGCGCGGGCGATGCTCGAGTCGCAGCAGAACATCTCGCTGGGGGACCGCGAGCGCCTGTTCGGCTACCTCGAGGGGGGCGGCAAGATCATCCTGCCGGAACCGCAGGCTCGCCTGACCCCGGCCTCGAAGATGCCCGGCCTGGACGGGCGCAAGATGTCCAAGAGCTATGGCAACACCATCAGCCTGCGCACCGAGCCGGCCGAGGTGGAACAGCTGATCCGCACCATGCCCACCGATCCGGCCCGGGTGCGGCGCACCGACCCCGGCGATCCGGCCAAGTGCCCGGTGTGGGACTTGCACAAGGTCTACACCGGCGAAAGCCAGCGCGCGGAGCTGCATGCCGGCTGCACCACGGCCGGGATTGGCTGTATCGACTGCAAGCGCCCGCTGATCGAGGCGGTGCAGGCGGAACTGGAGCCGATCCAGCAGCGCGCGAAGGAATACGCCGAGGACCCGAACCTGGTGCGCTCCATCATCGTCGAGGGTTCCGAAGCGGCTCGCGAAGAGGCGCGCGAGACGCTTGAGGAAGTGCGCCGGGCGATGGGGCTGGACTACCTGCGATGAGCCAGTGGTATGGATCCGCGCGCTGAGTCGGAAGGCGATCTGGCGCTGCCCACGACCGCGGAGACCGGTGCGGACGGGGACGTGCTGTACCGCGTGCACGGGGAGCCGGTGGTGGAGCTCCCGGCTGATCTCTACATCCCGCCGGATGCCCTGGAGGTCTTTCTGGATTCCTTCGAGGGGCCGCTGGACCTGCTGCTGTACCTGATTCGGCGCCAGAACCTGGACATCCTCGCGATCCCGATTGCGGAGATCACTCGCCAGTACATGGCTTACATCGAGGTGATGCGCGCCCTGCGCCTCGAGCTTGCGGGCGAGTATCTGGTGATGGCCGCGCTGCTGGCGGAGATCAAGTCGCGCATGCTGCTGCCGCGCCCGCGTGAGGCGGAGTCGGATGACGACGCCGACCCGCGCATGGCGCTGATCCGCCAGCTGCAGGAGTACGAGCAGTTCAAGACTGCCGCCGAGCGCATCGATGCACTGCCGCGCATGGATCGCGACGTATATGCCGCCGGCGCCAGTGTGGAGGCCCTGGAGGGGCCGCCGCCTCCGGCACCGACCCTGGATGAATTGATGGAGGCGCTGGCGGCGGTCATGCATCGGGCCAGTCTGACCGCTCATCATCATGTCTCCACCGAGCAGCTGTCGGTACGCAGCCGCATGTCGGACATCCTCGAACGCCTGCACCCGGAACAATTCGTCGATTTCGTGGCCCTGCTGCTGAGCGCGGAAGGGCGTCAGGGTGTGGTCGTTTCGTTCCTCGCGATCCTGGAGCTGACCAAGGCGGGGCTGATCGAGTGGGGGCAAAGCGAACCGTACAGCCCCATCCAGCTGCGTCGGCGCGGCGCCGACACCACGGAGCGGGAGGCACCGGCGTGAGCGAGGGCCGCACGGTGGAGGCGGGTGTGGAGCAGCTGGGTGCCATCGAACTGGCGCTGGAAGCGGTGCTGTTTGCGGCCGCCGAGCCGGTACCCGCACGCGACCTGAAGGCGGCCTGTGCCGACCTGGGCGAGGTCGATCAGGCCCTGCTGGAGCGGGCGCTGGACCGGCTGGAAGCGCGCTACCGCGATCGCGCCATCGAGCTGGTGCGTTCCGCCGGTGGCTACCGCTTCCGTGTGCGCGCGCGTTTCTCCGCGACCGTACAGGCGGCCCAGCCGGAGCGTCCGGCGCGGTTGTCGCGGGCCCTGCTGGAGACGCTTGCCATCATCGCCTATCGCCAGCCCGTCACGCGTGCCGAGATCGAGGCAGTGCGCGGGGTGGCAGTGAGTTCCGGGATTATGCGCACCCTGCAGGAGCGCGAGTGGGTGCGCGTGGTGGGGCACAAGGAAGTCCCGGGGCGGCCCGCGTTGTACGCGACCACCCGCGGTTTTCTCGATGATCTGGGGCTGGCGCGGCTGGACGAGTTGCCGCCGCTGGAACAGATCCGCGATCTCGCGGACGTCGCCTCCGATGCCGGGCTCAGTCTGGGTCCGTCCGCTGACGATGAAGCGCCGGCTCCGGGGACCAGTCATCGCCTCGACTTCGACCGCGAACCGGACGCACGGGACTGAGCCGGCCTTCCCGGTAGCCGAATGGGTCGGCGGGCCCAGCCGGGCCTGCCGGCCTGACGGCCTGACAGCGGGCCGGCTGCGAGTCAGGCCGCGCGCTTTTCCGCTCCCGCGCTTGAGCGTTTGATTATCCCCGCGCGGCGCGGGGGCGACCGCAACAGGCGCCTCGATCTTCCCCCCGCGCTCGCGACGAGTGCCCGGGCCGGCCCGGGCGCGAATCAGACCGTCGGTGCTAGCACTGCGCGGTTTCGGCGGTCTCCGGGCAGTCGTGCTGCACCACGCGCTCGTCGTCCAGCCACGCCATGATCCCGTCGGTGACGTTGTAGACGTTCTCGTATCCCAGCCCGTCGGTCAGCGCCCGGGCCAGGGCCGCGGTGCGGTTGCCGACGCGGCAGATCAGGATGACCTCGTCACCGGGCTGGACCAGATCGGTGAATTTCTGGCCGAACTCCGGGTTCAGGTCGCCGTTCTCGTCGAAGGCCGTGATGCGGTGGCTGCCCTCGATCACGCCGGTCTCGGCCCACTCGTCCGGGCGGCGGATGTCGACGATGGTGGCCCCTTCGCGCACCTTTTCAGCCAGGCCCTCGTTGTCCAGGGCGCTGAAGGGTGCGCGCTCCACTTCCAGGATCTCGACCTCGAAGCGCAGGGTGGCGTTGGAGGGAATGATGTTCCCGGCGCCGCGCTCGCCGTAGGCCAGTTCCGGCGGGATGATGATCTCGCGCTTGCCACCCTCGCGCATGCCTTTCACTCCCTGTTCAAAGCCCGGGATGACCTGGCCGGTGCCGATGGTCAGCGCGAACGGGGCCCCGGATTCACGGCTGGAATCGAACACTGATCCGTCCGCGTCCAGGGAGCCGGTGTAATGCAGGATCGCCGTGTCATGGCGCACGATTTCCGGGCCGTCACCGGCCTCGATGTCGCGGATCTCGATGACAGGCTCCGATGCCGCGCTGGTCATCGTTGCGCTGAGGCCGATAGCCATGAGTACGACGGTCAGCATAAGTGCTTTTGTATATACGAAAAGAGAAATGCGGTTTTGCATTATGTAGATTCCCAAAATATTAATGAAAGTTAACGAACCTTGACTTTCAGTAGGTTGCGCGGCGCAACGCGGGACCATTTTACGCCACATGTCGTAGGCCGAATATGGGCCTCGAGTAATGTTTTTTGGATCCTGTAAAAAAACCCAATCTTTTGTTGCAGGATTTACCCCCGCCTGCTAGAAATGCTCGTGGCTGAAACCAGCCAGCGCCATCTGCTGCCGGCGCGAGCGCGTCTTGAGCGGCTGTGCAGGATGCCTGACAGGGCAACAGGTGGAAAGGGTACTGGGCGCGCTATTGGTTCGTCAGTACATTCTTATAAACGGTAAATTGGAGTTCGGACACAGGGTTCCTGCAGGGCACAGTTTTTTATGTTTTGACTCTGAAGAATCCGTTGAATTGGATCTGAACTTCGTCTAACAAGCCTTGGGATTCCTTACGACCGCGAGGCAGTCGAGGGGATCGCATTCGCAGGACCCGTGCAACGGAGGAGCATGTATGACATCCAAGAAAGAAGGCCAGTTCTTTGACCGGCTGCGTGGCGTTACGGAAGATGCCGGGGCCACCCCGGAAACACTGCAGATCTTTGACGAGGCCGTGTCCCGGCGTCGTTTCATGGGCAACATGGGCGTGGGCGGTGCGGCGCTGACCCTGTTCGGCTTTGGTGCGGGTACCGATGCCGCCATGCGGGGTCTGTTCGGGCGCGGGCTGATCCCGGCCGCCTGGGCTGACGAATCCGATGCCCTCGCCGAGGACGCCCAGTCCCGAGCCGCCTGGCAGCAGGCCGGCAAGGACTCCGATGCCCTCCTCGTCCACAATGCGCGGCCGCTGAACGCCGAGACCCATGCGCATGCTATGGCCGACGAGATCACCCCGAACAGCAAGCACTTCGTGCGCAACAACGACCTGATCCCGCAGAAGGCGATCGACCAGGATCCGAGTGGCTGGTCCCTGACCATCGACGGTGAAGTGCACAACGAGATCGAGATCACCCTGGACGAACTGAAGAGCATGGACAGCAAGGATCTGGTGCTGTCGATCGAGTGTGGCGGTAACGGCCGGGCGAACTTCGACCCGCAGCCGCGCGGCAACCCCTGGGACCGTGGTGCCATCGGCAATGCCAAATGGACCGGCGTTCCGCTGAAGGACATCCTGGAACGGGCCGGTGTGAAGGACAGCGCGGTGTACACCGCACACTACGGCTACGAGCCGATCCTCGGCGATCGCGCCCCGTTCTCGCGTGGCGTGCCGATGGAAAAGGCGATGGAAGAACACACCATCGTGGCCTTCGCCATGAACGGCGAGGATATCCCGGCAACCCACGGCTTCCCGGTGCGTCTGGTCGTGCCGGGCTGGTATGGCTCCTGCTCGCACAAGTGGCTGAACAAGATCACCCTGCGCGATCAGGAACACGACGGTCGCGGCATGACCGGCTACTCCTACCGCATGCCGAAGTACCCGGTGGCCCCGGGCGAGCGTCCGCCGGAAGAGGACATGAAGGTCGGCGGTCCGTGGCTGATCAAGTCCGTGATTACCGGTCCGAAGAAGGACACTGGTCTGGAGCGTGGCGAGACCGTCAAGGTCACCGGCCACGCCTGGGCGGGCGAGGACGAGGTCGCGGAAGTCTGGATCTCCACCGACTTTGGCCTGAACTGGGAGAAGGCCGATCTCAAGGGCCCGCCGGTCAACAAGTACGCGTGGGTGCACTTCGAGAAGGAACTGTCCTTCCCGAATCGCGGCTACTACGAGATCTGGGCGCGTGCCGTGGACGACAAGGGCAACACCCAGCCGATGGTGCAGCCGTGGAACCCGCGTGGGTACGACGGCAACGTCGTGCATCGCATCCCGGTCACCGTTGCTGCGTGACAAATGTGCACACCCGGGGCATCATTGCGCCCCGGGTTTTTACAAAAATGATGGTGAGCGCATGAAGCGTGTTTTTTTTCTGCCTCTTGTGGCAATGACTCTCGGGGTGTTCGCGGCCCCGGCATTTGCTGATACCGACGACGAGATTCAGGCCAAGAAACAGCTGTTCGAGCAGAACTGCGCGGCCTGCCATTCTCTGACCGTGGCGACCAACCAGAACCTCAATCGAGCGGACTGGAACTGGGTCCTGGACGACATGGAAGACTACGGTCTGACATGGCTTACGGACGAGCAGCGCGAACAGATCGTGGACTACCTGGTAGCCAACCACGGGTACGGCGAGTAGCCGGCATCGTTGTATTGGCAGACTGCCAGTCAGGCGCCCATTCGGGCGCCTTTTTTTGGACCTGAAAATGGCTTGCCTGCCGGGCGTTTTCCGGGATTCGGCAGCCCTGCCCGCGCGTGCGCAGGCGTTGCCGTTTGCGGGTCAGGACGCGGTCCTGGCGATGGCCCAGCAGCGGTGTGGCGGGGGTGGGCGGCGAAAATCCTCGTCCAGCGTCTCGCGTGTGATCTCGCGGGCTTCCAGCCCCGCGAGGGCCTGGCTGTCGAGTTCGAAGCGGCGGCGGTTGGTCGAGAAGTACAGGATGCCGTCCTCGGTCAGCAGGCGCGCGGCATCCCGGATCAGTTCGACATGGTCGCGTTGGACCTCGAAGTCCGCCTCGGTGCGTTTCGAGTTCGAGAAGGTCGGAGGATCGAGGAAGATCCGCTCGAAGCGCAGCGCCGGGTCGTCCGCGGCCTCCCGTACCCAGGTGATGCAGTCGGCCCGCAGCAGGGCATGGGTATCCGGTCGGCGCCGACTGCGCCCGTCGCGCACGCTGGCCTCGAAGCCGTTGGCCGCGAGGTTGTCGGCGGCCCAGTCGAGGTAGGTATTGGACAGGTCCACCGAGACGGTCTGGCGGGCGCCCCCCACGGCGGCATGGGCACTGACCGCGGCGGTGTAGCAGAACAGGTTCAGCAACCGCAGTCCGCGGCATTCTTCCTGCAGGCGGCGGCGCATCGGGCGGTGGTCCAGGAACAGCCCGCTGTCCAGATAGGCATCCAGCTCCACCTTCAGCCGGCAGCCGTGTTCCTCGACCCAGAAGGGGGCGGGTTGTGCGGTCTCGGCACGCTGGTACTGCGAGCGGCCTTTCTGGGCGCGCCGCTGCTTGTAGTGTAGATGAGCGGGCTCGACGCCGGTGACCTCCAGGGTCGCGGCCAGCGCCCCGCGCAGGCGCGCCTCGGCGCGCGCGGGTTCGACCGATGCCGGGGCGGCGAACTCCTGCAGGTGCAGGCGCACGGAGCCGTCGGTGGCCTGGTAGCGGTCAATCAGCAGCGGGTATTCGTCGAGGTCCGCGCTGTAGATGCGGTAGCAGGTCACGCCCTGGCGCCGCGCCCAGCGATCCAGGTGCTTCAGGTTCTTGCGCAGGCGGTTGGCGAACTCGGGTGCCGGGGGTGCCGCCTCGGCCTGTCCCTCGCGGGCATGGATGTCGAACTCCAGCAGCTGGCAGTCGATCGGGCCGTTGTGTACGCGGTACTTGCGCGTGGCGCGCAGCCCGAGGCGGCGGGAGTCGGTGGTGTCCGCGACCAGCAGGGCCACCTGCCAGCCGCCAAAGGCCTGTTTGAGGTGCTCGCCCAGCAGGCTGTAGAGCTTGATCAGTTCGGGCTGGTCGCCGATGCGTTCGCCGTAGGGCGGGTTGCTGATCAGCAGCCCGTTCGGTGCGGGGGGCGTGAGGGTCAGCACGTCGGCGACCTCGAAGCGGGTGCAGGCGGCGACCCCGGCTGTGCGGGCCGCCTGGCGCGCGGCCTGCACCGCGCGCGGGTCGCGATCCGACCCCAGCAGCGTCGGGCCCTGCCAGGGGCGGACCGCCGCCTGGGCCGTATCCACACAGCGCTGCCACAGGGCGGCGTCGTGCCCGGCCCAGCCCTGCGGGCGGAAGTCCTGGCGCAGCAGCCCGGGAGCGGTGTGCGTGGCGATCAGGGTGGCCTCGATCACCAGGGTGCCGCTGCCGCAGAACGGGTCCAGCAGCTGCGCCTGTTCCGGGTCGTCCTCGACGCGTGCGGGCCAGCCGGCACGGGCGAGCAGGGCCGCGGCGAGGTTCTCGCGCAGCGGGGCGGCCCCGCCAGCTCCGCGGTAGCCGCGCCGGTGCAGGCCGCCGTTGCCGATATCCACGGAGAGACGGGCGTGATCACCCTGCAGCTGCAGCAGGATGCGGACGTCCGGGTGCTTCGGGTCCACGTCCGGGCGGGCGCCGGTTGCCTCGCGGAAGGCGTCGGCCACCGCGTCCTTGATGCGTACCCCGGCGAAGTGGGTATGGCGGATGTGGCGGCTCTTGCCGCCGACCTCGACCGCGAAGGTCGCACCGGGGTCCAGCAGCGCGGGCCAGTCGATCGCGCGGGCGGCGGTGTAGCAGCCATCCCCGTCCGGCTGCTCGAAGCGCGCCAGTGGCAGCAGGATACGGCTGGCGATGCGGCTGCCCAGCAGTACGCGGTACAGCGTTTCGAGATCGGCCGAGAAGTGCACCGCGCCGCCCTCCTCGCGCACGTCGGCGGCGCCGAGGGTAACCAGTTCCTCGGCCAGCAGGGGGCCGAGCCCGCGGGCGACGGTGGCGCGGTATTCCTGCGGGGTGCGGGGATCGTTGTTAGGCGTGGCCATGCGGTGTCTTCCTCGGGCGGGGGCCTATCTTGCCACAGCCGCCGTTGCGGTCAGCGCAGCAGGCGGCGTCGAATCAGCGCGGTCGCCAGGATGATGGCGGCCGCGCCGTAGCCCGCGATCACCGCCAGGTGCGGCCAGATGCTGCCCGGCCAGCTGCCGGTCATCAGCGGGCGCACGATCTCGACCACGTGCGCCAGCGGCAGGGCCAGCGCCAGGGTCTGCACCCAGTCGGGCAGCTCCTGCAGCGGGAAGAACACCCCGGAGAGCAGGAGCATCGGGGTCACCGCCAGCGTGAAGTAGTACAGGAAGAAGTCGTAGCTGCGCGCCAGCGCGGTGATGACCAGGGCGAGCGCGCCGAAGGTGAATGCGGCGAGGAAGATCACCGGTAGGGCGAGCAGGGCGCGGGCGTCGCTCACCAGTCCCAGGACGGCGGCGACGACGAGGATGGTGGTGGCGCTGATCAGGCCCTTGCTCGCGGCCCAGATTGCCTCGGCGAACACGATGTCGTCCAGCGTCAGCGGTGTCGCCAGCATCCCGAGCCAGGTGTTCTGCTCCGCCATGCGCGTGTAGGCGGAATACATGCCCTCGAAGCTGGCGGTGAACATCGCCGAGGAGCAGATGATCCCGGAGGCGATGAACACCATGTAGCTCATGCCGTCGAGGTCACCTACCAGGCGGCCGAAGCCGTAGCCGAAGGCCAGCAGGTAGAGGATCGGTTCGCCGAAGTTGCCGAGCATCGACGGCAGCAGCAGCTTGCGCCAGACCAGCAGGTTGCGGCGCCAGACCGCGACGAAGCGCAGGCTGGGCCGGGGGAGCCAGGTCGAGGTTGGGTCGGACATCAGTCGCGCAGCTCGTGGCCGGTGAGTTTCAGGAACACGTCTTCCAGGTCCGCCTCGCGCAGGGTCGGTTCGAGGCCCCGGGCGCGCAGGCGTTCGCGCAGCCGGTCCGGTTCGGCCGTATAGACCAGCCAGGTATCCGCTACCTGGTGGGCGCGATCCCGCGGGCCAATCTCCTGCTCGATCGCGGTGCCGGCTTCGGGCCCGCCGACCGTGACCACCCAGGGTTCGATGTGCTCGGCAATCAGGCGGCTGGGTCGATCACAGGCGATGATGCGGCCGTGGTCGATGATCGCAATGCGATCGCACAGCTCCTGGGCCTCTTCCATGTAATGCGTGGTCAGCACCAGCGTGACGCCGGACGCGCGCAGCTGACGGAGCTGGCGCCAGAGGTGGTGGCGCGCCTGCGGGTCCAGTCCGGTGGTCGGTTCGTCCAGGACGACGACCTCGGGTTCGTTGATCAGGGCGCGTGCGAGGGTCAGCCGGCGCTTCATGCCGCCGGACAGGGCATTGATGCGCGCGCCGCGCTTGTCGTTCAGGTTGACCTGCTCCAGCAGGAGATCAATGCGCGCCTGGACCGTTGCGCCGGAGAGACCAAAATACGCGGCATAGGTCCGCATGTTCTCGATCACGGTGAAGTCCGGATCCAGGGTGTCGAACTGCGGCACAATGCCCAGGCGCTTGCGCACCTCGCGCTCGCCCTCCGGCATCGGCAGGCCCAGTACCTCCACCTGCCCGCCGTCGATCGGGGTCATCCCCAGCAGCATGCGCAGGGTCGTCGTCTTGCCTGCGCCGTTGGGCCCGAGCAGCCCGAAGAACTCGCCGGCGGCAATCTCCAGGTCCACGCCATCGACGACGTGGACGCCGTCGTAGGTCTTGCGCAGCTGCTGGATGCGGATCGCGGACACGGCGGGACTCGGGTCGGGAAGGCTGCGCATACCATACCGGTTCGCGCCCACCGTCCCAATGGCCGGGCGCCGCCTCATGAAAAAGGCCCGGATCGTGTGACCCGGGCCGGATGTGGCTAGTGCCTTGCAGGGACTACGGACGGCTGTAGGTGTACCCCTGATGCTGCAGCCAGGAGATATGCGCCACGCCGCTGGGGATGATGTCGTCCTCGCTGGCGTCGTACAGATCCTCCAGTGCGATGTTGCGGCCCCGCAGGGTGTTCGCGCAGACCTGGAATTCCACGTTCTGCATCTTGAGATTCTCGATGCGTCCGCGCAGGTTTTCGTTGGTCATGGCGGTTTGCAGTAGGCCGAGTCCGTCGCCGTGCATGACGACCTTTACGTCCATGTTGTCGACGCCCACGGCGTTGATGTGGTTTTGGATATTGCCCATCGCGGCCATGTAGCGGCCGGTATCGCTGTAGTTCACGTGGTAGACGACCTTGTGGGTGCCATAGTCAAAGTCATTTGCGGCGGTCAGGCCGGGGAAGGCCAGGACCGCTGCGAACAGGCCGGTAAGGATCCATTTCGTTACATTCATTGCACAGGTTCTCCTGAAACAATCGATATCCCGGGCGGGTTGGATACGCCACGGGGGGCCAAGGGGGTTGGCATCCTGCGGCCAGGGCTCCGGGGAGAAGCGGCCGGCAGGTATTCAATAGACGCTGCGGGCTTCCGCCTATTCCGTCCTCGATGAGGCCCGGAATGGGTGGCGAACGCCGGAAAAGAAAAGGGCCCGGGAAGGCCCGGGCCCGAAGCGACGACCGGGAGATGACGGCCGCCGGGATACTGCGAAAGTCGGCTACGGACGCACGTAGGTGTAGCCCTGATGCTGCAGGTGCGACAGGTGGGCGACACCGCTCGGGATGATGTCGCCCTCGGCCGCGTCGTAGAGGTCGTTGGCGAGGTCGATGTTCTGGTTGACCACGGTGTTGTTGCAGATCTGGAACGCGACGTCCTGCATCTTCAGCTGGTCGATGAAGGCCGCCAGATCCTGGTTGTCGTTGGCGTGACGCAGCAGGCTCAGCCCGGGGCCGTGCATCACGACCTTGATGCTCATGCGGTCGGCGCCCACGGCATTGATGTGGTTCTGGATGTTGCGCATCGCGCCCATCTGACGCTGTTCGTCATTATGGTTCACGTGGTAGACGACCTTCTGCTCGGAATAGTAGTCGTCGGCCAGGGCGGCGCCCGGCATGGCGAACAGGGCAGCGGAGGTCAGGGCCAGCGGCAGGATGAAGCTCTTCTTCATGATCGGGTCCTCGCGGTATTCCCGTGGATTTTCGGTGGCACCCCGGGGGTGCATGTCGTGCTCCTGGAGAGGGGCGGTCCGGGACAGGGCGGTTGCATCCTTGCCTGGTAGCCCCGGTTATCAAGAGGACGGGAACCCGGCCCGATTATTCCGATCAGATGCAAGATAAGTATTTGAAATAAAGTATAAAAGTAGAATATTACGATGGGCTTTTTGATGCCTCGGAAGCGCTTCCCGGGATGGGCGGTCATCGCGGCCACGCCGCCGGGGTTTCGCTACACACCAGGCTCGATCGTGTACATTGATGGGCGTTTTTGCTTCCCGGTCGCCGTCCAGCCGGGTCTTGCCAGGTGCCTGCCGACCCGTCCCCGCTACAGGAGCACCCAATGTCGACAGCGATGATTCCCCCCGAACTGCAGCCGATCGGCGCCATCGGCCTCGGCATCATGGGGGCCCCGATGAACCGCAACCTCCTCGCGGCCGGGGCCGATCTACGGGTCTGGGCGCGCAACCGGGACGCGGCCCGCGCCCTCGAGGGCGACGGCGCACGGGTCTGTGCGAGCCTGGAGGAGCTGGTGCGCCAGGTGCGCGTGCTGGTGCTGAATGTCTCCGATACGCCGGACGTGGAGGCACTGATGCTGGGCGACGGGGGCATCCTGGCCCATGCGCAGCCCGGTCTGGTAGTGGTCGATCACAGTACCATTGACCCTATCCGCACGCGCGCGATCGCGCAGGCCGCGGCCGAGCGCGAGGTGGTGTTCGTGGATGCGCCGGTCTCCGGCGGCGAGCCGGGTGCCCGCAGTGGGACGCTCAGCCTGATGGTCGGTGGTCCGGAGGATGCGGTGGATCGGCTGCGCCCGATCTTCAACATCGTGGGTTCGACGCTCACTCATGTCGGGTCCAGCGGGGCTGGGCAGATCGCCAAGGCCTGCAACCAACTGGTGGTCGGGGAGACCCTGGTGGCGGTGGGCGAGGCCTTTGCCCTGGCTGAGCAGTCGGGCGTGGATCCAGCCCGGGTGCGGGAGGCCCTGCTGGGTGGCTTTGCCGGCTCCCGTATCCTGGAGGTCCACGGTCAGCGCCTGCTGGACGGAGACTTCGAGCCCGGCTTTCAGGTCGGGCTCTATCACAAGGATCTTGGCATCCTCGGGGGGCTCAGCCGGGATCTGGGTCTGGAGACCGATGGGTTAAGGCCAGTTCGGGCCGCGGTCGACGCTGCCCTGGAGGCGGGGCAGGCGCGTCACGATGTTGCTATTCTCGCCCGCTTCTGTGTCCGAGCCCGTGATGCTGGCGACAAGGAGTAAGTTACCCCATACCGGCTCCATGGGGGGCCGCTGAGCATCCCCGCAGCGCCGGGACGCGATTCAGAACCCGAAGCGCCAGACGAGCCAGATCAGGGAAAAACTCGACAGGAACACCACGCCCGCCCAGGCCAGTCCCCGCAGTGCCGGTCCGGGGCGTGCCGCGACCGGCATCTGTGCGCTTGTGACCACGCGAAAGGTGATCCAGGCGAGGATCGGGGCGGAGAGGAAGGACAGGGTGGTCGCGATGTCGACGAAACGGGTGAAGCCCTCTCCGGCCATCCAGATCAGCAGCAGCGCGCCCAGGGTGACCACCACCAGGGCGATCCGGTAGCCCCACCACTCCAGGCCGCGCTCGCTCTCCGGGTCGGGTTCCATGTCGCGGGCGCGGTGGCGGTTTTCACGCAGGGTGCGGATGGTCGCGACGATCACGCGGGGGTAGGCATCGGTCACGGCCAGGGTGGTCGAGAACATGGTGGTCAGCGCGGCGATGGCAATCAGCGAGCGGCTCCACTCCCCCAGGCTCTGGGCATAGAGGTCCACCAGCTGCGCCGAAAAGGCGGCCGCGCCGGGCGCGAAGCCAACCCCGGTTCCGTACATCAGCAGTGCCCCCAGCAGCATGAAGACCAACGCCAGCGCCGTGGCCCCGAGATAGCCCAGGCGGAAGTCGAACACGGCCTCGCGCACACTGGGGTGGTGCCCGGTCAGGCGCGCGCGTTCCTGGGTCCAGATCGAATGCCAGGCGGCGACGTCCAGCGGGATGGGCATCCAGCCCAGCAGGGCCAGCACGAAGGCGAGTCCGGCGAGGGTCCAGAGGTTCGACCATTCCGGCGCGCCTGACAGGGCCTGCCAGTCCGGCGCCTCCTGAAAGGCGAGGGCGACCGCGATCACCGTGGAGACGCTGAGCGCGGCCATGATGATCTTCATGCCCAGATCCAGGCCCCGGTAGGCCTCGATCATCAGGAACGCGATACAGACCGCGAGGATCGCTGCCGAAAGCACGACCATGGACAGGTCGAGCCCGAACACCAGGGCCAGCAGCCCGGCCGTGGTCAGTGTGACTACGGCCTGGATGATGAACAGGGTGCCGAGGGTCACCGCGATGTAGAGCCCCAGCGCCCAGTTGCCCAGACGGTGATAGCCGGTGAGCAGGTTGTGCCCGGTGGCGGCCGCGTAGCGCGGCCCGAATTCCAGGAACGGGTACTTGAACAGGCAGGCCAGCAGCACGATCGGGATCAGCAGCAGCCCGTATTCGGCCCCCCCGCGCGTGGCCTGCACCAGATGGGAGACCCCTACCGCCGCCCCTGCCATCAGGAGTCCGGGGCCGATGGCGGCGCGCAGGGAGGCTCGGGAGGCGGCGGTCATGGGCGTGATCCGGGGGTTGCAATCCGCTAGCGATTATAGGGGATTCCGGCGCCACGGCCAGGCCGCCGTTCGTCCGCTTCAGAGCGACAGCGGCACGCGATGGTAGATGCGAGGCGACGGCGGCGGATGGTCGCTGCTGTCGGGGAACCGCTGGATCAGCTTGTCGTAATAGCTGCGGATGTTCTGTACGTAGATCACCGGCTCCCAGCCGCGGGCATAGCCAAAACGGGTCTGCTCGTACCATTCCGCCTCGGCCAGACGCGGCAGCCACTGCATCACGTCGAGCCAGCGGTCGGGGTCGTCGCCATTGGCTGCGGCCAGCCGTCGGGCATCGTGCAGGTGACCCAGGCCGACGTTGTAGGCGGCGAGGGTCATCCAGGTGCGATCCGGTTCCGGAATGCGCTCGGGCAGGCGCTCGTGCAGTTCCAGCAGGTAGCGGGTGCCGCCGTCCACACTGGCCTCGGGGTCGGTACGGTCCTGGATGCCGAGGCCGGCCGCGGTGTTCTGGGTCAGCATCATCAGGCCGCGCACGCCGGTTGGCGAGATGGCATCCGGGTCCCAGTGCGATTCCTGGTAGGCCACTGCGGCGATGAATCGCCAGTCCAGGCCGTACTGCGCGCCCATGCGCTCGAACAGTTCGCGGAAGCGGTCGAGGCGGTTCTCCACGCGCCGATTGAAGGTCAGGGCATCCACCAGATCGTGGATCTCGAGGTGCCCCATGTAGCGGTCGACCATCAGCTCCAGGTCGCGGTTGTCGCGCAGGCGCTGCAGATAAGCGGCCGCGGCATCGATCAGGCTGCGGTCAAAGCCGGCGGGAAACAGCCAGGATACCGCGGCCTCGCGCTCGAACTCGTAGGCCGTGCTCAGCTCGGGGTACAGGCGGCGCAGGCGCCCGAATTCCAGAGAATTCATCAGGGCGTAGTCGATGGCGTCGGAGGCCAGTGCCTGGTGCAGCGATTCGGCCGTCCCCATGGGGACCAGTTCCACGGCGGGGGCGGCGTCGCCCTCCGTGACCGCATCCGGAAGTGCGACCGGTCCGACACTGCCCGTCGCGTCCGGCTCGGCGGCCAGCTGCTGGCGCAGCGGTTCGGGCAACGGCGACTGGGCGGTAAAGCCGAGCCGGGTGCCGGCGGGCAGGTCGGTCAGGTTGCGCAGTGCGGCGTTGGCTTCGTTGCCGCGCCAGAAGACCAGCACCTGCTGGATGCCGAGGATGTCCGGCCCGCGTTCGATGGCGGGGTCACCCGGGTCTACCAGCAGGCCGGCCGCGAGGTCCGCGCGCTGTTCGCGCAGACGCCGGTGGGCCTCGGCGGCGGTCTCCACGCGTTGCACCTGGATGCGCGTGCCCAGTTCCCGGGCGAAGCCGTGCAGGAGGTCCAGCTCCAGCTGGTCGTGACCATTGGTCGCGGACAGTTCCGAGCGCCCCAGGGGATTCTCCACCAGCACCACCTGCAGTTCCTCGCGGAAGGTGAGCTGCTGCAGGGCCGAGGGCGGCTGGAACCAGACCCGCAGTCCGATCATTGTCAGCAGTACGATGAACACGCCCAGTTCAATCTGGCGCCAGGTCGAGCTGGGGGGGCGAAGGCGGGGCAACGGGGTCATGGCCCGATCATACTCAACTGGCCGGGCGGACAGCCCTTTGCGTCAGCGCCAGTTCAGCACCAGTCCCTGGGCACGGAGGATCTGCAGCGCCGGGTCCACGCAGGTATCCACGAACGCCGCTCGGCGCGGATTGTCATGCGCCAGGCGCCGGTAGTCCGGTCCCGCGGGCAGCCCGGCCAGCTGGTAGATGTCCGCGGTGGGATAGTAGAAGGCGCGCACGAACTGGCGGAACACCCGCCGCATCAGCGGGCGATAGGTCAGCTTCTGCCAGGTCGGCAGACTGTCCAGGCAGCCCTCCAGCGTGTCGCGGGCATGGGCCATGTGGCGCGCCTCGTCGATCATGTGCGTGGTGACGATGTCGTGCACGGTCGGGCTGATCTCGTCACGCCGCTGGTGGATCAGGCGGTTCATGCGGTCCGGGACTTCCTCGCCGATCATCACCGCGATCCAGAAGATGGAGGAGTCGAACGGGGCAAAGCGGCCGACCAGGGTGGCCAGACGCGGCTTCGGGAAGCGGCGTTCCGGCAACGGCAGCTGGCTGCGGCGCATGAACTCGATGAACATCAGGCTGTGACCCGCCTCCTCGCGCAGCTCGTGCAGGCGATAGTTCAGCCGGTCCAGGCGCCCGGTCGAGTGCATGGATATGCGCGAGATACGCTCCATGAACAGACCTTCCAGCCACAGCGCGCCACTGATGAAATAGAGAAACTCGTACTGCGACAGACGGCGTTTCTGTTCGGGGTTCAGCGCCGTGTACTCCGGCGTGCCGAACAGCGAGATCGCCTCCTCCGGAATCCAGAAATCCTCCCACGACAGCGCGTCCCAGCGAATCCGCGTCAGCGGATCCTGGTACGGCGAGCTGTTGCGGCTCAGATGATCGAGCAGCTCCTGGGAGGAATTCATCGTTGGCGTGCCGAACCCATGCGGATGACCGCGGGAATCATACCGGCTCTGTCGCTCGGGACCAACGCCAACCCGTTGCAATCTGCGGTTGCTGCCCCATGATGAAGGGTATGAACACGTCCAATACCCGCTATCGCGTCAGTTTTCTCAATCATGGCAAGGTCTACGAGATCTACGCTCGCGAGGTCTACCAGGACGACCTCTATGGTTTCGTGACCGTCGAGGGCCTGTTGTTCGGCGAGCGCTCGCAGGTGGTGGTCGACCCCTCCGAAGAACGCCTGCGCACCGAGTTCGAAGGGGTGGAGCGGTTCCACGTGCCGATGCATGCCCTGATCCGCATCGACGAGGTGGCCGCCGTCGGCACCCCGCGCATCCGGGACGGCGGTGGCGATGCCGGTAACGTGCACGCCTTTCCCGTGCTGCCCGGGCGGGGTCCGACCAAGCCCTCCGGGGACTGATCCGGTCCCGTACACATGTATCCGTGTTTGCCCGGACCGGGTGCCTTGCGTTGCGAATGGTCGGCGGCTGGTTTACCCTTGCGCGCTTCGCAACGGCTTGTCGGTTGCGAAGCCAAAGGAGAGGTGGCCGAGCGGTCGAAGGCGCACGCCTGGAAAGTGTGTATACGGTAACCCCGTATCGAGGGTTCGAATCCCTCCCTCTCCGCCAGATTCAAGCAAAGGGGCCCGAGTGGCCCCTTTCGCATGTCTGGCCCCAGAGGTGTCGGGATTCGAACCCTCGATACATGAGAAAGCCGGGTTCGACGGGTGACGCGCAGCGGCACCCGAACGTCGCTGCAGGCGACGACCCGCAGGGCGAGGCGCAGCGCGCCGAGTCATCCCTCCCTCTCCGCCAGATTCAAGCAAAGGGGCCCGAGTGGCCCCTTTCGCATGTCTGGTCCCGGAGGTTCGGGGGCGAACCCGATAGCGTCTCTTTAGTAGCGGGGCTTGAAGCCGGGTGGATGGCGCGAGATCCACGCGACGAAATCGCGGATCACCGGCTCGGCCAGCAGGGCCTCGCGGGTATTCAGGCGCTCGGCCAGGGTCTGTTCGTCGAAGTGGCGGTGGATGTGCCGGTGGCAGGGCGGGCAGACGTGCAGGATGCGCCCCTCGCGCTCGGCGCGGCTGAATCGCCGTCGGATCCGCTTGCGCCGATGCTGTTTGCGCGGGATCAGGTGGTGGCGGGTCAGTGCCTCCATCGGGCGGGCGCACAGCTCGCAGGCGGACGGTGGTGCCCCGGTCTCGCGAGCCTGGTCACTCACGGCACCGCGGGCCCCGGGTGTTCCGAGTGCTCCGGCAGCGGCGGCATGCGGCAGCGCGGCGGTGGATCCTGGATGGCGTAATCGGGCTCGGCCAGGTCCATCAGGCAGGGCGCGCCGCCCGGGTCGACGATGCGGCGCAGGATCGCCGGTACCGCTCCCAGCCGTTCGCCACGGGTGGATTCGGCGATGCGGCGGGGCGGGATCGGCTGCCATTCGCCGTTGGCCTTTTCGGCCAGCTCGAAGCCGAACGGAAAATATCCCGGGGCGCCCAGCCGGATGTCGGTGACGACCAGGCGATCCGGGCCGTCGTCGCGCGCGGTGCGGTGAAAACGCAGGAAATCCCCGGAGAAGCCCTGCAGGCGCTGGCCATCCTCCAGCGCCAGGGCCGCGCGGCGCAGCTCGCGGTCGCCACGCGCGAAGCGCTCGAAGTCGGGGCGGATCGGGTGATCGAAGATTCCGACCCAGGCCTCCAGGAAGGTGTCGTCCTGGACCACGGTCACCCGCCACAGGAACAAATTGAACGGGGTTGGCTGCACCAGCCGGGGCTGGGTGTCCAGCTCCATGGCCGTCAGGGCGGGCTGGATGCGGTGGTCGATCCAGGCCTTCAGGACCAGGCCGGAACCGGCGTAGACCGTGGAGATCACCAGCCCCGCCACCAGCAGCCGCGGGGCAAAGCGCCAGAACAGGGCGCCGATCGCGGCGATCAGCAGGGGCAGGGTGTAAAACGGGTCGATCACGAACATCGAGGCCGTGGACAACGCGCCCACCGGCAGGGGCCAGAGGATCTGCGTGCCGTAGGTGGTCAGCAGGTCGTTCAGCGCATGCGTGGCCAGCACCAGGAAGAAGAACCACCACCAGCGGGCGAAGCCGATCTCCGCCGTGCGCGGCAGCCGGGCCAGCAGCCCCGCGACCCCGGTGGCAACCAGCAGATGCACCAGCAGCGAGTGCGTGAAGCCGCGGTGGTAGATGAAATCCGAGAGGTCGTCACCGTAAGCTATGAGGATATCGAGGTCGGGCAGCAGCGCGACGGCGGCGCCCAGCACCACGGCCTTGCGGCCCAGGCGGGAGCCAAGCACCAGCCCGCCGACGACCGCGCCCAGACTGGCGTGGGTAACAGGATCCATACGGGACCGAATTCCTTTCTTTTCAATGTCGAGCGTTCCAGCCTGTGACCGGCGCCAGGCGGTCAGGTTCGTTCGACGTAACGTGTGTGGAGACGCATGGGGAGCGACAGCCTGACAGGATGGGATTTCTGGGTCGACCGCGGCGGGACCTTCACCGACCTGGTCGGACGCGACCCGCAGGGCCGGCTGCATACCCGCAAGCTGCTGTCCGAGAATCCCGAGGCCTATGCCGATGCCGCGGTCCAGGGCATCCGCGACCTGCTCGGGCTCGGGCCGGACGCGGCCATCCCGCCGGGCGCGATCCACGAGGTGCGCATGGGCACCACGGTCGCCACCAATGCCCTGCTGGAGCGCAAGGGTGAGCCGACCCTGCTGGTGATCACCGCAGGCCTGGAGGATGCGCTGCGGATCGGCCATCAGGCGCGCCCGGAGCTGTTCGCCCGGGCGATCCGGCTCCCCGCTCCGGTCTATGCCCGCGTGGAGCCGGTGCGCGAACGCGTGAATGCCGCCGGCCAGGTGCTGCAGCCGCCGGACCTGGACGACCTGCGTCCGCGGCTGGCGGCGGCGCGCGCGGACGGGCTGCGCGCGGTGGCGGTGGCCTGTCTGCATGGCTATCGCTACCCGGCCCACGAGCAGGCGGTTGCCGCGCTGGCGCGCGAGCTCGGCTTCGAAGAGGTGGTGGCCAGCCACGAGGCCAGCCCGCTGATCAAGCTGGTGCCACGCGGCGAGACCACCGTTGTCGATGCCTACCTCTCGCCGGTGCTCGGCCGGTACGTGCGGCAGGTCGCCGGGGCGCTCGGCGCGGTGCCGCTGCGCTTCATGCAGTCGCATGGCGGGCTGGTGGATGCGGCCCGTTTCCGCGGCCGCGATGCGATCCTGTCGGGCCCGGCCGGCGGCATCGTCGGTGCGCTGGAGACGGCGCGGCCGCTGGGTTTCGAGCGCCTGATTACCTTCGACATGGGCGGCACCTCTACCGATGTCGCGCACCTCGCCGGCGCGCTGGAGCGCAGCCAGGAGAGCGAGGTCGCCGGCGCGCGACTGCGCGTGCCGATGCTGGATATCCACACCGTCGCGGCCGGTGGCGGCTCGATCTGCCGCTTCGACGGGATGCGCCTGCGGGTGGGCCCGGAGTCCGCCGGGGCGCGGCCGGGGCCGGCCTGCTACGGCCAGGGCGGGCCGCTGACGGTGACCGACTGCAACCTGCTGCTGGGGCGCCTGCGGCCGGAATACTTCCCCGCCGTGTTCGGGCCGAACCGCGATCGTCCGCTGGACCCGGCGCCGGTGCAGCGCCAGTTCGCCGAGCTGGCGCAGGCGGTGGCCGCGGCCGGGGACGACCGCCCGACGCCCGCGGCGCTGGCCGAGGGCCTGTTGCAGATCGCGGTGGAGCACATGGCCCAGGCGATCAAGACCATCTCGGTGCAGCGCGGCCATGATGTCTCGCGCTATGCCCTGGTCTGTTTCGGCGGGGCCGGGGGGCAGCACGCCTGCCGGGTGGCCGAGCGGCTGGGCATGCGGCACATCCTGTTCCACCCGCTGGGCGGGGTGCTCTCGGCCTACGGCATGGGCCTGGGCGAGCTGCGTGCGCTGCGCGAGTGCAGCCTGGAGTGGCCGCTGGCCAGCGAACGGCTGGCGGCGCTCGAGCAGGATCTGGACCGGGTTCTGGAAGAAGAGGCCGAGGCGGCCCGGCAGGCGCTGGAGGCGCAGGGGGTCGCGCCAGAGGCGATCCGGCTGGAACGCCGGCTGCACCTGCGTCTGGCCGGCTCGGATACCGCGCTGGAGGTGCCGGCGGGACCCGTGGATACGGTGATGCAGGCCTTTGCCGCGGCGTACCGCGACCGGTACGGCTTTGCCCCGCCGGACCGGGAGCTGATGGTCGCGATCGTCGCGGCCGAGGCGATCGCCGGGACCGGGGCGACCCCGCAGACCCTGACGGCCCCGGCCCCTGCAGGCCCGGCCCCGGAGGCCGCGACGGTCGCCATGACCATCGCCGGTACCCTGCGCGATTGCCCCCTGTATCGGCGAGAACAGCTGCGCCCCGGCATGCAGCTGGCCGGCCCCGCGCTGGTGATCGAGTCCACCGCGACCCTGGTACTGGAGCCCGGGTGGCGCGGGCAGATCGAGGCCGACGGCACGTTGCGCCTGGAGCGGGCGCGTGAGGCCGCCGCGCCGACCTCCGAGCGGCGGACCGCGAGCGCGGCGCGTGATCCGGTATTGCTGGAGGTGTTCAACAACCGCTTCATGGCGATCGCCGATCAGATGGGGTACACCCTGCGCAACACCGCGCACTCGGTGAACATCAAGGAACGTCTGGATTTTTCCTGCGCGCTGTTCGACGCCGACGGCCGGCTGGTCGCGAATGCGCCGCACATGCCGGTGCATCTGGGTTCGATGGGGGCCAGTGTGCGTGCGGTGGTGGCGGCCTTCGCCGGCGACCTGCGCCCGGGCGATGCGTATGTCCTGAACGACCCCTACAACGGCGGTACCCACCTGCCGGACATCACCGTGGTGACCCCGGTCTTCGTGGACGCGGCCGGGCAGGTCACGGAGGACCCGGTTGATCAGGGGGCTGCACTGGAGTTCTTTGTCGCCTCGCGCGGGCATCACGCCGATGTCGGCGGCATCACCCCGGGCTCGATGCCGGCGTTCTCCGCGACCCTGGCCGAGGAGGGCGTGCTGATACCGCCGACCCGGCTGCTGCGTGACGGGCAGTTCGCGGCCGAGGCCCTGCGCGGGCTGCTGGCTGCGGGCGCGTGGCCGGCGCGCAACCCGGAACAGAACCTGGCCGATCTGCAGGCGCAGGTCGCCGCCAACCGCAAGGGGCTGGAGGAGCTCGGGCGCCTGCTGGACGAGTACGGACAGCCGGTGGTCACGGCCTACATGCGCCACGTGCTGGACAATGCCCGCGAGGCGGTGGAGCGCCTGATCCCGCGACTGCAGACCGGGCGGTTTGCCTATGCGCTGGACAATGGTGCCGAGGTGCGGGTCGCGGTGACGCGGGTCGGGGCGCGCCTGCATATCGACTTCGACGGGACCTCGCCGGTGCGCGCGGACAACTTCAACGCGCCGGCCTCGATCGTGCGCGCCGCGGTGCTGTATGTGCTGCGCACCCTGCTGGAGGACGCGATCCCGCTGAACGATGGCTGTCTCGAGGCGGTGGAGCTGGCGATCCCCGAGGGCTGCCTGCTGAACCCGCGCCCGCCGGCGGCGGTGGTGGCCGGCAATGTCGAGACCTCGCAGGTGGTCACCGATGCCCTGTTCGGGGCGCTGGGGGTGCAGGCTGCGGCCCAGGGGACGATGAACAACCTGACCTTCGGCAACGCCGAGTACCAGTATTACGAGACCATCGCCGGGGGTGCCGGGGCCGGCCCGGACTACGTCGGCGCCGGCGCCGTGCAGACCCACATGACCAACTCGCGCCTGACTGACCCGGAGGTGCTGGAGAGCCGGTTCCCGGTGCGCGTGGAGCACTTCGGCATCCGCCGGGGCTCCGGCGGGGCCGGGCAGCAGCGCGGTGGCGACGGGGTGATCCGGCGTCTGGGGTTCGACCAGGCGATGGAGGTGGTGCTGCTGGCCAACCGCCGCCGGGTGCCGCCGTTCGGCCTCGACGGGGGCGAGCCGGGTGCGACCGGCGAGGATGCCATCCTGCGCGCCGACGGCCGCCGCGAGGCGCTGGCGGGCTGCGACCGCCGCCCGGTGGCCCCCGGCGATGCGGTGGAGATCCACACGCCGGGTGGCGGCGGCTACGGCCGGGCGTGAAGGCGGCCCGCGATCCCTGCGCGTCCGCTGCGCGGGGTTCCGGCCGCGGCGGTCAGTCCCAGCGCTGGGGCACGCGCTGGATGGCGTCGATGTCGTAGCCGAGTTCGTCCAGGTAGGCGACGATGGCCTGATAGTCGTCTTCGGGCATCTGCGGCTCTCGCGCCATGATCCAGACATAGTCGCGCTTGCTGCGGCCAATGACCGTCTGGCTGTAGTCCTCGTCCAGATAGACGATCAGGAACTCGGCCTTGAACGGCCACAGGAAACGCATGCCCCATTCGGCATTGCTCTCGCTGCGGACGAAACCGGTGGGGTTGTATTCGCGGCGCGGGCCATCGAAGCCCCCCTTGTTGAAGGAGAACGTGGTGGCGATGGTGCCGTCGTCATTCAGCGCGTACTGCTCCAGGGCGTTGTAGGCATCGCGTTCGAGAAAGGTCGGGATATTCGCGATCACGTACCAGTCGCCCATGTAGCGTTCGAGGTCGACCTGCTCGACCGTCGGCATCTTCTGTGGCGCGCTGCATCCGGTCACGAGTCCCCCCAGTACCAGGCCTGCAAAGAGGCCCGCCAGTGTGCGTGTCATCGGTGTGTCCAGGATTGGGTTGGCAACGCAAGATGGACCCCGGCGGAGCGGAAAAGGTCCGCACGCCCGGCGAGATGCCGGGCGCCGGGGGGTGGCGGGCCGCCATTCAGGTGGAAACGTCTGCGGGAACGTCAGGCTGACTGGCCGAGGCGCTGGTCCATCAGGTGATCGAACAGGGATTCGTCCGGGATGATCTGAGCGCGGCCGCTGCGGAATTCATGCGCCAGGCCCTGAATGCTGTGCTGTCGCCGGGCGCGCCCGGCCGCATCCGTGAACAGCAGGCGACCGGCATGGGTGCCACGCCAAACCAGCTTCATGCGGGTGACCTTGGTGCCGGCCGGCGAGGTGAACTGGACCCAGGTCCCGGAGATCAGATTGTCGGCGTGCTCGACATGCTCGTCGTCATGATCGCGCATCAGCGACGGGTCGTCGTCGGCATGCCGGGGTGAATCGCCAAACAGGGAGCGCGGACGGCTGCTGGCCCGTTCGCGGGCCTTGTCCATGCGCGCTGTGGCGGACTCGGTGCGGGTTTCGGACGCGGCCTTCGTTGCCTCGGCACCGCTGTCGGCGGGGGTGGAGCGCCGCCTGCCCGCCGCGACCAGGTGGGCGGACACCAGGTCCTGCTTGATCCGGGTGCGCTCCTCCTTCGACAGCGGGGCACGGTCGAGGAAGGCGCGGATGCGGGCCAGCAGCGGGGCGGATTTCTGGAAGTCGGGTTCCTCCTGCATCAGCTCGAGGAGTTCGTGCAGCAGGGCCATGCCGTCGGTGTCGGCGGGTGCATCGGCACCGGCGTCAGGGGGCGTGGCGCTCCCGGACTCGGCATCGGTCTCCGCTTCAGCCTCGGCGGTCTTCTGGGCGGTCATCAGCGGCACCCAGGCGTCCATCAGCTGCTCGCGCGCCTCGTCGGGCAGGTCCTGCCCCATGGAGATCACGGTGCGCTCCACCGTGGATTCCACGCTGTAGGTGATCTCCAGGGCGCGCTCTTCCTGCTGGGCCTCGGCCTGCACGTCGGCGGCCTGGTAGATGATGCGTTCTTCGGCCGCGGCCAGGTCGTCCTGCAGCCGGGTCAGCGCCTCGTCAAAGGCGCCACGGTCCTCCAGGCCGCCGTTGCGCACCCGCTCGACATTCTCGAATACCAGCTGGCTGAGGGGCAGTTCCCGGGCCTCGTTCAGCGGCAGGTCGGGGTCGACCCGCAGCGCGATGTTGAGCAGCAGGCCGGTCATCTGTCGGGCCGGATGGCCACGGTCGCGGAAGAAGTCGGTTTCGCGCATCGCGATCCGCACCAGCGGCAGCTGAAGATCGGAGAGCGGTTCGCGCAGCGCGGGGTTGAGGTCGTCCCGCTTCAGGATCATGTCGAAGAGCCCCTGGAGCAGGTCCATGATGAAGGGCTCGAGCGTGCTCGGTGATGCGCTGTTGAGTATGGTCGTGACCGCCTCCACCGGCGAGCCGTGGCCGGCCCCTGCGGTGGCAACGACCTGCCCGGCCACGGGCACCTGGTACCCGAACTGGGTCCAGTTGCCGGCCGCCCCGGCAGGCCCCGCAGACTCGGGGGGCGTGGCGGGGGAGGCGACCGCGACCGGTGGCGCCGCGGTATCGGCGCTCTGCCGGCCGCGGACAGGCGCGGTCGGGGCCGGGGTGTCGGGCACCACGAAGCCGGCGTCGCGGAATGCCTGCAGCAGCGCCTGCATCTCTGGCTGCAGGGTTCGCACCACGTCGCGGTCGAACCAGTGCAGCAGCATCAGGCTGTCTTCCGGTGACAGTTGTTCCGCCTCCAGGGCCTCCAGGAAGGCCTCGCCGAGGGCGTGTGGATGCCAGGGGGCCTCCTCCGGTGTCAGGGCGAGCTGGTAGTCGCGGGTGACCGTCTCCAGCGCGTCGATCTCGGCAGCCATCGCGCCATGGGCCCCTTTGACCAGCTTGCGCAGGGCCACTTCGCGCTCGGTGTCGGCGTCGTCCATAAGACTCAGCTCGTCCAGGAACGCGGATTCGGCATCGGGGTCTTCCGGGGCGATGGCTTGGTTCAGGCGGTCACGGAAGTGGCGCAGAATCATGTCGCTGGCCATGCGAATCTGGCGGGACAGGGTCAGAAGCCGGCCGGCGCGCTGCGAGTCGATGGCGCGCTCGGAGGCCTCCATCAGGCGGTCGTCCAGCTCGTTCAGGAAGTCTTCCAGCCGAGCCTGCACGCCTTTGGAGAAGGGCGCCCATACGCGGTGGAGCGTCCGGGCTGGGATTCGATGATGTTTTGCCATGGCCATGATGGAGTAGTCCCAATGCATCAATCTAGCACCCATAAGGCCCTGCATGACACCGGTCGGTAAGGTTTCCGGACCGCCTGGCGGAACCGTGCCGCCGGACCGGGGTCAAGGAACTCATCGACAACAAGGGATCGCGCACCATGCAACGGATGATCGAATGGGCGGAACAGGGACGGCTTCCGGACCGTCTGGTGCGCGCGGGCATACGCCGCCTGCTGGCGGAGCGTCTGCGTCAGAGCGGCGCGCCGGCCGAGGAGGCCATGGAGCGGCGCTACGCGTTGATCGAGGCCATGCGGGCGGCGCCGGTGGCCCTGTCCACGGATGTCGCGAACGAACAGCACTACGAGGTACCCACCGAGTATTTCGAGCGCTGCCTCGGGCCCTGGCTGAAGTATTCCTGTGCCTGGTGGCCGGAGGGCGTGGAAGACCTGCGCGGGGCGGAGGAGGCCATGCTCCGCCTGAGCTGCGAGCGGGCGGGTCTGGAGAACGGGCAGCGGGTACTGGAACTGGGCTGCGGCTGGGGATCGCTGTCGCTGTGGATGGCTGAGCAGTATCCCGCCTCGCGCATCGTGTCGGTATCGAATTCGGCCACTCAGCGGGCCTCGATCGAGGCCCGCCGGGATGCGCGCGGACTCGACAACCTGACGATCATGACCGCGGACATGAACACGTTTGCCCCCGACGAGGCGGGCTTCGACCGGGTGATGTCCGTGGAGATGTTCGAGCACATGCGCAACTGGCCCGAACTCCTGCGCCGCGTGGCGAGCTGGTTGCGCCCCGGTGGGCAATTCTTCATGCACGTGTTTGCCCACCGCGAGTTCGCCTATTTCTTCGAGAGCGAGGGCGCCCACGACTGGATGGGGCAGTACTTCTTCCGCGACGGTCTGATGCCGGCGGATGACCTGGCCCGACATTTTCAGGACGACCTGCGGGTACAGCGTCAGTGGCGCGTCAACGGCCGCCATTACGCACGTACGCTGAATGCCTGGCTGGCGCGCCAGGATGCCGCACGCGACGAACTGATGCCGCTGTTCGAGCAGACCTATGGCCCGCGTGAGGCCGCGCTGTGGTTCCAGCGCTGGCGCATGTTCTACATGGCCTGCGCGGAGCTGTTCGATTACCGCGGCGGCAACGAGTGGTTCGTGTCGCACGTGCTGTTCCGGCGTCCGGAGGCCTAGCCGGTGTCCGGCGGGTTGATCTTTGCCATCGGCCTGGCGGCGGTCCTGGTGCTGATGACCGCGGTCTGGCTGGCCAGCGTGCAGCGCCGTGATGCCAGCCTGGTGGATCGCTACTGGGGGCTGGGATTCGTACTGTTCACCGCGGTGGTATGGGGGCTGTCCGGCTGGCCCCTGCACGGGCTGTGGATCGTACTGCCGGTGCTGTTCTGGGGGCTGCGGCTGTCCATTTTCATTGCCTGGCGCAACTGGGGGCATGGCGAGGACGGTCGTTACACCGAGATGCGCGCCGGGCGCTCGGAGCGGGGCTTTGCCGCGCGCAGCCTGATCACGATCTTCTGGCTTCAGGGCGTGCTGGTCGCGGTGATCGGCCTGCCGATGCTGGCGGTCGTGCTGTCCGACGGGCTGTGGTGGCCGCTGGCGCTGGTGGCCGTGCTGGTGTGGCTGGTCGGGCTCGGTTTCGAGACGCTGGCGGATGCGCAGATGGCGCGGTTCCGGGCCGACCCCGCGAACCGCGGCCAGGTGATGGATCGTGGCCTGTGGCGCTACAGCCGCCACCCGAACTACTTCGGCGAGATCGTGGTGTGGGTCGGCTTCGGCCTGCTGGCGCTGGCCGCCGGCGGGTGGTGGGCCGTGCCGTCGGCTATCCTGATGATCGTCCTGCTGTTGCGTGTGTCCGGTGTCACGCTGCTGGAAAGGCGTCTGCACGAATCCCGCCCCGGTTATGCCGACTACGTGCGCCGCACCAACACCCTGATCCCGGGACCGCCCCGCGGCTGAGGCGCCCGTTCCGGCGTGGCGACTGCCGCTGGCTCCCTTGCTGCGCTTTCCCGCTCCGCGCTATAAAGCGCACGTCGCGCCGGGTGGCCCTGCCACCGGGCGCGGCCCTTTTTCTGATGCGACCAACCGCCAGCGAGCCAGCCGATCCGATGAGCGCGACCCCGAGTTCCGTCCAGACCATTGAACTGAAAGGGCGCATGATGCTGGTGTCGGTGCTGCGCGTGTACCAGACCGATCCTGAGGCGCTGGCTGCGGCGCTGGCGGCGCGGCGCGAACAGGCCCCGGAGCTGATGCGCGAGATGCCCATCGTGCTCGATCTGGAGGCGGTGGCCGCAGTCCCGGAGGCGGAGCTGCGGGCGGCCATCGAGTGCGTGCGCGCCGAGGGTTTCAAGCTGGTGGGCCTGCAGGCCGGCGCCGCCTCCGAGCGCCTGCAAGACGCGTCCGGTCGGTCCGATGCCCTGCCGGTGCTGCAACTGGGCGGGCGCAGCGGCGCGCCGGTGGGCGAGGTCCCGCTGGAGGACGAATCGCCCGCACCGGAGAAGGCCCCCGAGGCGCCACCGGAAACTGCGGTGGCCGCGGTCCACACGGCCACCCGGATCGTGGATCAGCCGGTGCGCTCCGGGCAGCAGATCTATGCCCGCGGTGGCGACCTGATCGTGACCGGTGCGGTTTCGCCCGGGGCCGAACTGCTGGCGGATGGCCACATCCATGTGCTGGGCCCGTTAAGAGGGCGTGCGCTGGCCGGGGTGCGCGGTCTGGTGACGGCGCGTATCTTCTGTCGGCGACTGGATGCCGAGTTGCTGTCCATCGCCGGGCATTACCGGATCGCGGAAGACATCACGGAAGCCGAGCGCGGCGAGAACCGGCTGGTGACACTGGACGGCGAAAGCCTCAAGATCGCGGAGATCTGACCGGCCGCCACGCGGTCACGAACGGACTGGAACCCGTCGCACGCCACGACGAGATCGCCGGGCGCCTGCAAGACGACAAGGAGCTGCAGCCAACATGGCACGAATTGTAGTGATTACCTCGGGCAAGGGCGGGGTGGGCAAGACCACCACCTCGGCCGCGATTGCCACCGGGCTGGCCCTGCGCGGCCACAAGACCGCCGTGATCGATTTTGACGTGGGTCTGCGCAACCTCGACCTGATCATGGGCTGCGAACGCCGCGTGGTGTACGACTTTGTCAATGTGATCAACGGCGATGCGAACCTGAAGCAGGCCCTGATCCGCGACAAGCGCGTGGACAACCTGTTCATCCTCCCGGCCTCGCAGACCCGCGACAAGGACGCCCTCAGCCAGGAAGGCGTGGAGCGGGTGCTGAACGAACTCTCCGAGGACTTTGACTTCATCGTCTGCGACAGCCCGGCCGGGATCGAACGCGGCGCGCTGATGGCGGCCTATTTCGCTGACGAGGCGATCGTGGTGACCAACCCCGAGGTCTCCTCGGTGCGCGATTCCGACCGCATCCTCGGCATCCTGGCGAGCAAGACGCGCAAGGTGGAGCAGGGCGGTGATCCGATCCCCGGCCGGCTGCTGCTGACCCGCTACGCCCCGGAACGCGTGGAGCGTGGCGAGATGCTCAGCATCGAGGATGTGGGCGAGATCCTGGCCATCGATCTCCTGGGCGTGATCCCCGAGTCGCAGGCCGTGCTGAATGCCTCGAACGCCGGTCAGCCGGTGGTGCTGGACGAGGAGTCCGATGCCGGACAGGCCTACCAGGATGCGGTGGCGCGCTTCCTCGGCGAGGAACGCCCGCTGCGCTTTGTCGATGTACCGAAGAAGGGCTTCTTCGGGCGCCTGTTCAAGGGGTGATCATGGGGATCTTCGATTACTTCCGCCAGCCGCGGCAGAAGAGCGCGAGTGTCGCCAAGGAACGCCTGCAGATCATCGTGGCGCGCGAGCGCGCGGCGCGTTCCGGGCCCGACTACCTCCCGGCGATGCAGCAGGAACTGCTCCAGGTGATCCGCAAGTATGTGCAGGTCGACGACGACGCGGTGCAGATGAACGTGGACCGCGAGGGGGACTGCGAGGTCCTCGAGCTGAACATCACCCTGCCGGACGACAAGGAATAGCGCGATGAAAGTGCTCGTGACCGGCGCGGCCGGTTTTATCGGCAGTGCGTTGAGCCTGCGCCTGCTGGAGCGCGGCGACGAGGTCATCGGCGTCGATAATCTGAACGACTACTACGACGTCTCGCTGAAGCGGGCGCGCCTGGCGCGCACCCAGGATCACCCGAACTACACCGACCTGCGCGAGGATATCGCCGACCGCGCCGCGATGGAGCGGGTGTTCCGCGAGCATCGCCCGCAGCGGGTGGTGAATCTGGCGGCTCAGGCCGGGGTGCGCTATTCGCTGGAGAACCCGGCGGCCTACGTGGACACCAACCTGGTCGGCTTTGGCAATATCCTCGAGGGCTGTCGCCACAACGGGGTCGAGCACCTGGTCTACGCGAGCTCCAGCTCGGTGTACGGGGCCAATACCAGCATGCCCTTCTCGGTGCATGACAACGTGGACCACCCGTTGTCGCTGTATGCCGCCAGCAAGAAGGCCAACGAACTGATGGCGCATACCTACAGCCATCTCTATGACCTGCCGGTCACCGGGCTGCGCTTCTTCACCGTGTACGGCCCCTGGGGCCGGCCGGATATGGCGCTGTTCATGTTTACCCGGAAGATCCTGGCGGGCGAACCGATCGACGTCTTCAACTACGGCCATCACCGGCGCGACTTCACCTATATCGACGACATCGTTGAGGGCGTGATCCGTACCCTGGACCATGTCGCCCCGCGCAACCCGGACTGGGACGGTGCCGCGCCCGACTCCGCAACCAGTGCTGCCCCCTATCGGCTGTACAACATCGGCAACCACGAGCCGGTCGAGCTGATGCGCTACATCGAGGTGCTGGAAGACTGTCTCGGGCGCAAGGCCGAGAAGAACCTGCTGCCGCTGCAGCCGGGCGACGTGCCCGACACCTACGCCGATGTCGATGCCCTGCGCGACGACGTGGGCTATGCCCCGGCCACGGCGGTGGAGGACGGTATCGCCCGCTTCGTCGAGTGGTACCGCGACTACTACCGCGTTTAACCGCAACGGGCCGTCCGGCCCCGGCAGTGCGTCCTTTTCGCGTGTCCTTTCGCCCCCGCTTCGAGCGGGGGCGAGTGTTTTCGGGTGTGGGCCGGGATCGCGGCCAGAGGAACCTGATGGCGCTTTGCGAGTCCATGCAACACATGGATGCAGAGGAGGTATCGGGATGAGCCAGACGATTCTGATGGTCGTGACCAGTCACGGCGAGATCGCCCCGGGACAGGCCACCGGGGTGTGGTTCGACGAATTCGCGGAGCCCTACGACCGCTTCCGCAGGGCCGGCTTCGAGATCAAGGTTGCGAGCCCCCGGGGTGGTCCGGTGCCGCTGGATCCCAAGAGCCTAGAGGCGAGCCACCCGGGTGCAGCGGCGGTCGCGGCCCAGGAGGCCCTAGATGACACCATCGCGCTGGATGGCGGCATGCATCACGACGCCTACGCGGCGATCTTCTTCCCCGGCGGGCATGGCACGATGTTCGATCTGCCGGAGAACCCGCATGTGCAGCGCCTGGTGGCCGAATTTCTCGAGCACGACAAGGTGGTGGGCGCGGTCTGCCACGGCCCTGCCTGCCTGGTCGGGGCGATGCTGGCGGACGGCAGCTCCGCGGTGAAGGGGCGCAAGGTCGCGGCCTTCACCAATAGCGAGGAGAAGGCCGTGCAGCTGGACCGCGCCATGCCGTTCCTGCTGCAGGACAAGCTGCAGGAACTGGGCGGCACGGTGGATGCCGCGGAGGACTGGGCCGATCACGTGGTGGTCGATGGCAAGCTGGTGACGGGGCAAAACCCGCAGTCCAGCCGGAGCGTTGCCGACGCGATCGTGCGCCTGCTGCGCGAGAGCGCGTGAGGGCGAACGGCCGGGGGTATCCCCGGCCTTTTTTCGGGACAGTTTTGAATCGAGTTCAAAAACTGTCTTGGATTCGATATGCTCCGTCGCATGAGTACCGAGGATCGCAGGAGGCGCGAGCGCGAGGCGCGCGAGACGCTGTTTATCGAACGGGCGCATGCGCGCATCCGCGAGGACGGTCTGCTGGGGCTGCAGATGTCGAAGCTGGCGGCCGACTGCGAGTACGCCACCGGCACCCTGTATCAGCACTTCGAGTCTCGCGAGGACCTGCTGGCGGCCGTGGCGGCGCGTTCCACGCGCGCGCGCGCCGCCCGCTTTCACGCGATCCCGGGGCTGGAGCTGGGTACGCGGGCGCGCATGCTGGCGATCGTGCTGACGGATATCGATTTCGCGGCCGGCAACCCGGACTACTACCGGCTGATGCAGTACCTGGTGACCGAAGTGGTGTGGGCGAACGTCTCCGCCGCGCGGCGCACGGCGCTGCTGGAGGCAGCGCGACCGATCAGCGAGGCGGTGCGGGCGGTGGTGGCCGAGGCCCGCGCGAATGGCGATCTGCCGCCGGCCCGCGAGATGGGCGAGGAGGAGATGGGGCTGGGGCCGTGGGCGCTGAACGTGGGGATGCAGAGCCTCGCCAATGCCCGGGGCCTGCTCGATGCCTACGACATCCATCGCCCCTATGACCACCTGATTCGCCATTTCCACGCGCTGCTGACGGGCTGGCGCTGGGAGCCGCGTCTGGATCCGGACGAGCCCGCGGTGGTGCGCGCGGAGACCGCCCGGGTGCGGGCCGCTCTCGCGGCGGCCGGGATCGACACCCGACCCGTTGAGCGCGAGGGCGCCGCGGCGGACTGAATCGTTCCGGGGAAACATCGATCGGTGTTTCCCTTGTTCACTGATTACGCTGGCGGGGATGGCCCCGCCGGCCCGGGAGATTTTGATGAAGCGTTTCATCCTGATGCTGGTGGCGGTGGCCGTCGTGCTCGGCGGCATCTTTGGTTTCAAGGCCTTCGTGGACCAGCAGATCGCGGAGTTCTTTGACGAGATGCCGGAGCCGGTGGCCACCATCAACGCAGTCGAGGTCGGCACCGATGCCTGGACCCCGCAACTGCGCGCCATCGGTGATCTCGAGGCGGTGCAGGGGGCGACCCTCAGCTTCGAGGCGCAGGGGCTGGTCCGGCAGATCCATTTCGAGAACGGTGCGCGCGTCGAGGCCGGCGACTCGCTGGTGGATCTCGATACCACGCTGGACGAAGCCGAGCTGGAGAGCCTGCGCGCCGGCGAGCGGCTGGCGCGGCGCGAGCTGGAACGTGCGCGCGGTCTGATCGAACGCAACGACATCTCCGATTCGGAATTCCAGCGGCGGGTCGCCGAGGCGGAGCAGGCGGTCGCCGCGGTCAAGGCCCAAGAGGCCCGAATCCGGCAGAAGAGCCTGCGCGCGCCCTTTGCTGGCGAGCTCGGCATTCGCCAGGTGAACGTGGGGCAGTTTGTCGGCCCGGGCGAGCCGATCGTGGTGCTCGAGGCGCTGCAGCCGCTGTACGTGAACTTCACCCTGCCGGAACGGCGTCTGGGCGATGTAGCCCTGGGGCAGGAAGTCAGTGTCGAGGTCGCCGCCTTCGACGAGCCGTTCATTGGCGAGGTCACGGCGATCGAGCCGCGGGTGCGCGCGGCCTCGCGCATGTTTCGGGTGCAGGCGCGGCTGGACAACGAGGACGGGCGCCTGCGCCCGGGTCAGTTCGCCCGTGTGACGCTGGATCGTGGCGCCGCGGAGGAGACGGTCGTGATCCCGCAGACCGCGGTGCGCTTCGCGCCGTGGGGACAGTCGGTGTTCGTGATCCACGAGGACGACGAGGGCCAGAAGCGGGTCGAACAGCGCCTGATCGAGACCGGCGAGCGCCGCGGCGACCTGGTGCGGGTGACCGACGGCCTGGAGCCGGGCGAGCAGGTGGCCGCCAGCGGCCTGCTGAAGCTGCAGAACGATACCCCGGTGGAGATCACCGAGGATGCGCAGCCGGATGCCGAGCGTGATCCGCGCCCGGCCAACCGCTGAACAGGCCCGCGACCATGCGCTTTACCGACATTTTTATCCAGAAGCCGGTGCTGGCCACGGTGGTGAGCCTGTTCATCCTGTTGTTCGGGGTGCGCGCGGTGTTCGACCTGAACGTGCGTCAGTTCCCCGAGGTGCAGAACGCGGTGGTGACCGTCAGCACTGCGTATGTCGGGGCGGATGCCGACCTGGTGCAGGGCTTCATCACCACCCCGATGGAGCGCGAGGTGGCCGAGGCCGAGGGGATCGATTACCTGGTCTCCACCAGCCGCGCGGGCATCAGTATCGTCGAGGCCCATCTGGAGCTCGACTACGACCCCAACCAGGCGCTGACCCAGATCTCGGCGCAGGTGGACAAGATCCGCAGTGATCTGCCAGCCGAGGCCGAGGACCCGGTGGTGGACCTGTCGGTCGGTCAGGACGTGGCCGCGATGTACATGTCCTTCTATTCCGAGCGCCTGACCAACAACCAGACCACCGACTATCTGATCCGCGAGGTGCAGCCGGAACTGGCGACCATCAACGGCGTGCAGCGCGCGGAGATCCTCGGGGCGCAGAGCTTTGCCATGCGCGCCTGGCTGGATGCCAGCCGCATGGCCGCCTATGGCGTGACCGGGCGTGACGTCCGCGAGGCCCTGGAACGCAACAACGTCCTCTCGGCCGTGGGCCAGACACGTGGCTCGATGGTCGGGCTGGACCTGACCGCGGATACCGATCTGCAGCGCCCGGAGGAATTCGAGCAGCTGATCCTGTTCGAGGCCGATGGGGACCTGGTGCGTCTGGAAGACGTCGCCGAGGTCGAGCTGGGTTCCGAGAGCTACGACACCTCGGTGCGCTTCAACGGCGAGGCGGCGACCTTCGTCGGGATCGAGCTGGCGCCGGATGCGAACGCCCTCGACGTGATCGCCGAGGTGCGCGACGTGTTCGACACGCGCATCCTCCCGCGCCTGCCCTCGGGGCTGGAGGGCGAGATCGTCTACGACTCCACCGACTACATCCAGAGCGCGATCGACGAGGTGCTGATCACCATCGGCCTGGCCCTGGCCATCGTGCTGGTGGTGATCTACCTGTTCCTCGGTTCCCTGCGCAGCGTGATCATCCCGGCGGTGGCGGTCCCGTTGTCGCTGGTCGGCACCTTCATGCTGATGCTGCTGATGGGCTTTTCGCTGAACCTGCTGACCCTGCTGGCGATGGTGCTCGCGATCGGTATCGTGGTGGATGACGCCATCATCATGCTGGAGAACATCTCGCGCCATATCGAGGAGGGGATGTCGCGCATGGATGCAGCGATCCAGGGCGCGCGCGAGCTGGCCTGGCCGATCGTGGCGATGTCGACCACGCTGGTCGCGGTGTTCCTGCCGCTGGGCTTCATCGGCGGGCTGACCGGGACCCTGTTCGTCGAGTTTGCCTTCACCCTGGCGGCGACCGTGGTGATCTCCGGGATCGTCGCCATCACCCTGTCCCCGATGATGTGCTCGAAGATCCTGCGCGACGGGGCCAGCGAGCGTCGCGGACGCATCGAGAGCTGGCTGGATGCGCGCTTCGATGGCCTGCAGCGGCGCTATCGCCGGCGCCTGCACGGGGCCCTGAACGATCGCTTCACCATTGCGGTGTTCGGTGCCATCGTGCTGGTGTCCTGCTACTTCCTGTTCGTGACCTCGCAGACCGAGCTGGAGCCGCCGGAAGACCAGGGGTTCGCGTTCTCCATCATGGAGGGCGATGCCTACATGGGGCTGGACTGGCTGGAACGCAACACCGCGCTGACCGACGATTTCCTGGACGCGATCCCGGAGCTGCAGAACATCTTCATCGTCAACGGCTTCGGCGGCGGGCCGGGGCTTGCCGGCGCCAGCAACCAGGCCCTGGGCGGTTTCGTGCTGGCCCCCTGGGACCAGCGCGATCGCGATACCGAGACGATCCTGGAGCAGGATCTGCAGCCGCGCCTGGAGCGCATCCCGGCGCTGGAGGTCTTTGCGGTGCAGCCGCCGCAACTCCCGACGCCGGGTGACGGCACGCCGGTCAGCGTGGTGCTGGGCTCCACCGGGCCGTTCGAGGAGCTGGGCCAGTTTGCCGACGAGATCCTGGAGCGGGCGCGCGCGACCGGGCGCTTCATCTTCATCGACAGCGATCTCGACTTCGACCAGCCGCAGGTGGATCTGAACATCGACCGCGAGCGCGCCGCGCAGCTGGGCATCGACATGGCCACCCTGAACGCCGACCTGGCGACGCTGCTGTCCGGCGGTTTTGCCGGGCGTTTCGCGATGGAGAACCGCAGCTATCGGGTGATCCCCCAGATCCAGCGCACCGAGCGCCTGAATCCCGAGCAGCTGGAAGAGCTGTTCACCCGCACCCGCGACGGCGAGCCGGTACCGCTGTCCAGCATCGTGACCCTCGGGGAGACGGTCACCCCGCGGTCACTGAAGCGGTTCCAGCAGCTCAATGCGGTGACGCTGTCTGCGGTCCCGCGCCCCGGGGTGACCCTCGGCGAGGCGCTGGACATCATCGACGGCATCGCGGCCGAGGTGCTGCCGCCCGACGTTACCATCGACTATGCCGGCCAGTCGCGCCAGCTGAAGGCGGAGGGCGGAGAGCTGGTGATCACCTTCTTCTTCGCGCTGATCGTGATCTTCCTGGTGCTGGCGGCACAGTTCGAATCCTTCCGTGACCCGCTGATCATCCTCACCACCGTGCCGATGTCGATCGCGGGCGCCCTGATCTTCATCAGTCTCGGCGTGACGTCACTGAACATCTACACCCAGGTGGGCCTGCTGACCCTGATCGGGCTGATTGCGAAGCACGGCATCCTGATCGTGGAGTTCGCCAACCAGCTGCAGCGTCAGGGCCGCGGCCTGCGCGAGGCCATCGAGGAGGCCGCGAGCCTGCGCCTGCGCCCGATCCTGATGACCACCACCGCCACCGTGGTGGCCATGGTGCCGCTGCTGATGGCGACCGGCGCCGGTGCTGGCTCGCGTTTCGCCATGGGTCTGGTGATCGCCAGTGGCATGGCCATTGGTACCCTGTTCACCTTGTTCGTGGTTCCGGCGATCTACCTGTATCTGGCCCGCGAGCACGGCGCCACGGCGCGCGCCGACGCCGCTGCCGGCACGGCCTGACACCGCGTACGGGGCCGTGTCTGCGCTGCGGGCTGCCCCGCGTGTCGGGCCGATCACGGAAAAGGCATGCAAGCGCTACGGTCTTGGACTACAATCGTCATCCGCATTCTGGCGCGGCAGGTCGTTTGCTGTCCGGTGGCGCCCATGCGAACCCGAACCCCTGCCGGTCAGCGGCCCTCCCGCTGCCCGGCTTTTGTATAAACGATAGTCTATTGGTCGTATCTAGATTATTTATTTGTTATTAGTGATTGCCCTCCCTAATCTAGGCGACCGTCACGATTAACCAACGCGTAGGAGAAAGCCACATGGCCGCCAAGAAGTACTCCGCGGGTGTCAAGGATTACCGCGAAACCTACTGGATGCCGGAATACATGCCGCTGGATACCGATATCCTGGCCTGTTTCAAGATCACCCCGCAGCCGGGCATTGACCGCGAAGAAGCGGCAGCCGCTGTGGCGGCCGAGTCGTCCACCGGTACCTGGACCACGGTGTGGACCGACCTCCTGACCGACATGGACTACTACAAGGGCCGTGCGTACTCCATTGAGGACGTGCCGGGTGACGACGAGTCCTTCTACGCGTTCATCGCCTACCCGATCGACCTGTTCGAAGAAGGTTCGATGGTGAACGTGTTCACCTCCCTGGTCGGCAACGTGTTCGGCTTCAAGGCCATCCGTGCCCTGCGTCTGGAAGACGTGCGCTTCCCGATCGCCTACGTGAAGACCTGCGGTGGTCCGCCGTCCGGTATCCAGGTCGAGCGCGACAAGCTGAACAAGTACGGCCGTCCGATGCTGGGCTGCACCATCAAGCCGAAGCTGGGTCTGTCCGCGAAGAACTACGGCCGTGCCGTGTACGAGTGCCTGCGTGGCGGCCTCGACTTCACCAAGGATGACGAGAACATCAACTCGCAGCCGTTCATGCGCTGGCGTGACCGCTTCGAGTTCGTGCAGGAAGCGACCGAAAAGGCCGAAGCCGAAACCGGCGAGCGCAAGGGTCACTACCTGAACGTCACCGCGCCGACCCCGGAAGAGATGTACAAGCGTGCCGAGTTCGCCAAGGAAATTGGCGCGCCGATCATCATGCACGACTACATCACCGGCGGTTTCTGCGCCAACACGGGCCTGGCCAACTGGTGCCGTGACAACGGCGTGCTGCTGCACATCCACCGTGCCATGCACGCGGTGCTCGACCGCCATCCGAAGCACGGTATCCACTTCCGTGTGCTGGCCAAGATCCTGCGTCTGTCCGGTGGTGACCACCTGCATACCGGTACCGTGGTCGGCAAGCTGGAAGGCGACCGTGCCGCGACCCTGGGCTGGATCGACCTGCTGCGTGAATCCTTCGTGCCGGAAGACCGCTCGCGCGGCATCTTCTTCGATCAGGACTGGGGTTCCATGCCGGGCGTGTTCGCCGTGGCCTCCGGTGGTATCCACGTCTGGCACATGCCGGCCCTGGTCACCATCTTCGGCGACGACTCCGTGCTGCAGTTCGGCGGCGGTACGCTGGGCCATCCGTGGGGCAACGCCCCGGGTGCGGCGGCCAACCGTGTCGCGCTGGAAGCCTGTGTCCAGGCGCGCAACGAAGGTCGCGATCTCGAGCGCGAAGGCAAGGAGATCCTGACCCAGGCCGCTCAGCACAGCCCCGAGCTGAAGATCGCCATGGAAACGTGGAAAGAGATCAAGTTCGAGTTCGACACCGTCGACAAGCTGGACACCCAGCACAAGTGATCGCCCGAGTGCGGGTGGCCTGACGGGTCACCCGCGCCCTGAAAGAACAAGAGCACAGGATTACCGACATGTCTGATATCCAGAACTTCAAGCAGTCGCAGAAGTACGAGACCTTCTCCTACCTGCCGGAGATGAACGCCGACCAGGTGCGCAAGCAGATCGAATACTGCCTCGCCCAGGGCTGGAACCCGGCGATCGAGTACAGCGAGAAGGAAAACGCCATGGCCCACTACTGGTACATGTGGAAGCTGCCGTTCTTCGGTGAGCAGTCCGTAGAGGCCGTGCTGTCCGAGATCGAGCAGTGCCGCCGTGCCAACCCGGGCATGATGGTTCGTTTTATTGCGTACGATAACTACGCCCAGAGCCAGGGCATGGCCTTCGTGGTCGACCGCGGCCGCTAAGACGACCCCGGTGCCTGCCGGACCCGCGCTGCGGGTCCGGCAGTTCAGTACAGCGTTATTTACCGTTGCTGCCGCCAACTGTAAGGAAGTGCCATGAGTAATCCGACATCTGCGTCTGAAGGTCTCTCGGGGCGTGAACGTGCCCTGGAACGGCGCAAGGCCATGTCTCGTAATGGCAAGGCTGCCGTGAAGTCGACCGGCCAAACCAAGGGGAACAACCGTTCCGCCGCGGCTGCGCAACAGGCGCGCCAGGCGAAAGCGGCACCCGCCCCGGCACCCCAGGCGCGGGAGCCGGAGCAGCACATCAGCGAATCGTCGTCGCCGGTCTCCTTCGAGACCCGCGACACCACTCCCGAGCGCCGCCCCGAGCCGGGCGCGCATGCGGGTGCCTCCAACGGCCGGCAGGCCGCCCTCGAGCGCCGCCAGAAGATGGCGCGCCAGGGCAAGAAGGCCGTGGGCCGTACCAACACCCGGGCGCGGGTCTCCGGCGGCATGGCCCGCGCGGGGGCGGACCGCTCCCGCCAGCTCGAGGCCCTGGCCCAGTCGCAGAACGTGGAAGTCGACTGCTCGCATATGAGTGGCCGCGAGATCTGCCGTCTGCGTCGCCAGGCCCTTGCCACCGATGGCAAGAAGGCCATGGCGCCGGAGCCGCGCCGGGAAGACCGTCTGAAGGGGCGCGAGCCGGTGCAGTCCGCGCCCACTGAAGCGAGCAAGGATTGCGGCTGTGGCTGCAAGGGCGAGAAAGCTGGCCAGGAGCCTGTCCACGCGGCGACTCCTGAACAGGCGGTGGTCGACACCGGTCTTGACCAGCTGTGCGACAAGGTCGAGTCCGGGGGCGAAGCCGCCGGCCCGCATCCGATGATCTCCGAGGTCCGTGCGATCTGCATGGCCCGGCGCGACGCGATGGCCCAGAACGGCAAGCAGGCCCTGCGCCGCCGCTTCAAGGGTGGCCAGGCCCGCGGTGCCCTGCCCCAGGAGGGCGCCTGGAAGGCGGCCAAGCGCAAGGGCATGTCGACCCGCGAAGTCGCGCGTCAACGCCGCGAAGAACTCTGCAAGCTGGGGCGTGGCTCGTCCGAGCCCGGTCGTCCGTGCGGGCGCCCGCGCCCTGGTGATGCCGACGCCCCGCCCAAGGTCGAGGAAGGCACCACGCTGGCCGGCAGCCACGTCAGCGGCACCCAGGTCGAGCGCAGCCAGAACGTGACCGGCACGGAGGCGGGCAGCTGCTCGGCCATCACCGGTACCGAATATCTGGGTCTCGAGCACTACGAGCGCTACTGCGGGGTGCGCCCGGCGGGCAATCCGCCCAAGGTCGGTACCTCTCACACCACTCGCGGTCAGGCCGTGAGCGGCACCGAAGTTGGCCGCTCCACTCGGGTGACCGGCGACGAGCGTGGCTCCTGCGAGACTATTACCGGGACCGAATACCTCAGTAGCGAGCAATACGAGGGGTTCTGCGGCACGCGTCCGCAGGGCGCCCCGGCGCGCACCAGTGTGATGGTCACCCGTCAGGGCGAGGGCGTCTCGGGCACCTCCGTGGGGCGCAGCCCCAAGGTCACCGGCGATGAATCCGGCTCCTGCCGCGACATCACCGGCACCGAGTATCTGAACACCGCGGCGAGCGAGGTTCCCTGCAGCACGGGAAAGCCCAGCGGAGCGCCGGTCAAGGTCGGCGTCATGCACACCCTTCGCGGTCGTGAACTGACCGGCACCGAAGTCGGGCGCTCCGTGCACGTGACCGGTGACGAATACGGGAGCTGCAAGCCCGTGACCGGCACCGAATACCTCGGGCAGGAACAGTTCCAGGGCTTCTGTGGAACGCGCCCGGAACCGGCCCCGGCCAAGGTGCAGGAGTCGCACACCCAGGACGACCAGAGTGTGACCGGCATTGCTGTCGGCCGCAGCGCCAAGGTTACGGGTGACGAACCCGGCTCCTGCGCCACGCTGACGGGCACGCCGTATTACAACAAGTCGGATTTCGGCGACCTGTGCGAGCGCCCCGGTGCCGGTGGCGTGCCCAAGGTCGGGGTGATGCACACCCTGCGTGGCCGTGAGGTTTCCGGTACCCAGGTGGACAGCTCCATCCGCGTGACCGGCGACGAGTACGGCGGTTGCAAGCCGATCACCGGTACCGAATACGCCGGCTCCGAGCACTATGACGCATTTTGTGGCGGCAGCCGTCCGCAGGCCGCGCCGGAGAAGGTGACGGTCGGCCGCACCTGGAATCAGCAGCTCGTGTCTGGCACCGCAGTGGGTCGTTCGGCCCGCGTGACCGGCGACGAATACGGCGCCTGCAAGCCGGTCAGCGGCACCGCCTACATCGGCCCGGACCAGTACGACCAGTTCTGCGAGCCGCGTGATTCCGAAGTGGCGGGTACCCGCGTGGCGGATCGCCACTCGACCCCGGCCCACCCGGTGTCCGGCAGCCAGCCAGGCTATGACGAGCGCGTAACTGGTACCGAACGTGGCGCCTGTCAGGACGTCTCGGGTGCCCCGTACGTGGGTGCCAACGAGTTCGCCCGTACCTGCTCCAGCGCGGCGGGCAGCCTGCATCCGCGGCTGCGTCCCGAGGGGATGCAGGTGGCGGCTCCGTCCGCCCCGCGAGCCGCGGAACGTCCGATGCCGAATGGCGGTTTCAGCGTGAACACCCCGGCACGGGCCGCGGCCGAACGCCGCGAGCGTGTGACCGGTACCGCCTACGGCAGCAGCGGCAGCGTGACCGGCTCGATCAACAAGGCCATGGGCCTGGTGTCGGGCACGGAAGAGTTCCGCTACAGCCGCCAGGAGCCGGCGGTCGCCGCCGCACCGGTGGAAGACCAGCCGAAGGTGGGTGCCGAACGGGTGACCGTGAATGGCAGCAGCAACGGCGTGTCCATCACCGGGGACGACTGGCAGCGCGGTGACCGCGTGACCGGGACCGAGGGTTTCTCGACCCGTCGCAACGCCACGCAGAAGGGGAATCCGCGCGGTGAAGGTCGGAGCGCGTATCTCAATCGGGAACTGGAGCGCAAGGATGTGCCCCCGAGCAAGATCACCGGTTCCTCCGGGAACAGTGACGCCGGTTCGCTGGTGACGCTGTCCGGCGGGGCGCGCGGCTAAGGTCGGGAGAGGGTCCTGGACGCCATGGTGCGCGGTCGTCGCAAGAGCAGTGCCCTGGGTTCGCGGTTCGCGAAGACCCGGGCGGTGGCTGCCCGCAATTCGGCCGCGGTTTCCACGGCACCGACGGCCTTGGTGAGCCCGGTTCCCGCAGGTGACACGACGAGTGCGGGGGACCCGCGCGAGCTGCTGCCGGGGCATCCGCTGGCGGATGTGGCCATGAACGAGCGGCTGCACGCCTTCGAGCAAGGGTTCCGCGACCGCTTTGCGGAGCTGGTGCCGGTGCTGAAGGAGGTGCATGCCCTTCAGCACGAGATGGACTTCGAGCGGCGGGCGCAGGCGATCGTGGAACAGCGCCTCGGCTACCGCCTGCCCGAGAAGGCTCTGGAAGACGCCTGGATAAACGACCTCGATACCCGTGAACTGTACTTGCACGGGACCTTCGAGCTCTTCGACCAGGTGGTCAACGAATACTGGGCGGGCCGGGATGACCTGGTGGCGGAGGCGGAGAGCGCGATTGCGTATTTTCTGGACTGCGATTTCCACGAGGTGGATATCTCGCCCTGTTCCGACGGGCGCCTGCTGGGACTGCGCCGGTTTATCCTGCGCCTGCCTGACCTCGCGGTGCGGGTGCGCAGCTATGCCGGTGCGCAGTTCGATATCGAGGAGGACGTGCGCCACTGGACCAAGCGTGAGTTGCTGCGTTTCCGAGAGGGTCGGCCGACCACGGCGGATGTGCCCAGCCGCTACCTGAAGATCGCGGCCTACCACTACAGTGGCGCCGATCCGATGCATCAGGGCTGCGCGGCGCACGGAAACAATGAGCGGGACGCGGCCGACGGGGCTCTGCACCAGCTGCGCGCGTTCCGCCAGGCGATCGAGAATACCTACTGTTGTGGGGCCTCGGTGGACACGCTGCTGATTGGCGTGGATACGGATACGGATTCGGTCAAGATCCACATCCCGGACGCGGATACGCGCATGAGCCTGTACCGCTTCGTGGACAGTGCGCAGGTGTATCGCGAAACCCAGGGGATGGACGAGCAGGCGGCCTCGCTGCGGGTGTACCAGGCGATCCAGGACGCGATTCACCAGCAGGGTTGGGGTCGCGGTAACGGGGCGCCGCACGAGGGCATGCTGCGACTGATCTCGCGGCTGCTGCTGAACAATATTTCGCAGCTGGACTACGTGGCGCGGTACCACGGTGGGCATTATGCCGATGTTGGCCACCGCGAGCGCGTGATCATCGTCGGCCAGGAGATCGAGGAGATGCAGGTACGCAACTTTGCCTACTTCGCGCACTTGGAGACGATGGAAGAAGGCGCCAAAGGCATGGATGTCGGCGTGAACAAGATTTTCCGGAAGCTGAACGTCGAACGCGGCCTGCCGGTCCCGGTGGTGATCCACTACCGCTACGACCGCAAGGTGCCGGGATCGCGGGAGCGGGTGGAGGCACGCTGCCGCCGGATCCGGAACACGATCATGGATCGCTATCGCGACCTCGCGGAGAAAGGCCTGATTGGCTGTCACATGGTGATCCGCGACAAACGCAGCGGCAGCCGGCTCGAGCCGCTGGCCGCGTAAGTACACGGGAACGGGAATGAAGATCTGCAGGGTTGAAAAGACGCTGGTTTCGACCAACCGCATCCGCGATCTGGGGCACCGGCCGTTGCTGGTGGTTCAGGAGAAGGCCGGCGGGCCGCGCACGGTGGCGGTGGACGCGGTCGGCTGCGTGCCCGGGGACTGGGTCATCGTGGTGGGCAGCTCGGCCGCGCGCGAGGCCGCCGGCGACAAGTCCTACCCCAGTGATGCGACGATCGTCGGGATCATCGACTACTGGGAGGAGCAGTAGCTCCATGGAGATCATGCAGGTGCAGGACGAACTGGTCGTCACCCGTCGTGTAGACGGGCTGAAGAGCATGTCACTGCGCGTGCTGGTGGACCAGAAAGGTGCGCTCAACGTCGCGGTCGACACCGTAGGCGCGCACCCGGGCAACTGGGTGTTCACGATCAGCGGGTCGGCCGCGCGCTACGCGCTCGACGACAACAGTATTCAGACCGATCTCACGATCGGCGGCATCATCGACCACTGGGACGATGGTGGAAAGAAGACGGAAGGGTCGAAGGACGAGGCAGGACGAGACCAGACCGATGCACAGCGCTCTGCTGGTTCCCGCAAGGCGGCGTGAGCGTCATTTTTTGAAAAACTGTAAATCCAGGAGAGAAGACAATGGCAACTGAACGTTTTGGTGTGGCGCTGGGCATGATCGAGACCCGTGGTCTGGTGCCGGCGATTGAAGCCGCCGATGCGATGACCAAGGCCTCCGAAGTGCGCCTGATTGGTCGTCAGTTCGTGGGCGGGGGTTACGTGACCGTGCTGGTCCGTGGCGAAACCGGTGCCGTGAACGCCGCTGTGCGTGCCGGTGCGGATTCCTGCGAGCGTGTGGGTGACGGCCTGGTGGCTGCGCACATCATTGCGCGCGTGCATTCCGAAGTGGAAAGCATCCTGCCCGAGCAGGTTGAAAAGTAATTTATCAGTAACGCTTGATAGGAGTTGAGTAATGGCTAGCGAAAACTTTGGTGTGGCCCTCGGCATGATCGAGACCCGTGGTCTGGTGCCGGCGATTGAAGCCGCCGACGCGATGACCAAGGCTTCCGAGGTGCGCCTGATTGGTCGTCAGTTCGTGGGCGGTGGTTACGTGACCGTGCTGGTCCGTGGCGAAACCGGTGCCGTGAACGCCGCTGTGCGTGCCGGTGCGGATTCCTGCGAGCGCGTGGGCGACGGCCTGGTGGCCGCGCACATCATTGCTCGCGTCCATTCCGAGGTGGAAAACATCCTCCCGGAAAAGCCGTAACTCGCGGTAGTGAAACGCCACCGGGCCGGTTGCGGCCCCGGTGGCTTTTTTGAAGAAGAGGTAGAAGATGGCTAGCGAAATTTCTGGTGTGGCCCTTGGCATGATCGAGACCCGTGGTCTGGTGCCGGCGATTGAAGCCGCCGATGCGATGACCAAGGCCTCCGAAGTGCGCCTGATTGGTCGTCAGTTCGTCGGTGGTGGTTACGTGACCGTGCTGGTCCGTGGCGAAACCGGTGCCGTGAACGCCGCTGTGCGTGCCGGTGCGGATTCCTGCGAGCGTGTGGGTGACGGCCTGGTGGCTGCGCACATCATTGCGCGCGTGCACTCCGAGGTGGAAGGCATTCTGCCGACCTCCCCGAGCGCGACCGGTTCGGCCAGCTGAGGCGACATCCATGTCCGATCCACGGATCGTGGGGTACCTGAACCGCGCGGTGGCGCATGAGCTGTCGGCGGTGCAGCAGTACCTGGCCCAGGCGCGGCTGACCGCGCTGTGGGGCATGACCGATGTCAGCGACTGCCTGCGGCGCGACGCCCAGGAGGAACTGGATCATGCGGATCGCTTCATGACCCGGATGTTCCACTACGGAGTGGCACCCAACGGGTCGCAGCTGGCACCGGTGCGCCTGGGGCGTTCCATGGCCGAGCTGATGGCGCGTAACCGCGAACTGGAGATGGAGGCGGTCCGTCTGTACGACGAGGCTGCGGTCTATTGCCGGCGGGTCGGTGCGCTCGATGACGCCGCGCTGTTCGAGAACATCCTCGCGGATGAACTGGAGCACGTGCGCGAGATCGATGCCCAGGGTCAGCCGGCCTGACGGCCCGGCGTAGCAAGACGAACGGAGTAGGCAATGGCGGATACCGACCTCGTAGTCCCGTCCGGGTGGGAGCCTGGCAAGGGGACTTCGGCATCCATGAGCAAGCAGTTCACCTTCGAACGCTACGGGATTACGCGACAGTTCCTGGATCGTGTGGCCGAGCTGTCGGAGCAGGACGGCTATCACCCGAACATCAGCTTCGGGACCACCTACGTGAATATCACCATCGATGCCCGCGACGGCGCGCAGATCGGCGAGGCCGACAAGGCCTTTGCGCTGGAGGTCGACCGCCTGGCCGAGACGACCACGGGTTGACCCAAGGTTGACGCAGGGTTGTTGATTCCGAGGGCGGCCATGCGGGCGCCCATCCGCAGGAGGGAGTGGCGTGGCTTCTAGGGTAATCTCGGTCGTGAACCAGAAAGGGGGTACCGGCAAGACCACCCTGACGATGAACCTCGCGGCCGGCCTGGCGCGACGCGGGCGCACGCTGGTGGTGGATGCCGATCCCCAGGGTTCGGCCGGGCAGTGGGCGCGGATGGCGCCGGAAGATCGCCCGTTCGCGGCCTCGGTGTTCGCGGTGGCGGGCCCGCTGGATCGCGAACTCAAGGCGCTGCGCAAGGACTACGAACACATCGTGGTCGATTGCCCCCCCACCCTGGAGGGCGGCGCGGTCAACGGGGCCCTGGCCGCCTCCGACGAGGTCCTGATCCCGGTGCTGCCGTCACCGGTGGACCTGTGGGGCAGCGTACGCATGGGGCGCGGTCTGGAAGAGGCGCGCATGCGCAACCCGGATCTGCGGCCGTTTATCGTGGTCAATCAGCTCGAGGTCCGCAGTGCGCTGTCGCGCGCGATGAAGCACGCACTGATGGAGATCGACATCCCGGCACTGGAGCAGTCCCTGCGCCGCCGGGCCATCTATCGGCGTTCCGCGCTGGAAGGCTGCTCCGTCTACGACCTGGGCAAACCGGGCGAGGCGGCGGCGGCCGAGATCGAAGCCATCATCGAGGAGGTGTCGCAATGAGCAATCTGCAAGACAAGCTGGCGGCTGGCGTGCGCAGCGCCCGCGAAGAGCAGGACAAGCCGCAGGACAAGCCGGCTGCGGCCGCGGCGCCACAGGCGCAGAAGGACAGCAGCCAAGAGCCGGCCAGCAGCACCAGCCGTGCGGCCCCCAGCACCAAGGCGGCTGCAACCAAGGCGGCTGCAACCAAGAAGGCCGCGGCCCCGAAAAAGGCGCCGGCGCGCAAGCGCACCCCGGCTACACGCAGGAAGACGGCCACTACGAAGACGACCGCTAGCGCCACCACGCGGGCAAAGCCGGCCAAGACGCAGGCGGCCAAGCCCAAGAGCAAGGCGGCCGACCTGCATCCGGAACGGGTCTGGCCGGACTGAGGTCCGCGCCAACGGCCGGGGCTTGCCCCGGCCTTTCTGATTGAGGAGTCGAATCATGCAGGACGAACTGCGCGATCACATGATCACCGAGGAGCCGTACTACCAGCCGACCGCGGACGAGGTCGAGCTGTACGAGGCGGCCTATTCGGTGCGCATGCCGATGATGCTCAAGGGGCCGACCGGGTGCGGCAAGACGCGTTTCGTCGAGCACATGGCATGGAAGCTGGGCAAGCCGCTGATCACGGTGGCCTGTAACGAGGACATGACGGCATCCGACCTGGTCGGTCGCTACCTGCTCGACGCCAATGGCACCCGCTGGCAGGACGGTCCGCTGACGCTGGCCGCGCGGCACGGCGCGATCTGCTATCTGGACGAGATCGTCGAGGCGCGCCAGGACACCACGGTGGTGATCCACCCGCTGACCGACAACCGGCGCGTGCTGCCGCTGGAAAAGAAGGGGGAGATGGTCGAGGCCCATCCGGATTTCCAGGTGGTGATCTCCTACAACCCCGGCTATCAGAGCCTGATGAAGGACCTGAAGGAATCCACCAAGCAGCGCTTCGGCGCGCTGGACTTCAACTACCCGGACCACGAGACGGAAGCGCGCATCGTGGCCCACGAGGGCGGTGTGACCGAGGAGATGGCGGGCAAGCTGGTGAGCGTCGCCGAGCGCGCGCGCAACCTCAAGGGGCATGGCCTGGACGAGGGCATCTCCACCCGCATGCTGGTGTATGCCGCGTCGCTGATCGCGAAACAGGTCGCGCCGCTGGCGGCGTGCCGTATGGCGCTGGTGCGCCCGATCACTGACGACCCGGACATGCGCGACGCGCTCGATTCCGCCGTCACCACCTTCTTCTAGACCGTACCGCCGGCGCACCCATGAGCGTTCATCTGGAGGACTATCAGGACCTCCTCGCGGATCTGGGAGACCACGCCGCCGAGGTGCTTGAGGCGTCGTGGCAGGAGGCCTCGCGCGCCTTCAGCGCCGCCGGCCTGAAGCGCTACTACCTCGAAGGGGCCCGCAGTCTGCATGCCCTCGGCCGCGGGACGGAGATGGTGGTCGCGTTCATTCAGGAGACGCCGGACCTCGCCCATGAACTGGGCGAGGACGCGGTCGCCGACCTGGTGAGCTCCGCGGTCAAGATGTATTCCAAGACCTCCGCGGCGGTGATCACCCTGCTGATCTCGACCAGTCCGGTCGCGGCGCGGCGACTGGGGGATGCCACGCTGTTCGGCGGCTACCTGCGCCTGGTCGACAATCTGCTGGGTCAGGCCCCGCGCGGCGTGCGGCCGATGCTGGAACACCTGGACGAACTGCTTTCTCAGCTGACCCTTGGCGGCCTGCGGCGCTGGGCATCCTGGGGGGCGCAGGCGCACCGGACCGACCTGGAGGCGCAGGTCGCCTACTTCGGGCTGCAGTCGCCGGAATCGCAGTCGGTATTCCAGAAGGAGCGGCGCGGCACGCTGTTCGTGGATGTGCAGCGGCGCATCAACCTCTATCTGCGATCCCTGTGGGCGCGCGACTTCTTCATGCGCCCGACCAGCGGCGACTTCGAGTCGCGCGAGGGATACCGGCCCTACATCGAAGGGTTCACGATGTTCCTGCCGGATGCCTTCGACGACTGGGAGGGCCTGACCGGGCTGGACCTGTACCGGGCGGCCGCGGCCCATGCGGCGGCGCATGTGGTCCACACCCGCGAAATGCAGCCGGAGGAGGCGCCGCGCGGGGTGACCGGTATCCTGACGGAGCTGTTCGAGGATGCCCGCGTGGAGGCCCTCGCGGCGCGCGCGTTCCCGGGGCTGCGTCAGATCTGGACCCCGATGCATACCGCCAGTGCGAGCGATGGCGACGGCCCGCAGGCCGTCCTGGCGCGCACCGCGCGGGCCCTTCTGGACCCGGACTATCGCGACGACCATGCCTTCGTGCGCAGTGCCCGGGCGGCATTCGAGGCGGTCGAGGACCTCGAGGCACCGGGGCTGGCGGGCGAGCTGGCGGCGCGGCTGGGGCCGGAGTTTCCGGAGCAGGGCTACATGAACCCGCGCCAGGTGGCGCCGGAGATCCTGTATCGGGACGACAACCGTTACCTCTGGGCATTTGGTCGCGAGGAAGAGGACTTCGAGGTACTGGCGGCGCATGGCAGCAACCAGGAGCGCTTCTACGTCACGCCGATGCAGATGATCAATACGCTGGACGTGGAGTTCGCCGGTGACGATGCCCAGCAGATCATGGTGCTGGCGACGGAGTGGTTCCGCGACGGCGAGGATGAGAGCATCAACCAGCAGGAGGGCAAGGAACCGCTCTCGCTGCCCTACCACTACCACGAGTGGGACTACCAGATGCAGCTGGAACGGCCGCACTGGACGACGCTCCTGGAGCGGCGCCCCAAAAAGGGCGACGTGGCCGAGATCGAGGCGATCAACGAGAAACACAAGCCGCTGATCTCGCGGCTGAAGTTCCTGATCGAGGCAATGCAGCCGCAGGGCGTGCAGCGCCTGCGCAAGCAGGCCGAAGGTGACGAACTGGACGTGAACGCCCTGGTCGATGCCCAGATCGACCTGCGCATGCGTCGCCAGCCGGACGAACGGATTTACGTACGCAACGTGCGTCAGGTGCGCGATCTCTCGGTCCTGGTGCTGCTCGATCTGTCGGAATCCACCAACGAGATGGTGCGTGGAACCGAGACCAGCGTGGTGCAGCTGGCACGCGAGGCCACCGCTTTGCTGGGGGGTGCGATTTCGCGCATCGGGGACCCGTTCGCGATCCACGGCTTTGCCTCCGACGGTCGCCATGACGTGGAGTACTACCGCTTCAAGGACTTCGATGCCCCGTACGACGATCATGCCAAGGCGCGCCTGGCCGGTATGCAGGGCCAGCTGTCCACGCGCATGGGCACGGCGGTACGCCACGCCGGTCACCTGCTGCAGCAGCAGGGCACGCAGAAGAAGCTGCTGCTGATCATCACCGATGGCGAACCGGCGGATACCGACGTACGCGACCCCCAGTACCTGCGCCAGGATGCCAAGCGGGCCGTGGAGGAGGTGGGGCGCAATGGGGTCTACACCTTCTGTATCAGCCTGGATCCGAATGCGGACGAGTACGTCGAGCGGATCTTCGGCGCACAGCACTTCATGGTGCTGGACCAGATCGAGCGGCTACCGGAAAAGCTGCCGATGCTGTATGCCGGACTGACCCGGTAACCGGCGCAGGAGCGGAACGTGAGCAGCCAGGGCGCGGGCAAGGACGGCAGCCTTCCACAGGTGATGCTGAAGTCGGAGCTCCCGGCGCATCTGATCCGGCACGCGACGCTGCGCCAGCTGCAGGTGTTCGAGGCGATCGTGCGTCTGGGCAGCTTTACCCGTGCGGCGGAAGAGCTGCACCTGACCCAGCCCACCGTCTCGATCCAGATCAAGAAACTGACCACCGCGCTGGGCCTGCCGCTGTTCGAGTACGTCGGCCGCAAGGCCTTCCCGACCGAGGTGGGCCTGCTGCTGTATGACACCTGCCGCGAGATGCTGGGCGCGCTGACCAACCTGGAGATGAAGCTGGCGGAGATGCACGGCCTCAAGCGTGGTCGGTTGCGCCTGGCGGTCATCACCACGGCACAGTATTTCGCACCCAGCATCCTGGGCCAGTTCGCGCGGCGCTACCCGGATGTCGAGCTGTCACTGGAGGTCAGCAACTTTGACCGGGTGCTGGAGCGCCTGGCCAATAATGACGACGATCTCTACATCATTGGTCACGTGCCGGAACGCCTGACCGATGTCGAAGTACACCCGTTCGCGCCGAACCCGCTGGTGGTGATGGCCAATCGCGACCACCCCCTGGCCGGGCGCCGGAACATCCCGCTCAAGGAGCTGGAAGGGGAGACCTTCCTGATGCGCGAACCGGGCTCCGGCATCCGCGAGGCCACCCTGCGGCTGTTCGAGGAACAGGGCATCAACCCGCCGGTGCGCATGGAGCTCGGCTCCAACGAGGCGATCAAGCACGCGGTGATCGGGGGGTTGGGCATTGCCGTACTGTCGCTGCACACCCTCAGCGCGGAGGGTGCCGGCGGCCCGGTGACGCTGCTCGATGTCGAGCACTTTCCGATCCACCGGCAATGGCACATCGTCTACCCGAAAAAGAAGGTCCTGTCGGTGGTGGCCCAGACCTTCCTCGATTTCGCAATCCAGGACGAGGCGCGCCTGCGTGCCCAGGTCGAGGACATGCTGGCCGCGTTCAAGGCACAGGCTGCCTGAGCCCGCCCGCGCGCCGCATGACAGGCCCCGGACGGGGCCGTACAATTCAGCATCTATCCGGCCCCGAAGGGCCGTCGTCGGAGACACGCAGTGAGCACGCAGACCCGCCCGCGCATCAGTGGCACCCAGTTCATCAACGCCGACGAGGCCCCGCGTTCGCGCCTGAGCCTGAGTGCCTCCCACCGGGACCAGCATCACCCCGTCACCGGTACCGGCGGCGACCCGCATCTGGGCGCCATCGACACCCCGGCCAACGAGAGCTGCGTGGTCTGTGCCCCGGCTACCCGGCGCCTGGCCGAGGAACTGTTCGATGCCTGGAATGTTGCACTGCAGACCGGTGATGCGCGCCGTGTAACCGCACTCTACGCGGACGACGCCGTACTGCTGCCGACGGTCTCGAATGTGCCGCGCACCAGTCCCGCCGAGATCCAGGACTACTTCGAGCACTTCCTCGAGAAGAAGCCTTTCGGCACCATCAACTCCCGCAACGTGAAGCTCGGCTGCAACAAGCTGACCGACGCCGGCACCTATACCTTCCGCGTGACCGACGGCGGCGAGACCAAGGAGGTCCCCGCCCGCTATACCTTCGTCTACGAAAACCGTGACGGCGCGTGGAAGATCGTCCACCACCACTCGTCGATGATGCCGACGGCATAGGCCGGCTGGGGCATAGCGAGAACCCCGGAAGGGCCGGGCGGGATTCCGCCCGGCCCTTTTTCGTTCGGGGCGCAGAAAGTCGAAGGCCCGGCGGGAGCCGGGCCTTCAGGGGTGGATCAGGAGGCGAGTCGCTTGTACTTGACCCGGTGGGGCTGGTCGGCCTCCGAACCCAGGCGTTTGTGGCGGTCTTCTTCGTACTCCTGGTAGTTGCCGTCGAAGAACACCACGTTGCCATCCTCCTCGAACGCGAGGATGTGCGTGGCGATGCGGTCGAGGAACCAGCGGTCATGCGAGATCACGATCGCGGAGCCGGGGAAGTCCAGCAGGGCCTCTTCCAGCGCACGCAGGGTCTCTACGTCCAGATCGTTGGTCGGTTCGTCCAGCAGCAGGAAGTTGCCGCCGCTTTGCAGCAGCTTGGCGAGGTGCACGCGGTTGCGTTCCCCGCCGGACAGTTCCTTCATGCGTTTCTGCTGGTCGGTGCCCTTGAAGTTGAAGCGGCCGACGTAGGCGCGTGACGGCATCTGGTAGTTGCCGACCTGGATGATGTCCTGGCCGTTGGAGATCTCTTCCCAGACGGTCTTCTCGTCCTGTAGCGCGTCACGGCTCTGGTCCACGTAGGCCAGCTGCACGGTCTCGCCCAGCTCGATCGAACCCTCGTCCGGCTGTTCCTGTTCGGCGATCATGCGGAACAGGGTGGTCTTGCCGACGCCGTTCGGACCAATCACGCCGATCAGCGCGCCGCGCGGCACGGAGAACGACAGGCCCTGGTAGAGCACACGGTCGCCAAAGTGCTTGGACAGGTTCTCCACGTCCAGCACCTTGTCGCCCAGGCGCGGGCCCGGCGGGATGTAGATCTCCTTGGTCTCGGAGCGCTTCTGGTAGTCGCTGGAGGCGATCTCCTCGAAGCGCTTCAGGCGGGCCTTGCTCTTGGCGCCGCGGCCCTTCGGGTTGGAGCGCACCCACTCGAGCTCGGATTCCATCGCCTTCACGCGGGCGGCCTCGGCCTTTTCTTCCTGCTTCAGGCGTTTTTCCTTCTGTTCCAGCCACTGCGAGTAGTTGCCCTGGAACGGGATGCCCTGGCCGCGGTCCAGCTCGAGGATCCAGCCGGCCACGTTGTCGAGGAAGTAGCGGTCATGGGTGACCGCGACGACGGTGCCCTGGAACTCCTGCAGGAAGCGCTCCAGCCAGGCCACGGATTCGGCGTCCAGGTGGTTGGTCGGCTCGTCGAGGATCAGCATGTCGGGGCTGGACAGCAGCAGGCGGCACAGGGCCACGCGGCGGCGTTCGCCCCCGGACAGGGTCTTCACGTCGGCATCCCACGGCGGCAGGCGCAGGGCGTCCGCGGCGACCTCCAGCTTGCGCTCGAGGTTGTGGCCGTCGGCCGCCTCGATCTTCGCCTCCAGCTCGCCCTGCTTGGCGGCCAGGGCATCGAAGTCCGCATCCGCTTCGGCATAGGCGGCATACACCTGATCCAGTTCGGCCAGCGCCTCCTTGATCGGGGCCACGGCCTCCTCGACATTGCCGCGCACGTCCTTGCTCTCGTCGAGCTGCGGTTCCTGCGGCAGGTAGCCGATGTTGATGCCCGGCTGCGGCCGCGCCTCGCCGACAATCTCGGTGTCCACGCCCGCCATGATGCGCAGCAGGGTGGATTTACCCGCACCGTTGTAGCCCAGCACGCCGATCTTGGCGCCCGGGAAGAAGTTCAGGTTGATGTCCTTGAGGATGTACTTCTTCGGCGGGACGATCTTGCCCACACCGTTCATCGTGAAGATGTACTGCGCCATGATGCTCCTGCGACCTAAGCGGTTTGAATGAGGGGCGGGCCGCTGACGGCCCGCACTGCGCCCGCACTTTACCATTCCGACGAGGGGGAGGCCCGAATGGCGCGGGATTTGGGCGGCTGCCCGTGCGTGCTGGCCGGCCGGTGCGCTCGACAAGGCTCGCCGGGCGCGCTGACAATGGGGCCATGATCGCGTGGTGGGAGGGCCTGTTGCTGGTGGGAGCCGGGGGTGCGCTGGGGGGGCTGGCGCGCTTCTGGCTGTCGCAGTGGATCGACAACCGCACCGGGGGCGGCCGCTTCCCGTGGGGGACGCTGGCGGTGAATGCCTCCGGTGCGCTGCTGATCGGGCTGGCGCTGGGCTGGGCCTCGGGGCCGGCGTGGACCTCCTGGCTCTGGCTGCTGCTGGTGGTGGGCGTGCTCGGCAGCTTCACCACGGTCTCCTCGTTCAGCCTGCAGGTGGTCGGGGTCGCCGAACAGGACGGGCTGCGCCCGGCGCTGGTCTATGTCCTGCTGACGCTGGGCGGAGGGCTGTCGCTGGTGGCCATCGGGCACGCACTGGGCCGCCTGGCGGGGGGCGCGGCGTGACCGGGTATTCGCTGCGTCTCTCGCTGTTCGTCGCGCTGGGGGCCGCGCTCGGCAGCATGGCGCGCTATGCCATTTCCTGGACTGGGTTGCACCTGGCCGGCACCGGCTTTCCCTGGGATACGCTGGCCGTGAACGTGGCCGGATCGTGGCTGATCGGGCTGTATGCGGTGATCAGCGCGCCGGGCGGCTGCCGCCCGGCCGATCCGGTGTTTCGTCATTTCATGCTGGCCGGTGTCTGCGGTGGTTTCACGACCTTCTCGGTCTTCAGTCTCGAGAGCCTGTTGCTGTTGCAGTCGGGTGCCGCGGGGCGCGCCGGGTTTTATGTGGCTGTCTCTCTGATGCTGTGGATCGCGGGGGTGTGGCTGGGCAGCCGCATGGGGCGGCGCTGGAACGCCGCCGCGGCACGAGGCTGAGTCCCGGGACTCCCTACTGGTGGGGGTTGAAACCGCTCTGGCGCAGTAGTGTCTTTTCGAGTTCGACCAGTGTGAACAGGATCAGGCCGAAGGCGAGGATGCGCAGCCATTCCTCCGGCCCGATGGCGGTGGTGCCGAACAGCAGTTGCAGCGGTGGGGCGTAGGTGAACAGGCCCTGCAGCACGATCAGGATCCCGATTGCGATTATGGCCGGTCGGCTTGCGGCCAGGCTGGCACGGCTGAGGGCAGGCGCCAGCAGGGAACGGCTGGCCAGCATGAAGAACAGCTGCCCCATGACCAGGGTGTTGATGGCCACGGTGCGGGCGAATTCGAGCTCGACCCCCTGCTGCTGCAGCCACAGGAAATGGCCAAAGGCGCCCGCGACCAGCAGGGTGGACACGAAACCGATCCGCCATAGCAGGAAACCGGACAGGATCGGGGTGTTGGGCGGGCGTGGCGGACGTTGCATGGTGCCGGGTTCGGTGGGTTCGAAGGCCAGCGCCAGGCCGAGGGTGACGGCACTGACCATATTGACCCACAGCACCTGAACCGGTGTAAGCGGCAGGGTCAGGCCCAGCAGAATCGCGGCGACGATCGTGAAGGCCAGTCCTCCGTTGTTGGGCAGGAGGAACATGATCGCCTTCTTCAGGTTGTCATAGACCGTTCGGCCCTCTTCTACCGCATTGGCGATGGACACGAAGTTGTCGTCCGCCAGGATCATTGCGGAGGCCTCGCGCGCGGCCTCGGTGCCCTTCATTCCCATGGCCACGCCGACATCGGCGCGTTTGAGTGCGGGGGTGTCGTTGACACCGTCGCCGGTCATCGCGACCACGTCGCCGTGGCTCTGAATCGCCCGCACCAGCCGCAGCTTGTGCTCCGGCGTGGTGCGGGCGAATACGTCAACACGCTGGACGAGCTTCTTGAGGTCTTCGTCGGAGGTGTCGTCCAGTTCGTGGCCGACCACGACACCGCCTGCGGTGTTGATGCCCAGTTCGTCGGCGATGGCCCTTGCGGTGATGCCGTGATCGCCGGTGATCATCTTCACCCGGATGCCGGCCTCCTGGCAGTGGGCTACTGCTTCGATAGCCTCTTCGCGCGGCGGGTCGATGATCCCGCACACCGCGACCAGGGTGAGGCCGCCGTCCTCGATATCGGAGAACTGCAGTTCTTTGCGCTGACCCTCCAGGCGCCGGGTGGCGAGCGCTAGCAGGCGCTGTCCCCGCCCGGCGACGCCATCCATCCACTCTTGCCAGTGCTCGGTGTCGAGCGGTTCTTCCCCGTCCCGGGTGCGCTGGTGGCTGCAAAGGGCCAGCACGCGCTCCGGTGCGCCCTTCAGGAAGAGGGTGGCATGCCCTTCAGGGGTGTGGTGCAGGGTGGCCATGAACTTGTAGGACGACTCGAAGGGGATCACGTCGGCGCGTACAAAGCGCTCGCGGATCACCTTCGGTTCCAGCCCGCCCTTCATGGCCGCGACGATCAGGGCGCCCTCGGTCGGGTCGCCCTCCATGGTCCACTGGTCGTCCTTGCGATAGACCTCGGCGTCGTTGCACAGCAGGAGGCCGCGCAGGATCTCGGCCAGGTGGGGGTCGTTGTCCGGGTCTGCCACCTGGTTGTCGCGGGTAATGTCGCCGTCCGGTTCGTAGCCAACTCCGCTGAGTTCGTATTCCGCCTCGGGGGTGATGATGCTCTTCACCGTCATCTCGTTGCGGGTGAGGGTGCCGGTCTTGTCCGAACAGATGGTGGTGACCGCGCCCAGGGTCTCGACCGCCGGCAGGCGGCGGATAATCGCGTGGCGCGCGGCCATGCGCTGCACCCCGATCGCCAGGGTTATGGTCATGATCGCCGGCAGGCCCTCGGGGATCGCTGCCACCGCCAGGCTGGCCGCGGCGAGGAAGGTCTCCACCAGATCGTAGTCGCGCACCCAGTAGCCGAAGGCGAAGGTCGCCGCCGCCAGGATGCCGATGGCCACCGACAGCCAGCGGCCGAACTGGGCGATCTGGCGCAGCAGCGGCGTGGTCAGGGTCTCGATCTCGCTGATCAGGGTGGAGATGCGGCCAATTTCGGTATCGGCCCCGGTGCCGACTACCACCCCGTGGCCCTGGCCAAAGGCCACCAGCGTGCCGGAATAGGCCATCGAGCGGCGATCGCCGAGGTCGGAGTCGCCCTCAACCGGCTCGGTCTGTTTGTCGCTGGCGACCGATTCACCGGTCAGCGCGGCCTCGTCGATGCGCATGTTGTGCGCGGCCAGCAGCCGCAGGTCGGCCGGTACCCGGTCGCCCGCCTGCAGGTAGACGATATCCCCCGGTACCAGTGCCTCCGCCGGCAGGCTGCGCCGCTGGCCATCGCGCAGGGCCTGGGCGCGGGGCGAGAGCATCTGGCGGATCGCGTCCAGGGCCTTCTCCGCCTTGCCCTCCTGGATGTGGCCAATGATGGCGTTGATCAACACCACCCCGAGGATCACGCCGGTATCCAGCCAGTGACCGAGGAACGCGGTAGCGATGGCTGCCGCGATCAGCACGTAGATCAGCACATTGTGGAATTGCAGCAGGAAGCGCCGGACCGGGCCGGTGCGTGCGGCCTCCGGCAGGCGGTTGGGGCCGACATCCTGAAGCCGCTGTTCCGCTGCGGACGAGGCAAGCCCGTGCTCGTCCGTCTCCAGACGCCGCAGCACTTCATCGGTCTTCAGGGCGTGCCAGTCGCGTGACGGGTCGCGATCGCTCATGGGTCTCCCGGAGATCTATCACCCAGTGGATCCGGACCTGCTTATCATGCGCCGGCGCGCCCGCGCTGTCAGGCCATGGCCCGTACCCGGAGTGGAATTTTCCCAGCACGAACGAGTCTATTTCCAGACGACTCGACAACAGGAGGTTCCCATGTCTCGCTGGATTGCCACGGCTGCCCTGACAGTGGCCGGATTGGTCGCGGCCTCGAACGTGATGGCGACGGAGAAGGTTACGCTGGAACACGATGACCGAACCCTGATCGGCCACATGAAGGAAGGCATGGGGGCGAGTCCCTCCGACGGGGTGGTCCTGATGCTGCACGGCACCCTGGCGCACGGGCGCATGGAGGTGATGGCCGCGGTGCAGGATCTGCTGGCGGACCATGGCCTGAATACGCTGTCCGTCAATCTGAGCTACGGCATCGACGCGCGCGAGGGGATGTTCGAATGCGATGCCCCGGTGCGTCACGGCGTCGATGACCATCTGCAGGAGTTGAGCCTGTGGCATCAATGGCTGCAGGACGAGGGCTATGGTCCGGTCACCCTGTTTGGCCACTCGCGCGGTGGCAACCAGGTGGCCCGCTACCTGACCGAGCATGACCCGGACGGCATCCGCGCCCTGGTGCTGGTGGCCGCGTCCACCTTTGACGAGGACGAGACTGCAAGCGCGTACGAGGAACAAAGTGGTGTGCCGCTCCAGGTGCTCCTGGATCGCGCCCGCGAACTCCAGCGCATGGGCCAGGAAGAGACCCTGATGGAGGACGTGCGTTTCCTCCACTGCCAGGAATTGGACGTGACCCCGCGTGCCTTCCTCGGCTACTACGAGCCGACCCGCCGGAACGACACCCCGACGGTGATCCGCGGGATGCAGATCCCGACGCTGGTGATCACGGGTTCCGAGGACGACGTGGTGCCGGACCTGCCGGAGAAGGTCGAGGCGGTGAAGGACAGCGGTGACATCACCCTGATGACCGTGGACGGCGCGGGGCACTTCTTCCGTGACTTCTTCGCGGACGACGTGGCCGACTTCACCGCGGACTTCATCGATCAGAACTGAGCTCCAGCCCGCAATAGGAACGGCGCCTGAAGGCCGGCCCGGGGCAGTCCCGGGCCGGCCTTTTTCGTGCCTCGCTCGAGGGCGGCCTTATCCGGCGAGCAGCGTCAGGTAGAGCCCGAGCATCGCTGCGGAAAACAGCAGCCCGATGGTCTCCCAGCGGGTCAACATGCGCTCGGCGGCCTCCAGGCGACGGCGCGCGCCCAGGCGCAGCGCACGCATGCGGGCCGGTATCCGGGGTGGCCAGGGCCCCGGCAATGCCAGGCGGCGTCGAGTGCGGCGGACGCTGTCCCAGGCGGCCTCGGCCAGTACGGCCAGATCCCCCTCCGGCACGCGCGGGGTCTCGCGGTCGCGGACCCCGCGCCAGGCCAGAAGGGCGAGGCCCAGCCCCAGCATGACCGGCCACAGCAGGGACGAGCCGTACAGGTCATGGACGCTCAGGGGCAGGGCCGTGGGGCCGGCCAGCAAGGTTGCGAGCGGGAGCAGGAGTGCCATCAGCGAAAGGCCGCCCCAGGCCCACCAGCGCGGTCGGTCGAGGCCGTCGGTCGCGGTCTCGAGATCCGCCCGCCAGCGCCACAGGAAGCGCAGTAGCAGCACCGTGGTGCCGGCCGCCGCGAGGGTCAGCAGCCACTCGGTATGGGCCAGCCAGCCCGACAGGGCCTCCGCCGCCAGCGGCTCCTTCAGCGCGTTCTTGGCCAGCGCGCCACTGGTGAAGGGCAGGCCCGCCAGGGCCAGCGCCGGCAACAGCGTGAACAGCGCAAAGGCGGCCCGCGCCGGGCGGGCAACCGGCCACTGACGCTGCATGCCGGCGGTCAGGAACAACGCCCCCTTGGCCAGGCCATGATGAACGGCGTACAGCGTGACCGCTGCCAGCAGCCAGCCGCGCGCCTCGGGCAGGAGCAGGGCCAGGCCGATACCCGTGGTCATCAGCCCCATCTGCGAGATGCTGGAGTAGGCAAGGATCGTCTTCGGCCGCACCTGAAGGACCCCGACCGCGACGCCGAGGAAGGCCGCTGCCAGGCCCAGCAGGACCAGCGCCTCGCCCAGCGCGGCATGACCGGCGGCGTCGATTGGCAGCAGGCGCATCCAGCCGAGCAGGCCGGCCTTGATCATCGCCCCGGACAGCACGGCGCTCGCGGGTACCGGCGCGGCCGGGTGGGCCAGCGGCAACCAGAAATGCAGTGGCAGCATGCCGGCCTTGATGCCGAGGCCCAGGACCAGAAGGACTTGTGCCCAGCCCTCGGGGCGCGCCGCGGCCACCGCCGCCAGGCTGGACTGCCCCGCCGCATGGGCGGCCAGCACCAGACCCGCGAACAGGAAGACCTCACCTATCACCGCGAGGATCAGGTAGATCCGGCCGGCCCGCCAGGCCTCCGGCTTACCGGAATGGATCACCAGTCCGTAGGCCGAAAGGCTCATCAGGGAAAAGAACAGGTAGAAGGCGATCGCGTCCTGCGCCAGGATCAGGCCCAGGTTGCCGGCCAGGGCCAGCAACCAGAACACATAGAAGCGATGCCGCCGCGGATCGTCGCGCCGATCGGAGAGTGCGAACAGCCCGGCGGCCAGCCACAGGCCCGCGGTCAGGCCCAGGAAGGCCCGGCCGGTCGGGTCGACTGCCAGGTGGGTACCCATCAGCAGGCTGGAGAAGGTCGCCTCCAGCCCGGGCGGGGCGAGGGCGGCCAGCGCCAGGCCGGGGAGCGCCGCCCAGGGCACCAGACGGTTCAGTCGCGCCCGCCCCGGACGCAGGCCGATGAACACCGCCAGCATCAGCGGCACGAGCGGGACGGCCAGCAACAGGACCCCGCTCACAGCCCGAACCCCGGCAGCGAATAGTCACGCTGGACGATCAGGCTGACCCAGCCCAGCGGGCTCAGCCCCAGCCCGGCAAACAGCCCGACCAGCAGCCCCAGCGCGGCGGTGAAGACCACCGGGAACAGCAGCATCCAGTGGGTCTCGAAGCGGGTCGGGCCGGCATGGCCCTGCAGGGGTTCATGCCACGGCTCGCGGCGCTCGCCCAGCCAGCCCCGGATCACCGGGGGCAGGAAGTAGGCCGCGTTCAGCAGGCTCGACAGGACCAGCACCCCGAGTATCCAGGGCATGCCGGCCTCCAGCGCCCCCAGCCCCAGGTGCCACTTGGTTACGAAACCCGCCAGGGGTGGCAGGCCGATCATGCCCAGCGCGCCCGCGGTAAACGCCAGCATGGTCAGCGGCATGCGCCGGCCCACGCCGTCGAGCTCGCTGATGCGATGGATGCCCAGGGTCTCGGCGAAATTGCCGGCGCAGAAGAACAGCGTGATCTTGGTAATGCCCTGGTGTACCAGATGCACCAGCCCGCCGATGACCCCCAGGGGTCCGGCCAGCGCGACGCCCAGGATGATGTAGGAGACCTGGCTCACGGTGGAGAATGCCAGGCGTTGCTTCAGGTCGTCGGTGCGCAGGGCCTGAATGGAGCCATAGATGATAGTGACCGCGGCGATCACCAGCAGCCCGGCCGTCAGGCCCAGCTCGATCGCCAGTTCCGCGCCATAGACATCGTTGACCACGCGGATGATGCCGAAGGCCCCGGCCTTGACCACCGCCACCGCGTGCAGCAGCGCGCTGACTGGAGCCGGCGCGACCATGGCGATGGGCAGCCAGGAGTGCAGCGGCACCAGCGCGGCCTTGACCCCGAAGCCGACCATCAGCAGCACGAACAGGACTTGCAGCGTGACCGCGTGGGTCTCCGCGAGGCCTTCAAGGTAGCCGCCCGGGGTAAAGCCCTCGGCCCCGGCCAGCAGCGTGAGCCAGACGATGGCCGTGAACAGCACCAGCCCGCTGGTCAGGGTATAGCCGAGATAGAGGCGTCCGGCCCGCAGCGCCGCCGGCGTGCCGCGGTGGACCACCAGGGGCCAGGTCGCCAGGGTCAGGATCTCGTAGAAGATCAGGAAGGTGATCAGGTTGCCGGACAGGGCAATCCCCACCGTTGCGCTGACGCACAGCGAGAAGAAGCCGAAGAAGCGGCTGCGCCGCGGCGAACCCTCGAGGTAGCCGATGGCGTAGACCGTGGTCACGAACCACAGCACGGCCGAAAGGCTGGCGAACAGGAGCGACAGCGCATCGGCCGCGAGCACCAGGTCGATGCCGGGCATCAGCGGCAGGCTGAAGCGGTATTCGTCGCCTCGCAGTACGCCCGCCAGCAGCACCCCGACCAGCGCCAGCTTGGTGCCGGCGCCGCCCAGGTTCAGCGCCGTACGCAGTCCCTGGCGATGCTCGGGCAGGAAGAAGATCGCGATGCCCGGTCCCAGCGAGCTGAACAGGATCGCGAGCAGCAGCCAGCCACCGTCCATCACGGGGCCCCCGGGGTCAGGGCCAGCGTGTTCAGGGTGAGGGTGCCGGCCAGCCCGGCCAGCGCCGCGACCGTGGCCAGGCCCAGCGGAACCCAGTCCATCCACGGCGACACCGCCTCGCCCACGTCGCGGCGGCCGCGGTGAAACGCCGAGGCCACCATGCGCAGCACGTAGGCCGCCGCCAGCAGCCCGCCGCCGGCGATCGCGAGCACCCACAGCACGCCGATCAGGCTGCCGGCCAGGACCGTGCCCAGGCCGGCCTCCAGCAGCAGGTACTTGGCGATGAAGCCACCGCTGAACGGCAGTCCCATCAAGCTGACCCCGGCCAGGCCCAGGGCGAATACCGTGCGTGGCCGGGCCCGCAGTACCGCGCCCAGCTCGGCCAGGCGGTCATGCCCGGCAGCGTGCTGCAGCGTGCCCGCGGCCAGGAACACCGAGGCCTTGGCCAGGGCATGGACCACCGCGAAGAACACCACGACCCGCCAGGCGCCCGGGTCCACCAGCATCAAGGGGAAGGCGACCAGCAGATAGCCGAACTGGGCCACCGTGGAATAGGCCACGATGGATTTGAGCCGCCCCGCGCGCAGCGCCTGCAGCGAGCCCCAGATCAGCGCCCCCACCCCGAGCAGGCCGACCAGGATGCCGAAGGCCGGGGTCGTCAGCGGGGCAAACACCCCCATCCACAGCCGCAGGATCAGGTAGAACGACCCCGTGACCACCAGCCCGGAGAGGACCGCGCTGACCGGTGCCGGGGCCGAGCCATGGGCCGGGGCCAGCCAGACATGCAGCGGGAACAGGGCGGCCTTGAGCATCAGGCCCGCGGTCATCAGCACCGCCGCCATACGCTCCGTCGGGCCCGCTTCGGTACGGGCCTCCAGCAGCACCAGGTCGAGTACCCCATGTTCCCCGAAAAGCAGGACCACGCCCATCAGGAAGCTGAGCGAGCCGAGGATGTTGACCAGCAGGTAGCGCACCGCGCCGGAGACCGCGGCGGCCGTACCGGTGAAGGCCACCAGGGCGACCGCCGCGAGCGACACCACCTCCAGGGTGATGTACAGGTTGAAGGCATCGCCGGAGAGAAACAGCATGTTAAGCCCGGCCCACAGCCACAGCCACAGGGGCCAGAACTGGCGGCGCTCGATGCGGTCGTGCACGTAGCCGAGGCTGTAGAGGCTGGTGGCCAGGGCCACCACCGCGGTGAGCACCAGCAGGGTCATGGACAGCCCGTCCAGCTGCAGCATGAGCCCCAGCGGGGCTTCCCAGCCACCCAGTGCGATGCGCGTCGCGGCGGTGTTCGGGTCCGGCCCGGCGTGCAGGAACAGCGCACTCAGTCCGAGCACCCAGGCCGTCACGGCGAGTGCTCCCAGCAGGCCGATCCGGTGGGCCTGGCGCGGCCACGCCGTTGCCAGTACGGCCACCCCCAATGACAGCGCGACCAGTCCGGCGCTCCCCGCCGGGAGCCATTCGGCATTCGCCGGGATCACGCCGACCGGTCCTCGCCAGCGGACGATTCGGCCGGACCGCCGTCGGCGTGATGCGCCTCGCGCGAGATATCTTCCACCGGGGCGTCATCGTCCGGCGGGCCGGGCAGCATTACCGCGTGGCCGGTCAGGCGGGTCAGGTGCACCACCAGGGCCAGGGCGAAGGCGGTCGCGCTGACTGCCACCACGATACCCGTCAGCGTCAGGGCCTGCGCCACCGGGTCCGGCGCTCCCTCGCCGCGGGCGGCGACGCCCAGCAGCACCATGAATACGCCCGAGCCCATGATGTTCAGGGCCAGGATGCGCAGTACCAGGTGGTGGCGGCGGATCAGCCCGTACAGGCCCAGGGCGAACAGGATCGCACCTCCGGTGGGATACAGCAGGCCCGGGGCCAGGGTGTGCGCGACCGTCTCCGCCAGCCCGTTCATGTGTCGTCTCCGGCCGGACGACCGGCCACGAACAGGGCCACCAGCGTCAGGGCAATGGACAGCGTCGCCGCCACCTCGATCAGGATGATGAGCGGATAGGCCCACGCGTCGGCGTAGCCGAGAAAGCCGTGCCCGGCGACAAGCCCATAGGTCCCCACCAGCAGGAACAGCACAACACCCGCAGTGATCCCCAGGCGCAGCGGTGTCCCCGGGGCCATGGGTAGCTGCCGCGGTCGGGCCAGCACCAGCAGGATGCCGGCCGCCCCGAGGATCGCCCCGGCCTGGAAGGCCCCGCCGGGGGCGTGGCTTCCGGCCCACAGCACGTACACCCCGGTGACGACCGCGACCGGTACCAGAAGCCGCAGGGTACCGGGCAGGATCGGGCCCGGGGCCGGGCGGGCCGGGATCAGGTCGTGCCGCCCCAGAGACCACGCGCCCAGCAGCGCGATCAGCACGATCGCCAACTCCAGGAAAGTGTCGTACGCGCGGAAGTTCAGCAGCACCGCGGTGATCGGATGATCGACCCCGGAGATGTCCATGTGCGCGTCTACCACCGGCTCCAGCCCGACGGACTGCGGCTGGTGCCACAGCGCGGTTACCAGCAGGCCGCCGACCACCAGGGCAAAGGTCAGCGCGGGCAGGAAGGTCCGGCGTTCGGGCGGCGGGTCATGCAGGGCGCGCAGCAGGGCATGGGGCCCGGTGGGGTCGGGCGGTGGCGTGTGCCGCCGCCCGCTGCGGCGCTCTGCCATGATGCTGCGCAGGCGCTCCAGCGTCACCAGCAGCAGAGCGCCGGTGATGCCTGCGCCGATGGCCGCCTCGGCCAGCGCGATGTCCGGCGCCTCCAGCCGCACCCAGGCCAGCGCAAGCAGCAGCCCGAAGGTGATGAACAGCACCACGGCCCGGAACAGGTCGGTGCTCGCCAGGCAGCGCCAGGCCACCCCGACGATGCCGGCCAGCAGGACCAGATCGAAGAGGACCAGCAGGACGTTCATCGGTCCGACTCGAACTCCCCGTGGGTCCAGGTGCGCTGCGCGACCATGTGCGCGGCCGTGGTCCCCGCCGCCAGTACCAGCACCCAGATCAGCAGCAGCTTCAGGATATCCGCCGGGCCGCCGGCCTGGAACATCAGTCCGAGTATCACCAGCCCGAGCCCGACGTTGTCGGCCTTGGTCAGGGCGTGCAGGCGCGAATAGACATCGGGAAAACGCAGCAGCCCGGCGGTGCCGGCCGCGAAGAACACCAGTCCGGCGAAGATCAGGATCACGGTCAGTGCATTAGCGATCATCGTGGGGCCTCTCGGGGCCGGGGGTGTCCGGCGGCTGGCGGTGGATCGGGGTATCCGGTGGTTCCGGCAGGCCGTGCTGGCGGACGAAGGCCACCGCGGCCACGACGGCCAGCAGGGCGAAGACCAGTGCCACGTCTACCAGGGCGGATTCCTCCAGTGCCAGCGACAGCAGCAGGAGGATCGTGACCCCGGTGGTGCCGAACAGTTGTGCGGCCAGCATGCGGTCGCCGGAACCCGGGCCGCGCAGCACACGGACCAGCCCGAGCAGTATGGTGCCGAGCAGGAACAGGGCGGCGGCCATGTAGAAGAGGCTCATGGAGCGGCTCCGTCGTCACTGGCTTGGCGGTCACGCGGGTCGTGGAATGCCTTGCGGATTCGTTGTTCCAGGGCGATCAGTGCCGCCCGTGTATCGGCGTCCCGGTCCAGCACATGCAGGGTCAGCAGGCGCCCCTCCAGGCGTACGCTGAGTGTGCCGGGCAGCAGACTGACGACCGCCATGAACAGGGTCAGGGGCGGGCCGTGGGCCAGTTCCGTGCGGTAGGTCAGGAAGTCCGGCCGGATCGGCAGGTGCGGGTCCAGGGCGCGGCGCGCGACGTCCAGCCCACCGAGGAACGAGCTGCGCAGGAAGAACCCCAGCAGGCCCGGAAGCGCGACGGGTCGCAGCGGCAGCGGCCGTCCGGCCGGCAGCAGCAGGCTCGCGACAGCGGCCAGGACGATTGCAAGCAGGGCCAGGGGTTCCAGCAGGGCGGCGCTGCCGGCCAGGATCCACCAGAGCAGTGTGGCGGCCGCGGCGGTTGCCAGTGCCCGTCGTGCCCGCGACCGACCGCGGCCCGCAAATCTGCGGCCGGCATTGGACGGGACCGAGGCGCGCGCCATCGCGTGATCGTCGTGTGGGTTCTTGATGGCGTCGTCGGTTATTGCAGCTGGTTGCTGGCGTTGGTGAAGCCCATCAGGGACACGTCAAAGACGAAGGGTTGTTCCTGGTGCAGGGCGCGGAAGGCCACTGTCAGGGCGCGCCCGCCGCGCAGCGCGCTCATCTGCTGGCTGTTCAGTTCGCGCCCGGCGACGCAGCCCTGCTGCACGCAGGTCACATAGCCCGCGTCCATCTCTTCGCCCGCATCGTCCACCTGCATGCGGATTCCGGGGCGCAGGTCTACGCCCAGCGGCACCAGGATCTCGATGATGTGCTGGTCGCCCTCGCGGCGCACGGTCGCCTGCAGGAACAGGCCCTGTGCCTGTTCGTCCTGGATCTCCAGCGTCTGCTGCATCCGGCAGCGCTCGCCTTGTGGCGTGGCGATGCACGCCACCTCCCAGTCCTGGTAGACCGTGGTCTCCGGCTCCTGCTGCTGCATTTGTTGCTGCATCTGCGGGTCGGCCTGCTGCGCCGGCGCCAGGCCGGGCAGGAGAAGAAACAGGGCCGGGATCAGGCCTGCGCGCAGGGGACGGATCGTCATTCGGTGTGCTCCGGAACTTGTATTCAGCCGTACAGAATGGCCAATGGCGGCCCTCGGTGGCAACCGTGGCCGGGGACAATAGAGACCGTGCTGGCTGATGCATGTTCCCCGTGCAGGGGCTCAAGAAGCGTCTCGCAGCCCTCGATGTCAGCGCGGTGGGTTGTGCAATGCGAACAGCTCCTCCAGGGGCTGCGGGCGGTGCAGCCCGTAGCCCTGGGCAAAGTCCACCTTCAGCTCGCGCAGGCGGGCGATGGTCGATTCGTCCTCCGCAAACTCGGCGATCGTCTTCTTGTCGAGCAGGTGGCCGATATCGTTGATGTTGCCGACCAGGGCGTCATTGACCGGGTCGGTGGCGATGTTGCGCACGAAGCTGCCGTCGATCTTCAGGTAGTCCACCGGCAGGGTCTTCAGATAGGCGAACGACGACAGCCCGGAGCCAAAGTCGTCCAGCGCGAAACGGCAGCCCATGCCGCGCAGCTCGCGGATAAAGCGCATTGCCGCCTGCAGGTTGGAGATCGCCGCGGTCTCGGTGACCTCGAAGCAGAAGATCTCGCCCGGTAGCTGGTGCAGGCTCAGCTGGTTGCGGATAAATGGCAGCAGGGTCTCGTCACTCAGGGTCGCGCCGGAGAGGTTGACCGCGCAGTGCTCGATGCTCGCCGGGCCATGCACGCGGATATGGTCAGCCACCATGGAGAAGGCCCGGGTGATGATCCAGCGGTCGACGATGGTAATCAGGTCGAAGCGTTCGGCGGCCGGCAGGAAGACCCCGGGGGGGATCAGCTCGTCATCCTGGCTGCGCAAGCGTACGAGCACCTCGAAGGAGAGTCCCGCGGGCGGGGCGTCGGAGTCGGGCTCGGCCAGCGGATGGATTTTCTGGGCAAACAGCACCAGACGGCCCTGTTCGACGGCGTCGGAGATCTGCGTGGCCCAGTCCATCTCGCGTCGGTGCTGCTGCAGGTCCTGATCTTCCGGGCGGAAGATATGCGAGCGCCGGCGGCCGGCGTTCTTCGCCGCGTAGACCGCGATGTCGGCATCGGCCAGCAGCTGGTTCATGTTGCGCTCGCCGGGCTGAAACTCGAGGATGCCGATGGATGCGCTGATGCGGAACACGCGGTCTTCCCAGGCGAAGCGCAGTTCGTCGAGGACCGTATGAATGGCGTTGGCGATGCGTTCGGCGTGGGCGATATCGCAGTGCGTGAGGATGATGCCGAACTCGTCTCCGCCAAGGCGGGCCAGCAGGTCGGTCTCGCGCACCTGGTCCAGCATCAGTTCACCGACCTGGCGGATCATCTGATCCCCGGCGACGTGGCCGGCGACATCGTTCACCACCTTGAACTGGTCGAGGTCGATGTACAGCAGGGTATGGTTTTCGTGCCCCTTCTGGCTTTCGGGGTAGCGCGCCAGCTGTTCCAGGCGCTGCTCGAAGGCGTGGCGGTTGGGCAGCCCGGTCAGGGCATCGTGGGTGGCCTGCCAGCTGAGCTGGTTGGCCAGCTCGCGCGCCCGGGTCACGTCATGGAACACCAGCACCACACCCACGATCTCGCCGTCACGATCGCGGATCGGTGCGGCCGAGTCCTCGATCGCGAACTCCTGCCCGTCCCGGCGCAGCAGCATGGTGTGGTTGGCCAGCCCGACGATGCGGCCTTCCTTGAGGCAGCGCTCGACCGGGTTGACCGCCGGCTTGCGGGTAATCTCGTTGAGGATGTTGAACACCCGGGTCAGTGGTTCGCCGGCGGCGTTGTCGGTGGTCCAGCCGGTCAGGTATTCCGCGATCGGGTTCAGGAACGTGACCCGGCCCTGGGTATCGGTGGTGATCACGCCGTCGCCGATGGAGGCCAGGGTTACCTGGGCGTATTCCTTCTCGCGGAACAGGGCCGCCTCGGCGCGCTTGGTGGCGGTGATGTCCTGCACGATGCCGTACATGCGCCGGGGTTGGCCGTCCGCGTCGCGCAGCACGTCGCCACTGCCGAGCAGCCAGCGTTCGTCGCCGTCCCGCGTGACCACGCGGTGCTCGATGCTGTAGGCGGTACCCTGCTCGAGGGACTGTTCCACCGCGGCCTGGACCCTTGCGCGGTCGCCGGGATGGACCCGCTCCAGGTAATGCTCGAAGGTGACCTCGGTGGTGTCCTCCGGCAGGTCGAAGAGCTGGTAGGTCGGACGGGTCCAGACCACGTCGCCGCTGGCGATATCCCATTCCCAGGTGCCGACCCCGGAGAACGCCTGGGCCAGATACAGCCGCTGCTCGCTCTCGCGTAGGCGCGCCTGTTCCCGCACCAGGCCATCTGCCATGCGGTCGAAGGCGTGTGCCAGGCGGCCAATCTCGTCGCGCCCGGTGATCCCGGCACGCTGGTGGTGTTCGCCGCTGGCAATCTGCTCCGCGGTCCGGCTCAGGCGGCTCAGGCGCCGCCCCAGTGCCTGGTAGATCAGCCACCATAGCGCCGCGAGCGCCGCGATCAGGACCGGCGCGAGCAGCAGCGCCGAATTCAGAGCCGCAGTGCGTGCCTGCCGAAAGGGTAATGACAGGTCCCAGGCGAGGATGACTGCGCCCGAGGGGCTGCGCCCCAGGTCGACCACGGGGCCGGTGAACTGCAGCGGTGCTGCTGCGATCAGGGTGTTCTCGGCCGTGACATGGCGTACCTTGGCGGCGCGGCGGTCGTGGGTGTCGGCCAGCAGTGTGCGCAGCGGGTCGGCGAGCGCGGCCATGGGTTCGGCGTCCAGGGTCTCCGCGAGCGGGCGTTCGCGCTTGCCGCGGTTCAGGGCGGCGAGGTAGCGCTCGCGTTCATCGACGACCCCGGCCAGGCGAACCCGGATATCGACATTGAGCGCCGCGATCTCGTCCTGGATGGCCTGCGTACCGTTGTCCTCCAGATGGTTCTGGACGATGCGCTGCATGCGGCTGATCTCGGTCGCCAGTTCGCGTTCGGCGTTCTCGAGGATGCTGCGCTGCTGGTTATGGACCAGTGTCAGGGCATACAGGGTGCCGAGAATGAGCGCTACCACCAGCAGGAAAAGCGGCAGCGTGGTGTTGATCGGATAGCGGAACAGACCCTGCCACATCAGCCGTCTTCCGATGGCGGGCAGCCCGCCGCCTGCAGGATGCGGTCATCGAAGAGTCGTTCCAGCGCCACCTCGCGTTGCAGCAGTCCCTGCTGCTGCATCAGGGTGGCCAGGCGCTCGCTGCTGGCGCGCAGGGATGCGCCGTCGTCGGCCAGGGCTGCGCAGTTTTCCGCCCGCGACGGGAAGCGGACCCCGGCCAGCGCACCTTCCAGTTCCGCCACGCTGAGGTCGCTGTACCGGGCCATGGTGGCCTTGGCGGGTTCCGGCTCGGCATCCAGATACTCGAGTGCGCCGAACCAGGCATCCACAAGCTGCCGGAGGTGTCTCGGGTGGTCGTCGAGCGCTTGGCGCTGGACCACCAGGACATCGATAATCTCGCCCGGGATCCGGGTGCTGTCGAACAGCTCCTCGGCACCGGCATTCAGCAGCCGGGTGCGGGTCGGTTCGAAGGTCGCCAGGGCGTCGACTTCCCCGCCGCGGAAGGCCTCCTCGTGGCGCCCGGCATCCACGCGAACAATATCCACGCTCTCGCGGTCGAGGCCGCCGTGCTCCAGGCCGCGGGCGAGCAGGTAGGCGGTGGCGGCGTCATTCTCGACCCCGATGCGGCGGCCCTCGAGATCCGCCATGCGGGTGATGCCGGGCTGCGCCAGGATGGTGTCGCCACCATGCGAGTAGTCCAGCAGCAGGATGATGCGGATATCGTGGCCGTCGGCGCGCAGTAGCAGCGCCTCGTCGAGGGTCAGGGCGGCGGCGTCGACATTGCCGTTGCGAAAGGCGCGCAGCGACTCCACGTTCGAGCCGAAGCGGGCGAGGCGAATCTCGTCGCTGGGAAGCCTGCCCTCGGAGGCGGCCAGGTGGAGGGGCTGGTAGCCGATCCACTCGATGGTGGCGACCCGCAGCGGGGGTTCCTGGGAACCACCGCAGCCGGCCAGCAACAGCGGCAGCAGCAGAACGGCCATAGCGAGCACGCTGGGCCACCGGGCCCATGCGCGCGGTGGACGCTGGCGGGCAGGGATCGCCGCTCCGGCAGCGATCATCGCCCGCCCCTCCCTGGATGAAGTCGATGGCTCACGGCCAACAGTATCCGGGGGGTGTATTCCCCGGTCAATGCAGGGCTTTATTCTCTGTTCGCGTAGCGGTCGGTGAAGGCGCAGCGCCCCTCCGGCAGCCAGGCCGGGAAGTCGTAGTAGCGTGCAAGTACTGGCTGCAGCACCTGCTCGTGATAGGCGGCGTAGTCGAAGCCGTGGCCCTCCGCGAGCGACCACTCGATCCCGCGCACCTCCACTGTGCGCACCCGGACCTCCTCGAAGAAGGGCTCCACGTGGGCCGGATCCAGTTCGCCGCGGACCGGGACGTACAGCAGGTTGGCGCCGTCCAGCGCGCGGAAGTCGGTCAGCAGGTCGTCCTGGCGGCCGTAATGCGAGCCGGGCCCGAACACCCCGACCTCGCGCCCGGCGTAGTAGGCGAGCACCGCCGAGCGCGAATAGCTGCGGGTGAAGACCGGCCAGTCGGGGTCGTACGCGTTCACTACCTCGGCCAGCGCCTGGGGGGCCAGGTAGAACACTGCGTCCGGGTAGCGGTCGTGGCGCTCCAGCCATTCCACCGGCATCAGCGCGATGGTCAGCAGGACGGTGGCGTGCACGAGCGCCAGCCCGCCGGAGAGCCAGGCGCTGATGGCCAGCGCGCGCACGCCCAGGAACAGTGCCGGCAGCAGCAGGAACGGGGCGAAGGCGGCCAGCCAGTGCAGCCCGATGCTCTTGAACGGGGCCAGCAGGGCGAACACCAGCAGCGGGATCAGGCCGGCAGAGAGGAACACCGCGAGGCGGTGGCGGCGGATGCCCGCGCCCAGCGCGCGCCACTGGCGGGCGTAGAACCACAGCAGCCAGGGTGTGAACAGGTAGATCAGCAGTAGCGCGTAGGTCAGCCAGTTGCCGGGGTCGAAGCCGCCGTCGCCATGCCGGTTCACGATGTTGAACATCACGTTGTACCAGCAGTTGCCCCAGTTCCAGTACAGGTTGACGGCCACGGCCGGCAGTACGCCGAGGATGACCAGGAGCAACCCGCGCCAGTGCTGGCGCGCGAACAGCAGGATATGCAGCCCGAACGCGATCCCCAGGAGGACCGCGAAGTACTTGGACAGGAATGCCAGCCCCAGGGCCAGGCCGCCGAGCAGGAACCAGTGCGCGGCCCCGGTACGCAGGGCCTGCCAGAGCAGTCCGGTGGCGAGCAGGCTGAACAGGATCAGCGGGGTGTCGGTGGCGGTCAGTACCGCGATGAAGAACAGCGGCATGAACAGGGCGATCAGTGATGCCAGCCGCGCCCGTACCGGGTCTTCGCGCCGCCACAGCAGCAGGATCGCCAGGGCCGGCGCCATGGACACGAGGATGCCCGGCGCGCGGATCGCCAGCGGGTGTTCGGACAGCGGCAGGATCAGGCTCAGCCACCAGCCCACCATCGGCGGGTGGTCGTAGTAGCCCAGATCCGGGTGCTGCCCCCAGATCAGGAAATAGGCCTCGTCGCCGGTGATCGGGAGCGTCCAGGCCATTGCCAGCTTGACCAGCACGACGGCCAGCAGCACCGCGCCGTAATGACGCGCCAGCCAGGGCGCGTCCTGCCATGCGGCTTGCTGCGATGGGGCCTGCTGCGATGGGGGATGGTTGTTCATGCGTCGGACTCCGCGGCGGGGAACACCCGCTGGAAGGCGCCGGAGCGCCACAGGTAGCCCTCGCGCGCCAGGGCCAGCATGGGGCGGTCGCCGGCGGTGTCGCCGTAGGCGGCGACGTACTCCACGCGGACTTGCGGGCTCAGCTGCTCGCACCAGGCGGCGATGGCCGGCGGCTTGGCCGCACCCTGGCAGTTCGCGCCGACGAGCCGACCCGTCACGAGGCTCTCGGCATCCACCGCCAGGCGCGAGCCGATCACGTGGTCGATGCCGTGGCGGCGCGCCCAGGGCCGCAGGTACAGCTCCGGCGAGGCGGAGACCAGCACGCAGGTGTCGCCGCGCGCCTGGTGCCAGTGCAGCTGCTGCATGCCGGCCGGGCGCAGCAGGCGGTCCAGCGGCCCGGCCGCGTAGGCCTGCGCCTGCGCCTCCAGGTCGGCCAGGGCATGCCGGCCGAGCATGCGGGTCAGCACCTGTTCCTTGGCGGCCTGGCGGGACAGTCGCCCGGCCGCCATGCCCAGCAACGGCGGCAGGCAGCCAGGCAGCCGCGCGGCGAACGCGGGCGTACCCAGAACAAAGCGCAGGAACGGAAACAGGCTGTCGCGACGGCTCAGGGTGCCGTCGAAGTCGAACAGCGCGACAGGCAGTGGTGCGGAGTGGTGCATCAGAGTTTCAGGCGCTTGAACAGGTATTCGGGGAGCAGCCGGATCACAGTCATGATCACTCGCCAGATCCATGGCAGGTACGCGACCTCGCGCCCGCGCCGCATGGCCTTCACGATGCCGGAGGCCACGGCTTCGGGTTCAGCCCACAACGCACCGGCGCGGTTGAAGCCCGCGGTCATCGGGGTGCGCACGAAGCCGGGCTTGATGGTCACCACGTCCACACCGTGGAAGAACAGGCGGTTGCGCAGCCCCTGGAGATAGGTCGCGAGCATGCCCTTGGCGGTGCCGTAGGCGTAGTTGCTCTGGCGCCCGCGGTCCCCCGCAACCGAGCCGATCGCGGCGATCACGCCGCGGCCCTGGCGCTCGAAGTCCGGGGCGATCCGCGCGAGCAGGGCGATCGCGCTGGTGCCGTTGACGTGGATGGCGTCCAGCGTGGCCTCGACCGAGGCCTCGCAGGCGGCCTGGTCCGGCAGGGTACCCCAGGCGAGCAGCACGCCATCCACCTGGCCCAGGGCCTGTTGTGCCTGCTGCCATACGGCCGCCTGGGCGTCGATATCGGCGAGGTCGGCGGTGGTGCCCTGGATGCGGGTACTGTCGGTGTCGTCGGCGCGCACCCGGAGATCGGCCAGCAGGGCCTCCAGGGCGTCGCCGTCGCGGGCCACGCAGAACAGCCGTGCCTCGGGCGTGGCCAGCTCGCGGGCTACGGCGCTTGCGATTGCCGAAGTGGCACCAAAGAGGACGATGCGCTGCATCGGGTTTTTTGATGGGGTCATGCGGTCACCCTGCGCCAGAAGCCGGAGGAGAATTCGGGGTCGACATAATCGGCGAACGCCTCCCAGCAGGGAAACCCCGTGCGAAACATCGTGGCGGGCATGCGCGCGTCCTTGGCCGGGTACAGGGCGCCACCGGCCTCCTGCACGATCGCGTCCAGGCGCGCAAACAGGCGCTCGGTGGCCTGGCCCTTCTTCGGGAAGTCCAGTGCGAGCGTGGCCCCGGGGCGGGGAAACGACAGCATGCCCGGGGCGGCGCGCGCCCCGAAGGTCTTCAGGACCGCGAGAAACGAGCCCTGGCCGCTGGCGGCGATCGTATCCAGCAGGGCCTGCACGCCGTCCTGTGCGGCATGGGGGGGCAGGACGCACTGGTACTGGTAGAAGCCCTGGTGCCCGTAGATGCGGTTCCAGTGCCGAATCGCGTCCAGCGGAAACAGCCACGGCTGGTGATGGACCGCGCGCGGGGTTGCATGCACCGGCTGGCGGTAATAGAGGTGGTTGAAGGCGCGCAGGGTGAACCGGTTGACCAGAGATACCGGCGGGTCCAGCGGGATGCTGCGGCGTGGCTCGCGCCAGGCTGCCTTGCGCGGGGCCGTGGTGGCGTGGCGGGCGGCGCTGTAGATGCCGCGCCCCACGCGGCCGTCGCGGCCCGGATTCAGGCAGTCGATCCAGGCCACCGTGTACGGCCACTCGCGCTCGCCGCGGGCGTTCAGTTCCCAGAACTCGTCGAGACTGTCGAAGCGCTCTGACCAGGCGCGCATCCAGGCGCTGCGGACCGGCGCCAGCTGCAGGGTCACGGTCTCGATCAGGCCGGTCAGGCCCAGGCCGCCGACGGTGGCCGCGAACCACTCGGGGTGCCCCTGCGGGGTGATTTCCAGCAGCTGGCCATCGGAACGGCGCAGGGTCAGCGCGAGCACGTGATCGCCGAAGCTTCCCGCCTGGTGATGATTCTTGCCGTGCACGTCGTTGGCCACGGCCCCGCCCAGCGTGACGAAGCGGGTGCCGGGCACCACCGGCGGGAACCAGCCGCGCGGCACCGCGAAGCGCAGCAGGGCATCCAGCGAAAGCCCGGCCTCGGCGCGGAGGATGCCGGTCGCCGGATCGAAGGCGACGAAGCGATCCAGCCCCGGGGTGTGCAGCAGCGAGGCCCCCGGGTTCAGGCAGACATCGCCATAGCTGCGCCCGAGGCCGTGGGCGAGCAGCGGCCGCGGAACCTCGGGCAGGGCCCGGCCGCGCCGCTCCAGCGTGGTCTCGGCGGCGTGCTCCACCTGCGGGATGCGGTTCCAGCTGACGGTCATGCCGGGCCTCGCCCTGACGGTACTGGTTTCGCGCTTCTAGGCATGGCGCTTTTCCGGGTGTTCGCGGCCGCGCGCCTCGGGGTTGGTGGATAGGGCGATCAGCCCCAGGATCACCGCGAACCAGAGGGTGGTGAAGCGGATCAGCATGGTCGCCGCGACGGCATCGGCGGCCGGCATGTCGTGCAGGAGCAGCAGCCCGACCATTACCGCCTCGGTTCCGCCCAGCCCGCCCGGCAGGAAGCTCAGCGCGCCGGCCAGCATGGCCAGGGCGAACACGAAGGCGGCGAAGGCAAAGCCAACCTCGAATCCCATGGCATTGAGAATCCACCAGAAGGCCAGGGCCTCGGCACTCCAGGCCACCACGCTGAGGCCGGTGGCGCCCGCCAGCAGGCCCGGCCGATGGCAGCGCCGGGCCTGCAGCAGGACCGTGGCCAGGTGATGCAGGCTGCGCCACAGCCGTCGCCCCGGACGGTCGCTGATGCCCTGCAGCCAGGCCAGCGGGCGGCGCCAGGAGAGCACCATCAGTGCCGCCAGTACGCTGGCGGCACCGGCCGCGATCAGCCAGGTGCCCTGGGTGACCAGGGTCAGCCCCAGCATCGACAGCAGCACGACGGCGATCAGGTCGGACAGGCGCTCAGAGACGAACGCGGCGAAGCTGTCCGGGTAGGGGAGGCCGCGGCGCTTGAGCAGGACCCCGCGCAGGGCCTCGCCGGCCTTTCCCGGTGTCGTGGTCAGGGCGAAGCCGGCCAGGTAGATGTGCAGACTGGCCATTGCCGGCACACGGTGCTGCAGCGTGCGCAGGTACAGCTGCCAGCGGGTAAAGCGCAGCGTGTAGTTCACCAGCGAGAGTGACAGGGCGAGCAGCAACCCGCCGATACCGACCAGCTGCAGGGCGCGCCAGACCTCGTCGGCGCCGGCCCACAGGGTGATACCCAGATACAGCGCCACCGCGACCACGACCGAGGCCATGACCGCGCGCAGGCGCCAGCCCGACAGCAGGACGCCGCTCATGCGAGCACGGCGATGGTGACCCCCAGCCACACCGCTACCGTGGCCAGCAGGTGAGGGTCGGTCACCAGGTCGCGCGAGGTGTCGTTGCCGCCGCCGCGGGCGTGCAGCAGGAACAGGTAGCGGAAGATGCCGTAGATCACGAACGGCAGGGTGTAGATCAGCCCATCCGTGCCGTGCAGCGCGATGGTCTCGGCGCTGACGGTGTACAGGCCGTAGGCGAGCACAGTGCAGGCGGCGCTGATGGCGATGAACTGATCCAGCAGGCTGACGCTGTAGTCGTCGAGCACGCGGCGCGCGCCTTCGCCGGTCTCGCCGCGCTCGATGCGGACGTCGGCCAGTTCCGCGCGGCGCTTGGCGAACCCGAGGAACAGGGTCAGCATCAGGCCGCACAGCAGCAGCCACTGCGAGGGCTCGATGCCGAGCCCCAGGGTGCCGGCCAGGATGCGCAGCATGAATCCGGCCGCAATGCTGAAGACATCGAGGATCACGATGTGCTTGAGCGACCAGGAGTAGGCCACGTTCAGGACCAGGTAGATCGTGATCAGCGCGATCACCCAGGTGCTGACCAGCGCCGCCAGGGCCAGTGCCAACACCACCGCGACCGCGAAGATCACCCAGGCGGTGGGGACCGCGATCGCGCCACTGGCGATGGGGCGCCGACACTTGGTCGGGTGGCGGCGGTCGGCCTCCACGTCGACGATGTCGTTGAGTACGTAGACCGCGCTGGCCATCGCACTGAACGCAAGAAAGGTGAGGCTTGCGGCCAGCACCGTGTCCGCCTCGCCCCATTCGTGCGCGAACACCACGCCCAGGAACACGAACCCGTTCTTGATGTACTGGTGCGGTCGCAGCAGTTTGATCAGCGATTGCAGCATGTACGCGGTTATCGATGAAGGGAGCTGCAGTCTACTGACGCCTTCGATGCGTTACCATCGGCGCCGCTATCGAGCGCATCCCCGGGAGGCCGGCTCTCCGCATGGATGCGCATGCCCGTTTCCCGATCCCGATCTGCAGGAGAACCGCCATGCCGCTCGTCGCCCGATCCTTTCTGCCCGCCCTGATGCTGCTTGCGGCCGGACTTGTCGCCGGCTGCATGTCCGGGGGCGGTCCCGAGCCCGAATTCGCCGAGGGCCAGCCGTTTCCCGAGCGCACGCTGAACGACCAGCACGGCAACCCCGTGGAGCTGCCGGGCAACGCGCGCGTGATACTGAAGACCGTCGAGGCCGCACCGTCCGGCGTCGCCAACGCGGTGCTCGGCGCGATGAGTGCCGAGGAGCGTGACGCGCTGGGCATCATTTACATTGCCGATATCCACGAGATGCCGGCGCAGCCGATGCAGAACGTGGTCCTGCCGCGCATGCAGGCCCGGGACTATTCCATCGTCATCACCTCCAGCGAGGCCGATGCCGGCTTCCTGCCGCACCAGCGCGAACAGGTGACCGTGGTGCTGCTGGATGAAAACGGCGTAGTGACGGGTGTCGGCCACGCCGGCAGCGAAGAGGCCCTGAAGGACCTGCTCGCGGACGCCGCCGAGTAGGGGCCGCGCTTGATACGGCCCGCGACTCGCGCGGGGGCCTGACATGGCCTTCTTCCTCGGCCTGCTGACGGCCCTGGGCTTCGGGGCCGGGGACTTCCTCGGCGGGCTGGCCTCGCGGCGCATCCCGGCACTGGTGGTGGCCTGCTATTCGCAGATCCTGGCCACCTTCGTCCTGCTGCTGATCGCCCTGCCGCTCGCGGGTCTGCCGGGCCCGCAGGCCCTGATCTGGGGCGGGGCCTCGGGTCTCGGCCTGGCACTCGGCCTGCTTGCCTACTACCGCGGCCTGGCCGAGGGCTCCATGGGCCTGGTCGCAGCGATTACCGGCGTGATCTCCGCCCTGGTGCCGCTGATCGCGGGGCTTGCCCTGGGCGAGCGCCCGGGCCTGCTGGCCCTGGCCGGCGTGGCCGCAATTGTGGTCGCGATCGGGATGATCTCGGGCGGGGCGCGCAAGGCCAGCCCGCGGCGTCTGGATCAGCCGGTGCGCGGTCTGGTCGCGCTGGCGCGCGGTGCACACCCGGTCAAGGGGCTGCTGGATGCGGTCATCGCCGGGGTCTGTTTCGGGCTGGTGTTCGTGTTCCTCGATCAGGCCAGCGAAGGCCCCCCGATCTGGCCCGTGGTGGCGACCTCCGCCGTCGGCGCGCTCACCCTGGCTCTGGTGATGCTGGTGCTGCGGCCGGCGACCGGCATGCACCGTTCCACCTTTGTGCTGCTGGCGCTGGCCGGCCTGTTTCAGGCGGCGGCCACGCTGGCCTTCGTGGTGGCGGTGCGGATGGGGCTGCTGTCCATCATCGCGGTCGCCGGGGCGCTGTCACCGGCGCCGACCGCCATCATGGCGCGCATCTTCCAGGCCGAGCGCATGTCGCGGGTGCAGATCGCGGGTTTCGGGTTCGCGCTGGCCGGTATCGTGATGATCGTGCTTGGGTAGTACGGTTCGGTGTTTACCCTGGCGGCACGAGCCGATCGGGAGTCAGTCTGGTAGTCTCGATCGGACGGTACGATCCGCGCAATCAGGAGGTGCAAGGTGTCCGAACAGTCCCGACCGGAAGTCATCCCCAGCGAGGTCAGCGAGCCGCGCCCGGGCCCACGCAAGGAAAGCACCATGGTCACCGTGGTGTACGTGCTCTATCTGGTCAGCTTCCTGACCGCCATCACGGCCATCGCCGGCCTGATCATTGCCTACATCAAGCGGGGCGAGGGCGATGCCGTCAGCGATTCCCACTTCACCTACCAGATTCGGACGTTCTGGATCGGGCTGCTGTTCGCGGTGGTCGGGATGCTGACCGCCCCGATCATGATCGGCTTCCTGATCCTGCTGTTCCTGGTCGTCTGGCTGCTGGTGCGCTGCATCAAGGGCCTGCTGGCCAACAACGACGACCGCGCCATCGAGCAGCCCGAAACCTGGCTCTGGTAGACCGGCCGCAGGGGTTCGGCGCCGCGTCGCGGCCGGAATCGGGTCCATGAGGCGGGAGCGCCTGGAGCAGCACCAGGTCCTGATTTACCTGGGGGCGATCGGCCTGGGGCTCTGGGTGGGCCGGGCGGCACCGGAGATCGGGACGGCACTGGAGCCGGCCCTGTGGCCACTGCTGGCGGTGCTGCTGTATGCCACGTTCACGCAGACACCGCTGAACCAGCTTGGTGCGGCGCTGCGCGAGCCGCGGCTGCTGCTGGCGGCCGTGGTTGGCAATTTCGTGCTGATCCCGCTGCTGGTGGCGCTGCTGGTCTGGCTGCTCCCGCTGCCGCCGGTGGTGCTGCTCGGGATTGCCCTGGTCCTGCTGGTCCCCTGTACCGACTGGTTCATCACCTTTACCCATCTCGGTGGTGGCGATACCCGCAAGGCGATCGCCTTTGCGCCGGTGTCGCTGCTGCTGCAGATGCTGTTGCTGCCGGCCTATCTGTGGCTGATCTTCGGTGGCGAGTTCACCCGAGCACTGGGCAGCGGTGACCTGCTGCTGGCCTTTTCCGGGGTGATCGTGCTCCCGTTACTCGCGGCCTACGCAACCCAGCGCTGGGCGGAGGGCGATGGTGGCCGGGGGCGCGTGATCGACGGGCTGGCCTGGCTGCCGGTGCCGCTGCTGGCGGTGGTGGTGTGGCTGGTCGCGCTGTCGCAGGCAAGCACCGTGCTGGAAGGGGCAGGCCTACTGCCGGTGTTGCTGGTTGTGTTCGCGGGCTTCCTGCTCGCAGCCGGGGTGCTGGCCCGAGGCCTGGCTCGGTTCTTCCGGCTGGACTCGTCGGAGGGGCGTGTGCTGGCGTTCAGTCTGGGCTCACGCAACTCTTTTGTGGTGCTCCCGCTGGCGCTGGCCCTGCCGGCGGGTTTCGAGCTGGCGGTGGTGGTCGTGGTGTTTCAGTCGCTGGTGGAGCTGATCGGCATGGTCCTGTTCCTGTGGTGGGTGCCGCGCCACCTGTTTCCGGAAAAAGGCGCTTGAATCTGTCTCCAGCCGGCCGTTAACGGACATATACGCACTGCCCGATATGGGTGCGTTCGCCGCCTGCCCCGAAAACGGGGAACCCGGGCGGTGGATTGGGGATCTGTTCTGTCACATAAGCCCGTCAACCGGAGAATGGCATGGCCTCTGAAGGATTCACCCTTGACCGCCTGTACCGTCAGGGGGACCGCATCATGGTGGCCGTGCTCGGCTTTCTGCTGCTCCTTTCCCTGGGGATTTCTGGCTGGCACGGGACGCTGGTTTTCGCACTGGCCTTTGGGGTGCCCGGGTTTCTGGCGGCCGCGCTCTTGGTCGGGTTCTGTCCCGGCTGCCTGCTGACGCGTCTGGTGATTGGCGGGCTGCTGATGGGCTTCTCGGCGCTGCTGATCCATCAGGGGCAGGGCATGATCGAGATGCACTTTGCGATCTTCGTCCTGCTGGCCTTCCTGCTCTACTACCGCGACTGGCGCGTATTGGTATTTGCCGCGGCCGTGATCGCGGTCCATCACCTGTCGTTTCATTACCTGCAGGAGGCCGGGGTGGGGGTTTACGTCTTCCCGCCGCACGCGGGCCACGCACACGGGCTGGGGCTGGTGATGCTGCACGCGGCGTTCGTGGTGTTCCAGACCGGCTTGCTGGTGTACATGGCCCGGCTGCTGCATCGCGAGGGCCAAGAAGCCGAGGAACTGCATGCCATCACCGGTCAGCTCCAGGTCCGGGATGGTGTCGTGAACCTGAGCCTGGATGCGGCGCAGGGGCGTAGCGCCATCGCCCGGCAACTGGGCGATTACCTCGGCGCGGTGCGGCGTGCGGTGCAGGAGACCCGTGCGACCGCCTCGGCGCTGGATGAGATGTCGGCGCGGCTGGGGGCGACGGTCAACCGCAGTGAACAGGCGGCGCGTGGCCAGCAGTCGGATACCGATCAGATCGCCTCGGCGGTCACCGAGATGGAGGCCAGCGCGCGCGAGGTCTCGGGCCATGCCCGCGATGCCGCGGCGGCCACCGGCAGCGCGGACGAACAGGGGCGTAGTGCACAGGCGGAACTGAAGGATACGGTCGCCATGATCGAGTCCCTGGCGCAGCAGGTGGAAACCTCAGGCGCGGGCGTGCGCGACCTGGTGGCCCAGGCGGAGACGGTGGGCGGCGTGCTCGAGGTTATCCAGTCGGTCGCCGAGAAGACCAACCTGCTGGCCCTGAATGCCGCGATCGAGGCCGCACGGGCCGGCGAGCAGGGTCGTGGCTTTGCGGTGGTGGCCGACGAGGTGCGCCGGCTGGCCTCGCAGACCGGTGAGTCCACCGAGGAGATCCGGGGCATCGTCGAACGCCTGCAGGAAGGCGCGAGGCGCGCGGAGGTGGCGAGCCGCGAGGCCGGCGAGCAGGCGGCGGCCGGGGTGGATCAAGTACGCCAGGCCACGCATGCCCTGCAGACCATCGCTGACGCCGTGACCCATATCCGGCAGATGAACGACCAGATTGCCCTGGCCGCCGAGGAACAGACCCGTGTGACGGGCGAAACCGCGGAGAATGTGGAGCACGTGTCGGAGGTGGCCCGTGCGGTGGCCGAGGATGCGGCCGCCAGCCGCGAGGTGGCGGATCAGCTGCAGCGCCTGAGCCAGGAGCTGGGCGCGGGGATGGAGCGCTTCCGGATCGACGACGAGCGGGCCTGAGCCCGGGTGGGCGGTTGCGGGTGGCCAGGACGGCCGCACGCGCGAGGGCGTGCAGCCGACGATTTCCGGGTCAGCGTTCCAGGTGCTGGAGCTTGCCTTCCACACCGTCCCATTCTTCCGCATCGGCCAGCGGGTCCTTGCGCGCGGTGATGACCGGCCAGGTGCGGGAGAGCTCGGCGTTGAGCTCGATAAACTGGAGCTGATCTTCGGGGACGTCGTCTTCCGGGACGATGGCCTCGGCCGGGCATTCCGGCTCGCACAGGGTGCAGTCGATGCACTCGTCGGGATCGATCACCAGGAAGTTCGGGCCCTCATGGAAGCAGTCGACCGGGCAGACCTCGACGCAATCGGTGTACTTGCACTTGATGCAGTTCTCGAGAACGATGAAAGCCATGCTTTTCTCCCTTTGAATTCAGTCGGTAAGCCGCTTTTTCCTGCGGCCGGTCGCGGGCCTGGCGGGGCCGGTCTCCGGGCCCGTCCATTCGATCCTGCGGCATTGTAACGCCTCGTCGCCTAGGGTCGGGAATCCCGGGCGAACGCTGGCCACATTCGCTGGTTTGCCGGCGGCCGCTGGCGTCTGCCGGATCTCTGGCGAAGGGGCGTCCTTGCGGCGTTCGCAGTCCCGTGATCAGGAATCCGTGCCGCGCAATGCCGCCTTCATGCGGTAGAGCGCGTCCAGCGCCTCGCGCGGGGACATCTCGTCCGGGTCGAGGGTGTCGAACAGGGCCTTCAGCGCATGCCCCTCCGGGGCGGGTTCCGGTTCCGCCTCCGCCGCGGCGGCGACCGCCGGAGCGGGCGCGGGGGAGAACAGCCCCAGCTGCGGCGAATCCGTCGCGGCGGCGCGGTCCTCCAGCTCGCGCAAGTGGGTGCGGGCGAGCTTCAGCACGTCGGCTGGCACGCCGGCCAGTTGCGCCACCTGCAACCCGTAACTCTGGTTCGCCGGGCCTTCGCGGACCTGGTGCAGGAATACGATGCTGTGTTCGTACTCCATGGCGTCCGTGTGCACGTTGGCCACGGCTGCTTCGCGCTCGGCCAGCGCGGTCAGCTCGAAGTAATGCGTGGCGAACAGGGTCAGCGCGCGGTTGTGGCGCGTCAGGCGCTCGGCGCAGGCCAGGGCGAGCGCCAGCCCGTCGAAGGTGCTGGTCCCGCGGCCGATCTCGTCCATCAGCACCAGGCTCTCCGGGCCGGCGTTGTGCAGGATGTTCGCGGCCTCGGTCATCTCCACCATGAAGGTCGAGCGTCCGGAGGTCAGGTCATCGGAGGCGCCGATGCGGGTAAAGATGCGGTCCACGGGGCCGATCTGCGCACGCGCGGCCGGTACGAAGCTGCCCATGCAGGCGAGCAGCACGATCAGCGCTGTCTGGCGCATGTAGGTGGACTTGCCGCCCATATTGGGGCCGGTGATCACCAGCAGGCGGCGTGCCTCCGGGTCCAGTTCGGTGTCGTTGGCGACGAAGGGCGCGTCCAGGCCGGCCTCCACGACGGGGTGCCGGCCCTGCTCGATCTGGATGCCGGGTTCGGCGACCAGTTCTGGGCAGTGCCAGTCGAGGCGGGCCGCGCGCTCGGCCAGGCAGGCGAGCACGTCCAGTTCGGCCACGGCGTCCGCGATCGTGCGCAGGCGCGGGGCGCAGGCCTGGAGGTCGGCGATCAGGGCGTCGAACAGCGCGCGCTCGCGGAGCATGGCCTGCTCGCGGGCGGAGAGGATCTCGTCCTCGAAGCGCTTGAGTTCCTCGGTGGTGTAGCGCTCGGCGTTCTTCAGCGTCTGCCGGCGCATGAAGCGGCCGGGGAGCTCGCCCGAGCGGCTGCGCGAGACCTCGATGTAGTAGCCATGCACGCGGTTGTAGGCGACCTTCAGCGTGGGGATGCCGGTGGCCTCGCGCTCGCGCGCCTCGATCTCGCGCAGGAAGGTGTCGGCGTCGCTTTCCAGCGCGCGCAGGCGATCCAGCTCGGGGTCGTAGCCGGCGCGGATCATGCCACCGTCGGTCACGCGCAGCGGGGGCTCCTCCACCAGCGCTGCGCCGAGGCGGGCGGTCAGCTCATCCTCCGGCGCCAGCGCGGCATGCAGCGCGGACAGGCGCTCGGCGGCATCGGCCAGCGGCGCCAGGGCCGCGTGCAGGGCCGGCAGGCGTTCCAGGCTGGCGAGCAGGGCGGTCAGGTCGCGCGGTCGCGCGCTGCCCAGCACGATGCGCGAGAGGATGCGCTCGCTGTCGGCGCTGCCGGCCAGGGCGTCGCGGATCGGGGTGACGGCCTCCCGTTCCAGCAGGGCGGTGATGGCGGTCTGGCGCTCGCGGATGATCGCGCGCTCGCGCAGTGGCTGGTGCAGCCACTGCATCAGGCGGCGGGCGCCCATCGCGGACTGGGTCGTGTCCAGCAGGGCGAGCAGGGAGCCGCGGCGTTCGCCCGTCAGGGTGCGCGTGAGTTCCAGATTGCGGCGGGTGGCCGGGTCCAGTATCAGCATTTGGCTGCGCTGTTCGTGCGCCAGGCTGGTGATGTGGGCGAGGTCACCGCGATGGCGGTTCTGCACGTAGGCGAGCAGGGCGCCGGCGGCGGCGATGCCCAGGTCCAGTCCCTCGCAGCCAAAGCCGGACAGGTCGCGGGTGCCGAAATGGGTGATCAGCAGGCGATGGGCGGATACGGCGTCGAAATGCCAGTCGGCGTGGCGCTGGGGGTCGAAGGGTTCGGTGCCCGCGATCGCGCCCGCCTGGTCCGGCATCAGCAGCTCCACCGGGTCGAGCCGTGCCAGTTCCGCGGCGAGTTCGGTTTCGTCGCCGACCTCCAGCACGCGGAACTGGCCGCTGGCGAACTCCAGGCTGGCGATGCCGTAGCCGGTCTTGCGGCCCTTTACGGCGGCGGAGGCGGCCGGGCAGACCGCGACCAGGCGGTTCACCTGGCGGGCATCCAGCAGGGCCTCCTCGGTAACCGTGCCCGGGGTCACGATGCGCACGACCTCGCGCTTGACCGGGCCCTTCTGCGCACCCACCGCGCCGGTCTGCTCGCAGATCGCCACGCTCTCGCCCATCTTCAGCAGGCGGGCCAGGTAGCTCTCCAGCGTGTGCACGGGAATCCCGGCCATCGGGATCGGCTGGCCGGCCGATTCGCCGCGCCGGGTCAGGGTGATGTCGAGCAGCCCGGCCGCACGCTCGGCGTCTTCGTAGAACAGCTCGTAGAAGTCCCCCATGCGGTAGAGCAGCAGGGTTTTCGGGTGCTCGGCCTTGATGCCGAGGTACTGCTGCATCATCGGGGTGTGCGCGGACAGGGGCTCGACTGTACTCATGCATTACGCTCGCGGGCTGTTCGGGGTCCGGGCGGGCGCCACAGTATACGGATGCCGGGCCGGCGACGGCAGGTGTGGGCGAGCCGGCAACTTGTGCCACACTCGGGGCTGCGCAACCGGCGGGCATCAGGGAGGCGATGGCAATGATCGGGGAAGAGGACCGGCGCAACCACCGGCGCATGCAGGTGACGGGCAAGGCCCGGGTGACCTGGCGTTCGAGTGGCGAATCCATTTCGGTGCAGCTGGAGGACCTGTCGGCCACGGGCTGTGCCTTTGTGGCATCGCGCGGGTGTGACGAAGGCGTGGATGTGAATGTCTCGGTGCCCAGCCCGGACGGTCGTCTCGACGGGCTGGAGCGTCAGGGGCGGGTGGTGCGCTGTGAGGCGCTCGGGCCGGACGGCGGGGGCCGCTGGAGGGTCGCCGTTGCGTTCGAGGCAGGGGACTGAAGGAGTGAGCGCAGCATGAAGACAGAACCCGAAAACAGCCTGGCGCCCGCCCGGCGCGCAGCGGACACGACCGGCCTGTCGGCCCTGGTCTATGACCTCGGCGAACGGCTGCTGGGGCGCGGCGAGCGCCTGTGCACGGTCGAGTCCTGTACCGGCGGCGGCATCGCTCAGGCCATGACGGACGTTCCCGGCAGTTCGCAGTGGTTCGAGTGCGGCTGGGTCGCGTACTCCAATGCGGCCAAGACGCGGATGGTCGGGGTCCCCGCCGAGCTGATCGAGCAGCATGGCGCGGTCAGCGAGGCCGTGGCGCGGGCAATGGTCGAGGGCGGGCTTGCCCACTGCGATGCCGACCTGGCGCTCTCGGTGACCGGCATCGCCGGGCCCGGTGGTGGCAGCGCGGACAAGCCGGTCGGCACGGTCTGCTTCGGCTGGCAGGAGCGCGGGCAGGATGCGCGCATCGAGACCCGCCATTTCGAGGGCGAACGCCACGATGTGCGGCTGCAGGCGATGCTCCATGCCCTGAGTGAACTGCTAGCGCACGAGGCGGCCTGACGCGTCAGTCATGCCCCGGGGCATGGCACCCCGGTGATCCCCTTCGAGCCGTGCACCCGGGTTGGGTCGCTTCCCGCCCTGTGGGATACTGCGGCCCCGTATCCGCCCCGCAACGGATCGGAAACCATCGCTGCAAGTATCGGGAGACATACCGTGGACGAGAATCGCAAGAAGGCCCTGACCGCCGCACTGGGGCAGATCGAACGCCAATTCGGCAAGGGCGCGGTGATGCGCATGGGCGATCAGCAGGCGGTGGATGTGCCGGCCGTGTCCACGGGCTCCCTGGCGCTGGACATCGCGCTCGGGATTGGCGGCGTGCCGCGCGGGCGTGTGGTCGAGATCTACGGGCCGGAGTCCTCGGGCAAGACGACCCTGACCCTGCAGGTGGTGGCCGAGGCACAGAAGCTGGGCGGCACCGCCGCGTTCGTCGACGCCGAGCACGCGCTGGACCCGACCTACGCCGAGAAGCTGGGCGTGAACGTCGATGACCTGCTGGTCTCGCAGCCGGATACTGGCGAGCAGGCGCTGGAGATTGCCGACATGCTGGTGCGCTCCGGCGCGGTGGACGTGGTGATCGTCGACTCCGTGGCCGCGCTGACGCCCAAGGCGGAGATCGAGGGCGAGATGGGCGACTCCCACGTTGGCCTGCAGGCGCGCCTGATGTCGCAGGCGCTGCGCAAGCTGACCGCCAACATCAAGCGCTCCAACACCCTGGTCATCTTCATCAACCAGATCCGCATGAAGATCGGCGTGATGTTCGGCAGCCCCGAGACCACCACCGGTGGCAACGCGCTCAAGTTCTACTCCTCCGTGCGCATGGACATCCGCCGTATCGGCGCGATCAAGAAGGGCGACGAGGTGATCGGCAACGAGACCCGCGTGAAGGTCGTCAAGAACAAGATGGCGCCTCCGTTCCGCGAGGCCTACTTCGAGATCCTCTACGGCGAGGGCATCTCGCGCGTGGGCGAGATCATCGAGATGGGCGTGAAGGAAGGCCTGATCGACAAGGCCGGCGCCTGGTACAGCTACAACGGCGAGCGGATTGGTCAGGGCAAGGAAAACGCCCGCCAGTACCTGAAGGACAACCCGCACATCGCCGAGGAAGTCGAAAAGACCCTGCGCGAACGCTTGCTGCCGAAGCGCAACAAGGCTGCGGTGGAGGACGAGCCGGTCGATGCCCCGGTCGAGGAGCAAGGCTGACCCGGCCGATCCCGAGGCCGCGCTGGAGGCGGGCCTGCGGTTGCTGGTCCGGCGCGAACACTCCGCGCTGGAACTGGCCCGCAAGCTGGCCGAGCGCGGCTTCGAGCGGGATGCGGTCGATACCGCGCTCGAGCGTGCGCGCGAGCTCGACTACCTGAGCGACAGCCGCTACGCGGACTTCATCGCCCGCCACCGCACCGAGCAGGGCTACGGCGAGCAGCGCATCCGCGCCGAGCTCGCCCACAACGGCATCGGCAGCGACACCGTCAATGCCGCCATCGACGCCCTGGAGGCCAACTGGACCGACCAGGCCCGCGGCCAGCTCGAACGCCACTTCCGCCACCCCCCCGAGACCCGCGAGGACGAGGCCCGCATGCTCCGCCACCTGGCCGGCAGGGGCTTTCCCGGTGGTGTCGCCCACCAGGCCCTTGCCGCCTGGAAAGACGTATCATCCAGGGACTGATGTGGGAGCGGGCTTGCCCGCGAATGCTCCCGCCGATGGTTATGCTGGCGTTTTTCGCGGGCAAGCCAGCTCCCACAATGCACTTCCCGAGCACCGGCAACATGGCCCGAAGGCGGGCCCGGCAATACGCGGCTGGGGCGCTTGCGTGATAGCATTCCGGGTTTGACCCCAACGCTCACCGGAACCGCATGAAAAGCGCCGACATTCGCCGGAGTTTCCTCGAATTCTTTGAAGGCCACGGGCACACGATCGTGCCGTCCAGCCCGCTGGTACCGGGCAATGATCCCACGTTGCTGTTTACCAACGCGGGCATGGTGCAGTTCAAGGATGTGTTCCTCGGGCGCGAGAAGCGTCCGTACACCCGAGCGGTGTCCACGCAGCGCTGCGTGCGCGCGGGCGGCAAGCACAACGACCTCGAGAACGTCGGCTATACCGCGCGCCACCACACGTTCTTCGAGATGCTGGGCAACTTCAGCTTCGGCGACTACTTCAAGCGCGACGCGATCCACTACGCCTGGCAGTTCCTGACCGAGACCATCGGCCTGCCGCCGGAGAAGCTGTGGGTCACGGTCTACGAGACCGACGACGACGCCTACAACGTCTGGGCGAACGAGATCCGGGTGCCGGCCGAGCGTATCATCCGCATTGGCGACGACCCCGATGGCGGTTCCGACAACTTCTGGCAGATGGGCGACACCGGCCCCTGCGGTCCCTGCACCGAGGTCTTCTATGACCACGGCCCGGAGGTCGAGGGCGGCCCGCCCGGTTCCCCGGACGAGGACGGCGATCGCTACATCGAGATCTGGAATCTCGTGTTCATGCAGTACGACCGCGACGCGGACGGCACGCTGAACCCGCTGCCGCGCCCCTCGGTGGATACCGGCATGGGCCTGGAGCGCCTGGCCGCGGTGTTGCAGGGTGTGCACTCCAACTACGAGATCGACCTGTTCCAGGACCTGATCGCGGCCGCCGCGCGCGTGACCGGGGCGAAGGAACAGGACTCCGCCTCGCTGCGCGTGATCGCCGACCACATCCGCTCCATCGCCTTCCTGATTACCGACGGCGTGCTGCCCTCGAACGAGGGCCGCGGCTACGTGCTGCGCCGCATCATCCGTCGCGCCGCGCGCCATGGCTTCAAGGTGGGCGCGCAGGACGCCTTCCTCTATCAGATGGTCGGCGACCTGGTGCACGCGATGGGCGAGGCCTTCCCTGAGCTGGCCGAGGCGCAGGCGCAGGTCGAGAAGGTGCTGGAGAAGGAAGAGCGCAAGTTCCTGGAGACGCTCGACAAGGGCATGAAGATCCTCGAGGACGACCTGCGTGATCTCGAAGGCCAGGTGATCCCGGGCGAGACTATCTTCCTGCTGTATGACACCTACGGCTTCCCGGTGGACCTGACCGGCGACATCGCCCGCGAGCGCGGCCTGGAACTGGACATGGCGGGCTTCGAGTCCGCGATGGGGGATCAGCGTGCCCGTGCCCGCGCCGCGAGTCACTTCTCCATGGACGACGGCGGCCTGCCGCAGGTCGATCAGGAAACCGAATTCTCCGGCTACGAGACCGTCGACGACGAGGGTCGCGTGGTCGCGCTGTACCAGAACGGCGAGCCGGTCGAGCGACTCGAGGTCGGCGCCGAGGGCCTGGTAGTGCTGGATCGTACGCCGTTCTACGGTGAGTCCGGTGGCCAGGTGGGCGATGTCGGCACGCTGAGTGGTTCCGGCGTGCGCTTTCAGGTCGCCGACACCCGCAAGCAGGGCGCGGCGCATATCCATGTCGGCCAGGTCCGTGCCGGCACGCTGGAGGTCGGCCAGAGTCTGCAGGCCGCGGTCGAAGGCCCGCGCCGCGAGAATATCCGCCGTCACCATTCCGCGACGCACCTGCTGCACAAGGCCCTGCGCGATCAGTTGGGCGATCACGTGCAGCAGAAGGGCTCGTTGGTGGACCCCGATCGCCTGCGTTTCGACTTCACCCACATGGAGCCACTGACCGACGAGCAGCTGCGTGCCATCGAGGCCCAGGTGAACGCCGAGATCCTGGCCAACGAGGCCACCGACACCCGCGTAATGGACATCGAGTCGGCGATGGAGTCCGGTGCGGTCGCGCTGTTCGGCGAGAAGTACGGCGATCAGGTGCGGGTGCTGAAGATCGGCACCTCCGTGGAGCTGTGCGGCGGCACGCATGTGCACCGCACCGGCGACATCGGCTTGTTCCGTATCACCTCCGAGGGCGGTGTCGCCGCTGGCATTCGTCGTATAGAGGCGGTGGCCGGCGAGGTCGCCCTGCACTGGGTCGACCAGCAGATCAGCCATCTCGACGCGATCGCCGATCGTCTGCGTGCCGGGCGTGGCGAGGCTGCCGACAAGGTCGGCCAGTTGCAGGAACGCAACCGCGAACTGGAGAAGCAGGTCAGCCAGCTCAAGGGCAAGCTGGCCAGCCAGGCCGGCAGCGATCTGGCCTCGCAGGCGCAGGAGGTCGGCGGCGTGCAGGTGCTGGCCGCGAAGGTCGAGGGCGTGGAGCCCAAGGCCCTGCGCGACATGGTCGATCAGCTCAAGCAGAAACTTGGCAAGGCGGTCGTGGTCCTGGGAACCGCGACCGGCGAGGGCAAGGTCAGCCTGGTGGCCGGCGTCACCAAGGCCGAGACCGGCCAGTTCAAGGCCGGCGATCTGGTCGGTCACGTCGCCGCGCAGGTCGACGGCAAGGGCGGCGGCCGCCCGGACATGGCGATGGCCGGTGGCCAGAGCCCGGACAAGCTGGAGGCCGCGCTGGCCTCGGTCGCGGACTGGGTGCGCGAGCGCGCCTGACCGCGCCCGGGACCGGGCCGCTCGTTAACGCGAGGCGCGACGTGCCGGCCCGGTCTCCGGGCCCCAGCCCTGGTGCTCGGGGCCTGATGGACGCTGAGGCTTTGGTTAGCGGCCGCTGCGGCCGCGCCGGGCCTCGCAACGGCGCATTATTTGTTGTCTAATGTCACCTTTTAAGTAAACGCTAATGGACAGGGCACTCCCTCGTCCGAACGGCCGCAAGGGCCGGGCGCAGAACGGAATCTTCAAATGGCGTTGCTGGTACTCAAATTTGGCGGGACCTCGGTCGGGTCGCCCGAGCGCATCCAGGCGGTGGCGGAACGCGCGCTGCGGCTGCGCGAGGAAGGCCATCAGCTGGTGATCGTGGTGTCCGCAATGAGCGGCGAGACCGATCGCCTGATGGGGCTTGCCCATGCGCTGAACCCGCGTGCGGACGGCCGCGAGCTGGACGTGCTGCTGTCCACCGGCGAGCAGGTGACCATCGCCCTGCTGTCGATGGCACTGGCGGCGCATGGCTGCCCGGCCCGGTCCTACACTGGCGCGCAGGTCACGATCCTGACCGACAGCGCGCATAACAAGGCCCGCATTCGCAGCATCGACGATGTGCGCGTGCGCGCCGATCTGGAGGCCGGCCGTGTCGTGGTGGTGGCCGGGTTCCAGGGTGTGGATGAGCACGGCGCGATCACCACGCTGGGCCGCGGCGGTTCGGATACCACGGCGGTCGCACTGGCCGCGGCGCTGAAGGCGGACGAGTGCCGGATCTACACGGACGTGGACGGTGTATACACCACCGATCCGCGGCTGGTCCCCAGTGCCCGGCGCCTTGACAGCATCACCTTCGAGGAGATGCTGGAGATGGCCAGCCTGGGCTCCAAGGTGCTGCAGATCCGCGCGGTGGAATTTGCCGGAAAGTACAACGTCCCGTTGCGGGTGCTGTCCTCGTTCGAGGAAGGCCCGGGAACCCTGATTACCACGGAGGAGGATGCGCAGGTGGAACAGGCGCTGGTTGCGGGCATCGCGTTCAATCAGAACGAGGCCCAACTCACGGTTCAGGGCGTCCCCGATCAACCGGGGGTCGCGCATCGCATCCTCGGCCCGATCGCGGACGCCAATATCGAGGTGGACATGATCGTGCAGAACGTCGGCGGGGATAACTCCACCGACTTCACGTTCACCGTCCATCGCAACGACTACGACAAGGCGCTGGAGATCCTGCAGGCGGCGGCTCGCGAGCTGGGCGCGCGCGAGGTTTCCGGGGATACCCACATCGTGAAGATCTCGGTGGTGGGTGTCGGCATGCGCTCGCACGCGGGAATTGCGAGCAAGATGTTCGAGGCCCTGTCGCGGGAAACCATCAACATCCGGATGATTTCCACTTCGGAAATCAAGATCTCCGTGGTCGTCGATGAGAAGTATCTCGAACTGGCCGTGCGTGCATTGCACGATGCCTTTGAACTCGAACAGGAACCTGTCGGTCAACAAGGGGACGGCTAGGGATGACAGACCGTAAAACGGTTACCGGACGACCGACTGCGTCCGACACAGGCACTGCGGAGAAGAGCATGCTCATTTTGACTCGGCGTGTGGGCGAGACCCTCATGATCGGCGAGGACGTGTCCGTCACCGTCTTGGGGGTCAAGGGCAATCAGGTTCGTATCGGGATCAACGCCCCTCAGGACGTTGCTGTCCACCGCGAGGAGATTTTCCAGCGTATTCAGCGGGAATCCAACGTTGCGGGCAGCGGCGAAGGGGGCGGCAACTCCGGTGGGGGTGCCGGCGCCGGTGGCGCGGCGGCCTCTGCGCGAGACGACTGAACCTTCCGCTCGGTACGGAAAGGCCCGGAGGCGCGCATCCCGCCTTCCGGGCCTTTCAATTGCCGGCTCAAGATCGTATCCTGTGCCGCGTTTCGGAGAGTTGGCCGAGTGGTCGAAGGCGCTCCCCTGCTAAGGGAGTATGGGTCAAAAGCCCATCGAGGGTTCGAATCCCTCACTCTCCGCCACCTATTCAATAAAATCAGTGGGTTATGGACGGTCGCAACGACCGTCCCCCGCTGTATCCCCTAACGATCTACCTGGCTGCTTTCCCTGTTTACCCAACGACAGGAGAAAGACCATGTACAGCTTCCACGAATGGGCCGATCACTACGGCTACAGCGACACCCCCGCAGCCCGCAGCGACTACCAGCGCTATCTCGACAGGCTGGCTCTTGCCCAGGGCATCACCCGCCGCCAGCCCGAGTTCGACCGCTTCTACGTGGTCCAGGACCGCGATCTACCCGATGGGCGCCGCCTGCTAGGGGATATCGTCGCCGGGCCGTTCGACACCCGTGACCAAGCCCAGGCCGCGTTGAAGGATCGCCGCGAGTCCGGCGCTCGCCTCGCCCGCTGGACGGATGAACGGGAACCGCTCTCGATTGAGGAACGCCGCAGCCTGCGGTAGGCACAAAAAAACCCCGCGGACAGAGGACTGGCGGTCTCGTCTGCGGGGTTCACCGGGATTGCAGGAGCACGGTTCCCGGCGGACCGCTTGGGGGCGCTGGCTAAGACGTCCCGAGAAGCATGTCCAATCCATCCTCGTTCACGCGCACCTGGATCGTGCGCAGGATCTCCCACATGAACGCTTCGAGGTGCGGCTGGAGGCCGGCGCCGTCCACCTTAATCATGCTGTCGCCGCGGCGCATGGCCTTGGTGCGCTCCTTGAGCGCGTCGATATGGGCATCCGCCATCCGCATCTGCCGTTCGTGGGCTTCCTCGCGGATTCGGTTCTCGCGCTCGATCTGGCTGCGGATATCCAACTGGTCCCAGCGTGACGCGCCTTCCAACTGCCCGAACAGGCCGCCGAGAAGATCCGCCGTGCTGTCCATCGTGTTGTTGATCGACCCGAACACCGCCTCGACTTCCTGCGCCTGCGCCTGGACTTCGGCCACGTTCATCTGCGCCTCGAACTCCATGTACTTGATGCGCTCGTTACTCGCGAGCTCTTCCAGCGCGATCTTGAGTTCGTCGGACTGTTCGGCCACTTCCTGCGTGGCGGTCTTGGCACCTTCCATCTCGCCACGGAACACCTTGCCCACCTGCGTGAACGTGGTGACGCCGCCTTCCATGGTCTCGACCCAGCGCCGGTTGCTTTCCTCGGTGCCGTCGATGATCGTCTTGGTCTCGCCAATCTTCCCGGTGGTGGCGTCCCACTGGAGGCCCTGAGCCTCGAACTCCGCAGCCAGGCGGCGCTTCGATTCCCGGGCGATATCGTCGGCCTCGGTCATTTCGTTGACGATGCGGTCGTAGTCCCGGCCTTGCTTCTCCAGGGCTTCGTTGGTGCTGCCCAGGTCCTTTGCAAGATCGCGCTGCGCAGTGCTCATATCGCGCGTGGCGCTTTCCCATTCCTCGGTGCCGTGGATCACCTCGTAGATCCACGTCCCGAGCGTGTTCTCGTTCTCCGTGACCGCGTTGACCAGAGGATCGATGATGTTGTCGTTCAGGAACGATCCGATGCCCCAGCCGGCCGCGCCCGCAAGCCCCGCAGGCCCCAGCCACTTCGCCAGATTCGCCAGGGCCGCCGCGGACGCATTGGCCCCGAATACCAGATTCTTGCCCTGGTTGAGGATCATCAGCCCCAGCAGGCCGTTCAGCAGCGGCAACACCAGGTCGATCTGCGTGGCGATACCCCCGAACCGGCCGGCCAGGCGGAACAGGCTATCGTCCAGCTCTGCCGTCGCGGAACCGGCCCGGACCATCAGGTCGAACAGGAACTGGAACGACTCGATCACGCCCGCGGTAAACTGCGACAGACCCGCGAACGCATCGGCCAGGGTGGTCATGGCACTGGCGAGCCCTTCGGCGGTGCTCAAGTCCTGATTCTGGAACAGGTTCTGTACGGCTTCCCGCAGCGCATCAATGCCACGCTCGAACCCCGAAAGGTCGGCATCTTCCAGCGCCTCGCCCATGTTTTCGGCCATGCTGCGGAACACTGACTCGGTATCCGCCAGAATGCCCTCCACGACGCCCACCAGGCCGCCCAACTGGCCATCGCGCACATTCGCCCCGACCGCCTGGAAAACGGCCGTCAGCGCGTCTGTGACGCCGCCGTATTGCTCGAGCAACGGCCCGCCAATCTCGATCGCGAGCCCGCGCAGGCTGTTGGCCACGCGCTGATTCTGCTGTTCGACGCTCCCGGCCATGTCCGCGAACGCGCGATCAGTCGCGCCCGCGTTGTCCGCCATGCTGTCCAGCGAGCCCGCGAAGCCTTCCGCCGCGTTGCCCGTCAGGTCCAGGACCGCCAGCAAGCCGTTCGTGCTACCGAACAGCTTGCCCATCTGTTCCTCGCTGCCCCCGGTAGCCTGCGCCACCATGTCCAGCATCCCGGCCAGGCCCTCGGACCGTAGCGTGGTCGCGTTGAACTCGATCCCGAGTTCTGCGGCCATCGTCCGCGCTTGCTGCGTCGGGTTGATGATGTTCGACAGCGCCTGTTGAATCCGGGTGATGGCCTCGTTCGTGGGCGTGCCGGTCGCGGTCAGCGCAGAGATCGCCGCCAGCAATTCCTCGAACTCGACCCCACCGGTCGCGGCCAGGCCAGTGACACGCGAGAGGCTGTTGCCAAGCTCCGGCAGGGTCGTCTGGCCCTCCTGGACCGCCGTAAACAGCGCATCGCTGAACCGGGCCGCTTCTTCCATCTCAAGGCCGTAGGCGTTGAGACTGGAGACCAGGACCGTCAGGGAGTCATTGAGGTCGGCTTTGCCCGCTACAGCGAGCTGTTCCGCCTGCGCCACCGCTTCCACACTATCGGCATAATCGACGCCCGCGGAGATCGCGCTGTAGATCGCGGACGTGATCGACTCCAGGGGCTGCGTACTCGTCTGCGAGTATTCGAGGATGGCATCGCGGAATTCCCCGAGATCCTCGACCGGCTGGTCGATAAGGGTCGAGATTTCACGGAACGCCGAATCGAAGTCCCCGGCGGCCTTGATCGAGAATGCGGTGATGGCAGCGCCGGCCCCGAGCAAGGCGGCCTCGAACGCCACGGCCTTCTTGGTGAAGTCCGCGATCGGTGCGGTGACGTTGCCGATGGAATCGCTGAACGACTGTGCGTTGCGTAGCGCGGCCTGGGTGGCTTCGCCCGTTCGGTCGATCCCCTGAAAGATTAATTCAACGGTGCTGCGCTTGTCAGCCATGGCGTGTTCCTGGTGGGAATAAACAAATGCGAATGCGTCTCAAAAACTGCCGACATCCGAGGTGTTCTGCGTGCCCGCCTGCTAGGGCCTCACAGGGTCCCCTACGCCGCATCGCTCGGCAGCCGGCCCGCCTGCGCCAGTTCTTCCTTCACGCGCGCCACGTACCGCTCACTGCGATTCGCGAGCATCGCCACCATCCGAACCTCGAGCTTGTTCTTCAGCGCAACCTCAATACGGTGCCGGGTGTTGTCGCGAAGGGGGGGGAGGGTGATCGTTTCCCCGCCGAACCGAGCGGCCAGAGCCTGAATCTCATCGGGGGTTAGGATGTCGTTCAGCCAGTGTTGAGGGGCTGGGTCGACAGGAACGTAGAAGCTCGTCCCGGCGCGCTGGAGACTCAGCTCATACGCGCCGCGGAACCCGATCAGTTCGGCGATTTCCTCGATAACGCGCGTGTTCATGCGGCCTCCAGGTGCAAACCGGCCTCGGAGGCTTCCCGGCGGATCTGCGCGGCCTGTTCTTCGAGGTCTGCGATCTCCGCCTTCAGCCGTTCGATATCGGCTGCGCGGGATTCGCCGGCGGGGGCGTGGGTCTCCGCGAAGGTGCGCATGCGCTCGACCAGTTCGTCGCGGAACAGCCAGGCGATCAGCATGGCCGTATCCGTTCCATCGATCTGGTGGTCCCGGTGCTCCTGGTTGGCAGGTCCTGGTCCGGGCGCAAACAGGTCGAGCACCAGTTGCTTGCGCCAGTTTTCTTGCATGCGACTGCGCAGCACCGCACCGTGCGGCCCCAACAAGTTCTTGTTGTCCGGGATCGCTGCCCCCGTCTGGAGCATCGCCTCGGCTGTCCGCGACTCCACAAACGCGCCCTTAAGGCGCTTCTCATACCGCCCGGCCATCTCGTCGATCGACAGTTGGGCGCGGTGAAGGATCTCGCCAACGTTCGGGGCGGCGCTGGTGATCTCCTTCAGCTCATCGCGCTTGGCCTGGATCTTTGCCATCAGGCCATCGTGCGCGCCCTTCATCTCGTCCTGGATGGCTTTCTGGCTTTCGGCCAGAGAACCCAGCTTGCTCTTGAAATCGGGTTTCGCTGCCATGGGTCTACCTCGTCGCTTCGGTAATCAGGTACAGGGTCAGGTTCGTTACCGAGCCCATCAGCTCGTGGTGGCCCTGTTCGTTCTTGCGCATCTCGAGCGGCGGCCCTTCGCCGCGTGCGTGCTGGTCTGCCACTTCGGCCACGTCGAGGCCCAGGACAAGGCCGATCTCTGCCAGCCCCAGCCATTGCTCCCCGCTCTCCCCGGTGAAGGCCAGGGGAGCGGTCGAGAGCTTGGCCAGAATCGACGCCCGCGCCACCTTGCGAGCGGCCCGTGGGATCTTCACGCGCTGGGGGTTCTGCGCCTTGGGCTGGTCGCTCGGGCGGCCGCGGTTCTTCGTCAGGTACTGGCTGGCCGGCCCGGACGGGATCATGGGGTCGCGCTCGGGCGTGAACGATCGGGGCTTGGGTCGGTTCATCGCGTGGGCTCCGGTGCTCGGTATTGGCGCGCGGCCATATAGGTGGCGAGGAAACTCATCTGCGCGTGTATCAGCGGGATGTTCATGCGTCACCCCCTCGCTTTTGCTTCCAGATTTCCATAGCAATCGCGACCCCTTGGCGCAGGCTCTCGACCCGCGAATCCAGGACCGTCCACCGAGGATCACCGGCGGCCTCTAGCGCGCGCAGGGACAAGTTCATGTTGATGCCCTCGATCTGGCTGGCCAGCGCGACGTCCCGGGTGGACAGGCCGGCCCCGACAATCTCGTTCAGGCGCTCGGAGGCAGCCGCGACGATGGCGTCGTGCGCCTTCTGGAATTCGGAGAAGGATTCGATCTTGGGGAAGGTGGGCGGCTTGCGGATGAAGTACCGCCGTCCGGCGTCCTCGCTGGAGAACATCCGGCTGGAGTCTTCGCGGAGCCGTTGCTCGAATTCGTCTTGGTCCATTGGAGCCCCCTACATGATAGGTATTGTCTATCGGATTGGTTGGTGTGTCAAGGTGCAGACTATTGATTCTGCGTGATTTTCGGTCCGGTTACGGGTCCGGTTTTGGTCCGGTTAGGGTCCGCTTGTCCGGTTAAGGGCGTCCGGTCCGGTCCGGTTTCCTTCAGGAACCGGACGGACCGGACTTCCGGACCCTCGGATAGGCAAACCCGTGCTCAATGGAAACCAGCTCGGAGTCGAGACAGGCCCGGCGAACATCGGACCATCGTTGCTTCGGCATCCCGGCATCCCGGCATTGCTGTTGCCACTCGGAGACCTCAACCCGGGCGGTGTCAGGGTCGAACCCACCGCGCTCAAGGTTCGCCCGCCTGGACTCATACAAACGGGCCAGCTCGTCCAGGGCGAGTTGCTTCCACTTGCCCTGGCGCCCGGACGGCTTGGCGGGCGGCTCATAGGTCGTGGATACCAGCGCGGCGGACGTGACCTCGCGACCGTCGTGGTCCTCGATACCGAGGGGCACGCTGCGCAGCTCGAACGCCAAGGGCTGGGGAAAGGGTGCGTCCTTCATTTTGGACGCCTCCACGCGGACGGTGCCGGCTTCGTCCTTGTCCGCTCGATATTCAGCGTCCAGGGCACCCCGCAGGGCGGTAGCCCCTCGGGCACGCCCTTTGTCCGCGTGGCCGCTGTGATGGACGAGTAGCACCGTGCAGCCGTACCGGGTGCGGATACGGTCGGCCGCCTGGATGAACACGCCCATATCGCTGGTGCTGTTCTCGTCTCCCGGGCCGAAGTTGCGGGCCACGGTGTCGATCACGACCAGGGCGGGCGGCCCATCGGTCGGCACCGCATCCACGGCGGTCACGACTGCCTGCGCGGAATCGGGATCGCATAGGGCTGCGGCCGCGCTCGACACGTACAGGGGCGCGTCTGCGGCGCTCTGGCCGGTGTGGGTCTCCCATGCCACGAAACGCCGCTTCAGGCCGTTGTGGCCCTCTCCCGCGACGTACACAACGGGGCCCTGCGTGGTGGGGTTGCCGTGGAAGTCCGCACCGGTTGCAATACAGCAGGCCAGATCGACGGCCAGAAACGACTTGCCGCACCCGGGATCGCCGAATACCAACGCCAGAGATTCGGCCTCGAGGTAGTCCCGCACTAAAAAACGCGGTGGCCGGAACTCGAGCTCGGCAACGTGTAACAGCTTGAACCGCGGCTCCGTCCGCTCGACAGGGATAACCACGGTTTCAGGCATGGCGCACCTCCGGCACGAATAGCGTTCCGGCTTCGTCCAGCACGCGCTCGACACCATCCCGCAACAGGGCCGCGATCAGCCCGCGTACCTGCGCGCCTTCGGCTGGTCCCGTGCGAACGACCAGCACCGGGTCATGGCCTCGGCACATGCGCCAGTCCAGAGCGGCGGGATCTTCCTCGGGTGGGGCGACCAGGACTACGTGGCTCGGTCGCTGCCGGGCCCACTTCCAGGCATTCGGCCCGGCCGCGATCCAGACGGTGTGCGGCGGGTGGCGTAGGGCTTCGGCATGGCGCTTCGCATACGGCGGCACTTTCCGAGTCATGGCCGCGCCCCCTTGGCCAGTGCGGCCTTGAGGGCCCGCAGGCATCGCAGTATGGCCCGCGTGCGATCGGGGCCCCTTCGGTAGCAGCCGATTACGTGAGCCCGCCGATTGGCGATGCGAAACAGATCTTCTGTGCTATGCTCAGACGTGAGCTTGTGACCGTGTAGCTCGCCCCCAAAGCGCTGTGCCGCCCCCTCGGCCAGCGCTTTTCTGTTGGCGGGCCTCATGCCGCACCGCCTGCGCGGCGGGCTTCCCAGGCCAACAGGTCCTCCAGACGCCAACGGGTGCATCGCGGGCTCAGCCGGATCGGCTGCGGGAACCCCTGGTTATGAATCCAGGGCCAAACGGTCTTGGGGTGGATGCTGTACCTGCGGGCAATGTCGCGCTCCGACAAGTACACCGATTCGTTCGTCGTGTCAGCCATTACCGTACCTCGTCGTTTTTGGTGGTGACGGGTACAGATTGGCGAGTGCGGGAGGGGCGATCTATGCGGGATTAGGGCCCCTATTCTTCATACGCTTTGCGATCCTGGCGGCTTTTTCTTCGGACTCCGTTAGCCAATCAATCGGGCGGGGCTCGGGGCCTTCTGGTTTGCCCGATGCGATGATCGCGCAGGCGTCCTCCTTGTGATCGTCGTGCGCCCGAACCCAGGTAGACGGTGCGAGCTGCTCCTTGTTGTTGAGGGTGTCATCCTGGGTCAGCGCAGCAGCCGCCTGGATCTGGGAAACGCCGGTCATCCGCATCAGAATTTCAACGTCGATAGCGCGTTTCAGCCCCCTGGACGCGTTCCCCCGGCGGCCCCGCGCATGATGGCAACCGAACAGCTTGGCGGCCCCCTTGTGTTCGGTCTCGCGGATCTCGTCGAGCCCCCCGGCAATGAAGTCCGCCAGCGGCGGCGGCAGGGCGCGGCCTTCCCGCAGTAGCCGGGCCGCGTGATACAGCAGCGCTTCCCAGCCCTTCCCGGTGGCCTTCACGCGTTCGACGGCCGCCTCCCAGTTGTCGGTCGGTCGAGTGCCGGTCATTTCTCTGCCTCCACGATGTACGCGGCCCATTCGTCCATCAGGGCGCGTCGTTTCTCCAGTAGGTCGCCGCGCCGATAGGCCCGCTCTGTGGCGTTCGGGATCGTGTGCGCGAGGGCCATCTCGGCGACCTCGTGCGGGTAGCGGGTGGTTTCAGACACCCAGTCCCGGAACGAGGATCGGAAGCCGTGGACCGTGGCGTCGACCTGCATGCGTTTCAGCACGGAGCTCAGTGACATATCGCTCAGCATCCCGCCTCGCTGCCCAGGGAAGACAAGGCCGTCTCGATCGGGGCGGGCCTCCAGAATCTCGAGCGCCGCGTCCGACAATGGGACCACGTGAGTTCTGCCCGCTTTCATGCGTTCGGCGGGTATGGACCACGTGCTGGATTCGAGGTCGATCTCGTCCCATGTCGCGCCGCGGACTTCACCGGATCGGGTCGCGGTCAGGACGAGGAACTGCAGGGCTTGAGCGGCGGTCCCGCTGCGCTCGCGCAATGCCGCCATGAATGGCGGCACCTCAGCCCAGGGTAGGGCGCGGTGGTGCCGAACCTTCTTGAGCTTGGAAGGGGCCGGCAGAATCGCGTCCAGGTTGCCGCGCCATCTCGCAGGGTTCGAGCCGTCGCGATAGCCGCTCACGGTCGCGTAGTCGAGCACCTTCTCCATTCGGCCCCTGACGCGACTGGCCGTTTCTGTGCGGGTGCGCCATACGGGCTGCAACACCTCCAGGACGTGTGCCAGCTCGATCCTGTCGACCGGCAGCCGCCCTATGATCGGGTCTGCATATTGCTCCAGCGAGGATCGCCATTGCCGCCGATGCTTTTCGTTCCGGAAACCGGCACTCTTGTTCGCGAGGTAGCGGTCGGTGCAATCGCTGAATGTCAGGGCCTTTGCGGTCGCAGCAGCCAGAGCGTCCTTCGCGGCTCTGCGCTCCGCGAGCGGGTCGATACCTTCGCGGATCTGCATACGCATGTCGGACGCGGCCTCGCGGGCCTTGGCGAGCGTCACCTCGGGATAGGGCCCAATGCCTATCTCTCGGACGCGGCCGGCGATCGTCGCGCGCAGAAGCCAGTACTTGTGCCCGTTGTCGTAGACGCGGACGCGCAGGCCCGCCACGCCCCCAACGGTGTACTCTCCTGGATGCTCAAGGCGCTTGATCGCCAGCGCCCCCATTTCCTCCGCCTTACGAGGCATTCCCTTTACCTATCCCCAAATAGTGCTTGTAACTATAGCCTACGCTGCGCTACTATCGACTACAAGGGTAAAGCAGAAAGGTCGAAGTATTAGGGGCTTACAGCGTCGATATGGGTAGTGTCCGGTCGGTGATCGGCAGACTCACTCTCCGCCAAATCCTGCAAAGGGGCCCGAGTGGCCCCTTTCGCACGTCTGGCCCCGGCATTTCCGGGATTCGAACCCGAGATATAAGAATGATGGTTCGACCGGTGGCGCGCAGCGACACCGGAACGCCGCAGCGCAGCGAAGGCGGCCCGAAGGGCGCCCGGCGCAGCCGGGCGTAATCCGTACTCTCCGCCAAATCCTGCAAAGGGGCCCGAGTGGCCCCTTTCGCATGTCTGGCCCCGGCATTTCCGGCATCTGAAGCCTCGATCATGAACCACGCGGCCTCGGCCGCTGGCGTGCGCCCGAGGGATGACAGCCGACCGGTAGGAGCCGGCTTGCCGGCGAAGCCCCGGCCCGCGTCAGGTTTCGGCAATACGCGCCTGCCAGTGGTCAGCAGCAACCGGGTTTGCGTGTCAGTGCCCCAGCCCGGTCAGGCGGTTGGGCTCGAGGATTTCGATCCAGTAGCCGTCCATGTCCTTCACGAAGGCGATGTCCTTCAGGCCGCCCTCGTCCGGGCGCTTCACGAACTCCACGTCGTTCTGGTCGAACCAGCGCACGGCCGCGTCCAGGTCCGGGACCGAGAAGCAGATGTGGCCGAAGCCCTGCGGCTCCGCGTTGCCGTCGTGGTAATGGAAGTCGGCGTCCTTCTCCGTGCCGTAGTTGTAGGTCAGCTCGAGGATGCCGCGCTGGCTGAACATCCAGCGCGTGGCTTCGCCGGCGTCCTTCGGCGGCTGCGGTTCGTCCTCGCCGAGCTGGGCCAGGAAGTACAGCGTGAACTCGAACTCCGGGAAGTCCAGCGTCTTCACCAGCTGCATGCCGAACACGCGCTGGTAGAAGTTCAGCGCCTTCTGCGGGTCCTTCACGCGCAGCATGGTGTGGTTGAAGCGAAAGCCAGCGGTCGGGTTGTCACTCATGGTGCGTCCTTGTATTCCGTAAGAGGGTAGTTCGGAGACTGGAACACGTCCGGCCGGGTTCCCTCAAGTGTCGTCGTCACGTCGTGCACGCCCTTCGCATCGAGCGATGGCGAAGCCGATGCGGCTGGCCGGCGAGGTGGCCCCGAGGAGGCCGGGGCAGGGGCAGGAGATCCCGGCTCTTCGCTGCGCTACGGCTGGGATGACCGGGGGTTGGGAAGGCCCCTAGAGGGGTTGGGGTGCGCCGAGCGTGCCGAACAGGGATGTCATCCCGGAAACCGCGTAGCGGTTATCCGGGATCTCCCGGGGCGGGCAGGGCATTCGCGGCTCCGTTTACTGTCGGCAGAAGGGCCAGACCTGATAGAAGCGGCGGCAGCGGAACTCGGATTCGCAGCTCGCCAACTGGGATTCGTAGCGGTCGGCCCGCTGGGCGACCTGGCGCGCCGCGGCCCGTACCTGCGGCTTGTTCTGGTAGCTGCCGCGGCTGTAGCCGCCCTGGCCCTCGTGGTAGGCGAGGTAGAGGTGCTCCGCGTTGTGCAGCGGTACGCCAGTCATGCGCCGGGTGCGGTCGTTGTACCAGCCGATGAAGTCGGTCGCGTGCTTCATGTGGGTGCGCCGCGCGAAGCGGCTGCCGGCATCCTCGCGGTATTCGCCCCAGACCGGGTCCTGCGCCTGGGCGTAGCCATAGGCGGAGGACGGCCGGCTCCAGGGGATGAAGCCCAGCAGCCGCTCGCGGTCCGGGCGCACGTGGCTGCGGAAGGAGGACTCCTGCTGGATGAACGACATCTGGGTGGCGATCGGCGTACCCCATTCGCGTTCGGAGTCGCGCGCGTAGTCGTACCAGCGCGGCTGCTCGCGGAAGATCTCGCAGATATTGCTCTGATCCGACGGCGGCGATGGCGCCAGCGTGGCACAGCCCGCAGTGATCGCGGCCAGTGCCAGCAGCAGGCCCGTGCGCAGCCCGTTGAGCGCCATGGCCCGCCATTCCCCCTGATCTGCCTTGCCCACCCGAATCTCCCGTCCGGTTCCCCAGTGGCCGGGAGTATATAGCACCCTCGGTCGGCGCAAAGGGCGGGTGGCGAGGGGGCTCTGTGGCAGGGTCTGTGGGAGTGGACTTGCTTGTGGGAGATGTCTGTGGGAGCGGGCTTGCCCGCGAAGCCCTTGCCCGCGAAGCCCTTGCCCGCGTCGGACTTTGACAAGTTCCATTCGCGGGCAAGCCCGCTCCCACAAGCAAGCACCTGCCACAAGGAGCACTCCCACCGCTTGTGCTACGGGGCGGTGTTCCAGTCTGGGTCGAGTGGGCTCAGGGCAGGATCGACCCGCCAGGGCTCGGGTACTTCGGGCGCGTGCGCGATCTCGCGGATGCGGGCGATGAACTCGCGCCGGGGCAGGGTGATGGCGCCGAGGCTGCACAGGTGCCCGGTCTCCATCTGCACGTCCACCAGAGGCCAGCCCCAGGCGACCAGGTGGCGGCTGAGCCAGGCGAGCGCGATCTTGGAGGCGTCGCGCTCGCGCGAGAACATCGACTCGCCGCAGAACAGCCGGCCCACGGCCACGCCATAGAGCCCGCCGATCAGACGTGGCCCGTCCCAGACCTCCACCGAGTGCGCGTGCCCGGTGCGGTGCATCGCGATGTAGGCCTGCTGCATGCTGGAGGTGATCCAGGTGCCGTCGGCGTAGTCGCGCGGTCCGGCGCAGGCCTGGATGACGGCCTCGAAGGCGCGATCGAAGCTGACCGTGTAGCCGCGATTGCGGATCGCCTTTTTCAGGCTGCGGTGCATCCGGAATTGGGCCGGTTCCAGCACCGCGCGCGGGTCCGGGCTCCACCACAGGATCGGCTGCCCGGCCTCGAACCAGGGGAACACGCCGGAACGATAGGCGTTCAGCAGTCGCGGCACCGAGAGATCGCCCCCGGCCGCGAGCAGGCCGTTCGGGTCGGGCAGGGCCCGCTCCGGATCCGGGAAGGGGGCCTCCGGGTGTTCCGGGTCCAGCCAGGGCAGGGTGATCTGCGGGCCGGAGGTCATGGGGCGCTTCCGCGCAAGACCCGGGGTTGGAGGCCCGAGTTCTGTAGGAGTCTGCTTGCAGGCAAATGGCCTGTGGCGGAGCCCCGCGTGGGCAGGGGCTTCGCGGGCGAGCCCGCTCCCACGGGGTGGTCGGGGGGCCTTGCGGGTGCCCACGGTGTGAAGGTCAGGGGTGTCGTCGAGGCCCGGAGATCCCGGCTCGTCGCTGCGCTGCGGCCGGGGTGACAGGTTGGGGCGCAGTGGCATGGAAGACGAATACTCGGGCCCAGGTGGTATGCAAAGCCTTGTGGGAGCCTGCTTGCAGGCGAAGGGGCGGTGCCGGTGTCCCGCGCGGGCAGGGGCTTCGCGGGCAAGCCCGCTCCCACAGGGGGGCGGGGTGCGCCGGTGGGTAGCGTGCGGCGCGGATGGGTCTTCGTCCGCGCGCAGGCGCCGGCGGGTGGGGAGGGGTGTTGGTCAGGTGCGGGGTGCATCGTCGGGCTGGGCTTGCCGATAGGGCGAGTGTTCGTGCAGGCGTTCGCACTGGGCCTGCATCATCTGGGCCTCGCGCTCGCAGAAGTCGCGCACGGGCTGGTCGAAGCCTTCGGTCAGGATCATGTGGGCGGAGTAGGTGGGCGTGGGCAGGAAGCCGCGCGGGATCTTGTGCTCACCCTGGGCGCCGGGCTCGAAGCGGGCAAGCCCTTCGCGGATGCAGAACGCGATGCCCTGGTAGTAGCAGGTCTCGAAGTGCAGGTCGGCCAGTTCCTCGGTGCAGCCCCAGAAGCGCCCGTACAGGGTGTCGTGGCTGCGATAGCACAGGGCCGCGGCGATGGTTTCGCGGTTTCGTTGCGCCTCGAACAGCACCACCTGGTCGCCTAGCGCGGCAGCCGTCTCCACAAAAAAGGCCTCCGACAGCGTCGGGATGCCCATGTGCTTCTCGAAGGTGTCGACGTAGAAGCGGTGGAAGCGCGCCCAGTCCTCGGGCGATCCGGTGGACCCGGTCAGCGTACGGAACTCGATGCCGGCCTCGTTGACGCGGCGACGTTCGCGCTTGATGTTCTTGCGCTTTTTCGAGCTGAGCGCGGCCAGGAAGTCGTCAAAGTCTGCGTAGCCGGCGTTGGTCCAGTGGTACTGGCAGCCCATGCGCTCGGCCAGCCCCATCTCGCGGGTCACGTCCAGATCATCCTCGTTGGGGAACAGGATGTTCACGCCCGAGGCGTTCAGTTCGCGCCCGCGGGTGACCAGGGCGCGCACCAGCAGGGTGCGCAGGTGATCGAAGTCCGGGGCCTCCGGGTGCACCAGCAGGCGCGGCCCGGTGGCCGGGGTGTAGGGCACGGAGACGACCAGCTTGGGGTAGTAGTTGAGCCCGTGGCGGTTCCACGCGCCTTCCCAGGCGAAGTCGAACACGAACTCGCCGTAGTTGTTGGTCTTGGCGTATGCCGGTGCCGCCGCGACGAGCTGATCCTCGCGGAAGATCAGCACATGCTGCGGGAACCAGCCGAACTGGCGCCCCAGGCAGCCGTGGCGTTCCAGGCCCTCCAGGAATGCGTGGCGCAGGAACGGCTCGGTGCCGCCGGTCAGGGCATCCCAGGCGGCCGGGTCCACGTCGGCCAGGCCGTCGCGCAGTTCGACGCGCTCGGCCGACTCGCCCACCTCGTGCTCCGATGGGTCCGGTGCCTGGGTGTCGCCCTCGGCGTTCACGACTCAGCCGTTCTCTTCGAGGTACTTCTCCGCGTCCAGTGCGGCCATGCAGCCGGTGCCGGCGGAGGTGACCGCCTGGCGGTAGACATGATCCATCACGTCGCCGGCGGCGAACACGCCCGGTACGGAGGTCGCGGTGGCGTTGCCTTCCAGGCCGCTTTGCACCTTGATGTAACCGCCTTCCATGTCCAGCTGGCCCTGGAAGATGTCGGTGTTCGGCTTGTGGCCGATCGCGATGAACACGCCCATCACGTCGATGTCCTTCGTCTCGCCGCTCTGGGCGTGCTTCAGGCGGGCACCGGTCACGCCGGTCGCGTCGCCGAGAATCTCGTCCAGGGTGTGGTTCCACTCGATGGTGACGTTGCCGTTCTTTTCCTTCTCGAACAGCTTGTCCTGCAGGATCTTCTCCGCCCGCAGGGCGTCGCGCCGGTGCACCAGGGTCACGTGCTCGGCGATGTTGGACAGGTACAGGGCCTCCTCCACCGCAGTGTTGCCGCCACCGATCACCGCGACCTTCTGGTTGCGGTAGAAGAAGCCGTCGCAGGTCGCGCAGGCGGACACACCCTTGCCCATGAACGCCTGTTCGGAGTCCAGCCCCAGATACTGCGCGGAGGCCCCGGTGCAGATGATCAGGGCATCACAGGTGTATTCCCCGGAGTCCCCGGTCAGGCGGTAGGGCTTGTCCTTCAGCTGCACCGTGTGGATGTGGTCGAAGATCACCTCGGTGTCGAAGCGCTCGGCATGCTTCTGCATGCGCTGCATCAGTTCGGGGCCCTGCACACCCTCGTTGTCGCCCGGCCAGTTGTCCACGTCGGTGGTGGTCATCAGCTGGCCGCCCTGTTCCAGGCCGGTGATCACGACCGGGTTCAGGTTGGCGCGCGCGGCGTAGACGGCCGCGGTCCAGCCGGCGGGGCCGGAGCCCAGGATCAGCAGCGGGCAGTGGCGGGCATCCTTGGCTCCGGGCTTGCCCTGCTCCTTGGCCGCCGATTCGCCACCCAGCTGGACCGCGCCGGTGGCGGCCTGAACCATGCTCGGAGCCGCCGTGGCCTGGCTGGCCCCGGGGGTGGTGTCCGGCTTGCTTTTGTCCTTCTTCTTGCTCATGGGGGCTCCTGATCCAGTCGGTGTATTCGGTATTCGGCGCCTGCGGTGGGCCGGGCTTGCGGGTGGTGGCCCCGCGCGGCGGCGGGCCGTGCCGGAGGCGCGCGGTAAGGGCCGGATTATTGGTACGCCGGGCGCCTTTGTCCAACCGGGTCACGCATGCTGCGGGAACCGCGCCGACCGGGTGTCCGCAGTCAGGTTCGGTAATGACGGACCATAAAACATTTTCATGATCGCGCGGGTCGCGGAGGGTCACCGCGCAGTCACTACATCGTCATTTGGTGGATAACCCGCCGGCCTCGCCGGGAACGGCGACAGGACGGCGAATGGGCATTTTTATCCACAGCTTGCTCACCGCTTGTACAGGCGTTGTTCGCGAACGATACACAATATGTAGTGGCTATGCAGGCCTTGATCCCCGATCTATAGTACTTGCCGTTCGATCCTACACCAGCGCGAGGCCCGTCATGCACAGCGAAACCCAGACCGCCGAAGCCCACGAGGGCATCCAGTACCCGCCGCAAGCCGAACCGTCGGCCGAGGTCCTGGCCACCAGCCCGGGGCAGCACCAGGTGATCCGCCGCAACGGCAAGGTCACCGGCTTCGACGCCTCGAAGATCGAGGTGGCGGTTACCAAGGCCTTCCTCGCGGTGGAGGGTGGCAGCGCCGCGGCCAGCCGTCGCATTCACGACATCTCCAAGGAGGTCGCCGGCCAGGTGGTGGACAGCCTGTTCCGCCGCGCCGGCACCCAGGGCATGACGGTGCACATCGAGGACATCCAGGACCAGGTGGAACTGGCCCTGATGCGTGGCGGCCACCACAAGGTCGCGCGGGCCTACGTGATCTACCGCGAACAGCAGGCGCAGAAGCGCGCCGCCGAGGCCGCGGAACAGGGCCTGGACGAGCAGGAGATTGCCCCGGCCCTGAACGTGACCCGCGCCGACGGCACCCAGGCCCCGCTGGACGAAGAGCGCCTGCAGGCGGTCGTCGCCGAGGCCTGCGCTGGTATCGAGCAGGTGGACGGCGAGAAGATTCTGACCGAGGCACGCCGCAACCTGTTCGACGGCGTGGCCGAGAAGGATGTCTCCACCGCGCTGGTGATGGCCGCCCGCGTGATGATCGAGCAGGAGCCGAACTACTCGCAGGTCACTGCGCGCCTGCTGATGGATGCCCTGCGCCGCGAGGCCCTGAGCTTCGTGCACGGCCGCCCGGAAGAGGCCACCCAGGCCCAGCTGGCCGAGCGCTACGCCGAGTACTTCGGCGCCTACATCAAGCGCGCCGCGGACCTGGAGCTGGTCGATAGCGAGCTGACCCGCTACAACCTCGACAAGCTGGGCGCGGCGATCAAGCCCGAGCGCGACCTGCAGTTCACCTACCTGGGCCTGCAGACCCTGTACGACCGCTACTTCATCCACTCGGATGGCACGCGCTTCGAGCTGCCGCAGGCGTTCTTCATGCGCGTGGCGATGGGCCTGGCGATCAACGAGATCGACCGCGAGGCGCGCGCGATCGAGTTCTACAACCTGCTGAGCTCGTTCGACTTCATGAGCTCCACGCCGACGCTGTTCAACTCCGGCACCCTGCGCCCGCAGCTCTCGAGCTGCTACCTGACCAGCGTCCCGGACGACCTGGACGGCATCTACAGCGCCATCCGCGACAACGCGCTGCTGTCCAAGTTTGCCGGCGGCCTGGGCAACGACTGGACCCGCGTGCGCGGCATGGGTGCCCACATCAAGGGCACCAACGGCAAGTCGCAGGGTGTCGTCCCGTTCCTGAAGGTCGCCAACGACACCGCCGTGGCCGTGAACCAGGGCGGCAAGCGCAAGGGTGCCGTGTGCGCCTACCTCGAGACCTGGCATATCGATGTCGAGGAGTTCATCGAGCTGCGCAAGAACACCGGCGACGACCGCCGCCGCACCCACGACATGAACAGCGCCAACTGGATCCCGGACCTGTTCATGAAGCGCGTGGCCGAGGACGGCGACTGGACCCTGTTCTCCCCGAACGAGACCCCGGATCTGCACGACCTGGTCGGCGCCGAGTTCGAGAAGCGCTACTGCGAATACGAAGAGAAGGCCGCGCGCGGCGAGCTGCGCGTGCACAAGACCATGAAGGCCGTGGACCTGTGGCGGAAGATGCTCGGCATGCTGTTCGAGACCGGCCATCCGTGGATGACCTTCAAGGACCCGTGCAACCTGCGCAGCCCGCAGCAGCACACCGGCGTGGTCCACAGCTCGAACCTGTGCACCGAGATCACCCTGAACACCTCGGATGACGAGATCGCGGTGTGCAACCTGGGCTCGATCAACCTGGCCCAGCACATCAGCGCTGCCGGCGAGCTGGACCTGCCCAAGCTCGAGCAGACCGTGAACACCGCCATGCGCATGCTCGACAACGTAATCGACTACAACTACTACTCCGTGCCGCAGGCGCGGCGCTCCAACCTGCGCCACCGTCCGGTGGGGCTGGGGGTCATGGGCTTCCAGGACGCGCTGTACAAGCTGCGCGTGCCGTATGCCTCCGAGGCGGCGGTGGAGTTTGCCGACACCTCCATGGAGGCGGTCTCCTACTACGCCATCAAAGCCTCGACCGACCTGGCCGAGGAACGCGGGCGCTACGAGAGCTTCCCCGGCAGCCTGTGGAGCCAGGGCATCCTGCCGATCGACTCGATCGACAGGCTGGCCGAGACCCGCGGCGACTACCTGCAGATGGACACCACCCAGCGCCTGGAGTGGGACAAGCTGCGCAAGCGGGTGAAGAAGGTCGGCATGCGCAACTCCAACACCATGGCGATCGCGCCGACCGCGACCATCTCCAACATCTGCGGGGTCAGCCAGTCGATCGAGCCGACCTACCAGAACCTGTTCGTCAAATCGAACCTGTCCGGCGAGTTCACCGTGATCAACCCGTACCTGGTGCGCGACCTGAAAGACCGCGAGCTGTGGGACGAGGTGATGGTCAACGACCTCAAGTACTACGACGGCTCCGTGCAGCCGCTGGACCGCGTGCCGGAGGACATCAAGGCCCTGTACGCCACCGCATTCGAGCTGGACACCCGCTGGCTGGTCGAGGCCGCCTCGCGCCGGCAGAAGTGGATCGACCAGGCGCAGAGCCTGAACCTCTACATGGCCGAGCCCTCCGGGCCCAAGCTGGACGCCCTGTACAAGCTGGCCTGGGTGCGCGGGCTGAAGACGACCTACTACCTGCGCTCCATGGGCGCGACCCACGTGGAAAAGAGCACCGTGGCCGACTCCTCGCGCGCCAACAAGCTGAACGCCGTCTCCGGTGGCCAGCAGGCGGCCGAGCCCGAGGCCCCGAAAGCCTGCTCCATCCTCGACCCGGACTGCGAGGCCTGCCAGTAAGGCGGCCCCGCCCACGGGCACCGAATACGCACCAAGCACCGATCACAACGTACTGAACAAAAGGCCCGGCTACCGCGCCGGGCCGCCACCGAAAGAAGAGGGGACACTATGCTTTCCTGGGACGATCCGATCGCAGCCATCAAAGGCGAAGGCCAGAAGGAACCCGCCGTCCGCCCCGGCATGGGCTTTCAGGAGAACGAAGCCCTGATGAGCACCGCCGGCGCCGCGCCCAGCGTCTCGCCGGAGCCGGAAAACGCCGGCCAGCCGCTGGCCGAGCCCAACGAAGACGCCCTGACCGGCACCGGTCTGGAAGACCTGGAGATGGGGGCCGAGCGCATCCGTGTGGATGACAAGAAGATCATCAACTGCCACGCGGACCTCAACCAGCTCGTGCCCTTCAAGTACAAGTGGGCCTGGCAGAAGTACCTGGACGGCTGCGCCAACCACTGGATGCCGCAGGAAATCAACATGAACGCGGACATCGCCCTGTGGAAGGACCCGAACGGGCTGACCGAGGACGAGCGCACCATCGTCAAGCGCAACCTGGGCTTCTTTTCCACCGCCGACTCGCTGGTGGCGAACAACCTGGTGCTGGCCGTGTACCGCCATATCACCAACCCCGAGTGCCGCCAGTACCTGCTGCGCCAGGCCTTCGAGGAGGCGCTGCACACCCACGCCTACCAGTACTGCGTGGAAAGCCTGGGCCTGGACGAAGGCGAGATCTTCAACATGTACCGCGAGGTGCCCTCCGTGGCCACCAAGGCGGAGTGGGCCCTGCCGTTCACCAAGCACCTGGCGGACCCGAACTTCCGCACCGGCACCCCGGAGGCGGACCAGAAGCTGCTGCGCGAGCTGATCGCCTTCTACGTCGTGTTCGAAGGGATCTTCTTCTACGTCGGCTTTGTGCAGATCCTCTCCATGGGCCGGCGCAACAAGATGACCGGCGTCGCCGAGCAGTTCCAGTACATCCTGCGCGACGAGTCCATGCACATGAACTTCGGCATCGACGTGATCAACCAGATCAAGCTCGAAAACCCGCACCTGTGGACCGAAGACTTCAAGAACGAGATGCGCACCCTGATCCGCGACGCGGTCGAGCTCGAGGCGCAGTACGCGCGCGACACCATGCCCCGCGGCGTGCTCGGCATGAATGCCGGGATGTTCGAGGAATACCTGCACTTCATCGCCAACCGCCGCTGCGCCCAGATCGGCCTGGCCGAGCTGTACCCGGGGGCTGATAACCCGTTCCCGTGGATGAGCGAGGTGCTCGATCTGAAGAAGGAGAAGAACTTCTTTGAGACGCGGGTTACCGAGTATCAGACGGGCGGGGCGTTGAGCTGGGATTGAGGCGGACGAAACGTCACCGATCAGGAAGGAAGCAGAGGATGCTTGTGTTTTCAATAAGAAAGGCGCCATAAGGCGCCTTTCTTGTGATTGCGAACAGTTTGCTCAGAGTCGCGCACAAGACTGTCGTTCTTCCCCCGTCTATATGGCAGAAAATCTGAGGCTCTTAGTGTGATAGAAACTCCCTTGAGTGCTAGTGCTACTTCCGTCGGCGCATTTTTCTCAGGTAATACATTCAGTGTGCCTCCATTCCAACGAGAATACGCATGGGAGGTAGACGAAGTCAGAGAGTTCTGGGAAGACCTTTCGCAGGGGATGGATGAAGGAGCTTACTTTCTAGGCCTATTCGTCTTAACGGACGACGAAGGCCGGAAGCACGTCGTTGATGGTCAGCAGCGGATCCTAACTCTGACGCTTCTTGCCGCAGCTCTCTACCATGAAGCGGTGCGGCATGGACGAAATGCTCTCGCTGATAGGATACAAGCCGACTTTTTGAAGTCAATCAATTACGAAACCGATGAGCAATTCGCGCGAGTTAGGCTAAGTAATGAACGCGATAATAGTACGCTCGAAGAATTACTAGAGTCGTCCGAAATTGTTGAAAGGGAGTCTGGAGACGAAGATGTTTCTGCGCGGCTGGTCGCTGCTTCTGAGGTCATAAGACAGAAACTGGCGACCGATCTTGATCAGGATCCTTTTAGGCGATTGGGGGCTTGGGCAGACTACCTCACAAATCAAGTGTACGTCGCGTCCTTCGTCCACCCAGACCCGGCGTCCGCTTACCGGGTTTTCGAAGTTATCAACACGAGGGGGAAAGATCTTACCACCGCGGAGCTTCTGAAGAATTATATTTTGAGCCAGACTCCGGCGCGTGAACGTACTTCAGCCTACAACCGGTGGCAAAGTGTCGCCAGACCCTTATCCCCTCAGGACGGACCGGTAAACCTCGTTCAGTTCATACGGCACGTTGCGACACTACGCGCGGGGCACGTCGCCCCTAAGGATCTGTACTCCTATCTCGCAAGGGGAAGGGCTAAGCAGCTACGCTCAAAACGGAAGCCGCCCAGTGTCCCAGAGCTTATGGATGCTCTGGAAGGCCAGCTTCCCTTGTATCTCCAGATGGTTGATCCAACTGTTGAAGGGCCTGCCGATCCTGAGTGGCTAGCCATCTTCTCAGCGCTCAGAGACCTTGGTGTCATCACGGTAAGGCCGCTCCTAATGGCGCTGTCACAATCGATCAACGCAAAGGAGGGCATGGAGAGCGTCTTGCGCCTGGTCGTGCGCCGTATAGTCGTCGGCAATCTTGGAACGGGGAACGTCGAGCGCCGATTGAGTGAAGCTGCGTATGAGGTTGCGGGCACCGGGGATTGGGTGAAGCCACTCGAGGACCTCGACGATCTTAATCACGAACCTGGGGAATTTGTTGAGCAACTGCGGAAACGATCATTTAACAAGGCCACCCTTGGCTTCCTTCATCGTTGCAACCAACAGAATACTATAACGCCAACTTCAGAAGGCACAACGCACTTGATTCGACCCAGGCAGGCAACGGACTGGCATGGCTTCCCAGACGATGAGTTCGCGTTCTGGGGGTCCACGATGGGTAATACATTTCTGGCGAGTGTTGAGCGACGACCACCAGGCGCCTCGTCTTGGGATGGATTTAAGAACAATCTGCTTCCATACGCCCTCACGTGTGGCGACCTTGAGGACCTTGAGCACCGCGACGTATGGAGTACGGCGGAGGTCGAGGAACGAGGGATGGCGTTGGCCGAGGTCGCGGCGAAGATCTGGTTTCCGGAGAGGCATTAAATGGAATCATCCGAAATAGAAAGGCTTGCCCGGTTGAAGGACCTTCTTGGTGGTAGTCAGCGTCTTGATCTGGCGACCCATCTCGTCTGCGCACTGGACGACGGTAAGGTGGATACCGTCGACGAACCTTTTGCTATCGGAATTGACGCAAATGTTCTCCTCAATATGGGGAAAGGCAGGGCGGGTGCGGATATTGTTGACTACTTAGGTTCGAGACACCAAGGGCCCGTTATCGTTCCAAGTCAAGTTCTTATAGAGTTTTGGAATAACTATATGGGTGGGGTGGAGGGATTGGGAGGTAAGCTTAAGAAACATTTCAGTGCGCTCGGCGATACGCTTAAAGAGCTTGACCCCTCCTATTCTGATTTTTCTCAGCGAGCTGAGGTCCTTGTGCGTGACTTCGAAGAACGCTACGGGCATGTGCTGCAAGGGCGTGTTGCTGAGGAACTGAGGACGCTTTTTAGGACGCTGTGTTCAAGTGCATTATTTCCGCAGGTGGACCGGCCAAGTTTGATGGAAGTTGCGCAGGCACGACGTACGACACGGACGCCACCTGGATTTAAGGATAGTGAATTTGGCGATTTTTTTGTTTGGAGTGAGTTTCTCGTCGGGTTGGATATGGCTAGAGAGTTTCAAATGGGTTTCAGCCATTGTGTTCTTGTTACCGACGATGGGAAGTCCGACTGGAGCACCAATGGTACCCCACATCCGAGTCTATGTGCTGAAATGCAGGCGTGGGCAGATGTGCCATTTACGATATGGAACTTGGATCGGTTGAAGAGGCACGTAGAGGACTGGCAGAAGGTCGAGAGTCATGATCACGAAGGGGAGGTTACCCATGATGCGTAACGGACTAATAGCGAAAGAAGAGGATACCCATGATTTCTTGACGGTCTGAGGCGGGCTGTCTAGGTTTCAGGGGGAGTGCATGGACCAGGGAGGGTCCGGAGATGACGCGAGCCAGGAAGGAGCTCGTCTCGGTCGAGACGACGCCGTATTACCACTGTATTTGTCGCTGTGTTCGCCGCGCGTTCCTGTGTGGCGAGGATTCCTATTCGGGCAAGAGCTACGAGGACCGGCGCGGCTGGGTGCTGGAGCGCCTGCGCGGACAGCAGTGGGTCGGACCACGGTAAGCCTCAGAAAGATCGAAGGAAAATGGTCTAGAAAGGGTATAATTCGAGCTTATCGCGGCGATTTTGGCTAGGAAATGGGCCTTCCAGGGAGGGAAGTCATGCCACGGGCGAATCGCCATCATTTGCCGGGCCATGTCTGGCATATCACACACCGGTGCCATAAGCAGGAGTTTCTGCTGAAGTTTGCGCGCGACCGCCGGTTATGGCGGTACTGGCTGTATCAGGCGCGGCGGCGCTACGGGCTGTGTGTGCTGAACTACATCGTGACGTCTAACCACGTGCATCTGCTGGTGCGGGATGAGGGCCGTAGCGAGATCCCGCGGGCCATGCAGTTGATCGCGGGGCGGGTCGGCCAGGCTTACAACCGACGAAAGGGCCGGAAGGGGGCGTTCTGGGAGGACCGCTATCACGCCACGGCGGTAGAGACCGGCACCCATCTGGCGAGAAGAAGAGGACACCCATCTTTTCCACACGCCGAAGAAGAGGACACCCATGATTTCTTGACGGTCTGAGGCGGGTTGAAATAGCGGGGTCGGACCACGGTAACCCACGGAAAGATAGAAGGAAAATGGTCTAGAAAGGGTGTAATTGGAGCTTATCGCGACCATTTTGGCCGGGAAATCGGCCTTCCAGGGAGGGAAGCCATGCCACGTGCGAATCGCCATCACTTGCCGGGCCATGTCTGGCATATCACGCACCGGTGCCATAAGCAGGAGTTTCTACTGAAGTTCGCGTGCGATCGCCGGTTGTGGCGGTACTGGTTGTATCAAGCGCGGCGACGGTATGGGCTGTGCGTGTTGAATTACATCGTCACGTCCAACCACGTGCACCTGCTGGTGCGGGATGAGGGCCGCGGCGAGATCCCGCGGGCCATGCAGTTGATCGCGGGGCGAGTCGGTCAGGCTTACAACCGGCGCAAGGGCCGGAAGGGCGCGTTCTGGGAGGACCGCTACCATGCCACGGCGGTAGAGACTGGCCCCCATCTGGCGCGTTGTGTGGTGTACATCGACCTGAACATGGTCCGGGCAGGGGTGGTGCAGCATCCGCGTGAGTGGGAAGCGAGCGGTTATCGAGAGATCCAGGACCCTCGGGATCGATATCGCGTAACAGACCAGCAAGCACTGCTGGAGTCGCTGGAGATCGGTTCATTCCTTGAGCTGAGGGAATGTCATCGAATGTGGGTAGACGATGCGCTTGCGTCGGATTGTGCCAGCCGGGACGGTCGCTGGACGACGTCCGTGGCCGTGGGTAGTCGGCCGTATGTGGACGAAGTGCAGAAGGCGTTGGGGATACGCTCGCCGGGCCGCGAGGTGGAAGAGTTGGGGGATACGGCGTGCGTTCGTGAGGATGCCGCGAGCTATGCTATGGACGGGCAGTTTTGACCATGAAAATGGCCTATAAGGCATGCATAGACGGCTTCTTGACTGAAAATTCAATTTGAAACAGTCAGGTAGCGAGGTCCGACCCCGTTCTTGAATTCTTGATAATACGAAGCTCGAAGGTGGAACCCGGCGCGCAGGCGAGTAGATTTCGGTGAGCAGCCAAGTACAATCCTGAGTTTGAGTGTTGTAGTCCTGACAAGCCCGCGAAGGAGACCGATGTTTCGTATCCGGGAATGTCAGGACCGGCGAGATGCGGCTGATTCACGCCATGGGTCCGGTTCCTCCGGATGCCTGACAGGAAAGGGAGCGCCCATCATCTGTCCTGCTAACCGTAGTCTTCCCTCTGCGGGATCCGCTGGTGCGTGCGTCCCTGCTCGACGCGGCGTGCTTCGGCTGTTCATCGCGCTCTGGGTGGGTGCCGCTTTCGGCATCACAGGTCTGTCCAAGGCGGATGATGAAGCGGTATTCGTGGTCGCCCATCCAAGCGTGGCGACGCAGACCCTGACCCGCGACACGACCCGGGCCTTGTTTGGTATGCGCCAGCGCAGCTGGCCGGACGGCGAGATCGCGCGCGTGTTTGTGCTGGGGGACAACGACCCCGTGCATGTGCGCTTTGCGAAGGAAGAGCTCGGGGTGTTCCCCCATCAATTACGCCTCGCGTGGGACCGAGCGGTATTTTCCGGCACCGGCCAGGCACCCCGTCGAGTGGGATCTCTGTCGGAGATGCATGAGCGTGTGGGCTCCACGCCCGGCGCGGTTGGCTACCTCACAAAGGAGTACCTGGATGAGCGTATCCAAGTCATCGAGATGGAATAAGGTGCGGCCTGCCCTGGGCGGGACCCTGCTACTGATTGCGTCATCGGCGGCTGGCCCGGCGATGGCCGACGAGGGTGCGCTGGGGAGCTTGCAGCTGCACGGGTTTCTCAGTCAGGGCTGGGTGACGACGGACTACAACAACTTTTTCGGATCCAGCAGCGACGGCGGCGGCAGCTTCGACTTCACGGAGCTTGGGGCTAACGCCTCCCTGCGGCCCCGCGAAGACGTGCTGCTATCGGCGCAAGTGCTCAGCCGGCGTGCCGGGGAGATCGGGGATGGTGGCCGGCCGAAACTGGATCATGGTTTGCTCGACTACCAGGCGCTATCCGGGCCCGAGCGAACGGTGGGTGTGCAGCTAGGGCGAGTGAAGAATCCTTTCGGCCTCTACAACCAAACCCGCGATATGCCCTTTACCCGGCCGGGCATCCTCCTGCCTCAATCCATTTATTTCGATCGTGCCCGCTCGTTGGCGCTGGCCTCGGACGGTGGCAAGGCCTATTTCGAGGAGCGGATAGGCGATGCCGGGCTCCTGCGCGGCGAGGTCGGGTTCGGACGGCCTCAGGTCGATGACGACCTACAGGGGGCGCTGCGACTGGATAACGTCCCGGGTTCCATCGAGCCGCGTAACTCGACGATCGCGCAGCTGCTCTACGAGCATGACGGTGGCCGTGTGGTCGCTGGACTGAGTGCCGCTCAGGTCAAGGCACGCTTTGAGCGCGATGGCGGGGGCGACGGGCAGTTTGAATTCGAGCCCTGGATTCTTTCCCTCCAGTACAACCAGCCATTGTGGAGCCTGACCGGTGAATATGCGTTGCGTCATTCCAGCATGGAGGGACTAAGCGAGCTCGGGGCCGATTTCGATATCACCGGGGAGAGTTGGTATCTGCAGTACACGCGTCGTTTCAATGACGACTGGGAGTGGTTGATTCGTTACGACAGCCTGGTGGCGGATCGCAGTGACCGTTCCGGACGCGGTTTTGCGGCCGCCACTGGCCTGCCGGCACATGCACGCTACGCCGAAGACTGGACCGTTGGCTTGCGCTGGTATCCGCACCCGCAGGTCATGCTGGGGGCGGAGTATCACCACGTCGAAGGCACGGGCTGGTTGCCATCCGGTGACAATCCCGACCCATCCGAGACCCGGAAGCGCTGGAATATGCTGATGTTGCAGCTCTCCCTGCGTTTTTGAAACCGGCGGGAATGCAATAGAACGGGCACCTGGTGATGACGAAGCAACGCACGCCGCATTCGCGCATCCGGGTGGGACTCACGGGGCGCCTTATTGTGCTGACCAGTCTGGTGCTGGTTGGGCTGGTAGCGCTGATTACCACGCTGGGCCATGACATCCTGGAAAGCCAGTTCCAGCAGGAGCGCGAGGACAGCCAAGCCCGCGAGCAGCGCGAGATGCGGCTGGCGCTGGAACGCGCCGAGGACAGCCTGCAGCAATTGGCAGCCGTGGTGGCGGCGGCGCCGGGCTTGTCGCGGGCGCTCGAGCAGCGAGACAGGATGCTGGCCGGTCAGGTGCTGGCGACCCAATGGCCCACGTTGGAACTGGACGCCGGGGTGGCGCAGGTCCGGATCTATCTCGAATCGGGGCGTTTGCTCTCCAGCCGAGGTGACGACGAGAGCCTGACGCCTGGGCTCGTCGAAGAATGGCTGGATCGGCTCCGCGACACGGAGCAGCCTCACAGCGATCTGCGCTGCGCCGCCGACTGTCTTATTCACAGTCTGGTACCGGTGCTGGTGGATGGAGAAATGGCGGGGACTGTGCTGGTTTCCCGGTCCCTGGCCGATCTCACCCAACAGGTCCGTAACGTATCCGGCAGTGAGGTTGCCCTGTTATTGCGCAGCGCAGGGCAGCCCGAGACAGGGGATCCGCTCCGTCAGGTGCCGGAATGGGGCGGCCATCTCCTGGCGATCACCCGGATCGAACAGACGTTGCCGACCCTGCGCGCCATGGCCGAGGAGGTGGCGTGGTCCTCGCTGTCTCGGGACCCAGTGACGTTTAAGGATGGATCGCGGGTTCTGGAGATCCAGGCGCTCCCGCTTGCGGGCGAGGACGGTACGGATACCGATGTCGAGGGGTACTTGCTGTCGCTCTCGGATATCACCTTTCAGGTCGCTGCCATCCGGGAGCACACCCGTAACCTGTTCCTCGCCGGGATGACCGGTTGGGTGATCGCGGAGGTGATCGTGTTGCTGATCGTATGGCCACCGATGCGGCGCCTGCATCGACTGGCTGAGGTGCTGCCCGGGCTGGCCAGCGGTGGCTTCGAACGAACCCGGGAGGTGATTCCGGAACCGCGCCGGCGGTTTCAGGACGAGATTGATGAACTGGAGACCACGACCCTGGATCTGGCCGATCAGCTGGAGACCCTGGAGGGGACGGTGCAGAACCGGGATCAGCAGCTGGCGGCGCAGATTCAGGCTCTGGCGCGCGAGCGCGATTTCATCGGTAGCCTTCTGGATACGGCACGGGTGTTTATCATCAGCCAGGATTCGGACGGGCGGATCACCCTGGTCAATGAATACACGACGAGCGTTCTGGAGCATTCCGAGGAGGACTTGATCGGCCGGACGTTTGATGAGGTCCTGCCCATCGGATCTGCCATCCTGGATGGAGATGCCCAGAAGGGGGAGGAAGAACGTTCGTTGCGCACGCCCGGTGGTGAGGAACGGGTGGTCGTTTGGTACCACGCGCCGCTTCCCGGGGATGAGCCGGGCCGGATCTCCGTGGGGCTGGACATCAGCGAACGCAAGGCCGCCGAGGCTCGACTGACCTGGCTGGCCCAGCGCGATCCGCTCACCGAACTCTACAATCGCCGCTACTTCCATGAGGCGCTGGATCAGGCCCTTGCCAAGGGTGCCCATGGCGCCGTCCTGTTGATGGACCTGGATCAGTTCCGGGATGTGAACGAGCTACGGGGCTACCACGCCGGGGACGAGTTGCTGCGCCGAGTGGGCCATACCCTGTACGAGTATCTGGGGTACCGCGGCGTAATCGCGCGCCTGGGCGGTGACGAGTTCGCCCTGTTGCTGGAGGGCGCGAGCGACGATCAGGCCATGTACGTGGCGCAATACGTGGTGAAGCTGCTGGAGGATGTGGACCTCGCTATCGGTGAGCAGCGCCATCGAGTGTCGGCCAGCATCGGTATTGCCCGTTTCCCGGAGCACGGCGCTACGCCTGCCGAGCTGATGGCAAGCGCCGATGTGGCGATGTACCAGGCGAAAGAGGGAGGGCCTCAACGCTGGCACTTGCTGCACGCGGTGGAAGACGTCAGGGATGAACTGGAGCAGCGGGTCTTCTGGGTGGATCAGTTGCACAAGGCCCTGAAGACCAACACCTTTGAGCTGATGGTTCAGCCCATTGTGCGCCTGAGTGACCGCAGCGTGCGTCACTATGAGGTGCTGCTGCGCATGCACGGTGATGAAGGCGAGTTACTGATGCCGGGACGTTTTATCCCCTTTGCCGAGCGCAGTGGTCAGATCGTGCAGCTGGATCGTTGGGTGCTGCGCGCGGCGCTGCAGTTGTTGGGAAGGATTCAGGACGAAGAGATCAGTCTGGCCGTGAACCTTTCCGGACAGTCATTACGTGACGATTACCTTACTGATTACCTGGCCGAGGAGTTACGCGCCAGTGGTGCCAACCCACGGCAACTCATCCTGGAAGTGACCGAGACCGCGGCCGTCAGCGACTTTTCTACGGCTCGGGGTGTGTTGACCGGCATGCGCGAGCTTGGCTGCCGCACGGCGCTGGATGACTTTGGTGTGGGGTTCAGCAGTTTCCACTACCTGGGCCAGCTGCCAGTGGACTACATCAAGATCGACGGAAGCTTTACTCGTAAACTGGTGGATGACCATGACAGTCGGGTCATTGTCCGGGCGATCGCAGATCTTGCTGTTGGCCTTGGCAAGGAGGCGATCGCTGAATTCGTTGATCAGGAGGCGATTATTCCCATCCTGCAGGACTACCGGGTTGCCTTTGGACAGGGCTACCACCTGAGCCACCCGGTGCCCGCGTCGGAAGTGTTCGGGGACATCTGAAGGGGGGCGCCGAGTAAACGCGAATCGAGCGAAGCGTTGCGTCCTGTCTCCCGAGCAAGGTGGGTGTCCTGATCTACGCCTATGCGGATCAGGTGCGGTCCAGTTCGTTCCGGACGATGCTGCCGCCCTTCATGATCAGGTGCAGGTGGTCGTCGGGTGCATCCAGCCAGTCCAGGCCGGCCGCCGGGTCGGCATCGACCACGAGCAGGTCGGCCAGGGCTCCTTCGGCGATGACGCCGAGGCGGCCGGGGTAGGGGGCGCGGTCGCCGGACAGGGCGAGCAGTTGGCCGGCCGCGCCGGTGGCCATGTGCAGGGCCTCCAGCGGGGGCATGAAGCGGGTCAGCTTGGCCAGCTGGCGGCCCTGGCTGGCGGCGCCCTCGGGGCTGAACAGGATGTCGGTCCCGAAGGCCATGGGCACGCCATACTGGCGGCCCAGTTCGAAGGCGCGCTCGGTGCCCGCGCTCACCTGGAGCTGCTTGGCCCGGGAGACGGGGTCCGTCTTGGGGTTGGCGTCTTCGTCGTCCAGGAAGGGCTGGATGCTCCACCACACGTTGGCATCCGCCATCATGCGCACCGTCTCCTCGTCGGCGAGCTGGCCGTGCTCGATGGAACGCACCCCGGCACGGATCGCGCGCTGGATGCCCTGCGGCGTGTAGACATGGGCGCATACGTAGGTGCCCCAGTCGGCGGCGGCGCGCACGGCGGCACGCATCTCCTCTTCCAGGTACTGGGCGGTGTCCAGCGGGTCGTACAGGCTGGAGACGCCGCCCCCGGCCATGATCTTGATCTGGCTGGCGCCTTGCATCAACTGTTCCCGGGTGCGGCGCAGCACCTCGTCCACGCCATCGGCGATTGCAGCGACACCGCTGCTCTCGATGTAACTCGGCGGGGTGCTCGGCATGCGTGGCAATTCGTGGCGCTGGCGAAAATCGCCGTGCCCGGAGGTCTGGGAGATCATCGCGCCGCAGGGGAAGATGCGCGGGCCGGCCACCGCGCCGCGGTCAATGGCCATCTTCAGGCCGAAGGCCGGGCCGCCGAGATCGCGCACGGTGGTGAAGCCGCGCATCAGGGTCGCGCCGGCCTCGCGCCCGGCCATCAGGTGCAGGAAGCCGATGTCCGCGGTCATGGCGGTCATCTGGCTAACGCCGACCAGCGTGCTGTGCCAGTGGGCGTCGATCAGGCCGGGGATGACCGCGCGCCCGCCGCAGTCGATTGTGCGTGCGGCGGTCGGGCCCTCGCCGCGTCGGGGTAGTGCGGCGATGCGGCCGTCCTCGATCAGGATGTCCACGTCTTCGCGCAGCTCGAGGGTTTCGCCGTCGAACAGTCGCAGGTGGGTGAGCAGCAGCGGTTGCCCGGGTTCACCGGCCTTGACCTCGCGCGGGGCGAGGCCGAAGCCCGCGAACATCCCCAGCACGGCGGCGGCACCGCCGAGGAACTGGCGCCGGTTCAGGTCGGCCTCGATGCGCCGGAGGGCCGCCTGGGTATGGGCCGCGCCACAGTGGCAGGGGTTGATGGCGACACTCGCGCCGTGCGGTGCACAACAGGCCATGCCCATGACGGTGTGGCTCCTGGTTAACGCGCGCGGCATCGGGCTGCGGCGCCGCGTGGTTCGCGGTGCTCCCCGACGCCCGCGCGGGTGCCGTAATCCCGGCCGCTGCCGATGGCGGGCGATAGCCGGGGCATGCCTGCAGCATACCCCAGATCGGGCGCGCGTCTACCGGGCGGATCGGGGCGCGGGGCCGCGTTCCCCGCCCGGGCTTTCGGGGGCGGTCGCGAAGCCTTCACGCCTGTAGTGGCATTGGTGGGCAAAATACTTCAATAATTCCCGTGGTGGCGGCTGGTACCGACCCTGGCCGACCACAAAGGTGCGCATGGGCTCGCGCAAGTTTCTGCCCGCCCGGCGACAGGTTGTATCCGCAGGTGTTGTTGTCTGCCTGGCGTTTTTCGCCCGGACGGGCGGCTCTGCGGGCACGGCAGAAACACAAGACCGGGGGGCAGTTCGAGCGCTTCGGGTTCGGCTTTATCCAACAGGGATCATTGGGGACAGGAACATGTACAAGAAGCTGGGTTTGGTCTTGATTGCAGTGTTACTGGCGGCGGGGCTGCAGGGCTGCCTTGCAACCTCCGGCTTGGCGCGGGTGTTTATTCCGGCGTACGTCGAGCCTTCCGATGGCCCGGTGGCTCACCTGCGCCTGACGAACCCAGGGAGCTATTCCGAGCTGATGTTGGTCCACATCGGCTCCATAAACGGCTGCGAAAACCAGCGCATCATGGCCACGGCCGGACGCGGGGAGACGGCGGAGCAGGTGGCGGTCGCGGCGGAACGGGATCTGAGTTTCGACATTCGGCGTTCGCTAGGGAGCGAATGGCGCTCGATCCGCATCCACATCCCCGAGGTGGTCGAGGGGGCCGTCTATGACGTCCGCCTCTGGAATCCGGGTGATGGCCAGCCGCTGCAGCTGCGGGTGCTGGAGATCCAGATTGCCGAGCGGCGGGATCTGGGCGACGGCACCCAGGAAGTGGATGTGGAGCGGCGGGTGCCGCCGGGTCTTTCGACCTATGCGGGTTTTTGCCAGCGTTAGCGCTCGCACGGGGAGTGGGCGCGCTTGCGCGCGACGTTCCCCGGGTGGCGTTGGCGCTAGCGCATGGTGAGGGATTCCACCCGGTTGCGGCCCGCGCGCTTGGCGCGGTAGAGCGCCTCGTCCGCGCGGCGTAGCAGCGCCCGCGGCTCCACCGGCCAGCGGGTGTGCACGCTGCACACGCCGATACTGATGGTCACGCGACCCTCGGCGCGTTCCGGGTGCCCCAGGTTGAGGGCGTATACCGCCTCGCGGATGTGCTCGGCGACCTGCAGCCCGCCTTCGGCGTCGGTATCGGCCAGGATGCAGGCAAACTCCTCGCCGCCGTAGCGCGCGCCCAGGTCCGATGGCCGGTTAAGGATGGAGCGCATGACGTCGGCCACCGCGCGCAGGCAGTCATCCCCGGCCTGGTGGCCGAAGGCGTCGTTGTAGGGCTTGAAATGATCGAGGTCGATCATCAGGAGCGACAGGGAGCGCTCGCGTCGGGCGGCGCACTCGCGCTCCAGCTGGCTGTCGAATTCGCGCCGGTTGGCCAGGCCGGTGAGGCCGTCCACGCGGGCCTGGCGCGCCAGCTCCAGTTCGACCTGCTTGCGCGCCAGGGTGCCGGCGATCATGTCGGCCACGAGTCGCAGCACGGTGATCTGGTCTTGGGTCCAGCAGTAGGGCGCCTCGACTGCATCGAATCCCAGGAAGCCGAAGGCCTTCTGGTCGCTGACCAGGGGGATCAGCAGCAGGGAGCGGATCTGTTCGCGGCGGAATTCTTCCTGCTCCGCGCGGGCCTCGGGCGGCAGGTCGTCGACATCCGGCACGTGCACCACCTGCCGCGCCAGGACCTGTGAGGTGACCCAGTCATGGGTCTTGAGCGGAATCTGCTGGAGGTGGTCGCGGTAGGCCTGCACGCCGTCCGCGCACCACTCGTCGACCAGGCTCATCCGATCGGCCGGGAGATCGAAGCGGAATACGTAGGCGCGCCCGAGCCCGAAGAACACGCCCAGGCGCTCCAGGTTTTCCTCGACGACGCGGTCGACATCCTCAGCGGCGATGTTGATCAGCGCGGCGGAGATCTCCGCGATCAGGCCTTGCAGGCGATACTGCCGGTCGTGGGAATCCTCCAGCCGCCGGCGGTCGGTGATGTCGTAGGCGACGGCGCTGGAACCGAGCAGTTCCCCCAGTGGGTCGAACAGCTGCTCGGAGTACCAGGACATGGTGCGCTCGTCTCCGGCGCGGGTGCGGATGGTGGTCTCGAAGCCCAGCAGTGCGTCGCCCTGCTGAATGATCTGGCGGGCACGGGTGAACACGGCCTCGCGGTAGTAGGGGTCGGGGTACAGCCATTCCCAGATCCGGGTGTGCCCCAGGACTTCTTCGCGGGTATAACCGCTGATGCGCTCGGCGGCGCGGTTCCAGAAGGTGACGCGCCCATCCACATCCAGCGAATTGATCCAGACCGCGGCGTTGTCGACGATCAGCGCGTTGAACTGGTTCTGATCTGCGAACGCCATCCATGACCTCCTGGCCATCACCTGTGTTCCCAGAATGCCAGAACGACCGCCGGGGGCAAGCCTGGGCTGTCGTGGTTACGGCGTCATCGTGTCGGCTGCGGGTGAAGCAGACAGGCGGAGTGTGGCACGAGCGGGTGCCTACGAGGCGAGGGCAAGCAGGCCGGCGCCGACGCACACCACGATGACCGGGACGATGGTCTCGCGGATCACCTGCCCCTCCCGTGCCTGCAGGCCGGCAGCCGCAGCGGCCATGGCGATGTTGTGCAGCGAGATCATGTTGCCGACGCCGGCGCCGATCAGCTGCAGGGCCAGCACGCTCGGCAGGGCCATGCCCAGCAAGTCGGCGGTATCCGCCTGGAGCTGTGCGAACAGCAGGTTGGAGACGGTGGCGCTGCCGGTCATGAACGAACCCAGCGCGCCGATGAAGGCGCTGAACATCACAAAGCTGCCGCCCAGGGTCTCCGCCAGGCCCTGACCCAGCACCTGCGGCATCGAGGGCAGCCCGGCGGCGTTGTTGCCGGAGGCGAGCAGCAGCTGGGTCAGGGCAATGATGAAGGCCAGCACGATGGCCGCGACCCGCAGTTTGCTCCAGGTGGCGGTGATCGCCTGGCCCAGGGCCGCACGGCTCACACGGAACAGCACCAGCGCGGTCAGCAGGGCCAGCCCGAAGTAGAAATACGGCGTGTACAGCGGGGCCAGGCTCTGGCCCAGTTCGATGCCGAGGACCTCGCCCGGTGCCAGACGCACGGACTGCAGGGCCTCGCGCAGCGGCATGATGGTGCGCGAGGCGATCAGTGCTACGGCCATGACCGCGAATGGCACGAAGGCCAGCAGCACGCGCCCGAGCGGGGCCTGTTCGACCTCCGCGCGGCGCTCATGCCCGGGCAGCAGGAAGCCCCGGTGGGCCGCCAGGGCGATGATGGCCATGGCGACCGCGCCGCCGATAATGGACGGCAGCTCCGGCCCCACCAGCCAGGCCACCAGCAGGTAGGGGATGCCGAAGGCCAGCGCGGACAGGACGGCGAACGGCAGGAACGCACGGAAGCGTCCCGGCGCCTCGCCCAGGGTGGCCACCCAGACCATGAACACGGTAATGAAGGGCGCCAGGAGGGTGTGGATCACTGCGGTCTGCAGGACCGCCGAGCGGGTGGTCTCCGCATCCAGCCCAAGACCGGCGAAGCCGATGATCACCGGGGTGCCGGCGGCGCCGAAGGGGACGGCGGTGCTGTTGCCGATCAGGGCGATGGCCACCGCCTTCAGGGGGCGCATGCCGAAATACACCAGCAGCGGCGCGGCCAGCACGGCGGGGGTGCCGAAGCCGGCGATGCCCTCGACGAACCCCACCAGCCCCCAGCCCAGCAGCATTGCCAGCACGCGGTGATCGCGCGAGACGCTGGCGATCACCGACTGGATCGCGTTCATGTGACCGGTGGCGATCATCACGTTCAGCACCAGCAGTGCCATCAGGATGATCAGCAGCACCTCCACGAACACCACGCCGGCATCGAGCAGGCTGGCGACCAGTACACCGCCCGACATCTCCCAGACCAGCACGGCCAGCACCAGCGTGGCGAGATAGGCGATGGGAGCGGCCTCGTAGGCCGGGCGCCGCAGGGGCACCAGCCACGCGAAGAGCAGCAGGAACGGGACCAGCGTGAGCCAGAACAGCACGGGCATCTCTCCGGCAGACGGCGAGGCCCCATGCTACCGCGCGGGGGCGTCCGGATTCACGCGGGGCGCAGCGGGCGGGTGCAATAGAGGAAAGATTGGGGCTAAGTCGGGGGCGCGCCGGTCAGGCGTTGTTCGCCGCCGGCATCGGGCGCGCCGCGCAGGCGGCGCCGGGCCTTTTCCCGCCAGTTTTCGGCGAGGGTCGCGCAGTCGGCGAGCCGCTGCAGATGACCCCGGTGGGGCTGGCGATAGATGGCCGCCATCGCATCCGCGATGCTGGGGCTGTCGGGCGGGCGCTCGAGGTGCTCGATGGGGTCGCCCGCGGCCAGGTGGCCGGGCTCCAGTACGCGATAGAACCAGCCGCAGCGGCCGGACGTCTGGACCTCGCGCGCGAGCCCCGCAAGGTCGAAGCGCGCATCGAGCTTCCAGCACGGGGTACGGGGCTGGCTGACCTGCACCCGGGCGGTACCGACGCGGTAGATATCGCCGATGTGGACGTTGTGCTCGTCCATGCCGTGGCTGGCCAGGTTCTCGCCGAAGCCGGCCGGCGCGAAGCGGGCGGCGTGTTCGGGATACTGCGCGCGCCAGCCCGGGTAGCGGTCCAGGCTGTAGTGGAGCAGGGCGCGTTCCGGGCCGCCGTGGTTTTCCGGGTCCGCCTGCTCGTCACCGGCCAGGCCCAGTGGCCCGGCCGCGACCGGGCCGGCCACCGGCTGCTTGTTGATGGCGCTGGCGCGGCCCCGGGCGAAGCCCGCGGTCACGTGACCGATGTAGAGGCCGATAAGTCGGTTGGTGGTCATACGGGTGCAGTCCCGGGCGTGCGCGGAGCCTCGACGATACAACAGGTCCGCGCCCGCGTGGCGCCGTCTCGCTCAGCGCCCGTGCAGATAGAGGAGCCGCGCGATGAAGGCGATCCCCAGGATGATCCAGCCGATCGGATAGGGCAGGATGCCGGAGAAGAATGCGGTCAGGCTGGCGACGAGCAGGGTGCCGATGACAAGCAGGGGGATATCCATGCCCTTGAGAACGATCCCGGCGGCGGATGTTCCGCAAGCCCTGTGCGCCCGGACCGCGCCGGACGCCGCGCCATAAAACGGTCCACGCCGGCCCCGTTGGTGGTAGCCGGACACACGGGCCCGCAAGGAGTTGCTGCATGTTCAAGACCGTCCTGATTCTCGGTCATATCCGCGGGATTCGTATCCAGCTCCACATCAGCTGGGTGTTCATCCTGATCCTGCTGGTGGCCAGCATGAGCACGGGCTTTCACCACCGGTATCCGGAGTGGAGCCTGGCCATGGCGGCCGGCACAGCGCTGGTGACGGCCCTGCTGTTCTTTGCGTCCATCCTGGCGCATGAACTGGGGCACAGCATCGTGGCGCTGCGGCGCGGGGTGCCGGTGGAGTCCATCACGCTGTTCATCTTCGGCGGCGTGGCGCAGATGGAGCGGGACCCGGAGCGGGCCGAGGACGAATTCTGGATCGCTATCGCCGGGCCGGCGGTAAGCGTGGCGCTGGCGCTCGGTTTCGCCGCGCTCGCGCAGGCCACCGCGGGCGGGTACGAACCGATCCCGGTGGCGCTGGGCTGGCTCGCGCTGATCAACCTGATCGTGGCGATCTTCAACCTGATCCCCGGGTTTCCGCTGGATGGCGGGCGGGTGTTCCGCGCGGTGATCTGGAAGCTCACGGGCGATGCGCGCCGCGCCACCGAGGCGGCCGTCTGGGGCGGACGTGTGGTGGCGTTCCTGCTGTTCGCCTTCGCCTTCTGGAACCTCCTGGTGATTGGCAACCTGATCGGCGGGTTGTGGATGATGCTGATCGCCTGGTTCCTGCTGACCATGGCGGAGGGCCAGGGCCGGATGTTCGACATGCGGGAACGCCTGGCGGATGTGCGCGCACGGGACCTGGCCAGCCCGGATCCGCCCTGCGTGCGCCCGGAGACCACCATCGACGACTGGATTCACCGCGATGTGCTGCCGGGCGGGCGCCGGGCCTTTCTGGTGGGCACGCCGGAGCGGGTTCAGGGGCTGGTGAGCCTGAGCGACAGCCGCAAGCTGCCGCGCGAGCAGTGGGCCGCGCGCCGGGTCGACGAGATCATGACCCCGGTGGAGTCGCTGCGCCGGGTGGCGCCGGATACGAAGGCGGAAGACATCCTGCGCATCATGGGCGAGCGCAACCTCAACCAGATCCCGGTGATGGAGGCCTCCGGGCGTGCGATTGGCTGGATCGACCGCCAGCAACTGCTGCGCACCATCGAGATCCACATGGATCTGCAGCGGCAGGGAAGGGCGGGCTGATGCGCCCGCCCTTCCCTTTCGGTCAGGACACGCGGTAGCGCGAGGCGAGTTCGCGCACCCGGCTCGAGATGTCGGCGAGCTCGTGGCTTGCGGTGGCGGTCTGGTTGGCCCCCGACACCGTCTCGCTGGTGATCTCGTTGATGGTGGTGATGTTGCGGTTGATCTCTTCGGCCACGGCGTTCTGTTCTTCGGCCGAGCTGGCGATCTGGCTGGTCATGTCGCGGATCTGGGTGACCGCACTGACGATGGTTTCCAGCGCCTGGCCCGCACGCTCGGCATCGGTGGCGGTGCTTTCCGCCATCTCGCGACCGCGGGACATCGCGCTCACGGCCTGCTTGGTGCCTGCCTGCAGGGCCTCGATCATCGCCTGGATGTCGGAGGTGGAGTCCTGGGTGCGCGAGGCCAGGGTGCGCACCTCGTCGGCGACCACGGCAAACCCGCGCCCCTGTTCGCCGGCGCGGGCGGCCTCGATGGCCGCGTTCAGCGCGAGCAGGTTGGTCTGCTCGGCGATGCCTCGGATCACGTCCAGCACACTGCCGATCTGCTGACCCTGTTCGTCCAGCGTGTGAATGGTGTCGGCAATCTGGCCGACCTCGCCCGACAGCTTGCCAATGTCCTCGACCACGGACTGGACGACCTTGCTGCCCTCGCGTGATTCGTGATCGGCCTCCTGGCTGGACGAGGCGACATCGCTCGCATTGCGGGCCACCTCCTGCACGGTCGCGGTCATCTCGTTCATCGCGGTGGAGACCTGCTCGGTCTGGGAGCGCTGGCTGTCCAGGTTGGCGTTGGTCTGGGTGCTGACCGCGGAGAGTTCCTCGGCCGCGGAGGCCATCTGGTCGGTCATGCCGCGCAGTTCGCTGATGGAGGTCTCGAACTGGTCCAGCATCGCGTTCAGCGCGACCGCGGTCTTGCCGATCTCGTCGTCGTTGGCGGTGGCGACGCGCTTCGAGAGGTCGCGGTGTTCGGCGATCGCGGCCATCGTTTCGCGCATGCGCTGGATGGGCACGGCCACCGAGGCGTAGGTCCACCAGCCGGCACTCAGAACCAGCCCGAGGGCGAGCAGCACGACCACGGCAAAGATCACCAGCGAGCGGTCGTACAGGGCGCGAATGTCGCCGGCCTCCTGGCCGGCGACCTCGATCTGCAGATCCACCAGTTCGGTGATCTTGTCGCTGATCGGGTCGATGGTGTCGTACAGCGGGCCGTTGAAGTCCGAGAGCTGGCCCTCCACGTTGCCGGAAAGGGCGGCCAGGGCGGTTTCCAGGCGATCCAGATCGGCATTGGCCGCGCGAAACAGGCCGCGCGCCTCGTCCGCCAGTTGTTCCTCGCGCGGGGTCAGATCGGTCGCCAGATAGCTGGACCAGTGCGCGTCGATGTCGGCGCGCGCCTCGCGCACGCCCGCCAGGGCCTGCTCGGCCGACATCAGCCCGTTGTGGGCCTTGTTGACCGCGTCGATGACCTCCACGGCATAGTCGTCGGCGATGGTCTTCAACTGGCGTAGGGGGACCACGCGGTCGGCGTAGATCCGGTCCACCCCGGCGCCGATCTCGGACATGAAACGTACCGACAGGACGGAGATGACCATCAGCGCCAACAGGGGCAGGACGATGGTGATCAGGAGTTTGGTGCGAACGCTGAACTGGGTCTTCATGGAGCGAGTCCTTGCGGGTGAGTCCGCGGTATAGATTACACCTTCGAACTGGAGGGTTTTAAATCGTCAGTTCCGCTATCGGCGGGCGGGCCGGAAACTTGAACCGGTGACGATCGCTGCGTGGCGGCTGGGGCGGGTCAGTCGATGGCGGGGCGGGCGCGCCACTGGTCGAGGATGTCGAGGATCGGCTCGATCGCCGGGGGCGTGTCGGTCAGCGGGCCGGGTACCAGCAGGCCGCGGTGCGAGGCTTCCAGCAGCAGCGGCTCGGGGTGGGCGTCCAGCGTCAGCGAGTCCACGGGCACGACGCCATCGCCCAGCACGTCGTCGGTCTGGTCCCACCACTCGCGGATGCGTCCGGCGACGGCCTCAAGGTCGATCTGTTCGTCCAGGAAGGCCAGGCTGTCGCGCATCGCCGGGGTCGGTTCGGGCAGCTGGCCGCCGAGGATGCGGACCGGGATGCCCTCCGGCCAGGGGCGGGCGTTGAGATCGGCGAGGAAGGCACTGTCCGGACGCAGGTCGATCTTGGCCGCGCCGGTGCCGTCGCGCAGGCCGGCGAACAGCGAGAAGCGCTGTTCCTGGATGTCGGCCAGCCATTCGCGCACCTCCAGCCAGACCCGCAGGCGGGCCCAGTCGGAGCCCTGGTTGGGGGTGGCGACCAGGATCACGCCGTCCACGGCGCGACCGTGAACCCGGGCCTGGGCATCCACCGGGTGACGGTGGCGGGTGACGAAATCACGGATCACCAGCCCGCCCATGCTGTGGCCGATCAGGATCACCGGCTGGTCGCCCGGCAGCTTGTCCCAGTATTTCGCGAGCAGGTCGGCGCTGTGGTCGATGGCCTGGTCGTTGGGGTAGCGAAACTCCCAGGCGTTGATCCCGGCAGCATCCAGCGCCGGCGCCAGCGTGTCCCAGATGTCGCCCGGTTCGTCCAGGCCGTGCAGCAGCAGGACCTCGGGTGGCGCGCTCTCGGGGAAGACCTCCGAACGGGGCACGAAGCCCTGCAGCTCGTCCGGGAGCTGCATACCCTCGGGAAACCACTCGTGCAGCAGATCCTGCACCTCAAGGCGCAGTTCGCGCTCCTGCTCGGGGCTTTGTTCCGTCCAGCTCACCCAGGCGATCAGTGCCAGCAGGGGCAGGCCCAGGAGCAGTACCGCGCGCATCCAGCGTCGGCGGCGCGGCGGGGACGATCGGCCGTGGTTCATGCGATTACCTTCGGTGATGTGAATGCCGACGGCAAGGGGACCGAGCGTGGCTTGCGATGAACCCCGGGTGGCCGGAGTATGATGCCCGCACACCCGTTCCGGGTACGCCCAATCAAGGAGCATTGCGATGCGTCGTCTGGCGGTGGTTCCCCTGTTGCTGATGCTGGCCCTGCTGAGTGCCTGTGCCGGGCTCGACGTGCGCGACCTTGGTCTGGGCGGCAGCGGGGAGGAGGATCGCGCGGAGGAGGCGATCCGCGAGGCCTTGCGGATCGGGGTCGAGCGCACGGTGGAGCGAACCGGACGCGAGGACGGCTACTGGGGCAATGCCCTGATCCGTATCGGCCTGCCGCAGGAGGTGGAGTCGGTCGGGAATACCCTGCGGCGGGTCGGCTTTGCGCGCCAGGTGGAGGACCTCGAACGGCGGATGAACCGGGCCGCCGAACAGGCCGCGCGCGAGGCGGTGCCGGTCTTCGTCAGCGCGATCCGCGGCATGCGGCCGGATGATGTGTACGGGGTGTTGCGGGGCCCGGACGATGCCGCCACGCGGTACCTGCGTGGGGCCTCGGAGGCAACCCTGCGCGAGCGCTATGCGCCGATCGTGCGCGAACAGATGGAGCGCGCCGAGATCGATCGCGTGTACCAGCCATTGCGCGAGGCGGCGGCGCGCATTCCGGGCCTGTCGGCACTGGATGTGGACCTGGATCGCCATGTCACGGATCAGGCCCTGGACGGGTTGTTCACCATCCTGGCCGATGAGGAGCGCCGTATCCGTGAGGACCCGGCGGCACGCACCACACAGTTGCTGCGGGAATACTTCGGGCAGTAGTAAACCGCGTGGAGCCTGCCGGTGCGAGGCACGTCGCAGAGCACCAACGCCGGGATTTCCCCGGCCAGTAGCGGGCGGGCGAAGTAGTGGCCCTGGACGCAGTCGAATCGCAATTGGCGGCCGATCTCCAGTTGCTCCCGCGTCTCCCTAGCGGATTTGTTACGAGGGTTCGACCCGCGCAATAATCAGCGCGTCGGCGTTGCGTCCCGGCGTTCCTCTGCGACCCTTTACGACCCCGGGCTCCCGATGCTGAAGAAGATCCAGGTTGATCACGTCGTGTGCGGGATGTTTATCCGTGAACTGTGTGGGTCGTGGATGGAGCATCCGTTCTGGCGAACGCGTTTTCTGTTGGATAACCCGAAAGACCTCACCGCCCTGCGCGAAAGCAGTATCCGCGAGGTCTGGATCGATACCGACAAGGGTTGTGATGTAGAGGTCGCGAATTCTGTCATGACCTCGGCGGAACGGGATGCTGAGGTGCAGGCGTCGTTGCAGGCGGTATCGGATCCCGGGCGTGACAGGGGGCCCGTTTCCACGCAGGAGGAACTGGAGAGGGCCGCGATCATTTGCCGGAAGTCGCGCCAGGCCATGACGTCGATTTTTGGCGAGGCGCGGATGGGCCGCGCAGTGGATACCGAACTGGCGCGCAAGGTGGTCGAGGAGATCACCGACTCCGTAACCCGCAATTCCCGGGCGCTGGTCAGCCTTGCGCGGTTGAAGAACGCGGACGACTACACCTACATGCATTCGGTCGCGGTGTGCGCGTTGATGGTGGCGCTGGGGCGAGAACTGGGGCTGGAAGACACGGAACTGCTGGCGGCGGGAGAGGCGGGGTTGATGCACGACATCGGCAAGGCCGCGATGCCGCTGGAGGTGCTGAACAAGCCGGGCAAGCTGACCGCGGAAGAGTTTGCCGTGATGAAACGCCATCCGGCGGAGGGCCACCGAATCCTTCAGGCGGCCGCGGAAGCGCTCCATCCGGTGACCCTGGATGTCTGCCTGCACCACCACGAGAAGATGGACGGGTCGGGATACCCCGAGGGGCTGACCGGCGAGCAGATCACCCTGTACGCGAAGATGGGCGCGGTCTGCGATGTCTACGACGCGATCACGTCGAACCGACCGTACAAGGCGGGTTGGGATCCGGGCGAATCCATTCGCAAGATGGCCGAGTGGGCGGACGGCCACTTCGATCCCCGGGTGTTCCAGGCCTTCGTGAAGAGCCTGGGGATCTACCCCGTGGGTTCGCTCGTACGCATGGAATCCGGCCGCATCGGAGTGGTCGTCGATCAGTCCTCTGGCTCCTTGCTCAAGCCGGTCGTGAAGATCTTCTACTCCACCAGCTCGGGGTGCCGGATTCCCCCGAAGATCGTGGATCTCGCCGCGCCGCATCAGAAGGAGGCCATTGCTGCGCGCGAAGACCCCGCGGCATGGCCGTTCCCCGATCTCGATGAACTCTGGTCGGGTCTGCCGCAAGAGCGGTAGGCACGCGACAGCCGCCAGGCGTAGACGACCCGCGCAACCGGAAGGGCGTTACTGCCCGTCGCGGGGGATAGAGGCGACGGATTCGACCACGAGATTGGCGCCGTCGTGGATCTCGTCGACGATGCCCTGCATGGTCTGGACCTGGGCGTCGGCCTGTTCGGCGATCTCGCGCACGGTCTCGATGCGTTCGCCGATCTCGCGGGTGCGTTCCAGGTTGCCGTTGATCACCTCGGCGATGCGGGTGGTGGCCTCACTGGTGTTGGCGGCAAGCTTGCGCACCTCCTGGGCGACCACGGCAAAGCCGCGCCCCTGTTCGCCGGCACGGGCGGCCTCGATCGCGGCGTTCAGCGACAGCATCCGGGTGGTTTCGGCCACCGTGCGGATGGTCTCGATGATGGATTCGATGTTGCGGGCCTCGGCGTTCAGGCGTTCCACGGCCTCCTGGGTGCCGCTGACCTCGCTGCGGATCTGTTCGGTATGGCGGGCGTTCTGTTGCAGCGAATCCGCGCCGCGGCGGGCATGTTCCGCAGTCTTCTGCGCCATCTCGTGGGCGACGGCCGTCGCTTCGCGGGTCCGCTCGGCGGTATGCACGCTGGCGGTGATGTCCGTGGCGAACTTGATCACCTTCTCGACCCGTCCGTGTTCATCAAAGATCGGGTTGTAGGTGGCCTCCAGCCACAGCTCCTGACCGGACGCCGTGAGCCGGCGGAACTTGCCGCTCATCAACTGCCCGTGCGCCAGGCGCTCCCAGAAGTCCGGATGATCGCGGTAGAAGGCCTCGTCACAGAACATGCGGTGGTGCTGGCCGCGGATCGCGTCCAGATCATAGCCCACGGCCCTGAGGAAGTTGTCGTTCGCCTTGAGGATCACCCCGTCCGGGGTGAATTCGATTACGGCCATGGACCGGTCCAGCGCGGTAAACACCGCAGCCTGGTCGCGCAGTTGAGCCTGCCGTTCGGTCACGTCGTAGGCCAGTTTTGCCACCTTCTCCACCCGCCCATGGGCGTCGCGCACGGGAAAATAGGTGGCCTCGAGCCAGAGGGTATCGCCCGAGCGTGTCACCCGGGGGAAGGTGCCGGCGCGCGATTCCCCGTCCCCCAGGCGGCGCCAGAAGTCGCGGTACTCCAGCGAACGGGCGTACTCCGGGCTGCAGAACATCCGGTGGTGCTGCCCGATCACGTCCTCGCGGCTGTGGCCCACGGCCTGGAGGAAACGCTCGTTGGCGTCGAGGACCTGGCCGCGCGGGGTGAATTCGATGTAGGCGACCGCCTCGCGAATCGCATCGACGACGGGGTTGGCGGGCGCGTCGGCAGCGGCAGCGGCTCGGGACGGGAAGATGGATGTCATGGTGGACTCCGGACGGTGAGGGAACGACCTGCGTCATTGAAAATACTGTACAGGGAGTGTACAAGAAAAGTACAGCTATTTATGGCAAGGAGCGATGGCATGGGGCACTCAACACGTTTGGGAGGCTCGTGGGCGGTTCTGTGGCTTGGGCTGGCGGTGCTGCTGGCCGGCTGTGGCGGGACCTTTCCCCAGCCCGGTCCCGGCGCGACGTTCGAGGATGGACTGACGGCGGACGTTCTGTTCCAGCGCGCGCTCGCGGCGCACGGTGGGGATCTGCGCGCGTTCGACGGTGACCTGAACCAGGCGACCGATGGCGAATGGGGGCGCATGATCCAGCGCATCCAGCCACTGGTGGCCGACGCGGGCTACCGCGGGGTGGGGGAGGAGCGCTTCCGCCCCGCCGATGATCTGTACGCCCTCCACTACACCGGGCCGGAGGGCACCAAGAGCGTGTACCGCCATGGCGACGTATTTCGGGTGTACTACGACGGCGAGCGCAGCACGGATCCCGAGCGGATTCGTGCCAGCGCGATGACCACGGATGCCGGCGAGCTGTTTCATTACGGACCCAGCTTCGTGAAGCATCGGGCAACGGGGTTCGAGCGCCTGGAGGATCGGCGCGAGGGCGGGGTGCGCTATCGGCGCGTCCTGGCCACCCTCGAGCCGGGGTTTGGCGAGGCCGACCGGGACCAGGTCGTGATGTGGATGCATCCGGAGACGGATCTGATCTATCGCGTGCACATCACGCTGAACGGCTTTGGTCCGACCCAGGGCGCCCATGTGGACACGACCTTCCTGGAGTATGCCAAGGTCGAGGGCTTCATCCTGCCGACCCGCTTCGAGGAGCGGGTGCGGGGCCCGCTGCGTCTGTTCGTGCACGAGTGGTGGGTTACCGGGCGTGACAGCAACCGCGGCTGGTCAACCGACGATGTGCGCGGTCCCGGATTTTCCGGCGCGGCGGGCGCGGCCGCGGCCGACTCCCCCGCTCCGTGATAGGCGCCCGGGCGTGCCATAACTCACCGATGACGACCAAAACGAGCCGGAACAACACCGAATCGGCGAGTGAAGCGCCCGCCCCGGACGCGGAACCGGCAGGCACGACCGCGGCCTGGGGAAGCTGCTCGGCGGAACCCTACTGGCTGGAAGTGGCGGAGGAGCTGGGGATGGACCCCGGGATGGATTCTGGGCCCGTGCCGGACCCGCCTTCTTCCTGAATGCGGTGAATCACCCCGAGCGCCGTGCGCCGGCTGTAGTCGTGGATCTTCCAGTGGCCCGGCATCCAGCCGACCAGGAAGCGGTAGAAGTCGGCCTGGGCCACCGGGAATAGCGCGCGCCACTCGCGCTCGACGGCCCCGGCCGCGTCTCTCTTGCCTTCCGCGTGCAGGGCCTCGCCCAGCGCGGCGAAATAGACATCCAGCAGTTCGGCCTCCCAGGCCTCCTGTTCCCGTTCGTCCAGGCAGCTCCCGAGGAAATAGGCCACGTCGCGCATCCCGCAGCCACCGCCTGCGTACTGGAAATCGACGGCGGCGACCGCGTCGGCCCCGGGCGTGAAGCAGAAGTTCGCGACTTTGGCGTCGCCATGGACGAGGGTGCGGTGGTGGGCACTGGTCAGGGCGGCGTCCAGCGCGGGGGCCGCGGCGCGAATCGCCGGGTCCTCGATGGCGGCCCATTCGTCCGGGCGCGTGGCCAGGTGCCAGTAACTGCCCTCGGGCCACAACCCCTTCGGGGCCTGTCCCAAAAAGCGCGCGTGGAAGCGGGCCAGCCAGTGCAGGCAGTGCTGCGCCTCGGCGCGGGTCAGGTGTTCCTTGCGCCGCGCAAAGCCGGCGGCGTCGAGGTCTTCCAGCAGGAGCAGGTGCTCGTCGCCGATGGTCCTGGTGGCCAGGCAGTGGGGCACACGACTAACGGGGTTGCAGAGGCTGGCCCAGTCGCGATACCAGGCCATCTCCACCTGGTAGGAGCGAACCTTGCGCTGATGCGAGCGGTCGTTGCTCCAGCCCCGCGGATGATCCATCGCGTCGGGAAAGACCACGTGCTTGAGGATGACTGTCGGCCGGTCGGCCCCTTGCAGCCGGTAGCGGACGATCTCCCCGTAGCTGCTCCACAGGGTCTGGATCACCTGCTCGGGTTCCGCCTGGCGGGCACCGGTGGCCCGCCGGACAAAGTCCGTGGTGCGGGTGCTCATCGGCGCGGGGGCAGGGCGCGGCAGCTCCAGAACACGCCGGCCATCTCGAGCATGGCGGCATCGCCGCGGGTCCAGAAGGCGACGTCCCCGCCGGGACTGGCGTAGCGTTCGCCATAGGCCACCTCGGTGGCCTGCAGTCGTGCCCGCGCCCCGTTGAAGGCGAGTTCCACCCGGTCGTCCTCGAAGCTCGCGATCAGCTCGGGGCCGTAGGCGCAGATGTAGGGCACTTCGCGTGGCGCATCGACCGTGAGGGGGAACGCACTGCAGCCGGCCGCCAGCAGGGCCCCGGACAGTATGATGATGCCTGTGCGCACACGCGCGCCCGTCCTGGCAGGGCGCGAGCGCGGCATCATGGCCGCGCGGGCGTCGGGTTGGGTCGGCACGCAGAAGCGAGTCGAGCGCGCGGGCGTGCAGTCAGTGGCGTTTTCCGGGTGCATGAGACCGATGGTAGTGCCTGCGGTCGGGGCGTGCCGGACGTCCGCGCAGTCGGTGCGTGTGTTGCCGGAGCGCGGGTGTGCGGACCATTTTCCGAACCTGTGCGGTTCAGGCATGCTCGGCAGGCCGCGCCCACGGGATGTCCATGCCCTGTTCCAGCAGGGCCTCGCACTGGTCGGCGGGTTGCGGTTGGGCAAACAGGAACCCCTGCAGGGTGTGACAGCCGTTGTCCTGCAGGAAGGCCTTCTGGGCCTCCGTTTCCACCCCTTTGGCCACGGACTTGAGCCCCAGGTTGTCGGCCAGGTTGAGGATGGTGCGGGCGATCGCGGCGGCGCTGGTATCGAGATCGCTCGCAAAGCAGCGTTCTGCTGTGGGCGTCCGTTCCCCGCTCCTCGAGTCGCGCACCGTGCCTGGGGTGGCGCAAACGCGGGCCGCCGGCATGCGCGGCTGCCTGGCGGGATTCTCCCTGCGGCGGGGCTTTAGTGGGCGAGCGGCGTACGGCTACGCGGGTGGTGGTGTGGGGGCGATGGCCGTGCGGTCGCGGCCGCTGCGCTTGGCCTGGTACAGCGCGCGGTCGGCCACCTCCATGAGCCGGACGGGGGCATCGTCCATTGCGGGCACGACGCTGGCCACGCCGGCGCTGGCGGTGAGATGGGTGGCCAGCGGCGAACTGGCGTGCGGGATTGCGGCGTCACGGATGCGTCGCAGGCAGTCCGCAGCCAGATCATGGGCGGCATCGAGGTCGGTATCCGGCAGGAGGAGGACGAATTCCTCGCCCCCCAGTCGCGCCAGCAGGTCCTGCTCGCGCTGGGTGACCTCTCCCAGACAGGCCGCGATCTGCTGCAGACAGGCATCGCCGGCCGGATGGCCGTAGCGGTCGTTGTATTCCTTGAAGTGGTCGATATCGAGCATGATCAGGGCGAGCGAACGCTGGTCACGGCGGGAATGTGCCCACTCGCGTTCCAGCGCCAGGTCGAACTGGCGTCGATTGGCAATTCCGGTCAGGGCGTCATGGTAGGAAAGCGCTTCCAGCTCGCGTTGCAGGCGCAGTAGCTCTTCTTCCTGAAGCTTGCGTTCGCTGATGTCGAACATGAACCCAATCAGGGCCTCGACTTCGCCGTCCTTGCGCAGCACGTGGACAACGTCGCGGATCCATACGTAGTGGCCATCGCGGGTCAGTGCGCGATAGTCGGCTTCGTGGTCGATGCCCGACTGTGACTGTTTCACGCAGAAATTGACCACCGTTTCGCGGTCTTCCGGGTGCATGCGTTCCACCCAGTCGTCGATACTGACCCAGCTCTCGGGGGTCCAGCCCAGCAGGGCCTCGATCTGGGGGCCGATGTAGGCAAAGCGCATGGTGGCCCAGTCGATCTTCCAGGGGATAGCGCGGGTCGATTCGAGCAGGGTGCGGTAGAACGCGCTGTCGGGTTCGTCCCCGCCGGGGTTGCCAGTGTGCTGGTCCGATATGCCGGTGGTGGGCGGCAGGGTTGTGGGGTGGGTCATGGTCGGGTTCTTCCGGTTCCGGGCTGTGAGCCAGCGGGTGCGCCTCTGGTTGCGGCGGGTGGTGGTTCAACTCGTGGCGAGGGGCTGGATCAGGAGTTCGAGCTGCGAGGCCGCCTCGGACGAACTCGTGCCCGCGGCAGCGGGTTGTGGACGGCTGCGCAGTACCAGGCGCTCCGCGCCGATGCCGGTCTGTGCCAGCGCGTGGCCGGCGGCCAGGGCGCGCGCCTTCGGGTCCGCCTGAGAGCTGGCCGTGGTGCTGGCAGCCGGTCCCAGGGCGGTTACGGTGACGAGACTGGCGCGGAATTCATCCAGCAGGCGGCCGATCACGGTCAGGGCCTGCCCCTGGTCGTCCGCGCTGGCGGCCGCGGACAGGGCGAGGCGGATGCCGCGGTCGCGGTGCTCGATCGCGACCGGGAGGCCCGCCAGTTCCTGGCGAAGGCGCGCGCCGAGAACGTCCATGTAGTAGCCGAGGCGGTCGGCTTCAAGGGGCTCGTGGCCGTGCGCAAGCAACGCGGTGATGCGCTCCTGCTCGGCCGTTTCCGAGTGGGCAATCTGCAGCTCCTGCGTACGCGCATCGCCGGCCTGGGCGTCGTCTGCTTCCGCCGCCGCACCATCGGCCTGTGTGGCCGTGGACTCGGGGGCCGGGTCCGTGCTCGGACGCTCGCCCTCCACGGGCAGCAGGGCGCAACCGCCAAGTATCGTGGTCAGCAGTAGGGCCGCTGCGGGATGGCGGGTTCGGCGCCGGCAGGTTGTGGGTGCTTGCATGTTTGCCTCAGTGGTGCTCGCACCAGGAACGGAAGGCTGCGGCGGTCAGCGGGTGGCTGAAGAGATAGCCCTGCCCGCCGTCCACGCCCTGGCGGCGCAGCCATTCGACCTGGTGCTCCGATTCGATGCCCTCAGCGACGATGTGCAGGCCCAGGGCACGGCCCATCTCGATCACGTGGCCAATGACCGGACTGGTGGTGGTCTCGTGGGCGATGGCATCGCAGAAGGATTTGTCGAGTTTCAGTGTATCCAGTTCGAGGCGCTCGAGGTAGGACAGACTGGAGTACCCGGTCCCGAAATCGTCGACCGCGATGCGGTGGCCGCGGCGCCGCAATTCCCGCAGTCGGCGGTGGACGGCGTCGCTGTCGAGCAGGGAGCGTTCGGTCAGTTCCAGCCTGATCGATCGCGGGTCCACGCCCGCTTCGCGCAGGGCGGTGCGCAGGGCATCGCCGAAACGGTCCGAGACCAGATCCTGACCGGTGATGTTGAGGTTGATCGCGAGGTCCGGGCGTGCGCGCAGGGTGGCGCCCTGTTCGCGCAAAATGGTACGCAGGATGGCGAGCGTGAGATCGGTGGCCTGGTGAGTATCCTCCGCCAGCGGGACAAACACATCCGGGCCAATAGTTTCGTGGTCCTCGCGGTGCCAGCGCGCCAGCGCCTCCGCGCCGCGGCAGCGGCCGTCGGCAAGGTCCACGATCGGCTGGTATTCGACGCTCAGGCGGTCGCGGGCGATGGCTTCGCGGAGTTCGCTGGTCAGGCTCAGGTGGCGTCGCAGATAGCGCAGCACCAGCACTAGCCAGAGGGCCACCAGCAGCAGCCCGAAGACTCCGGCCAGGATCAGGGTGGGCAGGTAGCGATCCCAGAAGGCGGCCAGGGGCTGTACCGCGATCACATCGATCGGGAACAGGGTGCCGAGCGAGAATCGGCTAACAATACGGGCTTGCGCCCGGTCCACACTGAGGCCGGGGGGAGTGGCCTCGGGGTCGGGCAGCTCGGAGTCGTGCGGGTGGCGGTTCATGGCCAGCCCCTCCACCCAAAGGCCTACTTGCTGATCCTCCAGCATACCCGGGGACATCAGCAGGCGCGGGTCGATCGCGACGTCGTGCTGGCCAAAGCGCATCAGGAACAGCTCCACGCCGCCCACCGCGGTGTCGGGCCCGGGCCACCAGGCGACCACGCCGGTGTCGTAGATACGGCTGGCGCGCGGTGGGGTCAACGCCTCCCCCTGCACGAAGCCGGCCCCGCACTCGCGCTCGGCCGCGCGCCAGTAGCCAATGGCGCGCACATAAGGGCGGGCCATCGCGGCATCCTGCAGGTGTTCCAGGTGTTCCGGCGAGCAGGGTTCGAGCTCCAGTCGGTTCAGCCGGTCCAGCAGTTCGCGGGCGTCGACCAGCGCACCCTCGGTCTGTTCGCCCAGGCGCTGCGCCAGTTCCGCCAGGCGTTCTTCCTCGGCGGCGACCGATTCCTGCCACAGGAACCACGCGAGGGCGGCCAGGGGCAGGAGGATGCCCATCAGCACGGCGGCGGAGACCGATAGCAGGACCTTGTCGCGTCGGGTGAGCATGGTGGCCGGGGCTAGAGGCGAGACTGGGATTGTAGGGGCCCGTGGTCGGCCTGCACAGACGCAGGCTCGGTCTATTCTTAAAAATGGGGGCCTGTCAGGGATCTGCGCCGGGCGCCCGCGGCACGGGAGGGGAGAGGCACATGAGCTTTCGATTGAGCAGGAAGTCCGAAGCGGTTCGGCGCGCATCGACCCCGCCATCCGTGGAGGCGGGCCCAGTGAATGCGGGCCCTGTGGCAACGCCGTTCAGCCGCCTCAGCATGCATGCAGGGGTCGCGGTCTGGTGCGACTGCTGTTCCTGCGCGGCGGAGCCTTACTGGGCCGAGCAGGCCGCGGCGCTGGGTATCGAACTGGAGCCGGAAGACCGCGGCGGTGACTGATTCGCGCACGGCATGCGGGGTTCAGTCGCAGGTGCCCACCGAGTCGCGTGCGCAGCGCCGACCATCGACCCAGATGCTGTGGCGCAGCCGGGCGCCGTCCAGCCGCGCATCGGTCAGGTTGGCACCGCTCAGGTTGGCATGGGAGAGATCGGCGTCTTCCAGACGGGCGCCGGCGAGGTTTGCCCGGATCAGGTCGGCGCCGGTCAGGTTGGCGCCGTCGAGTTCGGCCCGTTCCAGCCCGGCCAGCGTAAGGTCGGCAAAGCGCAGGTCTGCTCCGGACAGCCGCGCGCCCCGTAGGCGTGCGCCGGCCAGGCGGGTGCTGTGCAGCGAGGCCCCGCTCAGATCGATGCCGCGCAGGTCGGCACCAGCCTGATCGCAGTAGTTCCAGTTGACTCCCGGGGCCGCGGGCTGGGTGCAGTCGGGCGCCGGTTCGCGTTCGAAGCGCAGGGCAAAGCTGATCAGCAGTACGGCCGCCACGGTCACGAGGATGCCGCCGGCCAGCCACGGCCGCGGGCCGCGCAGCCAGGCGCTCCAGGGCGCGGGCGGACGTTCCAGGATCTCGCGCCACTGCTGGCGGTGGCTGAGGGCTTCCGGCGATTCGGGGCAGCGGCGGTCGCCCTTGCGGCGTTCCAGGATCTCTGCCGGCGGGTTGCCGTGGCGACGCTCGCGCAGGCGCTCGTCCTCGCGCAGCCGGGCCTGATCCAGGCGTTCGCGCCCCTCCGGGCTATGCGCGTTGTGCAGTTCCTCCGGGATCAATTGAGGGCACTGGGCGATCCGCCACCAAGTCTCCTGGTCGCGGCTGACCGAGTCATCCGGGCGCAGCCGGCCAAGGATCAGGAAACGGCCGATCGCCGCTTCGGGATAGGGACCGCAGACCCGGTCTTCGCGCCGGGTGAACCACAATGTGTGGCCCGTGCCGGGGGTATCCGGCGGGCGGTCCTCGGGGGCGGCTGGGGGAGCGTCTGGGGGCTGGGGCGCGTCGCGGTTCACGGCTCTCGCATCCGGGGGTGGCGCCGCGTCCGTTGCGGCGGATGCCCGGAGTATAGGCCAGGGGCACGCGGATTCATGAGTCGGCGCGCGTTGTCCCCGGGTTTGCCGCGAGTGGACGCGGCGGTCGCGGGGCGTTTACGGCTTGTCCTGCTCGGCCTCGATCCCCCACGCGGCGAGCTGCTCGCGCAGCTCGTCGGCGACCGGCTGCGCCTTTTCCATGATCTCGCCGATGCGGTTGAAATGCAGCAGGCGAATCCCGTCGGTATCGGGTACCAGGTACAGATCGGGTGGATCGTAGCGCTTCATCTGGCGAATGATGGACCCCTGCATGATGCTGAAGCTCTTGAACAGGAGGTCGGTGATGCCCAGATCGTCGGTGTCGTTGCGTTCGCCGGTGCCGGACACGTCGACTGCGATCACGTAGTCGTACTGGCCCTGCAACAGATCGTAGGGCAGCGGGTTGGAGGCGCCACCGTCAATCAGGTACTGGTCGTCGCGCTGCACGGGGGCGAACAGCCCGGGTACCGCCATACTGGCCTCGACGGCCGCGAACAGGTCGCCTTCGTCAATCACCACGTTCTCGCCGGTGCGGAAGTCGGTGGCCACCACGGCAAGAGGGATGCGCAGGTCGTCGAACTCGCGGGCCTCGGTGTGTTCGCTCAGAAAGCGCAGGAATTCGCCGGAATCCAGCAGGGCGTCGTGCCCCAGCCGCAGCGGGATCAGGTCGCGCAGTCGCAGGTTAGATTGCGCCAGACCGGTCAGGGCGTCCAGCTCCGAGCCGGCGAAGTCGTCGAAGAGATCCAGGATCTCGTCGGCATTCAGCCCGGCGGCGTACAGGGCGCCGATGACCGCGCCGATACTGGTGCCGGTAATGCGGTCAGGCTGTGTGCCCAGCTCGTCGAAGACCTGCAGCACGGCGATGTGCGCAAGGCCGGCGGCGCCGCCCGAGCCCAGTGCCAGTCCGATGGTGGGTGGATCGCGGTCGCGCGCCTCCGCCGCCAGGGTGGCCGGTGCAGCGCCGAGGGTCAGGAGCAGGGCAAGGACGAACAGGTTTCTCATGGATCAGTGTTTCTCTGGAATGCAGGAGGCATGCTGCTACCCTGAGACGGGGTACAGCCAGGAGCAAGTCGTTTGAAGCAACAGGGTACAGGGGCAGGCGCGGGCACGCTCCCGCAGGGCTTCAAGTGGGGATATCTGGCGTTCGTGCTGGCTCTGGTGCCGGTGTATGCGACGGTGCACGGCTGGTTCAATTTCCTGTGGTTTTCCAATGTGGCGCTGCTGGGCGGGCTGCTCGCAACCTGGCTGGAGAGCCGGCGCATCGCCAGCATGATGCTGGTGGCGGTGGTGCTGCTGGAACTGGGCTGGGTGCTGGACTTCCTGCTGAGCATGGTGGTGTGGGGCTGGGCGCCGCTGGGGATCGTGCACTACATGTTCAACCCCGAGATCCCGCTATTCGTGCGGCTGCTGTCGCTGTACCACCTGCCGCTTCCGTTTGTACTGATCTGGCTGGTCTGGCGCCTGGGCTACGACCCCCGCGCCTGGCGCTACATGCTGGTGCTGGGCTGGGCCATCCTGCTGCTGACGTTTGCGCTGGCGGACCCCGAGAACAACGTGAACTGGGTGCTGGGCCCGGGCGGTCAGGTCCAGGAGTGGATGCATCCGGTTGCGTGGCTGGGCGTGGTGATGGCTTTTTGTGCCGGGGTCTGGTGGTTGACCCATCTTCTGTTCGGCTGGTTGCTGCCGCGGCGCGGAGTAGAATGAGGCGGTCTGTCGGGTGGTAATGGCGAGGTGCTGCTGTGAGTGAGTCCCTGCATGTGGTGTGTCCGCATTGCGATGCGGTTAATCGAATCCCCGCCCCGCGCCTTGGCGCGGGCCCGAAGTGCGGTCAGTGCCACCAGCCGTTGTTCGCTGGCGAACCGCTGGAACTGACGAGCACGAATTTCCGGCGGCACGTCGAGCGCAACGATATCCCGCTGCTGGTCGATTTCTGGGCGCCCTGGTGTGGCCCCTGCAAGATGATGGCGCCTCAGTTCCGGCAGGCGGCTGGGGAGCTGGAGCCCACCGTGCGGCTGGCCAAGGTGAACACCGAGGCAGCACCCGACCTGGGACAGCAGTTCGGGATTCGCAGCATCCCGACGCTGGCGCTGTTCCGCGGCGGTCGCGAGCTGGCCCGCCAGGCGGGGGCCATGGGCGCGGCGGATATCGTGCGCTGGACGCGCGGCCAGCTGTAGACGTGGGTCCGGGCCGGCGTCCCGTGTTAGCCCAGTCGGCGCCAGGCCTCGTGGCCGCAGCTCATGCACTGGTACTGGGCCTCGAAATGTCCCGGTTCGTCCGGGCGCTCGCGGATGGTGCCGTCCTGAAAGGTGAAACTGCGCAGGGTGCAGCGCGGGCATTTCTCTACCGGGTCGCGCGGCGGACGGGGTTCGCCGGATGTCGGCGCGGGCCCGCCGTCCGTGGAGCCGGGGGCTTCCTCCAGCGCCTGATTGAGCTCCCGCGTCAGTTCGGCGGCGAGTCGGTGGGCGGCCTCCGCTCGGTCCTCCCGGGCCATGGCTTCCAGTTCGGCGAGGCGGTCGCGGATGGACTTCAGTCGGGACGCGAGTTCGGTCATGGGGATCTCCGGAGGGGTGTGCCCGCAGAATAGCCGGTTTGGGGGCGTCAGTTGGTGCCGTTGTCGCCAGGCTCTGGGGAAACTTGTTTTCCTACGCAAACCACCGTGCGCCCGCGGATTCGTCCGGCGAGGATCTGCTTGCCGTAATGCGGCAGGTCATCCAGTCCGATCTCGGTGGTCATGGCCTCCAGATCGTGGCCGGGGAGCAGCGCGGCCAGGCGTTTCCAGGTCGCCAGCCGTCGTTCGGTGGGGCACATCACCGAGTCGATCCCCAGCAGGTTGATGCCGCGCAACAGGAACGGCAGGACCGTGGTTTTGAGCTGTGCCCCCCCGGCCAGGCCGCAGGCCGCCACCGAGCCTCCATAGCCCATGCCGGCGAGTACATGGGTCAGCATGTCGCCCCCCACCGTGTCCACGCAGCCGGCCCAGCGCTCGCGCAGCAAGGGCTTGTTCGGGACCTCGGCCAGGTCGGCGCGGGGCAGGATTGTCGAGGCGCCCAGCCGGTGCAGGTAGTCGGCGTTCTCCGCGCGGCCGGTGACGGCGGTGACCGTGTAGCCCAGGTGGGCCAGCAGACGTACGGCGATGCTGCCCACGCCGCCGGAGGCACCCGTGACCAGGATCGCGCCGGCGTCTGGCTGCAGGCCGTGGTCCTCCAGGGCCTGGATCGCCAGCATGGCAGTGAATCCGGCGGTGCCCGCGGCCATGGCCTGGCGTGCGTTGTAGCCGGCAGGCAGCGGGACGAGCCAGTCCGCTTGCACCCGGGCGCGCTCGGCGTAGCCGCCCCAGTGGGTTTCGCCCACCCGGTAGCCAGTCAGCACAACGGGGTCGCCCGCGCGGTAGCGTGGGTCCGCGGACTCGAGGACTGTCCCGGCCAGGTCGATGCCCGGGACGTGCGGGTAGTCACGGACCAGGTTCCCTTGCCCCTGCAGGATCATGCCGTCCTTGTAGTTCAGCCCGGAGTAGTGCACGCGCAGCAGGACCTCGCCGGCGGGCAGGTCATCGAGCTTGAGTGGGCGGATTGCCGCCCGCGGTCCATCGGGCGTGTGTTCGAGGATCAGAGCCTTGAAGGTGTCGGTCATGCGGTCTGGCTTGTTGTACGGTTGGGACCGAGAGCCTAACAAAGGCGCGGGTGCGCCGAGAGGTGGAGACGCTGCGATTGGCACAGTCGAACAACGTGACCGACACGTTGACGGTCAGCCTCGGCGTAAGCACGGTGAGCGGGGCGCGTTTGACGCCCCGGAGGATCTGCTAGGAGAGGCGGACCGGCGGTTCTGCTGCGCCAAGCGCGAGGCGAGCCAACCGGGTCTGCGCGGCGGAGCTGTGAGCCGCCCCGCCAGAGTCGCTAGTCGCCGGCTGCGCGGGTCGGGCGCTCGCGCGCGTCGGGCGAGCGCGCGTCGGTGCGTTCCAGCAGGGGTACGACGGGCGTGGACTCGCTGTCCTCGCTGACGAACTGGTCGCCTTCCATCCACGGTGGTGGCAATTGCGGCCGCATGTCCTGGACCTGGGCCAGATTCGGGAACTCGATCTTGGAGAACAGTTCGGCGGCGGATTCCTGTGCCTCGGGGTTCTGCACGGTCAGCACGAAGCCCGTGGCCAGCACCAGCAGGGACAGCTGGAAGCGCTGATCGCGATAGGTGGAACGTGAACGCAGCAGATCGAGCATCGGATGGTCTCTCGGGAGTCTTGCTTGGGAAGACATTACGCCGGGGCGGGTGGTTCCTTCAAGCGGGCATGAGGAAAGGCCGGTTTTTCAGCGGGCCCGGGGCGCGTCCGGTGCAGGACGCCCGCGCGGCCGGAGGATCTCAGGGTCTGCGGCGGCAGACCAGGAAGACCTCCTGCACTCCCTCGGTAGGCACCATGCCAGGGCTCAGTGCGAGTGGCTTCTGCAGGCGCAGGCCCAGGGGCATCAGGAAACGATTGTAGACCTTCATGGCGACCGGGCGGTGGCGCTGCAGGAACCACATCCCGAGATCGGTGAGGCGCGAGGATTTCGGTTTCATCCCGAAGATCGCGCTTTGTTCGATCGTCAGCCCGTGGCGTTCGAGTAGCTGGATCAGATGCGCCGGCTCGTAGCGCCGGTAGTGGCCGACGATGTCGTCGAACGGGGTCCAGTATTCCGGGTGCAGCGGGGTCGACAGCAGTACCCGGGCCCCGGGCGCGGCCACCCGCGAGAGCTCGCCAAGGGCCGCTTCGTCGTCCTCCACGTGCTCGATGATGTCCAGTGCACACACCAGATCGAAGCGGTCTGCTGCATAGGGCAGGGCGGAGATCGGCGCGGTCTGGGTGACACCGCCCCGATGGTCCAGTGCGGCCAGGGCCGGCTGGCTGATGTCGACGAAGTGGGTGTCCTCGATGGGCAGGCGCGGGCGCATACCTGGCCCCACTTCAAGGCGGCGCTTATGGGACGCTGCCAGACGGGAGACCAGGGCCCAGGTATTGAAGCGCTCCGGGGCTACCAGGCGGGTATCTGCCCACAGGCCATCGTAGAAACGCTGATTGACGTCGCCGATGTCCGAACAGGGTTGTGGGGAGGGCTCTCGAGTCACGTAGAGGGTGCGCTGGAATGCGGGAGGACAGTCTAACGAACCTGCCGGACGGTGACAGGGTTGCGGGCGTGTAGCGGGAAACCGTTCTCGGTTTGAGGGGGGCGACCGCATGGGTACGCCGTCATGGCCGGCCCGCCCGCCGGCGCGAGTGCTGGCGCTGAATCCAGTAGCGCAGCACCGATCCGAGCAACAGGAAAATCGCCAGCACGACCAGCGGCAGGAGGGTCCGGGGTTGCAGGACCTCGCCGGTGGCGATGGCCTCCGTGGCCTCGTGGATGGCAGTGGCGTAGACGCTCCACTTGACGGCCAGGCCGAGCACGGCCGCCAGCAGGAAGCCGCCCAGCGGCAGGCCGAGGGCCCCGCCGGCGTAGTTGACCATTGAATGCGGGAAACCGGGGAACACCCGCAGCGCCATCTGCGTGGCGACATGGCCGTGGCGCCGCAGGAAATCCGTCAGCCAGTTATCCTCGCTGCGCGGGTGTTCGGTGCGCGCCAGGCGGGCGGCGACCCGGTAGGCCCCCCAGGCACCACTCGTGCTGCCGATCAGCAACAGGCCGACCGCGACCAGCGGCGGATGGAACGGGGCGATCAGCCATATGACCAGCGTCCCCGGCAGGGCGAAGACGAGCATCAGTGCCATGAGGAGCACCAGCCCGGCGGTGGCCCAGGGGCCGCCCGCGAAGGTCTCGCCCCAGGCCAGCAGGCGGGCCGGGTCCCCCAACCACAGGGCGATACCGATACCCAGCGCAATCAGCAGGACCAGCACGCCACGCCCCAGGCTTGCGCGTGTGATCCGGCGGTGGACTGGCGGCATGGGTTCTCCGTGGCTGGGGCGGGCCAATGGTCTCAGGGTAGACGATGCGCACGGGTGGCGTGGATGATCGGCGAGGGATGGGTACACTCCGGCGGGGTACCTCGAAGGAGCAACGGATTGGGCAAGAAGCTGGAGAATCGGACGGCACACAAGATCCTGCGCGGACTCAAGTCGCGTTATCCGGTGTTCTACTTGCTGGGTTGGGACGAGGATCGCCTGGAGCGGCTGCTGCGCTCGGTCGCGCGCTCGTTCTACGGCGAGGATGGCCACCTGGACGTCTGGTCCGCGAGCCATGGGTTCGGCGAACACGATGACCCGGACGCGCCGACCACCGATCCGGTCGCGGCGGTGGCCCGGGTGGCCGCAGGGGAGACGGATGCGCCACGCATGGTCCTGCTGAAGGACCTGCCTACCTGGTTCGATGACAACCCGGCGCTGGTGCGCGGAGTCCGCGACCTCTACTACCAGCTGAAGAAGGGTCGCAACGTGGTGTTCCTCAGCTGTCCGCTGCTGAAGCTGCCCGAGATCCTGAAAAAGGAGGTCTTCCTGGTCGAGGTGGATCTGCCCTCGGAGGCCGAGGTGCTGGAGCAACTCGAGCACACCCATGGCACCGAGGCGGTGCCGCGCGAGCAGTTGTTCCGCGTCGCGGCGGGGATGCGCGGGCTGTCCCTGAACGAGGTCGGGCATCTGAGTGCCCGCCTGTTCCGGGGCAAGCCGATGCCCGAGGCCGAGATGCTGGCCGAGATCCAGGAGGAGAAGGGCCAGATCCTGCGCAAGGAAAGCTGTCTGGAGTTCTATCCGCCGCAGCCGTCGCTGGATCAGATCGGCGGGCTGGAGAACCTGAAGGAGTGGGTGCGCACCCGGGCCGACCTGTTCAGCGAGAAGGCCTGGCGCGACAACGTGCCGTTGCCGGCCGGGGTGCTGTTCATGGGCGTGAGTGGCTGCGGCAAGAGCATGGCGGCCAAGGCCATCGCCACCGCCTGGAATCTGCCGCTGGTACGGCTGGACATGAGCCTGGTGTTGTCGGGCAGCTTCGGCACGCCGGAATACGCCTTCGCGCGGGCGACGCGCATCGCCGAAGAGATCGCCCCGATGGTGCTGTGGGTGGACGAACTGGAGAATGCATTCGGCTTCGACAGCCATGCCGCTGGCAGCGCGGGCAACGTCAACATCTTCTCCAGCTTCCTGACCTGGCTACAGGAGAAGTCGCCGCGGGTGTTCGTGGCAGCCACGGCGAACCGTATCCAGCAGTTGCCGGCCGAGCTGATGCGCAAGGGTCGCTTCGATCAGCTGTTCTTCCTCGATCTGCCCAATGTGGACGAGCGCAAGGAGATCCTGCGCATTCATGTGCTGCGCCATGGCGGCAGCATCGAGGACTTCAACCTGAACTACATGGCTGCGAGCACCGAGGGCTGGAGCGGGGCGGAAATCGAGCAGGCGGTGAAATCGGCACGCATCGACGCCTACCGCGAGGACCGGGTCTTCAATCAGCGCGATGTGATCCGCAATGTGATCAACACCGTACCGTTGTCCCGGACCATGGTGGAGCAGATTCGCGAAATCAAGAGCTGGGTGTTCCAGCGCGCGATCAATGCCTCGCAGCCGGAGGCCTCTGGAAAGGGCGAGGCAGGGGCGCCACCGGCGCCGGAGTGAGACGTACCGCTCCCTGCTGCTGGATATCCGTGGTCTATAGTTTTATCGAGGGTAACTCCCGCGGGTCCTGGAGGGCGGTATGTGGCGAAAGGTCATTCTGGCGACAGCTCTGGCTGCGGCTCTGGGCGTGAGCGGCTGCGCCACGCATCAGGGTACGCAGGAACAGGCCGGCATGGTGATTGGTGGCGTGCTGGGCGGGGCGCTGGGCTCGCAGGTGGGGTCCGGGCGCGGGAGAACCGCGGCCATCATCGCCGGGACCCTTGTCGGTGCGGCCATCGGCGGGTCAGTCGGACAGTCGATGGACGAGGTGGACCGGTTGAAGACGGCCCAGACCCTGGAGAGCGTGCGGACCGGGGTGCCCTCGCAATGGGTCAACCCGGATTCCGGCAACCAGTACACGGTGGTGCCGACGCGGACCTACGAGAGCACCGCTGGCCCCTGTCGGGAATACACCATCGACGCAGTGATTGGCGGGCAGACCGAGCAGGTCTACGGGACGGCGTGCCGGCAGCCGGACGGCAGCTGGCGCATCCAGAACTGACGCGGTCGCGGCGCCGGGACGGCTGCTCAGCCGGCCGGCTGCACGCTGGTGCCCGGGTTTTCCGCGGGGGTGTCGTCTTGCGCGGGTGTCGGGGCGGTGGCGTCATCGAGGGCGCGGGATACGACGCGGTCGCGGCCCTCGTTTTTCGCCTGATAGACGGCCTGGTCGGCCACCCGGAACAGGTCGTTCATGCTGACGTCACGGCCGGACGGGCGGCTGGTCACGCCGAAGCTGGCGGTGATCGTGAGCCCCGCCGGGCGCAGCTCGCGCAGCTGCTGGCGCAGTTCCTCTGCCCGGGTATGAGCGTCGAAGAGATCGCACTCCGGCAGCACCAGCAGGAACTCCTCGCCGCCGAAGCGCAGGGCCACATCGGACTCGCGGCCGGTGGTGCGCAGCAGTTCGCCCACGCCGACCAGAACCTCGTCACCCAGCAGGTGGCCATGCGTGTCGTTGATCTTCTTGAAGTGGTCGATGTCGAGCAGGATCAGGCTTAGCGGCATGTCCGCCCGGTTGGCCTCGGTAAAGAAGCGCGCAGCACACTCGGCCAGGACATTGCGATTGCGCAGCCCGGTCAGCGGGTCGATCATCGCCATGTCGTAGAGCTTCTTGCGCTGACTCTGAACCTCCTCGAACAGGCGCTTGTTGGCGAGCAGGTTGCCGATGCGGGCGCGCACCTCGTCTTCCAGGACCGGCTTGGTCACGAAGTCGTTCACGCCCAGGCGGAACAGCTCGGCGCGACGGTTCTGGTCGTCCATGCCGGACATCGCCACGATCGGCAGGCTCGTCTTGTCGGGGAATTGCTGGCGCAGGCGGCTGACCAGCCCCATGCCGCTGATCTCGCCCTCGACCAGGATATCGCTCAGGACCAGGTCCCAGTTGCCTTGATCGAATGCGTCAAGGGCATCGGCGGCGCTACGGAAGTGTGCGACCTCCAGCCCCATGCCCTCGAGGATGCGCGTCATCACGCGGGCGACGGTGGGGCTGTCCTCCACATAGAGTACATGCCCCTCGTGTGCGTGTTCCACTGGCCGCCCGTAGCGTGCGGCCTGGTGGAACAGGTCGCGGATATTGGTCTTGTCGTGGACATCGGTGGCCCCGGCCTCGAAGGCCTCGCGCCGGATCTCGTGATCCTGCTGCGTGGTGAGCAGGATCAGTGGCAGGTCATGGCCGGAGGCCTGAGCGCGGACCTGGCGGCAGAATTCCGTCCCGCTCATGTCGGGCAGGGTGATGGAGGCGCATACCAGCTCGAGGTCGTTTTCCGCGATGCGCGCCAGCCCTTCGGCGCCACTGCTGGCCATGATCGGCTTGTGCCCCGCGGCCAGGACCATACGGCTCCACAGCGCGCGGAACACGCGCGAGCGGTCGACGACCAGGATCTTCATGTGCGGGTTCCCCGATGGCGGCTGCCGCTCGGGTGGGCTGTGGGCTGGACCATGGCGCGCCGCTGACTCCTTTCAGTGCTCCGCAGACCGGCATGATGCGCGCATGGGCGCCCGGCCGCAACGCGCGCCCGCGTGCGCTGGACAGCAGCCGGGAGGGGCGGGAACAATGGCGCTGTAGACGAATTGTCCGGATCGCTATGGCGCGGCATCGCCGGCGCCCGGAAATGCCACCAGGGAGGGGGATGCAGCCATGAGTTACATGCAGCGTGTGGGGAGCCTGCTGCGCTTCGGCAAGGGCGGCGAGCGGCGCAAGAAGTCGCGGCAGGAGGCTGCGCGCGGCCTGCGCGTGCTGGTGGTGGACGATTCCCGCACCGTGGTCGCGCTGCTGGTGAACATGCTGCGGCAGAACGAGATGGACGCGTTCGGTGCCGCGAACGCCGAGGAGGGGCTGGAACGGGTACGGGAGGAGCGGCCGGACCTGATCTTCCTCGACATCATCCTGCCCGGGATGACCGGGTTCGCCATGCTGCGCCAGCTGCGCCGCGACCCGGTCACCGAGAATGTGCCGGTGATCATGATCAGCGGCAATGAGGACGCGGTGGAGCAGTTTTTTCTCGATCGTATTGGCTCGGACGACTTCATGAAGAAGCCGTTCGGCCGTGGCGAGGTGTTCTCCCGGATCGAGCGCCTGGTGGAGAAGGGCCGGCTGCCGGCGCGCCCGCGGACCTTCGGGGGCTAGGGAGACGCTGATTGAATCGCACGTGGTTCGGCTCCCTTGAAAAAGGCCGTTTCCCTGCCTACTAGGCATCAGGGGGACGCGATGGATCCGGGTTTCCCGCGAGGTTCCTTAGCCTGCGGAGGTGACGATCATGGATCTGCAAAAGCTCAAGCCCTGGAACTGGTTCAAGCGCGAGGAACACGAGCGCCCCGAGGTGGTGCCGGCTCGCCGCGAGGGGAGCGATCCGTTACTGCGCCTGCACCGCGAGATGGACCGGATGTTCGAGGATTTCTTTGGCACCGGTTCCGGCCCGGGGGGCCCCGATTCCGGGCCGCTGCTGCTGCGGCCGCGTGTAGACATCGCCGAGACCGGCACGGACTATCGCATCACGGTCGAGGTCCCGGGGATCGAGGAAAGCGCGATCGACCTGACGCTCGATGGTGACGAGCTGATCATTTCCGGTGAAAAGGGTCAGGAGACCGAAGACGAGGACGCCGGCTACCACCGAGTGGAACGCCGCTACGGGCAATTCCGCCGCATCCTCAGTCTGCCGGGAGACGCCGACAGCGCCGCGATCCAGGCCCGGTTTCGCAACGGGGTGCTGAAGATCGATACCCCTCGACGCAAGCAGGCGGACGGCGCACAAGTGCGCCGGATCCCCATCGGAGCCTGACGCGATGGCGGTAAACATGAACCTGGAGGGCGCATGACGCGCAGGATCGTGATCTGTGCGGACGGTACCTGGAACCGTCCGGAAGAGGACCTGGAGTCGGATGTGCCGACCAATGTCCTGAGGATGGCGCGGGCGATCGCGCCGGTGGATGCCGCCGGCGACGCGCAGCAGGTTTTCTACGACTGGGGGGTGGGTGCCTACTACGCCCGGCTGACCGGGGGCGTGACCGGGCGCGGCATCCACAAGAATATCCAGGATGCCTACCGCTACATTGTGCAGAATTACTCGCCGGGTGCGGAGATCTTCCTGTTCGGGTTCAGTCGGGGCGCCTACACCGTGCGCAGCCTGTGCGGCCTGATCAACAACTGCGGGATCCTCAGGCGTCCGGACGCGCGCCTGATCGAACAGGCGTTTCGCCACTACAAGAAGACCGATGCCGCACACGCCCCGGATGGAGAGGCCTCGCGGGCGTTTCGCGCGGAGCATGCCCACCCGGATCGCGAGATCCGCTTTGTCGGTGCCTGGGACACGGTCGGCGCGCTCGGCATCCCGTTCTCGCTGCTGGGGTTGCTGGACCGCACCGACGAGTTCTACGACACCAAGCTGGGCCCCAATGTGCGGATTGCGCGGCACGCGCTGGCCATCGACGAGACGCGCGCCGATTTCGAGCCCACGCTGTGGGAGCCGCGCCGGAACCTGGATTTGAAGCAGGTATGGTTCAGTGGTGTGCATGCCGACATTGGCGGGGGGTATGCTCCGGATGACCAGGGCCGCCTGGCCTCGGAGTTCCCGCTGGCCTGGATGATCGAGCAGGCGCGAGCGGCCGGGCTGGCCATCGAATCGCATCTGCCCGAGTCGCTGCGCCCCGATGCCCTGGCGCCGCTGCACCGGTCGCGGCGGCATATCTACCGGGTGCGGCGGCGCTACCGGCGTCCGCTGTATCAGCCCGAGTTCCCCACCGAGCTGCACCCGAGCGTGCTCGAGCGCTACGGTCAGGATGACGACTACCGGCCGGAGAACCTGCGCAGCCACCTGAAGGAATGGGGCTGGCCCGACGCCGACTGAATTCCCGCGGGCGGAGTGAACGCTCGCCGCATCGGCGCGCGGCTCCGTTATCCTGTAGGCAACGTACAGCGGGAGGGAGCAATGCAGCCATTTCCATCGGTGAATGTACTGGGCGGTCCGCTGGAGGCCTGCGGGCGGGACCCGGTGACCGGGTTCTACCGCGATGGCCACTGCGCCACCGGCTACGATGACCAGGGCATGCATACGGTCTGCGCGGAGCTTACGCGCGAGTTCCTGGACTTCTCCCTGGCGCGCGGGAATGACCTGATGACCCCGGTGCCGGCGTTCGGCTTCCCCGGGCTGGCGGCGGGGGATCGCTGGTGTCTGTGTGCGGCGCGCTGGCTGGAGGCCTATCAGGCCGGGGTGGCGCCGGGGGTCTTCCTGCGCGCCACCCATGAAGAGACCCTGGCGGTGATCCCGCTGGAGATCCTCAAGGAGCACGCCCGCGACCCGGCCGGCTAGCGCGTATTCAGTTCCAGATCCGATGGGCTTCGGAACGGGCTGCAAGACGATCCCGCTGCGGGATTGACGAGATCACAGGGAGAAGACGGATGGATCCGAACAGGTCGGGGCGAGTAACAGGCCCCGTCGGTGCTCCGGGCGCGTGCCGGGGGGTGCTGTCTGATGGCTGAACGCGATGCGCAGCCCGCAATCGAGCGCTTCCGGATTACCCGTGTACTCGGCACCAGTGCCCGTGACGGGCTCTACCTGGCGCATGATCCGGTGCTGGACCGCCAGGTGGCGATCCGGACGCTGACCGATGCCGGGGCGGATGCCGAGACGCGGCGGGCGCTGCTGGACGATGCGCGACGGCTCAGCCGCTTTCGCCACCCGAACATTGCGCCGATCTTCGAGGCCGGGGACTACGCCGGCGGCGTCTATCTCGTGTTCGAGTATGTCGAGGGCGAGACCCTGGACCGTATCCTGGCGCGCGGGCCCCTGGTGATCGATCGCGCCCTGGCCCTGATGCGCGAGCTGCTCGATGCCGCGGCGGCCGCCCATGAGCAGGGCGTGCTGCACGGTGCCCTGCAGCCGGCCAATGTGACCGTGAACGCGGACGGCCACGCGCGGATCACCGGCCTTGGCATGGCGCTGCCGGATGCCGCCAGTAGCGGCGAGAGCCACCTGCCCGATACCCCGTACTACCTGGCACCGGAGCAGCTTGCGGGTGGGCCGGCGAGCGAACGCGCCGATGTGTTCTCGCTGGGCGTTCTGTTTTACGAGTTGCTGACCGGAGAGCGGGCGTTTGCGGGCGCCGGCCCCGGGGCGCTGCGGCGGGCGATGCTCGCGGGTGGGCTGGAGCCGCCATCGCGCCGTGCGGGCAATGGGGACGAGCGCTTCGACGCGCTGGTGCTGCGGGCGACGCGTCCGGACCCGCAGGATCGCTTCGCCTCGGCGCGCGAATTCCGGGAGGCGCTGCTGGCCGTGGTGGAAGGCGGTGGCGAGCCCGGTGACGCCTCGTCCGATTTCATCCTGCGGCGGATCCGGCGCAAGCCGGACTTCCCCGGTATCTCCAGCCACATCCGCGAGATTACCCAGTGTTCCGACGACACGATGAAGCGTTCGGTGGCCGAGCTGTCGAACGCCGTGCTGAAGGACTACGCGACGACCCAGAAGCTCCTGCGTCTGGCCAACTCCCCGTTTTACAGTAACTTTGGCGGCAACATTCGCACGGTTTCGCGGGCCATCGTGCTGCTCGGGTTCGAGCAGGTGCGCACGGCCGCGCTGGGGCTGGTGCTGTTCGAGAATCTCAAGGGCGGGCGTCATTCCGGGCGTCTGATGGAGGCGCTGGTGACCACCCTGTTCAGCGCGATGCTGGCGCGGGACCTGGCCGACCAGGTCGGGGGCGTGGAGACCGAACAGGCGTTTGTCTGCGCGTTGTTCCACGACATCGGGCGCATGCTGGTGCTGTACTACCTGCCCGAGGAGGCCGACGAGATTCGCATTCGCGTGGCTCAGGGAACCGCCGAGGGGAGCGCGGCGCGCCAGGTGCTGGGGGTCTCCTACGAGGCGCTGGCGCGTGCGGTGCTGCAGGACTGGAATTTCCCGCGCGAAATCGTGGCTTCGGTGGAGCCGGCACCCGCCGGTGTGCTGCCGGCGGCACGCGATGCCGACCAGCGTCTGCATCGCATCGTCACCCTCGCCACGGAGATGGGGCAGTGTCTCGCGCATGCGGCGCGCGAGCAGCAGGGGCCCCTGCTGGGGGAACTGCGCCGGCGTTACCAGCAGGCCCTGGGCGTCGATGCCCGCGGCCTGCAGCATGCGATCCAGTCCGGCCGCGAGGCAATGGACCAGTTCCTCGCGGTGGTCAAGCTGCCGCCCGAGGGGCGCGAGCCGCTGCAGCGGCTGAAGGCCAATCTCGGGGTGCGGCCGGAAGGCGACGGAGACGTACGGGACGCGGCCCTGCTGGAGACCGAGGATGCCGCAGCCGGTCCCATGGGGGAGACCCCGGGGCTGAACCCGGCCGCCCAGGCGGCGGACCTGATGGATGCCCTGACCGACATGCTGGACACCATGGTCGGCGACTTCGACCTGCACACCCTGGTCCAGGGCACGCTGGAGAACCTCTACCGTACGCTGAAGCTCGAGCGGGTGATGCTGATGCTGGCCGATCGCGAACACCGGGTACTGGTGGCGCACACCGCGTTCGGGCGTGATGCCGAGACCCTGTCCGGACGCCTGCGCCTGGAGCTGTCCGGCAAAGGGGACATCCTCTCGCTGGCGATGGACCAGCAGAAGGACCTGGTTATTTCCGACAGCCACGAGGCCTCGATCAGCCGGTATATCCCGGACAGCTTCCGTCAGGCCCTGGATGCCCGCAGCTTTCTGCTGTTGCCGCTTGCCGTGCGCCAGCACTGTGTCGGGCTGCTGTATCTGGAACTGGGCGCGGGTGTGACGAAGCTGGAGGCACCGGTCCTGCGGGCCCTGAAGGCGGTGCGCAACCAGCTGGCGCTGGCGATCCGCCAGACGCGCGACTGAACCCGCTCGGGTTCAGTCTGCCGGGGCCTCGATAATGGCATCCAGGGGGTTGTCTTCCGGCAGTGCGCGCATGCGGCCCTGGCGCAGTTCCTGCGCCACGCCCTGCAGGCTGTGGCGACGGGCGTGGACGCCATCCAGCGACAGGAAGAAGAATCGCCGGGTGGTGTCCCCGCGCCAAAGCAGCGCCATGCGCAGCGGGTTCTCGCCGTCGTCGTCGGTGAATTCGAACCAGTCCCCGACATCGAGACCGATGGCCACGAATACGTGGTCATCGTCGCGGTCCTGTTCCAGGGCCGGGTCGTCGTCCTCGTAGCGCACCGATTCCCGCGTCTGCAGGCGCGCGCGCGGGTCAAAGCGCGGGGCGTCGTCTGCGGCACGCAGTCGGAACAGGTGGGCCTTGCCCAGGTGCTGTACCAGATCGCGGATGCGGTCCTCGGGGAGGCCCGCGGCCCGGGCCTGTTCCCGTGTCTCCGCGACCAGCGGGTTCACCTCGGCGGCGCTGGCCATATTGCAGATGTGGCGTACGACCTGACGCAGAGACCGATGCAGGGCCTCGCCGACCTCGCCCGTGTCGTGCTCCACCGCCAGGACCGCCTCCCAGGACTGAAAGATCTCCTCGGCCGCCGCTTCCGGCAGGTCCGCCCCGGTTTCCAGCGCCGCCAGCGCCAGGTTGCGGCGGGCCTGTTCGGCCCATTCCTCGGCATTCGGGAGATCGATCTGGGTGACCTGACGTTCGTGCCAGAGCGCGTCCTCGGTTTCCACATCTTCGAGGAACTGGTGCATCAGGACCTCCGCGGCGTCGCGGTCGAGCCGGTCCGCCTGGTTGCGCAGGTGTTCGATCGAGCGCCGGATACAGCCCAGATAGCGCTCCACGGCCTCGTGGTCGGCGCCGGTCTCCGGATTGATACGGATGGCCACGTTGATCAGGCTGCCGATCCACAGCCGCAATGGATGCGAGCGGTCACGAAAAAAGCCGAGGTCGCGGATCACGGCGGTGGCCAGCGGATATTGCATTTCCCCGATTAGGGCGCGCACGGCGGGATTGAACCCCACCTCGCGGAAGATGTGGTCAAAAAGCCCCTGGAGCAGGTCGTGGATGAAGGGCATCAGTGCGGCGCGCGGGTCCGGCTGGTCGTCCGCGACCACAAAGGCGGTCATCGGCGCGCTGCCCGCCGCCTCTGTGCCACTGGATCCGCCGGCGCGAAACACGGGCGCCTGACGCATGTTCGAGGCCCAGGCAGCCCACTGCGCCGGGTCGGCCCCGATATCCGGCATGCGCGCCGGTTCCTGCGCCGCGACCGTGCGGGTGGAGGGCTGCCATTCCGGTCTGCCCGCGACCGCGTCTTCCGATTCGGTGGCCGTGTCGTCCTGCGGGTCCTGTTCGCGGGTGCCGGCCAGGCGTTTCCACGAGGCGTTGCGGCGCAGCGCCCCGGCGGATTCGGGATCGGCGCGCGGGCCGGTGATCAGCCCGCAGTGCTCGATCGCCTCGACCACGAAGGCGAGGGTGGGGGCCGCAGTCTTCTGCATGCAGTCTAGGTAGGAGCGCATCAGGTCCAGCGTCATCTCGGTCTTGCCGAAATAGAGCTCGCCAATCTCGATCAGCCGTTCGTACCAGTGCAGCGGTGACCATGGCGCCCAGTTGGGGTGTTCGAAGCGGTTCCTTTCCTCGGCGGCCTGGGTGAACACGAAATGCGAATAGCGATTGTTCTCGCGCATCGTGGCTTCCAGTTTGTGCCGCAGCGAGCGCCGGGTGGACTGGTAGTCATCGAGAATGGCCAGGCCGTCATCCTGGTCGGCAAAGGCGACGCCGGAGAACTCGTACTGCGGCGGGTACTCGCTGCTGCGGAAGTCCTCCGTCAGGTTGTCCTGGAAATCCCGCAGCACGCGTTGTTCGAACATGCGGAAGTCGTTGGACCACAGCAGGGTGTTCTCGCTCGAGGTGCCCCAGGACCGACCGGCCTCCCATTCCGTGCGCGTGGTGGCCAGGCAGCGCTCGAGGTGTTCCAGCACCCGGGGCACGACCATCTCCGCCAGCTGTTCGCGCTGCACGATCGACAACCCGGCCATGCCGCTCCACTGGCTGGAGGTCACGAGGCCGGAACTGGCGGAACCGAGGGACGGGGCCCTGTCGAGTGGCATACGTAACCTCCGGGCTGGGGTGGTGCGTTACCATCTATCTGGCAAGACTTATGGTCCCTCACCACGCCCGGTTTTGCACGTGATGCGAAAACCGCGCGCTAACGCCAGGGAGACGCCCTGGGAAATGCGCGTGTATTAACGTCGGGTCTACTGATGCGCTGGCCGCATCCCGACGCGGGCGCTAAGTTAGGGATTGACGGGATGTGGCGGTTGTTGTGGCCACCGGGTGCGACGGCCGGATGCGATGGGGATGCCCTTGGGACTGATTCAGCAGGAGATTGCGGTCTCCGACCTGCAGGTAGGGATGTATGTCAGTCGGCTGGACCGCCCCTGGCTGGAGACCCCGTATCTGGTCGAGGGTGTACTGGTGCGTTCGCAGGCGGATATCGAGGAGCTGGCGCGTCACTGCAGCCGGGTCTGGGTGGACCGCGAAAAGAGCGCGCCCGAGGCCTTGGCGCGGCTGCCGCGTCAGACCGGGGGCGGTCCCGAGACCGGGAACCCGGTGGTGGCCGGGGAGGCCGCCCAGTTTCGTGGCATGGCGGTGTATCGCGATCAGTGTGTGATGGAGGCGGAGTTGCCGGCGGCGCGCGAGGCCCGGGCGGTTGCAGCGCGGGTGCTGGAGCAGATCCGTGCCGGGATGGAGCGCAGCCCCGGGGTGCGGATCGAGGCGGCGCGCGAGGCCTCCGAGGCGTTGCGCGAGAGCGTCGAGCGCAACCCGGATGCCCTGTTGCTGCTGGCACGTCTGCAGGACTCGGGGGATGCCCTGTATGGCCGTTGTCTGAACGTGGCCGTTCATCTGCTGGCGCTGGGGCGTCACCTGGGTCTCAACCGCGCGGAGCTGTCGCTTCTGGGCCTGGGGGGGCTGCTGATGGATATCGGCAAGATGCAGCTGCCGCCGGCGCTGTTGGTGCGCGGTGCCCGTCTGTCCCCTGAACAGCGCCGCGAACTGCAGCGGCATGTCGAGTACGGCGAGGTCATCCTGCAGCGGTCCCATGCGATTCCCGAGGAGGTGCGCGAGATCGTGGCCCAGCATCACGAACGCGAGGACGGACGGGGCTACCCGCGCGGCCTGGTGGCCAATCAGATCAGCGCCTATGCCCGCATGGCCGCGATCGTGGATTCCTACGAGGAGCTCCTGACCGGGAGCAGTCTGGTCGAGACCCCGTACGAGGCCCTGGTGGAACTGCGCGAGGGCGGGCGCTGGGGCCTGAATTCGGCGCTGGTGGATCAGTTCAGTCACTGTGTCGGGTTGTTCCCGGTCGGGAGCCTGGTGGAGCTGGACAGTGGCGAGGTCGCGATTGTGCTCAGCCACCGCCGCGCGCAGCGTTTTATGCCCCGGGTGATGCGCATCCTCGATCCTTCGCATCGTCCGTATCCGGATCCGCGAGAGCTGGATCTGGCGGATCGCGACCCGGCCTCGGAGGGTGCCCGCCGCCAGATCCGGCGCAGCTTGCCGCCGGGCGCGTACGGCGTTGATCCCGCCCGCTATTATCTGTAAAGCGTCGCAGGGGCGCATACCCGCAGGACTGCCTATGCCTGACTGGCTGGAATATCCGGATTTTCTCGCGGCCGTGGACGACCTGGGCCGGCGACCGTTGGATGCCGGTACACGGATGGCGGTGGTCGTGCTCGAGCTTGAGGGACTGGGCGACGTCGATGCGGCTTTGGGCTATCCGGCCACGGATGAGCTGATCCGGCACGCCGGGCGGGCACTGGCCGCGGCGATACCGGATGGCCTCGCCGGGATCACCGGGCGGCACCAGCTCGCATGTGCGCTGCCTGGAGTAGCCGGCGGCGGGTTCGCCGAGCTGGCTGCACACAAGATGCTCAGGGTACTGACCGAGCCGTTTGCTTGCGGCGAACGTCAGGTGCTGCTGTGGCCGCGCGCGGGGCTTGCGCTGGCCGAGCTCTCGGTGGCGCCGCAGACGCTGCTGGCCCGGGCCTACGCGGCGGTGCGTCAGGCGCGTCGGGCGCGCGCGAGTCTGCGCCAGTACACCCCGGAGGTGGCCGCGGAGATGCTGGAAGGGATCGACCTGTGGTCCCAGCTCGGAGAGGCGATCGAGGAAGGGGCCCTGCATCTCGAGTATCAGCCTCAGATCGGGCTGCGGTCCGGGCGGGTGGAATCGGTGGAGGCCCTGCTGCGCTGGGATCACCCCCAGTACGGACCAATCCGGCCGGACACCATGGTGCGCGCCGCCGAGGGGACGGACCTGATGCCGCGGCTGACCCACTGGGTCTTCAACACGGCACTGCGCCAGTGCGGCGAATATCGGCTGGCGGGCCTGGATGCGGGGGTGTCGGTGAACTTCTCGGCCGATGACCTGCAGGAGCGCGAACTGGTGGAGCTGGTCGCGCAGTCACTGGAGGTCTGGCGTGTGCCGCCGGAGCGGGTCACCATCGAGCTGACCGAGACCGCGGTGATGGAGAGCGATGATGCCGAGGCGCGGTCGGCGCTGCAGCAGATGAAGGCCCTTGGGCTGCGCGTGTCCATGGATGATTTCGGCATCGGGTATTCCTCCATGGAACGCCTGCTGCACATGCCCCTGGACGAACTCAAGATCGACATGACCTTCGTGCACGAGCTGGTCTCCAGTCCTGCGCACCAGCGCATCGTCGAGTCGATGATCGGGCTGGGCCACCAGCTGGGACTGACCGTGGTGGCCGAAGGCGTGGAGGATGCCGCCACCCTGGAGCATCTGCGTGCGCTGGGCTGCGATCTGGTGCAGGGGTTTTACCTCGGTCGCCCGGCCCGTCTGGACCGGTTCATGGAGCAGGCGTGCCAGGGTGGCACCGCGATCGGGGGCTGAACGCGGTGGTCATTCAACGGTGTCGGCGTCCGCGCCCGCGTCCAGTATCCCGATGGCGTAGGGCGCCTGATCGCGGGTATTGACGGCGTAGATCAGCTGGACAGGGGGTGCCGCCGGCTCGCCGCGCGCGGCCAGGCTGCGCACCGCGCTGACAAAGGGGGCAATGCCGATGCCGGCACCTACCCACAGCGCTGGCCGCTGCCGGACTGCGGCCAGCAGGATCAGGGTCAGGGCGAGTACGCCGGTGGCGCGGGTCAGCCAGTCGAGGATGGCGGCCGTGTTGCCGGCCTGGGGCAACAGGTAGCCGCTCGCGGCCAGCGGCAGCAGGATCAGTAATGCGAGGCCAAGTTCACCGACGCGGGCGGCACGCATGGACGGGGCGGGGTCGGAGTAAGGCCTGCATGGGGCGAGTATGCGGCGATGGCGCGGCGGCGGGCAATCAGGTCGGTTCGCCCGGGCCGCCGCGGGTGCGGGTGGCACCCCGCGAGCGCAGATACAGGTGGATCACGATCCAGTCATAGAGGGCGTGGGTGACGATCACCACCAGCAGGTTTCCGGTCACGTGGTAGAGCACGCCCAGATACAGGCCGATCAGGGTCGCGAAGACGAAATAGAAGCGGCTGATGGAATGGGCCAGACCGAACACCAGGGCCGCGACCAGGATCGCCCACTCCGGGCCCCAGCGCTCGCTGAGCCAGCCCTGCAGCACGCCGCGCACCAGCAGTTCCTCGCCCACCCCGGCGAGAATGGAGAGCAGCAGTACCGCACCGGGCAGGGCGCCCTGGAACAGCTGGTGAACGAAGTCGCGGACCTGCCGAGCCAGTCGGCGGTAGGGCTCCCACTGGCTGGCCGCGAGCGCCGCCAGCAGTGCCAGCATCGGCAGTACCGCCAGGGCCCCGATGGCCGTCGCCTCGAGGGACCAGTGGAAGTGGTCGCTCAGGGTGATGCCGGCGACTCCGGCGAGCACCAGGGCCAATGGAATCAGTGCGGCCTGAAACGCGATCCCGGCCAGCAAAGGATGCCCTGCGATGGCGTGGCGCAGGTTCATCGCGGTGCGTGCGCGGCGGGGGACGGAGCGGCAGTCGGTTTCATTGGTCGCAGGATGCCCGATTGCGGTCACCGCTGTCGCGTCGGAGGAACCGCCCGGCGCCGCCGGAGCGGGCGCGGGGTGGTGAAAGCGGCCAGGCGGCGTCCGACGTCGGCCGTGGAGGTGGGTGGACGGCGGGCGTCGTGGGGACGGGATGCGGCGGGTCAGCGGGGTGGGGCCGGGTTCAGGGCGCGCAGGTGGGCGCAAACGCTGCGCCCCAGGGCAGGGAGGGCATAGCCCCCCTCCAGCATCGAGACCAGACACCCGCTGGCGTGCCGCGCGGCGATCTCGACCAGGGTGCGTGTCACCCAGGCGAAGTCGTCTTCCACCAGGTTGAGGCCGGCCAGCGGGTCTTCCCGGTGCGCATCGAATCCGGCGGCGACCAGCACCAGTTCCGGTCGGAAGCCCTCCAGCGCGGGCAGCCAGTCGCGCGTAATGGCGGCGCGGAAGGTGGCGCCGTCGGTGCCCGCGGGCAGCGGTGTGTGCACCAGGTGCTCGCGCCGGGCCAGTGGCGTATCCGGGTAGTACGGAGACTGGAACGAGGAGCAGTACAGCACCCGAGGATCGTCGCCGAAGGCGGCCTCGATGCCGTTGCCATGGTGGACGTCGAAATCAACGATAGCCACGCGCGCCAGTCCGTACCGGGCGATCGCGTGCGCGGCCGCCACGGCGATGTTGTTGAACAGGCAAAAGCCCATGGCGCGGTCGGGCTCCGCGTGGTGTCCGGGCGGGCGCACGGCGCAGAAGGCGTTGTCCGCGTCTCCCTCCATCACCGCGCGCACGCCCTCGATGCCGGCACCCGCCGCGCGCAGGGCGGCCTGGAGCGAGTGTTCTCCCATGGGGGTGTCCGGGTCCAGATGGGTGTACTGGTCGGGCGCCGGGACATGGTCGCGAACCCGGGCGATGTGGCTGGCGGAGTGGACGCGCCGGAGCTGACTGTCATCGGCCAGCGGGGCCTCCAGCAGGTGCAGGCTCTCGAGGAGGTCCGCATCGAGCAGGGCGCTGCGAATGGCGTGCAGGCGTTCGGGACATTCCGGGTGGTGTGGCCCGGGGTCATGCAGCAGGCAGTCGGGGTGCGAGATGTAGGCCGTATGGGTCACGGGCAAGCCTCCGCGCGCGATCGCCTCTGGCGAGTATAGGCACCCGTGGCGGGGACAGTGGCCAGACCGGGTCCGGATCGCTACTGTGATGGCGCGTGCATAAACCGCCTGAAGGAGACCCGGATGAAGGCCCTGTTGATTGACCCGGAACAGCAGACGATCGAATCGGTAGAGGTGGAAGGGCGCGAGGATATCGCGCACCTGATCGGCTTTGACACGCTCGAGTCCGACGTGATCGGACCGGATGGGGACTGCCTGTACTTCGACGAGGAGTGCTTCCTGCGTGGCACGAGCGGGCGATTCCAGATCGACAGCGTGATCCCGGTCTCGGGAAAGGGGGTGGTCGTTGGCAGCACGGACGACGGTGCCCGGCTGCAGGATGTGGTTTCCGACCCCGATTCCCTGCGGGCACGCCTGAAGTATCTGTGATGACTCAGCTGGCAGGCGCCCGCCGAGTGGGTCAGCGTAGCTGGCTGTCCTTGGAGGCGCGGCGGTTGTAGGGGCCGGAGGCCTGCTGGCGGGCATCCCGCGCCTCCTGGCAGGTCACGCACAGGCGAACCCCCGGCAGGGCCCGGCGCCGACCCTCGGGGATCGGCGCGTCGCACTCCTCGCACTCGGTCAGGCTTTCGCCAGCCGGGATCTGACTGCGCACCCGTTGCAGGGCATCCTCGACCGTGTGGTCGATCTGCTCCTGCTCGGCGCCATCCTTTGCCCATCCACCTGCCATTGCGTCTGCCTCCGGGCGCTTGCGGGTCTGTCCTCGGGATATCCTGAGACCGGTCAGGCCCGGGGCCAGGTTCCCTCAGCCGTGCCCGAACTCGCGGGCGACGTAGTCGATGTCCTTGTCGCCGCGCCCGGAAAGGTTGGCCAGGATGGTGGTGCCCGGGTTCTCGCGGCCGTGCTTCATGGCCCAGGCCACGGCATGGGCGCTTTCCAGTGCGGGGATGATCCCCTCGGTGCGCGAGAGCCGGTAGAACGCATCCAGGGTCTCGTCGTCGTTGATGGCGTGATAGGCCACGCGGCCGGTGGTCTTCAGGTAGGAGTGTTCCGGGCCGACGCCGGGGTAGTCCAGGCCCGAGGCAATCGAGTGGACGGGCGCCGGGTTGCCTTCCTCGTCGGCCAGCAGCATGCACTTGAAGCCGTGGATCATGCCGGGTTTGCCGTAGGTCATGGTGGCGGAGTGCTCGCCGAGCTTCGTGCCGCGCCCCAGCGGCTCGACCCCGTTCAGCTGTACCGCCTCGTCCTCGATAAAGCCGGCAAACATGCCCATCGCGTTGGAACCTCCGCCGACGCAGGCGACGACGTGATCGGGCAGTTCGCCGCCGCTCATTTCGAGATACTGTTCGCGGGCCTCGATCCCGACAACGGACTGGAAGTTGCGCACCATCTGCGGGAATGGGTGCGGGCCCACGACCGAACCGATTGCGAACAGGGCCTCGTCGGCCTGTGACAGGTAGGACTGGAACGCCGAATCCACCGCTTCCTTCAGCGAGCGCCCGCCGAAGGAGACCGGCACCACCTGTGCGCCCATCAGCTTCATGCGGGTCACGTTAGGGGCCTCCTTGGCGATGTCGATCTCGCCCATGTGGATCTCGCATTCCATGCCGAAATAGGCGGCGGCGGTGGCCAGGGCCACGCCGTGCTGACCGGCACCGGTCTCGGCGATCAGCTTCTTCTTGCCCATGTGCTTGGCCAGCAGGGCCTCGCCCATGCAGTGGTTCAGCTTGTGCGCGCCGGAATGGTTGAGGTCCTCGCGCTTGAGGAAGATGTGCGCGCCCACGGCCCGGCTCAGGTTGTGCGCGTAGTACACGGGGGTAGGGCGTCCCTGATAGTGCTTGCGGATGTAGCGCAGTTCGTTCAGGAAATCACCGGAACGCGCCAGCGTGCGGTAGGCATGGTTGATCTCCTCGAAGTGGGGCTCCAGTTCCGGGGGCAGGAAGGCGCCACCGAATTCTCCGAAATAGCCCTCGGGGCTGGGGAAGTCCTTGAGATATGACATGGGCAGTCTCGTTCCATTGCGGTTGGGGCGGCCCGCCCGGGCGGGCCGCGGCCCTATGATCCTGTCCCCGGCGGCGCTTGCCAACCCGGTCAGAGCGGGATGTCCAGCCCGTTGTAGCGGATTACGCGTTCGAGCTGTTCGGGCGCCAGGCGCAGGCCGTAGTCCCCCTGCAGGCGGGCGTGGAGTGCAGCGCGACTGGCCGGGGGCGGATCCATCTCGCGGATGAACTGGCCGACATCCTCGACCACGGCCCAGGGATACAGGATCCAGCGCCATTCATGCACCGCCTGGCTGCAAAAATCGGCGCGGCAGGTGGTGCGGTCCTTTTCATGCAGCACCGCGGTGTGGAGCGTGGCCGGGCCCAGGGCCTCCAGATGCGGGCGCGCGGCGTTCAGGGTGTCGCCGCTGTCATTGACGTCGTCGACCAGCAGGACGCGTTCATCGCGGATCTCGCCAGCCAGCGGGATGGTGACCGCCGCGCGCTGCCGGGCGCGCGCGCCCGCCGTGTAGTGCTCGACCTTGAGGCTGAGCAGCCTGTGCACCCCGAGGAAATCGCACAGAAAGCGCGCCGGCATGAAACCGCCGCGGGCGATGGCCACGATCGTATCCGGTGGCGGGCCATGCGCCAGGATCCGGCGCGCGAGGTCGTCGGCTGCGTGCACGACCTCATCTACCGTAATCAGCTGCACCGGCATCCTGCGCGGGGCGTCGGGCCCGTGCTCGGCACTCACGCGGTCAGCTCCGTGAGGATGCGCTCGTGGAGCTCGCGATCATCCTCGCTGTGCAGCACGAAGCGCACATGCCTGACCGCGTCCAGCCGCGGGGTGGCGTCGATCACGGTCTGCAGGGCGATGCGGGCGGCCTCCTCGATCGGGTAGCCGAAGGCCCCGGTGGATAGCGCGGGGAAGGCGACGCTGTAGACCCCGGCTTCCTCGGCGCGGGTCAGCGCGTTGCGGTAGCAGGCGGACAGCAGGCGGCTGGCGGGCTCGTCGCGGCCGTAGACCGGGCCCAGGCAGTGGATCACGAAGCGGTTGGGCAGGTTGTGGCCCTCGGTCAGGACGGCCTGTCCCGGTTCGATCGGGGCCAGTGGCTGGCACTCGCGTTCGAGCCCCGGGCCGGCCGCCCGATGGATGGCGCCGGCCACCCCGCCGCCCGGGCGCAACCAGGCATTGGCGGCATTGACCACCGCATCCATGTCGCGCTGGGCCGCGATATCGCCGGTGATGCACTCGATGGTGATCCCGTGGACCTTGATACGCATGCGCCTCCCCCCGTGATGATGATGTCCCCAAGCATAGGGTACGCAGGGTGGCCGCGAAAACGGGGTTTCAGGCGAGGCGGTCGCGGACCATGGCGGTAAGTTCCAGCGACCGCCGGCGTGCGTCATGGTCGAATGTCGTGGTGGTGATGATTAGTTCGTCCGCCCCGGTTTGCGCGAGAAACGCGTGAATCTCGCGTTCCACCGTGTCCGCCGCGCCGATGGCGGAGCAGGCCATGGTCCTCTCGACGATCGCGCGTTCCGCCCGGTCGAGGCGGTCGCGGTAGCCCTCGACAGGGGGCTGGATCGGTTCCGGGCGCCCGCGGCGCAGGCTGATGAAGGCCTGTTCCATGGAGCTGGCCAGGGTCCGGGCCTCCTGATCGCTGTCGGCGGCATACACGTTGTAGCCGAGCATCGCGTAGGGGCGCTCCAGCCAGCGCGAGGGCTGGAAGCGGTCGCGGTACAGCGCCAGTGCCTCCATCAGGTGCCCGGGGGCGAAGTGCGAGGCGAATGCGTAGGGCAGGCCCATGCGTGCCGCCAGCTGGGCCCCGAACAGGCTGGAGCCGAGCACCCATACCGGGACCCGCTGGCCGGCGCCGGGGATGGCGCGAATCACCTGATCCGGCCCCGGCTCGTCGAGGAAGCCAAGCACCTCCTCGAGGTCCCGCGGGAACTGCTCGGGATCCACGTCCGGGGCACGCCGCAGGGCGCGCGCGGTGGCCGGGTCCGCACCGGGTGCGCGCCCGAGACCCAGATCGATACGGCCCGGGTACAGCGCGTTCAGTGTGCCGAACTGCTCGGCCACCACCAGCGGGGCGTGGTTGGGCAGCATGATGCCCCCGGCACCGACCCGGATCTGGCGCGTGGCGGCCGCTACCTGACCGATGACCACGGCAGTGGCGGCGCTGGCGATGCCCGGCATGTTGTGGTGTTCCGCCAGCCAGTAGCGGTGGAAGCCAAGGGCCTCGGCATGGCGCGCAAGGTCGCAGCTTTGCTGCAAGGCGCAGGAGGCATCCCCACCCTGGGTGATGGGCGCGAGATCAAGAACGGAGAAGATCGTCATCGCGGCCATTGTAAGGGTGTGCGGACCGGATGCAGGCGCCGGCAATGCGTGCGGGGTCTATAGTCAAAAGAGGGGTCGGACGGGCGATTCACGCCATCCCGGCCGGGATGGTGCGGGAGGTCCGCCATGAGCATTTCCAGAACCCTTGAAACCTTTCTCGACGAGCATGCGGTGGCGTATCAGCTGGTGCATCACCCGCACTCCGATTCGGCCAGTCGTTCCGCCGAGGCCGCCCATATCCCCGGTGACGAGGTGGCCAAGGCGGTGCTGCTGGTCGAGGAGGACGGGCAGTACCGGCTTGCGATTGTTCCTGCGACGCGGCGGGTAAAGCTGGGGCGGTTGCACCGCCTGCTCGGCGAGCACGTGGGGCTGGCGACCGAGGACGAGGTGGCCGGTGTGTTTGCCGACTGCGAACGCGGTGCCATCCCGGCCCTTGGCCCTGCTTTCGGGCTGGATACCCTGGTGGACGAGAGCCTGCTCGAGCAGCACCACGTCTATCTCGAGGCGGGCGACCATGAATGCCTGGTGCGGCTGCGCGAGCCCGATTTCCGCTATCTGCTGGGGCAGCCGCGGCGGGGCCAGTTCAGCGCGCACGTCTGACGACTACGCTCCCGGCGGCGGGGCACTCGCGTGCCGGTCACGGGTGGGGGATGCCGACGCTGGTTCCCGAGTGGTCCGAGGCTGAGCGCCTGGCCCCCTTGGTTTCGTTGCGAGGACAGGCGCGAGTGCGATCACGCCTGTGGCGCCTCCCGCGAGGGCCCGTCGGCGTAGGGGTAATCGCTGGCTTCGAGGTTCTCCTGGAAAGTCTCCAGGCGCTCCACGGCCAGGTCTGTGCGGTTGAACTGGGCGATATGGAACAGGGCATCGCCTTCGTTGATCAGCGGCAGGTTGAGCTCGCCAATGATGATGCCGGAGGCCGGCGCCAGGATCTCGGTCTCGGTCTCGCCGAAGGGGTCGGAGACGATGGCCAGCCGGGTCTGGTCGCGGACGACGCGATCGCCCTGGCGCACGAAGGTGCGCAGGATGCCGCTTTGTGGCGCCCGGACCCAGCCGCTGGTGCGGGCCATGATGGGCTCCTTGCGCGGGCGCCGGCGCACGGCCGGAAGCATCTCCAGGTGCCGCATGACCTCGATAATGCCGTGCACGCCGCCGCGGATGGAGAGTTCGTCGAAGCGCAGGGCCTCGCCGGCCTCGTAGAGCAGGATCGGGATTTCGCGTTCCGCCGCGGCTTCGCGCAGGGAGCCGTCGCGCAGCGCGGAGTTGAGCACCACCGGAGCACCGAAGGCCCGTGCCATCTCGCGGGTCTTTTGATGGTCCAGGTTCGCCCGGATCTGCGGCAGGTTGGAGCGGTGAATGGCCCCGGTATGCAGATCGATGCCATGGGTGCTGCGCTGCACAATCTCGCGCATAAACAGCCGCGCGACGCGCGCCCCCAGCGAGCCCTTCTGCGAACCTGGGAAGCAGCGATTCAGGTCACGGCGGTCGGGCAGGTAGCGGCTCTGGTTGATGAAGCCGTGCATGTTGACCACCGGGACCGCCAGCAGGGTGCCCTTCATGCGCCGCAGGGCCGGGATCTTCAGCAGGCGGCGGATGATCTCCACCCCGTTGATCTCGTCCCCGTGGATGGCGGCACTGACGAACAGGACCGGTCCCTTGCGCCGGCCACACAGGACCTGCACTGGCATGTGGGTCGGGGTGTGGGTGTACAGCGCGCTGAGCTGCAGCTCCACAGTGCGCCGTTCTCCCGGCTGAACCGTAGTGTCGCCAATGGTGATCGGATCGTTGCGCAGGGCGCGGGGTGTGGCCATGTCAGCCGCGACCCTTGGTCTTGGTCCGGTTCGGTTTGGCGTTCTTCTCGATGAATTCGATGATCATGCCGGCCACGTCCTTCCCGGAGGCGTTCTCGATGCCCTCAAGCCCCGGTGAGGAGTTCACCTCCATCACCACCGCACCATGGTTGGAGCGCAGCAGGTCGACGCCGCAGACGTTCAGCCCCATCACCTTGGCCGCGCGCACCGCAGTGGCGCGCTCCTCCGGAGTGATGCGGCACAGCGTCGCGCTGCCGCCGCGGTGGAGGTTGGAGCGGAATTCGCCCTCCTTGGCCTGGCGCTTCATCGAGGCGACGACCTTGTCGCCGATGACCAGGCAGCGGATGTCGGAGCCCTTGGCCTCCTTGATGTATTCCTGCACCAGGATGTGCTGCTTCAGGCCCATGAAGGCCTGGATTACGCTCTCGGCGGCCTGCTTGGTCTCCGCCAGCACGACCCCCAGCCCCTGGGTGCCTTCCAGCAGCTTGATCACGCAGGGGGCGCCACCGACGGTTGCCAGCAGGTCGTCGATGTCGTCCGGCGAATGGGCAAAACCGGTGACCGGCAGCCCGATGCCGCGGCGCGACAGCAGCTGCAGGCTGCGCAGCTTGTCACGCGAGCGCGAGATCGCCACCGATTCGTTCAGCGGATAGACATTCATCATCTCGAACTGGCGCAGTACGGCCGTGCCGTAGAAGGTGATGGAGGCGCCAATGCGCGGGATGACCGCGTTGAACTGGTCGAGGATGTCGCCCTTGTAGTGGATCTGCGGCTTGTGCGCGGTGATGTTCATGTAGCAGCGCAGCGGGTCCACCACCCGTACCTCGTGGCCGCGCTGTTCGGCGGCCTCGATCAGGCGGCGGGTGGAGTAGAGCTTGCTGTTGCGCGAGAGGATGCCGAGTTTCATTCCGGGTCCTGTTCCGGGGTTGCGGGGATGCCGGCCGGACGGCCGAGCACAAACGATTTTTGCGGGTCTACCAGAAAGCGGCCCCGCATGGCCTCCCGTCCGAGCAGCATGCGAAACAGCATGGTATCGCGACTGGTCAGGGACAGTTCCAGCGGCAGTATCCAGTCGCCGATGCGGGCCTGGGTGGCGATGAAGTAGCGTTCCGAGGTGTGGCCGCCGGAGTCGGTTACGTTGCGGACATCGAGCACCGGGGCCTCGCACCAGACCTCGGTCTGGCTGTCATGCTGGTGCGGGTGGATCCCGAAACGCACCCAGGCGGTTCCTTCGCGGGTGAAGTCCTCGACATGAAACGCATGCAGGGCCGAACTGCGGGCACCGGTGTCGACCTTGCATTTCACGGCGTCGATACCGAGATCGGGCAGTCCCACCCATTCGCGCCAGCCCAGGGTCGTGGATCGGGGCGCGGCCAGGGCAGCAGGGCTGGAGGGGGGCGAAGCGCTCACATTGACTCCGGCGGCAGGATGGGCTGTCACTATACCGAACCCGCCCCCCGCCGTGACAAGGGCGCAAGGCGCAGCGGGCGGGACCCGCCGCGCCCGGAGGCGCGTTGGCCAGAAGGCGGGCTACTCGGAGACCGCGGCGGCCGACAGGTTGTCCAGGGCATTGCCCATCTTGCGCACGATATCCTCGCGATCCTCGATGCCGTGGCGCTCGACGAGATACTGTGGATCGTTGTAGCCAAGCCAGGTCTGGCCTTCCGCATCGGTCCAGGCAATCGCCTTCATTGGCAGATCAATGCCGGCCGTCTGTTCGCTGGTGAAGAGGTGACTGCCAAGCGCGGGGTTACCGAACAGGAGCAGTTCGGTCGGCTCCAGGTCGATATCGACCCCCGCCGCCTTTTCGGCATGGTCCCAGCGCAGCGCGATGCCGACCCCATTGGCCTGCAACGCCGCTTCCAGCCGGTCGAGGGTCTCGGCGGCCGTGTGCGGGCTGGCCTTGGTAATCAGGCCGGGGACTTCGGAAGCGAGCGCGGGTGTGCTGCCCAGCGCCAGCGGGATCAGGGCAGTCAGCAGGGTCTTTCTCATGACGAATCCTTGTCGTGTCGTGTCGTGGGTGGACGTCCGCTGGAACGGGAGGGGCCTCGCGGCGGGGCCGTTCCGGGACGGGTGGTCGCTGAGTGGCGGCCACGCCGAGGGAAGGTAGACGAATCATGCAGAATTTGCAGGGCATGGTTCCCGTCTCGGGAACCGCCGCCGGCGCGCCCGGAGCAGGCCGATTACTGCATCAGCAGGTATCCCTCGTGCTGCAGCTCGATGATTTCGGCATCGGCCATTGGCACCACGTTCACAAAACCGTGGATATCCGCCAGCTCGATGCCGCGCAGGCGCGCGGAGGCTTCGCACATGCGGAATTCGATGTTGCCCGCCTGCGTCAGGGAGCGGGCCCGGCGCATCAGTTCCTCGTGCTCCTCGAACTTCTCGCGCGTGAACAGCGGGACCTCGGCGCCGTGCAGCACCATCACGATGTGCGATTCGAAGGGGTCGGCGTCGTAGACGTTATTCAGCATGCTGACGCGGTCCAGAACCATCTCCAGCTCGCGGGCGTTGCTGGTGTACACGTCATACACCACCTTGCGCGGTTCGTACTGGCGATCCATCTTCTCCGCCGAGCCCCAGGGCATGTGATCGTCGGCGCTGGATACGACCGGGGCGCCCAGCAGGGCAACGCTGGCCAGCAGGATCAGCAGAATGCGGGTCAGGGGGTGGTTTGTCCGATTCATCGGGAAACTCCTGGTTGCAGGGGTGACTTGCGGGTGTGACGCACGAGGCCGGCGGGCTCTTCCCTGACGGCCTCGTTTTGCTAAACGCGGGTCTCCGGGGACTGGCTGCGCAGGACGCGTTCCAGCATGGACTCCATCGCGAAGGTGATCCTGCGGCCCAGGGTCTGCGGGCGATGATAGGTCAGCTCGAAAACGTCCGCGTCCCGGGTCAGTTCCAGCAGCAGGTCGTCGCTGGTGCGCAGTTCATCGGCCAGCCCCAGCGCACGGGCCTGCTCGCCATACCAGTGCTCGCCGGTGGCGACCTGGTCCAGGTCCAGATGCGGGCGGTAGCGGGCCAGGAAGGTCTTGAACAGCTCGTGGGCCTCTTCCAGCTGTTCGCGGAATTTCCGGCGGCCTTCGTCGGTATTTTCGCCGAGCATGGTCAGGGTCCGCTTGTACTCGCCGGCGGTCAGCAGCTCGACGTCGATATCGTTGCGCGAAAGCCAGCGGTGGAAGTTGGGGATCTGCGCGACCACACCGATGGAGCCGAGCACCGCAAACGGCGCGGCCACGATGCGATGGCCCACCGCCGCCATCATGTAGCCACCACTGGCGGCGACGCGGTCGACGGCGATGGTCAGGTCCATCCCGGCCTCGCGCAGGCGTGCCAGCTGGGCGGCGGCCAGGCCGTAGGAGGGCACCAGGCCCCCGGGGCTCTCCAGGCAGACCACGGCGCGGTCCTGCTGTGGCCGGGCCAGGGTGAGGATGGCGGTGATCTCCTCGCGCAGGCTCTCGACGCTGGAGGCGCGGATGTCGCCCACGAAGCGCAGCACATAGACCCGCGGGCGTTCGCCCTTGTCCTTGCCGGCCGTTGGACCTTCCGTCTCGGTGTCGCTTGTCGCGGGCTCCTGGCGGGCCGGCCGGTTCGCATCGGCTTCGGTGCTGTCGGCGCGGGAGCCGCGCGCGGCCCGGCGCGTGGCCCAGTCGCGCAGACGTTCAAGGCGGCCGCGCCGGCGTTCCACCACGCGGCGCACCGTCTTCTCCATGCGTTCGTAGCGATCGTTCAGCCGCTTGACCTGGAGCCGGTCCGGGCGCCGCTCGCGCGACCTCGCGAGCATGCCGGCCGCGACGCTGAGCACGAGCAGTGCGGCGATCGCGGCGGTGGCCGCCTTGGCGAGGAAGAGTCCGTATTCCTGGATAAATTCCATTGCTCTTGTCCCGTGGGCAACCCATTGAAGAGGTGAAAGACAGCCCGGGAGTCGCCGACCCGGGCGCAGGCGCGTGTCCGATTGCCCGCGTCTGCACTCGGGGCCTGATGAGCCCGGTGGTCCGTGCGTGCATAATGCCAGCATGGATACCGATACAGTTGAAGACCCTCGAAGCGCGGGTCGGTTTCACGGGCGCGAGGACGCCGCCGGGCCCGTTCCCGAGCCCGTTGTTCACGCCGGTTACGCGACCCTCAGTCTGCGTCAGATCGACGAATGGAACGCTGTGCCCAAGGGCACGGCCTTTCGCCTGTTCAAGGCCCGCAAGGACCAGCTGCGCGAAGGCGTGGACTTTTTCTACATCCCGGAGGGGCGCGACCCGGAACTGACCGAGACCCTGCGTCTGGACGGCCGCATCTATCCCTCGACCGTGCACCTGGTCCTGCTGACCACGACCGCCTATGCCCGCATGCGCGAGGAGTGGCATGCGCGCACCCACAACCCGGGCTGCGGATGCCCCGAGTAACCCTCGAGCAGTGGCGCATGCTGCAGGCTGTGGTGGAGGCGGGAGGTTTCGCGCGGGCCGCGGAGCGCGTGCACAAGAGCCCCTCGAGCATCAACCACGCGGTGCAGAAACTGGAAGAACGCCTCGGCGTGGAGGTCTTCGAGGTGCAGGGGCGGCGTGCAGTGCTCACCGCGGCTGGCGAGGCGCTGCTGCGCCGCGCCGGGCACCTGCTGGAGGAGGCCGCGGAGATCGAGACCCTGGCCGGGGCGCTGGCGGCGGGCGTGGAGTCCGAGATCCGGCTGGCGCTGGATCAGCTGCTGCCGCGGGCCCCCGTGATCGCGGCGCTGGAGGACTTTTCGCATGCCTACCCCGGGACCCGCATCCAGCTGTACGAGGTCGTGCTGAGCGGCGGACCGGATATGCTGCGCAGCGCGGCGGCGGACATCCTGCTGGCGCCGGAGCTGCCTTCGGGCTATCTGGGGACCTGTCTCGGCGAGTTGCCCATGGTCTGTGTGGCCCATCCGCGGCATCCGCTGGCGCAGTCGGCCAAGCCTCTCACGCGCCGCGACCTGCAGGCACAGCGCCAGATCGTGGTGCGTGACTCGGGCGAGCAGCCGGCCGGGGAGGGCGGCTGGGTCGAGGCGGATCAGCGCTGGACGGTCTCCCATATGGGCACCGCCTGCGAGATCCTGCGTTCGGGCATCGGCTTTGCCTGGATGCCGGAAGACCGCATTGCAGCGGATGTTGCGGCCGGGCACCTGGTCGAACTGCAACTCGAGGCCGGCGGGCGGCACAACGTACCGTTCTACATCGCTCATGCCGATCGTGACCGTGCGGGCGCGGCGGCGCGGGCCCTGATGGAGGCCCTGGAGGCCGCCTTCGGCGCAGCCTCGACAGAGGTCCTCGATCAGTAGGAGCCTGCTTGCAGGCGAAGCCCCTGCCCGCGTCGGGCAGGGACCGGCCGGGTCCAAATCCAGGCCACCCAACCAGCAAGGAAAGAACCAATGTGCGGGATCGCGGGAGAATTCGTCTGGGGTGAACGGCGCGCCAGCGGCGAGGCCGTGGCGCGCATGCTGCCCTGCCTGGAACGGCGCGGGCCGGATGCCGACGGGCTGTGGGCCTCGGGGCGGGTCGCGCTGGGCCACCGACGCCTGTCGATCCTCGACCTGTCGCAGCGCGCGCACCAGCCGATGTTCGACCCGGAGACCGGGCTCGCGCTGGTGTTCAACGGCGCGATCTACAACTTCCGTGCCCTGCGCAGCGAGCTGGAGGGCCGCGGCCATCGCTTCTTCTCCACCGGCGATACCGAGGTCATCCTGCGCGGCTACGCGGAGTGGGGCGAGGGCATCGTCGCCCGGTTGCACGGCATGTTCGCCTTCGCCCTGTATGACGGTCACGCCCAGCGTCTGCTGCTGGCGCGCGACCGCATGGGCATCAAGCCGCTGTACCTGGCGCGCACCGGCGACGGCATCCGCTTCGCCTCCAACACCCAGGCCTTGCTGGCCGCGGGCGACGTGGACACCGAGCTGGATGCCGAGGCCCTGCACATGCTGTTCTCGCTGCACGCGGTGGTGCCCGCGCCGCGCACCGTGCTGCGTGGCATCCGCAAGCTGGAGCCGGGGCATTACCTGAGCATCGATGCGCGCGGGCAGGAACGGCTGCAGCGTTACTGGACGCTGCATGCCCATCGCCCGGACGCAGCCGTGTCTGATGCCGAATGGCAGGAGCGTGTCGAGCACAGCCTGCGCAGCGCCGTGCGCAGGCGCCTGGAGGTGGCCGACGTGCCGGTGGGCGTGTTGCTCTCCGGGGGGCTGGATTCCTCCCTGCTGGTCGCGCTGGCGATGGAGGAGGGGGCGCAGGACCTGCGTACCTTCACCGTCGGCTTCGAGGACCAGCCGGAGGAGAAGGGCTCGGAGTTCGAGTACTCCGATCCGGTCGCCGAGCGTTACGCCACCGACCACCAGGCCACGCTGATCCCCAACGACCAGGTGCTGGCCCGGCTGCCGGAGGCGGTCGGGGCGATGGCCGAGCCGATGTTCGGCCAGGACGCGGTCGCCTTCTACCTGCTGTCCGAGCAGGTCTCACAGCATGTGAAGGTGGTGCAGTCCGGCCAGGGCGCGGACGAGGTCTTCGGCGGCTATTTCTGGTATCCGCAGATGGCCGAGGACCGCCACGGCGACTGGGTGGAGCGTTTCCGCCGCCACTACTTTGACCGCGACCACCCCGAGATGGCCGAGATGCTGCGCCACCCGCCGGCGAACGATGTCACCGGCGACTGGCTGCGTGAGCAGTTCGCCGAACTCGAGACCGACCGTGCCGACTCCTTTATCGACGCGGTGCTGGCGCTGGATGTGACCACGCTGATCGTGGACGACCCGGTCAAGCGCGTGGACAACATGACCATGGCCTTCGGCCTGGAGGCGCGGGTCCCGTTCCTGGATCACGAACTGGTGGAGACGGCCGCCGCGATGCCGCCGCACCTGAAGCTCGGCGACGGCGGCAAGGACGTGCTGCGTCGCATCGCCCGCGGGCGCCTGCCGGACGCCGTGCTGGACCGGCCCAAGGGTTACTTCCCGGTGCCGGCGCTGAAATACGTGCGCGGCGACTTCCTCGAGTTCATGCGCGACATTCTCACTTCACGCGCCTCGCGTGATCGCGGGCTGTACCAGCCGGCCTACATCGACAAGCTGCTGGACGCCCCGGACCAGTACTTCACCCGCATCCAGGGCTCCAAGCTCTGGCACGCGGCCCTGCTCGAATACTGGCTGCAGACCCACGTGGATGCGTGATTAAAGAGGGGCTGTGACCACGGAGCCCGCAAAGGCACGAAGAAGGGCAAGGTCAAAAGCGGATTAACCACAGAGGACACGGAGTGCACGGAGGCGACCCAAGGCAGTTCGGGTGAAGGGCCCGAGCGTCATGGCCGGGAGGGATGCGGCTGTGCGCTACCAGGGACTGTAAGGCCCGGGAATCGCCCATTGGTAGGGGGTACCCCAATGCAGCCCGCTACGCTCGTCGCATCCTTGTGCCGTTAGCCAACCAACGACTTTCTCCGTGATCTCCGTGTCCTCTGTGGTTGATCCGCCCTTGACCTTCTTCGCCCCTTCGTGGGCTTCGTGGTGGAATCCGCATTTCCCTCAGGACTCCTTCAGGCGCGGCATCAGCATGGTGAGGTTGCAGGGCATGGTGCGGTCGTCGAGCTGGGCCTGGATGATGCGGTCCCAGGCGGTGCGGCAGGCGCCGGTGGAGCCGGGCAGCACGAAGAGGTAGGTGCCGTTCGCGACCCCTGAAAGGGCGCGGGACTGCAGGCTGGAGGTGCCGATCTCTTCATAGGACAGCATGCGGAACAGCTCGCCGAAGCCCTCGATGGTCTTGTCCAGCAGCACCGAAGCGGCCTCCGGGGTGCCGTCGCGGCCGGTGATGCCGGTGCCGCCGGTGGTGATCACCGCGTCGATCTCGGGATCGGCGATCCAGCGCGAGAGTTCCGCGCGGATGGCGTAGATGTCGTCCTTCACGATCCCGCGATCGGCCAGTCGGTGGCCGGCGCCTTCGAGGCGTTCCACGAGGGCGTCGCCGGAGCGGTCCTCCGCCAGTTCGCGGCTGTCGGAGACGGTGAGCACGGCAATGTTCAGCGGCGTCCTGACGGCGGTGGTTTCCGGCGTGGAATCGGTCATGGCAACGTCCTGTTGGTGTATCGTGGCGCCCATCTTAATGAGTTGCTGGAGTTCCGGGAATGTCGGAGCGGGTACAGAAGGTCCTGGCCGCGCGCGGGTTGGGTTCGCGGCGCGAGATCGAGGGCTGGATCGAGCGCGGCGAGGTACAGGTGAACAACCGTACCGCGCGGCTGGGGGATCAGGTCGACGAGCACGACGTGATTCGCGTGCGCGGGCGCATCGTGCGGCGTCCGGAGCACCCGCACCGCTGGATCGTGTATCACAAGCCGGTCGGCGAGATTTGCAGCCGCTCCGATCCGGAGGGGCGACGGCCGGTGTTTGCCAGCCTGCCGCGCCTGAAGGGCCAGCGCTGGGTGGCGGTGGGCCGGCTGGACCTGAACACCTCCGGCCTGCTGCTGTTTACCACCGACGGCGAGCTGGCCAACCGCCTGATGCACCCGAGCATGGCGCTGGAACGCGAGTATGCCGTGCGCGTACTCGGCGAGGTGCCGCCGGCTACGCTGGACATGCTGCGCGAGGGCGTGGAGCTGGAGGACGGCCCGGCGCGTTTTGATAGCCTGGAGGAGCAGGGCGGGGACGGCGCCAATCACTGGTATCACGTGATCGTCAGCGAGGGCCGTAACCGCCTGGTGCGTCGGTTGTGGGATGCCGTCGGGGTCACGGTCAGCCGCCTGATCCGGGTGCGCTACGGACCGGTGGTCCTCGGTCGGGGCCTGAAGACCGGCGCGGTGCGCGACCTGGAGAGCCGCGAGGTGGCCGCGCTGTACGCGGCGGTGGACCTGCCGATCCCCGAGTCGGCACGTCCGCGCGGGCGGGGCGGACCGCGCCGCGATCCCCGGAGCAAGCAGCGGTCCGGCAAGCCGGCGGCGGCCGGCAAGTCGCGCAACAGTCGGGCGGCGCGCGAGGACGGCTGGAGTTCGTCGCCGCCGAAGAAGTCGGGCAAGCCGACATCCCCTGGTGGTCGCAGTGGTAGCCGGGGCGCGAAGCCCTCGGGCGGTCGTTCCGGCGGGCGCCCGGCGGGCGGTGGCAAATCGGGCGGGCGTCGCCAGCGGTAACGCCACGTGCGGATTCCCGACCTTCTGGAGGCCCTGCGCGCGGAGTACGGCGACCTGCAATGGTGGCCGGCGGATACCGCCTTCGAGGTGATGGTCGGTGCCGTGCTGACCCAGAACACCAGCTGGACCAACGTCGAGAAGGCCCTGGATAACCTGCGCGCCATCGATGCCCTCTCGCCCGAAGGACTGATGGCGCTTGATCCGGAAGAACTGGCCGAGCGGATCCGTCCCAGTGGCTACTTCAACGTGAAGGCCGACCGGCTGCGGCATCTGCTGCGCTTCCTCGAGGCATCCGGCGGTGTCGAAGGGCTGACCGCGCTGGAAACGGCCGAGTTGCGCTCGGCGTTGCTGGGCGTCAAGGGCGTGGGCCCGGAGACGGCCGACGATATCGTGTTGTATGCCTTCGACCGCCCGGTCTTCGTGGTGGATGCCTACACCCGGCGTCTGTTCGAGCGCCTGGAGGTCCCGCAGGCGCAGGCCCCCTATGATCAGCTACGTGGCCACGTCGAGGCCGAGCTGGGCCCGGATGTGGCCGCCCTGAACGACCTGCATGCGCTGATCGTGGAGCATGGCAAGGAGCGCTGCCGCCCGCGACCGCGATGCGAAGGCTGCCCGGTGCGCGGGCACTGCAGTCATCCCGACGCCGCGGCGAACCCGCGAGGTCGTGCCGGTTGACGCTGACTCAGGAGCATCCGAACTTGAACGCGAGGGTGTACATGAATCATGTGTTTCCCTCGATCCGACTGACACAGGAGGTCGCATGCGTTATGTCTACTCCCTTCTGATCATCGTGTTCGTCGCGGTGGTCGCGATCTTTGCGATTCAGAATCTGCGGTTGGTGACGGTCAACTTTCTCACCCTGCACGTGACGCTCCCGCTCGCGCTACTGATCGTCGGGATCTATCTGCTGGGGCTTGTCTCCGGGGGTGCGCTGGTTGCGCTGTTGAAGCGCTGGATCCGCGGCGCCAGCCGCTGACGATGAAGGCGACTGCGCTGCCGTTTTGCGGTTGCGCCCGGTGATCTCGCCGTGAATCCGCCGGCATCCGCGCCGGGGGTCAGGCTGACCAGCCGGTTGTGGGTCCTGTGGCTCTTGCTGCCCGGCCCGTTGCCGGGTCTCTGGGCGCTGGCCCGCCTGTCGCCGCCGCTTCGCCCCGTTACGGCTCGCTGAAGCGGTCGCGTCGCGCCGCCTGCGACGCAGAAGCGATCAGGAGGCTGCGAGTCGGGTCTGCGCACGCTCCAGGAGTTCGGCAGCGGCGTCCGGTTGTTCGCGCAGGGCGCGGCTCCAGTGCGGGAACAGATTCTGCTCCTCGCGGCCCTCGTGCTTGGCCAGCGCGCCGGAGATCAGGGCGAAGAACGGGGCCACAGTCCAGGCCTCGTCGACCCCTTCGCTGAATTCATGCTCCAGCATCGCGGTCTGTTCCAGGATCTCGTCGTGCTCGCGCAGCATGATCGACGTCGGGTCCTGGCCGTTCGGGCTGCGCGGCAGGTCCAGCAGTGGCACGATCAGTTCGTTTTCCACCTCCACGTGGCGGCGCAGGCCATCCACGTAGGCGTGGAAATCCGGTGCGGCCCCCTCGAGATCGCCGGCGTTCACCTTGTGCAGAGCGCTGGCGAACAGGCGGTCGATGCGCAGGTGGTCGCGCTCCAGCAGGTCGACCAGATCCACCGGGGCGACGTCCTCGCGGCGCTGCACCGCGAGCTTCCACAGCGGTGGCCCGTTTTCGAGACCCTGCCAGTGGATGGCGTGACGCAACTGCAGGCTGACCGCGTCCATCAGGAGCTTCGGCTCCTGGTCCAGCCATACCTCGAAGATCTGCCCCGGTCGCAGTTCGCGGAGGGTGTAATAGGCGCGTGTATGGGCATGGTCGCCCAGGCCGCGCAGATCGAGCCGGAAGTCAGCCATTGTCGCTCCCGATCCCGCGTCGCGCGGCCATGCGGGCACCGATGGTGTGGCGCTCCTCCGGGCTCAGAAGGTGCTCTGCGAATGGCAGCACGGCCCGCTCTTCCAGATCGAGATGCACGCGGTATTGCCGGATCCAGTCCTCCGCGTCGGTCAGTTCGGCGATGGTGCCGTCGGCAATCCGTTGCAGGGTCGGTTCCAGCCGGTCCCAGCCGGCCTCGATATCGGCATGTTCCGCGGTCAGGCGCTCCAGCCAGTCGCACAGTTGGGGGTGGCTGTCGGGATGGCCGCAATGCCGACGGAGGAGGGGGAACAGGTCCTCGTCTTCGTCGGCGTGATGATTGGGGGCGGCCTCGTGAAAGTATTTCAGGACCCGGGCTGCCGCGGTGCGTGCCTCTTCGTCGGCGCCCTTTTCGGCGAGGTGCGCGGGCAGACGATCGAGGATGTCCAGAGAGTTGAGGATGCGCCGGTGACAGGCGCGCAGCAGCTCGACAGGCTGCTGGAATCCGGGGACGGTCTCATGGAGTTGTAGGTGCATCGCGGTTGCGGCCTTGGTGGTTATTCCTTAAGGAGACTGTTACCGAACGGACGGGGCCGGGTGTTGATCTCAATCAATGCATAGGAAATATATCTTAAAGTATGCTGAGTGAAAGCCGCCAAGGAGCCCTGCATGCACCCTCGAAACCGAATGTTCATCCTCGCGGCCCTGGTCTATGCCCTGCTGGGCGGGCTGCTCGGCATCCTCTGGCTGGTGCATCCTGGCCTGATCCCGGGCAATGTGCCGCGCATCCACGGCCACCTGATGCTGCTGGGCTTCGTGACCATGATGATCTATGGCGTGGGGCTGCATGTGCTGCCGCGCTTCTCCGGGCGCTCCCTGTTCTCCGAACGCCTGGGGCATGCGCAGTTCCTGCTGGCCAACATCGGGCTGTGGGTGATGGTCGCCGGCTGGCTGGTCTTCCATAACGCGACGGTCGCGGTGGGAGGCGCGCTGGCCTGGGGGGCGATGATCCTGTTCGCCGTGAACATCGCACTGACCGTGCGCCACTATGGACCGAAGGGGGCATAACCATGGCACGCGAGGAATACAACGGCTGCGAGCTGCCGGACGACCTGTTCTACGACCTGGACTACGTCTGGGTGCGGCCGGAGGACGACGGCACCTTCACCCTCGGGATCACCGATCCGGCGCAGACCATGGCGGGCCGTGTGCAGTACTTCCGTTTTCGCAAGCCGGGTTCGCACCGCGCGGCGGGCAAGCCGGTGGCGCGGCTGGAGTCCGGCAAGTGGGCGGGCGGGATTCCAACCCCGTTCGACGGCACCATCGAGCGGATTAACCCCGCGGTGGAGGCCGACCCGGGGTTGGTGAACGTTGCGCCCTATACCGACGCCTGGGTAGTGGTGATGCGCCCGGACGACCCGCAGAAGGCACTGGAGCGGCTGCACACCGGGCCCGAGGCGATCACCGGTCTGAAGCAATGGATCGACCGTTACGACATCCACTGCATGCGCTGCGCGGATTGAGGGGAGACGGACTCATGAAGGTGGAACTGCTGGTGTCCGAATGGTGCGCCTCCTGCCACGATGCCGAGCGCATCTGGCGTCAGGTGGCCGAGGCCAGACAGATCGACTTCGCGGTGGTCGACATGGGCCAGCCGGAAGGCCGCGAGCTGGCCACCCGGCTGCGTATCCGGTCCATTCCGGCCGTGGTGGTCGATGGCGAGCTCAAGCACATCGGTCTGCTGGATCGCACGGCCGCCACCGAACTGGTCGGCGCCGCCCCGGAGCGTACGCAGAAGGCGGCCCGGCATGTAGGGCTGGGCCTGTCGCCCTCCAGCCGGGCCTCGGTGCTGGGGGCGATGGCCTGGCTGCTGATCGCGGGGGCGGCGCTGCCGCTGGGGGGCTTTTTCCTGGAGGGCGCGGCCCGGCCGGCGGCGCTGCACGGCTTTACCCTGGGCTTTCTGCTGCTGCTGATCATGGGGCTGGGCGAGCACATGCTGCCGCGCTTTACCGGGCACCCGATCGCCGGTGGCTGGCTGTGGGCCTGGGCACCACAGATCCTGGTGCATCTGGCTGTGGTGGGGATGGGCCTGGGCTGGATCCTGGGGGTTGCGATGCTGACGGCGGCGGGTGCGCTGGCGGCGCTGATCGGCCTGACGCTGTTTATGGTTCGGGTGGTGCCGCTGCTGGTGCGTCCGTCCCTTTGAGCCCGCGCGATAGGATTGGTGGCCTACCCACGATTCGGAGTGTGTCCGTGAGTCTTTTCGAGAAACGTATTGGTGATCTGGAACAGAGTCTGCCGCATCTGGAACCGGCCGAGGTGGCCCGCTGGCGCCAGGGAGACGCTGATTGAATCGCACGTCCGCGCTCGAGTCGCTTTTGCGTGCGAACAAGGCGCGGTGACTGCCGTGCAGTCATTCTGCACAAGGGAGCCGCAACGCCGTGCGCGCGCAAAAGCGGCCGAGCCCCTGCTCTCAATAGGTTGTGGGGTTGGCACCCCAGGTTCCCCGATCCTGCGTTGCGCCGCTTGCGGGTAGAACCACTACCCGCTGCACGACGCGCCTTGTCTCGGAAAACAGGGGGCACCAACGCGGACGTGCGATTCAATCAGCGTCTCCCCAGGAC
>NZ_KB898037.1:1411-404238 GCF_000377345.1 Thioalkalivibrio sp. ALJ16 | reverse complement strand
CCCGAACCCGCCGCAACGTCGTCTCGTGCACCTGACGCGTCCGGTGCCCGCAGCGTTCGCAGTGCATCCACTGCCGCGTCGGCTTCAGGTGCAGCTCCAGCGTGCCGCCGGCCTCCTCCGGCCACACCGCACGTTCCAGCCGATAGCCTTCCCAACCGCCCAGCTTCTGCAACGTCTTCTTGTCCAGCATCCCGCTCTCCCGTGTCCAACCCGGCTCCACGCGAGATTACGATGCCATTCAACGCTCGAATACCTCCCCGGTATCCTTCGATGAACCATAAAAAAGCCCCGGCGCACGCGCCGGGGCCAACCGTGTGATGCGGGTACGGACAGGCGCCTAGAACGGCAGATGCAGGTGCAGGTTCATCGAGCCACTGGGCGAACGGTGCCGCGGACGGCTGTGGTAATGATGGTGGTGGTGCTCCTGGTAGCTGTAGCGGTGCCCGTGCTTGTGGCCACGCCCGCGCTGCTGCGCGCGCTTGGCCTGCTTGTGACCATGCGCCCCCGGGTGACCCCGATAGTGCTTTGACCCGTACGAATGGCCGTGCCGCACATGCTGCAGGGCGGCCGCATCCACCGTGGCGGCGCCGGACGCGTGCAGCGCCGCGGCGACCGGCTGGGCCGCATGGATCGGAGCGGACAGGGCCAGCGCCAGCAGCGCCGCCGGGGCGAGTATCGCAATACGTTTCATGGAGTGAACCCTCCTTCCAGCCGGGTCGGCTGAGTGCGCCCACCGACCCGTGGTTGTGGCAGGATTGCCAGGTTCCCAGCGTAGGCCGCGTTCCTGAACGCCAGCTAACTGAGGCCGCCCCCGAACGTGACGCCGTTTACAATTCTGGCCCGACCCCGGAGACACCCCCATGGAAGACGAACAGCTTCTGCGCTACAGCCGCCAGATCATGCTCCCCGGTGTGGGGGTGGAGGGACAGCAGGCACTGCTGCAGGCGCACGCGGTCATCATGGGGCTCGGCGGCCTGGGTTCGCCGCTGGCTGCTTACCTGGCGGCGGCCGGAGTGGGCCGCCTGACCCTGGTGGACCCGGACCACGTCGAGGTGACCAATCTGCAGCGCCAGATCCTGCATACCGACGCCGACATTGGCCGCGACAAGGTGGCCTCCGCAGCTGCGCGGATCGCGGCCATGAACCCCGCCTGCCGCGTCGAGACTCGCGCGGAGCATCTGGATGCTGACGCCATGCGGCAGCTGTTCGCCACAGCCGACGTCGTTCTGGATGGCACCGACAACTTCGCTGCACGCGGCACGATCAGTCGTGCCGCGCTGGAGGCGAGCACGCCCCTGGTCTCCGGCGCGGTCATCCGCTTCGAGGGCCAGCTCACGACCTTCGATTACCGCTCGCCGGATGCTGCCTGCTACCACTGCCTGTACGGGGAAGGTGGCGGGGACGAGGACACCTGTGCCGCCAACGGCGTGCTGGCCAGCCTGCCGGGTGTGGTGGGCAGCCTGCAGGCAACCGAGGCCCTGAAGCTGCTGATGGGGCTGCCGACGCTGAGCGGCCGGCTGCTGATCCTCGACGGCCTGGCGATGCAGTTCCGCGAGATCCGCCTGCGGCGCGACCCGGCCTGCCCGGTGTGCAGCCCGCACCACGCGCCCGCCTGACCCCCGGCTGGAAGCCAGGCGCGCCGGACTCAGGCGCAGGAACGCGGCAGGAACGGCAGGACCTTGCCCGGCGGCGCCGCCGGGGAGGCCATATCGATGGCAGCACACAACTCGCGTTCCATCCCGCTCAGGGCGCGCTTCATCACCATGCTGCCCATGGCGTGGAACAGCAGCAGCTCGCAGGCAATGGGGCGATGGAGGCTACGCCGCCCGCGGGCGTGAAATGCGGTCCACGCCACCACCGGCATGTCATTCAGCACCCGATCCACCACGATCCAGGCATCCCGCTGCAGGATCAGATCCAGATGCTTGAGGCCCGGCGGCGACAGTCGGACCTCGGACCCCAGCCGCACCAGTGCACGCCGCGCCAGATTGAAATAGCGGGCCTCCACCAGCCATCCAGGCCGGACATCCAGGGTCGGGATTTCGGTGTGCCGGGAATACATTGCGCCCTCGTCTGCCAGACGCCAGAAACGTCAGACTGCATCTATAGCAAGACGAGAAAGGGGCGGGGCACGGAGACGCCCGTGACGGGCGCCCGGAGGTCACGACCGCCTAACGAGGGCCGGCCGCGAGGGGCGGACTACTGGCGGGTATCCGGCGTCGGCGGCTGCGTGCCCTCGGGCGCGCAAACCGCCTCGGCATCAACCGGGTCGAAGTGATAGTGCGCGTTGCAGAACTCGCAGGTCACGTCGACCGCGCCCTGCTCGGCCAGGATGCTGCGGATCTCCTCGCGCCCGAGACGGCGCAGGGTCTCGCCCACGCGTTCGCGCGAGCAGGAACAGTGGAAACGGACCTGCGTGCCATCAAACAGCCGCACGCGCTCCTCCGCGAACAGCCGCCCCAGCAGCGTGCCGGCATCCAGCTGGAGCAGCTCGCTGGCGCTGGTGGTCTCGGCGAGAATCGTCACCCGGTTCCACTCCTCCGAGTCACGCGTGACGGCATGCCCACCCTCGCCCGGCACCGCCTGCAGGAGCATGCCGGCGGCGGACTCGCCGCTGGCCGTCAGCCACAACCGGGTAGGCAGCTGCTCGGAGCGCTCGAAGTAGACGTTCATCGCATCCGCCAGGGTCTCGCCCTCCAGCTCGACCACGCCCTGGTAGCGCTCGCCGCCATCGCCCGGGTCCAGCGTCAGCATCAACCGGGCGTTGTCGCCGGCACACTGGGCCAGCGTCGCACCCTCGGGGGGCGTCTCGCGGAAGCGGGCCAGGCCGCGCAGCCGACCCTGCCCATCGGCCTGGGCCACGATCATGTGCACGGGGCCGGTACCGGTCACCTGCAGGATCAGCGAGCCGTCGAACTTGAGCGTGGCGGCCGTCAGCGCCACGGCCGCGTAGGCCTGGCCCAGCAGGTCGCGCACCACCGGCGGATACTCGTGGCGCTCCAGCAGGGCCTGCCAGGCGGCGTCCAGGTGCACCCACTCGCCGCGCACCCCGGCCTCCTCCAGCATGAAGCGGTGGAGGGTGTCGGTTTCAAGCATGAAGTCCGCAGCCCTGCATCATCCGTCCAGCTTGGCCTTCAGGCGCTCGTTCACCTGGGCCGGGTTGGCCTTGCCCTGGGTGGCCTTCATCACCTGGCCGACAAAGAAGCCGAACAGCTTGTCCTTGCCGCCACGGTACTGCTCGAGCTGCTGCGGGTTGCTGGCCATCACCTCGTCGATGATCGCGTCGATCGCGCCGGTATCGGTGATCTGCTTGAGCCCCTTGGCCTCGATCACCGCGTCGGCGTCGCCCTCGCCGTTCCACATCGCCTCGAAGACCTCCTTGGCGATCTTGCCGGAGATGGTTTCGTCCTGAATGCGCGCCAGCAGCCCGGCCAGGCCCTCGGCATTCACCGGGGCATCGGCCAGTTCGACCTCGGAGCGGTTCATCGCTGCGGAGAACTCGCCCATCACCCAGTTGGCGGCGAGCTTGGGCGCATCGCAGCCGGCGGCGACAGCCTCGTAGAAGTCCCCCATCTCGCGGCTGGCAGTGAGCACGCCGGCGTCGTAGTCGGACAGACCGTACTGTTCGACGAAGCGCGCGCGCTTGGCGTCCGGCAATTCCGGCAGGCGCTCCCGCATCCGGTCCACGAACGCCGTGTCCACCACCAGCGGCAGCAGGTCCGGGTCGGGGAAGTAGCGGTAGTCGTTGGCCTCTTCCTTGCTGCGCATGGAGCGGGTCTCGTCGCGATCCGGGTCGTACAGGCGGGTCTCCTGGACCACCGTGCCGCCGCCCTCGATCAGGTCGATCTGGCGTTCGACCTCGAAGTTGATCGCGCGCTCGACGAAGCGGAAGGAGTTCAGGTTCTTCAGCTCCGCGCGGGTACCGAACTCGGTCTGCCCCTTCGGCCGGACGGAGACGTTCGCATCGCAGCGGAAGCTGCCCTCCTGCATGTTGCCGTCGCAGATATCGAGGTAGCGCACCAGCGAGTGCAGCTTCTTCATGTAGGCCACGGCCTCCTTCGCCGAACGCAGCTCCGGCTCGGAGACGATCTCGATCAGCGGGGTACCGGCGCGGTTGAGGTCGATGCCGGTCATCGCCTCGAAGCCCTCGTGCAGGCTCTTGCCGGCATCTTCCTCGAGGTGCGCACGGGTCACCCCGATGCGCTTGATCGTGCCGTCCTCCAGCTCGATATCCAGGTGCCCCAGGCCCACGATCGGCAGCTCGAACTGCGAGATCTGGTAGCCCTTGGGGAGGTCCGGGTAGAAGTAGTTCTTGCGCGCGAACACCGAGCGCGGGGTGATCTCGGCGTTGATCGCCAGACCCAGCATCACGGCCCGCTCCACCGCGCCCTGGTTCAGGACGGGCAGCACACCCGGCATGCCCAGATCCACCGGGCAGGCCTGGCGGTTGGGCTCGGCGCCGTAGGCAGTGGGCGCCCCGGAGAAGATCTTGGAGACGGTATTGAGCTGGGCGTGGATCTCCAGCCCGATGACGGTTTCCCATTCCATGCGGCGATCCTCAGGCGAAGGCCGCCGGCACACGCGTGTGCCAGTCGGTCTCTTGCTGATACTGGTGGGCGACGCCGAGCAGGCGCGCCTCGTCGAAGTAGTTGCCGATCAGCTGCAGCCCCACCGGCAGGCCGTCGATCTCGCCGGCCGGCAGCGACATCGCCGGCAGGCCGGCGAGGTTGGCGGCGATGGTGTAGATGTCGGACAGGTACATGCTGACCGGGTCGGCCTTGGCGCCGAGGGCGAACGGCAGCTCCGGGGTGGTCGGCGCCAGCAGCACGTCCACGTCCGCAAACGCACGGCGGAAGTCGTCGGCGATGATACGGCGGACCTTCTGTGCCTTCAGGTAGTAGGCGTCGTAGTAGCCGGCGGACAGCACGTAGGTGCCGACCATGATGCGGCGCTTCACCTCGTCGCCGAAGCCCTCCCCGCGCGAGCGGGTGTAGAGGTCCATCAGGTCCTCGGGGTTCTCGCAGCGGTAGCCGTAGCGCACGCCGTCGAAACGCGCGAGGTTGGAGGAGCATTCGGCCGGGGCAACCACGTAGTAGGCCGGCACCGACAGATGGCTGTTGGGCAGGCCAACCTCGCGCACCTCGGCGCCACGGCCCTTGAGCACCTCGATGGCCGCGTCGATCACGCCGCGCACGCGTTCGTCGAGGCCCGCCTCGCCGAAGAACTCGGTCGGCAGCCCGATGCGCAGGCCCTTGAGGTCCTGGTTCAGAGCGGCGGTGAAGTCCTCGGCCGGGCGTTCGACGCTGGTGGAGTCGCGCTCGTCGAAGCCCGCCATCGCGTTCAGCATCTGGCCGCAGTCCTCGGCGGTCGCGGCCATAGGACCGCCCTGATCGAGGCTGGAGGCGAAGGCAATCATGCCGTAGCGGGACACGCGGCCGTAGGTCGGCTTGAGCCCGGTGATACCGCAGAACGCGGCCGGCTGGCGGATCGAGCCGCCGGTGTCGGTGCCAGTGGCCCCCGGCACCAGGCGCGCGCCCACCGCGGCGGCGGAGCCACCGGAGGAGCCGCCCGGGACACGCTCGGTATCCCAGGGGTTGCGCACCGGCCCGTAGAAACTGGTCTCGTTGGAGGAGCCCATCGCGAACTCGTCCATGTTGGTCTTGCCCAACATCACCGCCCCGGCGGCGTTCATGCGCTCGACCACCGTGGCGTTATAAGGCGAGACGAACGGATCGAGCATGCGCGAGCCGCAGGAGGTGCGCACGCCCTCGGTGCAGAAGATGTCCTTCTGCGCGATCGGCACACCCAGCAGCGGGGTCTGCTCGCCCTTCGCCAGACGCGCGTCGGCGGCTTCGGCCTGCGCCAGCGCCTGCTCGGCGGTCACGGTGATGAAGCTGTTCAGTTGCGGATCGAGGCGCTCGATCCGGTCCAGATACAGCTGGGTCAGTTCGCGCGAACTGATCTCGCGGGCCTGGAGCTTGCGCACCCAGCCGGACAGGGTTTCCTGGGCCATGGTTTCGGGGACTCTTGCTGGCTAGAAGCGTGACGGGTTCAACAGAACGGCAACAGCGTGGTTCGCGCGCGGATCACTCGATCACGCGCGGGACCAGGTACAGGCCGCCCTCGACGGCCGGGGCGATCGCCTGGTAGGCCTCGCGCCGGTCCGGCTCGGTGACCGCGTCCGGGCGCAGGCGCTGCTCGGCGTCCAGCGGGTGGGCCATCGGCTCCACACCCTCGATGGCCGCCCCATCCAGTTGTTCGACAAAGGCAAAGATATCGCTCAGCCCTCCCGCGAAATCCCGGGCCTGGTCGTCATTCATGGCCAGACGAGAGAGATGGGCGATGCGCCGGACTTCGGAGGTATCGACGGACATGGCGGGAAGGGTCCTGTTGCGTTCAGTTCGACGGGCAAAACGGAGCGCAAACTTACCACAAAGCCGTTGTTGCCCAAACCCCGGGCGCTTGCTAGAGTCCTCGGCTTTCCCGCCCGCCCACTCAGCCAGGTTTTTTCTTCATGTTCAAGCGCCTTCTGGGGTTGTTCTCCAACGACATCTCCATCGATCTCGGCACCGCCAACACCCTGATCTACATGCGGGGCCAGGGCATCGTCCTGAACGAGCCCTCCGTGGTCGCCATTCGTCAGGACCGCGGCCCGGGCGGACCGCGCTCCATCGAGGCGGTGGGGATCGAGGCCAAGAAGATGCTCGGCCGCACGCCGGAGCACGTGGTAACGGTGCGCCCGATGAAGGACGGCGTGATCGCCGACTTCACCACCACCGAGAAGATGCTGCAGTACTTCATCAAGAAGGTGCACGAGCGGCGGATCTTCCGGCCCAGCCCGCGCGTACTGGTCTGCGTACCCTGTGGCGCCACCCAGGTGGAACGCCGCGCGATTCGCGAATCCGCCTTCGGCGCCGGGGCGCGCAAGGTCTACCTGCTGCAGGAGCCGGTGGCCGCGGCGATCGGTGCCGGCATCCCGCTGGACGAGGCGGTCGGTTCGATGGTGCTGGACATCGGCGGTGGCACCTCCGAGGTGGCCGTGCTGTCGATGAACGGCATCGTCTATTCCGAGTCCGTGCGCATCGGCGGCGACACCTTCGACGAGGCCATCATGGCCTACGTGCGCCGCAACTACGGCGTGCTGATCGGCGAGGCCACGGCCGAACGCATCAAGCACACGGTGGGCTCGGCCTACCCGGGCAAGGAGCTGCTGGAGATCGAGGTCAAGGGCCGCAACCTGGCCGAGGGCGTGCCGCGGTCCTTCACCCTGAACTCCAACGAGATCCTCGAGGCCCTGCAGGACCCGCTGTACGGCATCGTCTCCGCCGTGCGCACCGCGCTGGAGCAGACGCCACCGGAACTGGGCGCGGACGTCGCCGAACGCGGCATCGTTCTGACCGGCGGTTCCGCCCTGCTGCAGCAGCTCGATCGCCTGATCATGGAAGAAACCGGAATCCCGGTCGTCATCGCCGACGACCCGCTGACCTGCGTCGCCCGCGGTGGCGGCCGCGTGCTGGAGATGCTCGACGAGAAGCGGGTCGACTTCCTGTCCATGGAATAACCCGCAGCGCGGGTCTCCTGTAACCGGAAACTCGGGTTAAACTCCGGGCCGCAACAGGTCGGCAGCGGCGCAGGAACGACACCGTCACCCGCGCCCTGCCCCGTCGACGCGTTCCGCAACCGGAGGTCTCGCCATCAGCAAGCCGCTGTTCAGACTGGGTGTATCGCCCACTCTGCGCCTGCTCGCGGTGATCCTGCTGGGTCTGGCGCTGATGGCGCTGGACCACCGTGTGAACGAACTGCAGGTCGTGCGCAGCACACTGGCCACGATCACCTACCCCCTGCAGGTCGCGGTGGACGCACCGGTCCGCGCCGTCAGCCGTGTGCTCGACTCGTTCACCAGCCGCGAGGATCTGATCACCGAAAACCGGATCCTGCGCAGCGAAAACGCCGAGCTGCGGGCGCGGCAGCTGCGCTTCGAGGCCCTGCAGCTGGAGAACGACCGCCTGCGCGCCCTGCTGAGCACCGCCGAGCAGGCCGAAGAGCGGGTGGAGATTGCCAAGCTCCTGGCCGTCGACCTCGATCCCTTCCGCCAGCAGATCGTGCTGAACAAGGGACGCCGCGACGACGTGTACGTCGGCCAGCCCGTGATCAACGCCGACGGCGTGATCGGCCAGGTGCTCTCGACCCGCCTGAACAGCTCCATCGCCCTGCTGATCTCCGACCCCGCGCACGCCCTGCCGGTGCTGAGCGCGCGCACCGGGCTGCGCGGCCTGGTGGTCGGCACCGGCAACCCGCAACGCCTGGAGATGCGCCACGTCCCGCTCCAGGAAGACGTCGAGCCCGGCGACCTGCTGCTGACCTCGGGCCTTGGCGGGCGCTTCCCGGCCGACTACCCGGTGGCCCGGGTGGTCTCGGTGGAGCGCCTGCAAGGCCAGCCGTTCCTGAGCATCGAGGCGGAACCGCTCGCGGCCCTGGACCGATCGCGCGAGGTCCTGCTGCTGTGGACCGACGGGGTGTCCCCGATCATTGACCCGATCACCGTGGACGAGACGCCGGAAGGCGCAACCGGATCACAGGCTCCAGGACCCGCCGACCCTGCCCCGGACCACCCGTGACGCGCTCCATCGGCATCCCCTGGCCGGTACTGGCAACCCTGCTGGTCGCCCTGGCCCTGGCCATCATCCCGATCCCGGAGACGCTGCGCCCGGCCCGCCCCGAGTGGCTGGCCCTGGTCATGATCTACTGGGCCATGGCGTTCCCGTCGCGTATCGGCATCCTGACGGCCTTTGCCTCCGGTCTGCTGCTCGACACCCTGCTCGGTCAGCTGCTGGGGCAGAACGCGATCGCCCTGGCGGTGATGACCTACATCGTGCTGCAGATCCATCCCCGCCTGCGGGTATACCCGGTCTGGCAGCAGATGCTCGTGGTCGCCATTCTGATCGCCCTGTACAAACTGCTGGCCCTGTGGCCGCAGGGCATCACCGGGTTTCCGCCGGGCAGCATCCTGTACTGGTCGCCGATCCTTACCAGCGCCCTGGTCTGGCCGCTGATCTTCCTGCTGCTGCGCGACCTGCGCCGACGCTGGCTGCTGCACCTGACCTGATGCCAAAGGGCTGACGGCTTCGGCGGGCGACTCGAAGTGGACCGCGCCCCTCGCGCATACTGTAGCCATCCCGACAAGGAGAACCCGATGGACTCAAGCAAGCAAACCGAGATCGAAGCCGCCGTATTCCGCCGCCTGCTGCAGCACCTGGACGAACGCAAGGACGTGCAGAACATCGACCTGATGAACCTGGCCGGGTTCTGCCGGAACTGCCTGTCCAAGTGGTATGTCGCGGCCGCGGAAGAACGCGGCGAGACCATCGACTACGAGGGTGCCCGCGAGATCGTCTACGGCATGCCGTACAGCGAATGGAAGGATCGCTACCAGCAGGAAGCGACGCCCGAGCAGAAGGCCGCCTTCGAGGCCAGCCAGAAAGCCCATAATGCGTGACCACGGGCTGATCGAGCACGAGGACGACCTGCAGGGCTTCCTCGACGCGATTGCGGGGACCGACTGGGTCGCGCTGGACACCGAGTTCATGCGCGAGAAGACTTACTACCCGCGCCTGTGCCTGATCCAGCTGGCCACCCTCGACCAGATCGCCTGCGTGGACCCGCTGAAGGTGGATATCCGGCTACTGGAACCGCTGCTGTTCGATGCCGGCGTCACCAAGGTCTTCCACTCGGCCTCGCAGGACCTCGAGGTCCTCTATCGCGAATTCGCGCGCGTACCGGGGCCGGTGTTCGACACCCAGATCGCCGCGGGCATGCTGGGCCATGGCGAGCAGATCGGCTATGCCAATCTGGTCAAGGCCCTGCTCGACCGCGAACTCGACAAGAGCCAGACCCGCACCGACTGGGCGCGCCGCCCCCTGAGCGAGCAACAGGTCCGTTACGCCGCGGACGACGTACGCTTCCTGGCGACGGTCTACATGCGCCTGGTGCACGAGCTCGAAAGCCATGACCGCATGCACTGGCTGCGCCCGGAAATGGAGGCCCTGAGCAACCCGGCCCTGTACGAACCGGACCCCGAGGGCGCCTGGCAACGGGTATCCGGCGCCAAGCGCCTGAAGCCGCGCGAACGCGGCGTGCTCAAGGTCGTCGCGGCCTGGCGCGAGCGCGCCGCGCAGGAAAGCGACCGGCCGCGGCGGTGGATCCTGGCCGACGACATCCTGATCGACATCGCCCGGCGCACGCCGCAGGACCTGGACGGCCTGCGCCAGCTGCGCGGCTTCCCCGATGGCATGAAGGCCCCGCGCCAGGAGGCGCTTCTGCAGGCGATCCGCGAGGGTCAGTCACTGCCCCGCGAGGCGTGGCCCCAGTTGCCGGAAAAGACCCGCCTCACCGAGGCCGAAGAGGTCCTTGCGGATATCGGCATGGCCCTGCTGCGCGAATGCGCACGGCGCAACCAGATCACCGCCAGCGCGATTGCGCAGCGCAAGGACGTGATTGAACTGCTCAAGGGGGACGGAACAACCGGCCGCCTGGGCAGCGGCTGGCGCTTCGAGATCGCCGGGCGCACCATCCGCCGCTGGTTCACCGGCGAGGGGGCGCTGAGCTGCGCGGACGACGGCCTGCTGATCCAGCCATGAGCCGCCGCCCGCACACCGCGGCGGTCAGGCGCTCTTGTAGATCCCGCGGCGCGGCGAGGTCAGGCGCCCCTGGCGCTTCAGGTAGGCCAGCGTCTGACTGATGTTCTTGGTATCCAGGCCTGCCTTTTCGGCCTGCGCCTTGATGTCCTTGATCCCCATCTCGGGCTGGGTGGCGACGATCTCGCACAGCTTCTGGCTGATGGATTCCCCGGCCGCACGACGCCCGCGCCGTCCGCCGCTGGGGGCGGCGCGGCCCACGCGACCGCCGAGTTCGCGGATCTGGCGTTCCAGCTCGTTGAGTTCCTTGCGATGGCGCGCCAGCATCTCCTTGCGCTTTTCCATCAGTTTTTCGCGCTGCTCGCGGCGCTCGGCCTCCTTGCTCTCGGCCTCTTCCTTTTCGCGCTGGCGGGCAAGGGCGTAAAGTTCTTCCGCCGACAGGTCGGAGGCCTTTTTACTTTCAATACTCATGTGGAACTCCTGGGTTCTGAAAACTCATTCGCTAACCGACCCGCGCACGCGAGCCGCGCAAAAATCCGGGGAAATACAGATCAACGCATCCCGGCGCAAAACCAAAACACGCACATGCTAATCCGATCCCATGGAACAACGCCAGAAAGATTATTACAGGACCCGTAAAACCAAAAGCCCGGAGGCTGCCCTTTGCGAAGAACGCAAGGCACTCATACGGGATGAAGTCGTGCGCCTTTTCCGGAAACTCGCACCCGGTTCAGATGTTGCTGTTCCCGCGATCCGTTTTGATCTGAAAGGCCGTGCCGCCGGGCAATGGCGTCTGCGGGCCGGCCAGGAAACGCTTCGCTTCAATCCCGAGGCCTTTGTACTCGACTGGCACGGGCACTTTCCCGAGACCGTCGCGCACGAGGTGGCGCACGCGCTGATCTATCGCCGGCACGGCGCACGGCGGGTACGGCCACATGGAAGGGAGTGGCAACAGTTGATGCAGGCGATGGGGTTTGCCCGGCCGCGCGCGACCCACGCGACGCCCCTGACCGGGCGCAGGATGCGCGAATACCTGTACGCATGCGGCTGCGGTCACCGCCCTATGAGTGCGCGCCGGCATTATCTGATTCGCGAGCGCGGATACCGCTACCAGTGCCGACAATGCGGCGAATGGTTTACCCACATCCGGGAAGACTGACGCCGCCTGCGCACGCGATACAGCGGTGCACGCTGTCGTTTTGACTCCGGGTGCCAGAGCGGGATACCCGCAGGCAGCAGGCCGAGTGAAAGCGCGCGGAGAATGATGTACGGGAGACCGCGCCTTTACCTACAAAAATCGCGCGCGGCGCACGTATATGCAAATCCGCACCTCCCTACCCCGAGACGCGGGCCTCAAGGTACTGAAGCAGACGCCCGGTCGCCCCCTGATGCGACTGCAGAAACGCCACCGAGCGCGCCCGCAATGCGTCACGCTCGGCGGGAGCCTGCGCCAGCAGTGCGCGGATTTTTGCGACGACCTCGGCAGGATCGCCCGCGCGCTGCAACACACTCGCCGCCTGCATGGACGCGACCAGTTGCTCGAAGTTGTCCACATGCGGGCCCATCACGACGGGGCAGTGCCACAAGATGGCCTCCAGCGGGTTGTGCCCGCCCACCGGCACCAGCGATCCGCCGACGAAGGCTGCATCGGCGAGCCCGAAAAAGCGCTTGAGCTCGCCCAGGGTGTCCAGCAGCCAGACCTGCGTGGCAGGCCCCGGGCCGCCCTCACTGCGCCGCACGAAGGGTTCGCCGGCACGCTCCAGCAAGTCCGCAACCTCGCCAAAACGCTGCGGGTGACGGGGCGCGATGATGATCAGGAGGTCCGGGTACTCGTCGCGCAGGTCGCGCAGACCCGGCAGCAGCCTCGCCTCCTCGTCCGCGTGGGTGCTGGCGAGGATGACCACCGGCCGCGCACCCACCCATGACCGCAGGCCATCCACCTCATGGCGATCCGCGGCGTCGATGTGAATGTCGAACTTGATATCACCGTTCACCGTGAGCCGGTCGGCTGCCGCGCCCAGGCCGACGAAGCGGTCACGGTCGAGCTCATTGCGGCATGCGATCCAGTCAAATTGGCGCAGAGTCGGTCCGATGAGACGCGGTATGCGTGCATAGCGCCGCGCCGAACGCTCGGAGAGCCGCGCGTTGGCCAGCACCACCGGGACCTGCGCGCGGGCTGCCTGCGCCAGCAGATTGGGCCAGATCTCGGTCTCCATGATCACCACGCAACGGGGGCGCACCGCGCGCAGGAACCGACGCTGCAGCCAGGGCAGGTCCAGCGGCAGAAACCGGTGCGTGACCTGCCCGCCCAGGCGCTCTTCCAGCATGGCCGCACCAGTGGGCGTGGTGGTCGAGACCAGCGGCCGCACCCCGCTGGCGAGCAGACCCCGAATCAGGGGCTCCGCCGCCAGGACCTCGCCGACCGACACCGCATGGATCCATACCGGCGCCGGAGCGGGCGCTGCGGCCCAGCCCATGACCTCGCCCAGACGCACGCGCACCGGCGCGCGGCGACTGCGCAGAAGGTGCCGGATCAGAAGCAGGGGGGTCAGCAACGCCAGCAGCGCCGTGTAGACTACGCGGGTCATTCGCAGGGAGACTCCGATCCGTGACGGCACGGCCCGAACCATCGAGCGCGACCGAACGCCCCCCGCGCGGCCCCGCCACCTGGCCCATGTGGGCCGTGATCGGGCTGGCGCGGCTGATCATCCAGCTGCCCATTCGCTGGCAACAGGCCTTGGGCCGCGGCATGGGGCGACTGTTCTACCGCCTGGGCCACGAACGTCGGGCCATTGCCCGCACCAATCTGGCGCTGTGCTTTCCCGACCAGCCTGCCGCCCGCCGCGAACAGTGGCTGCGCGAGCATTTCGAGGCGGCCGGGATCGGCGTCCTGGAGATGGCCATGGCCTGGTGGGGGCGCGACGCGCAGTTCAAGGGGCATTACACAATCCACGGAATGGAACATCTCGACCGGGCGCTGGAACAGGGCCGGGGAGCCCTGCTGGTCAGCGCCCATTTCACCACACTCGAGCTTTGCGGGCGCCTGCTCGCGCTGCACCGGCCGTTCGCCGCGATGTACCGGCCCAGCGAGCGCCCGCTGATCAATTATCTGTTCAAGGTCAATCGCAACCGGCACACGGCCGGCGTCATCGCCCGCGACGACGTGAAGGAGCTGCTGCGCACCCTGCGCAGAAACACGCCGGTATGGTACGCGCCCGACCAGGCGACCACAGGCCGCCAGACCGAGCTGGTCCCGTTCTTTGGCGAGCCGGCCAACACCCAGACGGCCACGCACCGCATCGCCCGCGTAAGCGGCGCCCCGGTCCTGCCCTTCTTTGGGTACCGTCGGGACGACGGCCACTACGTCGTGACCATCCACCCTCCGGTGGAAAACTTCCCCACCGACGACGCCTACGCCGACACCCTGCGCATCAATCAGCTTATCGAGCAGGCCGTGATGGATGCCCCGGGCCAGTACTTCTGGACCCACAAGCGCTTCAAGAAACGCACGGGCCTGCCGGACCCTTACGCGGGCTGACGGCCTCGCTGGATCAGTCTGCGAGTCCCAGCGCGTTCCGGATATGCGCAGCGACCATCGGGGTGTCATTCACCGGCGTGTAGGACCACTGATCGAGCGCTCCCGTGAATGGCCGGGTCACGCCTTCCGCCTCCAGCGCAGAATGGAAGGCCTGCAGCCGATGGCCGAGCGGCCCCAGCGCCGCCGTATAGACAGGCACGCCGGTGGCGGCCGCCTCGGAGACCATGGACACGGAATCGGCACTGACCACGATATGGTCGGCGGTCGCCAGCATGGCCATGTAGGGGTTTTCCCCCGTTCCGTCCCAGACGAAGCCCGGGACCCCCGCCAGCCCCTCGACCAGGTGCCGGGTGCTGGCCTCCCCCGTGCGCCGCGACGGCGTCACCAGCACACTGCCACCAGCCGTAGCCGCAGCCTCGCGCAGATCCCGGACCAGACGGTCCAGCCGCTCCCACCCGAGATCGCCGCGCTGGGTCGCGCCACCGACCAGCACCGCAATCCAGGGCCTGGGAAAGGCGGCCCAGGCCTCGCCCAGAGCGGCCCGTGCGGCGTCGAGCCCCTCGGCGGTGACCCGATGCAGGGCACCGCGCGTCGCGATCACATTGGGGCCCGCCAGCCCGTCGTGACGCGGCGGCACCACCCAGTCGAAATGGCGAGGGGAGATCTGTGGATCCTGCACATGGACGGTCATGATGGCGCCGCCACTGGCACGCTTCAGGGCCACCGCCACCATGGCACTGCGACGGCCGCAAGAGATCAGCAGCCGCGGCCACGGCGGCTCCAGCGCATCGCTGTCAGCGGTCAGCCCCCGCAGCACGCCCGGGGCAAAGGAACCACGCATCCAGCGCCAGGGGCGGCGCAGGCTCACGGTCTTGTGCTCGTAGGGCAGCCCGACGGCCTCGGCCAGGCCGCGGACCTGACTGGTCATCCCTGCTTCACCGGTGGTCAGGGTCCAGCACGAGATCTCATTCACAGCCAAGCGACCCGCGTCCGGCTTTCGCTCAAGCGGGCACACCCCGCTGCACAGGGGTATCCGGCGAGGCCAGTTCGTGCCGATTGCGCCACTCTTCAGTGACGTAGTTGATGATCAGGGACCGGCGTACGCCCTCCAGCGGGCGCCGATGATAACCGTGCCAAGTGTTGTCGGCCGGCACAAATACCAGTGCGCTGTTGTAAGTCCCGGGGGCGGTCTCGTAGTGCGTATCGGCATCCACGTAGACATCCGTACCCCAGTTCTCGAAGCCCGGATCGGTGGACAGGTACAGCAGCATGGTGAATTTCTTCACGCCCAGATCCGTGTGCGGTGCCAGCCAGAAACCCTCGGTATCCAGGCAGTGCTCGATGCGCAGGTAATTGCCGCTCACGTCCACGCCGCACACATCAAAGATCGCATCCAGCACTTGCGGACTCTCGAAGGCCGCCGCAACGCTCTCGCAGACCTCGAAGGCATTCCGATTTTCGGCGTCGAAGAAGCGCCGGGAGCTGTTGTGCGTCTCGCGCTTGCCCTCGGTATCCCCGATCGCCGGCGGCGCGAACGGCAGCGCCTCCACCGCGCGCGCGGCCGCCTCCGGCAACACCGCCTGCGGATACCAACGCCGATACGGGTATGCCTCCGACGATGCCCGCCGCAGCGATGCCTCGACCTGCTCTGCCACCTCTGCGACCGGGTTCATGTCTTTCCTCGAAAAATTAGATATTTGAATTCACGATTGTAAAGCAACGAGCACAGCAGCCAAAACCTCCGGACGCCCGAGCTGCTAGAATTCGGGGTCTTTACAAGCCGCACACGCCATAATTCGTGGCACCCCGGACAAGGCGATCCATGACATCCAGACCCGCCCCGAAGCCCTCCGCATTCGGCAACCACCGCCCCGAAAAGCGTGCGCTTCCATTCCTCTGGATCGTTCGCCTCGGACTCGCCCGCGGCGAGCTTTCGCGCGGGTTGCGCAAATTGTGGACGCGCTGGTTCGACCACGTGGTGGACATCGAGGCGAGGGGGATTCGCTATCGCCTGAACATCGGCGACAACGTCACCGATGCCAAGATCCTCCTGTCTTCCAAACAATACGATCAGACCGAACTCCAGCATCTTGCGCACGCATGTTCCGGGGGCACGTTCGTCGATATCGGTGCCAACACGGGCTACTACAGCCTGCAGGTTGCCGCCTCCGGGGCGCGTCAGATACTTGCGATCGAGCCGAACCCGCCCACCTTCGAACGCCTGGCATTCAACATCAACTGCAATCCATTCGCGAAAACGGTTCGCGCCCTCAAACTTGCCATTGGGCCCAAGGGGCGCGTAGCCCTTCACAAGACAACAACGCTTGGATCGGCCTCACTAATGAAGAGGGATCTTCACGAAGCGGGCGCCACCGAGGTCGAGTCCAGCCCGCTCCTCGATGTGCTGAAAGCAGAAGATATCACCCAGATCGACGGGTTAAAGATCGACATCGAAGGATACGAATACCAGGCGCTCGAACCCTTCTTCAGGGACGCACCCCGCTCGCTGTACCCGCACTGCATGGTCGTGGAAAAGTGCCACGGGCATGTCTGGGAGCAGGACGTCATCAAGCTGCTCCAGCCCCATGGCTACACGCTCACCGCACAGACACGCTCCAACGCGATTCTGCACCGAGATTGAGGGGCGGCGGACCGAGCCACGGCCAGGACAGCACCGGGAGAGTCACACCATGACCACCATCCTGCAGGTCGTTCCCGCCCTCGAAGCGGGGGGCGTAGAGCGCGGCACGCTCGAAATCGGACAGGCCGTGGCTGACGCCGGGCACCGCTCTCTGGTGATGTCGGCAGGCGGCCGCATGGTGCCCGAACTGGAGCGTCAGGGCAGCGAGCACTTCGCCTGGCCGATCGGGAACAAATCCCCCTGGACCTTCCGGCTGGTGCGCCCACTGCGGCGTTTCCTGCAACAACAACGCGTAGATGTGATCGATGTTCGTTCGCGTATGCCGGCCTGGGTCGTCTGGCGGGCATGGTCGCGGATGCCCGCAGCTACCCGCCCCCGACTGGTGACCTCGGTGCACGGTTTTAACTCCGTGAACCGGTACAGCGAGATCCTCACGCGGGGAGAACGCGTAGTGACAGTATCCGAGACCCTGAGGCGTTTCCTGCTGGAACAGTACCCGCGCCTGGATGAACAGAGGATTGAAGTCATCCATCGGGGCGTTGACACCCGCGAATACAACCCCGGGTTTCGACCATCTCCCTCCTGGGTGGCCCAGTGGGAGGAAGCCTTCCCCCAGCTTCACTTGCGGCACGTCCTCACGCTTCCAGGCCGAATTACCCGACTGAAGGGCCACTTCGACGGCTTGGACATCCTGCAGGGCCTGCTACAGCGGAGCATCCCGGCGCACCTGCTCGTGGTCGGCGGCACCGATCCACGCAAAAAGGACTACCAACGCGAACTGCAGGGGCGCATCTCCGAACTCGGCCTGGCATCCCACGTCACCTTTACCGGACAACGATCCGACCTCCGGGAAATTCTCGCATCCTCCAATGCGGTGCTTTCCATCTCGTCGCAACCCGAGTCGTTCGGCCGCACCACCCTGGAAGCCCTCAGCCTGGGACGACCTGTCCTTGGGTACGATCATGGCGGAGTGGGAGAACAGCTTGCCCAGCTGCTCCCAGAAGGACTGATACCGGCCGGGCACACACAGCGCGCGGTTGAGCGACTTGCCGAATGGGCCAAAAGAAGCCCCCCGCACCCTCGCTGGCCCCACTCGTGGGACCTGGACAGCATGTGCCAGCGCACCCTGGCTCTCTACGGAAAGATCGCCGAACGATAATTTCCCTTGCGCGCTTTACCGGTTCGTTTGCCGATACACGATGGGGGTCAGCGCAAGCGCAACCACCAGCCACAGTACGGCGGTCGAATAGGAACTGTAGAGCGTCCAGTGGACGTTAAGCGGATTCAGCGCTACGAAGATTGCGACCGCACCGACCACAAAATCAGGGCGCGCCTCGCGCAGGCCACGTCTGGCGCCTCGCCACAACGCCCAGAGAATGCCCACCAGAGCCGCCAGATAAGCTACAAGCCCGACAATTCCGGTGGACACCAGAACATCCATAAAATACAAGTGGATATGCGAGAAAGACATATCGGTGTAGCCACGTGCATGAGCCACGGGCTCGACGCCGCGGACCCCCACGCCCAGGATCGGCTCATCCTTCGCAACCTGCCAGGACGCAAACCAAATCGTCCCGCGCCTTGCGGTCGCGGCATCAAGGCCCTCGATACTGAAATCGGACATTTGGGTCACGACCGCCAGGCGATCTCGGGTTTCAGGTGACACCCAAAGGGCCGCGGCCACTCCCACCGCCAGCATCCCTACCAGCACACCCACGACCCTCGGTCGCAAGCGGTAAAACCAGACCAGGAAAACACCGTAGGCAACCACCGTAACCAGAGTTGCGAGCATCGCGGCTCGGGAACCCGAAAGGACGATCGCAACGATCACGATCAATGGCAGCAGAAGGGCGAGCCGACTGGAAGAGGCCAGTCGACGCGATGCCTCGAGCACAAATGGGAGGAAGTGCGCGAGCACAATCCCCAGCCGCATGTTCGGATGAAACAAGCCGTCGATCCGGCGACCGTTATATGGATAGCCAAGGATGTTACTGCCCGAGAAAAACTGCAGAAGCCCATCCAGCGACCAGAAAACCGCAAGCGCCAGGACTACATAGAGAACCGGTATCGCAATGTCACGACGCCGAGCCACCCACAGGATCGGAATCACGGCGATCGCAAACAAGGGGTAGGTAAGCGCGGTTCGCAAGGCACGATCGAAATCAACCGCCACCGAAAGCGCCATCAACTGGGGAACCCATAACGCCAGCAAAAGCAGGAATGCCCAGCGTATCCAGGGCTCCCGCCAGAGTACCCCGCACCGGGTGACCAACAGCGCAATACCGAGAAAAGCCAGAAGCGCCAGAGGCGCAAACACGCTCGTCCCGAACGGCAGAGCGAAAAGAGCAAGCGCTGCAAGCACCACTACGCCAGGGAACCACCAATCGACCCGTCCACTTTCCCCTTTCACAAAGCGCCCCATTCGCCCATCAACGCTGTCGCCCGAAACCGGTTGTCATCTTATCAGCAGTAGCGTTATCAATTGAGCGTACGGCCCGGGAGACCAGGCCGCATCGCCCGCACGGTTGTCCAGCCTTGCTATCATCCCTCCGATTGCCACCTCCCTTGGGGAATCCACATCCTGTAACAAGCCAGACAGGGACAAGGAGCCTGATTCATGACTACGAAGAACCCCGGCACGATCACCGTCGAAGTAGGCGCGGGCGAGCTGCTGGACAAGATCACGATCCTGAAGATCAAGGACCAGCGGATCTCCGATCCCGAAAAACTCAGGAACATCCGTCACGAGCTCGATGCGCTCGGCAGGACATGGTCGACTGCGGGCATTGACAACCCCGAGATCGAGGCTCTGGAGCGCGAGCTTCTGGAGGTCAATGTAAAGCTCTGGGACATTGAGGACGAGATCCGAGAATGCGAGGCACGGCAGGATTTCGGTGAGCGTTTCGTGGAACTGGCCCGGTCGGTTTACATCACCAACGATGAGCGTGCGCGCATCAAGAAGACGGTCAACACCCTGTGCAATTCGGCCATCGTTGAAGAGAAATCCTACGCGAGCTATCGCTAGCCAAAGTGGAGATCCGACGCCATCTCGCGTAGCACAGTCTGCATCGGGAGTTCCTTTAGGTCCGCCGCTTCGATGGCCCGAAACCTCGCACGCGACAACCCGGTCCGCACGGGCGATGCATGGGGCCCGAACAGGGCTAACCCTGGCTTTCCAAGACTCGCCGCCACGTGCGTCGGCCCCGTATCGTTCCCGACGACGTAGGCGGCACCCCGGATAACCCCGGCCAGCCCGAACCAGTTCAGAACCTTGCCAGCGTCATCAAACAGCGCAAGCGCCGGTATGGACCGACTCAGCTCCAGCTCGTCCGGACCGGGAACCGTAACAATCTGGTACTTCGTGCGCTCGGCCAGGGCTGCAGCAAGTTCCGCATAGAACGGCCAGCGCTTCTCGGGATGGCTGGCCGAAGACCCGGGGATGAGCATGATGTATTCGCCGGTCACACCATTCGCCCGCAAAATGGAAGCGACATCCTCCGCCATCCAGCTTACATCCGGCTCGAGCGTGTGCGTGGTTTCAAGCCCGGCCCCCGACAACTGTCGCTGAAATGCCGCAAGCGCGGATTCCTCGCCCCGCTCGCGCTCACCGCAGATCCAGATCGCGCGCTGCAGGATGTGACGCCGATAGATGGATGTTCGGCTCGAATTCTGCAGATCGTAGACGCGATCAAACCGCTCGGCTCGAAGCATCCGCGCCAGACGCCACCAGACCACCAGCTTCCAAGCCTTTGGGCGGGTCTCGGTCAGGACACGGTCAACATGCGGGCAACGTTCAAAAATGGAACGATACGAAGGCGTGGTCAGGACGACCAGCTCGTCATTCGGGTGATGCTTGCGGATATCCCGCAATGCGCCATCGGCCTGCACAACGTCGCCGAAGGCGCCGTGCTTGATTACCAGAACCTTAGCCATCCAATGCCTCGGCAAGCCGTCTTGCCGCCCCCAACCACCGGTCTCGGCGACAACGTCGGACTCAGGTGTCGTCCTTCAGGATGAACTGGGTGCCGCAGTACGGGCACTGGTAGCGGCCGTCCGGGGTCTCGTCGATCGGGAGGTAGACGCGCGGGTGCGAGGCCCACAACGCCATCTTCGGCGTCGGGCAGTGCAGCGGCAGGTCTTTCTTGGTGACCGTGATCTCCGGCTGCGCGTTCGCGGTCTCGTACTGGTCCTGGTGATGAGCGGTATCGGGATTGACCATGGTTTTCGTCTCGCGTGTTGGGGAAACACTGATTAATGCACGCGCTCGCGCTCGAGTCGCTTTTGCGTGCGAACAAGGCGCGGTGACTGCCGTGCAGTCATTCTGCACAAGGGAACCGCAACGCCGTTCCCGCGCAAAAGCGGCCGAGCCCCGTCTTTCAATAGCTTGTGGGGGTTGGCACCCCAGGTTCCCCGATCCTGCGTTGCGCCACTTGCGGGTAGAACCACTACCCGCTGCACGACGCGCCTTGTCTCGGAAAACCTGGGGTGCCAACGCGAGCGTGTGCATTAATCAGTGTTTCCCTAGAGGTAGGTCAGCCAGCCGTCGTGCTGACGGTCGCGGCCCTGTACGACATCAAAATAGCGCGATTGCAGACGTTCGGTAATCGGCCCACGGGTGCCGGAGCCGATCGGGCGGTCGTCGACCTCGCGGATCGGGGTCACCTCGGCAGCGGTACCGGTGAAGAAGGCCTCGTCCGCGATGTAGACCTCGTCGCGGGTGATGCGCTTCTCCACCACGCGCAGGCCTTCCTCCTCGGCCAGGCTGATCACCGTGCGGCGGGTGATGCCGTCCAGCGCGGAGGTCAGGTCCGGGGTGACCAGTACGCCGTCGCGCACCAGGAAGATGTTCTCGCCACTGCCCTCGGCCACGTAGCCCTCGGTATCCAGCAGCATGGCCTCGTCGTAGCCGCAGCGGGTCGCTTCTTGCAGGGCCAGCATCGAGTTCATGTAGTTGCCGTTGGCCTTGGCCTTGCACATGGTCACGTTCACGTGGTGCCGGCTGTAGGACGAGGTGCGGATGCGGATGCCCTTCTCCATGCCCTCGTCGCCCAGATAGGCGCCCCAGTGCCAGGCCGCCACCATCGCGTGCACGTTCAGGTTGTCCGCGCGCAGGCCCATGCCCTCGGAGCCGAGAAAGCACATCGGGCGCAGGTAGGCGCTCTCCAGACCGTTGTCGCGGACCGAGGCGATCTGCGCATCATTCAGTTCGTCGGCCGAGTACGGGATGGTCATGCCGAGGATCTTGGCGGAGTTGAACAGGCGCCGGGTGTGGTCCTGCAGGCGAAAGATCGCCGGGCCACGCTCGGTCTTGTAGGCGCGCACGCCCTCGAACACGCCCATGCCGTAATGCAGGGTGTGGGTCAGTACGTGGGTCTGCGCCTCGCGCCAGGGCACCATCTGCCCGTCCAGCCAGATCACCCCGTCGCGGTCGGCCATCGACATGTCTTGTATCCCTCTAGGCGTTCTTGTTGGCGACCGGGTCCGGCGCACCGAACAGGTCATTCCAGGTTTCGATTATGCGGTCGCGCACCGCCAGCAGTTCGTCGTCCGGCTCCTCGACCCGGGCCTCGCAGCCCGCCAGCGTCAGACGATGGATGCGGTTGCGCAAGTCCCGATAGGCATCCGCCAGCGCCTCGCTCAGGCCCGCATCAATCACGCCCTCGCGCCCGAGGGTTTCCAGCGTGCGAATCTTGTCCGGCCAGTCGCAGACAGCGGGATGGTCGTGGGCGGATACCAAAACCCAGTATTGAACCATGAATTCGATATCAGTGATACCGCCGCGATCGCGCTTGAGATGGAAGCCCTGGCCCTTTTTCGAGGCGTGCTCCGCCAGCATCCGGCCGCGCATCTCGACCACCTCGGCGCGCAGGGCTTCCGCGTCACGCGCGCGGGTCAGCACCTCGCGGCGCAGGGCATCGAACTGCTCCCCCAGCGCCGGGTCGCCGGCGACGAAACGGGCCCGCACCAGTGCCTGATGCTCCCAGGTCCAGGCGGACTCGTCCTGATAGCGCCGGAACGCCTGCAGCCCGCTGACCAGCAGGCCCGCGGTTCCGCTCGGACGCAGCCGGGTGTCCACCTCGTACAGGCGCCCGGCCGGGGTGAAGGCCCCGAGCAGATGCACCACGCGCTGCGCGACCCGGGCGAAGAACTCCGTGTTGTCGATCACGCGGGGACCGGCGGTCTGGGCCTCGTCACCCTCGCTGTCATGCAGGAAGACCACGTCCAGGTCCGACCCGTACCCCAGCTCGAAGCCGCCCAGCTTGCCGTAGCCGATCACCGCGAACCGGGCACCGCGCCCTCCCTCGACACCGCCGCAGCGCGGCTCGCCATGGCGCTCGACCATCTTCTCCCAGGCCAGCCGCAGGACCCGTTCCAGCAGGACCTCGGCCAGCCAGGTCAGGTGATCGGAGACCTTCATTAGCGGCAGAAACCCCATGATATCGGCCGCCGCCACCCGCAGCGTCTGTACCTGCTTGAACTGGCGCAGGCGGTCCAGCATCTGCTCGTGGTCCTGTTCCGGAAACTGGGCCAGTTCGGCCTCCAGCTCCTCGCGCAGGCCGGACCGGTCCGGCGGGGCATACAGGGCCCGCGGGTCCAGCAGTTCGTCCAGCAGCACCGGGTGCCGGGTCAGCTGCTCGTTGATCCACGGGCTGGCCGCCACCAGCTTGACCAGCTGGGAGAGCGCCAGCGGATTCTCCACCAGCAGCGACAGATACACCGAACGGCGGGCGATGGTGCGAACCATCTGCAGGGCGCGCGGCAGGACGGCATCCGGCGCCTCCATCTCGGCGATCGCGCCGATCAGCAGCGGCATCAGACGATCCAGCCGCTGACGCCCGGTGACGCTCATGGCTCTGACCCCCGGGCTCTCGCGCAGATCGGCGATGCCCCGCAGCGCCTCGTCGGCATCCTGGAAGTCCATCGAACGCAGGACCTTTAGCGCATCCGCCTCCGGCAGCGAGCCCTGCCACAGACGGTTCAGCTGCTGTTCGCGATCGGTCTCCGGCGAGGCCTCCATGGCCTTGCCGTCCGCCCGCTGCGGGGCACTGAAGACCTGCTCGAAATGCGCATGCACCCGCCGCTGCTCGCGAACCAGGGCCATCTCGAAGGCGGCCTCGTCTTCAAAGCCCAGCGCCAGCGCCAGGCGGTACCGATCATCCCCGTTGGAGGGGAGCCGGTGCGTCTGCTGGTCGTTCAGCATCTGCAGGCGGTTTTCCACCCGGCGCAGAAAGCGATAGGAACGTTCGAGCTGTTCGACCACGTAACCCGGCAACAGCTCGCGCCCCTTCAGCACGTCCAGAACGCCCAGCAGGTCGCGCCGTTGCAGCGCCTGGTCCCGGCCGCCCCGGATCAACTGGAAGGACTGCGCGATGAATTCGATTTCACGAATCCCGCCCTCGCCGTGCTTCACATCCTCGAAGCGCCCGCGGCGTGCCGACTCGTCGTTGATCATCTGCTTCAGCTCACGCAGGTTCGCGAGCGTGCCGTAATCCAGGTAACGCCGGTAGATGAAGGGACGCAGCCGACGCATCAGCCGGGCCCCCGCCTCCGGGTCCCCAGCCAGTGGCCGCGCCTTGATCAGGGCATAGCGCTCCCACTCGCGCCCGTGCGCCTGGTAGTAGTCCTCCATCGCATCGAAGTGCATCACCAGCGGGCCTGAATCCCCGAATGGACGCAGACGCATGTCCACGCGATAGCAGAATCCGTCCGCGGTCACATCCGAGAGCACCGCGATCAGCTGCCGCCCCAGGCGCCGGAAGAACTCCTGATTCTCGATCACGCGCTCGCCGTCGGTCTCCCCCGACTCCTCGAAGGCAAAAATCAGGTCGATATCCGAGGAGAAGTTGAGCTCACCCCCACCCAGCTTGCCCAGCCCCAGCACTACCATGGACTGCGCCTCGCCCGCCGGTCCGCGCGGCTGGCCATAGCGCCGCTGCAGGTGCTCATCCAGCCAGCGCATGGCGCCGGCGATCAGCGACTCGGCCAGACGACTGAGGTCATGCATCACCTCGTCGAGATCCGCCAGCCCGGCAAGGTCGCGCCAGGCAATGCGGATCAGCTCACGGTGGCGCACCTCGCGCAGGGCCCGACGCAGACCGGCATCGTCCTCCACCCGCTGCAGGCGCGCCTCCAGCGTGCGCGCAAACGCGGCGTCGTCACAGGCCGCCACCCGGCTGTCCGGGTCCAGTGCCTCCAGCAGGTACTCCGGGTGCTGGCGCACCGTCTGCACCAGGTAATGACTGAAGGCGAGCGGGGCAGGGGTCGCCGCCAGCAGGGAGTCCGGCCAGGCGAGCTTGTCTTCCAGCTCGTCGAGCAGCGCGCGGACCTCCTGCTGCAGCGGTGACGACAGGGTGGCGGGCGAATCGGGAAGCGGCTTGTCCATGCGCCAAGCGTATCAGCGTTGCGGACGAAGACCACCCCGCCCCGCACGCTTGACTTGGATGCGAACACAAATGACAATCGTTATCGTCTACGCAATGCAGTTCCGCGACACCCGCAACCAGGATCGACCCATGCGCTATCGCCCCCTTGCCTGGCTGGTCGGCACCGCCGCCGCCATCGCCATCAGCATGCCCCTGGTGGGCTGCAGCCCCGCCGATCAGGACGAGGTCAATCTCTACTCCGCGCGCCAGGAAAACCTGATCCGCCCGCTGCTGGAAGACTTCACCGACCAGACCGGGATTCGCGTCAACCTCGTAACCGGCGCGGCAGACAACCTGCTTCAGCGCCTGCGCCACGAGGGTCGCAATTCACCCGCGGATCTGTTCATCACCGCCGACGCCGCGCGCCTGCATCAGGCCCGCGAGGCCGGTGTCCTGCAGGCCGTGGATTCGGACGTTCTGCGTGCCAACATCCCGGAGCGCTACCGTGACCCCGAGGGCCTGTGGTTCGGACTGTCCACCCGTGCCCGCCCCATCCTCTATCACAAGAGCCGGGTCGACCCCGATGCACTTTCGACCTATGAGGCCCTGACCGAGGAACAGTGGCAGGGACGCATCTGCGTGCGCTCCTCGAGCAATGTCTACAACCAGTCGCTGGTGGCCGCGATGATCGCCACCGAGGGGGCCGAAGCCGCCGAGGAGTGGGCCACCGGCATCGTCGCCAACATGGCCCGCTCCCCGCAGGGCGGCGACCGCGACCAGATCCGCGCGGTTGCGGACGGCGTCTGCGATGTGGCGATCGCCAACACCTACTACCTGGGCCTGATGCTGAACAGCGAGGGGCGTGACCGCGAGGCGGCCGAACAGATCGGCGTCTTCTGGCCCAACCAGGACGGGCGCGGCACCCATGTAAACGTCAGCGGTGCCGGTGTCACCGCACACGCCCGCCACCGCGACAATGCGATTCGCCTGCTGGAATTCCTGACCTCCGCCGAAGCACAGGAGTGGTACGCCGAGGCCAACCAGGAATATCCGATCCGCGACGACGTGCCAGCCAGCACCACCCTGCGGGGGTTCGGGGAGTTTCAGGCGGATGACATCGAACTCTACCGCCTGGGCGATCACAACGCCGAGGCCGTGCGCATCATGGACCGGGCACGCTGGCGCTGACCCGGCCTGAACCGCCCACCGACGGCAGAACGCCCCCGGCATCCCCGGGGGCGTTCTGCTTGCCAGTGCGGCCCGATAGTGCATCCGGATCGTGAATCCGACACTCGGCACGCAGCCTTGATGGCACCCGAAACAAGAACCTTTATTATTCGCAATCAATGACCGAGCCGACCTCCACCCTGACTGCACCGGCCGCCCGGCCGGACCGCTGGCGACTGCCTTTCAGTCTCTGGTCGGCCGTTGCCTTTGTGGTCGCGCTCACGCTGGCACTGCCGATCCTGGTCATCTTCGGGCACATCTTCGTCCCTGCCGGCGAGGTATGGCAGCACCTGCGCGAAACGGTCCTCGCCGAGTACGTGACCAACTCGCTACTGCTGCTGGTCGGGGTCGGGATCGGCGTCCTGCTGATCGGCGTACCGGTGGCATGGCTGGTCAGCGTCTGCGAATTCCCCGGGCGCCGGATCTTCCAGTGGGCGCTCATGCTGCCTCTGGCAATGCCGGCCTACATCATCGCCTACACCTACACCGGCATGCTCGACTTCAGCGGCCCGGTGCAGGGGCTGATCCGGGAGCTCACCGGACTGGGTTATGGCGAATACTGGTTCCCCGAGATCCGCTCCATCGGCGGGGCGATGGTCATGCTGATTCTGGTGCTGTACCCGTATGTGTACCTGCTCAGTCGCGCGGCCTTTCTGGAGCAGTCGGTCTGCGTGCTGGAGGTGTCCCGCACCCTGGGGGCCGGCCCGTTTGGCGGCTTTCGCCGGGTGGCCCTGCCGCTGGCGCGGCCGGCCATCATCGCCGGCCTCACCCTGGCGCTGATGGAGGCGCTGGCCGATTACGGCACCGTCGCCTATTTCGGCGTCAGCACCTTCACCACCGGCATCTTCCGTACCTGGTACGGCCTTGGCGACCCGGCCGCCGCCGCCCAGCTCGCCACCGTGCTGCTGACCTTCGTGTTCGTCCTGATCGTGCTCGAGCGCTGGTCGCGGGCGAAGGCCCGCTTCCACCACACCAGCCGGCGCTACTCCACCCTGCCGCGCTATCAGCTGCGCGGATGGAAGGCCGCGGCCGCCTTTTTCGCCTGCCTGCTGCCGGTGCTGCTCGGCTTTCTGCTCCCGGCTCTGCAGCTCGGCCTGTGGACCCTGCAGACCCCCGAGCAGTGGCTGAACGCACGTTTCGCACGCCTGGTGTTCAATACCTTCTGGCTGGCCGCGGCCGCGGCGGCCATCGCCGTCAGCCTGGCCCTGCTTCTGGCCTATGCCCGGCGATTGGAAGGCGGCCGCTTTACCCATATCGCGGTCCGCGTGGCCGGCATGGGCTACGCCGTCCCCGGCATCGTCATCGCGATTGGCGTGATGATCCCGTTCGCCGCCTTCGACAACGCCCTCGACAGCTTCATGCGCAGCACCTTCGGGCTGTCGACGGGCCTGCTGCTGTCCGGCACCGTGTTTGCCCTGCTGTTTGCCTATGCCGTGCGCTTTCTCGCGGTGTCGCTGCAAACGGTGGAGGCCGGTCTCGGCAAGATCCAGCCGAGCATGGATGACGCCGCCCGTTCGCTGGGGATGCGCCCGCTACAGACCCTGACCCGGGTGCATCTGCCGATCATGCGCGGCACCCTGCTGACGGCCCTGCTGCTGGTGTTTGTCGACGTTCTCAAGGAACTACCGGCCACCCTGATCCTGCGCCCGTTCGACTTCAACACCCTCGCGGTGCGCGCCTTCGAGCTGGCCGGCGACGAACGCCTGGCCGAGTCGTCCAGCGCCGCCCTCGCGATCGTGCTGGTTGGACTCGTACCCGTTATCCTGCTGTCGATGACTATCGGCCGCTCGCGTCCCGGCCAGCAGGATCGCAGCCGCGGCACGGACCCGGAACCGCCACCCAAACCCCTCGCCATGCCCGCAGGCACGACCAATACGCCATGACCCAGCCCAGCGAAGCCACCCTGCAGGTGCCCCACACGCCGCTCGTCGCCCTCGACCGGGTCGATATCGGCTATGACGGCCAGGCCGTGATCCACCAGGTGTCGCTGGCCCTCGCCAAGGGCCAGATCGGCTGCCTGCTGGGGCCATCCGGCTGTGGCAAGACCACACTGCTGCGCGCCATCGCCGGCTTCGAGCCACTGATGCAGGGCAGCATTCAGCTCGACGGGCGCACCGTCTCCGATGCCCGCCACACCACCCCCCCGGAACGGCGCGGCGTGGGCATGGTGTTCCAGGACTTCGCGCTGTTTCCGCACCTCAGCGTGGCCGACAATATCGCCTTCGGCATTCGCGACTGGAGCCGCAAGGACCGCGACGCGCGCATCCATGCCCTGCTCAAGCTGGTCGGCCTCTCCGGCTATGGCGGCTCCTACCCGCACGCCCTGTCCGGCGGTCAGCAGCAGCGCATCGCGCTGGCCCGGGCGCTGGCCCCGCGACCCAAGCTGCTGCTGCTGGACGAGCCGTTCTCCAGCATGGACGTGGAGCTGCGCAGCGAACTCGCACGCGAGGTACGCCGCATCCTGCGTGCCGAGAACACCACCGCCATCCTGGTAACCCACGACCAGCACGAGGCCTTCGCCTTTGCCGATCGCATCGCCGTGATCCACCAGGGCCGCGTGGCCCAGTGGGATACCGCCTACAACCTCTATCACCGCCCGGCCGACCGCTTCGTCGCCGACTTTGTCGGTGAAGGCACACTGGTTCCGGGCATGGTCTGCGCCGAGCACGTGGTCGACACCACCTTCGGGCAGATCGAGGGCACCCTGTCGGAATCGCTGCCCCCCGGCGCGGCGGTCGATGTCCTGGTCCGCCCCGACGACATCGCGATCGACAACGAGGCCGGCACCCTCCAGACCGAGGTCATCGACAAGGCCTTTCGCGGGGCGGACTTCCTCTACACCCTGCGCATGCCCGACGGGATAAGCGTCCTGTGCATGGCACCCAGTCACGACAACTTCGTGATTGGCGAACACGTGCGCCTGCGACTCGACTTCACGCACCTGGTGGTGTTCTCTCGCGGCAGCGGGGTCGACTGCCCCGCCGGCTGAGGCGGACCCGCACTGACGGCCGAACCCGTCGCCGGGAACTCGCATCGCCCGGTGCGTTCCGAAGCCCACGCACACCATCATCGCGAAACGGATGCATCGGGGCCCGGACACTCCCGCCCCCTGTTGCGCGCTGGCGGACACGACAACGGACCTGCATATCAGTACCTCACGCGCGCCTGACCGTGCATGCATCGGCCACACCCTTACAACCGCTATCATCATTCCATGAACCCTGCCCGCATCCACGGCGTCCACCGCACCAGGGGCCCAGGTCCAGGCCTGGCCATGCTGCTCCTTGCGCTGCTGGCGCTGGCGGCCCCGGCCAGCGCGGAGAACGGACCGACCCCCGGGCTGGCGATCGAAGGCGGCACCGAGGCCCAGCGTGGCAACATCCGCAACAGCATCAACCTCGCCCGCCACCCCTGCGACCTGCCCGGCTTTCGCGAGCGCCGACTGCTGCGCGACACCGAGGAACGCGCCCGCAATGCCCTGCGCGCCATCGGCTTCTACGACCCCGAGCTGGAGCTGGCCTTCGAACGCGACGATGCCTGCTGGCAAATCCGCATTACCGTGGAACCGGGGCCGCCAACCACGGTGGAACACATCGATATCCAGATCACCGGCGCGGGCGCCGACGACCTCGGCTTCGAGGCCGTACGCAGCCAGACCGATATCCGTCCGGGCGACACCCTGCGCCACGATCACTACGAGGCTCTGCGCAACCGCATGACGCGGATCGCCGCCGATCGCGGCTATTTCGACGCCGACCTGCACACTCGGCGCCTGGAAGTCGACCGCGAAGGCCGCACCGCGGCGATCCGGCTGCACATGGAGACCGGGGATCGCTACCGCATGGGTCGCGTGCACATCGAACAGGACATCCTGGCGGACGACTTCCTGCAGCGCATGGTGCCGTTCGAGGAGGGCGATCCCTACAGCTCGGCACAGATCATCGCCCTGCAGCGCAACCTCAACGACAGCGGCTACTTCGGTGCCGTGCGGGTGCGGCCGCAGCGCGATGCGGCGGACGGGCTGGAAGTCCCGATCCTCGCGGAGCTGGAACCACGCAAACGCCACAGCTACGAGGCCGGCATCGGCTACTCCACCGATATCGGACCGCGCATCCGCCTGCGCTACGAACATCGCTACGCCAATACCCGGGGCCACCGCTACCAGGCCGAGATCGAGGCGTCCCCGGTGCGCTCCGGCATCGGCTACAACTACGAGATCCCGCTGCGCGACCCGCTGCGTGAACGCCTGAACCTGTTCACCACCTACCGCACGGAAAAGACCGACACCCAGGAGTCCGACCGCTTCCAGATCGGGGCCAACCGTATCCTGCAACGCCGCAGCGGCTGGCAGACCACCGAGGGGCTGCGCTACGAGTACGAGGACTATGTCGCGAGCGAGGATGACCGCGGACGCAGCCAGCTGCTGATCCCGTCCTATCGCATCAGCCGTATGGATGCCGACGACCCGATGACGCCGCGACGGGGCTACCGCTTCGAGGCCACGGCGCAGGGCGCCCGCGAGGAGATCCTGTCCAGCACCTCCTTCGCGCAGATCCTGGCCAGCGGCAAGATCGTGCGCGGTCTCGGTAAGGGCCGTGTCCTGGCGCGCGCGGACGCCGGCTTCACCGACGTGGACGCGGTGCAGGACCTGCCCAGCTCGCTGCGTTTCTACGCCGGGGGCGACGCCAGCATCCGCGGCTACGGCTACCAGCGCGTGGGGCCGCGCAACGCGGACGGCGACGTGATCGGCGGGCGTCACAAGGTGGTCGGCAGTGTCGAATACGACTACCCGGTCGCGGGCAACTGGAGCGCCGCCATGTTTGTCGATGCCGGCAACGTGGTGGACGAATGGGACGAATTCGACCCGGTCTACGGGGTCGGGGTCGGCGTACGCTGGCGCTCCCCGGTCGGGCCCATCCGCGTGGACCTGGCTCACGGCCCGGATTCGGACGACGACTTCCGCATCCACTTCTCCATGGGGCCGGACCTGTGAAGCGGCTGTTGCGCGCCACGCTGTGGGGGCTGTCCACCGTCCTCACGCTGGTGATCGTGCTGCTCGGCACCCTGGCGGGACTGCTCGCCACCGAGTCCGGCACCCGCTGGCTGGCCGAGCAGGGCCAGCGCCTGGCCCCGGTCGAGTTGCGCATCGATCGGGTCGAGGGAACGCTGTTTACCGAACTGCGGCTGCACGGACTGTACCTGGCCCTCCCCGACGGCCCGGAGATCGATCTGCCCGCGGGCCGCATCGGCGTCAGTGCCCGCAGCCTGCTGCGCGGGGAACTGAACATCCGGGTGCTGGCCGCCACGGGCATGCGCGTCGATCTCCCGCCGCCCGACCCCGAGGCGGTCTCCGACGACAAACCCTTCGCGCTGCCTGAATCCATCCGGCTACCGCTGGCGATACGCCTGGGCCAGCTGCGCGTCGAGGACCTGGAGATCCTTCAGGCCGGCGAGCCACTGGCCACCATCACCCGCCTGACCAGCGGCGCCCGGGCGCGTGGTTCGCGGGTCGAGCTGCAGGCGCTGGAACTGGACATGCCGGAGATCCGCGCCCGGCTGACCGGCGAGATCGAGACCGACGGGGACTATCCGCTCGAGCTGCGTGGCCAGTGGCAGGCACCCCTGCCCGAGACGGCCGCCGAGGGCCTGGGAACCGACGAGGCACATGGCGAGCTGCGGGTCACCGGGGCCCTGCGGGAACGCGTACAGGTGGACCATGACCTGCGCGCCGGCATCGAGCTGAGCCTGCATGCCAGTGCCCGCGAGCTGTTCGCCACGCCGGAGCTGGAACTGACCGCGCAGTGGCAGCCCTTCGCCTACCACCTCGATCCGGAACAGAGCATCCATGTGGAAGCCGGGTACCTCGACGCGCGCGGCACACCGGAGGCCTGGACCCTGGAGATCGATACGGCCGCCACCCTCGCACCCTGGCCGCGCATCGCGCTGAACACCCGTGCACGAGGGGACCTCGAATCGCTGCATCTTGAAGGCTTGGAGATCGTCTCCGAAGCCGGTCGGTTCGCCCTGTCCGGCCCGGTCCGCTTCGACGACGCCCTGGACTGGGACCTGACCCTGGAGGCGCGTCAGCTGACGCCGGCGCCGCTGGGCCTGGAGGCGGATGCCGGGATCGAACACCTGAAGGCGCAGCTGCAGGGCCGCCTTCCGCTGGGGGCCGACGCCCCGCCCCTGGCCGCCCTGGAGGCACGCGCGAGCGTCACTGAACTGGAAGGACATTTCGAAAATCACCCGATCACCGGGAGCCTGAACGCATGGGTGGCCAATGGCGAGGCCGGCATCGAGGACACCCGCCTGGCCATCCGCGACCTCGCGCGGCTGGATTTGGCGGGCGCGGCCACGGGCCTGGCCGGCGACCTGGCCGATCCGGATCACCGCATCGCCTTCGACCTCGGGCTGGACCTCGCCGCCCCGGAACTGGCACGCCTGCACCCGGAGCTGGACGGCCGTATTGAACAACTGCGCGTGGCACTGGACGGCGACTACGCACCCGCCAGCGGTGGCCTCGCCGCGCAGCTCGAGCTGGCCCCGTTGCAGGCCCGACTGCGCGGGATCGACATCACGGGTGACGCCCGGGTCGCGCTGACCGAGACCGGCAGCCAGATCGAGCGCCTGCAGCTCGCCACCGACACGGGTGCCCGGCTGAGCCTGAGCGGCGAACTCGACTGGACCGACGGCCTGGCGTGGGACCTCGCGCTGGACGGCGAGGGGTTGGACCCGTCGCAGGTGGCCGCCGAACTCCCCGGCCAGCTCGCGCTGGCCCTGACCAGCGCGGGACACCTGGACGCCGACGGCCGCCCGCGCCTCCAGGCCCGACTGCAACGCCTGGAGGGCAACTTGCGCGAACAGCCCGTCTCCGGTCAGGCGGACCTCGCGCTGGAGGGCGAACACCTGCGCGTAGACCGCCTGGACCTGGCACTGGGGCGCAACACGCTGAGCGCCCGCGGCGAGTGGGCCGACGCCCTCGACTTCGAACTGCAACTGGATGCACCGGAGCTGGACCGGGCCTGGCCCGACCTTGGCGGCCGGCTGGAACTGGATGCGCGTATCACGGGGGACCCCGAGCGTCCGCGCGTCGCGGCGCGCGGCAGCGGCGCCGGCCTGCGACTGGCGGACATCACCCTGGAACGGCTGGAATTGCAGGCCGATGCGGGCCTCGAGGTAGCCGCACCCGCCGAGATCGAGCTGCGCCTGACCGGGCTGGAACCGGGCGACGGTATTCGGGTGGAGTCTTTACGGCTGGACGCCTCCGGCCGCGTGGATGAACACCGCGTCACCCTTGCCGCAGATGCGACAAACCTGGGCTCACTGGAACTGGCGCTGCGCGGCGGCCTGGACCCCGAGACCCTGCACTGGCGCGGACAGCTCGCACGACTGGACCTGGACCAGCCCGCCGCCGGGGCCTGGCACCTGGCCGAACCGGTCGCGCTGGAGGGCGGGCCCGAGCAGGCACAGCTGGGACGCCTGTGCCTGGCGCGGGACGAGGCACGCCTGTGTACCGAGGCCCGCTGGAGCGCCACCGCAGGGGCGGAATTCGATGCCGGCATCCGGGCTCTGGACCTGGCGTGGCTGGAGCCCTTCCTGCCGCCGGAACTGGCCATCGCCGGCGAGTTGAACGCCGAGGCCAGCGGCCGCCTCGACCCCGACGGCATCCTGGCGGCAGACCTGTCCGTGACCCCGACCGACAGCCACCTGATCGTGCGGGACGAGGACGGGGATCTGGAAGATGTGCCCTATCGCGATGTGCGCCTGACCGCCCGGGTACGCGACCGCGACGTGGACGCCGCCCTGCGCCTCGACTTCCTGGAGGGCGGAACCGCCCGCAGCGACGTCCGCCTGCGACCGGACGGCGAGGACCTGCGCCTGGACGGTGACTTGGTCGCGCGCCTCGAGGACCTGGCCTGGCTGGCCGCCCTGAGCCCCGAGATCCAGCGCCTCAGGGGTTCCCTGGACGCCCGCCTGGACTTTGGCGGCCGCCTCGACGCACCGCTGGTGGAGGGTGAGTTGGCCTTCCGCGACGGGGGCGTGCTGATCCCGGAGGCGGGTATCGACGTTGTGATCCCCGAGATCACGGCCCGCGTGGTATCGGCCGAGGAGCTGACGCTCTCCGGGCGGCTGGAGTCGGGAGATGGCGGCATCGACCTCGACGGCCGGGTCGATCTCGGGGGCGACGGCCCGCGCGCCGAACTGAATCTGGCCGGCACGGACTTCCTGGTGGTCAACCGGGTGGACGCCGAGGCCCGCATCACACCGGACCTGCAGCTGGTCTTCACCCCCGCCGACGGCATTCGCGTGCGCGGCGAGGTGTTCCTGCCCTGGGCGCGCATCCGCCCGCCGGATCTGCCGCCGGGCGCGATCCGGGTCTCCGGCGACGAGATCATCCTCGGCGAGGAGATCCAGGAGGCCCAGGGGCTGAAGACCGACATCCGGATCCGGATCCGGCTGGGCGACGACGTGCGCTTCGACGGCTTTGGCCTGACCGCGCGCTTCGCCGGCGAGGTGGATGTCGAGGAGATCACCGGGCAGCCCACTCAGCTCTTCGGCGAGATCACCATCCCCGAGGGCCAGTACAGCGACTACGGCCAGGATCTGCGAGTGGAACGCGGCAGCCTCATCTTCCAGGGGCCGGCGGAGAACCCGGAACTGGACCTGCGCGCGGTGCGCACCGTGCGCGAGTACAACGTGACGGTCGGCCTCGAGATCCGGGGTACGCCGGACAACCTGCGCTCGCGGGTCATCTCGGAGCCACCGATGGACGAGACCGAGGCGATGTCGTTCCTGCTGACCGGGCGGCCCCTGTCGGGCGCGTCACAATCGGACGGCAACATGATCGCCGCCGCCGCGGCGGCCTACGGGCTGGAACAGGGCGCGGTGATCACCGAGCGCATCGGCCGCGAACTGGGCCTGGACGAGGTGGAACTGGATACCGAGGGCGGGCTGGACGAGAGCGCGCTGACCCTGGGTCTGTACCTCTCGCCAAGACTCCTGCTGCGCTACTCCATCGGGTTGTTCGACAACACCTCGAAGGTCCTGCTGCGCTACGAGCTGACGCGCAACCTGAGCGTGGAAACTGCCTCCGGCACCACGGAGCAGTCGGTCGACCTGATCTACCGGATCGAACGCTAAGGAAACGCTGATTAAATCGCACGTCCGCGCTGGTGCCCCCTGTTTTCCGAGACAAGGCGCGTCGTGCAGTGGGTAGTGGTTCTACCCGCCCGTTTTTGATGGATTGCGGGGCGCAACGCAGGATCGGGCCATATTCATTCAGAATCAGGGGGGGGCACCAACCCCACAAACCATTGAGAGCAGGGGCTCGGCCGCCCGTTGTTGATCAAAAACGGGCGCGCGCACAGCGTTGCGTTTCCCTAAGGCGCCATGCACTACAGGCGGCGACCAGCAGATCAGGGGCATGAATCACCACGAAGGGCACGGCAGCACAAAGAAAGCCGTGTGCGGTGACAACACGCAGGCCCAGGACATGTCCGGACTACACTCGTGCACGGGCAGCCGAGGGACCTGGCCCTACCGATGCTCTCGCGAGGGATGCCGTCGGCGCGACGTCGCGAGCAGCAACGCAATGTGGCGGCGGGACCGGCCTTTGCCTCGGCGTGGCCAGCGGAACCGTGTCCGGCTAGCTCGAGGAGTCGCCGGCCCCGTGACGGGCGGCCTCAATGCGAGTGCGGATCTGACTGCGGTACAGCTGTTCGTTGGGAATCCCCACCAGCGGCGTGCCGGCGGGACGCCCCTCGGCATCAAAAGCCATGATGGTCGGCACTACCCGCACGCCGTAATTCCGCCCGAGGACATTCCCCGGCAGGCTCTCGCCATTGAAGTCGCGCACGGTCTCCCGGTCCAGCATCACCTTGCGTATGTTCACGTCCGCGAACGCGGCATCCTCGGTCATCGGACCGAGATGATGCTGTTCCGCCCGATCGCAGTAGGGACAGCTGCTGGAGGCGAACATGATCAGGGTCGGCTGGCCATTGCCATTACCGGCCAGGCCCTGCAGGTCCGTCGCGCGTTCCACGCCGCTGGCGGCCGCACCGGGTGACAGCAACAGGCCGACCAGCAGAGTGACGGCACCCAGCAAGGCTGCGGAAAGAGAGTGTCTCGGGATGCTATGGATCATCATGGTGACCTGGTTTTCCGAATGTCTGGACTCAGTCTAGGGGCGCAAGATTAACGCAGGCTGAAGGGCCCGGCGTGTGCTTCCCTGCCCCCCCCTGGAGCCGCGAAAGGTTCGCCGGCCACCGGCCGCGGAGCACGCACAAAAAAGCCCCGCCGAAGCGGGGCTCGGTACCGGCGTGCCAGCGAACTGGCAGCCGGGGTGTCGCGTGCGACCTTAGTTGGCGCGCTTGCGCACGTCGGAGGTCACTTCCACGCGGCGGTTGGCCTCGCGGCCCGCCTGGGTGGAGTTGTCGGCGGTCGGCCGATCTTCACCATAACCCACGGTGCGGATGTCGCTTTCGCGCACGCCTTCGCTGGCCAGGAACTCGGCCACAGCGGCCGCACGGCGCTCGGACAGCCCCTGGTTGTAGTCAGCCGGACCGATAGTGCAGGTGTGACCTTCGACCAGCACCGAGCTGTACTCGGCGTCATCGGCGGTCAGGCTGCGGGCCAGATCGCGCAGGGCGGAACGACCTTCGGCGCGCAGCTCGGCGCTGTCGAAGCCGAACAGGGCCTGGGCGCTGAGGGTGGTGGTGGTGAATTCCGGCTCCGGTTCCGGCTCCGGCGCGGCGGCGGGCTCGGGCGCCGGGGCTTCGGCGGTTTCCTCGATGTAGCCCGCGCAATGCGGGAATTTCACGTTTTCCGCAGCCCAGGAACGGGTGCGCACGCACTCGCCGGAACGGTCGACCACGACCTTGCCGCTGCGGTCGGTGACGTTCGCGGCCGGCGGCTCCTGCGCAACCACCTGACCGGCAGCACCCAGCACCAGCGAGGCGACGGATGCGGCCAGAAGATTCTTCACCAGCTTGTGTTTCATTGCATAGCCTCCTTGTAAAAACAATCGACGTCGGACCGTGGGGTTCGCCGTGCGCACACGCAAAGCCGTACACCATCCGCAATCCCAAGCAGCGAGCTCCTTGCTCCAAGCTCTCTACAGTACCCTGATAGTGGCACACAAGTTCGGGTTTTGCACGCGCTCGCGGGCAAAATTTGTGTCGGCATCACAACGCCGTCACATTCCGCAAACTGCTGCATAACCAGACACTTCGTCTCCACTGTCCCGGGATTACAACAGCCGGGACCCGCACGGGTACAACCCCCGGTTAACGCAGGACCCCACAGAAGACACACGGTACTCGCTCGGGTTCCGTTGCATTGCCGGAGAAATACCGGCCCTTCGCGGCCCGCGGCCCCAAACAAAAAGACCCCGCCGAGGCGGGGTCTCCGGGTACATCGGCGATGTACGGGTCCGGAACGGCTTACATCATGCCGCCCATACCCCCCATGCCGCCCATGCCGCCCATGCCGCCCATGTCGTCGCCGCCGGCGCCGCCACCGTCATCCTTCTTCGGGACGTCGGCGATCATGGCCTCGGTGGTGATCAGCAGGGCCGCGACCGATGCGGCGTTCTGCAGCGCGGAACGGGTCACCTTGGTCGGATCCAGGATGCCCATTTCGATCATGTCGCCGAACTCGCCACTGGCGGCGTTGTAGCCGTAGTTGCCCTTGCCTTCCAGGACCTGGTTCAGGACCACAGACGGCTCGTCACCGGAATTGTAGACGATCTGGCGCAGCGGCTCTTCCATCGCACGACGGCAGATGTTGATACCCGCGGTCTGTTCTTCGTTGTCGCCCTTGAGCTTGGTGATCGCGGCGCAGGCACGCAGCAGGGCCACGCCACCACCGGGGACCACGCCTTCTTCCACCGCCGCACGCGTGGCGTGCAGGGCGTCTTCGACGCGGGCCTTCTTCTCTTTCATCTCGACTTCGGTGGCGGCGCCAACCTTGATCACCGCAACACCGCCGGCCAGCTTGGCCACGCGCTCCTGCAGCTTTTCCTTGTCGTAGTCGGAGGTCGCTTCCTCGATCTGCGCACGGATCTGGTCAACACGGCCCTTGATGTCCTTGTTGGTGCCCATGCCGTCGATGATGGTGGTGTTTTCCTTGGTCACCTGCACCTTCTTGGCACGGCCCAGGTCTTCCACCGTGGTCTTCTCGAGCGACAGGCCGACTTCTTCGGAGATCACCTGACCACCAGTCAGCACGGCGATGTCCTGCAGCATGGCCTTGCGACGGTCGCCAAAGCCCGGGGCCTTCACGGCGGCGACCTTCACGATGCCGCGCATGGAGTTCACCACCAGCGTGGCCAGGGCCTCGCCTTCGATGTCCTCGGCGATGATCAGCAGCGGCTTGTTGGCCTTGGCCACGCCTTCCAGGATCGGCAGCAGATCGCGGATATTCGAGATCTTCTTGTCAAACAGCAGGATGTAGGCGTCGTCCAGCTCGGCGCTCATGTTCTGCTGGTTGTTGATGAAGTACGGCGACAGGTAGCCGCGGTCGAACTGCATGCCTTCCACGACATCCAGTTCGTTTTCCAGCGAGGAGCCTTCCTCGACGGTGATCACGCCTTCCTTGCCGACCTTGTCCATCGCATCGGCGATGATCTCGCCGATCGCGGTATCGGAGTTGGCGGAGATCGAGCCCACCTGGGCGATCGCCTTGTGCTCGGTGCACGGCTTGGACAGCTTCTTCAGCTCTTCGGTGGCGGCCTTCACGGCCTTGTCGATGCCGCGCTTCAGGTCCATCGGATTCATGCCGGCGGTGACCGCCTTCATGCCTTCGCGGACGATGGACTGGGCCAGCACGGTCGCGGTGGTGGTGCCGTCACCGGCGGCGTCGGAGGTCTGCGAGGAGACTTCCTTGACCAGCTGGGCGCCCATGTTCTCGAACTTGTCTTCCAGTTCGATCTCCTTGGCCACGGACACGCCGTCCTTGGTCACGGTCGGGGCACCGAAGGCCTTGTCCAGGACCACGTTGCGGCCCTTCGGACCGAGGGTGACCTTCACGGCGTTGGCCAGGGTGTTCACGCCCTTGGCCATACGGGTACGGGCATCGGTACCAAAGCGAACTTCTTTAGCGCTCATGATTCGTTCTACTCCTGAAAATTCGTGTTAGACGGACGCGGGACGGGGCCTCAGCCCTCGATGACGGCCATGATGTCGTCTTCGCGCATCACCAGGACGTCTTCACCCTCGACCTTGACCTCGGTGCCGGAGTACTTGCCGAACAGGACCTTGTCACCGGCCTTCACGTCCAGCGCGCGGACTTCACCGTTCTCCAGGATCTTGCCGTTGCCTACCGCAACCACCTCGCCGCGAACCGGCTTTTCGGCCGCGGAATCCGGGATCACGATACCGCCGGGGGTGGTGCGCTCTTCTTCCATACGCTTCACGATGACTCGATCGTGCAAAGGCCGCAGGTTCATGGTGCGAACTCCTTATTGAATGTCTGCAACAGGAAAGTTGGGGGTGTCGGGCGGGCGCCCTGTTAGCACCCACCCCTGACGAGTGCTAATAATAGGGGCACACAAGGGCGAGTCAAGGGCGTGTACCGCGAACTTGACCCGGGTCGCGTAACGGTCGTCAGCGCCTGCGCGTAAAACGGTGCGGAGAAACCGACTGGATCAGCGCCGATCGTCGTGATCGAGCCGGTCGTCAGGCGGCTCGCTACCGTCCTCGTGCCGCCGGAATTCGCCTTCGATCGGACCGGGGCCACCGCGCCCCCCCGGCCCCGGGCCTCGCGTGCGGATCATCCCGCGGCGCAGCACGCCGGCCGCCACCCAGCGGCGCAGGGGCGGGATCAGCAGCACGAACCCGGCGGCATCCGTGAAGAATCCCGGCAACAGCAGCAGCATCGCGGCCGCCATCAGCAGCCAGCCCTCGACCAGCCCGAGCGCTGGCACCTCGCCACGCGCCAGGCTTTGCTGCAAACGGCGCCAGTGATAAAACCCCTGCAGGCGGAACAGCAGCAGGCCCGCCGCGGCGGTCACGATCACCAGCACCACCGTCATCAGCGCGCCCACGGCATCGCCGACCCAGGCAAACCCGAAGATCTCGAGCAGGATCAGGCCAAGGAATACGAAAAGCGGAAAGAAGGGGCTGCGCATGGGGTGTTCCGGATATATTGCGTAAGTATTGGAACACGCGCCCCGCTGGGTGTCGATTGCCACTACGGAGGCTCGGCCGCCCTCCCGTCGTGGCCAGGGCGCTGTTTTCCTTGCACGAACAGGGGAATTAAGTCAGCCTGCTGCACGTCATTGGTGCATACGGCAATCGATATATTGCGGAGATCCCGAGCATGCTGCGAAACCCGACCCCGCTCCTGGCGCTCATCGTCCTCGCCTTGCTGCTGCCGGCACTGGCAGGCGCCGGCGTCGAGGATCCGCGCGACCCGGATCATCACTTCTTCGACCCAACCTTCGGCGAATTCCCGGAGGAACTGGAAGATGCCCGCGCCGCGGGCAAGAAAGGCATCCTGATCTTCTTCGAGATGGCCGACTGTCCGTTCTGCCACCGCATGAAAAACCAGGTCCTGAATCAGCCCGAGGTGCAGGAGTACTTCAGCGAGCACTTCCGGGTATTCAGCGTCGATGTCGAGGGCGCGATCGAGATCGTCACCTTCGACGGCGAGACCAAGACCCAGATGGAATGGGCCACCCGCGACTTCCGCGTACGCGCCACCCCGGTGTTCCAGTTCTTCAACCTCGACGGCGAACCGATCGCCCGCTTCACCGGGGCCACCCGCGACACCCGCGAGTTCCTGCAGCTGGGCGAGTTCGTGGCCAAAGGCCATTACAGGGACCAGAACTTCACGCGCTTCAAGCGCGAACAAGACAGCCGCTGACCCTTCTCACTGAATCGCAAGGATCGACGCACGATGTCGCCGATACCCCCTCGCTCGCCTCGGGTGCGCCGACACCCGGCCGGCGGCCTGCTGCTGGCGGGCCTGCTGCTCTGCCTCCCGGTCATGCCCGTGGCCGCCCAGGGTGGCGCCAGCGAGCTCGGGCCGCTGCCCAACCCGATGCGGGTCGGGGACGCCCTGGAGCGCGTCGACGCCCTGCACCCGCAGGTGCGCCAGGCACGCGCGGAACGCGAACGCGCCCGCGCCGCGCTGGAGGCCGCGCGCGCCGAAAGCGACGTCAACGTCAGTGCCCGCCTCGAGGCACGCTGGATCGAACCCAACGACCTGGTCGCGGACCGCAGCCGCAACGACTCCCGCGCCTCCATCGTCGCGCGCAAACTCCTCAGCGATTTCGGCCAGTCGCATGCGCGCGAGTCCGCCAGCGCGCAACGCCTGGAGGCGGCGCGCATGGAGGAGGAGCTGGCATACGCCCGCCACCGCATCCATGTACTGGAACGTTACTTCGACGTGCTGCTGGCGGATCTTGCCTTCGCCCGCGACACCGAGGCGATGGCCGCCGCCTATGTCTCCAAGGAGCGCGCGGAAGAACGCAACCAGCGCGGCCAGGTATCCGACATCGAGGTCTTCCGGCTGGAATCCGAGTATCAGACCCTGCGCGTGCAGCGCACCCGCGCACTGCACACCCAGCAACGCACCCGGGCGGCCCTGGCCGAGGCCCTGAACCGCCCGGATCGTCGGGTGCGCACCGTGCTGGCCCCCATGCTGCCGCTGGATCTGCCCGCACTCCCGGACCTGGACCCGCTGCTCGCCGAGCTCGACAACACCAGTCCGCGGCTGCTGGCCGAGCGCCACCACGTGGAGGCGGCAACCCGCGAACTGGCCGCCTCGCGCGCCCAGCGCCGGCCGCGCCTGTACGCCGAGGCCGAGTCCGGCTGGTGGTACCGCGACCTGGGCGGCAGCGACCGCAACCCCTTTGCGGCCGGGCTGGTCCTGGAAATCCCGCTGTACGAAGGCCGCCGCCACGACGGCCGCGTGGGGCAGGCCGTGGCCGCCCGCCACCGCGCCGAGGCCGAGCGCGGCCAGGCGCGCATTGAAGCGCGCAACCGCCTGCGCGAACTCCATGACGAGATCCGCGCGCTCCAGATCCAGCGCGACGAGGCCAGCTGGCGCATGGACTACCGCGAGCTGTATATCGACCGCGCGCGCTACCTGTATGACATCGAGGACCAGGCCGACCTGGGCGATTCGATGGTGCAGCAAAGCGCGGCCGCGCATTTCAATGCCAGCACCGAATTCCAGCTGGCCCTGGCCTACGAGCGCCTGGCCCTGCTGACCGGACGCGACGAGCTGAGCCCGTTTCGCGCCACTGACGACAACTCTTGAGCCGCCGACCTGCCGGCGACCGGACGGGAGACCAGACCATGCCCCGCGTCTTCAACGCATCTTCCCTGCTGACCACCGTCGGTCTCGCGGCCCTGCTCGCGCTGGCGCCGCTGCCCGTACTCGCGGAGGACGGCTTCGACGCCCGCCTCGACTGGGGCGAGCGCTACCGCATCACCGCCCCGATCGCGGGCCGGATCGAGGCAATCGAGGTGCGGCCCGGCGAACGGGTCGCGGCGGAGGCCGTGCTGTTTCGGCTGGATACCCGCCGCACCGAGGCCGATCTGCGCGCGGCGCGGGCCGCCATCGAACGCCTGCAGATGGAGCTCGCCGAGGCCGAACGCGAGCGGGACAAGGCCGAGGACCTCTATGACCAGACCCTGATCGCCGCACGCGAACTCGAGCTCGCGCGCATCGATTACGCCACGGTCGCCGCGCGCCTGGCCGAGGCCCGCGCCCAGCGCGACCGCGTTCGCGCCGATCTCGAGGATGCCGTCATCCGGGCCCCGGCCGATGGGCATATGGTTCGCATCGACGCCAGCGTCGGGCAGTTCGTCAACCCGGCGCTGATGCCGCCAGTCCTGGCCATCCTCGGCACCCGCGACCCGATGCGCGCCCGCGGCCTGGTGCCGGCCACGACCGCCGCCGAACTGGAACCAGGGGACGCGGTCACGGTCGTAGTCGCCGAGCAGCGTCTGTCCGGGCGGATCGCCAGCGTGGGCTGGGAACCGACCGGCGAGGAGCCCGAACGCGGCTACGCGGTCGAGGTGGAATTCTCCCCGGGGGATGCCACGTCATTGCGACCCGGCCAGAATGCACGCATCGAACGGGACCACTGACGCATGAGCGCCGACACCCCGGTGGCCAGCGCCCGTGCCTGGCTGGTCATCACCACTCTGGATGACCCCGAGGCGGCGGATGCCCTGGCCGGCGCCCTGGTGGAACGAGGCCTGGCGGCCTGCGTGCATGTCCTCCCACCCGGACGCTCGGTTTATATGTGGAAAGGGAATATCGAGTTCGATACCGAAGTCACACTGTTGATCAAGACCTCCCCGGCGCGGCTGGACGAACTCCAGGACTGGCTGACGGACCAACATCCTTACGAGACGCCCGAGATCGTCGCACTGCCGATCGAGCGCGGGCTGCCCGATTACCTGAACTGGATAACGCAATGCACCTCCTGAACCCTCGCACCTGGCTGACGACCCTGCTGGTCACCCTGCTGCTGATCCCCGCTCTTGCCCAGGCCCTGTTCGAGGACGACCTGCTGGACCCGGATGACGCCTTCAGCCTGAGCGCGGAGGCGATCGACGCCGACACCGTCCGCCTGACCTGGGACATCGCCGACGGCTACTACATGTACCGCGAGCAGTTCGAGTTCACGCCCGAGAGCGAAGGTCTGGAACTGGGCGAGGCGCGCATCCCCGATGGCGAGATCAAGGAAGATGAATTCTTCGGCCGGGTCGAGACCTACCGCGACCAGGTGGAAATCGAGCTGCCCATCGCGGCCGCGGAAACCACCACCATCGAACTGACCGCCCGCTCCCAGGGCTGCGCGGACCTCGGCGTCTGCTACCCGCCGCACTTCCAGACCGTCTCCATCGAACTGCCCGGCCTGCCGGGCGGCAACGGCGAGGAAACCACCGCGGAAGACGAGCCGGTCGAGGAACGCAGCGCCCTGGGCGATCTCGGGGAGCTGTCCGGCGAGGTGGGGGCCGCCGATGATCTGCTGGAGCCGGAGAAGGCCTTCGCCGCGTCTCTGGAGGCCATCAGCCAGAACGCAGTGATCCTGCGCTTCGAGATCGCGGACGGGTATTACCTCTACCGCGACCAGCTCGACGTACGCGTGGCCGAGGGCGAGGGCATCGAGCTGGGCCCGGTCAACCCGCCCGACGGCGAGCTGCAGGAAGACGAGTTCTTCGGCGAGACGCAGGTCTACCGCGACCAGGTGGAGATCCTCGTGCCGGTCCTGCGCGACGCCGATGACGTTGCGGACATCACCCTGGCCATCGACTACCAGGGCTGCTGGGACGGCGGCGTGTGCTATCCGCCGCTGACCCAGGAGGTCGCGGTCACCTTCGCCTCCGACCTCGCCGCCGAGGCCGACACCGATGCCCTGCCGGCGACCGGCGACGCGCCGCGCGAGGACGACGAGGCCACCGCCCCCGTGACCCAGCAGGACCGCATCGCGGCCCAGCTGGCCGACGGGCAGATCTGGCTGGTGGCGCTGGCCTTCTTCGGCTTCGGGCTGCTGCTGACGTTTACCCCCTGCGTGTTCCCGATGATCCCGATCCTGTCGAACATCATCATCGGGCAGAAGAACCTGACCACCCGCAAGGCATTCCTGATCTCGCTGGTATTCGTGCTGGCGATGGCGCTGACCTACACCATTGCCGGGGTGTTCGCGGGGCTGGCCGGGGCCAACCTGCAGGCGGCGTTCCAGAACCCCTGGATCATCGGCACCTTCGTCGCCATCTTCATTGCCCTGGCGATGTCGATGTTCGGCTTCTACGAGTTGCAGATGCCGGCCAGCGTGCAGAGCAAGCTGTCGCAGATCAGCAACAAGCAGGAAGGCGGCACTTACATGGGCGCCGGGATCATGGGCTTCCTGTCGGCGCTGATTGTCGGCCCCTGCGTGACCGCGCCGCTGATCGGCGCCCTGCTCTACATCAGCCATACCGGCGATGCCGTGCTGGGCGGTATCGCCCTGTTCGCCCTGAGCATGGGCATGGGTGCCCCGCTGCTGGCGATCGGCACCTCCGCCGGCCGTCTGCTGCCGAAGGCCGGTCCGTGGATGGACACCATCAAGGCGGTGTTCGGCGTAGGCCTGCTGGCGATCGGCATCTGGCTGCTGGAGCGGGTGATCCCCGGCGAGCTGGCGATGTTCCTGTGGGCCATCCTGCTGATCGTGACCGCGGTGTACATGGGTGCGCTGCGCACCCTGCCGGAGGGCACCTCCGGCTGGTACACCCTGTGGAAAGGCCTCGGCGTGGTCATCCTGATCTACGGGGTGCTGCTGATGCTGGGAGCGGCCACCGGCGGCAAGGACATCTTCCGGCCGCTGGCCACGCTCAATCAGCCCGCGGTGACCGCCACCGGCGAACAGTCCGGGCCGACGGAGATGCAGTTCACCTACATCGACAGCCTCGAAGACCTCGAACGCGAGCTGGAGCAGGCCCGGGGCAACAACCAGCCGGTGTTCCTGGATTTCTACGCCGACTGGTGCGTGGACTGCGTGCGCCTGGACCGCACCACCTTCCAGGACCAGCGCGTCATTAACGCGATGGCGGACGTGCACCTGCTCAAGGTGGACGTAACCGACAACACCTCGGAGCACCGCAACCTGATGCGCGAGTTCAGCCTGTTCGGGCCGCCGGCGATGATCTTCTGGGATGCCGACGGCAATGAACTGCGCAACTACCGCAACGTGGGCTACCTGAACGCCGATCGCTTCCTGGCCCATGTGGAAAACGCCATCGGGGTGACGCCATGAGCCTGCGCGTATACGCGGTCGCCGCCCTCACCCTGGTCGGTGCCGTCGCGCTGACCGCCTGTACGGATCCGGAGCCCGGAACCGAGCCCGGGGCCGAGGCCGAAGCGACCTCCGCCAGCGAGGCCACGCAACGCGAGCGCATCGATTTCACCCTGCCCGACCTCGCCGGGCAGGAGCGCCAGCTCAGCGAGTGGGACGACGACCTGATCGTGCTGAACTTCTGGGCCACCTGGTGCCCGCCCTGCAAGAAGGAAATGCCGCTGTTCCAGGAGACCTACGAGGCCCACCGCGACGACGGCTTCACCATCGTCGCGGTCGCCGTGGACGAACAGACCGCTACCCAGCACTTCGTCGATGACTTCGGCATCGAATTCCCGGTCCTGATCGGCCAGGACGAGGCCGTCGCGGTCGGGCGCGAGTACGGCAACCGCATTGGCGCGCTGCCCTACACCGTGCTGATCAGTCGCGATGGCCGTATTCTCGACACCCATCGTGGTGAGGTGGAACCGGAAGACCTCGAGGGCTGGCTGGAGGCACACCTTTAGGGAGACACCCCGGCGCCGTCACGCCGCAAGGCTGGTAAGTTAGGGAGACACTAATTGGATTGCACGCTCGCGTTGGCACCCCCCCTGTTCCTGATGTGCAAGGCCCGAGACAAGGCGCGGTGCGCAGCCGGTAGTGGCTCTACCGGCAAGTGCCGCAACGCAGGATCGGGGAACAGGGGGTGCCAACCCCACAATTTATTTCACGAAGCGGCTCGGCCGCCCGTTGGTATTAAAAACGGGCGCGCGCACGGTGTTTCGGTTCCCTTGTGCAGAGTGGCTGCACGGCAGTCACCGCGCCTTGTTCGCACGCAAAAGCGACGCGAGCGCGAGCGTGCAATCCAATCAGTGTCTCCCTAAGCCGCCATGACCGAGCGTGAACGCCTGTGGGAACTCGCCCGCCTGATCCGGCTGGATCGTCCGGTGGGCATCTACCTGCTGCTGTGGCCAACCTTCTGGGCACTCTGGCTGGCCGCCGAGGGCTGGCCTCCGGGCTATCTGATCTTCATCTTCACCGCCGGTGTGGTCCTGATGCGTTCGGCCGGCTGCGCGATCAACGACTACGCCGACCGCGACTTCGACGGCCATGTGGCGCGCACCCGCGACCGCCCGCTGGCGCGCGGCACCATCACCCCGCGCGAGGCACTGGGCACCTTCGTGGCGCTCAGCGTGGTCGCCTTCGTGCTGGTGCTGTTCACCAACGTGCTGACCATCCTGTATTCCCTGGTAGCCGTTGCGCTGGCGGGCACCTATCCATTCTCCAAGCGCTTCCACCACTTCCCCCAGGTCCATCTTGGCGCGGCCTTCGCCTGGGCCGTGCCGATGGCCTTCACCGCGGTCAGCGGCGAGCACCCGCCACCGATCGCCTGGCTGCTGTTCGTGACCGTACTGGCGTGGACCGTGGTGTACGACACCTTCTACGGCATGGTGGATCGCGAGGACGACCTGAAGATCGGCGTCAAATCCACCGCCATCGCCTTCGGCGAACTGGACCGCCTGATCACCGCCGGCCTGCAGGTGCTGGTCTGGTTCGGGCTCTATCTGATCGGTCAGCATGCCGGGCTCGGCGGGTACTACACCGCCGGGCTGGTCGTCGTCGCGATGCTGATGTTCTACCAGCAGTTCCTGATCTTCGAGCGCGAGCCCGGTGACTGCCTGCGCGCCTTCAAGAACAACCACTATCTGGGGGCCGTGGTCCTGCTGGCGATGGTCGCGGACCACCACCTCGGCACGTGACCCCCGCGCCCACCGGTGACGAGTCAGGCGCGCGCCAGCACCAGTCCCTCCACCCGCGCGGCACCGGCCTGTCGCAACACCCCCGCCAGTGCGGACAGCGTCGCCCCGGTGGTAGCCACATCGTCCACCACCAGCACACGGCACCCGGCCAGGCGCGGCCCCGTCCAGGCAAAGGCACCCTGCACATTGCGGCGCCGTGCCTGTCGCCCCAGGGCCTGTTGCGAGCCGGTCGCACGGATGCGGCGCAGGCTGTGACCATCCAGCGCCGCGCCCAGCACCCGCGCAACCCGCCGGGCCAGATACTCCGACTGGTTGAAGCCACGCGCGCGCAGCCGGGACGGATGCAGCGGGACCGGGAGAATCACATCGGGTCGGGCGGGCGGCTCCTGTCCATGGCCAGCATGGGCCATGATGGCGACCCGCTCCGCAAGCGCCGCCAGGATGCGCTCGGCGCGCACATTGGCGCCGTGCTTGTAGGCCAGGATCAGCTGATCCAGCGGCCAGGCATAGGCCCAGCCCGCGTGCAGCTCATCCAGGACCGGGGGCTGGCGGATACAGTCCGGGCACACCCCGGCCACCGGCAGCGGCATCGCGCAGGTGGGGCAGGGGTCCGGCAATGGCGGCAGGTCCTCGCAACACGGACCGCATACCGGTGGACCCGGCGCCAGGCACAGACCGCAATACGAGGGGTAGAGCAGCTCGCCCAGACCCTCGCCCCAGGCCACAAGCCTGCGACTCCAGGACGTCACCCGGCCCCGCTGAAGGCCATGCTGCAATGAAGGGTCCGCAGGCATGATGGTATGATCCGTCTTTTGCATTCAGGGTAGACCATGGCCACGAAGACCGTCTCCGGGCGCAGCTCGCGGCGCGCCGCCTCGATGTTCGACATCGGCAATCTGATCAGCGTATCGATCGCCGGAATCCCGCTGTTCGTGGTCAGCAGCGAGGGCGTCGGGGTCGGTTTCATCATCGCCGCCATCATGGGCATCGTGCCCCTGGTGCTGTGGTTTGGTGGCTCCATGCTGGTCTACGCCCTGAACAAGCACCACCCCGATCCGCGAGTCGGGCACCACACCCAGTGGGCCGCCTACCGCTACTACGCCCTGATGGGCGCCCTGATCGTGTTGGCCACCTTCTTTCCGCCGGATCTGAACTACTACCGCGCCTACTGGGCCATTGCAGCGGCGATCCTGCTGCCCTGGACGATCTACGCGCTGTTCACCATCTACCGCGAGCCGTGGATGGACGTCGAGATTCCGGACGACTTCGACGAGGAACATCACCGATGAGCACGCCCCGCCACGACTGGAACATCGACGAGGTCGAGGCCCTGCTCGACCTGCCGCTGAACGACCTGATCTTTCGCGCGCAGACCGTGCACCGCGAGCACTTCGACCCGAACGCGGTGCAGGTCAGCACGCTGCTGTCGATCAAGACCGGGGCCTGCCCGGAGGACTGCGCCTACTGTCCGCAGAGCGCCCACCACGACGTGGAGCTGGAGCGCGAACGCCTGCTGCCGCTGGAGGAAGTGCTCGAGGCCGCGCGCAACGCCCGCGCCCAGGGCGCGACCCGCTTCTGCATGGGGGCCGCCTGGCGCAACCCCACCGACAAGAACCTGGAGCGCGTGATCGAGATGGTGCGCGCGGTCAAGGACGAGGGTCTGGAGACCTGCATGACCCTCGGCATGCTGAAGGCCGAGCAGGCGAAGCGCCTGTCCGAGGCGGGGCTGGACTACTACAACCACAACCTCGACACCTCGCCGGAGTTCTACGGGCACATCATCTCCACGCGCACCTATGATGACCGCCTGGAGACCCTGGAGCACGTACGCGAGGCCGGCATGAACGTCTGCTGCGGCGGCATCCTCGGCATGGGCGAGTCGCGCCGTGACCGCGCGCGCCTGCTGCAGCAGATGGCCAACCTGCCGAAACACCCGGAATCGGTGCCGATCAACCAGCTGATCCAGGTCGAGGGCACGCCGCTGCACGGGATCGAGGACCTCGACCCGCTGGAGTTCGTGCGCACCATCGCCGCGACCCGCATCCTCATGCCGGCCTCCTACGTGCGCCTGTCCGCCGGGCGCACCGAGATGTCCGACGAGATGCAGGCCCTGTGCTTCCTGGCCGGCGCCAACTCGCTGTTCTACGGCGACACCCTGCTGACCACGCCGAACCCCGGCGAGAATCACGACCTCGCGCTGTTCGAACGCCTGGGCCTGCGCCCGGAGACCGGCCCGGAAGCCCCTGCGGAATCGGACCGGCCCGCCTCCGCATCGGCCTGAGCCGACCGGCCGGTGGCGGGCGACTTTCCCGATCATTTCTCGGCGGTAGCGGGCGACTACGCCCGCCACCGCCCGGACTACCCCGCCGAGCTGTTTGACTGGCTGGCCGCGCACACCCCGCGCCACGAGCGCGCCTGGGACTGCGCCAGCGGCAACGGCCAGGCCGCCCAGGGCCTGAAGCCGCACTTCCCGCAGGTCGTGGCGACGGATGCCGCCCCGGCCCTGCTGGCCGCCCTGCCGGCGACCAGCGGGGTCGATCGCGTGGCCTGCGCCGCCGAGGCCTGCGCGCTGGCCGACGCCTCCGTGGATCTCGCCTGCGTCGCCCAGGCCGCGCACTGGTTTCGCCACGCCGAGTTCCATCACGAGGTTGCCCGCGTCCTGCGCCCGGGTGGCCTGCTGGCGATCTGGGGCTACGGCATCCTGCGCGCCGAGGACCCGGCGCTGGACCGCCTGCTGACCGACTTCCACGACACCACCCTGGCGCCCTGGTGGCCGGAAGAGCGCAGCCACATCCGCAGCCACTACCGCGACCTGCCCTTCCCCTGGCCGGAGCTCGAGGCGCCCGAGTTTCGGATCGACCGCGAATGGGACCGCGACACCCTGCTCGGCTATCTCGGCACCTGGTCGGCCATCCGCCGCGCACAGGCCGCCGGACAGGATCCGCTGACCGCGCTGGAGCCGGCCCTGCACACACTGTGGCCGAACGCGGCCATCACCGCCCGCCTGCACTGGCCGATCTTCCTGCGGGCCGGGCTGCGGCCGTGAGTCCGTCACCATGAGCACCTCGCTGCAGGCCTTTCTGCAGGCCCGCCTCGACCGTGTACGCACGGACGGACGCTGGCGCCGTCTGCGCACGCTGGACGGGCCGCAGCAGCCGGAGCAGGTCATCGACGGCCAGCCGGTCGTCGCCTTCTGCTCTAACGACTACCTGGGCCTGGCAGCCGACCCGGCCGTCGCCGCCGCCGCCCGCGAGGCCCTCGACCGCTACGGGGTCGGGGCCGGCGCAGCCCATCTGATCAACGGCCACACCCGCGCCCATGTAGAACTGGAGCAGGCGCTGGCGCGCTTCACCGGGCGCGAGCGCGCACTGCTGTTCTCCACTGGCTACATGGCCAACCTGGCGCTGGTACAGACGCTGGTCGGCCGCCACGACACGGTGTTCGAGGACCGCTGGAACCATGCCTCGCTGATCGACGCGGTGCGCCTGGCCGGCGCGCGCAGCCAGCGCTATCGCCATGCCGATCCCGGGCACCTGCGCGAACGCCTGGAGCGGGCGCCCGATCGCGGTCACCGCCTGATCGTGACCGACGGCGTGTTCTCCATGGATGGCGACATCGCACCCCTGCCGGAACTGGCCGCGCTGGCACGCGAGTTTGACGCCTGGCTGATGGTGGACGACGCCCACGGCCTGTCGGTGCTGGGCGCGACCGGCGGCGGCAGCTGCCAGTACCACGGCCTGGCCGCAGACGACGTACCGATCCTGATGGGCACGCTGGGCAAGGGTTTCGGCACCGCCGGGGCCTTCGTCGCCGGCTCCGAGGCCCTGATCGAGACCCTGATCCAGACCGCGCGGCCCTACATCTACACCACCGCAATGCCGGCCGCCCTGGCCGCCGCCACGCTGGCCTCCGTGCGGATCGCCGAGGCCGCCACAGATCGGCGTGCGCACCTGCAGGGCCTGCTGCAGCGCCTGGGCGCGGGGCTGGACCGGCTCGGTCTGCAGCACCCGCCACCGTTGACCCCGATCCAGCCGGTCCACATCGGCGACACCCGCCGCGCCAGCGCCGTCGCCGAGAGGCTGCTGGCCGCCGGCTTCCTGGTCCCGGCGATCCGTCCGCCGACGGTCCCCGAGGGCCAGGCGCGGCTGCGCATCACCCTGTCCGCCGCCCACGCCGAGGCCCAGGTGGATGCCCTGCTCCGGGCGCTGGAGCAGGCCCTCGAGCAGGCGAATCCGTGAACCCGAACACAGCCCGGCATTGATGCCCTTCACGTTTCCGGCGATCTCCGCCGCTCGTTAAAGAACCGTTCAGCCACCCCGCGCGAGGCTGGAGCCGAACACGGTCGAAAGGAGACGAACCATGGCACGGAAACGCACTCACTCCCGACGCGGTATACCCACTCACCTGAAGGTACTGGCGGCCGCGATGCTGTTCGGCTTCGCTGCCGACACCCTGGCCTCCCCGCCGCCCTGGGCACCGGCCCACGGCTGGCGCGCGCAGAACGATCCGGGGTATGCCGGCTACCACGGGTACAGCGTGGAGCGCTGGGAACACGACTACGGCGTGATGGACGGCGGCTGCAACCGCGACGCAATCGGCACGGCGATTGGCGGTAGTGCCGGTGCCGTCATCGGCCATCGCGTTGGCGACGGGGATCCGGTCGCCGTGCTGATCGGCGCGGCCAGCGGCGCAGTGCTGGGCCGCATGATCGGCCGCCAGATGGATCGCGCCGACCAGGCCTGCATGGGCCATGCACTGGAACTGGCCGAACCCGGACAGGCCGTGCACTGGGACAACGCCCGCGGTCAGCCCGTGCACATGACCCCGGGGCGCGTCCGCGACAACGGCTGCCGCGAATTCGAGATGCAGATCGACGGCGAGCACCACACAGGAACGGCCTGCCCGGACGAGCCCGGACACTGGGCGATCCGCAGCTAGAAAACTCCGATTAATGGGCGCATTCGGGTTGGCACACCCGGTTCCCCGATCCCGCGTTGCGCCCCGAATCAATCAAAAACGGGCGGGTCGACCCCCTGCCCGCTGCACGACGCGCCTGGTCTCGGAACACCCGGGGTGCGAACGCGAGTGTGCACATTGATCCGTGTTTCCCTCGGGAAACACTACAACTCGCCGCGCTCGGCCAGGGACACAATCGTGTCCGCGACGATCAGATGATCCAGCACGCGGACATCGATCAGCCCAAGGGCCTCGCCGAGCCGGCGGGTAATGGCGACATCCGAACGCGACGGCTCGGCTACGCCCGAGGGGTGGTTGTGCGCCAGGATCACCGCCGCCGCGTTGTGGTGCAGGGCGCGGCGCACCACCTCGCGCGGGTGCACGGAGGCACCATCGATGGTGCCGCGAAAGAGCTCCTCGAAGGCAATCACCCGGTGGCGGTTGTCCAGAAACAGGACCGCAAAGACCTCGAAGGGATAGTCGCGCAGGCGCGCCGCAAGAAACTGGCGGGTGGCCGTCGGCGAGGTCAGTGCATCGCCACGCTCCAGATCGGCGGCCAGGTGCCGCCGCCCCATCTCGAGCACCGCCTGGAGCTGAGCATACTTCGCATCGCCCAGCCCCGGCGCCGCGCAGAACCCCGCCTGATCGGCCTGCAGTAGCGGCCGCAGCCCGCCGAAACGACTGAGGAGATCGCGCGCAACATCGACCGCGCTCTTGCCGGCCACTCCGGTGCGCAGAAAGATCGCCAGCAACTCCGCATCCGACAGCGCCGCCGCGCCCCGTTCGATCAGCTTCTCCCGCGGGCGCTCGGCCGCGGGCCAGTCGGTAATCGCCATCCCCACCTCCCTGTGGTTCGGTCGTTTGGTTCTCCCGGTCCGAGCTGCCGCTCAATACATCCTGCAAGCCCGCCGGTTGACCTTGGTCAGTCCTCGAAGCGGGAGATGTCGCGTACCGCGCCGAAGGCGGCGGAGGTCGTCATCAGGGCGTAGGCACGCAGGGCCTGGGTGACCTCGCGCTTGCGCGATTCGGGCTTCCACGCCTTGGCGCCGCGTCCCTCCATCTCCACGCGGCGGGCCGCCAGCGTGGAATCGTCGACGTCGATGCGGATCTCGCGCCCGGGGATGTCGATCACGATGGTGTCGCCCTCCTCGATCAGGCCGATCGCGCCGCCCTGCGCGGCCTCCGGCGAGACGTGCCCGATGGACAGCCCGGAGGTGCCGCCGGAGAAGCGCCCGTCGGTGATCAGCGCGCATTCCTTGCCCAGGCCCTTGGATTTCAGATACGAGGTCGGGTAGAGCATCTCCTGCATGCCGGGGCCGCCCTTCGGGCCCTCGTAGCGGATGATCACGACGTCACCGGCCTGCACCTGATCGCCGAGGATTGCCTCGACGGCCGCGTCCTGGCTCTCGAACACCCGCGCCGGGCCGGAGAACTTCAGGATGCTCTCGTCAACGCCCGCGGTCTTCACGATGCAGCCGTCCGGCGCCATATTGCCGTAGAGCACGGCGAGGCCACCGTCGGTCGAGTAGGCGTGCTCGATGTCGCGGATGCAGCCGTTCTCGCGATCGATGTCGAGGCTGTCCCAGGTCTTGTCCTGGCTGAACGCGACCTGAGTGGGCACGCCGCCCGGCGCGGCCTTGTACAGGGTCTCGGAGGCGGCGGCGTGGCGCATCACGTCCCACTGCTCCAGGGCCTGGCCCATGGTGTCGGCGTGGACCGTCGGGATGTCGCGATGGATCAGGCCGCCACGGTCCAGCTCGGCCAGGATACCGACCACGCCACCGGCACGATGCACGTCCTCCATGTGATAGAGCTGGGTGGCCGGCGCCACCTTGCACAGGTTCGGGACCTTGCGCGACAGGCGGTCGATATCCGCCATGGTGAAGTCGACCTCGCCCTCGCGCGCGGCCGCCAGCAGGTGCAACACGGTGTTGGTGGAGCCGCCCATGGCGATGTCCAGGCTCATCGCGTTCTCGAAGGCCTCGAAGGTGGCGATCGAACGCGGCAGCACGGATTCGTCGTCCTGCTCGTAGTAGCGCTTCGCGAGCTCGACCACGCGCCGACCGGCCTGTTCGAACAGCGACTTGCGCCCGGCATGGGTGGCCAGCAGCGAGCCGTTGCCCGGCAGCGACAGGCCCAGGGCCTCGGTCAGGCAGTTCATCGAATTGGCGGTAAACATGCCGGAGCAGGAGCCGCAGGTCGGGCAGGCGGAGCGCTCGATGGCCTCCACCTCCTCGTCGCTGGCGCTGGAGTCGGCGGCCTTGACCATCGCGTCCACCAGGTCCAGGTGGATGACCTTCTCGCTGCCCGGTGCCTTCACCTTGCCGGCCTCCATCGGGCCGCCGGAGACGAACACCACCGGGATGTTCAGGCGCATCGCGGCCATCAGCATCCCGGGGGTGATCTTGTCGCAGTTGGAGATGCACACCAGCGCGTCGGCGCAGTGGGCATTGACCATGTACTCGACCGAGTCGGCGATGATCTCGCGCGAGGGCAGCGAATAGAGCATCCCGCCGTGACCCATCGCGATGCCGTCATCCACCGCGATGGTGTTGAACTCCTTGGCCACGCCACCGGCTTTTTCCACCTCGCCGGCGACCAGCTGGCCCAGATCCTTCAGGTGCACGTGTCCGGGCACGAACTGGGTGAAGGAGTTGGCGATGGCGATGATCGGCTTGCCGAAGTCGCCATCCTTCATCCCTGTGGCGCGCCACAGGGCGCGGGCGCCGGCCATGTTGCGGCCGTGGGTAGTGGTGCGAGAACGATAGGCGGGCATGATGGAATCTCGTGAACGTTTGTGCAGAGCCAGAATCGTACATAATGAGTCGTACAAACCCCAGTTTCCGGAGGAAACGTTGATGAAAATCGAAGTCGAGAACATCAAGTGCGGGGGCTGTGCCAGCTCCATCCGCAAGGGCCTGATGCAGGTCGAGGGCGTGACCGGCGCCGAGGTGGATGTGGAAGGCGGTGCCGTCGAGGTCGAGGCCCCGGACAGCGCGCGCGAGGCGGTCGCCGCGAAGCTCGCCAGCATGGGCTACCCGGAGACGGGCTCGGTCTCCGGCCTGCGCTCTGCCAGCGCCAAGGCCAAGTCCTTCGCCAGCTGCGCCGTGGGGCGCATGAGCGGCGACTAGCCTGTGAACGCCGGGGACCGGTCCCGCGGCCGGGCCACCTTCTGCGGCGCGGCCTGGCTGTTTCTGGCCCTGCTGCTTCTCGGCATCGGCGGTCTCCACGCCGATGACCGGCCCCTGCCCGTCGACACGCTGGCGGTCGGCGAGCAGACGCTTTCGGTGGAGATCGCCGCGACCGACCGCAGCCGTCGTGTCGGGCTGATGCACCGCGACCATCTGCCGGACGATCACGGCATGCTGTTTATCTGGCCACGCGCCGCGGAGTACGGGATGTGGATGCAGAACACCCGCATCCCGCTGGATGTGGCGTTCATCGACGCGGACTACACCATCGCCAATATCGCCCGCATGACGCCGCACTCCACCCGTATCCACAGCGCCCGGCGTCCGGTGCCGTACGCGCTGGAGGTCAATGCCGGCTGGTTCGAGCGCCACGGTATCAAGCCCGGCGACCGCATCCCCGATCTGGAACGCCTGGTGGACGGGCGCGACTGATCCCGTCCCTCCCCGCCAGGGAGGCGCCGACATATCAGCGGCTCCCTGGTGAGCCCGACGTGCCACGGGGACAGCGGCGCGCGAATTGATAGACTGTCCGCACCGCCGTTCAGGGAATTCGAGCCGCCGTGACCCGCCCCAATCCGCCAGTCGACCACGCACCCGCCACCTCGCGTCGCGCCCCCCACCCCGGGGAACTCGCATGGTTCCGCGATGCCGTGCCCTACATCGCCGCCCACCGTGGACGCACGATGGTCATCGCACTGGCCGGCGAGGCGGCCCTGGCCGCGGAATTCCCGGCCCTGATGCGCGACATCGCGAAGCTCAATGCCCTCGGCATCCGGGTGGTGCTGGTCTACGGGGCACGCCCGCAGATCGAGACCCGCATGCACGAGCGGGGCCTGACCCCGGCCTATGCCCATGGCCTGCGCGTGACCGACGCCCCGGCCCTGGAGGCCGTGCTGGACGCGGTCGGGCGCCTGCGGCTGCAGATCGAGGGCCTGCTTTCGCGCAGCCTGGGGCAGCCGGGCACCGGGAACGCCCGCCTGCGCGTAGCCAGTGGCAACTTCGTGACCGCGCGGCCGCTGGGCGTGCGCGATGGCGTGGACTTCCACTACACCGGCGAGGTCCGCGGGGTTGATACCACGGCGCTCACCGCGCTGCTGGACCGGGAACAGGTCGTTCTGGTATCGCCGCTCGGCTATTCGCCGACCGGCGAGGTGTTCAACCTGTCCGGCGAGGACGTGGCCACCCAGGTCGCCATCGCCCTGAATGCCGACAAGCTGATCTTCCTCACCGAGGCCGGGGTGCTGCGGGATCCACGACATGGCGTGCTCGACCAGCTCACCGTGCCGGCCGCACGCGAGCTGCTGGATACCGCGCCCGACCTGCCGGAGGAACTCGCCAACCACCTGCGCAGCGCCATCGACGCCTGCGGTGCACGCGAGATACGCGTGCACCTGGTGGACCGCCACGACGACGGCGGGCTGCTGACCGAGCTCTTCACGCGCCAGGGCATCGGGACCCTGGTCTCGCGCGAACCCCTGGAACGGCTGCGCGCGGCCACGCTCGACGATGTCGGCGGCATACACGCCCTGCTGGAACCGATGGAAGCCGAGGGCATCCTCGTTCATCGCGCGCGCGAACACCTGGAACTGGAGATCGACCGCTTCCGGGTACTCGAGGCCGATGGCCTGATCATCGGCACGGCCGCGCTGTACCCGTTCGAGGCGGACGCCGGCGAGATCGCCTGCCTGGCCCTGCATCCGGATTACCGCGGGAGCGGGCGCGGGGATCGCCTGCTGCAGGCGATGGAGCAACTGGCGCAGGAACAGGGCATTCGACGGGTCTTCGTGCTGACCACGCGCACCGCGCAGTGGTTTCAGGAACGCGGCTACACCCCGGGGCAGGTGGAGGATCTTCCGGCCAGCCGGCAGGCCCGTTACAACCAGGCCCGCAACTCAAGGGTGTTCACCCGCACCCTGGGGTAACACGGAAAGGGAAGCGCCAGCCGACGCGGGCGCGCGACTCCATCGCCTCACGCCTGCACGCCGGCCGGGCCAGCTACTGCGCGTAGCGGGCCTCGTCGCGTTCGTGGGCCTCCTGCGCCGCCACGCTCAGGGTGGCAATCGGACGCGCCTCCAGACGCGCGAGGCCGATCGGTTCGCCGGTCTCCTCGCAGTAGCCGTATTCGCCGCGGTCGATACGCAGCAGCGCGGCGTCGATCTTGTTCAGCAACTTGCGGTAACGGTCGCGGGTGCGCAGCTCCAGACCGGCATCGGTTTCGTGACTGGCACGGTCGTTGGGGTCCGGTTCCTGCCAGCTCTCGGTACGCAGATGCTCCAGCGTCTGCTCCGATTCCTCGATCAGCTCGGCACGCCAGGCCTCGAGCTTGGCACGAAAGTAGTCCAGCTGGCGCGGATTCATGTAGGGTTCGTCCTCGGACGGACGGTACCCGGAATCCGGGTGGGTCTTGGCTTCTTGGCTCATCTCGGGCCCCTCGCCAGGCCCCCTCCCGCCCCATGCGGTCAGGCCCCGGCGCGATACGCGGTACACCTGTTCGAGTATAGGGCAATCAACCCGTCGGGCGGCAAACGCGCGCGCGTCCGAATGCACAATACAGACAGACAGCTACGAGCCAGTCAGGACGCATGCAACGCATTATCCAGATCAGCGATACCCATCTCGGAGCGGAACCGGGCCCCATCCGGCCGGGATATCCGGACAGCGATGACCAGCTCGCGCGAGTGCTCGCGGCACTGCGCCGGGAACAGGCCAGACCGGATCTTCTGTGGCTGACCGGGGACCTCGCCGAGACCCCGGACCCGCGGGCCTACGACCGGCTCCTGCAGCTTCTGCAGGCGCATGTCGAGGACTGGCCGGTCGGCGGCCTTGCCGGCAACCATGACGACTGGGCGCTGCTGCGCGATGCTCTCTCCGACGCGGGCCACACGCTGGATGGCCACCAAGTCCTCGGCGAATGGCTGCTGATCGGCGTGAATTCGGCGCAGCCGGGCCAGGCCGCAGGGCAGATCAGTCAGGCCGAGCTGGAACGACTGGACCAGCTGCTGAGCGCGCATCCCGGGCACTGGGCCGTGATCGCCATCCACCATCCGGTGGTGCCGGTCGGCAGCGCCTGGATGGACCGCATCGGCCTGCAGAACGGGACGGAGCTGTTCGCGGTACTGGATCGTCACCCCCGCGTGCGGGCGTGCCTGTTCGGCCACATTCATCAGGATTTTCGGGCCCAGCGAGGGGGCATCGAACTGCTCGGCTGTCCCTCGACCTGCGTCCAGTTCACGCCCGGGTCGCAGGATTTCGCCGTGGACAGGATCCACGCCGGTTACCGCGTAATCGAACTCCACCCGGACGGGACGATCACCTCGCAGGTCGAACGCGTGCCCGGTGCCCTGCCCGCAGAGAGCTGGGCATGATCCCGGACGATACCCGCAGCCGCCAGCTCCAGGACTGGCTGGAGGCACAACCGGGCCACTGGAGCGACCTCGCCCTGCTGCGCGCGGATGCCAGCTTCCGACGCTACTTCCGGGCGCGCCACGAGGGCGACCCGGTGGTGCTGATGGACGCCCCGCCGGATCGCGAGGCCACCGAACCGTTCGTGCAGATCGCGCAGCTCCTGCAGAAGCTCGGGCTGCGCCCGCCACGCGTGCTTGCACATGACCCGGCCGCGGGCTTCGTGGTGCTGGAGGACCTGGGCGACAGGACCTTCACACGGGCACTGGCCGAGGGAGAACCCGAGGGCCCCCTGTACGACCGCGCTATCGACACCCTGATCCAGCTGCACCGGGCCTGGCCCCCGGCGGCTGCAGCAGCCCCGGCACTGCCCGCTTACGACCTCGCGCGCCTGCTGGACGAGGCCGCGCTGCTGGTCGACTGGTATGGCGCCGAGGCGGCCGGCGCGCCGCTGCCGACGGCCAGCCGCGACGCCTTCCTGGCCGCCTGGGCGCAGGCACTGGACGCCCTCCCGCCACTGCCGTCGACCCTGGTTCTGCGCGACTTCCACGTCGACAACCTGATGCTGCCACCCGACACCGAAGCCGGGTGTGCGGTACTGGATTTTCAGGATGCCGTGATCGGCAGCCCGGCCTACGACGTCGTCTCCCTGCTGGAGGATGCGCGGCGCGAGGTCTCGCCGGCGACGGTCGAACGCGGGCTGGAACGCTACCTGGCCGGCAGCGGCTGCGAGCGCGAGGCCTTTCTGCGGCACTACCGCGTACTGGGGGCGCAGCGCACCACCAAGATCCTCGGGATCTTCGTGCGCCTGGCCCGACGCGATGCCAAGCCCCGCTACCTGGAACACCTGCCGCGCCTGGAGCGCCTGCTGGCGCGGGCGCTGGCGCACCCCGACCTCGCCCCGGTCCGGGCCTGGTTTCAGCAGCACATGCCGGAACGACTCGGGGAACCCTGAGCGATGCGCGCGATGATCCTGGCGGCCGGGCGCGGGGAACGCATGCGCCCCCTGACCGACCACTGCCCCAAGCCCCTGCTGGAGGTGGCCGGGCGGCCGCTGATCGGACACGCCCTGGCGCGCCTCGCCGCCGCCGGCTATCGCGAGGCCGTAATCAACCTGGCCTATCGCGGCGAGCAGATCCGTGCCGCCCTCGGTGCCCAACAGCACGGGGTCAGGATCCGCTATTCAGCGGAACCGGAAGGTGCCCTGGAAACCGCCGGCGGTATCCGCCAGGCCCTGCCCCTGCTGGGCGCCGCGCCATTTCTGGTCATCAATGGCGATGTCTGGTGCGATCACCCGCTGACCCCGCCCGCCAGCATGCGGGCGACTGGCGCGGCCGCACCCCTGGCGCACCTCGTGCTGGTGGACAACCCCGGGCACCATGCCGCGGGCGATTTCGGGCTACGGGGGGAACAGGTACTGGTGGACGGCGGCACGCGGCATACCTTCAGCGGCATCGGATGGTACGACCCGCGGCTGTTCCAGGGCCTGCCTCCGGGGCGCCAGCCCCTGGCCCCGCTGCTACGCCAGGCCATCGCAGCCGGCCAGGTCACCGGCGAACATTACACCGGCGACTGGCGCGACATCGGAACCCCGGAACGGCTGGCGGCGCTGAACGCGGATCTGCAGCAACGCTAACGCCCGCCAGCGCGGGCCCCTCTCAGGGCTTGATGTAGGTGTATCCGGCGCGCTGCAGGCGAGTCAGCTCGACGATACCGCTGGGCACCACGTCGCGTTCTTCCACCTCGTGGAGATCCTCGCGCGCAAGCCCCCGCGACGCCAGCGTATTGCCGCAGACCAGGAAGCGGACATCCTGCAGCTTGAGGGTGTTGACGGTGCTGCGCAGATCCGGATCGGAACGGGCATGCTGCAGCAGGCTGATACCGCTGCCATGCATCAGCACCTTGATCCGCAGCGCCTGCTCGCCCGGGGTCCCGTCGATATGGTTCTGCAAATTGCGCAGGGCATTGAGGTGCAGTTCCAGGTCATCGGTGTTGATGTGATAAACGACCCGCAGTGGCTCGTCCGCGGCAGGGGCCTTGGCCACCGCAGCGAACAACAAGGCACTCGCACCGCCGGCCACCAGCATTAACAGAAACGCCCCGGCCAGAAGCCAGCCGGGGCGTTGCATGCGTTCGTGCGTATCCATGGGCGCCGGAACGGCCGGGTCAGACCTTGATATAGATCCAGCCCTCGGCCTGACGGCGAGCCGCCTCGGCGACGCCGGAATCAATCAGCTCGGCCTGCGGCAGGATATCCACGGACCCGCCCTCCTCGCGCGCCAAACGATTGAGGGTCTGCGCGCACGCGGTGAAACGCAGCGTCGGGTAGTCCTGCGCCATGTCCGCCACGCGCTCCGGGTAGGGCGCGCTGTCGGCACGCAGCAGGTCCATCGCGTTGTTATGCACCACCACCTGGACGTTCAGCTCGCGACCCTGGGAGGCCGCCTCGCGGTACATGCTTTCGATATCGTCCAGGAGCTCCGCCATCGCGCGCCTGTCCGCCTCGTTGATGTGCAGCAGGATCTGGTCGGTCTTGGTGGCCGAGAAGATCTGCTGCGGGGCGGCCGCGCCGCCGGCGTCATCGTCGGCCGCCGCCACCCGGGCCGGGGCCCCGGGCTCCTGCCCGGAGAGCTGCGCGGACGAACCGCTGAACAGGCCGGCGTCGCGGGTGATCTCGTAGCCGCCCAGCGAGCCGATCACCAGTGCCAGCACCCCGGCCGCCACCGAAGGGAACCAGGCCGAGCGTCCGCCGCGCGACAGCCGGCAGCGGCCGCCGCCACTGGCCTGCCCCGCCGGCACGTCCTCGTAGGCCATGCTGACCAGCTCCTTGAGCTGGTGCATGTCACACACCTCGCGGCTCAGATGCTCACTGGAGGCAATCGTCTTCAGGGTGTACAGCCGGTCTTCCGGGGAGAACTCACCATCCACGAAGGCATTCAGGATCTCCTCGCTGGGACGGTTCTTCGCGCTCAGTCGATCATTCGACATGCCGATTCCTCACTACCTTGAGATAGGGTGCATCGGCCGCTTTCCCCGTGTCGGCCTGCTGCTCCAGCAGCACCTTCTTCAACTGCGCCCGAGCCCGGCTCAGACGGCTCATCACGGTGCCGATCGGTACATCCAGCACCTCCGAGACCTCGGAATAGGCAAAGCCCTCGAGGTCAACCAGCGCGACCACCTGTCGGTGATCGGTACTGAGCTGGGCCATGGCCCGGTGGACATCCGCAATCATGCGGTTGCGCTCGGTCTGCTGCTCCGGGCAGTCCTCGCAGGACAGCTCCATGCTGTCCACATCCACCGTGTCCTTCTGCCGCCGCCCCCAGTCGCGGTAGCAGTTGGTCATGATCCGGAACACCCAGGCCTTCAGGGCGCTCTCGTCCTGCAATGACTTCAGGCGGGTCAGCGCCTTCATCATCGCCTCCTGCACCAGATCATCCGCCAGCGCCGCGTCGTGACACCACGCAAATGCCATGCGGTACATCTGTGGCCGCAGGTCGCAAACCTTCTGGCGCAGCCTGCGCTGCGCAAACCAGGTCGCCATGTTGTCTCCTCCATCCGCAGGCCGTACGTGCGGCCTTGCTTGTTCTTGTACCCTGTAGGACGCTACGGGGCACCGGGCTATTCCGGCCCCGCGCCCCGCGCGCATCCCGCACCTGTGCACTCAGGATACGCCATGCCATTCGATCCGCAAAAACTGGAGCGCGCGTTCGCGTTTGACCCGGACACGGTGCGCGCGCTGCGCGAACACTGGTCGCACCTGATCACCCAGGCGGTCTGGGGCGAGCTCAAGACCGGGACCATCGGGGCCGTGCCGCGCCTGCGCAAACGCCTGCTGGAACTGGGCGAGAATCTGCGTTCCCTGCTGTCCGACCGCGCCTGGATCCCGCATGAACGCGAGCGCGTGAAGGGGGCGATGGCCGCCAGCCTCAACCTGCGCGACAGCCTGCAGCAGACCGACCGGGCAGCCAAGCTGCTCAACGGCGGGGCCGACTTCGCAGCCTTCGAGGCCGACTACCTCGCCTTCCGCAAGACCCTGCTGGCGTTCGTCGAGCACCACGAGAAGATCTGGGGCGACCTCCTGGAAAGCCTGTACGACGACACCCCCGACGACGCGTCCAACGAAGATCAGGACAAGGACTAGACCATTGGGCCGCGAGATCCGCGAGGAGCACTTCGGCGAGGCGGATCACGAGCGCTTTCGCGCGGCCCTCGCCGACGAGACCGCGCGACTGCTGGATTGGCTGGCACAATCGCAACCGCCCCCCGGCCCCAGCCCGCCACCACGCCTGGGCTTCGAGATCGAGGCCTGGCTGTGCGACTCCCACGGGCGACCGCTGGCGGTCAACGATGCCTTCCTGGAGGCCATGGCCAGCCCGCTGGCCACGCTCGAACTCGCGCAGTTCAATGTCGAACTGAACAGCAGCGTGTTCCGCGCCGGGCCGGGCTGCTTTCGCGCCATCCGCGATGAACTGGAGGCCACCCTCCAGCAGGCGCGACGCGCCGCGCGCCACTCCGGCGCCGGCCTGCTGATGGCCGGCAGCCTGCCGACCCTGGAACCGGCGGACCTCGGGCTCCAGCACATGTCGCACCAGGCCCGTTACCGGGCCCTGAACGCGGCGATCCTCGAACAGCGCGAGCAGCGCCCGCTCGAGGTGGATATCGTCGGCCATGAACACCTCCGGCACCGGCATTCGGACGTGATGCTGGAGGCCGCTGCGACCTCCTTCCAGGTGCATATCGAGACCCGGCCGGACATCGCCCATCATGCCTACAACGCCGCCCTGATGGCCGCGGCGCCGGTACTGGCCGTCGCCGGCAACACGCCCTATATCTTCGGCCATGACCTGTGGGCCGAGAGCCGGATCCCGCTGTTCGAGCAGGCGGTGGAGGTGGGCGGCTTTGCCGCCTCCGCGCGCGGCCCCATTCGACGCGTGACCTTCGGCACCGGCTACCTGCACGACTCCATCGGGGAGCTGTTCACGGAAAACCTCGAGCACTTCCCCGTGCTGCTGCCGGTCGCACTGGAGGACCCGCCCGACCAGCTGCCCCACCTGGCCTTCCACAACGGCACCATCTGGCGCTGGAACCGGCCGATTATCGGCTGCGATGGCGACGGCCGCCGCAGCCTGCGCCTGGAGTTTCGCTGCCTGCCCGCCGGCCCCTCCCTGACCGACATGCTGGCCAACACCGCTTTTGCCCTCGGCCTGATCGAGCATCTGGTCGCGGAGTCGGCAACCGCCACCGCGGCGTTGCCGTTTTCCGCGGCGCGGGACAACTTCTACAATGCGGCGCGCTACGGCCTGGAGGCACGCCTGCACTGGGACGACGGCGACCCGGTCCCGGCCCCGCGCCGGATCCTGCGTGAACTGCTGCCGCAGGCGGTCGCCGGGCTGGACCGCCTCGGGATCGACGCGGGCGAACGCGACGCCCTGCTGGCGGTGATCGCCGCGCGCGTGGAGAACCGCCAGACCGGGGCGCAATGGCAGCGCGCATGGGTCGCCCGGCACGGCCGCGACTGGCCCGGCCTGGTGAGCGCCTACCGCGGCTGGCAGAGCACCGGCGAACCCGTACACACCTGGGGACTGTAGGACAACCGTGAGCGACATCCGCGAATACTTCGAACTACCCGACGGCTTTCTCGAGGCCACCCCCGAGACCCTGCACCAGTGCGTGCCCGGGCCGGCACTGATCCACCTCGCGGGACAGCGCGAACCCGCCGTGGCCGTGGTCCTGCTGCTGCACGGCAACGAGCCGGTGGGCCTGCATGCGGTGCAGACCCTGCTGCGTCACTACACCGGGCGCCCCCTGCCGCGGGCACTCACCCTGGTGGTCGGCAACCCGCAGGCGGCCGCGCTGAACCAGCGGCACCTGGACGACCAGCCGGATTTCAACCGCATCTGGCCGGGGACGGAACAGGGCGGCTCGCGCGAGGCGGAAACCTTCGCCGAGCTGTGCCGGCGCCTGGAGGCGCGCGGCCTGTTTGCCGCGATCGACCTACACAACAACACCGGGCGCAATCCGCACTACGCCTGCATCAACCGCCTGGACACGCCGTTTCTGAATCTCGCCGCGCTGTTCGGGCGCACGGTGGTCTACTTCACCCGCCCCCGCGGGGTGGCCTCCATGGCGCTGGCGCGGATCGCACCCGCCGTGACCCTGGAATGCGGCCATCCCGGGGATGCGGCGGGCGTGGATCACGCGCGCGAGATGATCGACGCGGTCCTGCACCTGGACCACTTTGCGACGGAACCGCCGCGCAGCGGGGCCATCGAGATCTTCCACACCGTGGCGCAGGTCCGGGTGCGGCCGGGTCTGCAGGCCGGGCTCGACGCCCACAACGATGTGCGCCTGGAACCCGACCTCGACAGCCTCAACTTCCAGCTGCTGGCGGCCGGATCGCGGCTGGTCCGTGCGCACGCGGATGCGGAGGATCCGCTGCTCGCAATCGCGGAAGACGGCTCCGAGGTCACCGGGGAGTATCTGGAACGGGTCGGCCAGGAAATTCGGCTCCGGCGCCCGGCCATGCCGTCCATGCTGACGCTGGACAGCCGGGTGATCGCACAGGACTGTCTGTGCTACCTGATGGAGCCGCTGACCCTATGATTCAACGCCCGCAGGAAGCGGGCGTCGCCGGGGTAGTGCTCAGGCGTCGCGTTCGACGCGCTCGAGCACCTGGGCGACGTGATCGCCCTTGCGGTAATTCGGGAGGTCGCGCTGCATGTCGGCCAGGGCCTTCTCGCGAGCGGCCGCGCTGTCATACCAGCGGTAGGATTCCCAGTCGGGGCCCAGCAAGTGCGGCATGGCCAGGGTGCTGCCCTCGGGCAGGCGGATACGGATACCGTAGCGTTTCATGGGGTTCGTCCGAGGTTGGTCCGGTAAGCGCCGCGCAGGACGCGGTCCGGCGCGCAGTCTAGCCGACCCCCGGAAGGCCCGGCAACACGCCGGGTACGCCCCGGCACCAAGCTCGCGCATTCACTCCGAATGGTGGGAGCGCAGCCCCTGCCAGTCCTCCAGATCGAGTTGCGGCTGCTCTGCGCGGTAGCGCGCGTAGTCTTCGATACCCTGCGGATCCTCGAGGATGTCGACGCGCACCCCGTGCTCGCGCAGCAGCGGCTCCGTGCCCGAGGCGTTCGTGACATCGCCCACGACCACCCGCGCAAACCCGCGCATGTACAGCAGAGTGGCGCAGACCGCACAGGGACTGAGCGAGGTATACAGCGTGGTGTGACCGAAATCGATCCGGCCGGCATCGCGAATGGCAGCGGTCTCGCCATGGTTGTAGGGGTGGCCTTCCTGGACGAGCGTGTTGTGCCCCTTGCCCACGATCCATCCGCTCGCGTGATCCACGATAACCGCCCCGATGGGACAACCACCTTCGGAGCGACTCTTGCGGGCCAGCAGCACCGCGATTCGCATGAAATCGGCATCCCGCAGGCGCCGGGCGAAGGCGTCATCCATCAGGACCGGCAGGCTCGCCGTCGGCATGTGTGCAATCGCGGTCAGCACCGTATCCGTAACCGGCGTGGCCGCATCGAGGAGTGTGGGCATCGGCATCGTCCTGGCGTAATCGGGGTGACTGAAGGGCCGCCGCAAGCGGCGCTGCGGCCATCAATGGTAACGGCTTTGCGCATGGCGACAGCCATGCACGCCCCGGACGATACCCGCTGTCCCGGGTGATCGACCACCGCCAGGGTATTGCCGCCGCGCCAGATGTGAGACGGTTGCACCGCCCTGCACCGAATTCGGGCGCGCGCAACCCAAGGAGACCGTCGCGATGGAAGCAACCCCCTGGATTCTGTCACTGGACCCCTGGCAATACTGGCTGGTCCTGGCCGTCACCATCCTGGTGCTGGATCTGCTGCTGTTCGGTGGGCTGATGTCCGGCGGTGGCGGGGTCACGCTGATCCTGGCCGGCGGGGCACTCGGGGCAATCATCCCGGCCGCGTTCGGGGCCGACATGACCGGACAGATCCTTGGCGGGATTGCCGGCATGATCGTGATGGGGGTCTTCGTCTTCTGGGTCGGCCGGCGCTGGGTGCGGGGGGATGACCGCAACCTGTCCGGCCAGGACGTTCGCGCCGGGCGCGAGATCCTGCAGGTCGAGGATCGTGACGGGCGCCTGGGCGTGACCCTGCTGGGCGACTTCTACCCCGCCCGTCCGGAATCGGAAAACGCTGTATTGCACAACGGCGAGCGCGTGCGCCTCGTCCGCTTCGAGGGCATCACCGCAATCGTGACGCCCGAACCCCAGGACCGCGCGTAAGCGCAAAGGAAAAGCCAAATGGAAGGTCTGATTCTGTTTATCGCAGTGGCCGTGCTGGTCGGCGTGTTCATCTCCATGGGGATCACCATGATCCCGCAGCGCCGGGGCATGGTGATCGAGCGCCTGGGCAAGTTCCACCGGGTGCTGAACCCCGGCCTGAACCTGATCATCCCGTTCGTGGATCAGCCGCGACCGATCACGATCCTGCAGTTCGAGGGCCAGCAGAAGGTCGTACGCACCGAGACCAAGATCGACCTGCGCGAGATCCTGCTGGACTTCCCCAGCCAGGCCGTCGTCACCCGCGACAACGTCGGCGTGACCATCGACGGGGTCATCTACTACCAGATCATGGACCCGCAGGCCGCCGTTTATGGCGCCGAGAATCTGGTGCTCGCAATCCAGACCCTCGCCCAGACCACGCTGCGCTCGGAGATCGGCAAGATGGAACTGGACGACATCTTCGAGAACCGCGAGACCATCAACAAGCAGATGGAGGCGGTGATGGACGAGGCCGGGCAGAAATGGGGCCTCAAGGTGAACCGGGTCGAAATCCGCGACATCTCCATGCCGGAGGACATCGTGCAGGCGATGAACCAGCAGATGGTCGCGGAACGCACCCGCCGCGCCACCGTGCGCGAAGCCGAGGGCTACAAGGAGGCGGAAATCCGGCGCGCCGAAGGCGATCGCGACGCAGCCATCGCGCGCGCCGAGGGTGACAAGCAGGAGGCCGTGCTGCGTGCCCAGGGTGAACGCGAGGCCATCGAACTCATCGTGGGCAGCCTGCGCGACCACCCCGAAGGCGCCAAGGCCGGCGTGAACTACCTGATCGCCCAGCGCTACATCGGCATGCTGCCGGATCTGGCGAAGGATGGCGACCGCGTGTTCGTGCCGATGGAGGGCACCGCCCTGCTGTCGAGCCTGGGCGGCATGCGCGACCTGTTCGGCGCCGGTGCGATGGGCAGCGTGGACACCGCGGCCGGCAGGGCCCAGCCGCCGTCCGCCTAGACCGCCATGAAGGTCGTATTCGTCGGGGATCCGCATGGCCGGGTCCCCGATATCATCGCCGAAATCGAAGCGCACCACGCGGATGCGGATGCCGTCTGCATGGTGGGCGACTTCGACCTCCAGGCGCCGCTCGACCGCTACATCGAGCACCTGGCGATCCCCGTGCTGTATATCCCCGGCAACCACGACTATGACAGCGTCGAGTACCACGACCGCCTGCTGACGTCGCGGATCGCCACCAACATTGATGGCCAGGTCATCCGGATCGGAGGGCTGACCATCGCCGGGCTTGGCGGTCACTTCGTCGGCCGCGTATGGCGACCACCGGAGCCACCCCGGCACCCCTCGAAGGCGAGCTACGCGGCAGCCCTGAACCCGGTCCGGAAATCCGGAACGCCGCCAAACTGGCGCAACGACATGCCCCTGCGCTCCGCGGCGGCGATCTGGCCGGAAGACCTCGAGCGCCTCGCCGGGCAAACGGCCGACGTGCTGGTCACACACGAGGCCCCCACCACCCACCACCACGGCTTTGCCGAGCTGGACCGGCTGGCGCAGCAGATGGGCGTTCGCCTGGTCGTCCACGGCCACCACCACGAGCACTACAGCAAGGCCCTCGGAGACATCCGCGTGATCGGCCTCGGTGCCGCCCGGATCCACACCGAGGTCCTGTAGCGGCCGCCAGGCGGGCACAAAAAAGGGGCTGACGAGGCAGCCCCTTTCGGGAAGACGGTGGTGGCTACGCCCTGATTCGAACAGGGGACCCCATCATTATGAGTGATGTGCTCTAACCAGCTGAGCTACGTAGCCACGCGGGTTGCGAAATCTACGGAGACGGCCGCACAAAGTCAAGTTCGGCGCGCGCCGATCAGATCTGCAGCCGCTCGACAATGCGGCCGTGCTTGAGGTGCTCTTCCAGGATCTCGTCGATGTCGCGTTCGTCGTGGTAGGTGTACCAGACACCTTCGGGGTATACGACGGCGACCGGCCCCTCGTTGCAGCGGTCGAGGCAGCCAGCGGTATTCACGCGCACCTGCCCCTTGCCGTGGATGCCCATGGCCTTCGCCTGGCTCTTGGCGTAGGCACGCATCTCGGTGGCCCCGTGATCCTCGCAGCAATTACCGTCCTCGCGACAGTTAGTGCAGAAGAAGATATGGCGCTGGTAGTAGCCCATGGAAGTCTCCAGTGATCCCTGCGGCTCATGATAACGCTGCCGCCCGCAAAACGACGGGTGGCAGCGCGTGCGGCCCGGGCATTCAACGGAAGCGGTAGACCAGGGCCACGTCCGTGATGGTGTCGGTCTTGTCCACGCCCGGCTCCACGTCGGTGTTGTGCTTCACCGTGAAACTGGTGCGCAGGGACAGGCGGCTGGAGATGTCGGCGGTCAATGCGAGGATGTTCTCGACCTCGGTGTTGTCACTGCCGGTCAGGATCAGCAGTTCGTCGGTCAGACGGGCCGTGTCGCTGATATCCCAGCGGAAGTTGCCGGCGAGGCGGCCGACCGGTTCGCTGTCCGTCTCTCCGGTGGTGCGGATACGCACCTGCCGCATACCGGCACCGATCTCGCCGTCCAGCCGCACGCGCTCGCCGTCGATCAGGCGCCGGCCGTAACCGGCCGTGGCCGAGGCCTGGTAGTCGTAGTTGCTGAAGCGATCGCGCTCGTAGCGCAGCGCGCCGAACACGTAGTCGTGCTCGCCCAGCTTGCGGTCGGCCTGGTACCCGGCGACGTAGCGTTCGCCCGTGGTCTCGTCGTCCTCTTCGTGGAAGAAGGCATCCAGACGAATCCGGTTCCGCCAGTCGACCGTGGTGTGCTCGGCGCGGAAACGGGCGCTGGCATTGGTGGACTCGGTATTCCCGGTGGTCTTGGAGGCGCCCAGCTCGATGCTGGACTGCCAGCCCTCGGCCTCCCAGGCCAGCCCCTGCGAGACTGGTATGCTCGCGAGGATGAGCGAGACCAGCGACAACCGAACAGGACGGCACGAACGCACGAGCATGGAGAACCTCCAGGAAGAAAACGGAGGCAAGACCCTAGCAAAGCCGCTGGGGACATCGGACCGACCCCTGAGATTTCAGGGCCTTTCCGAAGCCGATCAGTGCGTGCATTGCGGGCTCTGCCTGCCACACTGCCCGACCTACGGCTGGCACGGTGTCGAGGGCGATTCTCCCCGCGGGCGGCTGACCTTGATGCAGGGTCTTGCCCAGGGCCACCTGGACCCGGAGGCACCCCGCCTGCGCAGCCATCTGGAGGGCTGCCTGGGCTGCCGCTCCTGCGAGGCCGTATGCCCGGCCCGCGTCCCCTTCGGCGCCCTGATCGATCGTGCCCGCGAGATCCTCGACGAGCAGCCCGGGGCAGCCCCGCACCGGGGCCGCTGGCAACGCCGGCTGCAGCAGCGGGCACTGCGGCAACCGTTCCTGCGCACGCTTGGTGGGCTGACCGCGCGCGCCGGGGCGCGTCTGGGTGCGGAGAGGCTGCTGCCGGACGGCCCCTGGAAGCGCAGCCTTGCACACACACGGGACTCCCTCGCACCGTCACCCAGGCTCGGGCCGGCCGCGCGCGACGAGGAGGCGGACCTGCTGCTGTTCACCGGCTGCATGGACCGTTTCTTCACCGGACCGGATCTGGAGGCCGCACTGGAGGTCCTGACCGCACTGGGCGCTCGCGTCGCGATCCCCCGCGGGCAGGCCTGCTGTGGAGCGCTGGATCAGCACACCGGGCGGCTCAGCGCCGCGCAGGCACTGCGCCGGCGCAACATCGAGGCCTTTGGCGCGGCGGACACGCGGCCCGTGGTTGCGCTCGACAGCGGCTGCGAGGCCACCCTGCGCGAGTACCCGGATACCGCCCTGGCCACCCGCGCCCTCAGCCTGACGCGCTTCCTCGCCGAACGCCTGAAGACCGGCGGCGCGGACATCTGGACCGATACACCGGTACGCATAGCGCTGCACCTGCCCTGTACCCAGCGCAACGTGACCCGCGAGGCCCGCGACCTGCCCGGCCTGCTGGGGCAACTGCCCGGGGTCACTCTGGTCGCGGTCGATGCCGCCCCGAACTGTTGCGGCGCGGGCGGAACCGCCATGCTGACCCAGCCGGCGATGGCCGACGCCCTGGGCCGGGCGACCCTGGACGCCCTGACCGCGGACACCCCAGAGCTGATTATCAGTCCGAACGTCGGCTGCAGCGTGCATCTGCGTGCCCTCGGGGCGGCACAGGCGGACGGGCCGCCGATCCTGTCACCGGCGCGCTTCCTCGCCTCGCGCCTGGCGCAACGCCAATCCAGGCGCTGATCCCGACGCACGCTTGCGGTACCCTTGATACTCAAACCACCGCCCGACGGCAGGATCCCATGCGCCGACTCTCTCCGCTGGACCACCTCATCAGCCAGGCCGATGCGTTCGTGAAGGTCGTCTCCGGCCATGCCCGCGCGACCGGCCGCCCATCCCCGGGCGGGGATGACATCGGCCCGCACCTGGACGATCACGAGCGTGACCTCTCCACCCGCCTGATGCGCGTTAATCACGCCGGCGAGGTCGCGGCCCAGGGGCTTTACCAGGGACAGATGCTGACCGCCCGCAACCCCGAGATCCGCGACCATCTGGACCAAGCCTCGCGCGAGGAGGGCGACCACCTGCACTGGTGCGCGCGCCGGGTGCACGACCTCGGCGGCCGCACCAGCCTGCTGGGCCCGTTCTGGTACGTGGGGTCGTTCGGGATGGGCGCCCTCGCCGGCCTGACCGGCGACGCCTACAGCCTGGGCTTTATCGACGAGACCGAACGCCAGGTCGAGCGGCACCTGGATCGGCACCTGGACCGCCTGCCGGCGCAGGACGAGGTCTCCGCGCGCATCCTCGAGCAGATGAAGCAGGACGAGGTCGAGCACGGCGCGCATGCCATGGCGCTCGGCGGCAAGGCGCCCCCCTGGCCGGTACGCAACCTGCTGATGCCGCTGACCTCCAGCGTGATGACACGCACCGCCTACTGGATCTGACCCGGCGCCCGCGCCAGCCAGCGGCCGCGCGTCAGCCGGGACGGTTCATGTTCTTGCCGTAGAAAATCTCCATCATCTCGTGCTTGAGCAGCTTGGAGATGCGCTTGGCCTCCTTGGCCGAGTAGTCGTCCTTGCCCAGCCCGAACAGATAGCTGTCTAGGTCAAAGTCCTTCAGCACCATCTTGGTGTGGAACAGGTACTCCTGGTACACGTTCACGTCCACCATCTGGTACTTCTCCTTGGTGTCGCGCGAGAGGAAGTCCTGGATGGAGTTGATCTTGTGATCGATGAAGTGCTTCTTGCCGCGCACATCGCGGGTAAAACCGCGCACGCGGTAATCCATGATCACGATGTCCGACTCGAAGCTGTGGATCAGGTAGTTCAGCGCGCGCAGCGGCGAGATGCGGCCACAGGTGGACACATCGATATCCGCGCGGAAGGTCGCGATCCCGCCCTCCGGATGCGCCTCCGGGTAGGTGTGGACCGTGATATGGCTCTTGTCGAGATGGCCGACCACCGTCTCCGGCAGCGGGCCCGGGCCCTCGGTGTAGCCGATCATCTCGGTCGCCACCGGCTCCTCGGAGATCAGCATCGTCACCGAGGCGCCCTGCGGGTCGTAGTCCTGGCGCGAGATATCCAGGATGTTGGCCCCGATCAGGTGGGCCACGTCGGAAAGGATCTGCGTCAGACGCTGGGCGTTGTACGCCTCGTCGATATACGCAATGTATTCATCGCGATGCCGCTCACCCGAGGCATAGCAGATATCGTAGATATTGAAGCTCAGGCTCTTGGTCAGGTTATTGAAACCGTGGAGCTTGATCTGCTTCTTGTGACGAGGCATGGCGTGTCCTCTTGCCCGGGCCGCAGCGAGCGGCGAATTGTAGACGTCCCGGGCCCACTAGGGAAACACCAGGCAAAGACCGCGCCGGGCCGGTGCACGACGCAGCCACGCTCGGGCCCCTTCAGCGCGGGGCCGGGCCCTCGATAATCTCGAAGTCGTGAGTCACCTTTGCAGATGCCCCCAGCATCAGCGATGCCGAGCAGTACTTCTCGGCGGAAAGCCCCACCGCGCGCCCCACCTGCTTCTCCGACAGCCCGTGGCCGTACACCCGGAAATGCACATGGATATCGGTAAACACCTTGGGGACCGTTTCCGCCCGCGTGCCGTCCACCGTCACCACGCAGTCCAGCACCTCCTGACGCGCCTTCTTGAGCATCGCGATCACATCGAAGCTGGTGCAGCCGCCCATGCCCAGCAGCAGCATCTCCATCGGCCGGGCGCCCAGATTGCGCCCGCCGGCATCCGGTGCGCCATCCATCACGACCGCGTGCCCGCTGTCGGTCTCGCCGACGAATGCCACCTGGTCCAGCCATCTCACTTTCACCTGCATCGGGCTCGTCCTTTCCTGCTGTTGGATGGAAACATCCACGCCTATACTCTGGGGCGACTGTACTGAGGCCGGACCTGCTGCACAAAATCGGAGGCCTGGAACCGGAATTTGTGACCCGCGCCAACCCGCCCCGTCTAGTGGGCGCGAATGCTGCATTACACTGGCGCCCATCCTCACCGACCTGCAACCGGACGTGAACATGGAAGCCATGCACAACCCGTTCGTCTACCGCCCGTCCCAGCCCTCGCCGGCACTGGAGCGTTTCCTTGGCTACTGCCACCGCCGCCAGTACCGCAAGCGCACCACCATCATCCATTCCGGCACAGTCCCGGACACGCTGTACTACGTGGTGAGCGGTTCGGTATCGGTGCTGGGCGAGAACAACGGTCATGAACTCGTCCTGGCCTATCTGAACAAGGGCGAATTCTTCGGCGAGCTTGGCATGTTCGAGGACGATCCGCGTTCGGCCACGGTCGTCACTCGCGAGGATACCGAGACCGCCGAGATCCCCTACACCCAGTTCCGCGAGATTGCGCAGCGCGACCCGGAGATCCTGATGCTGCTGACCAGCCAGATCGCCACCCGCCTGCGCCAGACCTCGCGCAAGGTAATGGACCTGGCCTTTGTCGACGTCACCGGCCGCATTGCCCATACCCTGCTGGACCTGGCACGCCAGCCCGACGCCATGACCCACCCGGACGGCATGCAGCTGCGCATCACCCGCCAGGAGATCGCGCGCATCGTCGGCTGCTCGCGCGAGATGGCCGGGCGCGTGCTGAAGGATCTGGAGGAACGCGGGCTGATCACCGCCCACGGCAAGACCATCGTCGTGTTCGGCACCCGCTAAGGGCATCCTGGCAAGGGCCTGCCCACCGCGATCGCGGGCAAACCGCGGACGACGGGCCCCGGGTTCAGTCCTCGCCGCGGAACAGCCGGCCCAGCGCCAGCCCCGGATCCTCGGTCCGCATGAAGGCCTCGCCCACGAGGAAGGCATTCACCCCCGCCTCCTGCATGCGCGCCACATCCTCGCGGGTATGGATGCCGCTCTCCGTGACCAGTAGCGCCGAGTCCGGCACCTGGTCCTTCAGCTCCAGCGTGGTCTCCAGGCGCGTCTCGAAGGTACGCAGGTCGCGGTTATTGATGCCGATCAGGTCCGCACCGATCTTCTTCGCGCGCTCGAGTTCCTCGGCATCGTGCACCTCGACCAGGGCATCCATGCCCAGCTCACGGGTCAGGAAATACAGTTCGTGCAGCGCGGTGTCATCCAGCGCGGCGGCGATCAACAGCACGCAGTCCGCCCCCAGCACCCGCGCCTCGTAGACCTGGTAGAGGTCGATCACGAAGTCCTTGCGCAGGATCGGCAGCTGGCAGGCCACACGCGCATCGCGCAGGTCCCCGTCACGCCCCTTGAAGAAATCCACGTCGGTCAGCACCGACAGGCAGGTGGCCCCGTGTTCCTCGTAGCTGCGGGCAAAGGCCTCGGGGTTGAAGTTCGGGCTGATCTGGCCCTGGCTGGGGCTGGCCTTCTTGATCTCCGCGATCACGGCCGCACGGCCGGCATCGATATCACGCTGCAGCGCCGCCCGGAACCCGCGCGGCTCCGGGGCCGAGCCCATCCAGCCACGCAGCTCGCGCAGGGGCCAGTAGGCCTCGCGTTCCTTCAGCTCCTCGCGCTTGCGCTCGAGGATCCGCTTGAGGATGTCCGGGACGTCGTTCATCAGGTTCCTGCTCCTTGATTGGTCAATCGTGCACTGGTCGCCTGCAGCCGCTCCAGGCGCTCGCGGGCCGCGCCAGAGTCAATGGCCTCGGCCGCGCGGCCGACGCCCGCGGCCAGCGACTCGGCGCCGCCCCCGGCGTAGATCGCGGCCCCGGCGTTCAGCAGGACGATATCGCGGGCGGCGCCGGCCTGCCCTTCCAGCACCCCGCGCAGCATCGCGGCCGAGGCCTCCACGCTGTCGACCCGGATCGCGTCGAGCCCGCTCCGTGCCAGACCGAAGTCCTCCGGCACCACGGTGTACTCCTCGATCGCGCCGTCCTTCAGCTCGGCCACACGGGTCGGGGCACCGATGCTGATCTCGTCCAGCCCGTCTTCGGCGTGCACCACCAGCACGTGCTCGCTGCCGAGGCCCTTCAGGGCCTCGGCCAGCGGCCGCACCCAGGCATCGGAGAACACGCCCAGCACCTGATTCGGCGCCCCGGCGGGGTTGGTCAGCGGGCCCAGCACATTGAACAGCGTGCGCACACCCAGCTCCTTGCGCGGGCCAATCGCGTGTTTCATCGCGCCATGATGGGCCGGGGCAAACAGGAAGCCGACGCCGACCTCCTCGATGCAGGTACCGACCGCCTCTGGCGACAGCCCGAGATGGATCCCCAGGTGCTCCAGCACATCCGCGGAGCCGGACTTCGACGACACCGAACGGTTGCCGTGCTTGGCCACCCGCACGCCCCCGGCCGCCGCGACCAGCGCCGAGGCGGTGGAGATATTGAAGGTGCCGGAGGCATCACCGCCGGTGCCGCAGGTATCGACCAGCCCGGTCCGCGGGACATCCACGCGTGTGGCCAGCTCGCGCATTACACCGGCCGCCGCGCGGATCTCCTCGATAGTCTCGCCCTTCATGCGCAGGGCCACCAGCAGCCCGCCAATCTGGGCATCGGTGGCCTCGCCGGTCATCACTGCCTGCATCACGGCGGTCATGGCCGCCGCGTCCAGGTTCTGGCGTTCGATCAGGGCCGCTATGGCTTGCTGCACGGTCACAGGGCTGCTCCTGTCGGGGAATGGGGAGCGCTAGTGTAACGCCCGCGCCGGGGTGCGACGACCGCGCACCTCCGGCCCGCTCCACCACAACAGCGCGGCGGCGACCCAGATCACCAGCGCGGCGCCGACCAGCCACGCCAGATGGTCGTCCAGGCGATCGACCAGGAACAGCGCCAGCAGCGCGCTGAAGCCCAGCTGGATAAACGCCTGCATCGCGGCGGCCATGCCCCGCGCGGCCGGATAGCAATCCAGCGCCAGCAGGGTCAGCGACGGCATCGCGGTCGCAAGGGCAAAGCTGTACAGCGCAAAGGGCAGTGTGATCGCCGCCACCGGGCCGTCACTGATCGTGGCCAGCCCCACTAACGCCAGCGCCAACCCGGACAGGCCAAGCCCGGTGACGATGGCCTGCGGCGGCCGGACCACCCCGGCCACCCGGCCGGCGACGAAACCGCCCACGACCAGCCCGGCCACCAGCGGCAGAAACAGCCACCAGAAATCGCGCTCGTCCCCGCCCAGATGTTCGTAGATCACGGTGGGCGAAGCCGCGATAAACAGGAACATGGCACCGAACATCCCGGCATGCACCCCCGCCGGCCGCAGGAAGGCCGGGTTGCGCAGGGTGCCGAGATAGCCACGGATCACCGGCGGCAGGCGTGCCGGGACACGCCCGACCGGTGGCAGGGTCTCCGGCAGCCAGGCACGAATCGCCAGCAGCAGCACCACCCCGTAAAGCGTCAGGAAGGCAAACACCGACCGCCAGCCGAATGCGGCCTGCAGCCAGCCACCGATGATCGGGGCCGCGGCCGGGCCGAGCGCGAACATCATGGTCACCAGGGCGAAGACCCGGCGCGCTTCGGTGGCATCGAAACGATCGCGGATCAGGGCGCGCCCGACCACAACCCCGGCCGCCGCAGCCAGGCCCTGCCCCATACGCAGCGCGAGCACCTGCCAGTACTCCACCGCGACCACCAGCAGGGCCGAGGTCAGGACATAGACCAGCAGGGCCCACAGCACCACCGGGCGGCGCCCGAAGGCATCCGACAAAGGCCCGGCGATCAGGGTCGCGACCGCAAACGCCACCAGATAGGCCGACAGGGTGGCCTGCATCGCGGCCCCGTCGACCGCCAGCGCCGCGGCCATCGCCGGAAACGAGGGCAGGTAGGTATCCAGCGAGAACGGCGCCAGCATCGCCAGCGGCGCGACCAGCAAGGCGAAGCGCAGCCGCGTGCGCCTCACGCCGGTTGCGGCAGCCGGCGCAGGAAGTTGCCGAGGAGCTCGTGCCCCTGTCGGGTCAGGATGGATTCGGGATGGAACTGCACACCCTCGACGTCCAGCTCGCGGTGGCGCAGGCCCATAATCTCGTCGCGGGTGCCGTCCTCGCGCTGGGTCCAGGCGGTCACCTCCAGGCAGTCCGGCAGGCTGGTCGCCTCCACCACCAGCGAGTGGTAACGCGTGGCCTCAAGCGGGTTTTCCAGACCAGTGAACACCCCCACCCCGGTGTGGTGAACGGGCGAAGTCTTGCCGTGCATGATCTCGCGCGCCCGCACCACACGACCGCCGAAGACCTGGCCAATCGCCTGATGCCCGAGGCAGACCCCGAGGATCGGGATCTCGCCCGCGAAGCGCCGGATCACCTCCAGCGACACCCCCGCCTCGTTCGGCGTGCAGGGGCCGGGCGAGATCACGATACCCTCCGGCGCCAGCTCCGCGATCTGATCCGGGGTGATGCAGTCGTTGCGGTGCACCACCACCTCGGCCCCCAGCTCGCCCAGGTACTGGACCAGGTTGAAGGTGAACGAGTCATAGTTGTCGAGCATCAGGATCATGGCGGACATTCCTGCAGGCCGGAGAAGACAGAAGGAGCGGCGGCACCTGCCACAACCACCAGGGGCGGGCACACGAACAGCATAACCCGGGCCCGGCCCGGTTGCCGCGCAACCGGAAGGGCGCTGGCGGATCGTGGCACGATCAGTGCGGCAGCAGCAACGCCGCCAGCAGCGTGCCGTCCGCGGCCTCCAGCCGGTGTCCGCCGGGGCTCGGCAGGGTCTGCGCACGCCCGCTCAGGGCCGGCAGGCGGTTCATGTCCTGGCTCGCGGCATCCACCCAGGGATCCGCCAGCCGTACGACCGACACGTAGCGTATGGGCGGGTGCTCGCGCGTGTTCAGCCACTCGAGATAGGCGCGGTCCGGCGATGCGCCGTCCGGGCCCCACAGGCCCTCGCGCCGGTGCAGGCCCTCCATCCCGATAAAGGGCGCATACAGGCCCAGCGGGGAATCGGCCAATGCGTCCGTCACCGAACGCGCCAGGGCGGACCAGCCGCCCCCCGCATGCGGAGCGGAAAACGTCACCAGGGTGGAGATTGCCGGGTGCGGCTGGCGCACCAGCAACTCACGCGCCACGACGCCGCCACTGGAATGCCCGACCAGCACCAGTTCCTGCCCCGGATGGCGCCGTGCCAGGGCCTCGACGACCAGACCGAGCGCACGCGCGCGTTGGGCCGGCACGCCTCCCGCCGGCAGGTCCACGGTGTAAAACTGGCGCGGCGCCGGATCCGGAGCACGATCAAACCAGGGGGCCTCCAGTCGGGCCCGGGCCCGACCGCCATCGGCATACCCGGCGGCGTTCAGGGCCGCGGTGACTCCGGCATGGCGAAAGCTGTCGCCGCGATCCCAGCCCCCGGGTACCAGCACCACGATCTGCGCCGCCGCGAGTGTCGGCAGCAGCCACAGGGCGAGCATCAGAAGCAGGAGCCAGGAACCCCGCCAGCGCCCGCCATCGCCGCCGGTCAACCACCGTGCCATGCCCCCGCACCATCGCACCCGAGCCATGAGCGTGTGCACGGTTCCGGGCTCCCTCAGCCCTTGTGGCGCCGGGGCCCGAGGCCGCCCAGGGCGGTCTCGGCCGCACGCACTACGGCACGCCCCTTGTTCAGGGTCTCCTGCCACTCGCTTTCGGGCACCGAGTCATGCACCACGCCGGCCCCGGCCTGGATATGCAGCTCGCCGTCGTGCAGTACGGCCGTGCGGATCGCGATCGCGGTATCCATGTTGCCGGACCAGGAGAGGTAGCCGACCGCCCCGGAATACGGCCCGCGCTTGACCGGCTCCAGCTCGTCGATGATTTCCAGCGCGCGGATCTTCGGGGCGCCGGAGACCGTGCCAGCCGGGAAGGTCGCGCGCAGCACGTCCATCGGCGAATGGCCGGGGGCCAGGCGGCCTTCCACGTTGGAGACGATGTGCATCACATGCGAGTAGCGCTCGATGGTCATGGTGTCGGTCACCTCCACCGAACCGATCTCGCAGACCCGGCCGACGTCGTTGCGGCCCAGGTCGATCAGCATCAGGTGTTCGGCGCGCTCCTTCGGGTCCGCCAGCAGCTCGGCCTCCAGCGCGCGGTCCTCCTCCTCGGTACGCCCGCGCGGGCGGGTGCCGGCGATCGGACGCACGGTCACGCGGTCGTCCTCGAGCCGCACCAGGATCTCCGGCGAGGCCCCGACCACGTGATGGTCGTCCAGGTCCAGGTAGTACATGTAGGGCGACGGGTTCAGCGCCCGCAGCGCGCGGTAGAGGTTCAGCGGGGGCGCCGAGAATGGCACGCTCATGCGCTGCGCCAGCACCACCTGCATCACGTCGCCGTCCATGATGTATTCCTGCGCCCGCGCCACGGCCGCCTGGAAGCCCTTGGCCGACCAGCCCGGCACGTACTCCGGCACCGCATGCGGATGCGGTGGATCCTCCGGGGGCACCAACGGCTCGCCGAGACGGGTCTCCAGCTCATCCAGACGCGTGGCCGCCACGGCCTGGCCATCGGCCTGGGTCGCATCGGCGTGCACCACCAGGTACAGCCGCCCGGAGAGGTTGTCGTAGACCACGACCTCCTCCGAGACCATCAGCAGGATGTCCGGCAGTCCCAGGGCATCGGGCTTTTCCGGGCCCTCCAGGCGCGGCTCGATCAGGCGCACGGTCTCGAAGCCGAAGTAGCCGACCAGACCACCGGTGAAGCGCGGCAGGCCCGGCAGTTCGGCGACCTTGAAACGCGCCTGGTAGGCCTCGATCCAGGCCAGCGGATCGGTCTCGGTGGTCTGCTCGACCACCGCGCCGCCGGTCTCCACCGTGATGTCGTGACCGTGCACCCGCACGCGGGTCCGCGCCGGCAGACCGATAAAGGAATACCGGCCCCACCGTTCCCCGCCCTGCACCGACTCGAACAGGTAGGAATACGGCCGGTTGGCCAGCTTCAGGAAGATGGACAGCGGAGTCTCGAGATCCGCCAGGACCTCGCGTACCAGCGGGATGCGGTTATAGCCCTCGCGGGCGAGCTGATCGAACTGTTCGGGGGTCATCACAACGGTTCCTGACGGGAGGAGTGGGCAGCAAACGCATCAGTCGCCGCTTCGCCATCGCCCCGCTGCCTGGCCCATTCGCTGGCCGATTGGGCGACCCGTTGCGATCATCGACTTATGCCGCCCGGGCGGGCAGCAGGCCCGGCAGCTCGTCCAGGCGATCGAGCACCGCGTCCGGCTGCTCGTCGCGGATATCGTTGCCGTGGTTGTAGCCGTAGGTCATGCAGACGATCTGGAAGCCGGCCGCGCGCGCCGCCTTCACGTCGCTCTTCGAGTCCCCGACCATCAGCGACTCGGAGGGGTCAACACCCAACTCGTTCGCCGCGTGCAGCAGCGGAGCCGGGTCGGGCTTTTTCTGCGGGAGGGCATCGCCGGCGACCACGATCTCGAAGTCGTCGAGGATGCCCTTTTCGCGCAGCAGCGGCACGGTGAAGCGCTCGGCCTTGTTGGTCACGCAGCCCAGGCGGTAACCGGCGGCCTTCAGCTGGTCCAGCCCCTCGCGCACCCCCGGGTACAGCGGAGAGCGCCCGGCGGTGTTCTCCTGGTAGATGCGCATGAATACGGGCAGTGCGCGTTCGAAGGCGTCCGGGTCCGGCTCGCCGTCGAGCGCATTGATCAGTGCCCGCTTGACCAGCCGCTCCACGCCGTTGCCGACCCAGTTGCGCACGGCCGCCTCGCCACGCTCGGGCAGACCCAGCTCCCGCATCATGGCATCCACGCTGTAGGCGAGGTCCGGCACGCTGTCGATCAGCGTGCCGTCCAGGTCGATCAGGATCATGCGGGGGCGCTTCAGGGACATCCCGGTCTCCGTTGGACGTGGCGAATCAGGCCTTGGCCAGTTCGTCGCGCATCTGCTGGATGATGCTGTTGTAGCGGTTCGCGTCGGAGTCGCTGGACGCGCCGAAGATCGCGGAACCGGCGACGAAGGTATCGGCACCCGCGGCCTTGATCTCGCGGATGTTGTCGGCCTTCACGCCACCGTCGATCTCGAGGCGGATGTCACGCCCGGAGGCATCGATCATCTTGCGTGCGGCACGCAGCTTGTCGAGCGTGGCCGGGATGAACTTCTGGCCGCCAAAGCCCGGGTTCACCGACATCAGCAGGATCATGTCGACCTTGTCCATCACATATTCCAGGTAGGACAGCGGGGTCGCCGGGTTGAACACCAGACCGGCCTTGCAGCCCTCGGCATGGATCAGCTGCAGGGTGCGGTCGATATGATCGGAGGCCTCCGGGTGGAAGGTAATGTAGCTGGCACCGGCCTGGGCAAAGTCCGGGATGATACGGTCCACCGGCTTGACCATCAGGTGCACATCGATCGGCGCGGTCACGCCATGCTTGCGCAGGGCATCGCAGACCAGCGGGCCGATGGTCAGGTTCGGCACGTAGTGGTTGTCCATCACGTCGAAGTGGACGATGTCCGCGCCGGAGGCCAGGACGTTGTCGACTTCCTCGCCCAGACGGGCAAAGTCGGCGGAGAGGATGGACGGGGCAATGAAATCGGGTTGTGCCATGGGAAGCCTCGCAGGAATCTCTGGGATAGCGGGACCGACCATCGGTCACGCTCTCGGAACCGCGGAACTTTACCGGATGCCGCCATGCCAGGCAAAAGACGGGGCCCGCGCCGGGCCCTGCAACGCAAACGGGCCGGGGAAACCCCGGCCCGTTTGCCACCTTGCCTGCCGCTGGCAGGGCGACGGGTTCAGTTGAACTCGGTCGCGATAAAGGCGGAGATGTTGGCGATATCGTCGTCGCTCAGGCCCTGTGCCTGAGGGCGCATCAGCGCGGTGTGGTCACCGACCTCCTCGCCAGCGCGGTAGCGCTCGAGCTTGTCGATCAGGTAGTCCGCATCCTTGCCCACCAACGCCGGGAAGATCGCCTGCCCCTTGCCCTCGGCGCCGTGGCAGCTCGCGCAGGAGGTCTGGTACTTGGACTGACCGGCCTGAATATCGGCGGCCTGGGCCGCGGTGGACAGCATCAGGATGCTCCCTGCAATCCCGGCCAGAACGAACAGCTTGGTTTTCATTCTTGTGGTCTCCTCGATTCTCGATACCGGACGGGTCTGCCCCGTCTTGAGGCGAACGTTAGCAGGGGCTTCCTGAATGGTGCATTAACATAGAAGGTAATGGGGGAAATGCCCGCATGACGCCAATATCGGGTCCTGCGCAGGTCAGCGACCGTGGATGTAGCGCTCGTCCGACCAGGTCGCCAGCCACTCCGGACGCACCATGACCAGGCCGGTGATCACGATCCCGTTGACCACCGCCTCCGGCAGCACCAGCAGGGCCAGGTAACGCAGGTAATCGCGGTAGATATCCTGCCAGGCGAGTTCGGTGAACAGCCCGTAGATCAGCGCCGAACCCAGTACGGCCGCCACCACCGACAGCGCCCCGCCCAGAAAACCGACCGCATACAGGTAAATGAACATGTGCGCAGGGAGGTAGACCTGGGACAGCCGCAGCAGCGCCCAGGTGACCGCAACCGGCAGGATGCCGGCCAGCAGGACCGTCAACGGAACGGCCATCAGCGGCAGCAGGCCGAACAGACCCAGGGCCACCACCACCAGAAACACCATCAGGATGGCCAGTTGCCAGCCGAACATCAGGGTCACGACGGTCATGCCGAGGAAATGCAGGGCGAGGCCATCGAGGGTCTGCGCCCGCAGGCTCCAGATCAGGAGCAGGCACAGCGTGGCAATCACGAACAGCTGGGCGCGCCCGGGTACGAAGAAGGCCTCCCAGGGCATGCGCCGCAGCATCACCAGCATGCCGATACCCAGCAGCACGGCGGAGAGCACCCGGAGCGCGACCGGCAGTTCGCCCGCCCCCTCGACCATGCTCAGTCGGGCTCGCGCACGGCGGCCGCGACGGTGTATTCGCGACCCTGCTTGACCTTGTCGTAGTTGTCGAACACGTCCTTGAACCCCTTCTCGATAAAACGCCGCAAACCGGTAATGGTTACGACATAGATGCGGCCACCGGGGTTCATCTGTTCGTGGGCGTCCAGCAGGTAGGTCTGCAGCATCTCGCGCCCCACCTTGGCCGGCAGGTTGGAGGTCACCAGGTCAAAGCGCCGGTCGCGGATGCGCGAGAAGCCGTTGCTGGTCAAACACTCCACGTTACGGATGCCGTTCGCCTCGGCATTGCGCTGGCTGTATTCCACGGCCAGGTAATTGGTATCCACGAGCGTAGTCAGGCCCTGCGGGGCCTTGCGCGCCAGGGTCAGGCCGATCGGACCATAACCGCAGCCCAGGTCCAGGCAATCGTCGTCCGCGTGCACCTCCATGCGTTCCAGCAGCATGCGGGTGCCATCGTCGATGCGACGCGGCGAGAACAGCCCCCAGGTGGTGCGAAAACGCAGGTGCTCGCCGGCCAGGGTGTCCTCGAATTCCAGGTCACGCTTGAGCTCCGCCTGGCGGGCACGGCGGGTATGGACGTCGGGAAAGGCCGCGCTCATGCCTCGGCCTCCGCGGACGGCCGAGCCGCGGCATCCGCCAGCGCCTGCCACAGCCCCTCGGCGCTGGAGGCCACGGCCGTGGCATCGCCCTCGCCGGGCAGGCCGAGGACGTTTACATGCCCCATCTTGCGCCCGCGCCGCGCGACCGCCTTGCCATACAGGTGCAGCCGGGCGCGGCCGGCCTCCAGCACCGGACTCCAGTCCGGGCAGGCGCCGTCCGGCCACAGATCACCGAGGAGGTTCACCATCGCGACCGGAGTGGTCAGCAGCGCCGGCGCCAGCGTCAGGTCACAGACGGCCCGCACCTGCTGCTGGAACTGGCTGACGGTGCAGGCATCGAGGCTGTAATGCCCCGAATTGTGGGGACGCGGCGCGATCTCGTTGACCAGCAGTTCGCCGGCCACGGTCAGGAAGAACTCGACCGCCAGCACACCCTGGTACTCCAGACGCTCGACGATCATGCGGGCGATGGCCGTCGCCCGCTCGCGCACGGCCGCGTCGACCCGGGCCGGGACCCGGCTGAGATGGAGGATGCCGTCGCAGTGGCTGTTTTCGGCCAGCGGGAAGGCCTCGACATGGCCCGCGGCTCCCCGCGCCACGATTACCGAGACCTCGCGCTCCAGCTCCACCTGCTGTTCGAGCACACAGTCCACCGACCCGAGTTCGGTGTGCGCCGCGGCCAGATCCTCGGCCCGTGCCAGACGTACCTGGCCCTTGCCGTCATAACCCATGCGCGCGGTCTTCAGGATCGCCGGGAAGGCCGGGGTAGCGCCTCCCGACGGCGTCACCGGGGTCGCGGCGCCCGCGCGCAGGGCCTGCCACGGCGCGACCGCGATGCCGATCTCGCCAAGGAAATCCTTCTCCGCCAGCCGGTCCTGCGCAATCGCGAGGGCGCGGGAGCCGGGACACAACCGTACGCGCGCCTCCAGCCAGTCGATGCTGGCGCGCGGGATGTTCTCGAATTCGGTGGTGATGACCGCGCATTCGCCAGCCAGCGCCTCCAGCGCAGCCGGGTCGTCAAACCCCTGGCACAGGTGCCGGGTCGCGATGCGGCCGGCCGGGCTGTCGGGGTCGGGGTCGAGGACCCATACGCCATAGCCCATGCTCAACGCGGCCTGCACGAAATAGCGGCCGAGCTGCCCGCCACCGAGCAGCCCGAGAGTCGCGGAGGGCTGGATCATGACGGTTCCGGCGGCAGGGTCTGTCCGAGTACGGCCTGGCTCTGGGAGTGGCGAAACGCATCCAGGCGTTCGCGCAGCGCGGCGTCGTGATTGGCCAGCATCGCGGCGGCAAACAGCGCCGCGTTGGCGGCCCCGGCCTCCCCGATCGCGAACGTCGCCACCGGGATGCCGCGCGGCATCTGCACGATGGACAGCAGCGAGTCCTGCCCCTTCAGGTGGCGCGATGCGACCGGGACGCCGAGCACCGGGACCGAGGTCTTGGAGGCGAGCATGCCCGGCAGGTGCGCGGCGCCGCCGGCACCGGCAATGATCGCCTGCAGCCCGCGGCCACGCGCCTGTTCGGCATACTCGAACAGCAGGTCTGGCGTGCGATGAGCGGAGACCACGCGCGCCTCGAACGGGACCCCGAGTTCCTCCAGCACATCCACCGCGCGCTCCATGGTCGCCCAGTCGGAGGTGCTCCCCATCACCACGCCCACGCGCGGCGCGATATTGCCTGCCGTCTCAGTCATGGCCCGAACGATAGCGACCCCGGCCCCAACCGACAAGCCACACCCCCTCCGAAGCCCCGACTCAAGTGCGAAAGGCATTCAACAGGAAGAAGGGAAGAATGGAAGAAATGATGGGTCGAGGACGCCACTTCGGACCCTGTTTTCGATCCCAAATAAAACCTTCCATTCTTCCAGTCTTCCTGTCGATCGCCTCTGACCGGGCTCTTCCCGGCGCCGTGGTGTACAGGGGCCGCGCCCGGTAGAATCGCGGCATGACCGATACCCTGCTTGAAAGCCACATCCCCGACCTGGAACTCGTCCATCGCGGCAAGGTGCGCGATCTCTACGCGGTGGATGCCGATCACTGGCTGATGGTCACCACCGACCGTCTGTCCGCGTTCGACGTGATCCTGCCCACCGCGATCCCCGACAAGGGGCGGGTGCTGACCGAGATCACCCAGTTCTGGATGCACAAGGTGGAACGCGAACTGGGGATCCCCAACCAGCTGACCGACATCCCGCTGGAACAGGTGATCCCCGACCCGGCGACGCGGGCGCCGCTGGAAGGACGCAGCCTGGTGATCCGCCGCCTGGAGGCCCTGCCGGTGGAGGCGGTCGTGCGCGGCTACCTGATCGGCTCGGGCTGGAAGGACTACCAGGCGACCGGCGCGGTATGCGGGATCCCGCTGCCGGGCGGCCTGGAGCTGGCATCGCGTCTGCCCGAGGCCATCTTCACCCCGAGCACCAAGGCCGCGGTGGGTGAGCACGACGCCAACATCGACTTCGACGCGGTAGTCGCCACCATCGGCCAGCAGCGCGCCGAACAGGTACGCAGCGCGGCCCTGGAGATCTACGCCATGGCGCGCGCGTATGCCGCCGAGCGCGGGATCATCATCGCCGATACCAAGTTCGAGTTCGGGGTGGATGCCGGTGGCCGCCTGCACCTGATCGACGAAGTGCTGACCCCCGACTCGTCGCGCTTCTGGCCGGCCGACCAGTACGCGCCGGGGCGCAGCCCCGAGTCCTTCGACAAGCAGTACGTGCGCGACTACCTGGAGACCCTGGACTGGGACAAGCAGGCGCCCGGCCCCGAGTTGCCGGCGGCGGTGGTGGAGCAGACCGCCGCGCGGTACCGCGAGGCCCTGGAGCGCCTGACCCGGGACGTATGAACGGCGCGGCACGAGGCCTGTTCGTCACCGGCACCGATACCGGCGTCGGCAAGACCTTCGTCGGCTGCGCCCTGCTGCAGTACTGGCACGAGCGGGGCCTGGCGCCGCTGCCCCGCAAGCCGGTGGAATCCGGCTGCCCGGAACGCGCGGGGGCGCTGTTCCCCGAGGATGGCGCGGCCCTGACCCGCGCCGCCGGGCTGCCCGACACGGCCCTGGCGCAGGTGACCCCCTGGCGCTTCCCCGACGCCATTGCCCCGGATCAGGCCGCGGCAAACCAGGGCGTACGCCTGACCCTGGCGGAGCTGGTCGCGGCCTGTGTCGGGGACGGGATCGCGGCGGATATCGGACCACTGCTGGTGGAGGGCGCCGGGGGCTTCTACTCGCCGCTGTGCGCGGACGGCCTGAACGCCGATCTGGCCACCCACCTGGGGCTGCCGGTGCTGCTGGTGGCCGAGGATCGCCTGGGCACGCTGAACACCTGCCTGCTGACGCTGGAGGCGCTGGAACGCCGCGGCCTGGAACTGGCCGGGATCGTACTGAACCGGCGCCGGGCGGACACGGACCCGCGTCTGGACAACCGAACCGCTCTGCGCAGGTTCACCTCGGCGCCGATCATCGAGGCCGCGGAAGGGATCTCCCGCGGATCAATGGTTCAGAAGCTCTCGACCTCGAAATTGTCCGGCCGAATCGACTCCACCGGGGCCATGTCACGCCCCTGATCGCGGGCCGGCGCCTCGCTGCCGGACGCGGCATCACTGCGAAAAGCGGCCAGGGTCTCGCGCAGCTCGCGGGTCCCCTCGCGGTCCACCCGGCGGGTCTCGATGATGTGGACCGGACGCACCGATTCCCCGTAATAGGCCTCATTAAAGTCGTCGCGCACGCTCATGCGCGAGCCCGACAGGCTCATGCCCAGATAGGCCCCTCGCGCACGCGAGTACGACAGGAAGTCGGCCGTGGGCGTGGCACTGCGCCCCGCACCCACCGGACCGGCCGCGACCGAGGCATCCCCGCCCAGGCGGATCGCGGAACCGAACATCGAGTCCACCGCGTCCTGGGTGCGCGCGACCATCACGACCTCGGCGGCATCGCCACCGAACTGCATGCCGAAGCTCACCGAGCCGAGCGAATAAAAGCCCACCGGAGAATAGTCGCCGCGCTCGTCATCCCAGGCGAGAAACACGCCGATGCCACCGGAGCCGCCGATCAGGAAGGCCCCGCGCGCGACCCGTGGAAAGATCACCACGCCACGGGCATCGCGCAGGTCCGCCTTCAGGGCCTCGTACTCGGGGTGGGTGGCCATGTTCTGGACCGTGGCCTGGGCGCGATCGATGATGTCCTGCGGATCGATCTCGCGGCTGAACGGATTGGCCTGGGCCGCGCCGGCGAACGCCAGGAACAGCATGAGGGCAAGAAGCTGGGGCATCCTGCGGTGCATCGAGGAATCCTCCATAACGGGGTTCTGATGGCGGCATCATGGCACAAAAAAAGGGGGCCGAAGCCCCCTTTTTCGTGCTGCCTTCCGCAAGATCAGTTGACCTTGGGATCCAGCTCGCCAGACAGGTAACGCTTGACCATGTCGTCCAGGGAGATCGGCTTGATCTTGGACGCCATGCCAGCGCAACCGAAGGCCTCGTAACGGGCCTGGCAGATGTCCTTCATGGCCGCGGTGGAGGCCTTCAGGAACTTGCGCGGGTCGAATTCCTTCGGGTTTTCCGCGAGGAACTTGCGCACCGCACCGGTGGAGGCCATGCGCAGGTCGGTGTCGATGTTGACCTTGCGTACGCCGTGCTTGATGCCTTCCTGGATCTCTTCAACCGGCACGCCATAGGTCTCGCCCATGTCGCCGCCGTACTTGTTGATGATTTCCAGCCACTCCTGCGGCACCGAGGAGGAACCGTGCATCACCAGATGGGTATCCGGGATGCGGTTGTGGATTTCCTTGATGCGCTGGATGGCGAGGATGTCACCGGTCGGCGGACGGGTGAACTTGTAGGCGCCGTGAGAGGTACCAATGGCGATCGCCAGGGCGTCGCACTTGGTGTTCTTCACGAAGTCGGCGGCCTCGTCCGGGTCGGTCAGCAGCTGGTCGTGGGACAGCTTGCCTTCGGCGCCGGAGCCGTCTTCTTCGCCGGCCATGCCGGTTTCCAGGGAACCCAGGCAGCCCAGCTCGCCTTCCACGGACACGCCGCAGGCGTGCGCGATCTCGGAGACCTTGGCGGTCACGTCACGGTTGTAGTCGTAGGTGGCCGGGGTCTTCATGTCGGGCATCAGGGAGCCGTCCATCATCACCGAGCTGAAGCCGGACTGGATGGAGCGCAGGCAGACCGCCGGCTCGGAACCATGATCCTGGTGCAGCACGACCGGGATGTCCGGGTACTGCTCGATCGCGGCGATGATGTTGTGGCGCAGGAAGGGCTCGCCGGCGTACTTGCGGGCGCCGGCCGAGGCCTGAATGATCACCGGGGAGTCGACCGCGGCGGCCGCTTCCATGATCGCGTGGACCTGTTCCATGTTGTTGGCGTTGTAGGCCGGCATGCCATAGCCATGCTCGGCGGCATGGTCCAGAAGCTGGCGAAGTGAGATCAGTGCCATGGATTCCTCCTTAACGGGATTCGGACTGAGGTAGAAGAAAGTCTGTAAGTGGTTGCGTGCCGGGCGCGCGCTGCGCGATCAGGCCATCTCGCCGACGCGCACGATCTTCATGGCATTGGTGCCGCCATGTTCGCCCTGCAGATCACCCTTGGTAATGATAACCAGCCCGCCATCCTGCACGACGCCCTCGGCCTCGAGCAAGTTCACCGCCTCACGGTTCAGGCTCTCGTGACTTTCGGGGATGGGGCTGATGATCACCGGATAGACCCCGCGGTACAGCGTCATGCGACGACTGGTGGACTCGTGCTGGGTCAGCGCGTAGATCGGGATGCCGGAGCTGATCCGCGACATCCACAGGGCAGTGGCGCCGGATTCGGTCAGCGCGGCGATCGCGGCCACATCCAGGTGGTTGGCGGTATACATCGTGGCCATCGCGATGGCCTCGTCCACCCGCCCGAAGGTCGAATCCATGCGGTGATCCGACTGGCGCGCTGCGCGCTGGCGTTCCGCCGCCTCGCAGATCCGGTCCATGCTGGTGACCACCCGCGCCGGATAGCGACCCGTCGCGGTCTCGCCGGAGAGCATCACCGCGTCGGTGCCGTCGAGCACCGCGTTGGCGACGTCAAAGACCTCGGCCCGCGTCGGGATCGGATTCTGGATCATGGTCTCCATCATCTGGGTCGCGGTGATGACCAGACGATTGAGCGTGCGCGCCCGGGTGATCAGGGTCTTCTGCACGCCCGGCAGCTCGGCATCGCCGATCTCCACGCCGAGGTCGCCGCGGGCGATCATGATCACCTCCGAGGCCGAAATGATCTCGTCGATCACCTCCAGTGCCTCGGAACGCTCGATCTTCGCGCAGATCCCGGCCTCCCAGCCGGCATCCTTCAGCAGGCTGCGCGCGAGGTGCAAATCCTGCGCGGAGCGCGGGAAGGAGACGGCCAGGTAGTCCACCTGCAGCTCGGCGGCCAGGCGGATGTCCTCGCGGTCCTTGTCCGTGATCGCCGGGGCGGACAGACCGCCGCCCTGACGGTTGATGCCCTTGTTGTTGGACAGCTCGCCACCGACCTCCACCGTGGTCTCGATCCGGCTGCCGTTGACCGCCGTGACCTTGAGCACGATCCGGCCGTCATCCAGCAGGAGAATGTCTTCCGGATGCACGTCGGCCGGCAGCTCCTTGTAGGTCAGGCCGACCTGGGTCTGGTCGCCGGCGTCGCGGTCGAGCTCGGCGTCCAGCGCGAACGGCGCACCCTCTTCCAGATGCACCTTGCCCTGCTGGAAGCGGTCAATGCGAATCTTCGGGCCCTGGAGGTCACCGAGGACCCCGACGCAGCGGCCCACACGCCCAGCGGCGGCACGCAGGCGCGCGAGCCGCTGGCGATGGTCATCCGGGTCGCCGTGCGAAAAGTTCAGCCGGACCACATCCACGCCGGCGCGGATGATGGCCTCCATGCCCTCGTCGGTATCCGTGGCCGGCCCGAGGGTGGCAACGATCTTGGTACGTCTCATCCGCGCGTCTCTCCGTAAGGGGCGCGGGCAGCAGGCATTAGCCCTTTGCCCGTTCTTCCAGCATGGCCACGGCCGGCAGGGTCTTGCCTTCGAGGAACTCGAGGAAGGCGCCACCGCCGGTGGAGATGTAGCTGATGCGATCGGCCAGATTGTACTTGTCGATCGCGGCCAGGGTATCGCCGCCACCGGCGATGGAGAACGCATTGCTCTCGGCAATGGCCTCGCCCAGGGCCTTGGTGCCGCCGGCGAACTGATCGAACTCGAACACGCCGACCGGGCCGTTCCAGACGATGGTGCCGGCATTGCGCAGGGCCTCGGCATAGGTGGCGGCGGTCTCGGGGCCGACATCGAAGATCATGTCGTCATCGGCCACGGCATCCACCGACTTGGTCTCGGCCGGGGTGGACTCGGAGAATTCCTTGCCCACGGTCACATCGGTCGGCACCGGGATCTCGCCGCCCTTGGCGCGGGCCGCCTCCATCAGGCGCTTGGACTCGTCGACCAGATCGGCCTCGTACAGCGACTTGCCGACACCGTGGCCCTGGGCCGCGATGAAGGTGTTGGCGATGCCACCACCGACGATCAGCTGATCGACGACCTGGGACAGCGACTCCAGCACGGTCAGCTTGGTCGAGACCTTGGAACCACCCACGATGGCCACCAGCGGGCGCTTCGGGGTCTCCAGGGCCTTGCCGAGGGCCTCGAGTTCCTTGGCCAGCAGCGGGCCGGCGCAGGCCTGCGGGGCAAACTTCGCCACACCGTGGGTCGAGGCCTGAGCGCGGTGGGCGGTGCCGAAGGCATCCATCACGAACACGTCGCAGAGGGCGGCGTACTTCTTCGCCAGCGCCTCGTCGTCCTTCTTCTCGCCCGCGTTGAAGCGGACGTTCTCGAGCAGGATGACTTCACCCGGCTTGGCGTCCACGCCATCGAGGTAATCCCGCACCAGGCGCACCTCGCGGCCCAGCAGGCCACCCATGTGCTCGGCGACCGGGGCCAGCGAGTTCTCTTCGGAGAACTCGCCCTCGGTCGGGCGGCCCAGGTGCGACATCAGCATCACCGCGGCACCGGCGTCCAGCGCCTTCTGCACGGTCTCGAGGCTCGCACGGATGCGGGCATCGGACGTGACCTTGCCGTCCTTGACGGGGACGTTCAGATCCTGACGCACCAGCACGCGGCGACCCTGCAGGTCGAGATCGGTCATCTTGATGACGGACATGGGAGTACCTCTCGAAATACGTTTGGAAAGAAAAAGGCTTCGGGCCAGCCCCGTTCGGGGCTCGCCCCAGGCCTCTGCCCGGGAAGGGAAACGGCCGGGCCCCGCAAGGGACCCGGCCGTTCGGCCTTACTTGGCGACGTGCTCCACCATGCGCAGCATGTTGCAGGTGTAGCCGTACTCGTTGTCATACCAGGCAACGATCTTCACGAAGGTCGGGTCCAGCTGGATGCCGGCGCCGGCATCGAACACGGACGGGGCGGTGTAGCCACGGAAGTCCGTGGAAACGACCAGCTCGTCGGTGTAACCCAGCACGCCCTTCAGCTCGCCTTCGGAGGCCTTCTTCATGGCCGCGCAGACGTCGTCGTACTTGGCGTCGCCGTTCAGCTCCACGGTCAGATCGACCACGGAGACGTCGGAGGTCGGCACACGGAAGGCCATACCGGTCAGCTTGCCGTTCAGTTCCGGCAGCACCTTGCCCACGGCCTTGGCCGCACCGGTGGAGGACGGGATGATGTTCTCCAGGATGCCGCGGCCGCCGCGCCAGTCCTTCATGGACGGCCCGTCAACGGTCTTCTGGGTCGCGGTGGCGGCGTGCACGGTGGTCATCAGGCCACGCTTGATGCCCCAGGTGTCGTTCAGCACCTTGGCCACCGGGGCCAGGGCGTTGGTGGTGCAGGAGGCGGCGGAGACCATGTTCTGGCCGGCGTAGGTGGCGTGGTTCACGCCGTAGACGAACATCGGGGTGTCGTCCTTGGACGGCGCGGACATCACCACCTTCTTGGCGCCGGCGTCCAGGTGCTTCTGGGCGGTCTCGGCGGTCAGGAACAGGCCGGTGGACTCGATCACGATGTCGGCATCGATGTCGCCCCACTTCAGTGCGGCCGGGTCTTTCTCGGCGGTCAGGCGGATGCGGTTGCCGTTCACCACCAGGTGGTCACCGTCGACGCTGATATCGCCTTCGAAGCGACCGTGCACGGAATCGTAGCGCAGCATATAAGCCAGGTATTCCGGATCCAGCAGATCGTTGATGCCGACCACCTGCAGGTTCGGGAAGTCCTTGGCGATGGCACGGAAGGCCATGCGACCGATACGACCGAAGCCGTTAATACCAACCTTGATAGACATGGAAGTCTCCTCTCTATTGCTTAAGCGAAATCGTTGCGGACTCAGCCCTTCAGCACGTCACGCGCAACCTGGGCGACGTTCTCCGGCTTGAAGCCGAAGTAGTCGAGCAGGGCGCCACCCGGGGCGGACTCGCCGAAGCGATCCAGACCGAACACCGCGCCGTCGAGGCCGGTGTACTTGTGCCAGGTGGTCGTCGCGCCGGCCTCTATGGCCACGCGGGCACGCACGGCACCGGGCAGCACGGCCTCGCGGTAGGCCGGGTCCTGCTTGTCGAACAGCTCGACACAGGGCATGGAGACGACGCGCGCCTTTTTGCCTTCGCCGTTCAGCACGTCGGCGGCCTGCACGGCCAGCTCGACCTCGGAACCGGTGGCGATGAAGATCACGTCCGGGGTGCCATCGCAGTCCTTCAGCACGTAGCCACCGCGGGCGATGTTGGCCAGCTGCTCGCCGTCACGCTCCATGTGCGGCAGGCCCTGGCGCGACAGAATGAACGCGGACGGGCCGTCGGTGCGCTCGATGCCGGCCTTCCAGGCCACGGCGGTCTCGACCGCGTCACAGGGACGCCAGACATCCAGGTTCGGGATCAGGCGCAGGCTCGGGGTCTGCTCGATCGGCTGGTGGGTCGGGCCGTCTTCACCCAAACCGATGGAGTCATGGGTCAGCACGTACATCACCCGCTGCTTCATCAGCGCGGACATGCGGATGCCGTTACGGGCGTAGTCGGAGAAGATCAGGAAGGTGCCGCCATACGGGATGAAGCCGCCGTGCAGCGCGATGCCGTTCATGATCGCGGCCATGCCGAACTCGCGCACGCCGTAGTAGACGTAGTTACCGGCGGCATCGTCCTTGCTGACACCCTTGGAGCCGGAATACATCGTCAGGTTGGAACCGGCCAGGTCGGCGGAGCCGCCCAGCAGCTCCGGCAGGGCCGGGGCGTAGCCGCCGATCGCGTTCTGCGAAGCCTTGCGCGAGGCGACTTTCTCGGCCTTCTCGATGGTCTGCTTGATGTAGGCGTTGGCCTTTTCGGTCCAGTCGGCGGGCAGTTCGCCGGACAGGCGGCGCTCGAACTCGGCGGCCAGTTCCGGATGCGCCTTCTGGTAGGCGGCAAAGCGCTCCTTCCACTCAGCCTCGGCCTTGGCACCCTTGTCCTTCGCGCTCCAGCCGGCGTAGATGTCGTTCGGGATCTCGAACGGGGCGTGCTCCCAGCCCAGCTCCTTGCGGGTCAGCGCGATTTCGTCGTCACCCAGGGCGGCACCGTGGCACTCTTCCTTGCCGGACTTGTTCGGGGAGCCGAAGCCGATCACGGTCTTGCAGCAGATCAGGCTCGGCTTGCCGGTTTCCTTGCGCGCCTCTTCGATTGCGGCCTTGACCGCATCGGCGTCGTGGCCGTCCACGCCGCGCACCACGTGCCAGCCGTAGGCCTCGAAGCGACCCGGGGTGTCGTCGGTGAACCAGCCCTCGACCTCGCCATCGATGGAGATGCCGTTGTCATCCCAGAAGGCGACCAGCTTGCCCAGACCCAGGGTCCCGGCCAGCGCGCAGGTCTCGTGGGAGATCCCTTCCATCATGCAGCCGTCGCCAAGGAAGGCGTAGGTGTTGTGGTCGACGATGTTGTGCCCGGGCTGGTTGAAGTGCGCGGCCATCATCTTCTCGGCCAGCGCCATGCCGACCGCATTGGAGATCCCCTGACCCAGCGGGCCGGTGGTGGTCTCGACACCAGCGGTGTAGCCGTATTCCGGGTGACCCGGGGTCTTGGAATGCAGCTGACGGAACTGCTTGATCTCGTCCATCGGCAGGTCGTAGCCGGTCAGGTGCAGCAGCGAATAGACCAGCATGGAACCGTGGCCGTTGGACATCACGAAGCGGTCGCGATCCGGCCAGTGCGGGTTCGCCGGGTTGTGCTGCATGTAATCGTTCCACAGCACCTCGGCGATGTCTGCCATGCCCATGGGCGCCCCCGGATGACCGGAATTGGCCTTCTGGACCGCGTCCATCGACAGGGCGCGGATGGCGTTGGCAAGCTCTCTACGGGTCGGCATGCTGATCTCCTGCTCTAAGTAGTATTGGGTTCGGCTGATGGCGGGCAGCGGCGCGAGGCGCCAGCGGCGGCCGACCCGGACGAGTCGGCCGATCGAGGTTTACCGGTACCGGCCGGCGCTCCGAGGGCACAACATGGCCCGAGCAGCCTGCGGGAGCGTCGCCCCTTTTCCGGCCACGCGAACGCGCGGCGGACGGCGCTCCCCATCAAAGGCGGTGCATTTTGGCCACTTTCGCGCGGCGGGGCAAGTCGCCCGCAGACCGCGTCACGCCGCGCCCTGGCCGCCCGCCGGCACGCGGATCGCCCGTCCACTGGCGGGTAGGGGCTTAGAAAAATCCGGCGAGTTGCGTTACAGTACTGGTCGTTTTGCGCAAAACTAAATCGAAACGACCCACAAAGGAACGCCTAATGTCCAACGATTACATCTTCACCTCGGAATCCGTTTCCGCGGGCCATCCCGACAAGATGGCCGACCTGGTCTCCGACACCATCGTCGACGCCATCATCGCGCAGGACCCGCATGCCCGTATCGCCTGCGAGACCGCCACCAAGACCGGCATGGTCATGCTGCTGGGCGAGATCACCACCGGCGCGCAGATCGACTACGAGCGCCTGGTGCGCGAGACGGTCTGCGAGATCGGCTACAACGATTCCGACGTCGGCTTCGACGGCAAGACCTGCGCCGTGCTGAACGTGCTGGGTGAACAGTCCCAGGACATCGCCATGGGTGTGGACCGCGACGTCTCCGACCGCGCCACCCAGGGTGCCGGTGACCAGGGCCTGATGTTCGGCTACGCCGCGCGCGAAACCGATACGCTGATGCCCGCCCCGATCTTCTACGCCCACAAGATGGTGCGTATCCAGTCCGAACTGATGAAGAGCGGCAAGCTGCCGTGGCTGCGCCCGGACGCCAAGTCCCAGGTCTCGCTGCGCTACGAAGACGGCAAGCCGGCCGGCCTGGATGCGGTGGTCCTGTCCACCCAGCACAGCCCGGACATCTCGCAGAAGGACCTGAAGGAAGCGATCTACGAAGAGATCTTCAAGCAGGTGCTGCCGAACGAGTGGCTCAGCCAGGTCTCCGATGACAAGATCCACATCAACCCGACCGGCAAGTTCGAGATCGGTGGCCCCGTGGGCGACGCCGGCCTGACCGGCCGCAAGATCATCGTCGACACCTACGGCGGCATGGCCCGTCACGGTGGTGGCGCGTTCTCCGGCAAGGACCCGTCCAAGGTGGACCGTTCCGCTGCCTACGCCGGCCGCTACGTGGCCAAGAACATCGTCGCCGCCGGCCTGGCCGACAAGTGCGAGATCCAGGTCTCCTACGCCATCGGCGTGGCCGAGCCGACCTCGATCACCGTCGATACCTTTGGCACCGGCAAGGTCGACGACCGCAAGATCGAAGGCTTCGTCCGCGAAGTGTTTGATCTGCGCCCGTGGGGCCTGATCCAGATGATGGACCTGCTGCGCCCGATCTACAAGGCGACCGCCGCCTACGGTCACTTCGGCCGCGAAGACGTCGACCTCCCCTGGGAGCGCACCGACAAGGCCGAGGAACTTAAGAAGATGGCGGGCCTCTAAGAGCGCCCGACATTTTGTAAGCGAAATACCCATCCGGCTGAGGAGCGCTGCAGCGGTTTTACCGTCAGGCTCAGCCGGATGCCCCCTGAAATATGAACACGGCGCTCATCCAGATAAACGGAGAAGTTAATCCATGAATGCTGTGATGAACGACAAGAAAACGACCGATTACGTCGTCAAGGACATCAACCTTGCCGAGTTCGGCCGCAAGGAAATTGCGATCGCCGAGACCGAGATGCCCGGTCTGATCCAGACCCGCGAAGAGTTCGCGGCCTCCAAGCCGCTGAAGGGCGCCAAGATTGCCGGCTCCCTGCACATGACCATCCAGACCGCGGTGCTGATCCAGACCCTGGAAGCCCTGGGTGCCGACGTGCGCTGGGCCTCCTGCAACATCTACTCCACCCAGGACCACGCCGCGGCCGCGATTGCCGACAACGGCACCCCGGTCTTCGCCGTGAAGGGCGAGACCCTGGAAGAGTACTGGGACTACTGCCACCGCATCTTCGAATTCGACGGCGGCGCCAACATGATCCTGGACGACGGCGGTGACGCCACGCTGCTCCTGCACATCGGCGCCAAGGCCGAGAAGGACCCGTCCGTCATCTCCAACCCGGAGAACGAAGAAGAAGTCGCCCTGTTCGCCTCGATCAAGGATCGTCTGGCCAAGCAGCCGACCTGGTACTCCGAGCAGCTCGCCAAGATCAAGGGCGTGACCGAAGAGACCACCACCGGTGTCCATCGCCTGTACCAGATGGCGAAGGACGGCGAGCTGGCCTTCCCGGCGATCAACGTCAACGACTCGGTCACCAAGTCCAAGTTCGACAACCTGTACGGCTGCCGCGAGTCCACCGTGGACTCCATCAAGCGCGCCACCGACGTGATGATCGCGGGCAAGATCGCCGTGGTCGCCGGTTACGGTGACGTCGGCAAGGGTGCCGCCCAGTCGCTGGCCGGCCTCGGTGCCACCGTGTGGATCACCGAGATCGACCCGATCTGCGCCCTGCAGGCCTCCATGGAAGGCTTCCGCGTGGTTACGATGGACGAGGCCGCCGACAAGGCCGAGATCTTCGTTACCGCCACCGGTAACAAGGACGTGATCACCGAAGATCACATGACCCGCATGAAGGACCAGGCCATCGTCTGCAACATCGGTCACTTCGACTCCGAGATTGCCGTGGCCGCGATGCGCAAGTACGAGTGGGAGAACATCAAGCCGCAGGTTGACCACATCATCCTGCCGAACGGCAACCGGATCATCATGCTGGCCGAAGGCCGTCTGGTGAACCTGGGCTGCGGCACCGGTCATCCGAGCTTCGTGATGTCCAACTCCTTCACCAACCAGACCCTGGCCCAAATCGAGCTGTGGACGAAGGGTGACCAGTACGACAAGAACGTCTTCGTGCTGCCGAAGCACCTGGACGAGAAGGTCGCGCAGCTGCACCTGAAGAAGCTGGGTGCCAACCTGACCCGCCTGACTGACGAACAGGCCAAGTACCTGGGTCTGCCGGTGGATGGCCCGTTCAAGCCGGAACACTACCGCTACTGATCGGCCAGCCTCACATTTCAATTCGTTGTTAATGTGAACGCCGGGGCGGGCCGCATGTTCGTGCGGTCCGCCTTCTTTTTGTCTGGAGGACAAACATGCCTGCACAAGAACGCGTCTACAGCGTTGAATTCTTCCCGCCCAAGGACGAGGCCGGGGCCGAACGACTGGCCAAGGCCCGCAAGCGTCTGGGCGCCCTGAATCCCGAGTTCTATTCGGTCACATTCGGGGCCGGCGGCTCCACCCGCGACCGCACTCTCGAGACGGTTCGGGACATCATCAACAAGGACGGCATCCCGGCCGCTCCGCACGTCTCCTGCATCTCCTCGACCAAGGGCGAGCTGCACGAGCTGCTGTCGAGCTACCGCGACATCGGAGTGAACCGCATCGTCGCGCTGCGCGGTGACCTGCCGTCCGGCACCCGAAACTCCGGCGGCGACTTCCGCTACGCCTCCGAACTCGTCGAGTTCGTGCGCGCCGAGTTCGGCGACCAGTTCAAGATCGAGGTCGCGGCCTATCCGGAGTTCCATCCGCAGGCTCCGAACGCCGAGAAGGACCTGCAGAACTTCAAGACCAAGGTGGATGCCGGCGCCGACGCCGCGATCACCCAGTACTTCTACAACGTGGACGCCTACGAGGCCTTCATGGAGCGGGTGGAAAAGATGGGCATCACCATCCCGATCATCGTCGGGATCATGCCGATCACCAACTACACCCAGATCGTACGCTTCTCCGAGATGTGCGGCGCCGAAATCCCGCGCTACATCCGCAAGCGGATGGAGGCCTACGGCGACGACAAGGAGTCGATCCGCAAATTCGGCATCGAGGTTGCCACGCGTCTGACCGATGACGTGCTGAACAAGGGCGCTCCCGGGATCCACTTCTATTCGATGAACCAGGCCGGTCCGACCGAACAGATCTGGAAGGCCCTGGACCTCGCCAACCGGAAATAACGCCGCATGCGCTGCCCCCGGCTACTGCTGGATTCCGAGCCACTGGCCGCGGGGCAGTCCCTCCCCGCCCCGCAGGATCGCCTGCATTACGCGACCACGGTCCTGCGGCTCAAGAGCGGCGCCTCCTGCCGCGTGTTCGACGGCTGCGGCAACGAATTCCACGCCACCCTCGAACTCACTGATCGCCGCCACGGCAGCTTTCATCTGGGCGAGCGGGCCGCCGCGCCGACCTGGCCCGCATTCCCGATCCACCTCCTCCAGGGAGTCGCCCGTGGCGACCACATGGACCTGGCGGTCCAGAAGGCCGTGGAACTGGGTGTGGCCTCCATCCGGCCGGTACTCTGCGAACGCTCGCGCTCGGCGGCGGCGCACAAGGGCCTGGAAAAGCGCCAGCGCCACTGGCAGGGCATCCTGCAGGCGGCCGCGGAGCAGTGCGGGCGCAATGAACTGCCCGCATTGCACGACGCCCTGCCCCCGGACCAGGTCCTGAGCGACCTCCCCGAGGGACTGCGACTGCTGGCAGATGGCGACGGTTCCGGGCTGGATCAATGCCTGCAGGCCCAGCCAGGCCCGCTGCCGGCCGTCGTGCTCTATGTCGGCCCCGAGGGTGGGCTGACGCCCGAGGAGAGGGATCAGGCGCATGCCAGCGGGTTTACCGGCATCCGCATGGGGCCACGCACCTTGCGCACGGAAACCGCGACGATTGCCCTGCTGACCCTGCTGCAGGCGCGCCTTGGCGACCTGCGCGGCTAACTGCCGCAGCAGTAGCCAGCCGGGCGGAGCCAGCCGTGTCGGCCTCAGGCCGAGGCGCTGGCCTCCGCGATCTCCAGCAACCGGCGCTCAATCGAGTCCAGCCGCAGCAGGTGGGTCGTCACCCCGGAGGCCTTCACGCGCCACGACCACGGCGTCGCCTCCGCATCCTCCAGGGCGTAGATGTTTTGTGGCGTGATCTGCACCGGGTGCGGAGTCCCGCGGACCTCGAGGGCGTAGAACGGCAGGTGTTCCGGCTTCATGACTGCCTGCATCACCAGCAGGCGGCGGAAACGACGCCGGTCCTGGCCACTGTCCCGACTCGGATCCAGCAACTGGCTGACGTTGATGACCGGGACCTGGACGTCCTGCCAGATCAGGCTCGGTTCCAGCCACGGGACCTCCGGATGCTCCGAATCCTGCTCCACCGCCCCGGCCCGTGTCGTGACCTCCAGAAAGGCGCTGCGCGGCAGCAGGATCGAGCCCTGGTCCAGCTGCACGATCACGGCCTCGAGGGCGGTATCCGTTGCCTGTTCGCTCATGCCGGCACCTCCTGCAACTGCTCGCGGATGGCAGCCAGCAGGTCATTCTCCAGATAGGGCTTGCCGAGATAGGCGTTGACCCCAAGACGGTCGGCTCGTTCGCGGTGCTTGGTACCGCTGCGCGAGGTAATCATGATGATCGGCACCTGGGCAAAGTCCGGGTGATCGCGCACGTGGGCGGCGAACTCGAAGCCGTCCATGCGCGGCATCTCCACATCCAGCAGGATCAGCTGCGGGCGCCGCTCGTCGAGCAGACCCACCGCATCCAGGCCGTCGCGGGCCGTAACCACATCGTAGCCGTGGCGCGCGAGCAGGCGCGCAGTGACCTTGCGGATGGTGATCGAGTCGTCCACCACCATAATGCGGCGCGCAGTTGCCGGCTCGTGCGCCGGCTGGACCGCATCCGGCAGCGCCGCCGCGGCTGCGGCGAAACGGACCAGCATGCTCAGGTCGAGAATCAGCATCACCGAGCCGTCGCCCTGCAGGGTGGCGCCAGCCACGCCCGGGATACGGCTCAGGACCGGGCCCACCGATTTCACGACCACTTCCTGGCTGCCGAGCAGACCGTCGATGCGCAACGCGACGCGCTGATCGTCGGCGCGCACCAGCAACAGCGGGAACGGGTGCTCCGGGAAGTGATCCACCCCAGCCTGGCTCTCGACGCCCATCAGGTCGCCCAGACCACGAACCTGATAGTCCTGACCGATGTAGTTGTAGAAGGCCGCATCGTCGCGCGCGTCGATCTCCTCGGCGCGTGCCCGAACCACCCCCTCCACCGAGGCCATCGGCACGGCGAAGGTCTCCTCGCCCACCTGCACCAGCAGGGCCTGGGAGATCGCAAGGGTAAACGGCAAACGCATGGTGAAGCGCGAGCCGCGACCCGGTGTGGACTGGATGTCCAGGGTGCCACCCAGCTGCTTCACGTCACTGTTCACCACATCCAGCCCAACCCCGCGCCCCGCAACCTGCGAGACCTCCGAGGCGGTGGAGAACCCGGACTGCAGGATGAGCTGCAGGGCCTGGGCATCGCTGACCTCGGCGTCCGCGGCGATCAGGCCGCGCTCGACGGCGCGGGCACGGATCGCCTCTGCATCGATGCCCTTGCCATCGTCGGTCACCTGCAGGCGGATCTCGCTGCCGGACTGTTCGAGGCTGACATCGATCTGGCCCTGCGCCGGCTTGCGCGCCCGCTCGCGCTCTTCCGGGCTCTCGATACCGTGCGCGATCGCGTTGCGCAGCAGGTGCTCCAGTGGCGCGACCAGGCGCTCGAGCAAGGCCCGGTCGAGCTCGGCACCCTGGCCGGTGAACTCCACGCGCACCGGCTTGCCAAGGTCCTCGCCCGCCTGGCGCACGACCCGGCGCAGACGCGGGGCCATTCGCGCGAAGCGCACCATGCGCTGCCGCATCAGCTGGTCCTGCAGGTCCGTCCCGACGCGGCGCTGCTGCAGCAGAATGCCGCCGGCATTCTGCAGCTCGTCGTAGACCTCCTGTTTCAGAGCTTCAAGGTCACTGACACTCTCCGCGAGCGCGCGCGAGAGCTGCTGGATACCGGAATAGCGGTCCATCTCCAGCGGGTCGAAGTCGAGGGCCTCCTCGCCACTCTCCTCCTCGACCCGGAACAGGATCTGGGCCTCGGTCTCGATCTCCAGCTTGCGCAGCTGGTCGCGCAGACGCGAGATGGTACGTTCGAGTTCGTCAACCTGACCCTCGACGCGCCCGACCGTCTGTTCGAAGCGGCGATGGAAGGTCGCCAGTTCGCCCGCGTTGTTGACCAGGCTGTCCAGAACATCGGCATCCATACGGACCTGGTCCTGAATGCGACGCCCTTCGGATTCCGGCGGTTCGTGGCTGCGCTGGTCTGCCTCCGGGGCTGCCGGCGCCGTCTCTTCGGGACCGGACCCCGGTGCGTCCCCCGCCTCTTCGGCATCGACCGCAAGCAACGGCTCGTCCGCCGCGGGCGACTCGTCACTGTCGCCCGCAGCCCAGTTGCGCAGGGCCGGCAACGATTCGCTGGCCGATTCGTCCATCTGCCAGGCGCCCACACCGCGCTCGACCAGGCGCTGAACGTCGGTGAGCGCGCGCTCGGCAAGCTGGAAAAACCCATCGCGCGGCTCGAGCCCGGTCTCGGTCTCCACGCTCAGCGCACTCTCCAGCGCATGTGCGATGGCACCGACCACCGTGAAGCCGGCCATGCGCGCACTGCCTTTCAACGTGTGCAGCTCGCGCTGGAAAGTGTTCTGGTCAGGCCCCGGCCGCCCCCCGGCTTCGCGCCAGCCATGCAGCGCGGCGAATGCCGCTTCGAGGATGTCCCGCGCCTCTTCGATGAAGACCTCGGCAAACTCCCAGTCGATTTCGTCCGTCGCCGCTTCCGCGGGTTCGGGCTCCACCGGTGCCTCGACCACCGCGGCAGGCGCGGCCGGTTCTTCGGCATCCGGAAATTCCGGCTCCGCGGCTTCCTCCTCGTGCTGATCTTCCGCGGCACGCAGCAACTGCTCGGCGGTGGCCTGATCCAGCAGCGCATACACCTCGGGGGCCCAGGGCGGCGGGTCCAGCAGCTTGGCTGGATCCGGCTCGTCATCGCCTACAGCACTCGCGACGTAGACCTCGATCTGCCGCAGCAACGCCACGGCCTCCGCCGGCAGCGCCCACTCCATGTCGCGATGAATCCGGATCAGACGCTCGAACGGGCCGCAGACCGAGTAAATTCCGCGAATATCGGCCGTTCGCGCACTCCCGTTCAGGGTGTGCAGAGCGCGTTCCAGGTCGTGGTTCGGGATCCGGTCCGGACGCCACTGGGACTCCTCCAGCCAGCCGCGCAACGTCAGCAGATGCACCTGCGCCTCGGCGGCGAATACCTGCCAAAGCTGCGGGTCGATCTCCATGCGGGCGGCCGCCGCGGGCTCTACCTCCTCCGCTGCCTCGGGCAGGTCGGATTCCACCTCCTCGGCTTCCTCCGGTAGCGCAAGGTCGGCGTTGATCTCCGCGAAATCCGGAACCTGCTCGAACTCGGTGACCTCGGGCGGCTCGTCGGCCTTGGGGGCGTCTTCCTCTGCGGCCGGTTCCAGCGCCGTCTCCGCCACCTCCAGGGCATCGGCGGGCAGCTCCAGGGCATCCAGATCCAGCGGCTCCGGCTCATCCGGCGCCGTCCCGGGCTCCAGCGCCGCAGCCGGCGGGGGAGTGCCCCCCGCGTCCGCGGTGAATTCCAGCCCGGACTCGGGCTCGCCCGGTTCCGGCACTGCATCCGGCTCCATGGCCTCGGGGGGCAGGTCCGGAACGAAGGCGCCGGGCTCCTGCAGCATCTCGCCGGTCAGGTCCTCGTGATCCGCGGAGACCGGCTCGTCTTCCGGCGCCGCGACATCGTCCACCACGTCGAGTTCGTCCAGGGTGCGCGCCAGGGCCTCGAGTTCTTCCGTGGCACCCTCCGGCACCTCGGCTTCCTCTTCGGGTTCTGGCTCGGCCTCGCCTCCGGCGAGGGCGCGCAGGCGCAGGGCGATATCCAGCACCGGCGTCTCGGCGGCGGTGTCGTCGCGCACCTCGGCCACCAGCCCCGGGAGCACCGCAATGGCGTCCTCGATCACCTGCAGCGTGGCGTGATCGGCCTCGTAGCCCGAATCCAGCAGACCATTGAGGAAGGATTCCACGGCCCAGGAAAACTCGCCCAGGCGCAGGGCACCGGCCAGTCGCCCGGAACCCTTCAGGGTGTGGAAGGAGCGGCGGATGACCGTCAGGGTATCCAGATCGCCCGGATTGGCCTGCCAGCGCGGGAAATGCTCGCCCAGACTGGCGACCTCCTCGTCGGCCTCCTCCAGGAAGATCTCCAGGATCTCCGGATCGACGTCCGGCCCGCGTACCTGCTCCGCCAGCACCTGGTCGTCGAAGGGCAGGGAATCGCGGCCGCGCGCGGGCAGCGGGCCCGCCGCACGAGCAGGCGTCACTGGCGTGCCCGCGGGTGCATCCGACTCGGGCTCCGGCACGTACGCGGCACCCGGCTCAGCGTCTGTGGTGGCGTGCGCCAACTCGGGCAGGTCCGGCTCGGCCTCGGGTTCGGCCCTGTCGGCTGCGGCGCCCGCGTCGACGTCGTCACGCTCGCCACCCGAGATTGCGCCGATGCGCTGCAGCGCGGCAATCCCGCGCTCGTGCACGCTGTCGAGCTCGCGCCACGGCTGACCGGAGGACTCGAGAGCGACCTCGATACTGCTGAGGACCTCGGCCAGGGCCTCGACCTCGCCCTCGTCGAGCTCGCCGGCCTGCATGCCGGCACGGGAATCGAGATGCCGGATCAGCGGGCCCAGCAACGCATGCAGGGCCTCGAACCCGGACATCGCCATCGCACCCTCGATGCGGCGCAGCCCGGCACGGGCCTCGTCCATGCCGTCACCGGTCGCCTCGGCGGAGGGGTCGAGAAAGCCAAGGAAGGTATCGCGGACCCGGCGCACATCGACCAGGGCCTCCTTGTAGACCGCAGCCGCCAGAGCGCGGTCGAACTCGGCCTGCGGTGTCGGGCTGCTGCTGCGACGGCGCAGCCCGGATTCCAGCAGCGACTCCAGGGCCAGCAGGTGTTCGGCCAGCACCATGTCAACCTGCTCGTCCGCGGCGCCCGCACGCTCCGGGGTCAGCGAGGCGGCGAGCGCGTCGGTATGGTCCTGCCCGGCGTCCAGCCCGAGCAGGCTGAGCGTGGAACCGATGCGCTCGACCTGCTCGCGCAGCGTGGCGAGCCCCTCGGGGTCGCGCACGGGCGATCGCATGATCACATCCAGGCGCTCGCGCACCTCCGCAAGATCGTCCTCCAGGGCCTGGCGCAGGTTGTCGTAGACCGAGCGCCCCACGCTGCCGCTGTCATCCTCGAGATTCAGACGGTCGAGCCCGAACACCTCGCGTACGGCCCGGGTCTGTTCACCCTCGGAGGTCGCGCAGGCGACGTGGAACAGCAGGGTCTTGACCAGTTCTTCCGGTGCCGCGTACTCGGGCTCGGAGCCATCCCCGGCGGTCTCGACGTGGGCGGCCAGCAGATTCAGGTATCGCCCCAGCTCGCGGTCGACGCGGCCAATCAGGCGGCGCACGTCGGTATCCGCCTCGACCCCGCCCTCGGCAACCGCCTCGAGCACGGCACCGGCCACCCAGAACAGCCGCCGCGCATCACCCGCCGGCACCGCCTCGCCGACTGTGCGTGCGGTGGCCTGCATGCGGGCGGCCGCGGTCGCCGGGTCATCGCTGCGGACCAGCTCCAGCAGGTCGCGCTGGAAGCCCCTGCGCGCCTGTTGCAGCGCGGCAACCCGTGCCGCCGGCTCCAGGACCTCGCCGCCGGAACCGACGCGCGCATCGTCCACATCCTGCGGGTCGGGCATCAGCGCCGCCACATCCAGCAGCAGAGAGGCACCGCGACTGCTGCGCAGCTCGTTCAGCAGCGGCACCAGGATCATCGGCGACGGCAGCTCGCCGTCCCCTTCGTTTTCGAGATAGTCGGGTAGCTGCAGCGCGGCGCGCAGCAGCGGCTCCGCGGCGGACGGGCTAGGATCCTCGGCCTGTTCAAGCTGCCCGAGGACCTGGAGCATTTCGTCCAGGATCAGGACCACGCTCTCGACCTGCACCATGACCAGCGTATTGCGGATCTGTTGGATCCGGCTGCGGGCCTCGGCCAGGCAGTCGTGGCAGGACGAATCTTCCGAATACCGTCGCAATGCGTCCTGGACCTCGACAAAGAGCTTGTCGAGTTCGTCGCGGACCCAGTTCAGTGCGCTGGATGCCATCGGCCGCGTCCGCCGTCAGGCCCGCTGTTCGTCGGAAGGCGTCGTTTCGGATTCGGGGTCCGTGCCGCCCTCTTCGGAAACCGTGCCCAGGGCATCGGTCGCGGCACCAGGATCCGGGAGCTTGAAGTCCGACACCGAGGACTGCAGCTGCGCAGACAGCTGTGCCAGATCGCCGATCGCGGCCGCGGTGGACTGCGTGCCCTGTGTCGTCTCGGAGGTGATGTCGCGGATCTGCGCCATGATGGAGGTCACGTCCTGCGCCATCTCGGACTGCTTGCGAGCGGAGGAGGAGATCCCGTCGATCAGGTCGGCCAGGTCCGCGGAGACCTGCTCGATCTCGGACAGCGCCTCGCCCGCGGCCTGGGCCAGCTCGGCCCCCTGAACCACGTTGGCGGTACTCTGCTCCATCGAGCTGACGGCCTCGCTGGTATCCGCCTGGATCGCCTTGACCAGGCCCTCGACCTGACGGGTCGCGGAGGACGAACGTTCCGCGAGGCGCTGGACTTCGTCGGCCACGACCGCGAAGCCACGTCCCGCCTCGCCTGCGGCGGATGCCTGGATCGCCGCGTTCAGAGCGAGCACGTTGGTCTGTTCGGCGATGTCGTTGATCAGGCCGATGATGTCGCCGATCTCCTGCGAGGACTCGCCCAGGCGCTTGATCCGCTTCGCGGTCTCCTGGATCTGCTCGCGGATGCTGTCCATGCCCTCGATCGAGCGGCGCACGGTGCCGGCCCCGCGGGACGCGATCTCCACCGAGTTACGTGCCACGGAGGCCGACTGTTCGGCGTCCCTGGCGACCGTATCCACCGAGCGCGACACTTCGTCGATCGCGTCGTCCGCACGCTGGATCTCGCGCGCCTGCTCCTCGGATTTCTCGGCCAGGCCCAGCACCTGCGAGCGGGTGGTAGCCGAGGATTCGCTGATGTCGGCAGACACCGTGTTGATAGTGGCGACCAGGGTGCGCAGGTTCTCGATCGCGTAGTTCATGGAGTCCGCGATCGCGCCGGTGAAGTCCTCGGTCACGGTCGCGTTCACGGTGAGGTCCCCGTCGGCGAGATTCATCATCTCGTCGAGCAGGCGCAGGATCGCTTGCTGGTTACGCTCGTTCTGGGCCTCGGTCTCCGCCAGTTCGCGCTTGGTATCGCGGTAGAGGAACAGACCCATCGCGAACAGCAGCAGCAGGGCCAGACCGGCAAAGCCGAAGCCAATCAGCGCGATGGCGCCGGCACGCTCGGCCTTCTGGGTGATCGCGTTCTCGAATTCGCTGGTGGTATCGAGCATCGCACCACTGCTGGCCTCGACACTGGCGGCCGCCGCGTTCACCTCGAACACCTGCGTGGAGGTATCCAGCACGCCCTCGACCGCCTCGCTGAATGCCACGAACAAGGTGGCGATCTCCTGCAGCAGGGCCCGGGCCTGGGGATCATCCACTGGCTCGATACCCAGCGGCGCAAAGCCCTCGATCAGGCCATCCAGCACCCGGCCGTAGAGAGTCGCATCGCGCTCGAACCGTTCGATGGCGGCGGCCGCCTCGGCACCGCCCTGCAGCACGCGCCCGAGGTTGTTGGCGATCCGCTGGATCAGCATGGTCTGCCGTGCCGCCACGTAGATCTGCTCGGCCGGTTCGCCGGTCTGGGTCATGCGCCGTACGACATCATCGGACAGCCGCGACAGCTCCGGCGAGAACGCCGCCACCGCATCCGAGAACTCGGTAATCAGCTGGATATCCGAGCGCCCGAGGATGACGGTGTTCACGTGATCGCGGTAGGCCGACCACTCGCGATCGACCTCGGCGATATCGTCCTGCAGACCCTCCGGCAGCGGCTGCAGCCCGTCGCCCCCGTCACGGATACGATCCAGGCGGGTCTCGAAGTCATCACGCAGGGCCTGCAGGTTGCGGAATGCCTGCTCGGACCCGGCAGCCGCCTCGAGCGAACTGGTTGCGATCCGCTGCGACAGCAGTCGCAGGTCATTGGCGAGGGCGATACGGTCACGGTACTGGCCCTGCTCGTACTCATGATAGGTGAAGGCCCCGCCGGTCGCGATCAGGGCGAGCACGAGCAGGCCCCCGAGGACGAAATTACGTGCGCGACGACTCGATCCCATCAGTTAATACCCCCTGTTACAGGCCCGCGCCCCGCACTATCCGGCGGCGGCTGCGGTCTGTTCGCTATTGGTTGCCCCGGCCAAGCCTGTGCCGGTGAAGCGATTGTTGTCATTCAGCAGCAGATCCAGATCCAGCACCGGGTGCAACCGGTGGCCAAGATCGAACCCGCCAGTAATAAATGGTCGCACCGTCTCCGGGACCGAGACCTCGAGCCGCCGCTGTGACGGGATGCAGCGACGCATGCCCTCGACCTGGCTGACCAGCAGCCCAGCGACGCCCTGGCCCTGGGCCGCGACCACGACCCGCTGACCGGTGGCCTCGTCGGCCAGCGGCCGGTCCAGCAGCAGCTTGCCCATGTCGAACACCGGCAGCACCAGTCCGCGCAGGTTGCCAACGCCCAGCACTGCGGAATCGGCCAGCGGCACCCGGGTCAGCGCCATGGGATCGGTGACCTCGGCGATCGAGTCCATGTCGACCAAAAAGCGGAAATCCCCGACCCGGAGCAGCACCCCGCGCCAGCCGGTGCCGATGTCCCGCCGCAGTTCGCGATTGACGCGTCGCCCTTCGCGATCAAGGCTCGCGAGCAGGGCATACGGCGAGGACAGATCGGTGTTCATGCCGACAGGTATTTTCCGATGGTTTCCAGCAGGTTCTTCTCCGCCACGGGCTTGGTGATGTAGTCCCGCGCGCCCTGACGCATCGCCCAGACGCGGTCCGTGGCCTGATCCTTGGTGCTGACCACCACCACCGGCACGTGCGAGGTCTCCTCCGCCTGCGACAGCTGGCGGGTGGCCTGGAATCCGTTCAGCCCGGGCATCACGACGTCCATCAGGATCAGGTCCGGGACCTGCGACTTCGCGGCCGCCACACCGTCCTCGCCGCTCTCCGCGGTCGTCACCGAATGCCCGTGCTTCTCGAGCATCGTTCGCAGGACGTGGATCTCGGTCGGCGAATCGTCAACGATCAGAATGCGGGCCATGGGCTTGGTCTTTCCTTGGTAGTAGTCACTTGGCGCGTCATGCCGACGGGTGGGCGTACTGACGCATGGCACCCAGGAGGTCGTCCCTGGTGAAAGGCTTGGTGAGGTAATCCTCCGACCCTACGACGCGTCCCTTCGCCTTGTCGAACACGCTGTCCTTGCTCGACAGCATGATGATCGGGGTGGCGCGGAACTGCTTGTTGTTCTTGATCAGCGCACAGGTCTGGTAACCATCCAGGCGCGGCATCATGACGTCAATGAAGATAATGTCCGGACGCGACTCGGCGACCTTGGACAGCGCCTCGAAGCCGTCCACGGCGGTGATGACCTCGGCCCCGTGCTTTTGCAGCAAGGACTCGGCCGTGCGCCGAATCGTCTTGCTGTCATCGATCACCATGACCTTGAGCCCCTGAAACTCGGTGGCCGAGTCCGCTTCGGCAAGCGCGTTAGACACGTTCTCCCCCTGAGGTCATTTCGCACCGAATCTAGCGGAAGCGGGCCCGCGTGACAAACAGCGCCCCATGATATTGCAGGCCGGCAGCGGCAACACGCGGTGCCCGGGGGTGCCGCCCCGAGGCCGCGCCACCCCCGGGCGGCGTGGCATACTCGCGGCACACCCTGCTTGGACGAGGCAACGTGACCCGCAACATTGCCATCCTGATGGACCCGATCCAGGGCATCAAACCGGCGAAGGACACCACCTTCGCGATGATGCTGGCGGCCCAGGCCCGCGGCCACCGGCTGCACTATCTCGAACCCGGCGACCTGTGGATCGAGGAGGGTCGCGCCATGGCCCGCAGCCGCCCGGTCAGCGTGCTCGACGACAGCGGCGACTTCTACCGCCTGGGCGAGCCCGAGGCCGGGCCCGCGCAGCGCTTCGACCTGCTGCTGATGCGCAAGGACCCGCCGTTCGACCTGGAATACATCTACGCGACATACGCCCTCGACCTGGCCGAGCGCGACGGCGTGCGCGTCTCGAACCGTCCGGGCGCGCTGCGCGACGTGAATGAAAAGGCCTTCACCGCGCATTTCCCGCAATGCTGCCCGCCGACCCTGATCACGCGCGATCGCCAGCGCATTCGCGGCTTTCTGGAGGCGCAGGGCGACATCGTCGTGAAACCCCTGGACGGCATGGGCGGCGCCTCGGTCTTTCGCGTCCGCCAGGGCGACCCGAATACCTCGGTGATCCTCGAGACCATCACCGAATTCGACTGCCGCAGCGTAGTCGCGCAGCGCTTTCTGCCGGAGTTTACCGCTGGCGACAAGCGCATCATCCTGATCGGCGGCGAGCCCTACGGCCACGCCCTGGCGCGCATTCCGGCAGCCGGTGAAAGCCGCGCCAACCTCGCCGCCGGGGGCCGCGGCGAGGCGGTAATGCTGACCGCGCGCGATCGCTGGATCTGCGAGCAGATCGCCCCGGAGCTGCAGGCCCGCGGGCTGGATTTCGTCGGTATCGACGTGATCGGGGACTTCCTCACCGAGATCAACGTGACCAGCCCGACTGGCGTGCGCGAACTGGACGCGGCCGGCGGGCAGGACCTGGCCGGGCAGTACATCGACTACCTCACTGGCCCCAGCGCACCGAACCCGAGATGAGCACCGAGTCCCGCATGCTGATACGCGCCCTGACCCTGCTGCTCGCCGCCAGCCTGCTGACGGCCTGCGGCCGAGACGAGCCCGACACCGAGCAGCTGAGTTTCTACGCCTTCGGCACCCTGGTGGAACTCACCTTGCACCCCCCGGGGGCCTATGACATCGAACAGATCGAGTCCGCGGTACAGGATGAGCTCGAGGTCCTGCACCGCTCCTGGCACGCCTGGGAGCCGGGCTCCCTTGGCCGGACCAACGAACTGCTCGCCCTGCAGGGCGAGTTCAGCGCCCCGCCGTCGGTACTGCCGCTGATCGAGCGGGGCCGCGAGATGGAAGACCTCAGCGGCGGCCTGTTCAACCCGGCGCTGGGCAAGCTGGTGGCGGCCTGGGGCTTCCACCAGGACGAACCCGCCGGACCGCCACCGGACGCCGCGACCCTGGACGCACTGCTGGACAACCCGCCCGGCATGGGGGACATCGAACGCAACGGCGTGCGGCTGCGCGGCACCCACCCGGACCTGCAGCTCGACTTCGGCGGCCTCGCCAAGGGACTGGCCGTGGAACGCGTGCTGGAGCTGCTGGGCGAACTCGGGGTCGAGGCGGCCATCTTCAACGCGGGCGGCGACCTGATGACCCTGGGGCGACCACAGGAGCGCGCGTGGCGCGTCCGCATCCGCCACCCGCGGGGCGGAACGCTCGGCAGCATCGAACTGGGGGCGGGCGAGGCGCTGTTCACCTCGGGCGATTACGAACGCGGCTACGACTGGGAAGGGGAATACATCCATCACGTCATCGACCCGCGCAGCGGGCGCCCGAGCCAGGGGGTGGCGAGCGCCACCGTACTGCACCACGACCCGGCCCTGGCCGACGGCGCCGCCACGACACTGATGATCGCCGGCCCCGAAGCCTGGCCCGAATACGCCCGCAGGATGGGGGTCGAGTACGCCCTGCTGGTACTGGATGACCGCATCGAAGCAACCGCCGGCCTGGCCGAACGCGTCGCGCTCGACCCCGACCACGAGCCCCTCGTGGTACGCGAACTGCCGTGAATCCGATCGGCCTGCGGTGGGGCGACGCCGTGATCGGCGCCCTGGCCTCCGCGCTCGTCATCGCGGCCTTCGCGCTGGCCTATTTCCCGGCCGGCGGGGCCCGGGTGCTGGTGATCAGCCAGGCCGGGGCCGCCCCCCAGCACGAACCCCTGGACCGGCGCCGGACACTGGAAGTGACCGGTCCCGCCGGTATCACCCGGATCGAGATCGAACCCGGCCGGGCACGCTGCGCCGAGTCGCCCGGATATCGCAACATCTGCGAGGGCAGTGGCTGGCTGCAGGCGCACGGCGACATCGCCGTAAGCCTGCCCAATCGCCTGACGCTGCAAGTCCTGGGGTCGGAACCCGGCTTCGACAGCCTGCACTACTGATCCGCCCCGATGCCCGGGAATCCACCCCCCGACCCCGCACAGCGCGACCGCGCCATCGCCGCCCTGGCCGCCATCGCCATCGGGATCCAGATCCTCGAGGCCGCGATCCCCAGCCCCGTCCCCGGCATCAAGCCGGGCCTTGCCAATATCGTCACGCTGGTGGCGCTGCTCGTGCTTGGCTGGCGCGCCGCTGCCGCCGTCACCCTGATCCGGGTGCTCGGCAGCAGCCTGCTGCTGGGCACGCTTCTCAGCCCCGCGTTCTGGCTGTCGCTCGCGGGCGCAATCGCCAGCCTCGCCATGCTCGCCGTCCTGCGGCCGCTGGCGCCGCGCCACCTGGGCCCGGTCGGACTGGCCATCGCCGCCGCCCTGGCACACACCAGCGGCCAGTTCCTGCTGGCCTGGGCGGTCATCATCCCGCACCCCAACCTGCCGCTGCTGCTGCCCCCGCTGCTGCTGGCCGCGCTGATCACCGGCGGCCTGACCGGTATACTGGCAGCCCATGTCCTCGGCGATCCGCGAATCCAGCGCCATGTCCGCACCCGCAAATCCGACCCCTAGGGAAACACGGACCCGTGCACGCGCTCGCGTGCACGGCGCTGCGGCGTGCGTCCGGGGCCGGCGGGTGCCGGCGTGAACGCGAACCCCGCCGCCAGCGTGCCCGGCTCGCCCCCGCCGGGGCCGCCCCGCGCACAGGACCACCTGGGGACGATGATCTTCCTCGCGGTGATGGCCCATGCCCTGATCATCCTGGGGATCGGTTTTGCCGTGGATGCGATCGACCCGCCCGCGCGCGAGCCGCTGGACATCACCTGGGTCACCGATCCCGACGCCCCGCCCCCGGAACTCGACGACAGCGTGGAACACATTGCTACCCAGGATCAGGCCGCCAGCGGTGAGGGCGACGAGGCCCGCGAGGCGCAGGCCCCGGATGCCGACGACGCCGGGGTAGGCGAGCCCGAGCCCGAAGGCCTCGAAGCCCCGCTACCGGAAGCCGCCCAGCCGCTCCTGGAGCCGACCCCGGCGGCACCCGAACCGGAGCCGGAACAGGTCACCGCCGAGACCCGGGACGAGGCCGCGGTCGCCCCCGAGCTCGCCGAACCCGAACCACTGGAGGCCCCCGAGGCCGAGGACGCGCCTTCCGCCGCGGCCCTGATGAACCGTGGCCTGGAGAGTGCCCGCGCGGCCCCGGCCGAGGAACGCCAGACCTTCTCCACCCGCGCCACCCGCACCCGCTACCTGGACAGCCTGGCCGCGCGCAGCGCCCCCGAGGCCGCCTATCTGCAGGCCTGGATCAACAAGGTGGAACGGCTGGGCAACCTCAATTACCCGGACGAGGCACGCCGGCGCGGGCTGTCCGGCACCCTGGTGCTGTCGGTACGCCTGAACCCCGAGGGCGAACTGATCGATATCCAGGTCGCGCGCAGCTCCGGGGAACCGGTGCTCGATCAGGCCGCGATCCGCATCGTGGAGCTGGCCGCCCCGTATGCCCCTTTCACCGACGCGATGCGGGAGCAGTACGACGAACTGGTGATCACCCGCACCTGGGCCTTCCGCCGCGACCAGATGGAACAGGTCCGGTAACGAGACGCGGATGCGTGCGAACCGTTTCTTGCGGCCCGCCGGGACAGGGTCGATACTGAGGGCATGATGTCCAGCGGCGCCCGCCATGAACCCGACAGCCTGCGCGATCACTTCCTGATCGCCATGCCCAGTCTCAACGATGGCTATTTCGGCCATGCGGTCACCTATGTCTGCGACCATGACGAGGAGGGCGCGCTGGGCCTGGTCATCAACCAGCCCACGGAATTCTCCCTGCGCGAACTCCTGCAGCACGTGGAACTGGAGCCCGGCGAAGACCTGCCGGAGATCCCCGTCTTCCGCGGTGGCCCGGTACAGCCGGAACACGGCTTCGTGCTGCACTCCGCGGAACAGACCTGGCGCGGCAGCCAGCCCATCACCGACTCCATCGTGCTGACCACGTCGCGCGACGTCCTCGAGGCCATCAACGCCGGGCAGGGCCCGCGCCGGGTCCTGATCGCGCTGGGCCATGCCGGCTGGGGCCCCGGCCAGCTGGAAAGCGAGCTGGCCGAGAACGCCTGGCTCACGACCCGCGCCGACCCCGACATCCTGTTCGACCGCCCGAGTGCCGAACGCTGGCGCGCCGCCGCCGAACTGATCGGCATCGACGTCAACCTGATCAGCCCGGCCTCCGGCCACGCCTGAGCGTGGGACTGCTGGCGTTCGACTACGGCCGGCGCCGCATCGGCATCGCGGTCGGCGAAGAGCTGACCGGCGCGGCGCGCGGACTGCGCACCCTGGCCACCGACGCACCCGACCTGTGGCCGACCCTGGACCGCCTGATCGCCGAGTGGGGCCCCGAGGGCTTCGTGGTCGGCTGGCCGACCCAGGCGGACGGCAAGCCGACCCCGCTGGCGCGACGCATCCGGGCCTTTGCCCGCGCGCTCGAAGAGCGCTACCGCCTGCCGGTATACTGGTGCGACGAGCATCTGACATCCCACCTGGCCCGCGAGCGCAGCCGGCCGGGGCGCAACGACCCGGGGCTGGATGCCCACGCCGCCGCGGTCATCCTCGAAGGCTGGTTTCTGGAGAACGCATCATGACGCCGGACGTCCCGACCCTGCTCGACGACATGGCCGAACAGGCCCGCCACTACTTCAAGGTCCGCGGGATCGAGAACCCCGTTGTAGTGGGCATCCACTCCGGCGGGGTATGGATCGCCGAACACCTGCGCAATCGCCTGGGCGTGGAGCGCCCGCTGGGGCGGCTGGACATCAGCTTCTACCGCGACGACTTTTCGCGCATCGGCATGCACCCCCAGGTGCGGCCCTCGGAGCTCCCGGAGGATCTCGACGGCGAACATGTCCTGCTGGTCGACGATGTGCTGTTTACCGGACGCACGATCCGCGCGGCGCTGAACGAGCTGTTCGACTACGGCCGGCCGGCATCGGTGGCCCTGGCCGTGCTGGTGGAGCGCGACGGCCGCGAACTGCCCATCGAGGCCGCGATCGTGGGGGCCCACATGGAGCTCGGCGGCAGCGAACAGATCAAGCTGCGCGGCCCCGAACCGCTGCGCCTGGAGCGGGTGGCCATCGACCCCGAGGAGCCGGAAGCCTGAGCGGCCGGACACAGCAGGATGAATGACTCCCAGATCGCCCACCCGGGCGCGCGGCTCCCGCAGCCGGGCCCGCTGCCGAATCGCCTGCAGCTGACCGACGACGGTCAGCTGCGCCACATGCTGACCATCGAAGGGCTGAACCGCGACCTCCTGAACGAGATCCTGGACACCGCCGAGTCGTTCGCGAATATGAACGAGAAGGCGGTGAAGAAGGTTCCGCTGCTGCGCGGCAAGACCATCGTCAACCTGTTCTTCGAGGCCAGCACCCGTACCCGCACCACCTTCGAGCTGGCCGCGAAGCGCCTGTCCGCCGACGTGCTGAACGTGAACATCAGCACCTCCTCCGCGGTGAAGGGCGAAAGCCTGCTGGATACCCTGCGCAACATCGAGGCCATGAACGTCGACATGTTCGTCGTTCGCCACGAAGAGAGCGGAGCCGCACATTTCATCGCCCGCCACGTGGCCCCCGGGATCAGCGTGCTGAATGCCGGCGACGGCCGCCACGCGCACCCCACCCAGGCCCTGCTGGACATGTTCACTATCCGCCGCCACAAGGGCGACTTCACCAAGCTGAAGGTCGCGATCGTCGGCGACATCCTGCATTCGCGCGTCGCGCGCTCGCAGATCCACGCGCTCAACATCCTGCAGACCGGCGAGGTGCGCGTGGTCGCGCCCTGTTCGCTGCTGCCGGCGGATGTCGACCAGCTCGGCGTGCACGTCTACAACGACCTCGACGCGGGGCTCAAGGACGTCGACGTGATCATCATGCTGCGCCTGCAGCGCGAGCGCATGGAGCATGCTCACCTGCCCTCCGAACACGAGTACTACCAGCTGTTCGGCCTGACCTCGCGCCGCCTGCAGCTGGCCCATCCCACCTGCCTGGTGATGCACCCGGGCCCGGCCAACCGCGGCGTGGAGATCGAATCCGCCGTGGCCGATGGACCCCACTCGGTGATCCTGGAACAGGTCACCTACGGGATCTCCGTACGCATGGCCGTGATGTCCATGGTCATGGGGGCGCATCAGGCATGAGCGTACTGATCGAGAACGCCCGCATCCTCGACCCGGTGGACGGTTTCGACACCATCGGCTCCCTCTGCGTGCAGGGCAGCGAGATCCTCGCGCGCGGCCAGATCCCCGAAGGCTTCGAGCCCCGCCGGCGGATCGACGCGCGCGGGCTCTGGCTGATGCCCGGCCTGATCGATCTCGCGGCACGCCTGCGCGAACCAGGCCAGGAGCACAAGGCCACCATCGCCAGCGAGACCCTTGCGGCCGCCCGCGGCGGCATCACCAGCGTGGTCGTGCCGCCGGATACCGAGCCACCCATCGATTCGCCCGCCGAGGTGGAACTGATCAACCGGCGGGCGCGCCAGGCCTGCGGCGTCCGCGTGTACGTACTCGGCGCGCTGACCCACCAGCTCGAAGGGCAGCAGCTTGCGGAGATGGCCGCCCTGGTACAGGCCGGGGCACGTGGCGTCAGCAACGCCAGCCGACCCTTGGCCAGCCTGCTGGTCCTGCGGCGCGCCCTGGAGTACGCGAACACCTTTGGTCTGACCACCGTGCTCGCGGCCCAGGACCCGTCACTGACCGGTTCCGGGTGCATGCACGAGGGTGCGGTATCCACCCGTCTCGGCCTGGCCGGCATCCCCGAGGCCGCCGAGACTGCCGCACTGGGCGCGATCCTGGCACTGGTGGAACAGACCGGCGCGCGGGTCCACGTGGCACGGCTGTCGACCCGGCGCGGCGCGGAGATGATCGCCAAGGCCCGCGCCGAAGGCCTGCCCGTCAGCGCGGACGTGGCCGCCCACCAGCTGTTCCTGACCGAGGTCGATGTCGCCGAATACGACCCGAACGGTCACGTGATCCCGCCGCTGCGCGGCCAGCGCGACCGCGACGGGCTGCGTGCCGCGGTCGCGCGCGGCGACATCAGCGCGATCTGCTCCGATCACCAGCCACACGAGCCGGACAGCAAGCTGGGCCCGTTCGCCAGCACCGAACCCGGCATCTCCGCCCTGGAGACCTTGCTCCCGCTGACCCTGCGCCTGGTCGAGGACGGCCTGATGGGCCTGCACGAGGCCCTGGCCCGGGTGACCACCGGACCGGCGGACATCCTAGGTTTCGCCCAGGGCCGGCTGACCCCCGGGGCGCGCGCCGACTTCGTGCTCTGGGACCCGGAAGCGATGCACGAGGTACGCCACGCGGACTGGCTCAGCGCAGGCCACAACTCCCCCTTCTTCGACTGGACCTTCGCCGGCCAGGTCCGCGAGACCTGGGTGGCCGGTCGGCCGGTCTGGACCCTGCCCACCGAGGACACCGCATGACTGTGCCCGAGACCGCCTCACGCCCCCACCGCGGCACGATCTTCCAGGAAAACGGCCGTATCCTGGACCATCACGACGCCGGCGCCGACCAGTGGATCCTGCGCGTGCATGCGCCCGAATGCGCCCGGGCGGCGCAGCCCGGACAGTTCGCCCACCTCCAGTGCGCGCCACGCCTGCTGATGCGACGCCCGCTGTCGATCCAGCGCGTGGACCGCGAGGCCGGCTGGGTGGAGTTTCTCTACAAGGTGGTCGGCGACGGCACCCTCGCGCTGTCACAGCAGGCGCAGGGCGACACCCTGAGCGTGCTCGGCCCGATCGGGCAGCCGTTCCGGCTGCACCCGGAGCGTCCGAAACGGCTGCTGCTGGGCGGTGGCGTCGGCATCCCGCCGATGATCTTTCTGGCCCACCACCTGCACCTGCGGGGCGAGGCCGGCCAGACCCACGCGGTCCTCGGCTCGGAAGTGCCATTTCCGTTTCATCCGCGCCCGTCCGAGATCCTCTGGCCCGGCCTGCCGCACGGCGCGATCGCGACCCTGCCGCTGCTGGAGGACTGGGGTGTCGCCTGCCGCCTGACCTCGAAGGCCGGCATCCCCGGCGCCCACGACGGCTTCGTGACCGATCTCGCCCGGGCCTGGCTCAAGACGCTCGCACCGGCAGAACGGGATCAGGTCGAGCTCTTTGCCTGCGGCCCGCATCCGATGCTCGCGGCCTGCGCGGAGCTGGCGGCGGAGTTCGACCTGCCCTGCCAGGTCTCGCTGGAGGAGTTCATGGCCTGCGCAGTGGGCGGCTGTGCCGGCTGCACGGTACCGGTTCGAACCCCCGAGGGCGTGGCCATGAAACGGGTCTGCGTGGACGGGCCGGTGTTTGCGGCCGCCGACGTCTTTCCGGAGCCGGAACGCGCCTAGGCCCGACATTGGCAGGGGCTTCGCCGGCCAGCCGGCGCCTACTTGTCCGGAAGCTTCAGCTCCTCCTCGGTCTCGTCGGCGGTGGACACACCGCCGCCGAAATTCAGGCGCCATTCGAGATCGGCGCGCGAGTCGGCCTTGTTCAGGGCCTCGTCCAGCATCACGTCCCCGGCCTTGAACAGCTTCACGATTGCCTGGTCGAAAGTCTGCATGCCCACGGATGCACCCTTCGCCATGACTTCCTTGATCTCGTTGACCTTTTCGTCTCGGATCAGCTCGCTGATATAGGGCGTATTGATCAGGATCTCCAGCGCGGCGACGCGCCGTCCGTCCTTGGTCTGTAGAAGGCGCTGGGCGACGATGGCCCGCAGGTTCAGCGACAGGTCCGACAGGATCTGCGGGCGGTTGTCCTCGGGGAACAGGTTGATTACCCGATCCAGCGCCTGGGTGGCGTTGGTCGCGTGCAGGGTCGTCAGCACCAGGTGGCCGGTGTCGGCATAGGTCAGGGCCGCGCGCATGGTCTCGCGTGAACGCACCTCGCCGACCATGATCACGTCCGGCGCCTCGCGCATGCCCTCCTGCAGGGCATGGTCGTAGCTGGGGGTATCAATCCCCACCTCGCGCTGGCCCACGATGGAGCGCTTGTGGCTGAACAGGAACTCGATCGGGTCCTCGACCGTAAGGATATGCCCGCTCTTGTTCGTGCTGCGGTAGTCGATCATCGACGCCAGGGTGGTCGATTTCCCGGTGCCCGTCGCCCCGACGATCAGCACCAGCCCGTCGTTATACGAGACAAGATCCTTCAGCACGGGGGGCAGACCCAGCTGCTCGATAGTCGGGATCGCCACGCGGATGAAGCGGATGACCATCGCCACCTCGCCACGCTGACGATAGACGTTCACACGGAAGCGCCCCAGCCCTTCGCGCGACAGACCGAAGTTCACCGCCGTCTCGCGCTCGAAAATCTCCGCCTGACGCTCCGTCATCATCTCGCGGGCGATGGTCTCCGCCTGGCCCGGAGTCAGTGCCTTGCGCGAGATGGGCTGGAGCTGGCCGTCGACCTTGATGCTGGCCGGCGCGCCGGTCAGGAAGAACAGGTCCGACGCGGCCTTCTGCGCCATCAGTTTCAGGTAGGGCTCGATCTGCAACTGGCTCATATGTCTGCTTCCCTGACCCGACGCGCTAGCGCAGGTTGAAGTCCTCGGGGTGCTCGTCCACCGCCAGGCCCTTGCCTTCATCCTTCACCGCCGGCGCCCCGTCGTCCTGGGCACGCTGGCTGTCGAGCTTGATGCGCAGGCGCAGATCGTTCACCGAGTCGGCGTTGCGCAGCGCCTCGTCGTAGCTGATCTGGCGCTTCTCGTAGAGATCGAACAGGGCCTGGTCGAAGGTCTGCATCCCCTGCTCGCGGGAACGCGACATCAGCTCCTTCATCTCGTGCACCTCGCCCTTCAGGATCAGGTCCGACATCAGCGGGGTGTTGATCATGATCTCCACCGCCGGCACCCGGCCTTCGCCACTTTCCTTGCGCACCAGGCGCTGCGAGATCACCGCCTTCAGGTTCAGCGACAGGTCCATCAGCAGCTGTTCGCGCCGGTCCTCGGGGAAGAAGTTGATGATGCGATCCAGCGCCTGATTGGTGCTGTTGGCGTGCAGCGTGGACAGACACAGGTGCCCGGTCTCGGCAAAGGCAATCCCGTAATCCATGGTCTCGCGGTCGCGGATCTCGCCGATCAGGATCACGTCCGGCGCCTGGCGCAGGGTGTTCTTCAGCGCGATCTCGTAGCCCTCGGTGTCCACCCCGACCTCGCGCTGGGTGATGATGCTCTTGTCGTGCTCGTGCACAAACTCGATCGGGTCCTCGATGGTGACGATGTGATCGGCCGCAGTGCGGTTACGGTAGCCGATCATCGCTGCCAGCGAGGTGGACTTGCCCGACCCGGTGCCACCGACAAAGATCACCAGCCCGCGCCGCTCCTGGGTGATCTTCTCCAGCTGCGGCGGCATCTGGATATCCTCGAATCTCGGGATCACCGAATTGATGGTGCGCAGCACCATGCCCGGGCTGCCACGCTGGGTGAAGACGTTCACGCGAAAGCGCGAGACCCCGGTCAACCCGATCGCGAAGTTGCACTCCTGGTGGCGCTCGAACTCCGCCGACTGCTTGTCGTTCATCAGCGAGCGCACCAGCGCCTGGGTGTGCGAAGGCGTCAGCTTCTGCTCGGTCATCGGCACCACGCGGCCGTCGATCTTGGCCGCCGGCGGCATCCCCACGGTAATGAACAGATCCGACCCGCCCCGGTCCACCAGGGCCCGCAGCAGGTCATGCATGTACTTGATCGCCTTGTCACGATCCATGGCGCTCTCCCCTGATACCCGGTGCGGCGTTCACGCCAAGCGGGCCGTATCGATCAAATGGAATCCGGGTTGGCCGCCTTGCGGCGGGCATCCTCGCGACTGATCACGCCCTGCGCCAGCATGTCCTTCAGGCACTGGTCGAGCGTCTGCATGCCGGTGCCGGCACTGGTCTGGATGGTCGAGTACATCTGCGCGATCTTGTTCTCGCGGATCAGGTTCCGGATCGCCGGCGTGCCGAGCATGATCTCGTGCGCCGCGATGCGCCCGCCACCGATCTTCTTCATCAGGGTCTGCGCGATGACCGCGCGCAGCGATTCGGACAACATCGCGCGGACCATGTCCTTCTCCGCCGCCGGGAAGACATCGACGATACGGTCGATGGTCTTGGCCGCCGAACTGGTATGCAGGGTGCCGAAGACCAGGTGGCCGGTCTCAGCCGCGGTCAGCGCCAGGCGGATCGTCTCGAGGTCACGCAGCTCGCCGACCAGGATGGTGTCCGGGTCCTCGCGCAGGGCCGAGCGCAGGGCCTCGGAAAAGCCGTGGGTATCGCGGTGCACCTCGCGCTGGTTGACCAGCGACTTCTTCGATTCGTGCACGAACTCGATCGGGTCCTCGATGGTGAGGATATGGCCGTAGTCATTCTCGTTGCGGTGGTTGACCATGCCCGCCAGCGTGGTGGACTTGCCCGAGCCGGTGGGGCCGGTGACCAGTACGATGCCGCGCGGGTAGTTCGAGATCTCCTCGAAGATGCGCGGGGCGCCCAGCTCCTCCAGCGTCAGGACCTTGGAGGGGATGGTCCGGAACACCGCGGCCGCGCCACGGTCCTGGTTGAAGGCATTGACACGGAAACGCGCCAGCCCCGAGACCTCGAACGAGAAGTCCGTCTCCAGGAACTCCTCGTAGTCCTTGCGCTGGCGGTCGTTCATGATGTCGTAGATCAGGCCCTGGACCTCCTTGTGGTCCATGACCGGCACATTCACCCGGCGCATATCGCCGTCGATGCGCACCATCGGCGGCATCCCCGCGGAGATGTGCAGGTCGGAGGCCCCGTTCTTGACCGAAAACGCCAGCAGCTGCGTGATATCCATGCATCCCCCTGTGGTCGGGCTTGGCGCCCGGCCGCGCCGAACACCCGGCGGCAGCCGCAACCGCTACCCCCTGTCGCCTGGCAGCCCCGTGAAAACCACGGTGCCGTTGAGTTCTTCCGGACTATATCATAGGGAAATGACCGCACCAGACCATGCCCTGAAGGCCGTTCGCGGCCGCATCAAGAGCGCCTGCCGCGAGGCCGGGCGCGACCCTGCCTCGGTCCGCCTGCTGGCCGTCAGCAAGACGCGCGACAGCGACGAGATCCGTGCCCTGCACGCACTGGGCCAGACGGCCTTCGGCGAGAACTACGTGCCGGAACTGGTCGCCAAGTACGATGGCCTCGAGGCACCCCCGGAGCCGCTCGGACTGGAATGGCATTTCGTCGGGGCCCTGCAGGGGAACAAGACCCGCGCGGTGGCCGAACGCGCGGCCTGGGTACACACCATCGACCGCGAACGCATCGCCCGGCGACTGTCCGAACAGCGCCCGGCCGACATGCCGCCGCTGCAGGTGTGCCTGCAGGTCAACATCAGCGAGGAACCGCAGAAGGCCGGTGTCACTCCGGAGGCATGCGCGGCCCTCGCCGCCTGCGTCGCCGAACTGCCGCGGCTGCAACTGCGCGGCCTGATGACGCTGCCGGCCGCGGAGGAAGACCGGCAGCGCCAGCGCGAACCGTTTGCACGCCTGCGCGCCCTGCGCGATACCCTGAACGAACGTGGCCATACGCTGGACACCCTGTCGATGGGGATGTCCGGCGATCTTGAGGCCGCCATCCTCGAGGGCGCCACTCTGATCCGCATCGGCACGGCCCTGTTCGGCCCCCGCCCGGGACACAAGGAGTCCAAATGACCGAGCATCGATACGAGGTCGGCTTCATCGGAGCCGGCAACATGGGCGAGGCCCTGATCCAGGGGCTGATCCAGTCCGGCCATGCCGCCAGCGGCATCGCCATCGCGGACAAGAACGCAGAGCGCGTACGTGACCTGCAGGGGCGCTATCCGGGCCTGGCCAGCGCCGAGGCCGAGGACCTTGCCGCCGACTGCGCCACCCTGGTGCTGGCGGTCAAGCCGCAGACGCTGCCCGACCTGGCCCCTGCGCTGCGTGCCGCGACCGACCGCGGGCAGCCGCTGGTGATCTCGGTGGCGGCGGGCATCACCACGGGCCAGCTGTCCGGCTGGCTCGGCGCGTCCACGCGGCTGGTACGCGCGATGCCGAACACCCCCGCGCTGGTGGGCGCCGGGGTTACCGGCCTGTATGCCGCCGCCACGGCCAGCCACGAGGATCGGGCCACGGCCACCCGGCTGCTGGAAGCTGCCGGGCGCGCCATCTGGGTGGACGACGAGGAGCAGATGCACGCAGTCACCGCGACCTCCGGCAGCGGCCCCGCCTACGTGTTCCTGATGATCGAGGCCATGCAGGAGGCGGCGCAGGCGCTGGGCCTGCCGGCAGACACCGCCCTGGAGCTGACCCTCGGCACCCTGGCCGGCGCCACCCGACTGGCGGCGGAAAGCGATGAGAGCGCCGCCGAGTTGCGCCACCGCGTAACGTCCCCCGGAGGCACCACCGAACGCGCCGTGCAGGTGCTGGAGGAAGGCGACCTGCGTGGGCTGATGCGCCGCGCGATGGCCGCCGCCGCCGAGCGCTCGCGCGAACTCGGCCGCTGAAACCCTGATTCACCACGAAGCCCGCGAAGAAGCGCCAGGTCAAAAGCGATTCACAGGAAGGTTGGAAGATCGGAAGGAGAAAATGGGCTGGAGGGCTAGGGCCGCCGCCAGCCGCAACCGCACGCAAAGACGACAGCACGGGGCCGCACCCCGCAGCCGCACCACAAGACCGCTTCCTGACTTCCCTTCTTCCTGTAAAACCGCCCTTGACCTTCTTCGTGAGCCTCGGGCCAAGCAATCAGCGCAGCTCCGCGAGGAGCTGGCGGATCATGCGCTCGGCCTGAGCACCGTAGCCGCCGCCGAACAGGTGGTCGTGATTGAGGATGTGATAGAGGTTGTAGAGCGTGCGCCGTACCCCGAAGCCGGGGTCGATCGGGAGGATCGCATCGTAGGCCGCGACGAAGTCCTGCCCCGGGTGTCCGAACAGCTCCATCATCGCAAGATCGGCCTCGCGGTCCCCGTAGTACACGGCGGGGTCGAAGATGGTGGCACGCCCGTCCGCCAGGAATCCCCAGTTGCCGCTCCAAAGGTCGCCATGCAGCAGCGACGGCTGTGGCCGGTAGTCGCTGAAGAATCCGCCCAGCGCGGACTCCAGCTCCTCCAGCGCCCCCAGCAGGGACGCGGCCGCCCCGCGCTCGCGCGCCAGTCGGCGCTGGAAGCCCAGGCGCTCGTCCCGATAGAACGACACCCAGTCATCGTGCTCGGTATTCGACTGCGGCGTGGTGCCGATGTAGTTGTCGTGGTCCAGCCCGAAGCGGGGTCGGGTCTTCCGGTGCATGTCGGCGATACCCCGCGCCAGGGCCTCGCCGTCCCGCGGCCCGCCCAGGGCCAGATACTCCAGCACCAGGAAGTGGGTGCCCCCCGCCGCGCCGGTACCGATCACCGCCGGGATCGTGAGCCGCTCGCAGCGCGCCAGTTCCTCCAGCCCGCGCGCCTCGGCCGCAAACATCGCGGCGCCGCCCGCGCCACTCAGCTTCACGAAGAATTCGCGGCCGTCGGTCCCGGTCAGGCGCTGCGCCTGGTTGATGGAGCCCCCGGAACAGGCCTGGCTTCCTGTCGGCTCGAACGGCGTTCCGGTATGGTCGGCAATGCACTGGGCCACCGCCGCCGCCACGGCATCGGGGCCCGCTGAATCGAATCGGTTCATCCTCGGTATCCGGTTGCGCTCCTGGGTGCAGGGTAGCGGCTGCCGCAGGATTCGTCAGGAGACCCTCATGGCCTTTCGCAAGCTGGAACCCCTTTGCGACAAGATCGGCGCCGAGCGCATCCGCACGGTGATCGACGACTTCTACCGCCGCCTCTCGGACGACCCCGAGATCGGTCATCACTTCGAGCGCATCCAGGACTTCCCGGATCACGTGCGGCGCATCACCGACTTCTGGTGCATGAACCTGGGGGGCCGCCTGGAGCAGCCACCGACCATCGACATGGTGGGCAAGCACGCGCCCCTGCAGCTGACCGAGGCCGACCTGGCGGTCTGGATGCGCCACTTCAAGGCCACCACCGAGGAACACCTGGAAGCCCCCCTGGCGGCCGAGTGGCAGCAACTGGCCAACGGCATCGCCAGCCGCATGCGCGAGGACATCATCCGCGGCTGACCGGCCCTTGTGTGCGCCACGAAGCGCACGCAGAAGGGCCGGGGCAAAAGCGATTCACAGGAAGGCGGGAAGAGAAGAAGGATTCCTCTGGTGATGCGGCGCCCAGGGGGAGCGCTCACGGAGACCGCCTGGCCCTGAGCGTCGTACCCCGCCCCCGAGCCATGCGTCTGCTTTCCTTCTGATCTTCGAACCTTCCTGTAAACCGCCCTTGACCTTCTTCGTGCATCCGTGATGCTGCGCGATAAAAATCCGGCGCACACGCGCGGGGCGGTTAGCAGGGGGTGTCGGTGTAGCCCGGGGCATCGCAGAAGGCGCGGCTGAGGACAATGCCCTGCGGCCCCTGCAGGCTGGCCAGGTGTTGTTCGCGGCTCGAGGCCAGGCGGTCCTGCGGCGTCACCGGGTACATCAGGGTCGACAGCGACGGCGGCTCCTGCCCCAGGCGCACCGCATACAGGATGCGGTAGGCAAACACCCGACGCACGTAGTCACGGGTCTCGGAGAAGGGGATCAGCTCCGCCCAGATGTCCGGGTCCAACGCCCGATCCTCGGGCAGCCAGGAACGTACCCGGTGGGCCCCGGCATTGTAGGCGGCCGTGGACAGCATGCTGTGCCCGCCAAACCGGTCCAGGTTGCGTCGCAGGTAGTAGGTCCCGAGGCGGGCATTGGTCGCCGGGTCGAGGATGTCCCAGTCGGAGGCCACCCGCACCCCGGCCGCCGAGGCGATGGAACGCCCGGTCGCCGGCATGACCTGCATGACCCCCAGGGCACCGGCGCCGGAACGCACGTCATGGAGGAAGGCACTCTCCTGACGCGCGATCGCCATCGCCCAGGCCGGGTCGATGGCCTGTTCGCGGGCCCCGCCGACGATCAGGTCCTGGAAGGCCAGCGGAAAACGCAGCTCGATGTCGTCCCAGGCGCGCGCCCGCGCGGCCGTGAAGATCGCGCGGTCATGCCAGCCCCAGTCGGCAAAGCTGCGCGCGGCCGCCGCGAGCTCGTCCGCATCCATGCGGCCCACCGCATGGGTCCACTCGCGGCGCGCCTCGGCGTAGCGATCCAGACGCACCAGCTCGTGCATGCGCTGCATGCCGGCATGCTGCCGGGTCGCCGTGCGCCGCTCGTCGTCGATCGCCAGCGCCTCATGACCGATCCGGTAGGGCTGATCCAGGCGGTCGGCGGCGAGGAAGCCGTAAAAATTGCGTTCACGCGCGGCGCGTTCGTAGAAGCCGCGCGCCGCCTCCAGGGATTCGGTCTGCTCCAGGGCGCGGGCAAACCAGTACTGCCAGGCCGCCTCGCTGCGCACCTCGCGATCCATCGCGCGGATCGCATCCATCACCGTCTCCCAGTCGCCCTCGTAGAGTGCGGAGCGCACCTGCCACTGACGCAGCTGGGTGTCGAAGACGTCCGCATCCAGCTGCGCCATGAAGCCCAGCGCCTCCGGGCGGTAGCGCAGCGCCAGCCGCAGGGCCAGCGCATGCTGCACGCGGCCGGCCGCTTCGGACCCGAGTCCCAGCGCCTCGCCAACCTGCTCCCAGGCCTCCAGCGCGGCATCCAGATCCTGGCGAACCCAGCGGGTAAAGGCCTGCTCCAGCATCGCCTCGGCGGCACGGTGGTCCTCGCCACCGAAATCGACCTCCGCCACCCGCGCCGGCTGACTGGCCAGCCGCAGCCAGTGCTCCGCCCAGGGGCGGTCGTCCGCCGCCAGGTAGCGACGCAGGTAGCTCGCCAGACCGTTCTGCCCGGCCTCCATCGCCAGGGCGAAGCGATCCCACGCCAGGGCGTCGGTCAGGCGGTCGGCATCACGCCAGGCCTTGAGCGCGGCGTCGCAGGCAGACGGCCGGGACTGCCCGTGCAGCCAGATCGACTCCATATCCTCGAGGGCGGCGTCGCGCTCGCCGGTCTCCAGCAGGGCCTGGCGCCGGTGACAGTCCTGGGTTACCGAGAGGGAGCGATCATCGTCGATGAAATCGAGATACCGCGACCACTGCTTCTCGTCTGCGAGGTAGTTCAGGTAGCTGCTGTACAGGCGCCCGGACAGCGGGGTATCCGGGTGCTCGCGCACGAACTCGCGCACCGCACCGGGATCGGCGCGCCCGAGGTTGCGCGCCAGCTCGCGGTAGTCCAGGTAGGGGGTCAGCGGGTAGCCGATCAGCGTACTGCGGGCGGCGCGGTAGGCCGTCATGTCACCGCGGTTGAGCGCGCGCTCGGCAAGCAGGAACAGGCTGCGCTCGAACACGTAGCGGTCGTCCTCGGCGGCGACCACCGGCGGTGCCAGCCACACGGCCAGCAGCAGGGCCGCCAGCGCGAAGAATCGATTCCCGGAAAGGCGCATGCCCAACCCTCGCATCAATGGTTCTCCATCATCGGCCAGGTGCCTGCACTGCGCAACGGAAACCCGCCGGTTTCGCCCGCCTGCCGCGGCAATTCTCGTGTCCCTCAGGCGGTTTCGAGCACGCGCACCTCGCCGCGCGGCAGCCCGTCCAGGGTCCAGGAGCCGACGCGGTAGCGCACCAGGCGCAGGGTCGGGTGGCCGACCGCCGCGGTCATGCGGCGGACCTGCCGGTTGCGTCCCTCGCGCAGGGTGATCGCCAGCCAGCAGGTCGGGATATGGCGGCGGAAGCGCACCGGCGGGTCCCGCTCCGGGAGATCCGGCGGTGCCATGCGCTCCACCCGGGCCGGCCGCGTCAGGCCGTCCTTCAGCTCCACGCCACGGCGCAGGGCCTCCAGCGCGGCGGCATCCGGCTCGCCCTCGACCTGGACCCAGTAGGTCTTGCTGGTCTTGTGCCGCGGCTGGGTCAGACGCGCATTCAGACGCCCGTCGTCGGTCAGCACCATCAGGCCCTCGCTGTCGCGGTCGAGACGCCCAGCCGGATAGACGCCCGGGATCGCGATGTAGTCCGCCAGGGTCGGACGTCCCTCCGGATCGGTGAACTGCGGCAATACGCCCCAGGGCTTGTGAAACAGGACAATGCGCGCCATGGGCCTTACTCGCAGCGCACGGTCACACGTTCAGCGAAATGCTGACCGAGGTCGTAGTCCACGCTGGCGCCATAATCGAGGGCCAGCGCCCGCGCCACCAGCGCCGGGTCCGGGCGCGGCCGCACGAGCTCCGCGCGGCAGGTGGCATCCGCCAGGCCGGAGGCCGACAGGATCCGCGTGCCGTGCGGCTCCTGATGCAGGATCTCGATGAAGTAGGTCGGATCGTAGATCCGGTATTCCAGCGGAGTCGCGGCCGGGTCCACCGGCCGCTCCAGCTCCAGGCGGAAGCGAAAGTGCAGCAGCCCGGCGTCCATCTCCATGGACGGGTCCGACGCGGCCGCGATCGCCAAAGACTCGTCCGCCACGCGCAGATGGGTATACCAGGCGTACTCGTCCAGGTTATCGAGGATCTCGTCCGCCAGCCCCTGCAGGCGTGCCTCCGGGGTGTCACCGGACTGGTGCTGCTGGGCGTCGTCGTAGAGGTACTGCCCGTACGTCGGGTCGAAGCGCCAATGGTGAAGCATGTGGGTGATCTGGCCATCGGCATCGCGCTGAAAGTCGATGCGCAGATCGATCCAGGCGTGCGGGTGGGCCTGAGTGATCGCCGGCAGCAGCAGTGCCGTCAGGGTCAGGATCGCAAAAACGGTCCGGTTTCGGATCATGCGGACTGTCTCGTTTCGGCGCGCGGCCAGACACTGGCGGCGGCCAGCAGCGGCGCATGGTAATCGGGGGCGACGCCCAGCTCCCGCAGCCAGATGGACGCATCCGGTTCCGGGCCCCGGGGGCGCAACTGTCCGACCGTCGGCAGGCCCGGGATACGGTCGGCAAGACCGGTCAGCCGGCGCGACATCCGCAGGCGATCGGCCGCCCCGGCAATGGCCGTGGCCACCGCCGGGGCGCGGCGGATATTGCAGCGGGCGACCGCCGCCGGGTCCGCCAGCACGGTGTCGAGGTCGCGCAGCCGGCACAGGATGCGCGAGGCGGTTTTCGGGCCGACCCCATCGATCCCCGGAATGTTGTCGCTGGCGTCCCCGGCCAGCGCCAGCATGTCCGCGACCTGTTCCGGCCGAATGCGGAAGCGCTTCTCGATCGCGCGGCGATCCAGGTCGGTGCCGCGTTCCGGGTCATGCAGCCGGTCCACCTCACCCAGAATGACCTGGGTCAGATCCTTGTCGGCACTCTTCACATCGATGCGATAACCGGCCGCGCGGCCGGAGCGGGCCAGACTGGCGATCAGGTCGTCGGCCTCGTATTCCGGGTCCGCCAGGGTCGCGAAGCCGAGCCGGTCGAGAAGCTCGCGGATGCGCAGAAACTGCGCGCGCAGCGCCGGCGGGGCGGGCGGCCGGTGGGCCTTGTAGGCAGGGTCGATCCGGTGGCGAAACCCCTGGCGCAGGCCGGTATCGAGACAGAAGGCAATCGGCCCAGGCGCGCAGGTCGGCAGCCACTGGCACAGCGAGTGCACCAGGCCGTGCAGGGCACCGCCGGGACGCCCCTGCGGGTCGGGATCCAGGCCGCGGGCGAACCAGGCGCGGAACACGAAGATGCTGCTGTCGACCAGGGTCAGGGTCGGCAGGCGGGATTCAGGCGAGGCGTTCAAGGTCCTTCCGCACGCCGGCGATGGACTGGTCAAAGGCAGCACGCTCGGCAGCATTCAGGTCGAGTTCGATGGCGCGCTCCATGCCACCCTTGCCGAGGATGCAGGGCACCCCCATGGCCACGTCGCGCTCGCCGTACTCGCCCTCCAGCAGGGCGACCGTGGGCAGTACCCGGCGCCGGTCCAGGGCAATCGCCTCGACCATCTCGGCGATGGCCGCGGCCGGCGCACCGTAGGCGCTGGAGGTCTGCTTGAGCGCGAGGATCTCGGCCCCGCCGTGGCGGGTTCGCTCGACAATATGGTCCAGCGTCTCCTGATCCATGAAGTGCTCCAGCGGCACGCCGTTGACCGACGAATAGCGCAGCATCGGGACCATCGCATCGCCATGCCCGCCCAGGACCAGCGCCTGGATGTCATGGGTGGACAACCCGGTCTCCAGCGCGATGAAGGCGGCCATGCGCGAGGTATCCAGTACCCCGGCCTGACCGAAGATGCGATCCCGGCTCCAGCCGGTCTTCTTCCAGGCGCGGTAGGTCAGCACGTCCACCGGGTTGGACACCACCAGGATGCGGCTTTGCGGGGCATGCACCAGGATGTCGCTGAGGATGTTGTCGAGGATCTCGACGTTCTTGTCCAGCACGTCGGAACGGGACATGCCGGGCTTGCGCGGCAGCCCCGCGGTGACGATCACGAGGTCGGCGCCGGCAATGACTGCAGGTTCGTGACTGCCGGTCAGGCGGGTATCGAAACGCAGCAGCGGTGCAGTCTCCTGGATATCGAGCGCAGCACCGGCCGCCGCCCCCTCGCGCACGTCCAGCAACGCGATCTCGCGGGCCACGTCACGACGGGCCAGGAACTGGGCGGTGGATTCGCCGACGCGCCCGGCGCCGATGATAGCGATCTTCTGCATGGATGCTCCCGATCAGGCGTGTAGTGGATTACAGGCGTGCGACCCCGCTGTCGCGCGCGGCCTGGCTGATGGCCGGCGGGACGGTGTCGATCAAGCGCGGATCGAACGGGGTCGGCAGGATGTAGTTGGGCCCGAACTCGAGCGTCTCCAGGCCGTAGGCGTCCAGTACGACCTGCGGCACCGGCTCGCGGGCCAGACCGGCGAGCGCATGCACCGCGGCGACCAGCATCTCGTCATTGATGCGCCGCGCACGCACATCCAGCGCACCGCGGAAGATGAACGGGAAGCCGAGCACGTTGTTCACCTGATTCGGGTAGTCCGAACGCCCGGTGGCCATGATCAGGTCATCGCGGGTCTCGAGGGCGAGCTCCGGACGGATCTCCGGGTCCGGGTTCGACAGCGCGAACACGACCGGTTTCGGCGCCATGCTGCGCAGCATCTCGGGCGTCAGCAGGTCCGGCCCGGACAGGCCAATAAAGACATCAGCCCCGGCACAGGCATCGGCGAGGGTGCGCGCGTCGGTGTCCACCGCGAAGATCTGCTTGTATTCGTTGAGGTCGTCACGCTGGCTGTGGATCAGGCCTTTGCGGTCCACCATGAACAGGTTCTTCTTGGCCGCCCCCAGGCGCACCAGCAATTGCATGGACGCGATGCCCGCCGCACCGGCGCCAACGCAGACGATCTTCGCCTCGCTGAGCTTCTTGCCCTGGATCTCCAGCGCATTCACCAGCCCGGCGGCCGTGATGATCGCGGTCCCGTGCTGGTCGTCATGGAACACCGGGATGTCCAGGCGTTCCGACAGACGGCGCTCGATCTCGAAGCAGTGCGGGGCCGCGATATCCTCGAGGTTAATGCCGCCGAAGCCCCCGGCAATACGCGCGACCGTGTTGATGAAATCCTCCGGCTGTGGGGCATCCACCTCGATATCGAAGACATCGATGTTGGCAAAGGCCTTGAACAGCACGCCCTTGCCCTCCATCACCGGCTTGGACGCCAGCGCACCCACGTTGCCCAGGCCCAGCACCGCGGTACCGTCGGTAATCACCGCCACCAAGTTGCCCTTGCCGGTATAGCGATAGGCCAGCTCCGGGTCGCTGGCGATGGCACGGACCGGGGCCGCCACCCCTGGCGAATAGGCCAGGGAGAGGTCTTCCTGGGTGGCGGTGGGCTTGGTCACGTGAATCGCCAGCTTTCCGGCCGGCTGCTGCTCGTGGTACTCCAGCGCGCGCTGGTTGAAATCCTTGGACATGGTGTAGCGGGGCCTTTTGTCGGACGGTTGCGTTGTGTTCGGTGCGAGCGCCGACGCATGGGCGCGCCGGCCGGAATTCAGTTGACCGGGTGCGTGGGCACGGAGCCGCGCCGCGCCTCGTCGTAGAGCGGGCGGAATCGGTCGGCCATACGGGTCAGATCTCGCTGACGTGATTCAGGCGCCGGGTGCGTGCTCAGAAAGACGGGATGTCGCCCGTTGGCCTGTGCGGCCATCTTGCGCCAAAGGCTGGCCGCAGCATCCGGGTTGTAGCCCGCGCGTGCCGCCAGCTCCATACCAATCTCGTCGGCCTCAGCCTCCATCGCTCGACTATGCGGCAGCTGGACGGCCAGTGCCGCGCCCAGCGCGGCCCCGGTCAGGGCAATCTGCGAACGCTCCCCGGTCATGGCATACCCGACGACCGCCATGTTACTGGCCAGTGCCACCGACATCTTCTCGGCGGTATGGGCCGACAGCGCATGCGCGATTTCGTGCCCGATGATCTGCGCGAGCTCGTCGTCGGTCAGCTCGAGCTGTTCGATGATGCCGGAGTAGATGGCCATCTTGCCGCCCGCCATCGCAAACGCGTTGACGGTGTCGGGCGCTTCGATCACGGCAATCTCCCAGTCCCAGTCAGCGGTCTCCGGTCGATAGCGCACGGCCTGGGCGACCAGCTTTTCGGCAATGCCCTGCACCCGGGCGGTCATCTCGGGATCGGCATTGATGCGGCCCTCGTCGCGCGCCGGCGCAAGCATCTCGACGTAGGCTGTGCGCGAGGCGTTGATCGCCTGATTCTCGGACACCAGCATCAGCTGCGAACGCCCCGTCACCGGATTGGTCGTGCAGCCGGGAATGGCCACAGTCAGACCGGCCGCAAGCAGGAGCACCAGCAGCAGGGACAGCGGACGCCCGCCCGTCCGCCAGGGCTTGGAAAACAGACGCATTATTCAACTACCTCGAGATCAAGTGGATGCCGGACGCGCATCCGGAGCCGGTCCCTCCAAGGATACACCTGACCACGCAGAATGACCGCCTCGCCGACCAGCCCCACGGGCTCGAGATCAGGCCAGGGCGCGGGCCAGTGTTCGCGGTCGACCGCCTGGATGAGAACGTCCAGCGGCCCGTCCAGTTCCAGCACCCAGTGCCGCGACGTGGTGCGCACCGACACGACCTCGCCCTGCAGGCGCAACCGACCCGCCGGCCGGGTACGCTCGCGCAGCTCCAGGGCCGCCACCGGCAGGGCCGCCGGGCGCTCCAGCCAGAGCCCCCGGGGGGCGCTGCGCGCCGCGGCCTCGGCGGCATCGAAACAGTCGTCCAGCGGGCCAAGCTCCGGGCCGGGACGGGCCATCGCCGCGCCGGCGGCTATCAGGTCGGCCGCCAGCAGCGGGCCGTCAGGCAGCCACGCATGCATGCGCAGGCGACCCGCCGCATCCCGGGCCGGCTGCCCCGGGCGCAGCATCAGGCGCCGGTCGGCCGCATCCAGCCGCTGCTCCAGCGCGGCCCGCAGGCCCTCGTGCAACCGCAGCGGGCGCACCACGGTCGCCGTCTCCGGGAGCGGCGCGGCCGCGGCCAGCCCCAGCAGACGGATGTGCCGCCCGTCGTGCAGCTGCAGGAGGTCCACGCCGCGAACGGCTTCGACCCGCACCTCCTGCAGGTCGCGCGCATCCTGGTCCTCCAGCGCGCACTCGCCATGCGCGGCCGTGGCCACCAACGCCAGACACACCCCCAGAACGCAGACGAGGGCGCCCCGCAGGGCGCCCTCGTCGGGTCGGACACCGCCCGCCGCAGCGGTCACGCGTCCGGTCGCATCGCGCGCCGTGCGGCGCGCCGCGGCTTCAGAATGCGAAGCGGCGGTTGAACTTGTCGACCTGGCCAGCGGTGTCAACGATCTTCTGCTTGCCGGTGTAGAACGGGTGGCACTGCGAGCATACGTCCAGGTGCATCTCCTCGCCGGAGAGCGTGGAACGGGTCTGGAACTGCGTACCACAGCTGCAGATGACCTTGACTTCGTGATAGTTCGGATGGATGTCGGCTTTCATGATCGGCTCACGCAGGTTCTGGCGAAAAGTTCGCTAGCATAGCCCCAGCACACCATTCGGCGCAAGGACCTGTTAGCGGCCATTGTGCACAAGCCCTTTCAGGACTGCGCGGCAACTGCCTGAATACGAGAGGGGTTTTGCCCGCCCCGAAAACCTGTGGATAACTTTGTGGACGAATTGTCCACTGCCGTTCAAACCAGGGCGCCGGGGTCAAGGGCCTGCCGCCCGAAACCGAGGGCACACCTGCGCAATCCTTTGTTTTTATTGCGCAAATATTTTTTACACAGGCCGCCTTCGGACACCACAGCGACCCCGACCACGACGCCCCTGCGGCCACCGGCGCTGTGCATAAAGGGCTCGCACCAACGCATACATGAATCAACGCTTCCCCGGGGGCTCCGGGGCAATCGCGGTATACAAGGCCGAGTAGTCCGCATCGGCCAGCCCCGCTTCAGCGGCCTGCTCCAACAATCCCGCCACTAGCGGCAGCCAGGGCGCCGTCAGGCCAGCATCCTCGACCGCGCGCTCGGTCAGACGCACATCCTTGAGCAGGTGCTTGACCGGAAAGTTGGCCGTACCGAAGTCGCCGGAGACCATCTTGCCCAGCTTCTTGTCGAAGGTCGGGGCGTACAGGGCGCTGTCGCGCAGGATGTCCATGAAGGTATCCACCTCCACGCCCTCGCGCCGCACCAGCCCCAGGCTGAGGGAAAATGCGGCGGTCAGGCTCGCGATCAGCTGGTTGAAGGCGAGCTTAAGGGCCGCCCCTTGCCCGACGGCTCCGACATGCCGGGGCGTCTCGCCCAGGGCCGCCAGCACCGGCCGCGCCCGGACAAAGTCCGCCTCGCGGTCGGCACCCGCCATGATCAGCAGCCGCCCATCGCGCGCCTCCGGGATAGAGCCCAGCACCGGGGCCTCCAGGTAGCAGGCCCCGGCGGCGCGGACCCGCTGTGCCAGGGCTCGGCTTTCAGCCGGCAGGATGGTCGCCATCTGGATCACGCAGCGCCCGTCCAGCGCCCCGTCCGGCAGCTCGTCGAGCACCGCTTCGATGGCGCCGGCATCGCTGAGCATCAGCACCAGCACGTCGGCCTCCGCAACGGCCGCGGCGGGGGCGTTGTGGACGGTGACCCCCTCGGCCGCCAAATCGCTCGCGCGGGCGACCGTGCGGTTGTAGGCCACCACAGAAAACCCGGCCTGCAAAAGACGCAGGCCCATGGGTTGCCCCATGAGCCCGCATCCCAGCAGCGCCACTCGGGACGCAGCCATGCTTACCCCCTACTTGATCTTGTCGTCCAGATCGTCCGTATACCCGTACAGGGTATGTGGCGGCGCGGCCTCCTTCTGGTACTTGGTCGGCGTGATCGCCTCGGTCTGGTGCAGGCTTCGCCACAGGCCGACCACCATGATCAGCATGATGACCGAGAACGGCAGCCCGACACTGATCGCGGCCGCCTGCAGCGCGGCCAGGCCGCCCGCCAGCAGCAGGATGGAGGCGACCACCCCTTCGAGGATGGCCCAGTACACGCGCTGGGTGACGGTCGGGTTGCGCACGTCGCCGGAGGCCAGGGTGTCGATGACCAGCGAACCGGAATCCGAGGAGGTCACGAAGAAGGTGACGATCAGCAAGGTCGCCGCTGCCATCACCACAAGCGCCAGCCAATCCCATAGCGGCAGGGCCTGGAGGGTCACGAACAACGCGGTGGACACGTTTTCCGAAACGGCGCCGGCCAGGTCCGCAACGCCGTCGAGCTCGTAGCTCATCGCGGTACCCCCGAACACGGCCAGCCAGACGAAGGCCGCGGCGGTCGGGGCCAGCAGTACCCCGGCAACAAACTCGCGAATCGTGCGCCCGCGCGAGACCCGCGCGATGAACATGCCGACGTACGGGGCCCAGGAGATCCACCAGCCCCAGTAGAAGATGGTCCAGGAGGTGGCCCAGCCGGAGTCCTCGATGGTGTCGGCCCACAGGCTCATCGCGGGCAGTGACTGCACATAGACACCGGTGCTTTCCACCAGCAGACGCAGGATGAACAGGGTCGGCCCCATCACCAGCAGCAAGGCGATCAGGATCGCCGCCAGTCCAATATTGAAGTTGGACAGACGCTTGATGCCCTTGTCGACGCCCAGCGCCACCGAGACGACGGCGATCAGGGTGATGATCGCGACCAGGACGATCTGCATGTAGGTGGATTCCTCGATCCCGAACACGAAGTTCAGGCCCGCGTTGATCTGCATGACCCCAAGGCCCAGCGAGGTGGCCACCCCGAACATGGTGCCGAACAGCGCCACCACGTCGACGAGGTGCCCCCACGGGCCATAGATCCGATCACCGATGAACGGGTACAGCGACGAGCGGATCAGCAGCGGGAGGTTGTGGCGGTAGGCGTAGTACGCCAGCGACAGGCCGACGACGATGTAGATCGCCCAGGCATGCAGCCCCCAGTGGAAGAAGGTGTAGCGCATGGCCTCGGTGGCCGCCTCGGCGCTCTCGCCCTCCGCATGCGGCGGACTGAGGTAGTGGAACATCGGCTCGGCGATACTCCAGAACAGCAGCCCGATCCCCATGCCCGCGGAGAACAGCATCGCGAACCACGCGGTGTAGCTGAAACGCGGAGCCTCGAACTGGTCGCCCAGGCGCACGTCGCCGTAGCGGCTGAACATCAGGTACAGGGAGAAGACCAGGAAGATCGTCACGACCAGCATGTAATACCAGCCGAGATACTCCCCGATCCCGCTTTGCAGCTGGTTAAAGACCACCTCGGCGCGATCCGGAAAAACCGCCCCGAACAGCACGAAGGCCGCGATTACGAGGCTGGAGGTATAGAACACCGGGCTGCAGATCACGCCGAACCCGCCGAGGCGGGTTTGCGTCAGACCAGGAGTGGACGGCTCTTCCATTCGTTTCCCCTTATATTTTTGTGGCAAGCGCAAGACCGAGCGATCTGACTCCGGAGTGATCCGAAAGCCGCGCGGGGGGGCGCCCGTCGGGCGATTTCGCACTGGGCAGGACGCTGATACCGTAACCAATGACGCCCGCCGCTGCAAAGGAACGGTCGCGCGCAGCGTGCCCTGTGGCGTCAGTCGGTGGCGTCGGGTTCGGCCTGCGCCAGCAACAGGGCGCGGGCCTGCCCGCCCTGGCGTTCGCGCTCGACCCGCCAACCGTCCGCGGCCAGGAAGCCGAGATCAGCCTCGGCCTCGATCTCTACGTACACGCAACTGTCGGGATGCAGCCAGCCCGACGCACGCAGGGCCGCCAGCACCGGCGCCACCAGCCCCTTGTGAAACGGCGGGTCCACCAGCACCAGGTCGTACGGCCGACCCTCCGGCGGCGGGTCCGCCAGCACGCGCAGGGCATCGTCCCGGCGCACGCGGACCTGGCCGGCGCCAAGGGTGTCGCAGTTGGCCTCGAGCTGCGCCGCCGCCCGGGCGTCGCGCTCGACCAGCAGCACCGTATCCGCCCCGCGCGAGGCCGCCTCCAGGCCCAGCGCCCCGGTACCGGCGAACAGATCAAGGACCCGGGCACCCGGCAGCCGTGGCTGCAGCCAGTTGAAAAGCGTCTCGCGCAGGGCATCGGCCGTGGGCCGCAGCCCGCCAACCGCCGGCACCGGCAGCCAGCGCCGGCGCCAGGCCCCGCCGATGATGCGAATGCGGGACGGCCGACCGGCGGGGGCGCGCCTACTCCTGCCCACCCACGATCACCGTAACCATCGCATCCGGATGGATGCGCGCGCGCAGGCGCTCGTTCAGGTCCTCCAGCTCCACCGCCTGTATGCGTTCGATGTAGCGTTCCAGATAGTCCAGCGGCAGGTCGTAGAAGGCCATCATGCCCAGCAGGCCGACGATATCGCTGTTCGAGGCCAGCGACAGCGGGAAGCTGTTGACCACGTTCTCGCGCGAGGCATCGAGCTCGTCGGCATCCACCCCGTCGGCATGCCAGCGCACGAGCTGCTCGCGCAGCGCCGCCACGGCGTCGTCGGCCTGATCCACGCCGGTCTGCATCCCGATGCGGAACGGGCCCTCCACCGCCATCGGCTGCAGGCGGCTGCTGACCGAGTAGGCCAGACCGCGCTGACTGCGGATCTCCTGGAACAACCGCGAGGTAAACCCGCCACCGCCGAACACATGATTGGCCAACGTCAGCGCGTAGTGGTCCTCGTCCCCGCGTCGCAGGGTCGGGGTACCGATCAGGATATGCGCCTGCTCGGAGGGGAACGCGATACGCTCCTCCACCGGCTCGTCGCGCACCGGCACCGGCGGCAGCGGATCGACCGCCGAACCCTGCGGCAGGGCCGCGGAGATGCGCGCGGCAATGGTCTCGGCGGTGGCCCGGTCAACGCCCCCGGTAATCGCCAGCGCCCCGTTGCCGGAGGTGTAGTGGCGCCGATAGAAGTCGTGCGCATCCCCGGGCTGCAGGGCCTCCAGGGTCTCGCGCTCGCCGCGGGGCCAGTTGGCGTAGGGGTGATCGCCGTACATCAGCTCGTAGAACCGCCGGCTGGCGACACTGCCCGGATCCTGGCGCTCGCGCTGCAGGCCCTGCAGGGCCTGGCGCCGCGCGCGCTCGAAATCCGACTCCGGAAAGGCCGGTTCGGCCAGCACCGAGGCCAGGGTGTCCAGTGCGGTCTCCATCCAGTCCGGCTCGGTCAGACTGCGCAGACTGACGATCGCCATGTCGCGCAGCGAGCTGGTGCCGAATTCCGCCCCGACGGACTCGAAACGCTCGGCCAGGGCGTCGGCGTCGAGATCCGCAGTCCCGTGCCGCAGCGCCGCGCTGGTCAGGGAGGCCAGCCCGCTCTGGTCGCCATCACGGGAGGCCCCGCCGTCAAAGGTCAGACGCAGGTCCACCATTGGCAGGTCGGGGGCCGCAACATAGAGGACACGCAGGCCTTCGTCGGTCTCCCACTCCTCGATTTCCACCGCCTGGGCGGGGATCGCCAGCATCAGCAGCAGTCCCAGGACCGCGAGCAGTCCGCCACGCATCATGTTTCCTCCGGTCATTACAGAGCCCCCCATTACAGATCCCCCATGCCGTCGCCATAGGGCTGAGCCGCCGGGTCCGGTGCATCCGCACCGTCCAGGGGCTGCGGGTCGAGGACCCCCACGGTGCGCCGCTCGGACACCAGGTATTCGCGGGCCACGCGCTGCACGTCCTCGGGGGTCACCGCGCGCACACGCTCGACAAAGCGGTCACCCTCCTGCCAGCCGACGCCAACCGTCTCCAGCATGCCCAGCTGAAAGGCCTGGGAGCGCACCGAGTCGCGCTGATAGATCTCGGACGCGATCACCCGGGCCTGCACCCGCTCCAGCTCGCCGGCGCCGACCGGCTCGTCCTTGAGGCGTTCGACCTGGTCCAGCAGCGCCGCCTCCAGCGTCTCCACATCGGTGGCGGCGGTCGGTACCGCGGCGATCAGGAACAGATCGTCCAGACGGCTGAACGGGCTGTAACGCGCCGAGGTCGCACCGGCCAGTTCCTCGCCGCGCACGATCTCGCGGGCGAAGCGAGAGGCCTCGCCCGAGTCCAGCACCCCGGCCGCCACCAGCAGGGCATAGGCGTCCGCAGGGTCGTCCAGGGTGTTCAGGACCGGCGCCTTCCAGCCCATCATCAGGTAGGGCAGTTCCGCGGGGGCCTCCACGGTAATCCGGCGCTCACCCCTCTGCGGAGTCTCGGTACGCGGCTTGAGTTCAGGCAGGTCCCCGGCCGGTATCTCGCCAAAGTGTTCCCGCGCCGCGGCGATCACCCGCTCGGCATCCACGTCGCCCACGACCACGACCACCGCATTGTTTGGGTGGTAGAAGCGGTCATACCACACCTGGTTGTCCTCCACGGTGTAGGCCTGGATGTCGGTCATCCAGCCCACCACCGGCTGGCCATAGGGGTGATTGAGGAAAGCGGTCGCCATGAACTGTTCGCGCAGCAGCGAGTTGGGCTGGTCCTCGACCCGCAGACGGCGCTCCTCGGCCACCACGTCGCGCTCCGGCTGGAACTCGTCCTCCTGCAGGCGCAGATGCCGCATGCGTTCGGCCTCCATCGCCATCACCGTCTCCCAGTGGTCGCGCCCGATGACCTGGAAATAACCGGTGTAGTCGCGCCCGGTAAAGGCGTTCTCGCGCCCGCCCAGGCGCGACACGATGCGCGAGAACTCGCCCGGCTCGTATTGCTCGGAGCCGCGGAACATCATGTGCTCCAGCATGTGCGAAATGCCGGTGATGCCGCTGTGCTCGTCAGCGGACCCGACGCGGTACCAGACCATATTGGCCACGACAGGCGCGCGCCGGTCCTCCAGCACCAGGACCGTCAGGCCGTTGTCGAGCGTGGCCTCGACCACGTCCGATTCGATCTCCGCCATCGTCGCCGACGCCGCCAGGGGCCAGGCGAACGCGAGCGCCGCGAACAGTGCTGGAATCAGATTTCTACCGCGCATGATTCATGAATCCTCGTGCTAGCATTGGCGAACTCTCTACTTGACCACATCGAGCATGTTCGGTTTCCGCAAGAAGAACTCCGAAGAACCCGCCCAGCCCGCCGCGGAGACCTCCGGCCCCGAGCGGGAGAAGCCCGCCCGCGGGGGCTGGTTCCAGCGCCTGCGCCAGGGGCTGGCCAAGACCGGGCAAGCCCTGGGTGGTGACCTGGGGTCTCTGTTCCGGCGCAAGATCGACGACGAACTGTTCGAGGAGCTCGAAGAGCGCCTGCTTCTCGCGGACGTGGGCCTGGATGCGACCCAGCAGATCATGGATCGTATCACCCGCGAGGTGAAACGCGGTCAGCTGAACGACGCCGACGCCCTGATGGACGCCCTCGAGGCGGCCATGGTGGAGATCCTGGAGCCGGTCTCGCGCCCGCTCGAGATCCCGGCGGCCGAGCGCCCGTTCTCGATCCTGGTCGTGGGCATCAACGGGGCCGGCAAGACCACCACCATCGGCAAGCTGGCGCATCACCTGAAGCTCGACGGGCGCTCGGTCCTGCTGGCCGCCGGCGATACCTTCCGGGCCGCGGCGGTGGAACAGCTGCAGACCTGGGGCGAGCGCAACCAGGTCCCGGTGATCGCCCAGGGCACCGGGGCGGATTCCGCATCCGTTGTCTATGACGGCCTGCAGGCCGCCCAGGCGCGGGAGATCGACGTGATGATTGCCGACACCGCCGGGCGCCTGCACACCCAGACCAACCTGATGGAAGAGGTGCGCAAAGTGAAGCGGGTCATGGGCCGGCTGGACGAACACGCACCGGACGAGGTCCTGCTGGTGGTGGATGGCGGCACCGGCCAGAACGCGCTGAACCAGGCCCGCCAGTTCCACGAAGCGCTGGGCCTGACCGGGATCGTGGTCACCAAGCTCGACGGCACGGCCAAGGGCGGTGTGCTGTTCGCGCTGGCCGAGCAACTCGGTGTGCCGGTGCGGTTCATCGGGGTCGGGGAGAGCGCCGAGGACCTGCAGGTATTCGACGCCCGTGCCTTCGTGCGCGCCCTCCTCGGCCGCGACAGCGACTGACGAGCTGGCCGCATGATCCGTCTGCAACGCGTCACCAAGCGGTTCGGCAGCGCGGCGGAGGCGCTCAGCAATGTCAGCCTGCGCGTGGACCCAGGGGCGATGGCCTTTATCACCGGGCCGTCCGGCGCCGGCAAGAGCACCCTGCTGCGCCTGATTGCCGGACTGGAGCGGCCGACGCGCGGGCGCATCCAGGTCAACGGACACGACCTCGACCGACTCTCGCCGCGCGCGATCCCGGGGTTTCGCCGCAGCATCGGCCTGGTGTTCCAGGATCACCGCCTGCTGTTTGACCGTCCGGTGTTCGATAACGTTGCCCTGCCGCTGGAGATCCTGGCCTACCGCCGCCCGGAGATGCGCAAGCGGGTGCGGGCGGCACTCGACAAGGTCGGCCTGCTGCACAAGGAGGCCGCCAACCCCCGCACCCTGTCGGCGGGGGAACAGCAGCGCGTGGGCATTGCGCGCGCGATCGTGCACCGCCCGGTCCTGCTGCTGGCGGACGAACCGACCGGCAACCTCGACCCGGCCCTGTCGCGCGAGATCCTGCGGCTGTTCGATGACTTCAACGGGGTGGGCATGACCGCGCTGATCGCCAGCCACGACGTCGGCCTGGTGGAAAGCATGGGCAAGCCAATCCTGCACCTCGAGGACGGCCGCATCGAGGCCCGCGCCACGACGGGGCAACCCGCATGAGACCCGGCCGGCGCCTGCTGGATACGGTCCCGGCCTGGATGGAGGCGCACCGTGATGCGGCCCGGCGGAGCCTCCAGCGCCGGCTGCAGGCACCGATTCTGAGCCTGATCAGCATTGCCGTACTCGGCTTCATCCTGGCGCTTCCTGCCTACCTCTGGGTCCTGCTGGACAACGCCCGGGCCCTGTCCGCGCACATCGACCACGACCCGCGAATCGCGCTTTACCTGGACGCGGTGGAACCCGACACCGTCGCCGAGCTGGAGCACCACCTGGAGTCCGATGCCCGTGTGGAACGCTGGGACTGGATCGACGCCGACGAGGCCCTGGCACAGTACCGCGAGAGGCTGGCGGATCCAGGCCTGCTGGACTGGCTGGACGAGAACCCGCTGCCGGATGTGATCGATGTCGTGCCCGCCACCACCGACCCCGCCGCGCTCGGCGCGCTGCGCGACGCGCTCGCGGCCATCGCGCCGGGGGCCGGCGTGGTCAGCGACGATGACTGGGTCCGCCAGCTAAACAGCCTGCACCAGCTGGGGCTGCGCATCCTCGCCGTGGTGGGCGCCCTGCTGGGGCTGGGTGCAGTGCTGATTCTGGCCCTGGCGACCGCCTCGGAACTGCGCGAGCGCCAGGAGGAGATCGCAATCTCGCGGATCAGCGGGGCCACCCACTGCTTCCTGCGGCGGCCATCGCTGTACGGCGGACTGATCACCGGCCTTGGGGGCGGGGTCTTCGCCGGCATGCTGCTGCTGACCGGGATCGCCCTCAGCCGGGCACCACTGGAACAGGCGGCCGCGGCATTCGACCTCCCGTTCCGGCTCGCACTCCCGGGGGCCAGCCATCTGCTCACCCTGCTGCTGGCCGGGCTGCTCCTGGGCTGGCTGGGGGCCCGACTTGGCAGCGGCCACGCGTTGCGGGACGCGCCGTAACGCGGTCGGCTACCCCGGGAAACGTCCGGAACTTTTTCAGGGTTTAGCACTCTTATCCGCAGACTGCTAATCTAGATTCATGAAGCAGGAGGAATCCGAACGCATGACTCACGCCCTGAGCACCCCGCGCATCGACATCCCCGCCCCGGTGGGCGATCTCGGCCATTACATGCAGGCTGTCGGCCGCATCGAGGTCCTGGATACCGAACAGGAGCGCGAACTGGCGGTGGCACTGCACGAGCGCCAGGACCTGGATGCTGCGCGGCAGCTGATCCTGCACAACCTGCGCTTCGTGGTCCATGTCGCCCGCGGGTATCAGGGCTACGGACTGCCGCTGGGCGATCTGATCCAGGAAGGCAACGTCGGTCTGATGAAGGCGGTACGCCGCTTCGACCCGAACCAGGGTGTGCGCCTGGTCTCCTTCGCGGTGCACTGGATCCGCGCGGAGATCCACGAGTTCATCCTGCGCAACTGGCGCATCGTCAAGGTGGCCACGACCAAGGCGCAGCGCAAGCTGTTCTTCAACCTGCGCAGCGCAAAGCAGCGGCTGGGCTGGCTGTCCAACGACGAGGTCGCGGCCGTCGCACGCGATCTCGGGGTCTCCGAGAAGGACGTCTGGGAGATGGAGCGACGCCTGTCGAGCCAGGATGCGAGCTTCGACCCCGGCCCCGAGGCGGATGACGACCATGCCTTCCAGGCGCCGGCCGAGCGCCTGAGCCTGGAAGACCTGAGCGACGATCCGGCCAGCGTCACCGAGGAGGAGGACTGGGACCGCCACTATCAGGAACGTCTTGGCCAGACCCTGGCGGAGCTCGACGAGCGCGCGCGAACCATCCTGATGCGGCGCTACATGAGCGAACAGAAGGCCACCCTGCACGAGCTGGCCGCGGAATACGGCGTGTCGGCGGAGCGCATCCGCCAGATCGAGAACAACGCGATCAAGCGGATCCGGGCGGCCTTCGACGAGTAGCCGTAGCGCCCTTCGCGGTCGACGACAAGCCCCACGAAAAAGGCCCCGGCGACTGCCGGGGCCTTTTTGCTGCCAGGCGCAGATGAACCGCGCAAGGCCGGGTTTCGCGCGATCAGCCGCCGAACAGGATCACGGAGAAGAAGCTGATCCAGGACCAGATGATCAGACCCGCCGTGAAGGTCAGCGGGAAGTTTTCAAAGGTGAACCAGTCACGCATCTCGTAATCCTCGAAATTTTCCGTCCAGATTGGCGCAAGAGTAAGCCGGCGCGAGGGCTGACGCAAGTTCGGCCGGGCCCAGCCCGAGGGAGCACGGGCCGAAGCGGGCGCTTCAGTCGGCGTCTCGCCGCTGCCTTTCCGGCTCGTGGCCGGCATCGTCACGCTCGTGGGCATCCTGCCCGCTGCCCGTGGGGATGCGCGGATCATCGTCATCCATCAGGATCCGGTGGGCCGGCCCCTGGAGGTCTTCGTACTGGCCGGATCGGATCGCCCAGAACAGCACGAGCCCCACCACGAGGGCAAACAGCATGGCCAGCGGGATCAGCAGATACAGGATCGACATACGGTCAGTGTAACGACCGCCCGCCTGCGATCAAGCCGGGGGCGAATCGGAACGGGCGGCGCCCAGCGCGGGTGGCGCGTCGGGCACGGCCGGGAGCTCCCGCCCCGGCCGCAGGCGAAGCGCATTGCCGACCACCAGCAGGGAGCTGAGGGACATGCCGAGCGCGGCCAGCCACGGGGTCAGCAGCCCGGACGCCGCCACCGGCAGCGCCACGACGTTGTATCCGATCGCCCAGGCGATGTTCTGGCGGATGACGCGACGGGTGTGGCGCGCCTGCTCCAGGGCCTGGGGCAGGTGCTCGAGACGGTCCGACAGCAGGACCAGGTCGGCCTGGGTCTGGGCCAGATGGGTGCCGCCACCCATCGCCAGAGACACATCGGCGCCGGCCAGCACCGGGGCATCATTGATGCCCTCGCCCACCATCAGCACCACACGGCCCTCGGCCTGGCGGGCACGCACGTAGCCGAGCTTGTCCTCCGGGGTCAGGCCACCGGCGGCGGTCGCGATGCCCATCTGGGCCGCGAACGCGCGCGCGGCCTCGGGCCGGTCGCCGGTGAGCAGGGCCACCTGCAACCCGCGCCCCTGCAGGTCCGCGATCACGTCCCGGGCGTCGGGACGCGGCGCATCCGCCAGCCAGAACAGGGCAACCGGGCGGTCATCGACCACCAGCCAGACCGGGGTAGCCAGCGGAAACTCGGGTGGCGGCGCCGGGGTGGCCGCCGCGTCATCGGGCAGCATGGAGGCACCGCCAATGGCCACGCGCTGGCCGCGGATAGTGCCCGAGACTCCGCGCCCCGGGAGATTGCGGACATCGGTTGCGACAACCGGCCCGCTGTCGGATGGGGCAGCCAGCGCCCGCGCCAGGGGGTGCTCGGAATGCGCCTCGAGCGCCGCGGCCCAGGCGTGCCAGGACGTATCCGCCGGGGGCGGCTGAAGGTCCGTAGCCGCCATCAGCCGGGGCATGCCGACCGTGAGGGTCCCGGTTTTGTCGAAGCAGATCGTATCGACCCGCGGCAGGGTCTCCAGGGCGCTACCCCGGGTGACCAGCACGCCGAGCCGGGACAGCGCGCCCGTCGTCGCCGTCAGGGCCACCGGCGTGGCCAGGGCAAGCGCACACGGGCAGGTGGCCACCAGCATCGCGACCATCACCCAGAGTGCGCGCTCGGGGTCGATCCAGGCGTACCAGACCAGGCCAGCCACGGCGGTGAGCACCAGAACCGCGCCCACGAACCAGCCGGTACCGGCCTCTGCAATGCGCGCCATACGCGGTTTTTCGGTTTGCGCCCGATCCAGCAGACGCTGGATCGCCGCAAGGGTGGTCTCGGCGCCGACTCGCTGGACCTCGATGGTGAGCGGGCCATCGACGTTGACGGTACCGCCGGTCACGTGATCACCCGGCCGGGCCGGATGCGGTTCGGGTTCACCGGTCAGCAGGGAGCGGTTGACCGTGGATTCGCCGGCCCGCACCACCCCGTCGGTCGGGATGGTCTCGCCGGGGCGAACGCGGACGCGGTCCCCGGGCACCAGCTCGCCCACCGGTACGACAGCGATCTGACCGTCGGGAGCCTCGCGGTTGGCGATGGCCGGCACCAGGCGGTCGAGGCGGTCGATGGCGTGGCTGGCGCGCTGGCGCGCGATTAGTTCGAGATAGCGGCTGGTCAGGAGGAAAAACACGAACATGACCACCGACTCGAAATAGACATGCTCGCCGCTACCCAGCACCACGGCATACAGACTGGCGACATAGGTGGCAATGATCGCGAGGCTGACCGGGACATCCATGCCCAGCTGGCGGTGACGCAGGTCGCGCCAGGCACTCTGGTAGAACGGGATGGCCGAGTACAGTACCACCGGGGTGGTCAGCACGGCGGCCACCCAGCGCATGAACTGGAGCAGGTCTTCGTGCTCGGTGTCCTCCGCGCCGAGCCACAGGGCGACAGCCAGCATCATCACCTGCATCATCCCCAGCGCGGCGACCGCGATCCGACGCAGTGCCAGGCTGCGTTCGCGTGCGATGGCCTGCTCGCGGGTACCCGGGTCGTAGGGGTGCGCGTGGTAGCCGATATCGCGGATCGCCTTGAGGATGTCCGACAGGGCGATGCGCTCGGGATCCCACTCGACCTGGGCGCGATGAGTGGAGTAATTGACCCGGAAGCGCACGACACCGGGCAGCGCCTGCACGTGGCGCTCATTGAGCCAGACACAGGCGGCGCAGGTGATGCCCTCGAGCATCAGGGCGGCCTCGCGGCGCGCCCCGCCGGCGCCGGCGGGAGTCACGAACTGCTGCTGGACCCCAGGATGGTCGAACAGCTCGAGCTCGCGCAGCTCGTCCGGGACCAGCGGGCTCCCGGTCTCGGCAGGGGGTGCGTCGCGGTGGTGATAGTAGGCGCCGAGGCCACGCTCGATGATGGCCCCGGCGACCGCCTGGCAGCCGGGGCAGCAGGTGGGGTGTGCGATGCCCTCGAACTCCACCGGGTACAGGGCACCGGCGGGCACGGGCAGACCACAATGAAAGCAGCGCTCATCCGCCTCCGCCGAGGGCGGGGCGTGCGAGCCGGAGACGGACGCCACGGAGGTCGCGGTGGCGGTCAGCCGGACTGGGCGCTACGCACCCGGGTCCGCGCCTGCTGCTCCAGTAACTGGCCGTCGTGGCTCACCTGAAAGCGCAGATCCCAGCGGCCCGGTGCCGGCAGGGCGATCTCGACCTGGTACAGGCCCTCGCCCATCGGCTGCATCTCGAAACCCTGGTCCCGGCGCTCATCGGCCAGCCACATGAACAGGCCGGCGATACGCGCATCGTTAATCGGCTCGCCGGCGGCATCGCGGACCTCGATCTGCAGAGTTGCGGCCTCGCCCTCGGTGGGACGCTCGACCCAGCCCTGGCGGACCTGCCAGCCAATCTGGCGCTGCGCCTGCAGCTCCGAGACCCGATGTACCGCAAGGGCCTGATCGCGACTCTCCATACCCGCGACGGTGCCGGGGAACCCGGAGGTCACCCGCTCGGCACGATTCTCCGGCTCCGGCAGGATGGAACCGATGAACTGCTGCGGCATACCGTTATGCGCCAGCGTGATCAGGACTGCCTGGACCGAAGCCACGATGGTGAAGAAGCCCACCAGCACCAGCGGCGCCCAGTGCAGTCGACCCATCTTGGCCTTCGCGCCGCTCTCCGCTTCGGCCTCTTTCTGGGTGAAGACGATTCCCAGGCCGTAGGGCACGATGATGTACAGCGCGAGGTGGATCGCAAAGACATCCGCACCCTGCCAGGTCAGGATCGAGTACGGGATAAAGACAAACAGCATCAGGGCGACCACAACCGCCGCAGTGCTATAGGCCTTCAGGCGAGTAAAGCGATAGATCAGCATGAACAGCATGGCCAGAAGAGCCGTGCCGACGCCGAGGGATATAACCAGATTGCTCATGTTGGTGTCTTCGATTCTGCGTGTTGGCAAGCTAAGCACAAGCCGTGCGAAGCGCGATTTCCGTTAGCCGCATTGATGTTTCTCCGGCCACCGGGGCAATGGATCTCTAGCGGTGGCTGAACTGGCTTGAAACCTCAAGCGGTTCGATATGACCATCGCGGTCGGTGATCACGAAGCGGAACGGCGTCGGTGACGAGGTGCCGGCCGGCACCTCGTGACGCACGCGCGCGACGACGGTCAGCCGCTCGCCGGGCTCGAGACGGATTCGGTCCAGCTGCCCTAGATCCAGCTCGGCGCCCTCCAGTCCTGCGAGACCGATCTCGAAGTCGAGCTCGCGATCGGCCGTATTGTTCAGACGAATCTCGTAGCCATTCTGGATGCGCCCGTCGGACATCTGCACGTACAGCGGCTGGCGAACCTGGTTCACGCTGGCGTCGACGGGTGGGCGCCCGAGGATGCTGCCCACCAGCGCCACGATCACGATCAGGACTGCGGCGCCGTAGCCGATGCTCTTGCCCTTCAGGAAATGTGTCTTGCCGCCCTCCTGCTCGCGCTCGGAGGTGTAGGCGATCAGGCCGCGCGGCCAGCCCTGCTTGTCCATGATCGTGTCGCAGGCATCGATGCACAGCGCACAGTGGATGCACTGGAACTGGAGTCCGTCCCGGATATCGATCCCGGTAGGGCAGACCTGGACACAGTAACCGCAGTCGATGCAGTCGCCGACACCTGCGGCCTGGCGTTCTTCCCGGGTCTTCAGACCCGCCTTGACCTTGGCCCGGCCGGCCGATCCCTCGCCGCGCGTCTCATCGTAGGAGACGATCATGGTGTCGCGGTCGAACATCACGCTCTGGAAGCGCGCGTAGGGACACATGAAGGTGCACACCTGCTCGCGCGCAAGCCCGGCGAAGGTGTACGTCGTCGCAGTGAGGATCCCCGTGGTGATGTACGCCGCCTGGACCGCCTGGCCGGTAAAAAACGCCGCCACGATATCCGGCGCGTTGCCCCAGTAGAGTACGAAGCCCAGACCGGTGGAGAAGGCCACCAGTAGCCAAGACAGATGGGTGGCCCCGTACTTCAGGGCCTTCTCCGCATTCCAGGGCTGGCGCGCGAGCCGCAGGCGCGCCGGGCGCTCGCCCTGAATCTTCCGCTCCAGCCACATGAAGACATCGGTCCACAACGTCTGGAAGCAGAAATACCCGCAAAACACGCGTCCGGCGACGCCGGTCACGAAGAACAGCAGTAATGCCGCCAGCACCAGGAAGCCCGCAAGCCAGAAGATGTCCTGCGGATAGACCACCAGATCGAAGATGTGGAACTGGCGCCCCGGAATGTCGAACAGCACCGCTTGGTTGGGTCCGTATTCCCGTTCCCAGCGAATCCAGGGCAACCCGAAAAACACCCCGTAGGCCAGCAGCAGGATGCCGGTCTTCAGGTTGCGGAAGCGCCCCTTGACCGATCGCGGATGGATCGGGATGCGCGCCTCGTACAGGGGCTGGGACTGGGACATAAAACCTCCCGGGGGTCGCCCGGCAGCAGGGCTGTCGGCGCCTGCGCGCCAGCCCGGCACAATGTGCCGTTTACATAAAAAAACAGGGGCGCCGACGGGCGTCAAAAAACCCGGCGGGCACCCCTGTAGCGAAGCGTGCCTGGCAGACTGCCCGCCCGGGCAGTCGCCAGCGCCTCCATCCCTGGTCTACTGCCCCCCGCCGAGCGAGTGCACGTAGGCGGTCAGCATCTTGATCTCCGCATCCGACAGGCGATCGCCAAAGGCCGGCATCTCGCGCTGGACGCCGTCACGCACGAAATTTGCGACGAGACGCTGGCGCTCGGAGTCGCTGTCGGCGCCTCGCACATCGATCAGACCCCAAAGGTCGTTGGTCAGATTCGGCGCGCCCTGCGAGGTCAGGCCCTGCGCGTCCATGCCGTGGCACTGGAAGCAGCCGCCGTCGGTACCGGTAAAGATCCGCGCGCCGGCGTCAGCGGCGTCCGTGTCCACCTCGTAGCCGTTCAGCGAGAGGACATAGGCGGCCACCTGGTTCAACTGATCGCCATCGAGGGTATCGCGGTAACCCGGCATGTAGCCCAGGCGCCCCTTGTGCAGGGTTTCCTCGATCTGTTCGACGGTACCACCCCACTTCCAATGGTCATTGCGCAGGTTCGGGTACTGACCGACGACGCCGGCGCCACCGACCTGGTGGCATGCCGCACACCAGGTCCCGAAGGAGCCCTGCGCATAGGCGTTCACGAAGCTCATGCTTTCGGCATCCTGCAGGATGGTTTCGTAGTCCTGCGCCGCGACCTGCTCGAGCATTTCACGCTGACGCACCGCGTAGGTGCCGGTCTGCATGTCCCGCGCCAGCAGCGCACGGGTGTTCCAGTGCATGGTCCGCTCTTCACCGTTCTGTTCGAAGGTGATGGTATTGAAGCCCTTGGTGAAACTGTCACCAATCGGCCAGGCCGGGTAGAGCAGCCAGTAGACCAGGGCAAACACGATCGTGGCGTAGAAGCCCCACAGCCACCAGCGCGGCAGCGGATTGTTGTATTCCTGAAGGTTATCGTCCCAGACGTGCCCAGTGGTCTCGACCTGGTTCGGGTCCTTTTCACGGTTGTCCTGTGTGCTCATTGCTCGTCACTCTTGGTTTTGTCGCGCCGGGCCACGGGCTCCCGATGCGAATCATCATCGTCCAGAGGAATGTAGCGATACGTCTCGAACTTCTGGGCGCGTCGACGATTGGAAAACAGGAAGATCACGACCCCGATAAAGGTGCTCATGAAGAGGATCAAGGCCAACATCTTGCTGTTGCCCAGGTCCGTGATCCATTCCCACAGTCCCGTCATTTTGGCACCCGCGCTCCCTTACCGGAATTCGGCAAAGTGGCCGTCGTCGTATTCGCTGAAGTCGACCATGGTCCCGAGTACCTGCAGATAGGCCACGAGGGCATCCATCTCGGTAATCACGTCGGGATTGCCGTCGAAGTTCTCGGCCTGCGCCTGAGCGACCAGGTTGTCCTCGGCGTCGCGGATGTCGAACATCCGCGCGTGCTGCTCGCCGAACCTCTCGACGTTGGCCTGGTATTCCTCGTCGGTGAGCGAGTACGGCACGCCCACACGCTTCAGCGCCATCATGCGACGATCGATATCGGAGTAGTCCAGCGGGGTCGTCGCCAGCCAGGGGTAACCCGGCATGATCGATTCCGGCACCAGCGACTGCGGGTCGATCATGTGCTGAACCTGCCACTCGTTAGAGTACTTGCCCCCCACACGCGCCAGGTCCGGGCCGGTACGCTTCGAGCCCCACTGGAACGGATGGTCGTACTGCGACTCCGCCGCCAGCGAGTAGTGACCATAACGCAGCATCTCGTCGCGGAAGGGGCGCACCATCTGCGAATGGCAGGCGTAGCAGCCCTCACGAATGTAGATGTCGCGCCCACGCTGTTCCAGCGGGGTATACGGGCGAACGCCGTCCACTTCCTCGATCGTGTCGTCGATGTAGAACAGCGGCACGATCTCGACCAGGCCACCGACGCTGATCACCGCGAGGGTAAGGATGATCAGCAGGCCGGCATTAGTTTCAACGCTTTCATGCTTCATGGATCTAGTCTCTCCCTAATCAGGCCGTGCGGGCTTCGGCGGACGCGGCCTGGGCCTCGCGGGCCTCGGCCTTGATGCCCGAGCGAACGGTCATCGCGATGTTGAACGCCATGATCAGCATGCCGACCAGGAAGAACCCGCCACCAATGGCACGTACCACGTACGGCTTGTGCAGGAACACCACCGACTCGGTGAAGGTGTAGGCCAGGTTCCCGTACTGGTCAAAGGCGCGCAGCATCAGGCCCTGACCGATACCGGCCACCCACATCGCGGTGATGTACAGCACGATCCCGATGGTCGCCAGGAAGAAGTGCACGTACACCAGCTTCAGGCTGTACAGATTCACGTTCCACAGCCGCGGGATCAGGTGATACAGCGAGCCGAAGGAGATCATCGCCACCCAGCCGAGGGCACCGGAGTGCACGTGACCCACGGTCCAGTCGGTGTAGTGCGACAGCGCGTTTACGCTCTTCAGGGACATCATCGGGCCCTCGAAGGTCGACATGCCGTAGAACGCCAGCGCGGTGATCAGGAACAGCATGATCGGGTCGGTACGCAGCTTATCCCAGGCGCCCGACAGGGTCATGATGCCGTTGATCATGCCGCCCCAGGAGGGCAGCAGCAGCAGGATGGAGAAGGTCGCCGCCAGGGTGGAGACCCAGTCCGGCAGGGCGGTCCAGTGCAGGTGGTGCGCACCCACCCACATGTACAGGAACACCAGCGCCCAGAAGTGGATGATCGACAGCTTGTACGAGTAGATCGGTCGACCGGCCTGCTTGGGCACGAAGTAGTACATCATCCCGAGGAACGCGGCCGTCAGGAAGAAGCCCACCGCGTTATGGCCGTACCACCACTGGCGCATCGCATCCTGCACCCCGGAGAACAGAGGGTAGGAGTGCGGGTGGAAGAGGCCGACCGGGACTTCAAGGTTGTTGAAGATGTGCAGCAGGGCGGTCGCCAGGATGAAGGCCATGAAGAACCAGTTCGCCACATAGATGTGCGGCTGGGTCCGGCGCAGCAGGGTCATCAGGTAGACCACGAAGTAGGCCACCCAGACGACCAGGATGATGATGTCGATCTGCCAGTTGAACTCCGCGTACTCGCGGCCCTGGGTGATACCCATGGTGTAGCTGAGCACCCCGAGGATCAGTGCCAGGTTCCACCCGTAGAAGGTGAAGCTGGCCAGAGAGTCGCTGAACAGGCGCGCCTGACAGGTGCGCTGCACGACGTAATAGGACGTCGCAAACAGGGCGTTACCACCAAAACCGAAGATCACCGCCGTCGTGTGCACCGGCCGGAAGCGGCCAAAGGTGATCTGGGCGATGTCGAAATTCAGGAACGGAAATGCCAGCTGCGAGGCAATCCAGACCCCCGCGGCCATGCCAAACACGCCCCAGAGGACGGCGGCAATCGCGAAACGCTTGATGATCGCGTAGTTGTACTGCTCGGTTGAAGCGACTGACGCTGCGGGTGCGGCGCCCGCCGTAGTGGCTGCTTGTGACATGACTTTTCCACCTTGCTGCGGGGAACACGGATGTCCCGATGGTTCGGGGGCGTGAACTCTACCCCATTCTGGGCCCACAAAAAACCAATACCGCCTGTGTCACTCGGATATTGAGCGTCGCCGGCGGAACTTTTCCTGAGCCGGAGGATACATCTTTTACCCGGGTCCGAGCGAGGGCTTTACGGCCGGAATCGTTGATCTGGATCAACGAACCGGCTGCACCGGGATCACCCGGCCCTCCGGCCGCGACGGCGGCGGCGCGTCCGGCACCCAGGCATGGCCGTACACCACCTCCCAGCTCGCCGGCAGGCGCCCGTTGTGCCCGAATTCGCGAGCGTAGGCCTCGGCCACCGCGATCAGGCGTCGCGGCCCGAACAGGCCCGACGGGCGCCCCACGAGGGCGTTGCGCACGCCGATGCCGCGCAGATCCCGGATCAGCCCGGTCAGATCCGCATAGGTCAGGGTCACGGTTTCCTGATCCATCACCGGGTCGGCGAAGCCGGCGCGGACCAGGGCATCACCAATGTCGTGCATGTCGATGAAGGCGTTCACGTGCACACCGCCACCGTCCACCGCGGCGAAGGCCGCGCGCAACTCGCGCAGGGTATCCGGGCCGAAGGTGGTGAACATCCACAAGGCGCCAGGCCGCAGGATGCGACGGACCTCGGAAAAGGCCTGGTCCAGGTCGCTGCACCACTGCAGGGCGGAGCTGGAGACGGCCAGGTCGAACACGGCGTCCGCCAGCGGCAAAGCCTCCAGATCGCCACAGACTGCCAGCGGGCGGCGTAACCAGCGGCCCCGGCGACGCGCCCGCGCGACCATCTCCGGAGCAAAGTCCACGCCGGCCAGGCGCGCGCCGCGATAGCGCCGGCCCAGGTGATCCAGGGCCTCGCCGGTGCCGCAGCCAAGATCGACGATGCGCTCTGGCTGCAGGCGGATCCAGTCGAGCCGGCCCAGCATGCGCTCCTGCACCTCGCGCTGGAGGACGGCGTGTTCCTCGTAGGTGGCGGCCGCCCGCGCGAAGGCCTCGCGGACCCGCGCCTTGTCGAGATCGAAGCTGTCGGGTCGGCTCATGCCTGTTCCCCTGCGCTGCACTGGTTAAGGAATGCACCGGCAAAGTCGGCCAGCGCCTGCGGGTGGGCGATCCAGTCGGCGTGGCCACCCGGCCCGCCGCCGATGTAGCTGTCGGGTCGCAACGCCCGCAGGTGCGTCGCGACCGCCGCCGGCACCAGCGCGTCATCGGCCGCCAGCCAGGCCGCCACCGGGGCCGGCACCCGCTCCCAGGCGGGGCGCAGATCGGCCGTCGCCAAAAGGTCCAGTCCGGCCCGCAGCCCCTCCGGCGTGGCGGGCGCCGTATGCAACCGGCTGCCCAGATCGCGGGCGAGCGTGGCGGCATCGGCGCTGCCACGCGCGCAGAGCATGGCCAGTCGCCGCTCCAGACGCCGGCGATCACCGCCCAGGGCCAGACGGAAGTCGTCCAGCTCGGCCACGGGTAGCGCGGCCGGCCAGTCGTCCGCCTGCACGAAGCGCGGGCTGGCACCGATCAGCATCAGCCCCTGCGGGCCCGCCCACTGGCGCGCGGCCGCCAGGGCCACCAGCCCGCCGAGGGACCAGCCGGCCCAGACCGGACACTCCACCCCCTGCGGCAGTCCGGCGATCACCGCCGCGGCCGCCGCTTCCGGGTCCGCGAGGCACGCCCCGCCCCGCCTGGCGCCGTGCCCGGGCAGATCCGGAGCGAGCACCCGGACCGACGGCGGCAGGGCTGCCCGCAGTGGCGCCCACACGGCGCCGGAGAACCCCCAGCCATGCAGCAGCACCAGCGTCGGGGCCGGCTCCGGTGAGCCTGCGCGAGTCACGTCAGCACCCTGACCGGCCGGCGGCAGCTTGCGTATCATGTGCGACCGAATCCTCTCGCCAACACGCGCAGGCAGGCTGACCGTCCATGGGCATTACAATCGGCATCATCATCGCGTATCTGCTGGGATCGCTCTCCACCGCCATTCTGGTCAGCAAGCTGCTGCGCCTGCCGGACCCGCGCACGACCGGCTCGGGCAATCCCGGCGCCACCAACGTGCTGCGCTCGGGGGGCAAGAAGGCGGCCATCATCACGCTGATCGGGGATGTCGGCAAGGGCTGGCTGCCCGTGTTCATCGCCCTGCAACTGGACCTGTTTCCCGACTGGGCCATCGGCCTGATCGGACTTGCCGCCTTCCTCGGCCATGTCTTCCCGGTGTACTACCGCCTGCGCGGCGGCAAGGGCGTGGCCACCGCCCTCGGGGTCATCCTCGCCATCAGCCCGCTGGTGGGCGGGCTGGTCCTGCTCACCTGGCTGCTGGTGGCCGCCATCTGGCGGTACTCGTCACTGGCGGCACTGGTCGCCGCCGGCATGGCCCCGGTGTACATGGTGCTGCTGGGCATGGATCACTGGATCAGCGCCATCGTGGCCCTGATGAGCGTGGTCCTGTTCATTCGCCACGATGGCAACATCCGCCGTCTGATGCGCGGCGAGGAGTCACGCATCGGTCAGAAGAGCAAGCCTTCCGGAGACGCCTCCCCCACCGATCAGGGGCCTGCCAGACGCAGGTGACGGTCGCACACCCCGACAGCCCGCCCCGGGTCGGACAGGCTATCCGGCAGACAGGTGTGCAAATGTGTGCCCCTGCCTGCCGAAACGCTCAGGCCGGCACGGGCGCATCCAGCTCCGCCAGCGGCCAGCGCGCACGCGCCGCCACCACCGGCGCCCCGCGGTCCACGGGGGCGCCGGCCTGCAGCCGCCGCAGCCCGGCCAGCGCGATCATCGCGCCGTTGTCGGTACAGAACTCCGGGCGCGGGAAGTAGACCGGGACCCCCTGGCGCCGGCCCATGGCCTGCAGCCCGGCGCGCAGGGTCACATTGGCCGCGACGCCTCCGGCCACCACCAGCGTGGGCGCACCGGTGTGCTCCAGCCCGCGCCGGGTCTTTTCCACCAGGGTATCGGTCACCGCCTCCTCGAAGGCGCGGGCGACATCCTGTGGCCGATAGGCCTGCTTCTTCAGCGCGGTGAGCACCGCCGTCTTGAGACCGGAAAAACTCATGTCCAGCCCGGGGCGGTCCAGCATCGGACGCGGCAGGCGCAGCACGCCGGACTCGCCCTGCTCGGCCAGACGGGCCAGCGCGGGCCCGCCCGGATACCCGAGCCCCAGCAGCTTGGCGGTCTTGTCGAAGGCCTCGCCCGCGGCATCGTCGATACTCTCGCCGACCAGTTCGTAGTCCCCCAGCGCCCGCGCGTGGATCAACTGGGTATGCCCACCGGAGACCTGCAGCACCAGAAAGGGAAACTCCAACCCTGCGTCGTCCAGAAACGGCGCCAGCAGGTGCCCCTCCAGATGATGGACCGCCAGTGCCGGGACGCCCCAGCCCCAGGCAAGCGCGCGCGCGACGGAGGCACCGGTCAGCAGCGCCCCCAGCAGGCCCGGGCCGCCGGTGTAGGCCACCGCATCCAGCTCGCGCCCGTCCACACCGGCGGCATCAAGCACCGCGCGCACCAGCGGCAACAGGCGGCGGATGTGGTCACGCGAGGCCAGCTCCGGCACCACGCCGCCGTAGATCGCATGCAGATCGGTCTGGCTGTACAGGCGATGCGCCAGCAGGCCCTGCTCGGAATCAATCAGGGCCACGCCCGTCTCGTCGCAGGAGGTCTCGATACCCAGTACTTTCATGGCGTCAGCATGCCCCCGGAACCGATTACGGGGAAGGATCCCGCGACGGGGCGCGGGGTATGCAGCGCCCTCACAGACGCCCCCGGCGGTCGGGAATGCCATCCAGCGGCAAATGGCTGCAGCCGCGCCCCAGGGCCATCACCTGGAAGCGCTCCCCCATCTCGCCCGGCAGGGTCAGCATGCGCACGGCCTGCGCCGCCTGCAGCGTCTGCCGCGCGTCCTCGCCACTGCCCACCCGTGCCTCGAAACGCTGCGGCAGCCCGGCCCCAAGCAGGAACTCGCCCTGGCCAGCATAGGCCAGCACCTCAAGCCCGACCGCGGTCGCGGCCTCGGCCACGCCGGTAAAGTCCACGCTCGCGGTCAGGTCCATCAGGCCGGGGCGGGCCAGCGGATCCAGGATCATCTGCTGACGGTAGTAGCCCACCAGGGTGCCCTCGCGGCGTTCCGGCGCGTAATAGGCGCTACGCGGGAACCCGTAGTCGACGATCACGGCCACACCCTGACGGAGGCAATCGGAGACGCCCTTGACCCAGGCCGCCTGGGCCGGGCGCCATTCGGACAGATACCCCTCGGGCCAGGGGCCATGGGCATCCTGCAGCCGGGCCACCGGCTCCGCCAGGGTCGGCGGGGCCGGACGCTCGGCCAGTGTCAGCGTCCCGTCCGCCCCGACGCCGACCCCGACCTGCCAGACCCGCCCCTCGCGCCAGCGAAACAGCTCTACCGGCAGCGCATCGAGCACCTCGTTGGCCAGGACCACAGCGCGCAGCGGCGCCCGCGGCAGGTGATCCAGCCACGCCACGCGCGCGTACTCGTCGGCGGCAAGGGTAGCCTCGAGGTGCGCCTGCTGCCGCGCGCGCAGATCCGGGCTGACCTCGACAATCCAGTAGCGCTGCCAGGGCACGCGCAGTTCGCGCAGCGTGGCGATCACGTCGCCGGCCAGGCGCCCGCTGCCCGCACCGAATTCCAGCAGCGTCGCACCCCCGCCCAGATCATCGCGCAGCACCGGTGCGAGCCAGGTCGCAAGGGTCTCGCCGAACAACGGGCTCAGCTCCGGCGCGGTGACGAAATCGCCACCGTGACCCAGCTTGTGCGCGCCATTTACGTAGTAGCCGAGGCCCGGGGCATACAGCGCCGCCTGCATGTAGTCGACAAACGGGAGGAACCCGCCTGCGGCGGCGACACTCTGTACAAGGGAGGCATGCAGACGCTCGGCCACCGCGGCGGCGACCGGATCGTCGGGGACGTTTGTGCTAGGTTTCGGCGGCATCATGGCGCTGCAATGGTATCAACCCGGAGGCAAAGGTGGCGCAGGCACAGCCCGACCAGGCAAACGACAACGTGGACCACGACGATACGGCAGGGCCGGTGGCGCTGCTCACCGGTGCGGCGCGGCGCGTCGGCGCCGCGATTGCGCGCGACCTGCACGCCGCGGGGCTGCGGGTGCTGATCCACTACCGTGGCTCGCGGGCCGACGCGGATGCGCTGGTGGACGAACTCGAACGCCAGCGCCCCGACAGCGCGCGCGCACTCCAGGCGGACCTGCTGGACCCGGAGGCTATCAATCGCCTGGCGCGGGAAGCGGAGGCAGCCTGGGGGCGGCTGGACTTTCTGGTGAACAATGCCTCCACCTTCTACGCCACGCCGGTCGGCGCAATCGACGCCGCCGCCTGGGATGATCTGCTGGGCTCCAACCTGAAGGCCCCGACGTTTCTCACCCAGGCCTGCGCCCCGGCCCTGCAGCGGGCGCACGGCGCAGTCGTCAACATTGTCGATATCCACGCCCTCAGGCCGCTGAAGGGCTATCCGGTCTATTCCGCAGCCAAGGCCGGACTCTGGGCGCTGACTCAGGCCTACGCACGCGAACTGGGACCCGGGGTACGGGTCAACGGCGTGGCGCCCGGGGCGATCCTGTCTCCGGAAGACCCGGCGAACGCCGGGACGCACGAGGCCATGGTCGAACGCACCGCCCTCAAGCGCGAGGGCAGCCCGCAGGACATCGCCCGCACCGTGCGCTTTCTGCTGCTGGATGCCCCCTACATCACGGGTCAGGTCATCCCGGTGGATGGCGGTCGCTCGGCCTCGCAGTAGAACACGCTAAACTGACTGGACAACGCACGCGCCAGGAGACTGCAGCATGATCGATTCCAAACACCTCGACGACATTGCCCGCCGGATCAGCGACAGCCTCCCGGAGTCGGTCCGGCACATGCAGGAGGACATCCAGCGCCAGGTGCGGTCATCGCTCCAGAGCGGATTCGAACGCATGGATCTGGTGACCCGTGAGGATTTCGATGTCCAGGTGGCGCTGCTGGAACGTACCCGGGAACGTCTCGCCGAACTCGAGGCACGCATTGCCGTGCTGGAAGGCCAGGCCGCCGCGACCGGCGAACGCTAACACCACTGCAATTACCCGCCAGGCACGGACGCCCGGCGCTCGAACGGAGGGGCACGGATGCCCGTCACCATTGCCTACGCGCGCGCCATTGATGGCATCCAGGCCCCGCTGGTCACCATCGAGACCCACCTCGCCAACGGCTTGCCGGCCTTCCAGATCGTCGGGCTGCCCGAGGCCGCGGTACGCGAAAGTCGTGACCGTGTGCGCGCCGCGATCCAGACCAGCGGGTTCGAGTTTCCGCGCCGTCGCATCACGGTCAACCTGGCCCCCGCCGATCTGCCCAAGGACGGGGGCCGCTTCGACCTCGGCATCGCACTGGGCATCCTCGCGGCCAGCCAGCAGATCCCCGCCGCCGCACTGGCGCAGCACGAATTCCTCGGCGAGCTGGGGCTGGACGGACAGTTGCGGCCGGTGGGCGGAACCCTGACCGCCGGGCTCGCGGCGGCGGACGCCGAGCGCAGCCTGGTAGTGAATCCGGAGGACGGCGCCGAGGCCGCGCTCGCCGGGCGCGCGCGCATCCGTGTGGCCGCCCACCTCGCGACGGTATGTGCCGCCCTGGCCGGACGGGAGCCCCTGTCCGCGGCCACGCCGCCGGCGCCAGCGCCGCCGACGCACCCGGACCTCGCGGACGTACGCGGCCAACACCAGGCGCGGCGGGCCCTGGAGATCGCAGCAGCCGGGGGTCACCACCTGCTGATGGTGGGGCCGCCGGGCAGCGGGAAATCCATGCTGGCCGCCCGCATCCCCGGCATCCTGCCGCCGATGGACGAGGACGAGGCCCTGGCGACAGCCGCCATCCACAGCCTCCGCGGCTGTCAGCATCTGCGTGGCGACTGGCGCGCGCGGCCGTTCCGTTCGCCCCACCACACCGCATCGGGCGTCGCCCTGGTCGGCGGTGGCAGCACGCCTCGACCGGGCGAGGTCTCGCTGGCCCATCAGGGTGTGCTGTTTCTCGACGAACTCACGGAATTCGACCGCTCCGTACTGGATGTACTGCGCGAGCCGCTGGAAACCGGGGTGATCCACATTTCACGGGCCGCGCGCCAGGCAGAATTTCCGGCACACTTCCAGCTCGTCGGGGCGATGAACCCCTGCCCCCAGGGGTTCGACTGCAACCTGGCGGAGCGCTGCGAATGCACCCCGGAACAACGCGCCCGGCACCGCAGACGCCTGTCGGCGCCCCTGCTCGACCGGATCGACCTGGCCATCGAGGTGCCGCGCATCCCGCCGGCGGACCTCGCCGCGGATGCAGCGCCCGCGGAGGACTCGGCCACCGTGGCGGCCCGCGTTGCGCGGGCCCGTGACGTGCAGAAGGAGCGCCAGGGGGCCCTGAACCGCGCGCTTCAGGGCAAGGACCTGGAACAGCACGCGGCACTGGGCCCACGCGACCGCGAGTTGCTTGATCGCGCGGCCGAACGGTTCCGGCTCTCGGCCCGGTCCTACCACCGCGTGTTGCGAGTGGCGCGCTCCATCGCGGACCTCGGAGGCGCGCAGACGATCACGACCGCGCACCTCACCGAGGCACTGAGCTATCGCGCTCTGGATCACTGGCGCACCCAGTAACGCACCGGGGCATGCCGGACACACAAAAAACCCCGCCCGGGCGAGCCGGGCGGGGTTCTGGAGGGCGGCCGGTTTAGCGGTGCCCTAGTCTTCGAAGCTCGCCACGTAGACGGCCAGGTCGGCGATGTCCTGATCCGACAGATTGGCGGCATTCGGCGCCATCAGGGCCGTCTGGTCACCCACCGTCTCGCCGGCACGGTAGCGCACCAGCTTGTCGGCGATGTATTCGGCATCACGGCCGGCCAGCGCCGGGAACACCGGGGTGCCCTGCCCCTGGGCACCATGGCAGGCTACGCAAGTGTTGTAGCGGGACTGACCGCGCTCCGCATCCCCTTCGTCAACCGCGATCGCAGCCACGGCCTCGGCCTCCTCTTCGGCAGCCGCCTCGCCGGTCTCGGTGGTCGCAACCGGCTCTTCGCCCTCGGCGGCCTCGTCGTTGCCGTTGCTGTCGCCGCTACCTTCGTAGTCGTGGTCGACGCCCGCCTGGTCGAGCATGTAAGCAACAACTTCCTGCACCTGCTCGTCGGTCAGGCTCGAATCGCCACCGCGGGCCGGCATGGCGCCGATCCCGCTGATGGAGTTCTCGAACAGGCCCTCGAGGCCCTTGTCATTCAGGCGGTTGCTCCACTCGTCGGTGTCGTCCGTGATCGGGGCACCGGAGGCACCGCTGTCATGGCACGCCGCGCACACGTTGGAGTAGATGTCCCCGGGACTCAGATCCGCAGCTTCTTCCACAGCATCCACCTGGCCCGACACGACCTGGCCGATTGGCGCGATGCGCTGAGCAATGCGCTCTTCGCTGACGGTATCGGGCTGGGAGACCTGCATGCCGGCCAGCCAGGTGGCCAGCTGCGACACCAGGAAAAGGACCGTGGCCAGCAGGGCCAGGGACGCGATAAACAGCAACACCTTGTTCCCGGTGTCTATCTTGATCGGTTGATTTCCCACTTCTCTCCCTCCGAGATCCTGGCCTTGCATGGCCATGGGGTGTGCCTAGCCAAACGCGCTCGCGCAGCAAACGCAAATCGGGCGCAGAGTATAGGGCATCATGCTGGGCACGACCACAAACCAAGCGCCGCGGTCAAATATGGCTGGACGCGCCGCCGCGCGCGCCCGTATCATTGCAGCGCTTGCGCCCGTAGCTCAGCTGGATAGAGCGCTGCCCTCCGGAGGCAGAGGTCAGAGGTTCGAATCCTCTCGGGCGCGCCATAACGCAGAAAGGGGCCCTCGTGGCCCCTTTCTGCGTTATGGGCTGCCTGAGAGCCCGATTCGAACCTCCGTTCAAGCCGAGGCCCGCAAAGCACGGCGGACGCGCGCACCGACGCGCTCCTTGCTGCACCACGCACTCCGGCAGGGCTGAGCCAGCGCGCAGTTCCCCCGAAAGCCGCGGATCAGACGGCAAAGCCCTCAGTCCTGGTCGCAACCAGCGCGAATCGGCGCGGACCGCTCGCGGAATTGACGCAGATCAACTATTTAGGAGAGGCAGGGCGCTAGCTTTGTAGATGACACTCAGGCAAGGGAGGAGCTGTCATGCTGACCGAGATCATGTTCCAGAGCCCCATCGGCATCCTGACCATTGTGACCCTGCTGGGGATCGTGGCCTTCTTCGGATACATGGGCTATTTCATCCTGCACGGCATGCGCGAGCAGGACGAGCACAAGCACTAAAAAAACGCCCGCGCAATGCGGGCGTTTCTTCACGGCATAGCGGAAAGGCCTGCCGGGGCTCAGGTGTGCTGGGCCCCGTGGTACAGGCGCACGACGTGCTTCGCCTCGGCGAAGAACAGCCAGCGCTCCATCACCACCCCCGTGAGGGCCGCGACCAGCCCCAGCCAGGCGACGATGGCCGGCACGCCGGACAGGATCGCGGCGAACACCAGGATCGGAGTCCCAAACGCGAGCAGGAACACGCCCATCTTCAGGGTGTCGGTGGTATTCTTGCTCGGGTCGTAGCCGAACTCGTCGGTGAGGAAGGTACCGGCGGTATGGCCCGTATCCAGCAGCCGTACGGTCGCGCGGTTGAAGGTGGTGGCAGTGTTGATGGTGGGGCCGGTCACGCGCGAGATCCAGAAGTAGTAGATCCCCTTCAGGATCCCGGCGATCAGCAGCAGCGCAATGGCCACGCCCGCGTGCATCGGGGTGGCGTTACCGAACAGGCTGGCGATGGCGGCGAAGGCAACCGACCCGGTGGCCACACCCAGCAGGATGTAGTTGGCCGGGGTCAGGGCCGTGTTCCACTGGCGGATGGTCTTCAGGCAGCCGTAGATCATACCGGTCGAGAACAGCGTGACCAGCGCCAGCACGGCGGCGATGGCGCCCGCCACGGCGGCCAGCGGGCCAATCTCGCTGCCTTGCAGCAGGACGCCGAGGCCGTAGATCGCGGCGAACGGATAGAACAGGACGGCAAACACCGCCTCGCGCGACAGCCACGAGGTCTTGAAGCGCATGAACGAACGCCAGGCGTTCTTCTTGTTCGCCAGGTGCCCGGTGGACAGCATCAGCCCGACGGTGATCAGGCCGAGCGCCGCCACACCGTGGGCGATCAGCTCGCCATGGCTCATGGCCGGGCCGATGCCCGCGAGATGGAAGGCCGCCAGCAGGATGAACAGGCCGTAGCCTGCCCCGGAGATGACGGTAAACAGAATGACGGAAAACGCCGGATGCATGGTTCTCTCTCCCCGATCGGGCGCGCTTAGCGCGCCACCATCTTGTTGACCCAGTCCTTCACCGAGCTGATCAGCGTATTGGCACGCACATCGTCGGTGGGGATGGGGCGGGTGACCCGCGGCGGCAGGTAGGTGTTGACCGGCTTGTAGCCAAGCTCGGGCATCTGCTTCACCCCGCCCCGCTCGCGCACCAGGCGGCTGACCTCGGAGCTCGTGTCGTCGAAATCACCGAAGAAGCGCGCGTGGGCCGGGCAGGTGATCACGCAGGCCGGCTGACGCTCTTCCGGCGGCAGGGTCTCGTCGTAGATGCGGTCCACGCACAGGGTGCACTTCTTCATCACGCCGTCCTCGCGATCCAGCTCGCGGGCGCCGTAGGGGCAAGCCCAGGCGCAGTAGTTGCAGCCCATGCACTTGTCCTGGTCGACCAGCACGATGCCGTCTTCCGGGCGCTTGTAGGAGGCGCCGGTGGGGCAGACGTTCACGCAGTCGGCATGCTCGCAGTGCATGCAGGACATCGGGATGTTGACGGTCTTGTTGTCCGGATAGTCGCCGACCTCGTAATGGCGGATGCGGTTGAACCACACGCCGCTCGGGTCCTCGCCATAGGGACGATAGTCGCTCAGCGGACCGGTGGTGCCGCTGGTGTTCCACTGCTTGCAGGCCACCGCGCAGGCGTGGCAGCCCACACAGGTGTCCATGTCGATTACGAGTCCAAGTCGCATGGTTGGTACTCCCTCAAATCAGTCGTACGGGCAGCCCCGTGCCGGCTCCCGGCCGGCACGGGGCGGGCCGGATCAGTTCTTGTCGTCGTCCAGCGAACCGCGGGTCAGCACGTCGCGGATATCGCGGTTCAGGTGTACCGGCTGGTGCGCGGCGTAGCGCCCGGTGTCCGGCGATGCCGACATGCCCGGGGTGGCCTTGACCTCGTCGAACTGCGGCCAGGAACCCTCTTCGCCCGGGGCGGCCGGAGTGATCTTGACCTTCAGGTCGTACCAAGCCGCCTGCCCGGTGACCGGGTCGGAGTTGGTGATGTTGTCGATCGGGTCGCCCTTCTTCGGCAGCAGCTCGCTGATCAGATGATTCATCAGGAAGCCCTTCTGCGACTCGTTCGCCTCCGGCTTCAGGCCCCAGGCACCCTTCTGCTTGCCGATCGCGTTCCAGGTCCAGACGGTGCTGGGCTCGCACCCCTCGATCAGCTTGACCTGCACGCGGATCTTGCCGTTGTGGGATTCCACCCACACCCAGGACAGGTCCTCGATGCCCATGGACTCGGCCTTGCCGCGGTTCATGTACAGGTAGTTCTGGGCACAGATCTGGCGCAGCCAGGCATTCTGCGAATCCCAGGAGTGGTACATGAACATCGGACGCTGGTTGACCGCGTAGAACGGGTACTCGTCCTCGTCAATGCGGGTCTGCTCCAGCGGCTTGTGCCAGATCGGCAGCGGATCGAAGTACTGGGTCAGGCGATCCTTGTGCTCCTGCTTGGTCGGCTGCGGGCCGTCGTACAGGCCCTGGCCGGCCAGCTTGAAGCGCTGCTGGGTCTCGGAGTAGAGCTCGATCGTGATCGGATCGGTCTTGCCCACCCAGCCGGCGTGCTTGGCCAGTTCGAGGTAGTCCTTGTTGGCATAGCGGTAGAACTGCTCGTTCGGCGCCAGGTGGTACATGAAGAACCCCTGGTTCTCGATGTACGCCTCCCACTGCTTCGGGTTCGGCTCGCCGCGCAGATGGCTCTGGCCATCCTTGCCGCGATAGCCGGACAGAAAGCCGATGCCCGGCTCCTTCTCGAAGTTGACGATGAAGTCCTTGTAGTCCGCGAACTTGCGGCTGCCGTCGTCCTTGGTGAACGCCGGGAACTTCAGGCGACCGGCCAGCTCGACCATCACCTCCTGCCACGGGCGCACGTCGCGATCAGCCTCGAGGATCGGGTGGCGGATGGAATCCGCCGCCGCGGCCGGCTCGGAGATCGGGCGGTCCAGCATGGAGATGGTGTCGTAGCGCTCCAGATAGGTGGTATCCGGCAGCACCAGGTCGGCAAAGCTGACCATCTCGGAATTGAACGCGTCCGAGACCACCAGGAACGGGATCTTGTACTCGCCGTTGTCGTCCTTCGCCCGCAGCATGTCCATCACTTCGGTGGTGTTCATCGTGGAGTTCCACGACATGTTCGCCATGAAGAAGATGAGCGTGTCGATCGGGTAGGGGTCGCCCTTGACCGCATTGGTCACGACCATGTGCATCAGGCCGTGGTTGGACACCGGCGCATCCCAGGAAAAGGCCTTGTCGATACGCAACGGGTTGCCGTCGTCGTCGATCACCAGGTCTTCCGGCGCAGTCGGGAACCCGAGCGGCGGGCTCTTCAGCGGGGTGTTTGGCGCGCATTCCTTGGCCGGCTTGATGCCCGGCGGGATGTGCTTCGGATACGGCGGCTTGGCCAGGTGGCCGCCGGGGCAGTCCACCGAACCCAGCATGATCTGCAGGAAGTGGATCGCGCGGCAGGTCTGGAATCCGTTGGAGTGCGCGGAGATGCCACGCATCGCGTGCATGGACACCGGGCGTCCGAACACCTTGTCGTGCTTGCGGCCCCAGGAGTCGGTCCACTCGATGTCGAGTTCGATCGTTTCCTTGAACGCAACGTGCGCCATCTCCAGCGCCAGGCGCTCGGTCTGCTCGGCCGGCACGCCCGTGATCTCGGCGGTGTTCTCCGGGGAGTACTCGTCGCTCAGGTAGCGCTCGGCCAGCAGGGTCATCACGGTCTTGACCGGGCGGCCGTCCGGCGCGGTGTACTCGCCGAACAGGGCCGGCTTGATGTCCACCTGGCTGCCGTCGACGAAGGCCTCCTTCTCCAGCTCCCAGACCAGCGGGTTGCCGGCCTCGTCACGCAGGATCAGGCCATCGCCCTTCTGCCCCGGGGTCTGTACCACCAGCTGGGTGGCGTTGGTGTAGCGCACCAGGAAGTCCCAGTCGAACTGGTCGTTCTTCAGCAGCACGTGCAGCATCGACAGCGCGAACAGACCGTCGGTACCGGGCTTGATACCCACCCACTCGTCGGCGATCGCCTGGTAGCCGGTGCGCACCGGGTTGATCGCAACGAACTTGCCGCCGCGACGCTTGAGCTTTTCCAGCCCGATTTTGATCGGGTTGGAGGCATGGTCTTCCGCCACGCCCCACAGCATGTGGTACTTGGTGCGGTCCCAGTCCGGGTCGCCGAACTCCCAGAAGGCGAAGCCGGTGGTGTACAGGCCGCCGGCGGCCATGTTCACCGAGCAGAAGCCGCCGTGGGCCGCCCAGTTGTAGGTGCCGAACTGGGTCGCCCACAGACCGGTCAGGGCCTGCATCTGGTCACGCCCGGTGAAAAACGCCAGCTTGCGCGGGTCGGTCTCGCGGATCTTCTGCAGACGCGCGGACAGGGTGTCGATCGCCTCGTCCCAGGAGATCGGCTCGAACTCGCCGGCACCGCGCTCGGTGCCCGGCTTGCGGCGCATCGGCTGGTGCAGGCGCGCCGGGGACTGCTGCTTCATGATGCCGGCATTGCCCTTGGCGCAGAGCACGCCCTTGTTGATCGGGTGGTGCCGGTTCCCCTGGATGTAGCGGACCTTGTTGTCCTCCACGGTAACCTTGATGCCACAGCGGCAGGCACACATATAGCAGGTGGAGTACTTGATCTCCTGCTTGCCGTGGTTCTCGAATTCGGGCAACGCGCTCATGGGGCGACCTCGTGATCTCGATTCAGTTGTGCATCGCGTATTGTGGACGGCACACGCCTTTTGTGCCAACGAGTCTTTTCTATTCGCTTATAAGCCCGCCTAATCTATTAAAGATTTTATTTATTGTCTGGTTAATCGACGCACGCGGGCTCGCGGGGGTGGCAATTCCGCGACAATGATCTACGATGTGTACGACTGAACATATCGCCCCGCACAGACACGAGCCGGAACGCCATGGAACACGCCACCCCCACGGATGAAAACGCCCTCGTTGACGCCTTTGGCCGCCGCATCGAATACGTCCGCCTCTCGGTCACCGACCGCTGCGACCTGCGCTGCTTCTACTGCATGCCCAAGGGCTTTCGGGATTTCGAGGAACCGGAGCACTGGCTCAGCTTCGACGAGATCGAGCGCGTAATGGGGGCCTTCGGGCGGCTGGGCACCCGCCGCGTGCGTCTGACCGGCGGCGAGCCGCTGGTCCGCAAGAACCTCCCGGACCTGGCCGCGCGCCTGAACGCCCTGCCCGGCATCGACGACATCTCGCTGTCCACCAATGCCACGCGCATGGCGCGCCACGCCCAGGAGCTGAAGGATGCCGGGGTCGCCCGCATCAACGTCAGCCTGGACTCGCTCAAACCCGAGGTCTTCAAGGAGATCACCGGCGGCAAGCTGGAGAAGGTGCTGGACGGGCTGATGGCCTCCAAGGCCGCCGGCCTGAACCCGGTCAAGATCAACATGGTGGTAATGGGCGGGATCAACGAGCCGGAGGTCGAGGACATGGTCGACTTCTGCATCGAGCACGGCTTCACCCTGCGCTTCATCGAGACCATGCCGATGGGCGATACCGGGCGCGTGGCGAAGGAGGGGCACTACGTGAACCTGCAGGATGTGCGCGCCCGTCTGGAGCAGCGCTACAACCTCGTCCCCGGCGTGATGCCCGGCGGCGGCCCGGCACGCTACATGAAGATCCCGGATACCGACGTGCGCATCGGCTTCATCACCCCGATCTCCCAGCACTTCTGCGACACCTGCAACCGCGTGCGCCTGTCGGTGGACGGCACCATCTACACCTGCCTGGGCAACGAGCACAGCCTGAACCTGCGCCCCTACCTGCGCGAGGGCTGCAGCGACGCGGAACTGGAAGAACTGGTGATCAAGGCGATCAACCTGAAGCCGGAGCGCCACGAGTTCTCCGAGCGCCCGGAAAAGGTCATGCGCTTCATGTCCATGACCGGCGGTTGACGACTCCCGCACTGCCCACCCACCGGCCCCGTCATCGCGAGGCGCGCAGCGCCGTGGCGATCTCCAGCCCCTGCCCGTCTATTCGCAGGGGCCCAGCCGCCCCTTGAGCGATCGGCGCCGGACACGCCCCATCGGCCAGAGGGCTGGCCTCCTACAGAACCGTGGGCTCGAAACCGTCGGGCTCAGTCGACGGCCTGTTCCGGGGGCAGTTTCTCCTTCATGGCGTCGGATAGCGGGACGTCGTGCACCACCAGCACCGGCAGGCGCGCATTGCGCACCAGCCACTCGGTCGCGGACCCGGAGAGCATGCTGGCGATCTGGCTGCGGCCGCGCGTGCCCATCACGATCATGTCCGCGCCCCATTCCTCGGCATGGCGGGAGATCTCCTCCGGCGCACTGCCGATAGCCACGGCGACCTCGTCGTCCGCCTCGGCCCACGCCTCGAGCTGTATGCGGACCCGGTCTTCCGCCGAGTGACGCATGTCCTTCGCGTTCAGCGGCGAGGTGCCGGCGCCACTGAAGGCGCCGGCCGCGCTGGGCCCCGCCACGTCCGAGGGCTTCATCACGTAGAGCAGGCGCTTTTTCGCCCCCGGGCAGTGCTGCCGCGCGACGGCCAGGGCCGCGGCGGAGGCAGGCGAGAAGTCGACGGCGATGATGACGCGCTGCAGCATGGGGATCCTCGGACTGGTCGTGGTCGGGCTGGTCGTGGGAAGGGCCTCGGCGAGACCCCACAGGGGGCGCGCGGTTCAGCGTCGTGGTGCGAGGTGCTAGACTTCGCCCCCTTTCGGCGGTTTCAGTCTGTACTGGCACCAGACCGCTTGCAACCGCGCCCGCCAGGGGTGTCACACGGGCGAGTTCCCCCCGGCACCTGTTCGCTCAACCGTCAGTTCGGCCCCCGGTCGATACAGCGGCGCGCATCCGTATTGGGGATTCCCACGTGCAGCAAACCCTACAAGACTTCCTGGCCCGCCAGCGCAAAGTCTGGTTCTTCAACGTCCGCGCTGACCTGATCGCCGGGATCGTGGTCGCGCTGGCGCTGATCCCCGAGGCGATCGCGTTCTCCATCATTGCCGGGGTGGACCCCAGCGTGGGCCTGTACGCCTCGTTCACCATGGCGGTGGTGATCGCCTTCGCCGGCGGACGCCCCGGCATGATCTCGGCCGCGACCGGGGCCATGGCGCTGCTGATGGTGACGCTGGTGGCGGAACACGGGCTGCAGTACCTGCTGGCCGCGACCATCCTGACCGGGATCATCCAGATCCTGTTCGCCTGGGCCAAGCTCGCGCGCTACATGATGTTCATCCCGCGCACGGTGCTGGTCGGCTTCGTGAATGCGCTGGCGATCCTGATCTTCCTGTCGCAGGTGCCCTACCTGGTGGACGGCGACACCACCATGTGGGCGCTGGTCACCGCCGGCCTGCTCATCCTCTACGGCCTGCCGATGATCCCGGGCTACCCGAAGCTGCTGCCGCCGCCGCTGGTCGCGATCGTTGCGCTCAGCGTCCTGGTCTACTTCATGGGCCTGCCGACCCTGGAGGTCGGCGACATGGGCGAGCTGCCGGACGGCCTGCCGGTGTTCCTGTTCCCGGACATCCCGCTGAACTGGGAGACCCTGCAGATCATCTTCCCGACCGCATTCGCGTTGGCGATCGTCGGCCTGCTGGAGTCGCTGCTGACCGCCTCCATCCTCGACGACCTGACCGACACCCCGTCGGGCAAGAACCGCGAGGCCCAGGGCCAGGGCATCGCCAACGTCGTCACCGGCTGCTTCGGCGGCATGGCGGGCTGCGCGATGATTGGCCAGTCGGTGATCAACATCAAGTCCGGGGGGTTGGGGCGGTTGTCCACGCTGTCGGCGGGGATCTTCCTGCTGATCTTCATCGTGTTCCTGGGCGACCTGGTCTCGATGATCCCGATGGCCGCGCTGGTGGCGGTGATGATCATGGTCTCCATCGCCACCTTCGACTGGGGCTCGCTGACCACGCTGCACAAGCTGCCGCGCACCGACGCCACCGTGCTGATCGTGACCGTCGGCACCACCGTGATCACCCACGACCTGTCGCTGGGCGTGTTCGCCGGCGTGCTGCTCTCCGCGATCTTCTTCGCGCGCAAGATGGTCAAGGCGGTCGAGGTCACCAGTGCCTTGTCCGAGGACGGCCGGACGCGCATCTACACCGTGCGCGGCCAGCTGTTCTTCGTAGCCGTGGACAAGTTCATCGACAGCTTCGACTACCGCGAGGGCATCCACCACATCGAGATCGACCTGACCCGCGCCTCTTTGTGGGACAGCTCGGCGGTGGCCGCCATCGACAAGGTCGTCGGCAAGTTTCGTCGCAACGGCATGGAAGTCGAGGTGAAGGCCCCGCGCGGCGAGAGCGGCGAACTCCATGACAAGCTCGCGCAGCACGACAAGGGCGCCGACCTGGGGCCGGGCGGGCACTAACGCCCGACTTCCGGAGAAATTGGAGCTCGCGCCGGGGCATGGCAGGCTAGGCGCATGATGAATCTTCGCCGGCCGGCACCCCCGGCCGACCCCCGGGCCGAGCAGGAGCGGATACGGCGAGCGCTGCTCTGGCCCATGCTGGGGGCCGCCGCCCTGATCGCGATCCACGCCCTGCACGAACTGTTCGGCGGGGACTGGTCGCGGCTGGGCATCATCCCGCGCGACGCGGTCGGGGCGCTGGGCATCATCACCTCGCCGCTGATTCACGGTTCCTGGGGCCACCTGCTCGCCAATGTGCCGACCCTGTGGGTGCTCGGCATGCTCACGCTGTACGGCTTTCCACGCGCCACCCGCACCGCCCTCCCGCTGATCTGGCTGATGGGCGGGCTGGGGGTCTGGCTGTTCGCGCGCGAGGGTTCGCACATCGGCGCCTCGGGCCTGACCCACGGGCTGATGTTCTTTGCCGTGGTCATCGGGATCCGCCGCCGCGATGCGCTGTCCATCGCGGTGGCCATCATCATCCTGTTCCTCTACGGCAGCATGCTCTGGGGCGTGTTCCCCAGCGGCCCCCGGGTCTCGTTCGAGGCCCACCTGTTCGGCGCGGTCGTGGGTGCGGTCTGTGGCTGGTTCCTCTATCGCCGCGACCCGTTCCCGGTCTACCGCCGGCACGCCTGGGAGGACGACGACCCCACCGACGCCGAGACCCTGCGCAAGATCGAACAGGGGCGGCTCGACGAGATCGAGCCGAAAGAACCGCCCGAGGGGCCCGGGCGCCGCGACTAGCCGGGCCTGTCTTGATGCGCTTCGCGGAGATCTGCCAGTGAAGACGCGAGACCCGGCTGGGTAGCAGGCGCTAGCGCCCGAAGGTCATGCGCATGCCGGCCATCAGGGTCAGGCCGGGGGCCGGCTCGTAGTAGCGGCGGTTGCCGTCGTTGATGCGGATGTTGTCGACGTGGTCCGCGTCCAGCAGGTTGTTCGCGGCCACGAAGGCCTCGATATGGGCGTTGCCGTCCTGCCAGTGGCGGCCCGCGCGCAGGTTCAGCGTGGTCTGTCCGCCCACCCGTTCGTCGTTGGCGTCGTTCACATAGCGCCCGCCGGTGTACAGCGCATCGACGGTGAAAAAGTAAGGCCCCTGGCGCCAGTCGGCCTCCACGAACAACTGCTCGCGCGGCAGCCCGGGCAGCCGATTACCGTCCTGCCGCTCGCCCTGCTGGTCCACGAAATCCCGATAGCGGAAATCGTTCAGGCTGAGCGCGCTGGACAGCGTCCACTGCTCGGTTGCGGACCAGTCGACCGCCAGCTCGAAGCCGTTGCGCGCGGTGCGCCCGGCGTTGGTGTAGAAGGTGCGCCCGTCCACGTTGGGCGCCTCGAACGGGGCGATCTCGTCACGCACGCGGGTCGCGTATACCGAGGCATCCCAAGCCAGGCGACCGGTCTCGCGGCGGATCCCGAGCTCGATGCTGCGCGCCCGCTGGGGGTCGAGATCGGTGTTGAATCCACCCCCGCCAGCGGGGTTTGCGAATTCGGTGAAGGTCGGCGTCTCGAAGTTGGTGGCCACGTTGACGTAGGCGCGATAGTCCGGCTGGAAGTGCCAGATCAGCCCCGCCATCGCGCTGGTCTCGCGGAAGGTCCGCGCATCCGAGCGGTCCGGTTCGCCCACCTGCTCGGAGAAATGGTCATCGATGGACATGCGGATACGGTCGTGGCGCGCGCCGAGCACCATGTTCCAGTCCGACCCCAGCGCGGTGTCGGTTTGCACAAACACCCCACGCGATCGCGCCCGCTCGCGCTGGTCCAGCGCAAGGTCGTCGATCGAAGGGGTGCCGCCCGGACAGTTCGCCTGACCCTGGATATCGGCGCAGCGCCGGGTGCGATCGTCACGCTGCTCTTCCAGGTCGATCCCGGTCAGCACCCGGGTCGGCCCGATGTCCTGTTCGTACAGGGCGTTGAGGCCGTAGAAGTCCCGCTCGTAGGCCACCCGCGAGTCGCCGGGGAATGGCAGTTGCTGTGCGTAGTCGCGCTGGGTCCAGAACCCGCCGAGGCGCAGTTCGCCGGGCCCGAGCGGCTGCTCCCACTGCAGCCCCGTGGTCAGCTGGTCGGCCTCCTGGGTGCTGTCCAGCGCCGTGGCCAGGGGCGCGGCGGCGCGCCGGTTCTGGCGCATCTCCTCGCGCGTGAGCCCGCCGGGGTCGTCGGTGCGCGGGGCATCGAGGTAGCGCAGGTGGAAGTTCAGCGTCCCGGCCTCCAGCTCCGAGGCGGTGTGCAGGCGCAGATAGCGCTTCTCGGCGGTGGACTGGTCGCGATAGCCGTCGATCGCGAAGTCGTGGGCGGTCAGGGAGTAACGATGGATCCCGTGATCCTGCTCGGCGATGGCCTCGGCGCGCCGATAGCCATAGCTGCCCAGCAGCACCCCGCCGCCAAAGCCACTCGGGTCGCGCCCGTCGCGGGTGCGCGCCGAGATCACGCCACCGGAGGCATTGCCGTACAGCGCGGCGCTGGGCCCGCGCAGCACCTCGATGTCGCGCAGGTTCAGCAGGTCGATGGCGTCCACCTGTGACTGGCCGTCGGGGGTGGTCTCGGGGATGCCGTCCTGCAGGATGCGCAGCCCGCGCACCCCGAACGGCGCCCGCGACCCGAAGCCGCGGATGGAGATGCGCGCGTCCTGCGCGAAGTTGTAGCGGTTCTGGGCGAACAGTCCGGGCACGCGGTTCAGCGACTCGTCCAGCTGCAGGCCCTGGCGCCCCTCGGTGGCCTGGCGTTCGTCCACGCGCGATACCGCCGCCGGCAGGTCCGCCAGCGGCGTGGCCAGCCTGGGTGCGGTCACCGTGATCTCCACCGGGTCCAGCACGGGCACATCGTCCGCGCCCAGGGCCGGGGCTGCCGTCAGCCACAGCAGTGGCACGGCAAAGGCAGGGGCGCGATGCCCCACCGCCAGCGGCCACGCCCACATCCGCAGCCCGGTCGCCCACCGCCGGTGGATCACGATCAGTCGCGCAGGATCAGCGAGCCGGTCAGCAGTTCCCCGTGGTCGAGGAAGGCGTCGTACAGGGCCCGGCTGCGCGCGGCCAGGTCGTCGTCATCCTCCCAGGCCCCGGGGCGGTCAAAGGCGGAACCGGCGCGGTAGCCATTCGCCACCGCCATCATGAAGGCGGAGACCGCACGGGTGGTCACGCGCGGGTCGCTCACGCGGCCATCGGCGTAGTCCAGCCGGGCCGGCACGGTGCCGCTGGCCAGCTGATAATCGAGCGCCCCCTGCAGCAGCCGGTCGATGGCGGTGCCGATCCGGCCTTCCAGTTCCGGGGCACGCTCGGTGAGCAGTCGGGACGTACCCTCGCGCTCGCGCAGCGGCGAGAAGCCGCCGGTCAGCTGGTGCACGAAGCGCCACTGCGCGGCCACGTCGACGTAGTCGGCGGCGGCATGGGCCTGTCCGTCGCGGAACTCGAGGCGTGCGGGCAGGCCCCAGTCGCGCAGGGGGCCATGCCCGTCGACCACCGCCGCGGCAATGGCGGCCGCCCGATCGGCCAGGGTCTCGGCCCGGGCCTGGTCGTCCGAGTCGCCGTAGAGATAGAGCATCTCGTACAGGGCCTTGTGCCCGCGCAGCATTGCGCCGATCTGGTCCAGCGACCACTCGGTGCCCTGGTCGAACACGTAGATGCCGGCGTCATCGTCCCAGGCCGCATCGGCCGACTGCGCGAGGTCGCGCGCGACCTCCACCAGGTCCTCGCGCGAGTGCCCGAGCCAGGCCTCCAGTACCGGTCGATCCAGCTGCCCCATATCGTCTTCACCGCCCGGCTTGTCCTGCCGCACCCAGGCATAGGCCGGGCCATGCAGAGCATCCAGGCCATAGGCAAAGCCGTCCGCGTCGGAGCCGTTGGCGGCATGCACCGCGCCATCACTGTAACGCTCGTTGACAAGGTGCCTGGCGAGCATAGCCATCACCGCGGTCGGCCGGTGGGTCAGGTCGTCGTACAGACCCAAGTGCTCGAAGCGGCCACCACTGTGATGCATGTGATACATGTACGCCGCATCGGCATAGGCCGAGGGTTCGGCTTCCGCCGAGCGGTGCACGTAGGCCTGCATGCGGCCGTCCTCCACCAGTTGCCCGTGGACCACGTCGAGCAGGCCCAGCCAGGTCTCTCCGACCTTCTGCATCGGCTCCTCGCTCAGCTCCGGGCGGTAGCCTTCGTGGCCCAGCTCGCTGGCGCGCATCAGGCGCCCCTTCACGGTCAGCGCGCCCAGCGCCATGAAGGCATCACGCGCGGCCATGCCATCGGCGTACACCAGCACCTCACCATCGGCATCCAGCCCCTGTGCCACCCCGGCCGGCACGGCTTGCGCCTGCCCCATACCGGTCAGGCCCAGGACCGCCAGCGCGGTCAGCGTCTTTGCAAATCGGCTCATCGTTCCCCCCTGAGGGTGCATAGAAAAGGTTTCCGGGGCTCGCCCCCACAAAGAAGGTGACCCCGGACGCGCCCGACGGGTTCCGCAAATAGCCGTTGCGCACGCGCAACAGTGTGGCCTTTTAACGCGATCTTCATCGTGCCTTAACCGCGGCGTCACGCCCGCTCCCCAAGCTTGCGCCCCGTCGAGAGGTCACCGTCTCTCGCGCAATTCGCACTGCGTCACCGCACTTCAATTAGGGGAGAAACCCATGAACCGCAAGCACCTGCTCACCAGCCTGATCGCCGCCGGACTGGTTGTCCCGGCCCTGGCCACCGCCGACTGGACCCTGTACGGCCGCGCCCACCTGTCCGCCGATGTCCTCGACGACGGCGCCGACTACAACGAATTCAATGTGTCGAGCAATTCCAGCCGCCTCGGCTTTCGCGGCGAGCGCGAGTTCCGCGAGCAGCTGATCGCGGTGTTCCAGATCGAGCAGCAGATCGATTTCGATACCGAAGGCACGGAGTTCGCTACCCGCGACACCTTCGCCGGCCTGAAGGGCTCCGACTGGGGCATGCTCCGCATCGGCAAATTCGACACCCCGTTCAAGCGCGCCCGCGGCCCGGCCAACTTCTTCGGCGACCAGGTCGGCGACATGCGCAATCTGACGCGTTCCGCCGATCAGACCGGCCGTTTCGACGAGCGCTTCCGCAACAGCATCCACTACCAGACCCCGAGCTTCGGCGGCCTGACCTGGAACATCCAGTATTCCAATGAAACCAGTGGTGCGACGACCGGGGACGGTGCCGACAACAAGGCCTACTCCACCTCGCTGAACCTGAGCATGGGCGACCTGACGGGCGCACTGGCCTACGAGAAGCAGGAGGACGGCGACGTGAACCCGGATGCCTGGCGCCTGGCCGTCGGCTATCGCATCACCCCGGCCTTGCGCATGGGGGCCTTCTACCAGAACTCGGAAACCACGAATGGCGACGATGCGGACATCTACGGCCTCGGCGGCCAGTTCCGTCTGACCCCGAGCATGTACCTGAACGGTCACGTCTTCCACCTCGACTCCGACCTGGCCGATGCCGACGCAACGATGTACGCCCTGGGCCTGGAATACCGCCTCGACAGTGACCTGCGCTTCTACGGCAACATCGCCACCGTCAGCAACGATGACAACTCGGCCCTGACCCCGTGGAGTGCCGCCCGCACCTCCGGCCCGGGTGGCACCGCTGGCGAGAACGCATCCGCCTTCTCGATCGGCATGCGCTACGACTTCTGACGCCGTAGCGCGAACACCCCGGCAGCCAGGACTGCCGGGGTGTGCACAAAAAACCCCGCCGGACTACGCCCCGGCGGGGTTTTCTTTTGGGTCGAACCTTCTGACGGGCGCCGCTAGAAAGCGGGCTCCCAGCCACTGGAACCCTCGACCAGCCGAAGGCGATCGGTGAGATCCTCCGAGTACCCGCCGGCGGATACCGTGGCATCCACCTGACAGTCAAAGACGCCCCCGTCCACCTCGCTGCAGTCGCTGCTGTGGATATCGACCGAGACGCCCTGGGCGCCGAGGCCACTGGCCGCGACCATCTGGGCCATCACCGCCTCGATGTCGGCGGTCGACGGGCCACCACCGGAACACCCCGCCAGTACAAACGCGACGCCCGCCGCAGCCAGTCCTTTCTTGATCGTCATTGCACTCCTCCTTGAGTCATTACTGGAAACATGTCATGTCCAAACCCGGGCGCTTCCCTAACGGGTCAGCTCCCGCGCCAGGGCCAGATAGACGCGCCGGTTTGCCTCGTCCCGAGTCGCCTCGCCGCGGAAGCGGGCAAAGGCCATGTTGTCGCGCTCGGCGTGTATCGGCACGCGGTCATAGTCGGCATAGGCATCGTCGAGCTCCAGCCGGAACAGCGTGAGGACCGTATCCATGCCTCTGCGCAGGCCGCGCTCGCGGGTCTGGATCACGAGGATGGCGGTACTATCGCGCGACCCGAGCGGGAATACGTGGTCGGCGGTCATGTCGCCCACCGGCTGCACATGCGCCGCCACCGTCTGCGCCAGCAACGCCTGACCGTAGGCCTGTTCGGCGGACCGCAGCGCCGAGCGCTCGTCCGAATACTCGAAGCTGCGCACGCTCTGGTTTTCCAGTTGCTGCTGCTGACGGTCCAGCGACGTGGCGCGGCGGTTCAGGAGGGTCTCCTCGCGGCCGAGGTCGCGCCGGGTACCAAAGCGGTTTTCCGCCACGATCAGACGATCGTCCAGAACCTCGCGGGCATCGGCCAGATCGGCCCGCAGGGTGCCTTCGGGGGCGCGCCGCCGGAACCCGCCCGTCACGCCAATCGTTTCATCCAGTTCGTAGTAGTCGAGCAGACCGGAGGCCAGGATCGGGTCCAGTTGCGCGTTCACGGCTTCGCCGCCGCGATACGGGCGGCTGGACACCATCACGCATACCCCGTGGGTAGCACGCGCATCGATCTGCAAAGGGCTGTCGGCACTGGGGCAGGAGCGACTGGCGTCCACCTCCCAGGAGCGCCACGAATAGCCGTCGAACCGCGCCACCGGGCGCACCGGCAGCTCGTGCTCCATGATGGCCTCGTTCAGTGCGGCGAGGACGGAGTCGGCAATCTCGGCCTGCTTCGCTTCCAGGGCCTCGATCTCGGCCTCGACCGCTTCCACCGCCTCGCGCTCATCCTCGACAAAGGCGTCGATGGCCGCGAGGTTCTCCTCCAGCTCGCTGCGTTCGGCCGCCAGCTCCTCGCGCGCCTGTTCCAGTTCCGCGCGCGCCTCGGCCTGCTCGCGCTCGAAGTTCTCGTGGACTTCGCGGCGCTTGTCGGTGAAGGCGGCATAGGCCGCCCGCAGCTGGTCGGCCGCCTCGCCTTCCACCATCAGGGTCAGATCGGAGACCGACTCTGCGGCCAGCTGTTCGGAGAGCGCCTCGAGATGGGCCGCCGCCGGCTCCAGGTCCGCCACGGCAGCCGCGACGGATACGGTCAGCGACCAGCCAGCCTCGACCTCGTCGAGAAGCCCGCGCGCCGCGGCCTGATCGGCCATGGACAGCTCGCCGAAGTCGAATTCGGCCTGGTCGGGGTAGGAGGAACTGCAGCCTGCGGCAAACAGCAGGGTGGCGGCGGGCAGGACACCCGCTAAAAGAGCGTGCTTCATGGACACAATCCTTTGTTGAGACCCCGGCCTCCTTGCCGGGGGTTTGGCGCAGACTAGCCGCCGCGACGGCGGGGGGTCAATGCAACCCCGGCGCGCCGGCTAACAGGCGGGAAACAGCGGTTCAGTCGCGCAGGTGCTGGTTGGCGAAGCGGGTGACGCGGATCATTGCGTCGCGCGAGGCCAGGTCGTCGGCAAAGGTGCGGTTGTTGCCGTTACGGAAATCGAACCCACGACCGACGCCGGGGTACTCGATCCAGGTGACGTCTCCGCCCCGACTTTCGAGGCCATCGGCGGCCATGCGCGCGGTGCGGTGGCGCTGGTACTGCTCCTGGTCGCCGATCAGGATCATCATCGGGATCTGAAGCTGATTGACCTCATTGGCGTAGCGGTACACCTGATGTGGCTCGCCAAGGTTCGGGTCCTGCAGGTGCGGGTAGTAGCCGGCCCAGCAGGCGACATCCTCGACCTGACGCTCGAAGGTGACGGCGACCTTCAGGGTCTTGTAGCCGCCACGGGTGATGGAGACCAGGCAGGCGCGGTCGCCCACGATGTCGTCACGTGCCAGCAGGACGTCCAGTCCGCTGTTCAGATCACCTTCCAGCTCGTAGTCATGATCCAGCGGGTGGCTCTCCATGAAGCGACCGGTGTACAGGTCCGGCGCCAGCACCACGAAGCCGCGGGCGGCCAGGCGCTTCACATGCAGTTCGGCCAGGTCGTCGAGTCCGCGCCGACCGTGGGCCCAGAGGATCGCCGGGTAGGCCTCGCCATCGGCCGGCCGCGCCACCATCCCCGGGATGTCGATGCCGTCGCGTTCGTATTCGATGCGTTCGATGGTGACCTCGTGGTTCTCCAGGTCGGCATACATCACGCCGTCTTCCCACCAGTCGTCATCCCACCACCAGTTGTCGGAACCGGTGGGCTCGTCGGCCGCCAGCGGCGCTGCAAACAGGCTGGCAGCCGCCAGGAACAGGAGGGGACGCAGTGCAGAAACCATCGGGTACCTCGCGTAGATCAACGTGGACAGGATCGGTCAGAAGGAGACGGGCCGCTCGAGGGCTTTCTTCCGAGGGTAGTACAAATGGCAGGGCCCTGCCGGGGCGAACAGCTAGTCCCCGCCGGCGAAATCGAGCTGGCGCCAGGCCTCGTAGATGACCACGGCCGCTGCGTTGGAGAGATTCAGACTGCGGCTGCCGGGCTGCATGGGCAGGCGCAAACGCTGCCCGGGAGGCAGGGCTTCGAGCACCGACTCGGGAAGACCGCGGGTCTCGGGCCCAAACAACAGGGCATCACCGGGCTGGAACCCTGCCTGATCGTAGCGGGCGTGGCCGCGCGTGGTAATGGCGAAGACCCGGTCGGGCCGCACCGATTCCCGCCACTGTTCGAGGCTGTCATACTCTTGCACCCGAGCCAGCTCGTGATAATCGAGCCCGGCGCGGCGCGCCCGCGCGCTGTCCAGCTCGAAGCCGAGCGGATGGATCAGGTGCAGCGCAGCGCCGGTATTGGCTGCCAGACGAATGATGTTCCCGGTGTTCGGCGGGATCTCCGGTTGAAAGAGGACGATGTGAAGCATGAGTGATTCGCGCACCGATCCGCGGCTGGCCCTGGAGTTCTGCGGGCTGCATTTGAACACGCCGCTGGTGCTGCTGTCCGGCTGCGTCGGCTTCGGCGAGGAGTACACCCGGGTGGCCGGCTTCTCCAATCGCGATGCCGGGGCAATCTGCCTGAAAGGCACCACCGGCCAGGCCCGTCTGGGCAACGCGCCGCACCGGGTCTACGAGACCCCGGACGGCATGCTCAACGCCATCGGCCTGCAGAACCCTGGCGTGGACCACGTGGTGGACCACACCCTGCCGCAGCTGGACTTCGAGGAGACCCGCTTCTTTGCCAATGTCTCCGGCTCCACCATCGAGGAGTACATCGAGGTCACCCGCCGCTTCGACGACTCGCCCATCGACGCCATCGAGATCAACATCTCCTGCCCTAACGTGAAAGAAGGCGGGGTCGCCTTCGGCAATGACCCGGACATGTCCGCGCGGGTGGTCGAGGCCTGTCGCAAGGTCACCTCCAAGCCGCTGATCACCAAGCTCTCGCCCAACCAGACCGACATCGCCGAAAACGCCCGCCGCTGCATCGAGGCCGGCACCGACGCTTTCGCGGTGATCAACACGCTGATGGGCATGGCCGTGGACGTCGAGAATCGGCGCGCGGTGATTGGCAACAACCAGGGCGGACTCTCGGGACCCGCGATCAAGCCGATTGCGCTGCTGAAGGTCCAGCAGGTCTACCAGGTGGCCGCACCGCACAACGTGCCGATCATCGGCCAGGGCGGCGTGATGAACGCGACCGACGCGCTGGAGTTCCTGATCGCCGGCGCCAGCACCGTCGGCGTGGGCACCGGGCTGTTCTACGACCCGCTGTGCCTGCCCAAGATCCTGCACGGCATCAGCGACTACATGGACCGCCACGGCTACACCCACGTACGTGACCTGACCGGCACCCTGCAACTCAACGGCGCCGTCTCCGCCTGCGCCCCGCCCGCACCGCAAGATCCGGCCACCTGAAGGGCCTGTTTACCACAGAGTGCACAGAGGCCACGGAGCAGGGCCAGGTCAAAACCGGTAAAGCATTAACAGGAAGACGGGAAGGACGGAAGAACACAGGAATGTGGACCCGGGCCTGATCAACCCGCCGGGCAGGCCCCGGGGCACGGTGCCAGCGGCCTTTACCCAAAAACCCTTCCCAGCTTCCCTTCTTCCTGTGAACCGCTTTTGACCTGGCCCTACTCCGTGGCCTCTGTGCACTCTGTGGCAGGTCAGTCCTAGTCGTCGTCGAGGCCGAGTTCCTGGATCTTGCGGGTGAGGGTGTTGCGCCCCCAGCCGAGCAGGGCCGCCGCCTGCTGGCGGTGGCCGCCGGTCGCGTTCAGGGCCTCGCGGATGACCGTGCGCTCCAGTTGCGGCAGCACCGATCCCAGCAGGTCCTGATCCCCACGCTGCCAGTGCTGGCGCGCGACCTGGGCCAGCTCGGCGGTCCAGTCGCGCGGGCCGGCCGCGGCGCCAGCCTGGGCGGCACCCATTTCCGCACCGGTCTCGCTTGGCTGGTGCAGCTCGGCGGGCAGATCATCCAGGTGCACCTCGCGCCCGGAGGCCATCACCGTGAGCCAACGACAGGTGTTCTCCAGCTGCCGGACATTGCCCGGCCAGCGCAGACGCTGCAGTTCCGCAACCACCTCCGGACGCATGGTCTTGGCCTCCACCCCCAGCTCCTGCGCCACCTCGGCCATGAAGTGGTGGACCAGCAGCGGGATGTCCTCCGGGCGCTCGCGCAGAGACGGTACGTGGATGCGGATCACGTTCAAACGGTGGAACAGGTCCTCGCGGAACAGGCCGGCGCGCACGCGCTCTTCCAGGTCCTGGTGGGTGGCAGCAATGATGCGCACGTCCACACGGATCGGGGTGTGGCCACCCACACGATAGAAGGTGCCGTCCGAGAGTACGCGCAGCAGCCGCGTCTGCAGGTCGAACGGCATGTCGCCGATCTCGTCGAGGAACAGCGTGCCACCATCGGCCTGCTCGAAGCGGCCCTTGCGGCTCTGGTTTGCGCCGGTAAAGGCCCCGCGTTCGTGACCGAACAGCTCGCTCTCGAGCAGGTCCTTGGGGATGGCCGCGGTGTTGAGGGCGATCAGCGGCTGATCCGCCCGCGGACTGTGCTGGTGCAGGGCCCGCGCAACCAGTTCCTTGCCGGTACCGGACTCGCCGTTGATCAGTACGGTGATGTTGCTGCGCGAAAGGCGGCCAATCGCACGGAACATCTCCTGCATGGCCGGCGCCTCGCCAATGATCGGGGTCTCCTCGATGCCCTGCGAGGCAGCACCAAGGTCCTGACCGGCCTTGCGCGCCTCGAGGGCGCGCTGCACCAGGGCCGCCGCCTCATCCACATCGAAGGGCTTGGGCAGGTACTCGAATGCACCGGTCTGATACGCGCCGACCGCGCTCTCCAGGTCCGAGAACGCGGTCATGATAATCACCGGCGGCGGGTCCGGGCGCGTCTGCATACGGGCGAGAAAATCCAGCCCGTTCAGACCGGGCATGCGGATGTCGGCCACAATGGTGTCCGGCACCGGGTCCCGATCCAGCGCCGCCCAGGCGGCATTGGCGGTCTCGAAGCCGCGCACCGCGATGCCCTGACGCTGCAGGGCACGCTCCAGCACCCAGCGAATCGAGTCGTCGTCATCGATAATCCAGACGGTGGGCTCCATCAGTGCGTACCCTCCCGGGCCTTCGGTGGTTCGATCGGAAGCAGGATGTCAAACGAGGTCGCGCCGGGCCGGGAGCGGCATTCAATCAAGCCATCGTGCAGCTGGATCAGGCTCTGGGCGATGGGCAGGCCGAGCCCGGTGCCTGCCGCGCGCCCGGTCACCATCGGGAAGAAGATCCGCTCGCGGATGTCTTCCGGGATCCCCGGGCCGTTGTCGCGCACACTCAGCTTGGCCACCAGGCGATGGCGGTGGCCGGATATGGTGTACTGACGCAGGATGCGGGAGCTCAGGACGATCTCGCCCCCGTCCTCCAGCGCGTGCACCGCGTTCTGCACCAGATTCAGGATCGCCTGCACCAGCATGTCGCGATCCGCATACACGTCCGGGATGCTGGGATCGTAATCGCCGCGGACCTTCAGGCCCAGCGGCAGCTGCACACTGACCAGGCCGCGCACATGCTCCAGCACCTCGTGCAGGTTGACGGCCTCGCGGCGCGGCAGGTTGTTCGGGCCCAGCATGCGATCCACCAGGCTGCGGAGCCGGTCGGCCTCGCGGATGATGATCTGGGTGTATTCCTTCAGACCCGAATCATCCAGCTCACTGGCCAGCAGCTGGGCCGCCCCGCGCAACCCGCCCAGCGGATTCTTGATCTCGTGCGCCAGGCCACGAGTGACGGCACGCGTGATCGCCTGCTGTTTCTGCAACTGTTCCTCGCGGCTGATGCGCTCGTGGCGGTCGATCGCATTCAGCTCGAACAGCAACTGCCCCGGTCGTCCTCCGTCGCCATGCAGCGGCGTGATAATCATGTCAGCCAGGAAGCTGTCCGCCCGCAGAGGCTCCAGCTGCCGCGCCCTCAGGGTGATCGGCTGATCCAGACTGAGCGCCGAACGCAGCCGACTGGACAGGCTGCGGTCCAGCTTGAGCCACTGCCCCAGCCCGTGTCCGAGGATGCGCTCGCGGCTCAGACCCAGCAGGACTTCGGCGGCACTATTCAGGCTCAACAGGCACAGATCCGCATCCGTGACCAGCACAGCCGTGGAGAGGTCGTCCCACCACGGCGGGGTAGCCGGGCCGGGGTTGGCAGGGGGCGTGTTCATTGCAAGGCCTCAAGCAGGAATCGCGCCAAGCAAAAGCTGGCGGGCGAGGCGCCGAGGCCGGGGGACTGCGTCACAAAACCGCATGAACGACCGCCCCCCGCAATGCCAGGAGCCCCAAACTGGTGCAATTGTAGCACTATTTTGGGGCAACAAACGCACTATATCGGTGCGGCCGGCGCACGGAAGAACACGGCTGGATGGAGCCGATCGCGCGCCAGGCGCTGCGGTCTGGCACCGGGCAGCGTGCGCTCTTCAGGGGAACCGCAGCGTTGTCATGTGCCCGCGCTGCCTCCGGGCGGCACGGACCAACGCGTCATAGGAGCCTGTCGGATCTGGGCGGATTTGGGACATCGTCGCGAGCGGGCGGGGGCGCGAGGCCCTTGCTCCGCTCTCACGAGGCGCATGGCGGGGGCCTGGTCACGAGATAGAGCGGGAACCGGCAGCGCTCTGCCCCGGATCTGCCGGTCCTCTAGCTCGGGCCCGACGGGGTAACCGGCTGCGGCGCGCGCGGGGCTTGCGGCGCCGAGGGCGCGCCACCGGGCGGGAACTGCTGGGGCCGCTGCTGCTGTTGCTGTTCCCGCGGGATGGCCGTGCGCAGCACGATGAACTCGATCGTGTCGCTGACACCCAGCTCCTCACCGGCCTCGTTGACCACACGCGCCTGCAGGGTGTGCGCGCCGCGATCCAGCCCCTCGAACGTGGCACTCGCCGAGGCGCCCTCGCCCGCGATCTCGCCGTCCAGCAGCCAGACCACGCGATGCCCGGCCTCGGCGTCCAGCTCCGGATCCATATCCAGCGTCGCGGTCACATTGCCGTCGTTGGCACGCACGCCATCGCCATCGCCGGGACTGGCGATCGCCACTCGATAGGCCCCGGCCGCCTCGGAAGCAGGCTGTCCGCGCGGACGCACCGGACGCTCGAGGATCTCGCGCGCACCCTCCAGGGGCACTGCGCGCATCGGCTCGCGCACATCGACCGACTCGCTGGTGCGCCCCTCCGGAGGGCGATCGCCAAAATGGACGTTGCCCTGATCGTCGGTCCAGCGGTAGACGTCGGCGCTCGCGAAGGCCGGGGCAAGAAGCGCGGCCAGTGGCCATGCCAGCCAGGTAACGGTGCGGATCATGGGCTTTCCTCCTGGGAGAGACGTTCCGGTGCGGGGCACTGTGGATGCGTGTACTCGCTCGCCGCTGACGTCAGGCCGCAGCCCGAACCCATACGCCCTGCAGTCGTGCAGCCTCGGCCTGCAGGGCTGCAAGCCGCTGGCGTTCCGTGGCCCCGTCCGCGCCGTTCTCCAGCGCAGACAGCCAGTCGTCCAGCGCCGCCAGGCGCAGCAGGGTCGGGGCCGCGCCGCGCTCGATCGCGCTCAGCGGGCGGCGGGCGTTGTATCCGGCCAGCAAGGCACGGTAGCGCGCCACATCCGGCTGGCCATCCGCATCCACCACCACCGCCAGCGCAATGCGCGCGAGCTGCCAGAAGGCCGGCACCGGCGCGGGCGGGACGACGAGATCCGCAAGCCCTGCGCCCTCGGGATACAGCCGCACCGAACGCCAGTAGCTGCCCGCCAGCGGAAGGTCCTCGAAGCGGTAGAGCCCTTGATGCTGTAATTCGGCATCCAGGACTGTACGCGCCGCGATATCCAGCTGCTCGGCGACCGCATCGGCACGCTCGCGCATCTGCTGCTGGAGCACGCCCCGGCGATAGCCGTCGCTGACCGGGAGCTGGCTGGCCGGGTGCCGACCCTGCCAGTCGGCAGCCCGCTCGCCCAGCGCCTCCAGGCTGCCGGGGCCTTCGGCGGCCACCGGCCCCCGCAGGGCCTGCCCACGCTCCAGCACCAGGATCACGGAATCCGCATCCGGGTCCACACCACGCCCGAGGCTGCGCGCGCAGCCCGCCGGTGCCTGCTGCAGCGCATGCTCCAGCGCCGGCGCCACCGCGGACACCACACGCAGGCACTGCACCGGAAGTCCCTCGTGAACGGCGCCCTCGGGGCCGGCCGTCAGGTCCAGACCCGTGGCCGCAGCGGCATGTTCGGATTCGACTGTCACCATCGGAAAATTACCCAGGAAGGGGGAACAAAATTCGGGTCCAGTTCGTTGCGGCGCCCGTCCAGGGTGCCGTCACCGGTCGTGTCGATCAGGTAGTAGGTCGGGCCCACGGCCGGGGTGACCTCGACCATCACCAGGACGCCGTCCATACGGTATTCCCGTCGTGTCTCGCCATCCCGCTCGATAATCAGGATGTCGGCGTCCTCCAGGGACTGCTGCTCGCGGGCCCGCTCGTCCAGCACCGGGGGCGGCGGGTCAACACCCTCCTCCAGCTCCGGCGGTGGCGGGGCATCGTTCCAGTCGCGATCCGTCTGGGCCAGCGCCGGGACGGGCAGCAACAACAGCGCCGCGAACAGCGACAGCGGTAGATGCAGGCGGGAAAGCGGCATCATCACAGCTCCATCAGTCGTTTCTTTTCTTCTGCCGACGGCTCGAAGCTGCGGGCCTCGTAGTACTCGAAGATGACGTCCACCACGGCCTCCGGCGAATCTACCAGTGAGTATAGCTGGAGGTCGTCCTGGTCGATGGTGCCCTGCTCCACCAGCGTATCCTGGAACCAGTCCAGCAGGCCCTTCCAGAAGTCGCTGCCCACCAGCACGATCGGGATGCGCCGGGTCTTGCCGGTCTGCACCAGGGTCAAGATCTCGGCCAGCTCGTCGAGCGTGCCAAAACCACCCGGGAGCACCACGTACGCGGAGGCGTACTTCACGAACATCACCTTGCGCGAGAAGAAGTGGCGAAACCCGAGCCCGATATCCTGGTAGGGGTTCGCGTGCTGCTCGTGCGGCAGCTGGATGTTGAGCCCAATGCTGGGCGAGCGCCCGCCAAAGGCGCCCTTGTTGGCGGCCTCCATGATCCCCGGCCCGCCACCGCTGACCACCGCGAACCCCGCATCCGAAAGCTGGCGCGCGATCTCCTCGCCCAGCCGGTAATACGGATGCTCCGGCGGAAAGCGGGCGGAGCCGAAGATGCTCACGGAGGGCTTGATGTGCGCCAGGCGCTCGAAGCCCTCCACGAACTCCGCCATGATCTGGAAAATCTTCCAGCTCTCGCGGGTCAGGGCGGAGTCGTCAATCGGGCGCAGTCCGGGGTGTTCGGCGCGTTCGCGGTCGTTCATCGGGGTTTCCTGTGGGCGATTGCGTGTAGCGTAACGGTGGCCCCGGGTCCGTACAAATGGCGGGCGTCGATGGCCGCACCGCGCCGCGGCCCTGTAGAATGGCGCGCGTTCCCCAGCCCGGTCCCGCCTCCATGTCGCAAGCCCCCCTCGTCCTGGTCGACGGTTCGTCGTATCTGTTTCGGGCCTTCCATGCCCTGCCGCCGCTGACCGCGCCGGATGGCGCCCCGACCGGGGCGATGATTGGCGTGGCCAACATGCTGCGCAAGCTGCGCGCGGACTACGGCCCGGAGCACATGGCGGTAGTGTTCGATGCCAAGGGCAAGACCTTCCGCGACGACATCTACCCGGAATACAAGGCCACCCGCCCGCCGATGCCGGAAGAGCTGGCCGCCCAGATCGAGCCGCTGCATGAGCTGGTGCGGGCGATGGGCCTGCCGCTGTTGTGCGTCGAGGGGGTGGAGGCCGATGATGTGATCGCGACCCTCGCCGACCAGTCCGCCGCAGCCGGGCACGATGTGGTGATCTCCACCGGCGACAAGGACCTCGCGCAGCTGGTGAATGACCGCATCACGCTGGTCAACACCATGAGCGGGATCACGCTGGATCGCGAGGGCGTGCAGGAGAAGTTCGGCGTCGCCCCGGAGCAGATCGTCGACTACCTCGCGCTGATGGGCGACAGCGTCGACAACATCCCGGGCGTGGACAAGGTCGGCCCCAAGACCGCGGCCAAGTGGATCGCGAAGTACGGCGACCTCGACACCATCCTGGAACAGGCCGACGACATCGGCGGCAAGATCGGCGAGAACCTGCGCGCTGCGGCCGAGCGCCTGCCCACCTCGCGCGAGCTGATCACGGTCAAGCGCGATGTCGAGCTGGAGGTCGGCCCCGACGACCTGAACATCCGCGAGCCGGATCACGAGCGCCTGCTGGAGATGGTGCGCCGCTACGGCTTCACCCGCTGGCGCGCGGAGCTGGAGGGCAGCGAGGACGAGGCCGCTGGCGGCAACCCGGGTCCGTCGCAGGCAAGGGGCAACTACCGGACGCTGCGCGAGGCGGCCGAACTGGCCGAGCTGCTGGAGCGTCTGGACCAGGCCGAGCGGGTCGCCTTCGATACCGAGACCACCAGCCTGGACGCCATGCGCGCGGAGATCGTCGGCATGTCCTTCGCCTTCGAGCCGGGCACCGCGTACTACCTGCCACTGGCCCACACCGGGCCGGATGCCGACCCGCAGCTGCCGCGCGAGCAGACGCTCGAGCGCCTGAGGCCGTGGCTGGAGTCGGAGCGCCACGGCAAGCTCGGCCACCACCTGAAGTACGACCGCAACGTGCTGGGCAATCACGGCATCAGCCTGCGCGGCATCGTCGACGACACCCTGCTAGAGTCGTTCTGTCTGGATGCCGGGGCCAACCGCCACGACCTGGACTCCCTGGCTGAGCGTCACCTGGACTACCAGACCACGCACTACGAGGACGTGGCCGGCAAGGGTGCCAAGCAGATCCCGTTCGCCGAGGTGGATATCGGCATCGCCACCGATTACGCCGGCGAGGATGCCGACATCTGCCTGCAGCTGGATGCGGTGTTCCAGCCACGCCTGCAGGAGGCTGAAGGCCCGGCGTTCGTCTATCGCGAGATCGAGATGCCGCTGGTCCCGGTGCTGGCGGATATCGAACGCGTCGGCGTGAAGGTGGACCCGGATCGGCTCGGCGAGCAGAGCCAGGAATTGCTGAGCGAGATGGAACGCATCGAGAAACAGGCGTTCGAGGAGGCCGGCGGCGAGTTCAACCTCGGCTCGCCCAAGCAGATCCAGGAGATCCTGTTCGAGCGCCTGGGCCTGCCGGTGCTGCGGCGCACGCCCAAGGGCCAGCCCTCCACCGCTGAAGACGTGCTGGAGCAAATGGCGGACGACTACCCCCTGCCACGCCTGATCCTCGAGCATCGCGGCCTGTCCAAGTTGCGCAGCACCTACACCGAGACCCTGCCCCGGCGCATCCATCCGGAGACCGGACGGGTGCACACCTCCTATCACCAGGCCGGCGCGGCCACCGGGCGGCTGTCGTCCTCGGAGCCGAACCTGCAGAACATCCCGGTGCGCACCGAGGCCGGCCGGCGCATCCGCCGCGCGTTCATCGCGGATGAGGGCCACCAGCTGCTGGCGGCGGACTACTCGCAGATCGAGCTGCGCATCATGGCCCACCTGTCGCAGGACGCGGGCTTGCTGAAGGCCTTCGCCGAGGGCCAGGACATCCACCGCGCGACCGCCGCCGAGGTCTTCGGGCTGGAGCCGGAGCAGGTCTCCGGCGATCAACGTCGCGCGGCCAAGGCGATCAACTTCGGCCTGATCTATGGCATGTCCGCCTGGGGGCTGGCGCGCAACCTCGGCATCGAGCAGGGCGAGGCGCGCGAGTACATCGACCGCTACTTCAATCGCTATCCCGGCGTGCACGACTATATGGAACGCGCGCGCGCCTCCGGGCGCGAGAACGGCTATGTCGAGACCCTGTTCGGCCGCCGCCTGTACCTGCCGGAGATCAACAGCCGCAACGGGGCGCGACGCCAGCAGTCCGAGCGTGTCGCCATCAACGCCCCGATGCAGGGCACCGCCGCCGACATCATCAAGCGCGCGATGGTGCGGGTCGCGAACGACCTCGAAGCGGTAAAGATCGATGCCCGCATGATCATGCAGGTGCACGACGAACTGGTATTCGAGGTGGCCGACGCGGCGGTGGAGGACCTGACCACGCTTGTGCGCCAGGCCATGAGCGGGGCCGCCGATCTGGACGTCGAGCTGGTGGTGGACGTCGGCACCGGCGCCAACTGGGACGACGCCCACTAGGGGCCCCATGTTCGCCCGCCGCTTTAACCGTATAGCCGCCTGGCTGGTCGCACTGCTGCTGCTCGCGACCGCCTGGGTGCTGGCCGAACGCTACCTGGACATCGGGTATGCCGCCGACCTGCCGGTGGTCCAGCCGGAGGCCTGCGACCTGAATACCGGCCCCTGCAGCACCGCGCTGCCACAGGGCGGCGAGGTGCGGCTGGAGATCGCGCCGCGCCCGATCCCGATGCTGCGCGAGCTGACGCTGGATCTGCAGCTGGATGCCGCGGCACAGTCCGCGCTGGGCAGCCCGGAGACCCTGGAGCTGGACCTGGCCGGGGTCGAGATGTACATGGGCTACCAGCGCCCGCGCCTGGAACACACTGGCGCGGGCCGCTACCGCGGCACGACCACGCTGCCGATCTGCACCACCGAATCCATGACCTGGGCCGCCACCGCCATGCCGGCGGGCGAACCCAAGGCCGCTTTCGCACAATTCCGCTTCGTTACCGCACGCGACCACTGATCATGCAGCGCATCCCCGTCAGCAGCCTGTTCTGGGGCCTGGCCGTCCTTGCGGCCGGGGCCCTCCTGGTATTCGTCACCCTGAACCCGGGCGAGCCACCGGTGGCCGAACCCGGCCATGCCCAGCTGCCCGTAGCCGACGAGGTCCGCGGCGGCCCCATCGAGCTGCCGGTGGCCACCCATGCCGAGCATTTCGATCTGGGCGACTATGCGGGGCAGTACGTATGGCTGTACTTCGGCTACACCTATTGCCCCGACGCCTGCCCCACCAGCCTCGGCTGGATCAGCGGGGCGCTGGACCGGCTGCCGGAGGCCCTGCAGGGGCAAGTCAGCGGGGTCTTCATCAGCGTCGATCCCGAGCGTGACACCCCGGAACACCTGGCGGACTACGTGGGCTACTTTCATGACAACATCCACGCCGCCACCGGGCCGGAAGCGGCGCTGCGCGCCGCCGCCCGGGACTACGGCGTGTTCTTCGAGCGCGCCGAGACCGACTCGGCGATGGGCTACGTCATCGACCACAGCTCCTCGACCTATCTGATCGGCCCGGATGGCGAACTGCTGGAGATCCACCCGCACGGCACCCCGGCCGCGGACCTCGTGGCCGCGCTCAGGGCGCACGCCGAATAGGTCCCGAAACAACGCCGTGCCCGTACTGTGAAAAATTTCACAACCGGGCCCCCGCCCCGGGGGAACTTCCACGGCGACAGGCATTCTTACAGGACAAGCGCTCTAGCCCAGCGCGGCCCGCTTTTCTCCCTGAGCGGGCACCGGCCTCTCTCCCCCCTGTAGAGGCCGAAATTTGCCCCGGTCCCTCCCCAAGGCCGGGGCATTTTTTTGCCCGCTCCAAAGGTGGGTGGGCACCAGGCGGATGGGCACCGCTCCAGCGGGCGCGCCCGGACGCCCTCCTGCGAGGGGCGCTATAGTCGAAAGAGTCCGATCCGCTCGGGTAGGCTGTACCGCCCGACTGCACTGACCCTAGGGGGCCTGTATGCGGGCACAGCCTCGTCTGCGCAATACCTGGCCGGTTTACGCACGCTACATCGCGATGGCTGTGGCCATCGTGGCCGCCCTGGCCCTGGTCCAGTTTCTGTTTGTGTACGGGGCCGACCAGATTCAGCCCCGTCTGCTGATCATCCCGGTCACCGTTGGCGTACTGTTTGGTTTCATGCTTGCGCGCATGCGTCTGCTGCGTTCGCAGACCGACCTGCTAAATACCTTTGTAGAGGCAACCCAGGCGCGCAGCGACCATGGCGAGGCCATTACCCACCTGCTCCGGGTCATGGCCGAGCAGCTGCGGTCAGACACCGTAGCGCTGTACGAAAAGCCCGGCGACGATGCCGCCCCGCGGCGCCTGTGGGTCCATCCACAGGTGCCGCCGCTGGCACTGGATGACTCGACCCTGCTCAAGCTGTTCACGCGCGCCGCACAGACCCGGGACGGCGGCATCTGCCGGGAGCACCTGCTACCCGGCGGCAAAAACCGGCCGGGCATGGTCGAAGCCATCGGACTCGCGCTGCCCGACGACCGGCAGGGCCTGCTGGTGCTGCATCGAATCGGCCCTCAGCGCGATCACTCCAGTGTGCTGGAGCAGCGGTTCCTCCAGTTATGTGCCGACTGGCTCGGCATGACCCTGATCCAGATGCACCAGCAGGAGGTGATCGCGCGCGAACGCGAGCAGAGCCGGCGCGAGAAGGAACGCGCTCAGACCACCCTGGAGTCGATTGGCGATGCAGTTGTCACCACCGACCGCGAGGGCAACATCGACTATGCCAATCCGGTGGTCACCCAGCTGCTGGGTCAGCGCCCCATCGAACTGACCGGGCAGCCCCTGTCGGCAGCACTGCGACTGGAAGACGAAGCCAGCGGCACCCCGCACCCGGCCCTTCTTGCCGCGGACGCACCCCGCGACCCGGAAGCGATGCGTCATCTGCCGCTGCAGCTGCGCACGCGCGCCAATCATGTGCGACCGGTTCAGCTCTCGTTGACCCCGATCCTGAACCGCCCGCCCGGCAGCCTGGAGAGCGTGCTGGTCATGCGTGACATCAGCGAGCTGCGGGAGGCCCTGCATCGCCTGGACTATCAGGCCACGCACGATGCCCTGACCGGACTGCTCAACCGGGCGGCCTTTGAAAAGCGCCTGGAAGATCATCTTCGGGCGGCCCACGCGCACGGAACCCGCCATACCCTGTGCTACCTCGACCTGGACCAGTTCAAGGTCATCAACGACACCCGCGGCCACGCCGTTGGCGACGAGCTCCTGCGCCAGATTGCGCGTCTGCTCCAGAGCTGGGTCGGAGAGCACGACACCCTGGCCCGCCTGGGCGGCGACGAGTTCGGCATCCTGCTCGCCGACCGCGGCATTGAGGCGGGCCAGCTGTTGGCCGAAGAGATCGCGCGGGCGCTGGCAGACTTCCGCTTTGCGTGGGAGGGGGCAACGTACTCGCTGTCGGCCAGCATCGGCCTGGTCGAGGTCAGCGCGGCCAGTGAATCGACCCGGGTGATCCTGCAGCAGGCCGACACCGCGTGTTACGCGGTGAAAGACGCCGGCCGTAATCAGGTTCGGGTGTTCCACGAAGAAGACGTCGAATTGCGCGACCGCACGGGCGAGCTGCACTGGGTCAGCGGCATCCCGGAGGCCATCGAGCAGGACCGCTTCGAGCTGTGGGCACAGCCGGTGCGCAATCTGACGGACGACTCCGACACCTATCTCGAGATCCTGCTGCGTCTGCGCGACCCCGACGGCGGGCTGGTGACACCGGGAGCCTTCATTCCGGCCGCCGAACGCTACGACCTGATGGTGCAGATCGACCACTGGGTGGTCTCGCGCGCGCTGGCCTACATGCAGGGCCTGCAGGCCGGCGGCACGCCCCTGCCGGTGCTGGGCATCAACCTCTCCGGGTCTTCGCTCAACAACGATGCCTTTGTGGACTTCCTGCAGGGGGGCATTGCGAATGCAGGGATTCCGGGCGACCGCCTGTGTTTCGAGATCACGGAAACCGCAGCGGTGCACCACCTGGAGCGCACGGCCCGGCTGATGACCCGGCTGCGCACATCCGGCTGTCGCTTTGCGCTGGATGACTTCGGCAGCGGACTGTCATCGTTTGCCTATCTCAAGCACCTGCCGGTGGATTATCTGAAGATCGACGGCCACTTTGTCCGCGACATCAACCGCGATCCGATCGATCTGGCCATGGTGCGCGCCATCCACGAAGTCGCCCAGATCCTCGGCCTTGAGACCATCGCCGAGCATGTGGAGGACGCGAGCATTCGTGAACGCCTCGAGGGGATCGGCATCCGGCACGGTCAGGGCTATGGACTGGCGCGGCCGGCGCCACTCGACGGGCAACCTCAGGCGGGGGCGTTCAGCCAGTCCGCGAGCAGTCCACGCAGGTCCTCGACCCCCTGATTTTTCAGCGAGGAGAAGGTCTGCAGCGTGGCTTCAACCCCCATCGCCTCCAGCTCGCGCTGGGCGCCATGCAACTGACGATCAGCCTGTTGCCGCGACAGCTTGTCGGCCTTGGTCAGCACGCAGTGCAGGTGGCAGCGATCCAGTGGCACCCAGTCCAGCAGCTGGCGATCGAGTTCGGTCAGGGGACGCCGAATGTCCATGATCAGCACCAGCCCGCGCAGACACCGGCGGGCCTGGAGATAATCACCGAGTAGCTGATCCCAGTGCTCGCGCTGGCCCGCCGAGACCTTGGCATAGCCGTAGCCGGGGAGGTCCACCAGGCGCCAGTCCTCGGCCGGGGGCAGGGCGAACAGGTTGATCTCCTGGGTACGCCCCGGGGTACGACCGACGCGCGCCAGCGCCTTGCGGCCACAGAGGCTGTTCAGCGCGCTGGACTTGCCCGCGTTAGAGCGTCCGGCGAAGGCGATCTCGATGCCTTCGTCCAGCGGCAGCTGTGCGACCTGGGCAACGCCCTTGATAAAGGCGGTCTCGCGAAAACGGGGTTCCATAGGCTGGGGGGGACATCCTTGGCCGAGTACGGGGCTCGGGATATTTTTGAGCGCAATTTAGCATTGTGCTATAAACTGCGCCCCTTATGTTGATCGCCCTACGATGGGGCACAAGGAACGGGTCGCGACCCGGCACGCATTTACAAGCAGGAGATTCTCCGTCATGAACAATAAGCTTTCCGCTCTCTTTGCTGCCCTGTCCGTATCCCTGCTGCTCCCGCTGTCGGCGGCCCAGGCGGGCGATCCCCAGCGCGGCCAGGAACTGTCTCAGGCCTGCGCGGCCTGCCACCAGGCCGACGGCAACAGCGTCAACCCGGAATGGCCCAAGCTTGCTGGCCAGCACGCCAAGTACACCGTCAAGCAGCTGCAGGACTACAAGTCCGAGCGCCGCGAGAACAGCCTGATGCTGGGCCAGGTCGCCAACCTGGACGAGCAGGACATGCGTGACCTGGCGGCCTACTTTGCCGAGCAGGAAATCACCGGCGAGACCGCCGACGAGGACGTCGTCGAGCGTGGCGAGCGCATCTATCGCGGCGGCATCCCGTCGCAGAACGTCGCCGCCTGCATCGCCTGCCATGGTCCGAACGGCAACGGCAACCCGGAAGCCATGTTCCCCGCGGTCGCCGGCCAGCACGCGCAATACAGCGCCGACCAGCTGCGCTACTTCCGCAGCGGCGATCGCGCCAACGACAACGGCCGCATGATGCGCAATGTTGCGCGCAACATGTCCGATGCCGACATCGAGGCCGTTTCGCAGTACATGGCCGGCCTGCGCAGCAGCGACTGAGTCCGGCTGCAGGACGCCGCGCAGGATCGGCGGCGCGAATAGCCAGGGATGGGGGCGGCCATGGCCGCCCCTTTTCTTTGGATCGAAAAAATGCGCTCCGGGAATGCACACGCGACCGGCTGCGTCTTGGTGGGGCAAGGCCGAACTCCCCGGCTCGCCGCCGGTCCATTTGATGTCCGGGAAACGCCCGTGCTGTTTGTCTTGGAAATTGAACCCCCGACGGGTTGCTTCGCATAGTCGCGAGGGTTAAAGCAGGTTCTAGAATGTCGAATAACGATCAGACCGCAGCCGCCGGCGCGCCCCCCGCATCCCGCCCGAAGGCCGCCCGCCAGCCACGACGCAGCCGCATCATCGTCGATTTCATGGGCTCGATGAGCCTTGCGATCACGCTGCTGGTGGCCCTTGCGATTGCCTCGGTCATCGGCACCGTGCTGGTGCAGAACGAGCCCTACATCGAATATCTGATGGATTACGGCCCGTTCTGGCACGAGATCTTCGCCGGCATGGGGCTGTATCAGGTCTACTCGGCCACCTGGTTCCTGCTGGTGGTGGCATTCCTGGTGATCTCGACCTCGTTCTGCGTGTATCGCCAGACCCCCGGGCTGCTGAAGGACCTGCGCCGCTACAACACGCAGGTCAAGGAAAAGTCGCTGCGCGCGTTCAACTCCTCTGCCACGGCGGAGTTGGACCAGTCGCAGGACGAGTTCCTGAAGCATGCGCACCGGGTGCTCAAGGCGCAGGGCTTCCGCGCCCGCGAGAAGACCCACGATGGACACACGGTGATCGCCGCCATGCGCGGGCGCTGGAACCGCATGGGCTACCTGCTGACCCATGTCGGCATCGTGGTGATCTGTGTCGGTGCCCTGGCCGACGGCACGACCCTGCTGAAGATCAACGAGTGGCTCGGAAACCTCGAGATCGAGACGCGCAGCGTGCCGGTCTCCGAGGTCCCGCGTTCGGCCTGGGTGCCGGCGTGGAACCCGTCCTTCCGCGGCTCGGTGGAGATCCCCGAAGGCGCGTCGGCGAACGTGGTGTTCCTGCCGATGCGCGAGGGCTACTTCGTTCAGGAGCTGCCGTTCCGTATCGAGCTGGAGGAATTCCGCATCGAGCGCTTCTCCACCGGCGCCGAGAGCTCGTACGAATCCGACCTGATCATCCACGACCCGAACCGGGACGAGCCGCTGCGGCACACCATCTCGGTCAACCACCCGCTGATCTACAACGGCTACGCGATCTATCAGGCCAGCTTTGCCGACGGCGGCACCCGGCTGGATATCGACGCGATCCCGCTGGGCGCCGAGGCCCTGCGTGAACTCGAGGTCCCGGGGCGCGTGTTCCAGGAGATGGAGGTCCCGACCCCCGATGGCGACACCCGCATCATCGAGTTCATCAATTTCCGCCTGGAGAACGTCATCCAGCTGCTGGACGAGGACGGCGTACGCGAGAACCGGCACATGGGGCCGAGCTTCGATTTCCGCCTGATGGACCGTACCGGGCACGGGCTGTACTACCGCAATTATCAGCGCCCGGCCCTGCAGGAAGGCGCGATGTACTTCCTCAGCGGCGTGCGCGAAAGCCCGGCGGACGAATTCCACTACCTGTTCCTGCCGGCGGACGCCGACGACTCGCTGGAACGCTTCCGCACCTACCTGGCCATGCTGCATAACGCAGACGTGCGCAATGCGATCGCACGCCAGGTCGCGCGTGACGATGACACGGTCCCGGACGAACAGAACCAGGCCATCGCCACCACCACCGCCGAGCTAATGGGCCTGTTTGCCCGTGGCGGCTACATGGCCGTGCACGAAGAAATCGAACGCCGGGTACCGCCGGAGCGCCTGGACGCAATGCGTGACCTGATGATCCGTATCCTGCACGCGGGGCTGCAAGGCCTGTACATGGAAGTCCTGCAAGATGAAGGCGTGGTCTCGATCCAGGAGGAGGAACAGCGCTTCCTGGAAGACACGATCTCGGCGATCAACGCGATCAGCCTCTACCAGTCGCCGTTCTTCTTCCACCTGAAGGACTTCGAGCACCGCGAGGCCTCGGGCCTGCAGATTGCCCGCGCGCCCGGTCAGAGCACGGTCTATACCGGCAGCGTGATGCTGATTGTCGGAATCTTCCTACTGTTCTACGTGTCCTACCAGCGCCTGTGGATCATGGCGCGGCGGCGCGAGGACGGCACGGGCACCCACGTGGTGATGGCGGGCACCAGTAATCGTCATCAGGTGGAATTCGAGGATCGTTTCGCGCATCTTAAGCGGTGGATCATCGATCAGAAGCCGGTCGATGCGAACAACAGCGGCAGCACCCATCAGTCCAACAACAAGAACGACTAGAAGCTAAGCAGTCGGAGGAGCACCCCATGTCAGTCCCTCACGAGGCCCTGGATTTCGAACGCCCCGGCATCTTCCGGCGCATCCAGCCGCGAGACTGGGCATACATCGCCCTGACGATCGCCGTTGGCGTGATCGCCTTCTGGCAATACGGCCACATGATGGACCGCTACGACACCGGCGGGTTGATCCTCGCGGTCGCTCTCAGCGCCTGGGTGGGCTGGTTCTGGCGGCCCTGGCAGGCCTTCTCGATCATCGTCGGGGCCCTCGCACTGTTTGGCGTCTGGCTGTACGGCGATGACCTCGCCCGCGGCAGCACCAACTTCTGGCTGAATTACGTGGGTTCGGGTCAGGCCGGCGTAATGTGGATGAGCGTGTTCCTGTACCTCTCCACCGTCGCGTACGTCACCGGGCTGTTCAGCCGCTCCGATTTCCCCACCCGCGTCGGCGGCGCCTTCGCCTGGATTGGCGCCGGCGCCGGCTTCATGGCTCTGCTGGTGCGCTGGCGCGAGATCTACCTGACCGATCCGACCTGGGGCTATATCCCGGTCGCCAACCTGTACGAGGTGTTCATCCTGCTGGCCGCCCTGACCACGCTGATGTACTTGTACTACGAGAGCCGCACAGGCCAGCGCACCATGGGTGCGTTCGTGATGCTGGTCATCGCGGCCTCGGTCACCTTCCTGCTGTGGTACATGTTCACCCGCGACGCCCACATCGTCGAGCCGCTGGTACCGGCCCTGAACAGCTGGTGGATGAAGATCCACGTGCCGACCAACTTCGTCGGTTACGGTGGCTTTGCCATCGCCGCCATGCTGGGTGTGGCCTACCTGATCAAGCACCGCCTTGAACGCACCCGTCCCGATGCCGCCATTACCCAGCGCATCCCCAGCAAGGAAGCGCTGGACAGCGTGATGTACAAGGCAATCGCGATCGGCTTTGCCTTCTTCACCATCGCCACCGTGCTCGGCGCGATGTGGGCCGCCGAGGCCTGGGGCGGCTACTGGACCTGGGATCCGAAGGAGACCTGGAGCCTGATCCTGTGGCTGACCTACGCCGCCTGGCTGCACATGCGCTTCACCAAGGGCTGGCGCGGGCCGGTCATGGCCTGGTGGGCGATCATCGGGCTGTTCGTCACCACCTTCACCTTCCTGGGCGTGAACATGTTCCTGTCCGGTCTGCACTCCTACGGAGAGCTGTAAATGAAGCGTCGTGAATTCATGGGCGCCGTAGGCGGCGCCGGCCTTCTCCTGGCAACCGGAACGGCCCTCGCGGCCGAGTTCCGCGAGGGCCAGCACTATCGCGCCATCCAGCCCGCGCTGGATACCGGCCTGGAAGACGGCAAGATCCAGGTGGTCGAGGTGTTCTGGTACGGCTGCCCGCACTGCTACTCCTTCGAGCCCAAGGTCCAGGCCTGGAAGCCCAGCCTGGCGGATGACGTCCAGTTCGAGTACCTCCCGGCCCCGATGAACGACGTCTGGGCGCTGCATGCCCGCGTGTTCTACGCGGCGGAGAAGCTGGGCGTGCTGGATGAAGTCCACCAGCCGTTCTATGACGCCATCCACGACCAGGGCCGCCAGCTGCGTTCGGAGAGCGCGATCCTGCGCTTCATCAACCAGCGCGGTCTGGATGCGGACGAGTTCCGGGAGACGATGCGCTCCGACGCGGTTCGCCGCCGGATCGTCGCTGCCACCGAGGCCGTGCAGGACTACGGCGTCGGCGGCGTACCCACGCTGGTCATCAACGGCGAGGCCATCGTCTCCGCCAGCATGGCCGGTGGCCACGACGAGATGCTGGAAGTCGCTGATTTCCTGATCGAACGTGCCCGCGGTTAGCGCGCAGCACATGCCCCGGTTCGCCGGGGCATCTTCAGCATGAGCACCCCGACCACCGCCCAGCGCCTGGTCGAGTGCCTGGAGCAGGAGGGCGTGGACCGCATCTTCGGCCTCCCCGGCGAGGAGAACATGGCGGTTCTCGATGCCCTCGCCGACTCCTCCATCGAGTTCGTCACCACCCGCCACGAACAGGGTGCCGCCTTCATGGCCGACGTCCATGGGCGTCTGTCGGGCAAGGCAGGCGTGTGCCTGGCAACCCTGGGTCCCGGGGCCACCAACCTGATCACCGGTGTCGCCGACGCCAACATGGATCACGCACCCCTCGTGGCGATTGCCGGCCAGGCCAGCACCCACCGCCTGCACAAGGAATCGCACCAGGTCCTCGACCTGAAGGGCCTGTTCCAGCCGATCACCAAGTACAGCTCCAGCGTGGTCGAGCCCGAGATCCTTCCGGAGGTGGTGCGCAAGGCCTTCAAGTGGGCGGAAGGCGGCAAGCCCGGCGCCAGCTTCTTCGAGCTGCCGGAGAACATCGCCTCGCAGCCGTGCCCCAACCCGCCCCTTCCCGTGCATACCGGCGCGGCGGCGGTGCCGGCCGATGCCTCGCTGGAGGCCGCGGCGCGGTTGCTGAACGAGGCCCACCATCCGCTGATCCTCGCCGGGAACGGTGTCATCCGGTCCGGCGCCAGCGGGGCCCTCGCCCACCTCGCCAATGCGCTGAACATCCCGGTCGCCAATACCTTCATGGCCAAGGGCGTACTGCCCTTCCGGCATCCGCTGGCACTGGGCTCGGTCGGCCTGCAGAGCCAGGATTTCGTGAACTTCGGGTTCCACAAGGCCGATGTGATCGTCTGCATCGGCTACGACCTGGTCGAGTATCCGCCGAGCTTCTGGCACCCTGATGGCGACCGCACCCTGATCCACATCGACTCGGCGCCGGCCGAGATCGACGGCCATTACAACGTGACCGCCGAGGTGCTGGGCGACCTCACCACCTGCCTGCTGCGCCTGGCCGAACAGGTCACCCCGCGGGAAGAGACCATCCTGCGGCCGCTGCGCCAGAGCCTGATCGACGACATGAACGAGCACCGCGCCGACACCCAGGTGCCGCTCAAGCCGCAGAAGCTGATCTGGGACCTGCGCACGGCCGCCGATCTCGACGCGATCATGATTACCGATGTCGGTGCCCACAAGCTCTGGATGGCGCGCATGTTCCGCTGCGAGCTGCCCAACACCTGCCTGATCTCCAACGGCTTCGCCAGCATGGGCATTGCCCTGCCTGGCGCGATTGCCGCCACCAAGCTGCACCCGGAACGCCAGGTCGTCGCCGTGACCGGCGATGCCGGGTTCCTGATGAATGTGCAGGAACTGGAGACGGCGGTCCGCCTGGGGCTGAACTTTGTCGTCCTGATCTGGAACGACAATGCCTACGGGCTGATCGAGTGGAAACAGGTGCGCGAATACGGGCGCAAGGCCTTCGTGGAGTTCGGGAACCCCGATTTCGTCCAGCTGGCGCAATCCTTCGGCGCCCGGGGCGTACGCATCGAACCCGGTGACAGCCTGGAGCAGGCCCTGCGCGAGGCCCTGGCCCAACCCGGGGTTACCGTGATCGACTGCCCGGTGGATTACAGCGAGAACCTGAAGCTGACGGAACGTTTGGGCGAGCTGGTTTGTCCATTCTAGGAACACGGACTTTCCCTCCAGCAGGAGACCACCCGCGATGAATTCAGTCGCGACCCGTCGGGAACCTGGCGCACCCGCGCCAACCTCAAGATCCGAGGACGACGCCCCGCGTCAGCTTGCCCACCAGCACGAACCGGACAGCCAGCGCCTGCGGCTGCTCAGCTTCAATGCCCAGGTCGGCATCCATTCCTCGCGGCTGCACCACTACGTGACCAACAGCTGGAAGCACGTGCTGCCGTATGGCGGGCGCATGGATAACCTCGACCGCGTGGCCCGATTCATCTCCGAATTCGATATCGTCGGCGTCCAGGAACTGGACGGCGGCAGCATCCGCAGCAATTTCGTCGACCTCGCGTCGTATCTCTCCGAGCGCGCCCGGTTCCCGTACACCTACAACCGCATCAACCGCGACCTCGGGCAGTTCGCCAAGCATTCCCTTGCCCTGTTCTCGCGGCTGGAGCCCGACCGGGTCGAGATGCACCGACTCCCCGGTGCCCTGCCCGGGCGCGGTGCGATCGAGGCCCACTATGCGATGGGCGATGGCGAGGAGCTGGTGCTTTTCCTGCTGCACCTGGCCCTGGGCAAGCGCACCCGCAAATCCCAGCTGGCGTACGTCGCGGAGCATATCCAGGACCTGCCGCATGCAGTGGTCATGGGCGACCTGAACTGCCAGCAGGACAGCGAGGAACTGCGTCATCTGGTCGCCCGCACCGGCCTGATGGAACCGATGGCCTGTCCCGCGACCTACCCCGCCTGGGACCCGCGCCTGGTGTTCGACCACATCCTGCTTACCCCGAGCCTGCATGTCAGTGACGTGCGCGTCTATAACGTGGCCCTGTCCGATCACCTGCCGGTCGGCATCGAGATCGAACTGCCCCAGCGCCAGGCCCTGCACGAATCGCACACAGCAAGCGTCGGCGGCTAGGGCAACACCGATTCAGCGGCCGCCCGGTGGCATCCAGCGCCCATCCACGTTTAAATTAGGTGTTTCACACCCCGGGAATCCACCCGATGTCCGAGAGCGACCTGCGCAGGACCATCATCGAGCTCGAGCGCTCGCTGGACCGAGAACGGGTCCTGCAGGACGCGATCCGCCGTGTGGCACTGCGCGCCCTCGCCGTGGTGTCGGCCCGAGTACCCGCCCTGGAGGGTGCGGTGCGCGACCTCACCCGCGCCATCGAGTCGGACCCCGGCGATACCGCCTGGCTGGATCGCCTGAGCGGCCAGCTCGCCGATGCCGTGCGCTCCAGCGACCAGCGCCAGGACCTCGCCGAGGGCATCCTCGAGGTCGTGCGCCGTGGCCTGCATGGCTTCGAATTTCTCGACTCCGAGCTCGATGCCCTGAACCGGGCCAGCGACCGCCGCGACAAGACCGAAATCGAACGCACCCTCGGCCGCCTGTTTCTGGTGCTGCACGACAAGTGCCAGAAGGCCATGACCGAACGCGAGGAGCTGACCGAAGTGGTTGGCGAAATCTGGCACCGGCTGGAGGATGTCGACACCGCACTGTCGGAAGACGCCGCACGCGGCCAGCGTGCCCGCAAGTCGGTCTCCGAGCTGCACGCCGGGATCGCCGGGGACGCCGAGCACATCCGTGACCGGGTGCTGCATGGCAACGATCTCCCCACCCTGCGCGACGAGGTCTCGCGCGGTCTCGACCGCATGATCGAGCGCGTCACCCACTTTCGTGACGCCCAGGAAACGGAACTGCGCGTCGCCGAGGAACGCAACCGCGCCCTGCGCTCCAAGGGCCGCAGCCTGGAAGGCCAGGTGCAGGCCCTGCGCAACCGTCTGGAACAGGCCCGCGCCGAGGCCTCCCGCGACGGCCTGACCGGCCTGCCCAACCGCAATGCTTTCGAGCAGCGTCTCCGGGCACTGCCCGGAGAACTGATATCAGCCGGCTCCGCTTCCCTCCTGGTCTGGGACATCGACCACTTCAAGGCGATCAACGACCAGTACGGCCACTCCGCGGGCGACAAGGTCCTGCGCGCGGTCGCCGAGATCCTCGCCGAGGGCGTACAGACGCCTGACTTCGTCGCACGCTACGGCGGCGAGGAGTTCGTGATGATCATCCATCGCGAACCGGACGCGGCTCATGCGCACGCCGACACCATCCGCCAGGCCGTGGACCGCCTGGTGGTACGGGCGGGCAATACCCGGCTCAAGGTGACCATTTCCGCCGGCCTTGTCGGGGTCGACCCCACCGTCACGCCCGAGGCGATCTTCGACGCCGCCGACCACGCGCTCCTGCAGGCCAAGAAGCACGGCCGCGACCGCATCGAACGGGCCGGGTCGTGAGCGCGGCGCCGCATCTGATCCTGGGCGAGGCCCTGTTCGACGTCTTTCCCGATGGCGGCCGCGTACTCGGCGGCGCCCCGTTCAACGTCGCCTGGAACCTGCACCAGCTGGGCGAGACCGTGTGCTTCGTCGGAGGCATCGGGCGCGATGCCGAGGGCGAGGACGTACAGGCCCGCATGACCGGAATCGGCATGGACACCCGCGGCCTCTACCGTCACCCCAGTGCCCCGACCGGTCAGGTCCGGGTGACACTGAAAGACGGCGAACCGGCCTACAGCATCGTGCCCGACCAGGCATACGACGCCGTCCCCGCCGAGTGGGCCGAACAGCTCCCGCCGACCAGCCCGCTCCTCTACCACGGCACGCTCGCGCTGCGCGCGGGCAATCACGACCTTCTGGAACGCCTGCGGGCGCGCGCGCAGCAGCGCTTTGTGGATGTGAACCTGCGCGCGCCCTGGTATGCGCCAGACGACGTGCTGGCGCTGATCCACGGGGCGGACGTGGTCAAGCTGAACACCGACGAGGCCGCCATCCTGGCACCCGACCTCCCGGCGGACCAGCGCGCCGGCGCCCTGCTGCAGCGCGCCGCCATCGGCTCCGCACTGATCGTGACCCACGGCGCCGACGGGGCCGCCATTCATGCCGCCGACGGTGGCCACTGGCACGCCCCGGCCCCGGTGGTCAGCCACCTTCGCGACGCGGTGGGCGCCGGAGATGCCTTTGCCAGTGTCGCCATCATCGGCCTGCACCGCGGCTGGCCCTGGCCCACCACGCTCCAGCGCGCCCTGCAGTTCGCGGCCGCGGTCTGCACCCTGCAGGGCGCCACCAGCGCCGACCCCGCGTTCTACCGCCCGTTCGCAGCCACCTGGGCCGCGGGCTGACCCGGGCCGGACGCAGGCGCATACAGCCGGGGCCTTCAGGCCTGCGATGCGCGGGGAGATGCCACGCTGATCTGCAGGGCTGGTATCCTCGCAGCCTGTTGACGGTGGCCGCTTTGCGCGGCCGCGCGAGATCTGTCCGGGCCCGCCCCGACCGAGGATTCTGGAGGCCGCATGAGCAGTACGCACCGACCCACCGATATCCAGTTGCATCAGAAGTCGCGCATCCTGGAGCTGACCTACTCCGATGGCTCGCATTTCGAGCTGCCCTGCGAGTTCCTGCGCGTGTATTCGCCCTCGGCCGAGGTGCGCGGGCACGGCAAGGGCCAGGAGGTGCTGCAGGTGGGCAAGGAGGACGTGAACATCACCGCGATCGAGCCGGTCGGCAACTATGCGGTGAAGCTCGTGTTCTCCGACGCGCACGACACCGGCATCTACGACTGGGACTACCTGCACGAGCTCGGCACCAACCAGGAGCGTCTGTGGCAGGATTACCTGGATCGGCTGAAGGCGGCCGGCCACGAGCGCAAGACGCACTGACAACGGCACATCGATGAAAGAAGAACCCGGCAAGACCCACTTCGGCTACCAGAGCGTCCCCGAATCCGAGAAAGCCTCGCGGGTCGGCGAGGTGTTCCACTCGGTCGCCTCGCGCTACGACGTGATGAACGACCTGATGTCGATGGGTATCCACCGCGTCTGGAAGCGCTACACCCTGGAGCGCACCGGCGTGCGCGCGGGCATGAAGATCCTGGATCTGGCCGGGGGCACCGGGGACCTGGCCGGGGCGTTTGCCCCGCGCGTCGGGCCGAAGGGACAGATCGTGGTCTGCGACATCAATGCCTCGATGCTGGAGGCCGGGCGTGACCGCATGCTGGACGAGGGCCATGTGGGCAACCTCGACTTCGTGCAGGCGGACGCCGAGCAGCTGCCGTATCCGGATGACTACTTCGACCGCGTGACCATCGCCTTCGGCCTGCGCAATGTGACCCGCAAGGAACGCGCGCTGGCCGAGATGCGCCGGGTGATCAAGCCCGGCGGGCGCGTGCTGGTGCTGGAGTTCTCGCAGCCGATGGCACCGCTGCGCCCGATCTACGATGTCTATTCATTCAAGATGCTGCCGCTGATGGGCAAGCTGGTCGCCAACGATGCCGACAGCTACCGCTACCTGGCCGAATCCATCCGCATGCATCCGGATCAGGAGACCCTGGCCGGGATGATGCGCGATGCCGGGCTGGAACGGGTCGAGTACGACAACCTGACCGGCGGCATTGTCGCCCTGCACCGCGGCACGAAACTGTAACGTTTTCATGGCCGAACCCTTCGCCCTGCCCAGTCCATTCACGGCCCTGATTGAGGCCGCGCTGAACGAGCACCTGGCGAGCGCGCCGGAGAAGGACCGCGCACGCCTGGCCGGGCGTGCAATCGCCATCGTGATCGAGCCGCCGGGGCTGGCCTTCTCGCTGGTCGGGGCCGCCGACCGGTTGCAGGTCATCGGCGGTGTCGAGGAACCGATGGATGTGCAGCTGGCGGGCTCGCCGCTGTCGCTGGCCGCGGCGCTGGGCCGCGACGACCGCTCCGGGTTGACCATCACCGGTGACGCGACCGTGCTCTCCGATCTGCAGCATGCGCTGCGCGACTCCGGAGTCGACTGGGAGGGACTGTTCGAGCGCTTTGCCGGCGCCGGGGCCGCCGGGCCGCTGCGCCACCTGCTGGATCAGGCTCGCAGCAGCCTGCGCCACCTGGGCCGACGCTCCGCCGAGGACACCGCCGACTATCTGCGCGACGAACTCGAGTGGCTCCCGGCGGGCGGGGCCTTCGAGGCCTTTGCCGAGGACGTCGCCGACCTGCGCGATGGCGTTGCCCGCCTGGATGCCCGGCTGCGTCATCTGGAGGCACAGTCCTCCGCTCCCGACGACCGGCAGGCCTGATGCGCCGCGCGCTGTACCGGGGCCTGCGGCTGTGGACCATTGCGCGGGTCCTGGTGCGCTATCGCCTGGACGTCATCCTGTTCACCCTGAAGCCGCTGCGCCCGCTCAGCTTCCTGCTCTACCTCGCGCCCTGGAACTGGTTTCGCCGTACTGAAGGAACACGCGGCGAGCGTATCCGCCGCGCGCTGGAGGATCTGGGGCCGATCTTCATCAAGTTCGGGCAGATGCTGTCCACCCGGCGTGACCTGCTGCCGGACGACATCGCGGTGGAACTGGCCCGGCTGCAGGACCGCGTACCCCCGTTCCCGTTCGAGCAGGCGCGCGCCCTGATCGAGTCCGAGCTGGAGCGCCCGATCGAGATCGCCTTTGCCCGCTTCGAGGACACCCCGATCGCCTCGGCCTCCATCGCCCAGGTGCACGCGGCCACACTGCAGGACGGGCGCGAGGTGGTGGTCAAGGTGGTGCGCCCCGGCATCCTCAAGACCATCCGCGCGGATCTCGAGGTGATGCACCTGATCGCGGACCTGGCCGATCGCTACTGGTCCGAGGCCAAGCGCCTGCGCCCGCGCGAGGTGGTGGACGAATACGAAAAGACCGTCACCGACGAGCTGGACCTGATCCGCGAGGGCGCGAACGCCGCCGCGATCCACCGCAACTTCGAGGAAAGCCACCTGCTGTACATCCCGGAGATCATCTGGGACTACACGCGCCGTAGCGTGCTGGTGATGGAGCGCATCGGCGGCATCCCGGTGGCCGACATCGCCGCGCTGCGCGAGCGCAATGTGGACCTGAAGCTGCTGGCCGAGCGCGGGGTGGAGATCTTCTTCACCCAGGTGTTCCGGCACAACTTCTTCCACGCCGACATGCACCCGGGCAACATCTTCGTCGATGCCACCCACCCGGACGACCCGACCTACCTGGCGGTGGACTTCGGCATCGTCGGCTCGTTGCTGGACTCCGACCAGCGCTACCTGGCGGAGAACTTCCACGCCTTCTTCAACCGCGATTACCGCCGCGTGGCCGAGCTGCACGTGGAGTCCGGTTGGGTGCCGAAGGACACGCGCGTGGACGAGTTTGAGGCGGCCATCCGCACCGTCTGCGAGCCAATCTTCCAGCGCCCGCTGGACGAGATCTCCTTCGGCCAGGTCCTGCTGCGCCTGTTCCAGACTGCGCGGCGCTTCAACATGGAGGTCCAGCCGCAACTGGTGCTGCTGCAAAAGACCCTGCTGAACATCGAGGGCCTGGGCCGCCAGCTCTATCCACAGCTGGACCTGTGGACCACCGCCAAGCCATTCATCGAGGACTGGATGCACGAGCGCATGGGCGTGCGGGCCTTCATCCGCAATGCGCAGCAGCACCTGCCGCGCCTGCTCGCGCACCTGCCCGAGATCCCGATGCACCTGGAGAAGGCCCTGACGGTGGAGGAGCAGCGCGCCGAGCGCGACGCCGCCCTGCGCCAGCAGATCCGGCAGCTGGAAGAAGGTCTGGCCCGGCAGGCGCGGCGCCGCAACGAGGGCTGGGGCGGGATCGCGCTGCTGGCACTGGCGGGGCTGGCTACGCAGCTGGATACCGCAGCCTGGCTGGGGCTCGCCTGGCCCGCCTGGCCACTGGCACTGGCCGGCGCCGGGATACTGCTGTTTAGCCTGCGTCCCGGCCCGCGCCGGCGCAGGCGTTCGGACGCCTAGTTCTCTCCAGGGAGCGGCCCACAGCCGGCACGCGACCGGGGTTCGGCGCGGCGCGCGGGCATCTGGGCCGGCGCACCTCCGGCCCTCTGGGGCCGTCTGGCAATCCGATCCGACCGCTCATGGGTATGTTGCCGCTTTATTACCGAACGCTGTTTGTTAGCGAACGCACGTCTTTTTAGGCTGACACGAATTCCCTTGCATGGACGCTGGGGCGCCCTGCCCTGACTACGTGAGGACTGCATGCCCCGCAGGCGCCGCCTTTTCCGACTCGGCATCCGTCAGAAGGTAGTTCTCGCCCTGCTGACCGTCCTGCTGACCGCGCTGTCGATCAGCGGGTACCTTGTGCTGCGCGATGTCGAGCAGAACGTGCTCAGCGAAACCGATCGCCGCGGCGGCGAGGTTGCGGATTCGCTTGCGCGCTCGCTTTCCTACAGCGTGGTCGGCTACGACTACCACACCATCCAGCTGCTGCTGGACCAGTCCGTCGACTCCGGGGGGCTGGTCCACGCGCGCGTGCTCAGCGATCGCGGCAATACCATGGCCGAGGCGCAGTACCCGGGCCGGGCCGAACTGGAACGCGTGCAATTCGAGCGGCCGATCGAGCTGGGCGGCCGCGAGGTCGGCTACCTGGAGATCGAACTCAGCATGGAGCCCATCCTGGCCCAGCTGGAACAGCAGAAGACGGCCCTGATCCGCCGCGAGATCGCGGTAATCGCCATGATTGCGCTCGGCGAGTTCATCGCCCTGTCCTGGATCATCATCGCTCCGCTGACGCGCGTCTCGCGCGCACTGGAGTCGAACGTCGACCAGAATGGCGTGATCGTGCGCGATATCGACGTACACTCCAACGACGAGATTGGCGACCTGGCGGCCCGCTTCAACCAGATGCGCGCACAGCTGAACGCCGCCAACGAACAGCTGCGCGGGCGGGTGGAGTCTGCGGATCGCGAGCTGCGCGAGGCCTACGAACGCCTGATCCAGCAACAGAAGGAACTGGAAAACTCCAACGCCGAACTGGAGGCCCTGTCACGGACCGACCCGCTGACGGGCCTGGGCAATCGCCGCGCCTTTCACGAAGCGATGGAACAGGACATCGCGATGTTCCGCCGCCACGGCGATCCGGCCAGCCTGCTGATCCTGGATCTGGACAACTTCAAGGCCGTCAACGACACCTGGGGCCACGACACCGGTGATCGCATCCTGAAGGCCTTCGCGAATGAGGTCAGCGCGCTTTGTCGCGAGACCGACACGACCTGCCGCATGGGCGGCGAGGAGTTCGCGGTGTTCCTGCGCCGCTGCGATGCCGAGGGCGCACGCACGTTCTCGGAAAAACTGCGCCAGGCGGTCGAGCACATGGAGGTGGCCACCGAGGACGGGAAACCCCTGCGGGTGACCGTCAGCATCGGCGCGTCCACGCTTTCCCTGGAGGAAGGCGTGACCTCGTCCAAGGGACTTTGTCGGGCCGCCGACCAGGCCATGTATGCAAGCAAACGGCGCGGGCGCAACCGCGTGACCCACTACACCACGCTGCTCAGTGAAGACCCGCTGTCGGTCAATTTTCAGGGAGAAGATGCATGAAGCACTGGATGACCGTGGCCCTGCTGGGGCTGCTGACCCTGCCCGCCCACGCGGCGGACACCACCGACAACGGCGAACTCGTGTTCGGCTCGGTGGCAATGGATATCCCCGCGCGCATGATGACGCGGCTGGAGCCGTTTACCGAGTACCTGGCAGACACCCTGGAACGCGACGTCAACCTGCGCCTCTCGTCGAGCATGCCCGACGCGATCCGCGAGGTGGCGGAAGGCCGCTCGGATATCGCCTACCTGACCCCGGTGGCCTACATCCGCGCGCGCCAGCGCGGCAATGCGGAGCCGCTGGCGCGGACCATCACCAAGGGCGAGGACAGCTTTCGGCTGATGATCGTGGTCGCCGAGGACAGCCCCCTGGAGGGACCAGAGGAGCTGGCCGGCAAGCGCTTCGCCTTCGGCGACGAAGCGGCGCTGCTGCAGCGCGCCACCGTGGTGGATGCGGGGGTGGAACTGGCGGACCTCGCGGACTACCGCTTCCTCGGGCATTACGACAACATCGTGCGCGGCGTGATCAGCGGCGACTTCGACGCCGGCATCCTGAAGGACACCACGGCCTACCACTGGGAGGGCAACGGCATCCGCATCCTGCATGCCTCGCCCGCCCTGCCACCCTACGTGATCGCGGCCCGCGATGGACTGGACCCGGAACTGCGGGACCGGATCCGCGAGGCCCTGCTGGCGGCCAGCCCGGACGACCCGCGCTCGGGACCGGCCATGCGGGCCCTGGACGAGAGCTATGACGGCTTTGCCCCGGTCAGCGACGGTGACTACGACGTGGTGCGAGGCCTGATCGCCCCCTTCGACTGACGGTGCGCCTGCTCCGCCTTCGGCCTTGGCGGCTGTAGGAGGGGCGGCCCGAGGCCGACCCGGGATCAGACGTCGAGGAGCAGGCGCGCCGGGTCCTCGATCGCTTCCTTGATCGCGACCAGGAACTGCACCGCATCGGCACCATCGACCAGGCGGTGATCGTAGGACAGGGCCACGTACATCATCGGCCGGATCACCACCTCGCCGTCCACCGCGACCGGACGCTCCTTGATGGCATGCATGCCGAGGATGGCGCTCTGTGGCGGGTTCAGGATGGGCGTGGAGAACAGCGATCCGAAGACCCCGCCGTTGGTGATGGTGAAGGTGCCCCCGCGCAGCTCGTCGATCTCCAGCTTGCCGTCGCGGGCGCGCTCGGCGAAATCGCGGATGCGCCGCTCGATCTCGGCAATCGAGGCATGCCCGGTATCGCGCAGCACCGGCACGACCAGCCCGCGCGGAGAAGACACCGCAATGCCGATATCGCTGTAGCGGTGATAGACGATCTCCTCGCCGTCCAGCGCTGCATTCAGCACCGGGAAGCGTTCCAGGGCCCGGGTCGCGGCCGCCACGAACAGGCCCATGAAGCCGAGCTTGATGGAATGGCGCTTCTCGAAGGTCTCCTTGTAGCGGGCGCGCAGCGCCATGGCGGCCGACATGTCGATCTCGTTGAAGGTGGTCAGCATCGCCGTGGACTGCTTGGCCTCCAGCAGGCGTTCGGCAATGCGCGCGCGCAGGCGGGTCATGGGCACCCGCTCGATACGCTCGCCGGGGGCCGCGGCGCGCGCAGGTTCGCGTGCGGTTTCGTGCGCCGCCGCGCCGGTGTCCGGCTCCGGCGCGCGCGTATCACCGGCCGAGCGTTCCCGCAGGATACGTTCCACATCCTCGCGCTGGATGCGGCCGGCCTCGCCGCTGCCGGGTACGTCCTCCGCCTGCAGCCCGGCCTCCTGCAGCAGGCGCCGCACCGCCGGGGTAGGCGGCGGCGGGCTGGCGGAGGCCTCGGTTGCGGTCGCCGCAGGCGTATCGGTCGCGGCGGCGGACCCGGCATCGGCACCCGGGCTGCCGGCGGCGGCAGGTTCCGACGCCTGGCGCGGGGCGGCGGCCTCGTCATCGTCATCGTCATCGTCATCGTCATCGTCATCGGCCGGGGCGTCCGCGGCCTCGGCGGTGCCGGCCGGGCCAAGGTAGCCAAGCACCGCATCGGCCTGGACCACGTCACCCTCGCTGGCGGACAGCTCCACCAGGGTGCCGGCGCGCGGCGCCGAGACCTCCAGCACCACCTTGTCCGTCTCCAGTTCGGCGATCAATTCGTCGCGCTGGACAGGGTCGCCCACGCCCTTGTGCAGGGCGATCACGGTGGCGTCGGCGACCGACTCGGGGAGTTCAGGGACCTGGATCGGGGTGCGATCGGATGCCATTTCGCTTCCTTGTGCTGTTCTGCGGGTTACGCGGATTCGGGGTCAGAGGGTCGGGTGCGGGGTATCGCGCGAGGTCAGCGGACCAAACGCGCGCTCCAGCAGATCGCGCTGCTGGGCCTTGTGCACCTCGGGGTAGCCGACAGCCGGCGCCGCGGCCGGCGGCCGCGCCACGGCATGCAGGGTCTGACCGCGCACGGCCAGAAGCGGATTGATGCGCGGCGCGACGAAGGCAAGATAGCCCTGGTTCTCCGGCTCGTCCTGGACCCAGACAAACTCGTCCGCCTGCGGATAGCGGCCCAGCAGCTCGGTGAGCCGGGCCTCCGGGAACGGGTAGCACTGCTCCAGGCGCAGGATCGCGGTGTCGAGGTGCTCGCCCTCCGCCTGCGCCGCGGCCAGATCGTAGTAGATGCGGCCGCTGGTCAGCAGCACGCGTCGTACCTTGTCCGGCTCGCTGACCGCGGTGTCGTCGATGACCGTCTGGTACTGACCGGAGGCCAGCGCGTCGAGGTCGGAGACGGCCGCCTTGTGCCGCAGCAGGCTTTTCGGTGTCATCACGATCAGCGGCTTGCGATAGGGCCGCAGCATCTGCCGCCGCAGCAGGTGGAACATCTGCGCCGGCGTGGTCGGCACGCAGACCTGCATGTTCTCCTGCGCCGCCAGCTGCAGGAAGCGCTCCGGACGTGCGGAGGAGTGCTCCGGCCCCTGCCCCTCGTAGCCGTGCGGCAGCAGCAGCGTCAGCCCGCTGAGGCGCCCCCACTTCTGCTCGCCGGAGGAGATGAACTGGTCGATCACCACCTGGGCGCCGTTCACGAAGTCGCCGAACTGCGCCTCCCAGATCACCAGGGCCTCCGGGGCGGCGGTGGCGTAGCCGTATTCGAAGGCCAGCACGCCCTCCTCGGAGAGCAGCGAGTCGATTACCAGGAAGCGCGGATGGTCCGGGTCCAGGCGCCGCAGCGGCACCAGCGCCTCGCCGGTCTCCTGGTCATGCAGGACCGCGTGGCGGTGGAAGAAGGTCCCGCGACCGGAATCCTGTCCCGACAGGCGAATGCGGTAGCCGTCCTGGACCAGCGTACCGTAGGCCAGCGTCTCGGCCGCGCCCCAGTCCAGGGGCTGATCGCCGCGCGCCATGGCCTGACGCGCCTCGAGGATCTTGCGCACCCGGTCATGCGGGCGGAAGCCGTCCGGGGGCGTCGACAGCTGCTCGAGGGTCCGGCCCAGGCGCTCGACCGCGGCCCCGGTGGCAACGTCCTGGTCCCAGGTCTGGTTGATGTAGGGCCCCCAGTTGGTCGCGGAACCGGTATGGCCGTTGCGCTCGCGCAGCAGCGACAGGGCCACCGGCTTGCCGGCGTCGAGGCGCTCGCGGTAGGTGTCCACGGCCTGTTCCTGGGCCTCCGCGCGGGTCAGGCCGTCCTGAATCAGGCGCTCCGCATAGCGTTCGCGGGTGGTCGGCAAATCGCGGATGCGGTGGTACATGCGCGGCTGTGTGGCGGCCGGTTCGTCGGCCTCATTGTGCCCCTGGCGGCGATAGCAGACCAGATCGATCACCACGTCCTTGCCGAAGCGCATGCGGTAGTCCAGCGCGACCTGGGTGACAAATACCACCGCCTCGGGATCGTCGCCATTCACGTGCAGAATGGGCGCATTCACCATCTTGGCGACATCGGTCGCGTAATGGGTCGAACGTGCGTCTTTCAGGGTCGAAGTCGTGAACCCGATCTGGTTGTTCACCACCACGTGCACGGTGCCCTTGGTGGAGAACCCCCGGGTCTGGGACATGTTCAGGGTCTCCATGACCACGCCCTGTCCTGCGAACGCGGCATCGCCATGAATCACCACCGGCATCACGCGGTTGCCCTTGCGATCGCCGACGCGGACCTGGCGCGCGCGCACCGAGCCCTCGACCACCGGCGTGACGATCTCCAGATGCGAGGGGTTGAAGGCAAGCGCCAGATGCAGCGCGCCGCCGGGCGTCTCGATATCCGACGAGAAGCCCATGTGGTACTTCACGTCGCCGGTGCCGCGATCGTCGCGCGGCCGGCCCTCGAATTCGTCCGCCAGCTCCTGCGGAGACTTGCCGAACAGGTTGACCAGCACGTTCAGACGCCCGCGATGGGCCATGCCGACGACGATCTCCTGCAGCCCCCGGGCGCCGCCGCGCTGGACCAGCGCATTCAGCAGCGGGATCAGGCTCTCCGCCCCCTCCAGCGAAAAGCGCTTCTGACCGACATAGCGCCGGTGCAGGTAGCGCTCCAGGCCCTCGGCAGCGGTCAGCCGTTCGAGGATGGCCAGGCGCGTATCACTGTCGAAACCGAAGTGCCCGTGCGCTGATTCCAGACGCTCCTGCAGCCAGCGCTTTTCGTCGGTGGCGGTCAGGTGCATGTACTCGGCACCTACACTGGCGCAGTAGGTCTCGCGCAGCACCCGCTCGATGGTATCCAGCGAGACCCGGCCCTCGATGAACAGGGAACCGGGATCAAAGGTGACATCCGCTCCGACCCGATCCAGGCCATGATGCTCGCGGCTCAGCTCGCGCGGGGGCTCTGGCGCCTCGCGCTCCAGCGGATCCAGACGGGCACCAAAGTGACCGAGATAGCGGTAGGCATTGATGAACTGGAGCACGCGGATCTGCAGCTGCTCGTGCGCCAGGTCCGGGCGGTCGGTGGAACGCCGGCGCCGTTCCGGGCGCGGCGTGCCCTCGAGCGAACGAAAGTAGTCGGCCCAGGCCGGCGGGATGGAATCGGGGTCCGCATGGAAGCGCTCCAGCAGACCCTCGGCAAACGCAAGGTTGTCGGGGTGCAACTCCTGTCCGGAGACCGGGGTATCCAGCCGGTGCCGGGATGGCAGCTCGTTCATTCGCGGTCGTCCCATTCCTGATGCGCCTACCTTTGGGACCTCGTCAGCGCCCGAGGTTCCCGTGCAGGCCGTCTACCCCCGAGGGTATCGCGTTTGCGCGGCGGAAGGCACACGCCCCGCGTGCACAACGTGCGATTCCGGCCGGGTTTCCCTACCATTCGCGCATGGATGTCTCCCCCCTGCTCGATTCCCTGAACCCGGCCCAGCGCGAGGCCGTGGCCGCCCCGCCGCAGCCGTTGCTGGTGCTGGCCGGTGCCGGCTCCGGGAAGACCCGCGTGCTGGTGCACCGCATCGCCTGGCTGATCGGTGTTGAGGGCGTGGCCCCGCACAGCCTGCTGGCGGTTACCTTCACCAACAAGGCGGCGGCCGAGATGCGCGGGCGCATCGAGGCGCTGCTGGGGCACCCGGCGACCGGGCTGTGGGTCGGCACCTTCCACGGGCTGGCCCACCGTCTGCTGCGCCAGCACTGGCAGGACGCGCGGCTGCCGCAGGGCTTCCAGATCCTCGACTCCGACGACCAGCTGCGCATGGTCAAGCGCGTGCTGCGCGGCCTGGAGCTGGACGAGGCGCGCTGGCCGCCGAAACAGGCGCAGTGGTACATCAATGCGCGCAAGGACGAGGGCTCGCGCCCGGAACACCTGCCGGATACCGGCGACCCGGTCGCCCGCCAGTGGGTGCGCATCTACACCACCTACCAGCAGGCCTGCGAGCGTGCCGGGGTGGTGGATTTCGCCGAACTAATGCTGCGCTCGCTGGAGTTGCTGCGCGACAACAAGGCGCTGCTGGAGCACTACCGCACGCGCTTTCGCCATGTGCTGGTCGACGAGTTCCAGGACACCAACGACATCCAGTACGCCTGGCTGCGCCTGCTGGCCGGCGACAGCCCCGTGTTCGCGGTCGGCGACGACGACCAGTCCATCTACGGCTGGCGTGGCGCGAAGATCGAGAACATCCAGCACTTCCAGCAGGACTACCCGGGCACCCAGGTCGTGCGCCTGGAGCAGAACTACCGCTCCAGCGCCAACATCCTGAACGCTGCCAACGCGCTGATCCGCCACAACTCCGGCCGTCTCGGCAAGGAACTGTGGACCGAGGACAAGGAGGGCGCCCCGGTGCGCCTGTACACCGCGCTGAACGAGCAGGAAGAGGCGCGCTTCGTCGCCGAGACCATCGCCCGCCACGTGGACCAGGGCGGGCTGTACCGCGAGTGCGCGGTGCTGTATCGCTCCAACGCCCAGTCGCGCGTGCTGGAGGAGACCTTCATCGGCCGGCGCATGCCCTATCGCGTCTACGGAGGCCTGCGCTTCTTCGAGCGCCAGGAGATCCGCGACGCCCTGGCCTACCTGCGCCTGGCCGGCAACGGCGATGACGACGCCGCCTTCCTGCGCGTGGTCAACCAGCCGCCGCGCGGGATCGGCGAAAAGACCCTGGAGGGCCTGCGCCAGGCGGCCCTGGCGGCGGACACCAGCCTGCTGAAGGCGGCTGTCCATGCGGTCGACTCCGACGCCCTGCCCGGGCGCGCGCGCAACGCGGTCGCCGGGTTCGTGCAGCTGATCCACACCCTGCAGCAGGAGCTGCCGCGCCAGCCGCTGGCCGATCAGGTGGAACAGGCGATCGAGCGCGCCCAGCTGCGCGAGCACTACAAGAAGGAGAAGGGCGAGCGCGGCGAGGCGCGCCTGGAGAACCTGGACGAACTGGTGGGCGCGGCGCGCGCCTTCGACATGGAGCCCACGGCCGAGAGCGAGGAAGGTGAAGGCAACCGCCTGACCGAATTCCTCGCCCACGCCGCGCTGGAGGCCGGCGAGGGCGCGGCCGACCCGCACGAGGATGCGGTGCAGATGATGACCCTGCACTCGGCCAAGGGGCTGGAGTTCCCGCTGGTCTTCCTGACCGGCCTGGAGGAGGGCCTGTTTCCGAACTCGCGCTCGCTGGAGGAGCCGGGGCGGCTGGAGGAGGAGCGCCGCCTGGCCTACGTCGGCATGACCCGCGCAGAACAGGAGCTGTACCTGATCCACGCCGAGACCCGGCGCCTGTACGGCCGCGAGTCCTACAACGTCGCCTCGCGCTTCATCAACGAGATCCCGGAGGGCGCGCTGGAGGTGCTGCGCCCGCAGGCCTCGCCGTTTGGTGCGGGGCGCTTCGCGGCGGCCCGCCAGAAGACCGCGGGATTCGGGTCCATGGATGCGCAGGCCGCCGAGGCCTCCGCGGCGGGTCTAGCCATCGGCGCGCGTGTGCATCACGCGAAGTTCGGCGAGGGCCTGATCACCCAGTTCGAGGGGTCCGGCAACTCGGCGCGGGTGCAGGTGAACTTCGCCAATGCCGGTTCCAAGTGGCTGGTGCTCAGCTTCGCCAAGCTGGAGGTCCTGGGTTAGGCGGAATGCCACTTATTGCACCACGGAGAACACAGGGGGCACGGAGAAGGGCCAGGACGATTTACAGGAAGGTGAGGAGCCGGGAAGAGAAGGGCTGGATTAACAGGACTGGCGTTATGAGCAAGCAGGATGTGATGAGCGCTGCGAATCGCATCGTGTCGCGGCCCGGTGCCGCCCGGTTTCCGGATGGATGCGCTTCGCTGCGCTCAACCGCATCCTGCGTTTTCCCGCTTTCTCCGTGTCCTCTGTGCCCTCTGTGGTGCAAAACGCGCTTGCGCCCCTTCGTGTCTTCGTGCGCTTCGTGGTGCAACAAAAAGCCCCGCCGAGGCGGGGCTTGAGGCTGCCGGCAGCGGCGCCGTTTACTCGATCTTGATGTAGGCGAACCCCTTCTCGTTCTGCAGTTCGGCGATGCGCACCACGCCCGACGGCACGAACTCGACGTGGTTGTAGACCTGGTCCTGGTCCAGGCCAATCTGAGAACGGGTGATCTCGCACAGCTCCAGCTTGACGCCATGGGTGCTGGCCAGGCTCATCAGACGCCCGCGCAGGGTGTCGCGCTCTTCCTTGAGCGCCTCGTCGGCCTCGAAGGGCGTATCGGCGAGGTTGTCATCGGTCAGGAAGCGGATGCCGTGCGCGACGAACACGATGCGCACATCCACGTCCATGAACTCGTTCTGGTAGTGCGTCATCATGTTGTTGATGCTGGTGAGCATCGCGGAGAAACGCCGGGGATCGGCAAAATCGGCGTGGTACACCACCTTGGCCTCCGGCTCGAAGGCCTTGGCCTGCGGCGCGAAGGCCAGGCTGGCCACCAGCGCCAGCAACAACAGGGCCAGGCCGAAACCGACGGCGTGAACACGGGTGCGTGCGGGGTATCGGGTGGTCATGACGAATCTCCTTTGGCAGACAGGGCTCTCCCTGTAACAGTAGACGGATCGGCGCACGCATACCATCCGGGCTCCCGTCACGAAAAACGCCCGGGACTTGACCTGCAGCCGCCCGATTGGGTATGCTCGCCGCCTTTTCCGGAACCTAGCGATTCAACGCGAGGGAAGTATTTTGGCGAATATTGCTTCTGCCCGTAAGCGGGCCCGTCAGGCGGTCAAGAACCGCGCTCACAACATGGGGCTGCGCTCCCGTTTCCGCACCGCCCTGAAAGCCGTGCTGAAGCCGCTGCACCAGGGCGATGCCCAGGCGGCCACCGAGGCCTTCAAGCAGGCCGTCCCGGTGATCGACAAGACCGTGAGCAAGGGCCTGATCCACAAGAACAAGGCGGCCCGCCACAAGAGCCGTCTGAACGCCCGCATCCGCGACCTCGCCCAGGGCTGAGCCCTGCGGTGTTCCGGGCCGTTTATGCGGCCCGGGTCCGGATGAATCGCAAAGCCGCATCCCGGCGATCCCGGGGTGCGGCTTTTTGCGTGGGCGCGACGATGCCGGCGGCGCTGACGAAGGCGCCCCGGGGCAACACTGAAAGCCGTGTTTTCCTAGTCGGAGGCGCCCCGGAACACGCGCGCCTCGCCCTCGCCTCGCGGGTCGGAGGCCGCCTCCAGGCGGTTCGAGTCGCGCTCCCAGAGCACTGCGTGCATGTCGCCGAATGGGCGCACCTGAGGCACCAGCTGGTGCCCGCGCGCGACCAGCTGGCCACGCAGCTCGGCACCGAAGGCCCCGGTCTCGTGTTCCACCCGATCCGGCAGGTACTGGTGGTGGTAGCGCGGCGCGGCGACCACGTCAGCCGCAGACTCCCCCTCGATCACTCCCAGCAGGCCGTGCAGCACCATGGTGATGATGCGGCTGCCCCCCGGCGTACCCAGGATGGCGACCCGGTCCCCGGTCTCGACGAAGGTCGGGCTCATGCTCGACAGTGGCCGCCGCTGCGGGGCGATGGCATTGGCCTCGAAGCCGATCAGGCCGTAGGCATTCGGCGCCCCCGGCTTGGCGGAAAAATCATCCATCTCGTTGTTCAGGAGCACCCCCGTGCCCGGCACCACGTAGCCGGCACCGAAGGGGTAATTCAGGGTGAGCGTGGCCGCCACCCGGTTGCCCTCGGCATCGATCACGGAAAAATGGGTGGTCTCGCGGCTCTCGCGTCGCGGGGTGCCCGGCAGCTCGGCCTGCGGATCCACCGACAGCGGCAGATAGCGGCTGGGGGTCGCGGTATCGGGATGGATGGTGGCACGCAGCCCGGCGGCGTACTCGCGGGACAGCAGCCGCTCCAGCGGCATGTCGACGTGGTCCGGATCACCGAGGTACTCGGCGCGATCGCGGTAGGCGCGCCGCATCGCCTCGATGATCAGGTGGACACGCATGTCCGGCGCCAGGGCATCCAGGTCGTAGAACGCCAGGATGTTCAGGATCTGGCCGAGCGCGACCCCGCCGGAGGAAGGCGGCGAGGCGGTGATGATCTGCGCATCGCGGTACTCGAGGCGAATGGGCTCGCGCTCGACCACCGTGTATCCGGCCAGGTCCTCCAGCGTCCAGATGCCACCGGCCTCGCGCACCCCGGAGACCAGGCGCTCGGCGAGCTCGCCGGTGTAGAAGCCGTCCCGTCCGGCGTCCGCGAGCCGCCGCAGGGTCGCGGCCAGGTCGGGCTGACGCAACGTGGCGCCCGGCTCCGGAACCTGACCAGCCTCCAGGAAAATGGTGCGCGCGTCGGCACCATCGCGCAGGGCCTGATGGCGAAAGCCCGCCATCTGCTGGTAGCGCGGCCCGAGGGCCACACCCTCCTCGGCCAGCCGGATGGCAGGCGCGAGGCTGTCCGCCAGGGACAGCTGCCCGTACTCGCGGGCGATATGATCCATGCCGGCCGGCATGCCGGGAATCCCGGCCGCCAGGGCGCCATCCAGCGACAGCCCGTCGATGACCTCGCCTTCGGCATCCAGGTACATGTCGCGATCGGCGGCGGCGGGCGCGGTCTCGCGCGCATCCACCATGGTGCTGCGGCCGCTCGCGGCCTGGTGCAGCAGAAAGAACCCGCCACCCCCCAGCCCGGAGCCGTAGGGCTCTGCCACCCCCAGGGCCGCGGTGATCGCCACCGCGGCGTCGAAGGCATTGCCGCCCTGCCGCAGCACCTCTTCGCCGGCGGCAGTCGCCGCCGGGTGGGCGGTGGCGACCGCGTGCTGACCGGGGCCGGCCAGCGCCAGAGGCGCCGCCAGCAGCAGGGTCACGACAACCGCACAGTGAGACAGGGAGCGCGTCCAGGCCATGGGGCGGGCTCCTACTTCGCGGCCATCAGGGCTTCGTACTTCGCCATCAACTGATCGCGGGATTCCTTGTGATCCGGGTCCAGCGGGATGCAGTCCACCGGGCAGACCTGCTGGCACTGCGGCTCGTCAAAGTGGCCGACGCATTCGGTGCACAGGTTGGGGTCGATCTCGTAGATCTCGTCCCCCGGGTAAATGGCCTCGTTCGGGCACTCGGGCTCGCACACATCACAGTTGATGCATTCATCGGTGATCATCAGGGCCATGGGCCGTTCCTCGTATGCAGTGGCGGGGCCGGTCAGCGTGCCGCGCCGTTCTGTTCGGCCAGCATGCGCGCCACACCGGGGCTAACGAATTTTGAGACGTCTCCGCCCAGGCGGGCGATTTCCCGTACCAGACTGGAGGAGACGAAGCTGTATTCCTCCGCCGGGGTCAGGAACAGCGTTTCGACCTCCGGCGCGAGCTGCCGGTTCATCGCGGCCAGCTGGAACTCGTGCTCGAAGTCGGAGACCGCGCGCAGGCCGCGCAGGATCACGTTGGCCTTCTGCGCGTGCACGAAATGCGCCAGCAGCACGTCGAAGCCCTGCACCTCGACACCCGGGATATCCCGCACCGCCTCGCGCGCCAGTTCGACCCGGGTCGGCAGCGGGAAGGCCGGCCCCTTGTTCGGGTTCGCGGCCACCGCGATCACCACCCGGTCGAAAAGGCGCGCCGCGCGGCGCACGATATCGGTATGACCGTGGGTAATCGGATCGAAGGTACCGGGATAGATGGCGGTAACGGACATGGGCGAAAGGCCGGCCGGGAAAGCCCCCATTAGACCGCATGCACCGCAACCAGACAAAATGCGCCCCTTCCGCAGCCTGACCAAGGACCGCCCGATGAGTGACGACTATCGCCCCCCGCTCGCCGACTACTGGGACCAGCTCGAGGCCCGCTACGGCGGCGGCTTCAACTTCCACCAGATCTCGCGCGACGAGCTCGCGCAACTGGTCACGCACCTGCGCCACGCCGTAAAGGAAGACCCGCAGGTCACCGACGTGGAGAAGCAGAACCTCGGCCTGGTGCTGAAACACGCCGAGCAGACCCTGGAGAAGCGCAAGGCCTGACACCGCGTGGCGGGCCGCGGCTTCTAGTCGGCGCGCGCCTCCAGGGGCGAGGCGCAGGGTGGCAGTGGGCGGCACTCGTCACCACCTGCGGGGACATCCGCCACGGCCCCAAGCGTGCGCGCATAGGCGCCCGGACCCGCCAGAGCGGCGGCGCAGCTCGCGGCTTCGCGCGCCTGCTCGCCGCACTGACGGGCCACCATCACGTGCGCCAGGTTGTTCCAGCCTTCGTGCCGCGCGGGATCACGCTCCACCAGGGCGCGCAGGGCATCCTCCGCGGTCGGCAGGTCGCCCTGGGCAAACGCCACATTGGCGCGGCCCACGTAGGGGATGGGCTCATCCGGCCAGCGCTCCATGGCGGTGGCATAGCCCGTGGCCGCGGCCGCCAGACGGCCGGTCTGCTCGAGCTCGTTCACCGCCCGCAGCCAGCGCAGCGGGGTCGCGGTCGCCGGCAGCTGATCCGGCGCCATGACCAGGAATGCCCAGCGCTCGCCGCGCGCCCAGGTGCGCTCGAAACGGGCAAAGGAATTGACGTGACGCTGGATCGGGCCGCTGCGCAGGAAGACCTCGCGGTCCTCGAGGTCGTAGCCGATCACCACGGCAAAGTGCCACTCGGGGATCAGCGCGACGCCGAGGTTCTGAAACACGACCACCGGATTGCCTGCCGCCACCTCGCGCAGCACGGTCTCCAGCTGCGGCTCGATGCGGTAGGCGACCTGGTCGCGGGCGCGCACGGCCGCGCGCATCTCGGCCTGCAGACTGCCCTGGCGGGCGGGGATGTAGACCTCGTCGATCAGCTCATCGAGCGCGGCATCGATACCGCGGGCATTGAGTGCCGTGGCCAGCGCCGCCGGTCCGCACTGGTAGTCCTCCTGGGGGAAGAACGGGGTATCCACCAGCTCTACCCGGGTCGGCAGATCCGACGGCGGCGCGCTGGCCAGACCTGCGCTCTGCGGCGCGGTGGCGCAACCGCTCAGCCACGCCAGGGCGGCGAGCGCGAGTAGCCCCGCGGCCCGCCGCGTGGAACGGAACAGCATTCGGGACGGCTTAGCGGGCGCGGGCCGGACCGACGAAGGAGAAGATGTCGGTCACGCCCACCGCATCCAGGATCACGAACACCACGAACACAATGGCAACCACGCCCAGGGCGCTGGCCGCGCCGGCCGGGTCGGTCTCCATGTGCGCCTCGAGGTAGGCCAGCTCTTCGTCGGTCAGACGCGCGACGCGCTCCTGGGCGCGCTCGGGGTCGACACCCATGTCGATCAGCCGGGCTTGCACCTCGGCATCGTCGAGCTGCTTGAGCAGCTGGGCGCGGGTATCTTCGGCGCTGGCCTGCTGGATCATACTGCCGGTATCGAGCATGCCGACGCCGGCAAAGGCCGGGGTCGCGGGCAGCAGGGTCAGACACAGGGCGACCAGGAAGGCCGCGGGGGCGGACAGGACTCGACGAAACGAACAAGCGCGCATGGAAGGCTCCTCAGTTCGATGGGCAGACGGGTGTAGTGTATCCCGCCCGCGCCGCGGTGGAACCGGAGAAGCGAAAAATCGCCGCCGGCATCACACCGCCATCAGCCCTCGTCAGGCGCATCGATCACGTTGATCTCGTACTCCAGCACCTCGACCCCGCGCGCCCAGGCCCCACCACACACCGAGTTGTCACGCGTGCGTTCCTGGGTCTCGCCCGGACCGAGGGTGCGCCACAGGCGGGTCGTCGTGCGGACATCGTCCTCCAGCTCGCCGGGGCAGTTGTACGCGGTCTTGGTGACGCGCACCTCCAGCCAGTCGTCGGTGTTGTTGGTCGCCCGCCACTGGCCGCGCACGTTGGCACAGCCGTATTCGCGCATGCGGTACTCGAAGGTGACCTCGTCCGGCGAGCCATCGGCCGGCGCGAAATAGGCGCCCTGCGCGGCGACCTGGCCTGGCGCCAGGAATGCGGCAGCCAGGACGCTGGCGGCCGACAGGGCAAGCGTGCGGTTCAGGATTCGCGTGTACATCGTTTCCTCCATCCGGTATCCGGTTTTGGCGCCCGTCTTGCGCGGGCTTGCAATGCTGTAGACTCCGGAACCGCCCATTTTGTGCCGATCCCGGTAGTCCGGCGGGGTTTTTCGTCTGCCCGCCCGGACCTTGCACCCAATCCTCGCAAACCGACCTGAAACGCATATGAACGAGATCATCCCCGAGTCGACCCTGACCTGCCCGGAGTGCGGCCATCAGAAGACCGAGACGATGCCCACCGATGCCTGCCAGTGGTTCTACGAGTGCACCGGCTGCGGCCGCCTGCTGAGGCCGTTGCCGGGGGATTGCTGCGTCTTCTGTTCCTACGGGACCGTGCCCTGTCCACCTGTCCAGCAGGAGGGACCGGGGGGCTGCTGCTCGTCTTCGTGAATCCGGTGCGCATGGCGGAAGCCCTGGGACGCCTGCGGGGCGATTTCCCCCTGGAACAGCGCCTGCGGGGTGAGCCCAAGACCGTGCGCGACACCTACCTCGAAGTACTGGAGCACTGGCGCCGGCACGGACGGCCACCGGAGATCCACGCGCTGGATGGCGACGCGCTCGAGCAACTGGCGGCACTGGATGCAGTGGCGTACCAGAGCCACGGATTGGGCTGCTACCCGTACAGCGCCACACCCGGCGGCATTACGGTCACCACTGGCGATGGCGGTCCGGTCGCGGCGATGTGCGCCATCGATGCCCTGGCCATCCCGATGCTGAGTAACGCGGACAGCCGGATCGAGGCCACCTGCAGCCACTGTGGCAAACCCCTGGCGCTGGAGTCCTCGCCTGGCGGTGTCGCGAATACCGATGCGATCGCCGTGCATTACCGGCCATACCGAACCAGCAGCCTGCCGTGCTGCAGCAGTCTCTGTGACGGCATCACCTTCGTCTGCGCGGGATGCGCACCCGTCGCGCATGCGGACTACCTGCGCCTCGCCGAGGCAGATGCCGTCGCCCGCCAATTCTTCGCGTTTCAGCACGCCTGGCTGAACGTCGGTCCCAGTGCGCCCGGAAAACCCTAGTCAGTCTTCACCTCGAACGGCGGGCAGCGTTTTGGCAAGAGTTCGCCACGAATGCGCGGGTAGCAGGGCAGCCCCTGGTCGAACGGCGGGGCGTCCTCGCCCTGTATCAGCGGCCGCAGGTAATCGCGGGCGGCCTGGGTAATGCCGTAGCCGTCCGGCGTGATGTAGTCGCGCGGCATGCCCTGCTCGATGTCGGCGACGGTCTCCAGTGGGGTAAAACCGATGCTCCAGCGATAGGGCCGGTCGGAGTCGCGCCGGATGATCGGCATGAAGGCGTCCTCGCCGGCCACCACGCCCTCGACCGCCGCGCGGCCGCAGGCATAGGCCTGTTCCACGTCCACCTTCGAGGCGATATGGCGGGCGGCGCGCTGGATGTAGTCCACCACGGCCCAGTGCAGCTTGTGCCCGGTCTTTTCGCGGATCAGTTCGGCCAGGCGCGGGGCCGCGCCGCCGAGCTGGGTGTAGGCGAACACATCGTGGCTCTGGGCAACCGAAAACAGGGTTCCGTCGGGATTCTTGAGGCCCTCGGAGACCACCACCACGCAGTAGCCATGCCGCTCGATGGTGCGGTTCAGGTGCTCCAGGAAGTCGTCCTGGTCGAACGCGACCTCGGCGAACAGAATCAGCATCGGCGGCTGGCCGTCGAACTCCTGCGCCAGCGCCGCGGCGGCGGCCAGCCAGCCGGCATGCCGCCCCATCACCTCCATCACGAACACCTTGGTCGAGCTGGTGTGCATGGATTCAACGTCCAGGCTCGCCTCGCGCACCGTGGTCGCGATGAACTTGGCCGCGGAACCGAACCCGGGGCTGGAATCCGTGATCGCCAGGTCGTTGTCGATGGTCTTGGGCACGCCGATGGCCTTGATCGGAAACCCCATGCGCTCGCCCATCTTCGCGATCTTGAGCGCGGTATCCATGGAGCCGCCGCCGCCGTTGTAGAAGAAGGTGCCGATGTCGTGGGCACGGAAGACCTCGACCAGGCGCTGGTACTGCCCCGGGTCCTGGTCCGGGTCGCCGAGGTCGAAGCGGCAGGAGCCAAAGGCCCCGCCCGGGGTGTGCCGGAGGGCTGCCAGGGTCAGCGGGTCTTCGTGATCCAGGTCAATGATCTCCTCGCGCAGCACGCCAAGGATGCCGTCGCGCGCAGCATAGATCTTGCCGAAGTGGGCCGGGTGATTGCGCACCGCCTCGATCACCCCCCAGGCACTGGCGTTGATGACGGCGGTGACCCCGCCGGACTGGGCATACAGCGCGTTCTGCGGCATGCGGAACTCCCTCCTTAGTGATGGGCTCCCGGATATCATGCAGGCGCGATGCCAGCCGCGCCGCACCGGGGAAGGTCGCCGGATCGGCCCGCCCGGGTGCTTTTGCTACACTATGCCGGTTCTGACACCCGACGCGCCGGGGCCGTTCGCCCCGCGATGGTGCCGCTGCACCCCGATGGCGCGGTGTCACCCCGATTCACAACACCATCAGGACCGCATCATGCATATCGGAACGACTCTGACCAACTACATCATCGAGACCCAGCGCGGCATCCAGGGCGCGACCGGCGAATTCACCGGCCTGCTCAACGATATCGCCACGGCCTGCAAGAAGATCTCGGCCCTGGTCGACAAGGGCGACCTGGTCGGCGTCCTCGGCTCGGCCGGGTCCGAGAACGTGCAGGGCGAGACCCAGAAGAAGCTCGACATCATCACCAACGAGGTCTTCATCGAGGCGCTGGGCTACAACGGCCACGCCGCCGGTCTGGCCTCCGAGGAGATGGACGAGATCTGCGAAATGCCGAAGGACGCCCCGCGCGGCCACTATCTGGTCCTGTTCGATCCGCTGGACGGCTCCTCCAACATCGACGTGAACGTCTCCGTCGGCACCATCTTCTCCATCCTCAAGGCCCCCGAGGGCGTCAAGGATCCGAAGACCGAGGACTTCCTGCAGCCGGGCACCAAGCAGGTCGCCGCCGGCTACTGCCTGTACGGGCCGTCCACCATGATGGTGATGACCACCGGCAAGGGCGTGCAGATGTTCACCCTGGACAAGGACTTCGGTGAGTTCCTGCTGACCAAGAACAGCGTGCAGATCCCGGAAGAGACCCAGGAATTCGCGATCAACATGTCCAACAGCCGCTTCTGGGAAGGCCCGATGAAGCGCTACATCGACGAATGCCTGGCCGGCAAGGAAGGTCCGCGCGGCAAGGACTTCAACATGCGCTGGGTGGCCTCCATGGTCGCCGAGGTGCACCGCATCCTGTCGCGTGGCGGCGTGTTCATGTACCCGATGGACTCGAAGATGCAGGCCAAGGGCACGGCCGGCAAGCTGCGCCTGATGTACGAGGCCAACCCGATGAGCTTCATCATCGAGCAGGCCGGCGGGGCCTCCACCACCGGGCGCGAGCGCATCATGGACATCAGCCCCGAAGGCATCCACCAGCGCGTGCCGGTGGTGCTGGGTGCTAAGAACGAAGTGGAGCTGATCACCCGCTACCACAACGAGGGCTGATCCAGCCCTCCCCGCGCGGCGGCCCGCCGCGCGTCTGCAGAAGGCCCGGCCCCGCAAGGCGCCGGGCCTTTTTGATCGTGGCGACAACCACCGGTGGCACCCGTGACTCAGGAACGCGAACCGCAGCACCACAGCAGCGCGCCACCGCCCGCCCCGGGCCGGGCCGAGGCCTTTCGCTACTGGCTGAAACTGGGCCTGGTCTCGTTTGGCGGTGCCGCCGGACAGATCGGGATGATGCACGACGAGCTGGTGGAACGCCGGCACTGGGTATCGGAAAAGCGCTTCCTGCACGCGCTGAACTACTCCATGGTGCTGCCAGGCCCTGAGGCCCAGCAGCTGGCCACCTATCTGGGCTGGCTGCTGCACGGCACCCTGGGCGGTCTGATGGCCGGGCTGCTGTTCATCCTGCCGTCACTGCTGCTGATCACCGGGCTGTCCTGGGTCTACCTGTCCTTCGGCGACGTGGCCGCGGTGGAGGCGGTGTTCTACGGCATCAAACCCGCCGTGGTCGCCATCATCGTTTACGCCGGCTGGCGCATCGGCGGGCGGGTGCTCAACAACGGCCTGCTGTGGATCATGGCGATTGCGGCCTTCCTGGCGATCTTCGCGCTCAATATCCCGTTCCCGTACATCATCATCGCGGCCGGGATGCTCGGCTGGCTGGGCAGCCGTATCTGGCCGCAGCGCTTCCAGACTGGTACCGCGCCTGCGGCCGACGAGGATCGCCCCCGGCATCCGGCCGTGGTGGACGACGACACGCCACCCGCCCCCTGGATGCAGTTTCGCTGGTCGCGGGTGGTCCGCTTTCTGGTGGTTGGCCTGGGCCTTTGGGCTGCCGTGTTCGGGGCCCTGCTCTTGGTATTCGGCTGGGACGCGACCCTGACCCGCATGGGGCAGTTCTTCACCCAGACCGCGCTGGTCACCTTTGGCGGGGCGTATGCGGTCCTGCCCTACGTGTACCAGGGCGGTGTCGAGACCTATGGCTGGCTGAGCCCGGCGCAGATGATCGACGGGATCGCGCTGGGCGAGGCCACGCCCGGCCCGCTGATCATGGTCGTCACCTTCGTCGGCTTCATCGGTGGCTGGACGCAGGCCTTCCTCGGGCCGGATCAGGTGCTGCTGGCCGCCCTGCTCGGGGCCCTGGTGGCGACCTTCTTCACCTTCCTGCCGTCGTTCCTGTTCATCCTGGCCGGGGCGCCCCTGGTCGAGCGGACTCGCGGCGATCTGCACTTCACCGGGCCGCTGACCGGCATCACCGCGGCGGTAGTCGGGGTGATCGCGAACCTGGCGGTCTTTTTTGCCTGGCATGTGCTGTGGCCGCAGGGGTTCGAGGCGGCCCCGGACGTGTTTTCCGCTCTGCTGGGGATCGCCGCCTTCATCGCCCTCGCGCGCTTCCGCGTCGGGATCATCCCGCTGATCCTGGCCTGCGCGGCCCTGGGGGCGGGATTCCGGCTGGCACTTTGATTCGGCCACCGGCTGGGCACAGGGCCACGCCGCCAGTCGGTCCGTAAGCCAGGGAAACACTAATTAAAAATCAGTGCTTCCCTAGCTGTTGTCGAGGGCGTCCAGCCGCCGCTGCAGCTCCTGTGCGCGCAGCCGGTAACCACGCGCGGCCTCGAACTCGGGGTCGATCTTCAGCGCCTGGTCCCACAGCGCGATGGCCTTATCCAGATCCTGGTTGCGGTAGCGCACGATCGCCTCCTTGTGCAGCGCCTCCTTCTGCGCGACACGCAGACGCTCCTGCGCCTCCAGGACGCTCGCACGCTCGGGATCGGACTGCAGGGCGCGGGCATAGGCCTCCAGGGCATCCTCGTAGGCGCCCTCGGCGCGCGCGCGGTCGCCGGTCTGCTCCCAGTAGCCGGCCTCGGCCTCGCGCTCCAGCCGCTCCAGCCACCCGCCGGCGGCCGCGCCCCCGGGGGCCTCGGCACGCGCCCGGGCGGTGAGGGTCAGCGCCTGTTCGTAGTGCCCGGCATCCAGCGCCTCCTCGATGGCCTCGCGATAGGCCATGGCCGGGGACTCGCCAGGGTCCGGCTGGACCGGTTCGACGCCCGGACCCGGGGTGTCCATCTTGCGCTCGGGGATCCTCAGCGCCTGCCCCACCAGCAGGTGCGCCGGGCGCTCCAGGTCGTTGTAGCGCGCGAGAATCACGAATTGCGAGGCATCGCCCAGGTGTTCACGCGCCAGCTGGGCCAGGGTCTCGCCGGCCGCGACATGGTGGGTCGAATAGGCGCTGCCCAGGGCCTGCCGGGGGTCGACCGTCAGCTGTCGATGCAGACTGCGGGCGGCGGGGTGGTCGGGCTGCGCCTCCAGGAGCCGGTCCAGCGCCTGCTCGGCGTCGGCGTACGCCCCGGCCTGAAGGTCTTCGATAATGTCCTCGATCACGGGGACCGGGGCGCTGGGTTCCGGTGCGGCACGGGCGGCGGCAGGCGCCGCGTCTACCTCATCGGTCTGCGCCTCGGCATCGCCGTCCGGGTCCAGCATGCCCTGCAACTGGGCGCAGCCGGTCACCAGACCCGCCAGCAGGACGAGGACCATGGCACGCAGGATGGAGGGCGTCAGGAACATGGAGGGCGGCAGCAACTTCCGTGTGGCAAGGGGCATCGAGTATACGGTGCCGATCAATCCAGCGGCCAGAACAGGATGGCCAGCGCCACGAGCAGCACCAGCCCCAGCAGCATCGGCCGCCGGTAGGCACGGCCGCTGGATGCGCCCTCCGGCCACAGGATCGCGGCCGCTACGTTGTCGCCCCGGGGCCCGCCGCGCCGGGCCGCCTCGGCCACCAGCCGCGGGAGGTGCCGCCCCGGATCGGGGGCCTCCAGCAGCGTGGCCATCTCCACCGGCAATATCTGGGACCAGAAGCCGTCGGAACAGAGCAGGAAGCGGCTGGCGCGGGTCAGGACTGCGCTCCCGTATTCCACCCGGATGGCATCCATCGCGCCCAGAGCCTGCATCAGCCGGTTCTGGTCCGGGTGGGTGGCGGCGTCTTCTTCCCGGATCATGCCGGCGTCCACCAGCTGCTGGACCCGGGTGTGGTCGCGGGTGCGCTGCCGAAGCGTATCGCCTTCGAAGTGATACAGGCGGCTGTCGCCGCAATGGGCCCACCAGGCGCGCTCGCCATCGCTGTACAGGGCCACCAGGGTCGTACCGGGGCGCCGCTCGGGGGCGGCATCCGGGTCCCACAGCGCGGACTGGGTCTGATGAAACAGCTGCTTGAGGAAATCCTGAGGGTGCGATGGTCGGCCATCGCACCCCCGCCACAGCCGCTCGGCGGTGCGCAAGGCCTCGGCCGCGGCCGCCGCACCCCCCTGATGCCCGCCCATGCCGTCCGCGACCAGCAGCAACCAGCCGCTGCCGTCAGGGGCCGCGAACGTGGCGGCCTGATCCTGCTGCTCGGCGCGTCCGCCGACATCCCTGGCGTGTGCGGTTTTCATGGCCATTCCCGGTTGGCAGTCCCGCCATGATCGCGCAGTCGGCATACGCCTGTCAGGCTCTGCAGCCGATGGCTGGCCGGCCCCGCAGCGGCCGGATAGCGACAGTAGGCGCAATAAATGAAAAGCACCCTCCTGGGCACTCTGCGTGGCTGAGTTCTCAGCACCCGATGAGCGGCCTCAGAACCACTCACTCACCGGGCGGGAATTTGCCGATCGTCACCGTAGGACGAACCCGGGCGACGGCCGGGCGCTTGCTATGAAATAGCGTTTTTCTTCATGCGATACAGCAGGGTGTCGCGCGTGATACCCAGCAGCCGGGCCGCACGGGAGCGATTGCCGGCCGTGCGCTCCAGGGCCTGACGGATCAAGTCGATCTCGAGGCGTTCCAGGCTCAGACCGTCGGGCGGCAGTACCCACGGCCCCTGCTGTCCGTCCCGCGGTGACTGCAACCAGGAATCCGGCAGATCCTGCGGGCGGATGGCCTGACCGGCCATGAAAATGACACAACGCTCGACCAGATTCTTCAGCTCGCGCACATTGCCCGGCCATGGCCAGCGCTCAAACCAGCGCAGGAGCTCAGGCGTAAAAATGGGCGGTTCGAGATCGTGTGCGGCCGCCAGCTCCATGCGGAAATATTCGACCAGACGCCGTACATCCCCCTGCCGCTGCCGCAGTGGTGGCATCTCCAGCGGGACCACGAACAGCCGGTAGAACAAGTCGGGGCGGAAGCGGCCCTCGGCTACATGCTGGTTTAGCTCCTGATGGGTCGCGGCGATGATACGGACATCCACCTTCTCGGGACGGGCTGCTCCCAGCGGCTGGCATTCGCCGCTTTCCAGAAAGCGCAGCAGCTTGGCCTGTGCCCCGGCAGGCAGTTCGGCAATCTCGTCCAGCAGCAGGGTGCCGCCATGCGCCTGACGAATCAGGCCCTGTTGGGCCTCGCGTGCCCCGGTAAAAGCCCCGCGACGATGGCCGAACAGCTCCGACTCGACCAGATCGACCGGCAGAGACGCACAGTTCACGCTGATCATGGGTGCCGCACTGCGCCGGCTGTGCGCATGGATACAGTGCGCCAGGCGCTCCTTGCCGGTTCCGCTCTCGCCCTGAATCAGCACGGTCGCATCGGTTCGCGCAACCAGGTTGGTCTGCCGCAGCAGTGCCTGCAGTTCGGGGGAATCCCCAATCAGCTCGGGAGTCACATCCATGAAACGACGGTTTTCCTGTATGAATGCCGCCAAAGCCTGCCCGGACCCGGCCCGTCTGGCAAGCCATACTAGGCGTCGCGAGAGACAAAGCGCGGCATTTAGCGCCATGGATGTGGCATTTGCCACACCCATGGCGTGGGCCCTAGCGGGCGTCCGCGCGCGAAACACCCGTCCGTCCACTGCGTTCAGGGGGGGCACGCGGGCTGGCACGGGGTTTGCCATTGTCCAGGCTCCTGATGAACAACGGAGCAGGACGCAATGAAAAGCCGTTACACCTTGCCGGGCTGTCTGGTGGGCGCGGGCCTGATGCTTGCCGTGACGCCCCTGGCAGCCGATGAACCATCACGCCTGAGCCCGGTGGTCATCACGGCTTCGCCCATGACCGGCCCAGGCGTGGTGACCACCGACCCGCGCCAACCTCGCCTGCCACTGCCCGCCCATGACGGTGGCGCCTATCTCGGCTCCGTCCCGGGGTTCACGGTCAGCCGCAAGGGCGGCACCAGTGGAGACCCGGAGCTGCGTGGGCTGGGCGGCTCGCGCCTAGCGATCCTGCTGGACAACGCCCCGATCCTCGGCGGCTGTGAAGGGCGGATGGACCCGCCAACCGCCTATGTCTACCCCCAGGCCTACGAGCACATCGAGGTCACCAAGGGGCCGCAGAGCGTCCGCTATGGTGCCAGTCCCGCCGGCGTGGTGCACTTCGAGCGCGAGGCCCCGCGGTTCGAAACCGCCGGAGAGGTCCGGGGCTTTACGGGGATCACCGTGGGTCGCTTCGACCGCTTCGATCTGGTCACGGATATCGCGACCGGGAACGAGCACGGCTACATCCGCGGGATCGGCACCCTGTCCGACCAGTCCGACTATCGCGATGGTGACGGCAATACCGTGCACTCGCAGTACTCGCGCTGGAGTGGCACCGGCATTGTCGGATGGCGCCCGGATGACGACACTCTGGTCGAGTTCACCCTGGACCGCTCGAATGCCGAAGCGGCCTATGACGATCGGGGCATGGACGGCACGCAATTCGAGCGTACAGGCTACAGCCTGGCCGTGACCCGAGAGCGCCTCGCACCCTGGCTGGACCAGATCGAGGCCCGGGTCTTCTACAACGAAATCGACCACGTGATGGACAACTTCACGCTGCGCGAGCCACCGGGCATGCCGATGGTCCGCTACCCCGACCGTGTAACGACCGGGGCGCGCCTCGCCGCTGATTTCGTGCTGCCGGGCGAGGCCCTGCTGCACGCGGGGGCCGAATATCAGCGCAACCGGCACCGCGACAACCGCCTGATGGGCATGGCGGCGCTCGGCTGGCGTGACGTGCCACGCAACGGCACCGCCCGGTTCCGCGATATCGGAGGCTTTGCGGAGCTGGAGTATCCGCTGACGGACGCCCGCCGCCTGGTCACGGGGCTGCGCGTGGATCGCTCGCGGGCCGAGGCCCAGGCCGAGGACGGGTTCGGCGGGGCCGCGGCCGGGAGCGTCGACAGCAACAACCAGACGAGCGGCTTCCTGCGGGTCGAACAGGATTTCGCGGCCTGGCCGGCTACCGGGTATGTGGGCATCGGGCGGGCCGAACGCGCCGCCGACTTCTGGGAGCGCCGTCGCGTGTTCGAGCTAGAGACCGAGACGCTCACCCAGCTCGATCTGGGCGTACAGGTGCATCATGGCGATCTGACCGGATCCGTGGCCGTCTTCTACGGTCAGTTCGATGACTACATCCTGATCGCCCGCGACGCCCCCGAGGCGCGCAACGTCGATGCCACCGCCTATGGCGCCGAGCTGGACCTGGCCTGGGCGCTGCACCCAAGCTGGACCGCCCGCGCCAGTGCCGCCTGGGTACGTGCCCGGAATGACAGTGATGGCGTGCCCCTGGCGCAGACGCCCCCTGCCGAGCTGACCCTGGGCCTGGAGTACGCGGCCGGGAACCGCTTTGCCGGGGCGCAGGTGCGTGGCGTCGCGCGCCAGGACCGCATCCACCTCGATCACGGCACCATCTACAGCTTTGATACCGAGGAAACGCCCGGATTTGCCACCGCCGCGGTCTATGCCGGGATGGAGGCCTTCGGAAACTCGCGGGTCACCTTCGGTATCGACAACCTGTTCGACCGCAGCTACCGCGAACATATCCAGCGCGGTCAGTCCGAGCTCGGCACCGCGACACGCTCCATCAACGAACCGGGGCGCACGCTTTGGGCCAACTGGACCATGGAATTCTGATCTGATATCCGGCGTACAAATTTCGCCGGCGCCCCACTACGAGGAAGCAAGAAATGAACACATCCATTCGCACGCTTTGCGCACTCGCGCTGGTCGGTCTGTTCGCCACATCCGGTGCACATGCCCATCATGTTGAGGGCCACAAAGAGCCGGGGTTCTGTGACTGCATGGAGGGCGTCGAGATCGATGACCGGCCCTGGGTGCGCCTGATGCCCCCCGGAATGCCCAGCACTGCGGGTTACATGACCTTGCTCAACACGACGGAAGAAGACATCGAGATCGTGTCCGGGTCGTCGCCGGTGGCGGCGGTCACCGAGCTTCATGATCATGTGGAAGACGACGCGGGCGTGATGCGCATGCGCGAGGTGGAAGCCATTACCATTCCGGCCGGCGGCGAAGTTGCGCTGCAGCCCGGCGGCCTGCACGTGATGCTGATCGACCTCCACGAGCCCCTGCAGAAGGGCCAGGAAGTCTCTATCGAGCTGCATACCCGCTCGGGCGAGCTGTTCACCGTGGAGGCCGAAGTCCGGCGTGCCAAGGGAGAGATGATGGGTCATGGTCACGAACACGACCATGGTCATGGGACCGATGACCATCACCATCACTGACCCGTTAGGCACGGGGGTACCCGCGGGTGCCCCCGTGCCGCCCTGGTTTCTACCCGGTGGCGCCGATCCAGAACTCGATGGAGCGGCCGAGGAACTCGTCCCAGGTCATGTAGTGCGAGCCGTCACAGGAGAATGTCAGGCTGACCATGCCGTTGAACAGGTTCACCGAGGCCGAGCGCAGGTAGATGGTCTCGTCGGCAAAGCGCAGGGCCTTGAGCCCTTCGAGCACGCGGCCCACGGCATCCTTCGGGAGCAGCGCATCCCCCGGGTAGGGCTCGTGGGGAAAGGCGAGGCAGACATCGGGATCGGCGAGCGATTCGTGGGTCAGGATGCGGTAGCGGTAGGGGTCCTCGGTGGTCCACAGCGTGGCCCTCGAACTGGAAAAGTGGAACACGCCCTGGAACACCCCGCGCTCGGTGAACAGCTCCTCCAGGATGGCGAGCGCGGTGTCCATGTTCTGGTCCATCAGGCTCTCGGTACGGCTCTGCAGGAACAGCGTGCCGCGGATGGACGGGTCGCCCTTGATCTGGCGCCACTCGCTGGGCTCCTCGTACAGGTCCTCCGACAGATCCGGCAGGTTGCGCAGGTCGAAGTCGGCCCCGAGAAAGCCGAGGGCATTGCCCTCCTCGTCGCGTACCAGCTGCAGGGCCGTCAGGGAGGGGCGCCGCCCGAGCAGGCTGATGTAGGCATCCGACAGCAGGAAACCGTCGGCCGGCACGGCCTCCTTCATGTAGGGGCGCTGCGAGCGGTCGCGCCCGAAGTGCTCCGGCAGCACGCCACTGCGCGAGATGTTGTCGGAAAGCTGGATGCCTTCGGTGTTCAGCGCATACACGAAGGTCGCTTCCGGGATCTGCCGGATCGCCTCCTCCAGGATCGAATCCAGTGCCTCGCGCCGCGGCCAGGCGGCAGACAGACGCCCGGCGATCTCCGCCAGGGGGTCGTGCAGCTTGTCTTCCAGGTATTCGCGCTGGTGTTCGATCGCCTTCTTCAGTTCCGTCATGGTGCGCTGGTCGTCTCCTTGTAGTGCGGCGGGATTATCTCCGATCCGGCATGTCGCTGTCGTGAAGCCGATTCACGCGCAACTCCCCGCCCCCTTGCGGGGTCCCAGCAGGAAGCGTGCCGAAAAAGGAGTGCCGCATGAACGCCACTGCCGTCCGGGGTACAGGCCTGCGCCCCGCCGTTCGCGAGGACCTGGAGGCGATCAATCGACTGGTCGCCGCGGCGATCGAGGACTGGCCCTTGCCGGAGCGGGTACGCCGACTGGCACTGCCGGCCTATCGCTACACCGAGGCCGACCTGATGTTCCTGGACGCCGTCGTGCGGGAGGACGCCGGACAGGTGGTCGGCGTGGCAACCTGGGAGTCCGCCGAGGCGCGGGAGCTGCCGGAGGGGGCGGCGACGGGCCTGCTGCTGCACGGCCTGTACGTGGCGCGCTCCGCCCGTGGTACGGGTGTCGGGCGGCAACTGGTGGCGGCCTGCCAGGAGGCCGCCCGCGCCGCGGGTGTCGACGGGGTGCTGGTCAAGGCGCAGACCTCGGCGGCCGGCTTTTTCGCCCGGGTCGGCTTCCAGTCGGTGCCGGTGCGCGATCGGGACCGGGACTTCGAGCAGCGCTACTGGTGGCCGGTCGCGGCCGGCGTATGAGTGCGCGGGGCGCCCGGATCAGTCCCGGCGGTCGTCACGGCGTCGGCGGCGCAGCCACCAGCCGGCAATCCCCCCGCCGACCACGGCGAGCAGCACCAGTCCTGCCACGTGTTCCGGGGCGCTCAGGTAGTGCAGCAGAGAGAAGCCGTCGCCATGGCCGTGCCCCGGGTGGGCCAGGGCGGGGCTGCTGGCGAGCGCAAGGAATGCGGGAATCAAGGGGCGCATCGACATCGTGGGTTCCTCCTGATTGAACCGTGAGTTTCACCATAACGTCCGGCGGGCGCCGCCGTCATGCCCGTCATCCCGTATCTCCGTCAGCACTCCATCGGGCGGTTTCCGCGATCCCTCAGCAGATGCGGGGCAACTGCTCACCGGCCGGCAGGATCACGCGGCGCTCCACGCCGGTCGCGAGGCGTCGGATCACCGCGGGCTCGCCCGCCTCGGCCTGGCCGATGGCGACGGCACCGGCCGTCTCCGGTCTTGACCGCAGCACGCTCAGGGCACGTTCGGCCGCGGGTTCCGGCACGGCGGCCAGGAAGCGCCCCTCCGAGGCGCTGTGCAGCGGGTCCAGCCCGAGGATCTCGCAGGCCCCGCGCACGTCCTCGCGCACCGGGATGGCCGCATCGTCCAGCACCAGGCGGAAGCCGGAGGCGTCGGCCAGTTCCTGCAGTGCAGCCACTGCGCCGCCGCGGGTGGGGTCGCGCAGGGCGTGTACGGGCACATCGGCCGCCAGCAGCTCGGCCACCGCCCCGGCGACCGGGGCGCTGTCGCTGGGGATCGGCGGGTTCAGCCCCAGTCCCTCGCGCGCGGCGAGGATGGCAACGCCATGCCGGCCCAGGTCACCGCTGGCCAGCAGCATGTCGCCCGGCCGGATCGCGTCCGGTGCGATCCGCACCCCCTCCGGCACGATGCCCACCCCGCTGGTGTTGAGGTAGGCCCCGTCGCCGCGCCCCGCCTCGACCACCTTGGTATCGCCGGCCACGACGCGGACGCCACATTCTTCGGCGGCCGCACGCACGGAGGCGAGGATGCGCCGCAGGTCCTCCAGGGGCAGCCCCTCCTCGAGGATCAGGCCCAGCGCCAGCCACAGCGGCCGCGCCCCGGCCATCGCCAGGTCGTTGACCGTGCCGTGTACCGCGAGGCGGCCGATGTCGCCGCCGGGGAAGAACAGGGGGCGCACCACGAAGCTGTCGGTGGTCATAGCCAGGCGCCCGTCCGGTGCGTCGAGCACGGCCGCATCGGGGGCGCCGCGGGCCGGGGTGCCCAGCGCCGGCAGGATCACCTCGTCCAGCAGCTTCGCCTGCAGCCGGCCGCCGCCGCCATGCGCGAGGCGGACCACCTCCGTGGTCATGCCCCGCCCCGGTAGTGCAGGTAGGCGGCGCAGGCCCCTTCGGAGGACACCATCGGTGCGCCCAGCGGGGTGTCCGGGGTGCACTCGCGGCCGAAGGCCGGGCAGTCGGTCGGCCGACGCAGCCCGCGCAGGACCTCGCCGGCAATGCAGGGCCCGTCCGCGCCGGTCGCGGGGGCCGCGATCCCGAAACGCGCGACCGCATCGAAGCGAGCGTAGGCCGGGCGCAGGCCCAGCCCGCTGGCGGGCAGGCGGCCCATGCCGCGCCACTCGCGCTCCACCGGCTCGAACACGCGGGCCACCGCATCGCGCGCGGCGGCGTTGCCGTCGTCGCGGGCGGCCCGGTCATAGCGGTTCTCGACCCGGGCCTCGCCGCGTTCCAGCTGCTCCACGCAGGCCCGAATCCCGGCCAGCAGGTCCACCGGCTCGAAGCCCGTCACCACGATGGGCACCCGGAAACGCTCGGCCATCGCCTGATAAGCCGCGGCCCCCTCCACGGTGCAGACATGCCCGGCGGCCAGAAAGCCCTGGATGCGGTGGGCCGGGTCCGTGAGCAGGGCTTCCATCGCCGGCGGCACCAGCGAGTGCGAGACTAGCAGCGACAGGTTGGACAGCCCCAGGGCCTCGGCCTGCAGTACCGCGATCGCGGCGGCCGGGGCGGTAGTCTCGAAGCCTACCGCCAGCAGCACCACCTCGCGCTGCGGGTGTTCGCGCGCCAAGGCGACCGCATCCAGCGGCGAGTAGATCACGCGCACATCGCCGCCGGCCGCGCGCGCGGCGTTCAGGTCGCCCAGCGCGCCGGGTACGCGCAGCATGTCGCCGAAGGTGCACAGCATCACCTCCGGGCGGCGGGTCAGGAGCACGGCCTGGTCCAGGGTCTCGGTCGGGGTCACGCAGACCGGGCAGCCGGGGCCGTGGAGCAGTTCGACTGCGTCCGCCAGCAGGTCGTCCAGCCCATGGCGCAGGATCGCGTGGGTCTGGCCGCCGCAGACCTCCATCAGCGTCCAGCGCCGGGTGCAGGCCGCCCGGATCGCGTCGACCTGTTGCAGGATCAGCGCCGGATCGCGGTATTCGTCCAGGTGCCTCACGGGCCCTCCGGGGTGCGCGGCTCGTGCTCGGGAATCGCGCGCAGCGCCGCCAGGGTGCGTTCGGCGGCGGCCTCGTCGATGGTGGCGATCGCGATGCCGGCATGTACCAGCACGTAGTCGCCCGGCCCGGCCTCCGGCGTGCAGGCCAGCGAGACCGTGCGGGTGACGCCGCCGAAGGCCACGCGCGCCTGGCGGAACAGCGGGTCGTCACCTTCCACGCTGTCGATACGGCCGGGGATCGCAAGGCACATGGGTCAGTCTCCTCCTTCCAGTCGGGCCGGGTGCGCGGCGCGGCGCGCGAGCGCCGCCTGGCCCAGGGCCAGTCCGCCATCGTTGGGCGGCACGGCCCGCGGCCACAGCGGGTGAAAGCCGGCGTCGCGCAGGGCCACCACGCAGCATTGCAGCAGATGCCGATTCTGGAAGCATCCGCCGGTCAATGCCACGGTCTTGCGGTCACCCACCCGGGCGGCGACGACCGCGAACCGCGCCAGCGCGACATGCAGCTGCGCGGCGATCCCCCCGGGGGATGCACCGGCCGCCTGCGCCGCCAGCAGGGCGGCGATCAGCGGGCCCCAGTTCGCCTGCCAGGGCATCGCGACATCCAGGACCAGGTCCGGGGCATCCACTACGCCGGGTTCGGCCTCCGCCGCCTGCTGCACGAGCATCGCGGCCTGCCCCTCGAAGCCGGCACTGGTGCGCAGCCCGGTCAGGGCGGCCACCGCATCGAACAGACGCCCGACGCTGCTGGTCCAGGGCGCGTTGACCCCGCGATCCAGGGCGCGGAGCAGCGCTGGCCACTCGGCGTCGTCAAACAGTGCCCTTGCCGGGCTGGCCGCCAGGGCCGCCGTATCGCCCGCGAAGTGCGCATGCAGCAGCCCCAGCAGCGCGCGGCGCGGCTCGCGGATTGCGGCCTCGCCCCCCGGCAGCCGGAACGGGCGCAGGTGACCCAGGCGCTGCCAGTCGCCATTGGCGGCCACGGTCAGGCACTCGCCCCCCCAGAGCGTCCCGTCGGTACCCAGCCCCGCGCCGTCCCAGACCAGCGCCAGGACCGGGGCCTGCACCCCGTGCTCGGCCAGAAAGGCCGCGGCATGGGCGTGGTGGTGCTGCACGGGGAAGACCGGCACGCCCGCGCCCTCGGCGAGCGTGGTGGAGGCATAGTCCGGGTGTCGGTCGCAGGTGATGCGCTCGATCTGCACGCCGCAGAGCCCGGCCAGCGCGCGGGCCTCGCTGTCGAGGCGGCGCAGGGCCGCATCGCTGTCGAGGTCGCCGACATGGGCGCCGACCACGACCTCGCGGTCCAGGGCCAGCGCCGGTGCCGCCTTCAATTGGCCGCCCAGCGCCAGCGTGACCGGGCCGGGCTGCGGCAGCGGGATGCGCAGGGGCAGGGCTCCCCGTCCCAGGCGCAGGCACTGCGGCCGCCCGGCCGCGATCTGGAACACGCTGTCGTCCAGCGGCCGCGCGATCGGCCGGTCGTGGTCGAGGATGGCATCCGCGATCGCGCCCAGCCGGGCCACCGCCTCCTCGCCGTCGATACAAAGCGGTTCGCCGCTGCGGTTGCCGGAGGTGCAGACCAGCGGGGTCGCGAATGCGTCCAGCAGCAGCTGGTGCAGCGGTGTGGCGGCCCGCATCAGCCCGAGGCGGTTCAGCCCCGGGGCGATGTTGTCGGCCAGCGGCGCGCCAATCTTGCGATCCACCAGCACGATCGGGGCCTCCGGGCTGTCCAGCAGTGCCCGTTCCGCATCGGAGATGTGCGCCAGACGCCCCAGCCAGTCGCCGTCCGGCAGCAGCACCGCCAGCGGCTTTTCCGGGCGCTGCTTGCGCGCGCGCAGGTGGGCGATGGTCTCCTCGTGGGTGGCGTCCGCCAGCAACTGGAACCCGCCCGCGCCCTTCAGGGCCAGGATCTGCCCCGCGCGCAGGGCCGCCACAGCGGCCTCCAGTGCCGCATCGCCGGTGGCCTGTTCGGTGCCGTCCGGCGCGCGCAGCAGGAGCCGGGGCCCGCAGTCCGGGCAGGCCATCGCCTCGGCATGGAAGCGCCGATCCCCGGGGTTCCCGAACTCCGCCTGACAGGCCGGGCACAGCGGGAAATTGCGAAGGGTGGTGCGGGCACGATCCCAGGGCAGTGCGGTCGTGATGCTCCAGCGCGGGCCGCAGGCCGTGCAGGCGGTGAACGGATAGCGATAGCGCCGCGCCGTCGGATCGCGGATCTCGGCCAGGCAGTCGGGACAGGGTGCGCGGTCCGGGGTCAGGGTCGGGGCGCCGCCTCGGTTCGGCCCCGTAGTGAGCCGGAAGCCGGCCGCGCCGGTGGGGGTTACGGGGCCGACGGAAATGCCATCGACGTGCGCGGCTGCCGGCGCCTCTTGCACCAGTGCCGAACGAAACGCATACAGGCGGGCCGCGTCGCCCTCGGCCTCGATCACCACGCCCTCGGGCGTGTTGCCGACCGTGCCGGCCAGCGCCAGCCGCTTTGCCAGCGCCGCGACGAAAGGGCGAAACCCCACGCCCTGCACCCGGCCGGTGACGACCAGGCGCCAGCGCTCCCGCGCCGGGGTGCGTGTCGCGGGCGTGTTCACGCCACGTCCAGGCTCCGCAGCAGGATCTGTTGCGCCTCGGGGTGGGTCTCGTCGTCGGAGGTCTCCACCTCCAGCTCGGCGCCCTCGGCCAGCGTGCCGCGGGTGCCGTCCTCGAAGTGCTCGCGAAAATGCTCCGGCGTGATGTGCGACAGCGCGCCCAGCCAGACCCGCACCCGGGTCACCCGCTCGGCGTTATTGTCCGCGGCCACCTGTTCGATCTTGCGCATCAGGTCGGCCATCAGCGAAAACTCGTGCATCTCGACTCCTTGGATTGGGTGCGCCATTGCAGTCGGTGTCAGTTACCAGCTTCCTCCAACCCGGGAGCGCGCTCAACCGCACCGGCGCGGATGAGACAACGCCGATCACCGAAACCCGACCGGCTTCTAGCCTTGGATCAGCATGTACCCGGCGATGACCACCAGCAAGACACCCACGATGCGCTGAAACAGCTCCCGCGGCAGGCGTTCGATGACCCGTTTGGACACCCAGGTACCCAGGATCATCGCGACACTCAGCACTGCGGCAAGAAGCCAGAATGCCCGGTCCAGCGTGATGTACTGCTGATAGACCACGGTCTTGACGCCATGCATCACCAGCGCCGTCATCGCCTCGCTGGCGATATAGGCCACCGGGGGCAGACCGAGGGAGAGGAAGATGGCTGCGCCGAGGGGCCCGGCACTGCCCACCAGCCCCGACAGGAACCCGACGACCCCGCCGCCGGCCACAAGAAGCACCGGGCCACCCTTGAACTTCACGATGCCGAAAACCTTCAGTGCGACGAACAGCAGGATGGCGGCGCCAATTGCCCGGGTAACCAGCTCCCGCGGCAGCTGAACGAATGACAGGGCCCCCAGAACGCTGAGCGGGACCGCCCCCAGCAGAAAAAGCCCGACGGGTTTCCAGTGGATCTGGCTGAAGCCGAAGCCCACACGGGAGAGGTTGCCCACCAATTGCGCGATGGTCAGCAGGGGAACGGCCTGTGTGACGCCAACGGTTGCGACCAGCAGGGGCAGGAGCAGCAGCGCACCCCCGAACCCGGCAGCCCCGGAAAGGGCCGCGGCGGCGAACGCAGCGGCAAACAGCACGATGTACTCAAGCATCGGGTGTGCCCCTTTAGGTCATGGGGAGACGCGTCGTCCGCAACGATAGCGCAAGGGGTCCGAAACCGCAGCCGGGCACCAACCCCAGTCGCAGCCCCTGCGAGGCCCTGCCGAGGCCACCGTCTTTCGATACCATGCAAGGTGCCTGCGTATGATGCGTGGGCGCCTGTAACCTTCGGCCGGTCGCGACGGCCCGCCCGTGATCCGCGGCCACGTTGCGACGCCGATGGCCAGCAGCGAACCATCCACTCAGCGAACAAGGGGAGCGATTGATGGGTCTGGGTGTGGGGCTCGTGGTGCTGGCGGCCTTCTTCTGGGGGCTGTCCGGCGGAATCGGCGGCATCCTGATGGCCGAGGGCTGGGACGCCTTCGTGGTCTCGTTCTACCGCGGCGCCATCGGCCTGCTGTTCGTGCTGATCTGGCTCGCCTGGCGCCCGGGTGGCAGCGGGCTGGGCAGCCCGCGGATGTGGTTCTGGTCGGCCGTGGCCGGCCTGGGTGTCGCCGGCAACTTCGCGTTCTACTTCCTCAGCATCGCGCATGGCAGTGTGGCGGTCGCCGCCACGCTGATGTACTGCGCCCCGGTGTTCGTCTACATCATCTCCTTCGCCCTGAAGCTGGAGACCCCCACCACACTCAAGCTGGTGGCCATCGCGATGGTCATGGTCGGCATCGTGCTGCTCACCCAGATCTACGACACCGGGGCAGGCGGCGTGACCCTGATCGGCGCCGGTGCCGGCCTGCTGGCGGGCCTGTCCTACGCGATCTTCATCTTCGGCTTCAAGTACGCCGGCCAGCACGGCAGCCCGCAGGCGATCCTCGCAATCGCCTTCGGCGTACTCGTCATCCTGCTGATGCTGCCGGGCGACAACACGCAGATGGCCACCGTGCTGACCACCACCGACTGGCCGCTGTTCCTGGCCCTCGGCATCTTCGGCGCCGGCCTGTCGTTCGCCTTCTACATCAACGGACTGCGGACCACAGCCCCCGCCGTGGCCTCGATCGTCGCGATGATCGAACCGGTCACCGCCACGCTGTTCGGCGTTGCGATCCTGAACGAGAGCCTGGCCCTGATTCAGATCATCGGCATGGCCCTCATACTGGTCACCGTCACCGCCCTCAGCGTGTCCTCGCGCGCCACCCCGCCCCCCGTCCCCGATCCGGTCCCGGACCGCGACCACAAGTAGTCCTCGGGTTCTTAAGCCAGGACCGCCGCTGCCGGGTCTTGGCAACTCGCGCCCCGGCACGACCCCTGACGGACTACATCGGTGCGAGAAGCCTGTGCGGCAGGGCCGCTGCGGCACGCTACTTGCGTTTACGGTCTGACGCGTAAAGATGGACCGGGGAGGTCGATGGTCCCTCCGTCGGCAAGGCGCACGGCGTGCAGGCTGTGGCGCTTGGGGCGGATGGAGCCAAACCAGTTCTGGATGCGGATGCTGTCCTCGCCGTTGCGGTGGACGAGGACCAGTTCGTGGCCTTCCACCTGGATATCGAGGTCTTCGGCGCGGATGCCCGGAGCCACTTCGATCACGCTACGGCCGCGGTCTCCGTACATCTCGATCAGGGTGTTGTGGCCACTGCCGAGGCCGAACCGGTAGGTGTTGTTGCCGGCTCCACCGTACAGGAAGTCATCACCGGGTCCGGGATGCAGGGTGTCGTCGCCCTCCCCGCCGAGCAGCCAGTCCCCGCCGGGTCCGGCCTTCAGCGTTGCGTCACCCTCATGCGCCACCACGATCTCGCGCGCGTCTGTGCCGTGACCGTCCATGCGCACCCCGTCCCAACCCAGCACCACCATTAGCGCGCTCCGTAGAGCTGGGTCGCTCCCCGCCTCGAGCAGCCAGTCGCGCATCAGGCGGTAGGGATCGAAGCCCATTGCCCGCAGCCGCTCGCCGCCAGCGCGTTCAAGCTCGAACAGGTCGGTCAGCCCCCGAGCCGGGTCACGCTCGAAGGTTTCCTGCAGGGTGTTTGTTGTGTCGGCAAAGTCGAAGCCGGGGCCGGACAGGTTCACGCGAAAGGCGATCGCATCGAAATAGGGCGCCAGGTGCGTCTGCCGCATGAGCTGGCTGTACATCTGCGTTTTCAGGATATCGAAGGCCTTGTGCAGCTCGGCCGCACCGCCGGGGCGCGGGTTCGGGCTCCCCTGCTGACGGAAGTCGCGGTCCAGAAAGGCCTCCAGAGTGGCCAGCTTGCGGCCATCGATGTTGGGCCCGCGGCCTTCCGGGTCGACGTCGGCGGCGCCGGCCCACTCGAACAGCAGGTTCTTCATGCGTGTCCGACGCGCCTGCACATCGAGCTCGTCTCGAAAGGCGTCGAGGTGTTCGCGCAAACGCCCGGTCTCGTCATGCTCCAGGGCTTTGCGAAGATCCGGCATTCGACCATAGCCCCGGAGATCCGGCTCGGCCGCGGCGGACTCTAGAAGACCCCGATCGGACCGATCGCCAAAGGGCAACGAATCCGGCTGCCGTTGAGAGTCCCCGGATGCAGGCTCCGGCGAGCCGTCACTCAAGAACCATCCCATCGAGAATGAGCGGCCTGTGGCCGCGTAGTACCCTCGCTCGAACCCGTCGGCAAACTCGACCGCAAACTGGTTCATGCCATTGCGAATATCGGGCACGTACGCGTACCCGGCGCCCATTCCGGCCACCACGAGCAATACCGTAACCAGGGCCAGCTTCATGCTGGCACCTTGCGAGCGACCCGGGCAGTAACAGCCCCGTTCACGTGCGCAGGGGTCGAGTGCGAGGCCCACCGGCCGAGGCTGCGGGGACGAGAAGCTTCAGGCGGGCCGTACGCGAGACACCCGAGCCCACGATAGCAGCCTGCCCATGAAAGGCTGGCGGGGCCTCCGTAGCAGGATTCTTGTCGAACTGCGGACACGCCATTCCGTGGCGGGGTCATGGACAATCCCTTTCCATGAGTAAGGCCCCGGATGCTGAATGGGCTTTCAGTCCGTGTCAATCAGCACCCGGCCCGCGCACAAGCCACCGCGGCCTCAGGTGGCGGCGGGCTCTGGCTGGGCCCGCTCGGTCCGGTTGCGCCCGTGGCGCTTGGCCTGGTAAAGCGCCTGGTCCGCTCGGGTAAAGGCCTCGCGCAGGTGGTTCTCCTCCAGGCTGAGCGCCGGGACCAGACCGATGGAGACCGTGCAGTCCGGCAACAAGTCGTGGGGTGCGGCAAAGCGTTCGCGGATAGTTTCCGCCTGCGCCAGGGGGTTGTCGCTGAAGCTGAGCAGGGCGAATTCCTCGCCACCCAGGCGGACCGGCAGGTCCTCGGGTCCCGCCGCGACCTGAATGGCCAGGGCCAGCCGCTTGAGGACCAGGTCGCCCACGTCATGTCCGTGGTGGTCATTCATCTGCTTGAAGTGGTCCAGATCGAACATCATCAGCGCAAACTGCCGGTTTTTCGCGGCCGGTGACTGCAGGATGGCCTGGACCCGGTTGCGAAAACCCAGCCGATTGAGAAGGCCGGTGAGCGGATCGATGCCGGCCGCAGTGCGCAGCTTGTGCACCACGTGATTGACCAGCAATGCCACGATCAGCATGACCAGAGTCAACAGGCCAATGACCTGGCCAAGAAACAGCGCCATGTGCGGCCAGTCGGGATCGAACACGCTGCGCGCCGGCAACCCGAGGCCGATGGCCACCAGAATGCGCCCGGCCGTCAGCGCCGCCATCGCGAACCCGACCACCGCCGCCACCCGGTACAGGACCTTGCTATACGCGCGGGACGCCACCCGCCAGAGCAGATACGCAAGCCCGGCTAGGGGCAGGAGCATCAGCAGGTTGACGGCCACGGTGCGAACGATGATGTCCGACTGGACCTGCGTAAACCAGTACCCCAGCAGGAGCATCAGGACCGGCAACGACCACCAGGCCCTGTGCAGCGCCTGATGGAAATGCCATTGATGCAGGCCCTGCCACAGCATCAGCATCGAGAGCACGCCCAGGGCATTGGCCACGACGAAGGACAGCAGGGGCGAGACCATGCCCTGGAGGACCACCAGGAAGATGCAGAGGGCACCAGCCAGGGCCCCGACCTGCAGCGACCGGAAGCCCGGCTCGCGATCCAGTCGCTGGATCACCACCGCCAGCAGCAGATAGGTCAGCGCCAGTGCGATGACCACACCCAGAGTGAATGCTCGAAAATCCATTGCGTCTGCAGTGTACGTCAACCGCCGGCCAGCAGGCCCCGGGGGCTCAGGACATGGAGCCTGGCGCGACCACCGCGAGATCGTCCTGGATTCGGGTGACGGCCTGACCAATCACGGCCCGGATCGCGGGCGAGAGGCCGGCGCCATCTTCGAGGCGGGCGGGCTCGATGCCGTGGACGATGAGGGTGTCCGGGAGCTCGCCCAGCGAGCGGGCGAGTTCGACGGCCTCGGCGAGGCCGATGCCGTGGGATGAGTAGCGGGCGCCGCGCGGCAGCGGCTCGCGGGCGTCCAGGCGGTGGAGGGTGCCGGGGGCGGCGCCGGTGACGATGGCATCGACGAGGATCACGGGGTCGTGGCCCTGCCACAGCTCCATCAGCTCAGCGGGCTCGCCCTGGCTTTTCGCGGTGGCGAGGCCCGGGGTGTCGGCCAGTGCATCCACCACGGCGTGGCCGATGCCGTCATCGCCGCGCCAGGGGTTGCCAATGCCGATCACCAACGGCCCTTTGCCGGTGATTGGCATGGCGGGAACCGTAGCCAATACCTTTTGCGGGCGTTTCCGGGCTCCGGGGGTGTTTCGTGCCGCCTGGACAATTGCTTCGCGGCGCTCGTCGCTCAAATCCGATTGCAACGCGTCGGTCGCGAAGGCCGCAGACAGCCGTTGTTGCTGAGGGTTCTGTCCGAATGGTCGTGCCACGGGGCGCTCCCGGTCGATACCTGGCGGTGGCTAACGGGGCGTGCCCTCGTTTTTACGGGCGGCAGTGGTCGTTTCCAGCCGCTCCGCCAGCCAGATCTTGATGATGGATTGGCGGGTGACGCCCAGTCGGCTGGCTTCTCGGTCCAGGGAATCGATCATCCAGTTCGGGAAATCCACGTTTACCCGCCGTTGTTTGCGCAGCGGGCGTTTGGCCCTGGACAGGTTCAGGGCATCGGTCATCTCTTCTCCGCTGTCAAAGCGCCCGTCAAATGTCTTCGCTTTCATACAGCGCAACCTCTTCTTTGCGCGACCTGCGTACCGAAATGATACGGACAAAGGCCTTTCGGTGAGTGACAACGGCGGTCCAGTGCCTTCTTTCAATACGACCGATCACCAGAAAGCGGGGTTCGTCCTCCGTGCGGCCAGGGATCTCCAGCAGATCGGGGTCACGCCAGAGGGCCTGGGCGGTCACGAAGTCGATGCCGTGTTTCTCCAGATTCGATCGACTCTTCCGTTCGTCGAACTCGAATGAATGCATGGTGTAGAAATTATACCTTTATTCTATCAGAGCGACGTTCTTCGCTCGCGTAGAGTCAAGCGTTCCGTTTCGTGCAGGGCCTTACTGGCGGTCGACGGTGAGATCGAGGAAGTGGGTGGCGCAGGAGATGCAGGGGTCGTAGTTGCGGATGGCGACCTCGCAGTGGTGGCGCAGTTCGTCGTCCGGCAGATGGAGATGGGTCTGCACCAGTTCGCGCAGGTCGGCCTCGATGGTGGGCTGGTTGACCGAGGTGGGCGGGACGATCTTCGCGTCGGTGATGATGCCTGCGTCGTCGATGCTGTAGCGGTGGTAGCAGATGCCGCGCGGGGCCTCGGTGGCGCCGAAGCCGGTACCGGCGCGCGGGGTGACCGGCCGCGCGGGTTCGGCCGGCACGGCCCGGTAGCCGTCGACCAGGCGCAGGGCCTCCTCGAAGGCGAGCACGATCTCGATCATGCGCACCTGGATGCTGCGGAACGGGTTGCGGCAGGCCGCGCCCAGCCCGGCGCGCTCGGCCAGTTCGGCGGCACGCGGGGTGAGACGTTCGCGGTTCAGGGCGAAGCGCGCCAGCGGGCCCATGAACACCGGTTCGCCGCTGTCGGAGCGGTGGCTGTGCAGGGCGTTGGAGTGGGCGACGTGTTCCTCGGTGAAGACGTCGTCGTACTCGCGGATGGCGGCGTCCAGGCCACTGCTCGAGCCGAGCCGGCCGTGGGTGATCGGGTATTCGTCCGGGTGCACCAGCGACACGAACTCGTAGTCGCGCTCCAGGTTCGGGTAGTCGAGGGTGGCGAGGAATTCGGCCACCTCGGAGGCAGCCTCCAGGCCCCAGGCCAGGTCCTCGCGCAGCCCGGCGACCTCGTCGGGCGTTGGCGTGCGGTAGAAGCCGCCGACCCGCAGGTTGACCGGGTGGATCTCGCGCCCGCCCAGCAGGCGCAGGATGGCGTTGCCGGTCTTCTTGATGCGCAGGCCGTTGCGCACCATGTCCGGGTGGTCCTTCGCGGCGGTGACCGCGTCGGGATAGCCGAGGAAGTCCGGCAGGTGGAGCATGAACACGTGCAGGGCGTGGCTCTCGATCCATTCGCCGCAGTAGGCCAGCCGGCGCAGGTCCTGCAGCACGCCGTCCACGGTCACGCCGCAGACGTCCTCCATCGCCAGCGAGGCACCCAGCTGGTAGGCGATCGGGCAGATGCCGCAGATGCGCGCGGTGATGTCCGGGGCCTCGCGGAAGTCGCGCCCGCGCAGGAAGCCCTCGAAGAAGCGCGGGGCCTCGAAGATCGACAGCTTCACCTCCTCCACGCGGTCGCCCTCGGTGCGCACGTACATCGCGCCCTCGCCCTCCACGCGGGCGAGGTAGTCGACTTCGATGGTGCGGGTCTCGCTCATGGTCCGTTTCCTGATTCTTCGCGCTCGCTCTCCTCGCGGAAAGCGTCGGCGCCGGCATTGAAGGTGCGGTAGAAGCGCACGCGGGTGGCGCGCTCCATGCCGAGGGCCTCCAGCTGCCCGGACAGGCCGGGCGCGTTGGGCGTCTCCTTGGGGCCGAAGCAGCCATAGCAGCCGCGGTGGCAGCCGGGGCACAGCGCGCCGCAGCCGGCATGGGTGACCGGACCCAGGCAGGGCGTGCCGTGGGCGACCATCACGCAGACCTGTCCGGCGCGCTTGCATTCCTCGCAGACGCTGGCGCTGGAGACCTGCGGACGCCGACCGTAGAGGAAGGCACTGATGACCTCCAGCAGCTGGTACTTGTCGATCGGACAGCCGCGCAGTTCGAAGTCCACCGGCACGTGCTGGCTGATCGCATCCGAGGTGGCCAGGGTCGAGATGTACTCCGGGTGGGCGTAGACCTGGCGGGTAAACTCTTCGACGTCGGCAAAGTTGCGCAGGGCCTGGATGCCGCCGGTGGTGGCACAGGCGCCGATGGTCACCAGGAACTTCGACGCGCGGCGGATCTCGCGGATCTCTTTGGCCGCCTCCGGGGTGGTGATCGAGCCCTCCACCAGCGTCAGGTCCCAGGGGCCGTCGATGCGGGTGCGGGTGGCCTCGGGGAAGTGCGCGATCTGCACCCGGTCGGTCACCGCCAGCAGCTCGTCCTCGCAGTCGAGCAGCGAGAGCTGGCAGCCGTCGCAGGAGGCGAACTTGAATACGGCAAGGGTCGGACGTTCGGTACTCATAGTTCCCGTATCCGGAAGGCCGGCTCCATCACCGGGTAGGGGAAGACCGGGCCGTCGCGGCAGACGAACTGCGAACCGATCTGACAGTGCCCGCAGAAACCCACCGCGCAGCGCATGTTGCGCTCCATGGAGACAAAGATGTCTTCCGGCTTCAGTCCGCGCCGCTCCAGCGAGGACGCGGCGAAGCGCATCATCACCTCCGGGCCGCAGACCATCGCCAGCGTGTTGCGCCGGTCGAAGCCGCCGCGGTCGATCAGCTGGGTGACCACGCCGACATCGCCACGCCAAGCCGCGGTGCCGCGATCCACCGTCACGCGCAGGTCGAGGTCGCCGCGCGCGGCCCAGGCATCCAGCTCGTCGCGGAAGATCATGTCCCCCGGGGCGCGCGCGCCGTAGCAGACCACCACCCGACCGAAGTCCGCGCGGCGCTGAAGCGCCGCATGGATCACTGGCCGCAGCGGGGCCAGGCCGATGCCGCCGGCGACCAGCACGAGGTCGCGGCCGCGCGCCTGTTCCAGCGGCCAGGCCGTGCCGAACGGGCCGCGCAGGCCGACCACCGCGCCGGGTCCCAGCTCCTGCATCGCGCGGGTGACGCTGCCCACCGCGCGGGTGGTGTGCACGATGCCGCCGTCCGCGGTGATCGCGGACACCGAGATCGGCACCTCGCCCACGCCGAACAGGTAGAGCATGTTGAACTGCCCGGGGGTCGGCAGCGGCCCCGGCTCCACCCCCGGTTCGGGGTACAGCGTCCAGCTGAACACCTCGTTGCTGGCGACATCCGGCCGCACCGAACGGATGCGCCAGGGCTGCGGCGCCATCGCCTGTTCCGGCAGGGCGCTGTCGGTGCGGGGCTGCAGGGTCTCAGGTGCCATGCCCGGGCCCTCCGTGGCTGTAGATGTCCAGCGCCTGCAATCGCGCGGCCTGCAGCCGCTGCACGATCAGCCCGGAGAAGTGTTTCATCAGCATGTAGCCGAAGGCCGGGTCGGCCTCCATGTGTTCGCGCAGCACGCCGGCATCGAAGCGCAGGGTATGCAGCTCGGTCAGGGCGCGGGCGTCGTAACTGGCGCGATACGGCGGCAGCAGCCACGACCAGCCGAGGATGTCGCCGGGCCCCAGGGTCTGGAAGGTCACGCAGCCTTCGCGCAACGGGCTCTCCAGCGCGACCTGGCCCTCGCGGATCAGCCAGAAGGTCTCCGCCGGCTCGTGGTCGCGCATCAGCCGCGTGTCCGCCGGGTAGCCGAGCTTCGCGGCGCAGGCCGCCAGCAGGCGCCGATGTTCCGGCTCCATGTCGGCGAAGAACGGCTGGTCTTCGAGGATCGCCAGCAGCTCGTTCATGCCCGGCCCTCCGGGTCGCGGCGCACCGCGGTGACCTCCTCGGTGATGTCGATCCCCACCGGGCACCAGGTGATGCAGCGCCCGCAGCCGACACAGCCGGAGGTGTCGAACTGATCGTGCCAGGTCGCCAGCTTGTGGGTGATCCACTGGCGGTAGCGTGCGGCCACCGAATCGCGGTGGGCGCCGCCGACCAGATGCGAATGTTCCTGGTTGAAGCAGGAGTCCCAGCGTCGCACGCGCTCGGTGCGCTGGCCTTCCAGATCGGGCACCTCCTCGACCTGCGAGCAGAAACAGGTGGGACAGACCAGGGTGCAGTTGGAGCAGGACAGGCAGCGCTCGGCCGTCTCCTCCCAGCGCGGGTGCTCGAAGGCCCGGTTCAGCACCTCGCGGGCGTCGCCGGGCATCTGCCGGCCCATCTTGCCGGGGGCCTCGGCCCAGACGCGTTCGGCCGCCGCCTGCTCGGTGTCCGTGGCCGGGCGCGGCTCCAGCCGGTCCAGCATCGCGTGCCCGGCCTCGCTCCCGGCCTCGACGACCAGGAAGTGCGTGGCGCCGTCGACCACCTCGGTCAGGGCCAGGTCGAAGCCCTCGCGGGCGCGCGGTCCGGTATCCATCGAGGCGCAGAAGCAGGTGCCGCCGGGCTCGGCGCAGTGGGCCGCCACCATGAACACGTCCCGGCGCCGCGCCGCATAGCCGCGATCCTGCACCGCCTGGCCGAGGAACACCCGGTCCTGCACACTGATCGCCGCCAGCTCGCAGGCGCGCATGCCGATGAACGCACGCGGCCGGGCCTCGAATTCGCCCGGTTCGGTCACAAAGCTTCCGTCCGGCTGGCGGGTCAACCGGAACAGGGTCTCCTGCGGGGGGAACAGGTACTTCTTCCAGGAGTGCGGCCCGACCACGTAACCGAACAGGGCACCGTCCCCGCGCTCGCGCAGGCGGTAGTGGCCGGGGGCGTGCTCGTCCCCCCAGCCCGCCGGCAGGTCATCGAGCCCTTGCACGCGATCGTAAACGATCGCCCCGTCGCGCCGCGTCGGACCCACCACCTCGTAGCCATCACCGGCCAGCAGGCGGATCAGCGTATCCACGGCTTGTGGGGCGATCACATGCATGGGTAGCTCCCGAACGCTTGCCGCAGACAGCACCGAACGCGACGCAGGCGGCTTGAAGCATAGTGCGACAATCTCGGGCCACGATCCAACCGGGATGTAACCTTTCCCGGTTATGCTAGACCAGAGTCCGATCCACGTTCGGAGGATACGATGAAGGTCGCCGTCTTCAGTACCCAGCAGCATGATCGCGAGCACCTGATGCCGGCGCTGGTGGCCGCCGGGATGGTGCCGGTGGTGTACGCCGAGCGCCTGACCGCGGAGACCGTGCACCTGGCGCGGGGTGCGGATGCGGTCTGCGTGTTCACCAACGACGACCTGCACCGCCGGGTGATCGACGGGCTGGCGGACCAGGGCATCCACGTGGTCGCACTGCGCTGCTCCGGGTACGACAACCTGGATGTGGCAAGGGCCCGCGAGCGCGGCGTGCGCGTGGGACGGGTTCCGGCCTACTCCCCGAACGCGATCGCGGAGCACGCCGTCGCCCTGCTGATGACCCTGAACCGCCGGGTGCACCGGGCCTGGGACCGGACTCGCCGCGGCGATTTCCGGCTCGATCACCTGACGGGCTTCGATCTGGTGGGGCGGACCGTTGGTGTGGTGGGCACCGGGCGCATCGGCCAGGCCTTCGCGCGGATCATGCTCGGCTTTGGCTGCCGCGTGCTTGCGCACGACCCCTACCCGAATGCGGAGCTGCAGGCTGCGGGGGTGGAGTATCGGGACCTGGACACACTGCTGGCCGAATCCTCGGTGGTCAGCCTGAGCTGCCCGATGACCCCGGAGAACCGGCACCTGATCAATGCCGATACCCTGGCACGGATGCCGCGCGGGGCATTTCTGGTCAATACGGCGCGCGGGGCGCTGGTGGATACCGATGCCGCCGAGGTCGCGCTGGACTCCGGGCAGCTGGGCGGATTCGCGCTGGATGTCTACGAGGCCGAGGCGGGGCTGTTCTTTCACGACTGGTCACTGGCCGGTCTGCCGGACCGGCGCCTGGCGCGGCTGATGCAGCGCGACGATGTGCTGGTCACCGGGCACCAGGCCTTCCTGACCCACGAGGCGCTGACCAACATCGCCGACACCACCGTGGCCAACCTGACGACCCTGCACGAGGACCCGGACGCACGACAGGACAGCCGCGTGGTGTGAGAGGCAAACCCCGGGGCCCGGGAGGCTAGCGCAGCTCGCTCTCGCGCGGGTCGGCGGCGGATTCCGGGGTCTCGCCGAGATCGAGGGTGCGGTCACCCACCGGCGTGGTAGACGGGTCGCCGACCGGCACGGCCTGGTGCTTCATCCGCGCCTCCAGGGAATCGGCCATCACGTTATAGGCCGCGAACACGCGTTCGAAGTCATCGCTTCGGCGCGCGCGGATGCGGGTATCCAGCCGGCCCTGTGCAATCTGGTCCAGCGCGCCGCGCAGGGTATCGAGCGGCGCCTGCAGACGGCGGGCCAGCACATAGGCGCCGAGCAGAACAGCCAGCAGGGTGACGAGGGTCAGCAGCAGCAGGGCGAGGAAGGTCGCACGGTTGGCCTGGCCAAGCGCCGTGGTGGACACACCCACCTGTAACCGGCCGATGTCGCGATCCTGGTAGCGGACAGGGGATTCGAACAGGAACAGCTCGCGACCGTCGGGGCCGGTCACGGACCAGACCGATTGGTCCCCGCGTCGGCTCCGCAGCTGCTCTTCGGGGGGCGGTGCCCACGGCTCGCCCAGTGCCTCCGGGTCGCTGCTCGCGACGATGAGGTCATGACGGTCGGCCACGCTGAGCAGCGCGATTTCGCGATTGTCCTGCATGTCCCGGAGACGGCCCTGGACGGCGATGGCGTCCTCCAGCAGCAGGTCCTCGGCACTTTCGACCGCGATGATCCGGGCAAGGGTGGCGCCATAGTCGAAGGCCAGGTCGTTCATCACGGCATTCTGTTTCTGGTAGACAAGTGCCGAGGCCACCAGCAGGGTGACCGCGACCACGACGCCCATCACGGCCGCCCAGCGCAGGCGCAACGGGATGATGCGGCGGCCGCCCCCGGCGCGCTCGCGCTCCAGGCGCTCGTCCTCAAGGCGCTGCAGATCGACCAGCAGCTCGCCTGCGGTCTGATAGCGGTCATCCGGGTTCTTGGCCAGCAGGCGCATGACCAGCTCGATCAGCTCCGGCGGACAGTCCCTGACGATCGGTCGCGGCGGCGGCACCTCCTCGCGCACCACGCGGGTCAGCAGTTCGTCCACATCGTGCCCGCGGAAGGGCGTAGTGCCTGACAGGAGCTCGTACAGGACCACCCCGACGGAGTAGAGATCGGCCCGCGCATCGGTACCGCGCCCGAGCACCTGCTCGGGCGCCATGTAGTGGGGCGAGCCGGCGATGTAGCCGTCGTCGTCGGCACGCCAGTCCGGGTCGTTCAGGGTGCTCGCGATGCCGAAATCCATCACCTTGATGTTCACCGTGGCGCTGGTGACGATGATGTTCTCGGGCTTGATGTCGCGGTGCACCACTCCGTTACGGTGGGCGTAATCCAGGGCCTCGGTGAGCTGGATGGCGATCTTCAGCACATTGCGCAGCAACAGGGGCCGAAACTGGTCCGCGAACGCGGCCAGCGTGATGCCATCCAGCAGCTCCATGGCGATGAACGGCCGCTGCTCGCTCTCGCCCACGTCGAAGATGGTAACAATGCCGGGGTGGGTCAGGGTCCCCGCCGCGCGGGCCTCGGCGACGAAGCGGCGGCGATACTCGGGGCGGCTGGCGAAGTCGTCCTGCAGGCGCTTGATCGCCAGCGGGCGGCCGATCTCGGGGTCATAGCCGCGGTAGATCACGGCCATGGCCCCCCGGCCCAGCTCTTCGCCTACCCCGTAACGGCCAATGCGCTGCATGGGAAGCGCCCCTGGCGGGGCCTCAGGCGGTCTCGAGCAGGATACGCGCGATCACCGCCAGCACCAGGATCGCGACGGCCACCCCGACCCAGCGCCAGGGCAAGCCGCGGAATCCCCGCTGGCGCGGCAGGACGTCGGAACCATCATCCCTCTGGTGAAACACGAATTCGGCTCGGCCGAAGCGGACATGATCGCCCTCCTTCAGCACGGCTTCGTGGACCTTGGCATCGTTCACCCAAGTGCCATTGGTGGACAGCAGGTTGACCACCCGGCACTCGCCGCGCTCGTTGACCAGCCAGGCATGCTGGGCGGACACGCTGCCATCCTGAAGCACGATGTCATTGTCGGCCTGACGCCCGACCGAGCGCTTGCCCGGACGGAAGCTCAGACGCTGCTGGCGGAAATTGGCGCTGACCCCGACCAGCACCGGGTGACCCCCGGGCGGCGTCTGGTCGGCCGCATCGAGGTCATCCGTGACCGGATCCGGCGTGGTCTGGCCCTGAAAGAGCATCGTGCCCTGCGGGCCACTTCGGCCTTTGTCGCTTTGTCGTCCCTGATCGCTCATTGCGTTACCCCTGTCCCTCGCGCATGCAACCATCCGGAGTATGCACGGCCTGCGAGCGCCAAAACAACGAATGGGTCACACCCCGAAGAGCCCTGCTATGCTGGCCGGGCGGGGTCGACCCGCCTAACCGCAGGGAGCAGACAATGGAACAGGATGGCAATGGAAGCATGGTGTCGCGCGAGCTGATCGAACCACTGGTGCGCGGCAAATTCTGGATGCAGCTGATCGGCGTAATGCTGATCCTCTCGGGCGTGCTGACCGCCCTCTCAATCGTCGGCATCATCGTGGCGTGGATTCCGATCTGGGCCGGCGTGGTGCTGATGCAGGCGGCCGGGGCCACCCAGCGGGCGTTCGACAGCGGGGACGCGCTGGAGCTGAAATATGCCCTCGGGCGACTGCGGATCTACTTCACCATCTTCGGGATCCTGCTGCTGATCTACCTGATCCTGATGGTGCTGGGGCTGATCTTCGGTATCGGTGCCGGCATGATGGGCATCGGCGGGATGAGCGGCGCTATGTAAGTACCCTCGTCCGGGCTCGCTGCTGTGCGGGCCCGGGCCGGCACAGGAGTCAGGGATTGGACAACACCAGGCGTCCGCGGGCCCCCTGGGACCCGCTGCACCGGGAAGACACCGCGGTTCAACAGGCGTTCGACGCCTGGCATCGCCAGGCGCGCATCCCGCAGGTCCGCTATGTCGCGCTGCTGACGGCCCTGATGTACCTCCTGTTCAGCGCCGTCGAACAGTCTGTGGCGGCGGACCTGCACAGCGAACGGCTGATCGCTCACGCGGTGCTGGTGCCCGGCCTGCTGCTGGCCGTGGCCGCGATGAGCCTGCGGGCCTCCCTGCGGCGGCCGATGTGGGCCCTGCTGATGGTGGCGCCGGTGATCGCGAATGGCGCCAGTCTCTATCTGAATACGGGGTCGCCGCAGTTCCTGGTGTTCGCCCCCGAGATCTACCTCAGCATCATGTGGACCTTCGCGATATCGGGCCTGCCGCTGCGCCAGGCCTCGATGGCCGCCATCGCCATCGTCGCGCTGGTGATTGTCGCCGCCTTCCGCAACCCCATGCAGGGCGAACTGATCCAGCTGCATCTCCTGTGGGTGCTGGCCGCCTTTTCCTTCGGCGCGCTGAGTGCCTTCATGCTGGAACAGGCGCGCAAGCACAGCTTCCTGCAGCAACGCCAGCTGGAGCGCGCAGCGCAGATCGACGAGCTGACCTCGCTGTGGAACCGGGCCCATATCGAGCGCCTGTTCGAGGCGGAACGGGCTCGCACCGAGCGCTACGGCGAGCCGTTTTCGGTGATCCTGCTGGACATCGACCACTTCAAGGCGGTGAACGATACCTGGGGCCACAGTGCGGGCGACCGGGTGCTGAAGCAGTTCGCGGACCTGCTGCGCCAGAACCTGCGCAAGGTGGACGCGATCGGCCGGATCGGGGGCGAGGAGTTCTTTGTGCTGCTGCCGCAGACGCCTGTCGCGCAGGCACAGAAGGTCGCCCGTGACCTGCAGGCCCGCATCAATGCCTTCGATTTCGAGACGGTCGGGCGGCGCACCGCGAGCTTCGGTGTGACCGAATACCGGCCGGGCGAAAGCCGGGTCGACACCTTCGATCGTGCCGACCAGGCTCTGTACGCCGCGAAGGAGAACGGCCGCAACCGCATCGAGGTGCGCTAGCGCGGCCTCACCCGGGCCAGCCTCGCTGGCTTACACCTCGCGGTAGATCTTCGCGCCCTTCTCGACGAACTCCACCGCCTTCTCCTGCAGGCCCTTCTTCAGGGCCTCGTCCTCCGAGATGCCCTGCGCCGCGGCGTAGTCGCGCACGTCCTGGGTGATCTTCATCGAGCAGAAGTTGGGGCCGCACATGGAGCAGAAGTGGGCGACCTTGTGCGCCTCCTTCGGCAGGGTCTCGTCGTGGAATTCGCGTGCGCGCTCCGGGTCCAGTGCCAGGTTGAACTGGTCCTCCCAGCGGAACTCGAAGCGCGCCTTGCTGAGTGCGTTGTCCTGCAGCTGGGCGCCGGGGAAGCCCTTGGCCAGGTCGGCGGCATGGGCGGCGATCTTGTAGGTGATGATGCCGTCGCGTACGTCCTGCTTGTTGGGCAGGCCCAGGTGTTCCTTCGGTGTCACGTAGCAGAGCATCGCGGTGCCGTACCAGCCGATGTTGGCCGCGCCGATGCCGGAGGTGATGTGGTCGTAGGCCGGGGCGATGTCGGTCACCAGCGGGCCGAGGGTGTAGAACGGCGCCTCGAAGCAGTCCTCCAGCTCCTTGTCGACGTTCTCCTTCACCTTCTGCAGCGGGACGTGGCCGGGGCCCTCGATCATCACCTGCACGTCGTGTTCCCAGGCCTTCTGGGTCAGCTCGCCCAGGGTCTCCAGCTCGCCGAACTGCGCCGCGTCGTTGGCATCGGCCAGGCAGCCGGGGCGCAGGCCGTCGCCCAGCGAGAACGAGACGTCAAACGCCTTCATGATCTCGCAGATCTCGTCAAAGCGGGTGTAGAGGAAGTTCTCCTGGTGATGCGCCAGGCACCACTTGGCCATGATCGAACCGCCGCGGGAGACGATGCCGGTCACCCGGTCGGCGGTCAGCGGCACGTACTGCAGGCGCACGCCGGCGTGGATGGTGAAGTAGTCCACGCCCTGTTCAGCCTGTTCGATCAGGGTGTCGCGGAACAGCTCCCAGGTCAGGTCCTCGGGCTTGCCGTCGACCTTCTCCAGCGCCTGGTAGATCGGCACGGTACCGATCGGCACCGGCGAGTTGCGCAGGATCCACTCGCGGGTCTCGTGGATGTTCTTGCCGGTGGACAGGTCCATCAGGGTGTCGCCACCCCAGCGCGCGGACCACACGAGCTTCTCCACCTCCTCCTCGATCGAGGAGGTAACCGCGGAGTTGCCGATGTTGGTGTTCACCTTCACCCGGAAGTTGCGGCCGATGATCATCGGCTCGAGCTCGGGGTGGTTGATGTTCGCCGGGATGATCGCGCGGCCGCGGGCGATCTCCTCACGCACGAACTCGGGGGTGATCGCGTCCGGGATGGAGGCGCCGAAGGACTCGCCGGCGTGCTGCCGCAGCAGCTTCTTGTAGCGCGGGTCGGCGCGCAGCGCCTGCAGGCGGTTGTTCTCGCGGATCGCGACGAACTCCATCTCCGGGGTGATGATGCCATTGCGGGCGTAGTGCATCTGCGAGACGTTCGCGCCGGCCTGCGCCCGGCGCGGCGGGCGGATGTGCTCGAAGCGCAGGCTGGCCAGTCCCGGATCGGCGGCGCGGGCGCGGCCGTACTCCGAGCTAGGGCCGTCCAGCCACTCGGTGTCCGCGCGTTCGTCGATCCAGGAGCCGCGCAGGTCCGCCAGCCCCCGGTGGAGGTCGATGCTCGCCTCGGGGTCGGTGTAGGGGCCGGATGTGTCGTAGACCGGGATGGGCGGGTTCTCTTCCGGGGTGCCGGAGGTCATCGTCGGCGTCTGCGCGACCTCGCGATACGGCACGCGGATGTCCGCGCGCGAACCCTCGACGTAGCGCTTCTCGGAGTTCGGGAACGGACGGGTGACCTCCGCGGAGACCTCGGCGGTCTTGCGGGCAAACGATTCGGGGATGGCGCTCATACGATGACCTCTGCAACTCGGGCATGGCGGCAGAGGGGTCGGAACGGGCCGGACAGACTGCGAACGGGTCGCGCGCGGACTGGAACGAGCACCGAGCTTCCCTCCGCCAGTGTGAACTGGTTCAGGTTCAAGGGGACTCTCTCAGCCTGGCGCTCTGGCGCCGGCACCCCCAGCTCTGGTGCCAGAGTGTAGCGCACGCGAACACGGGCGGCACAGACAAGGCCGCGCGAGCTGCGGTGTTTTGCGTTAGATTATCCCTTTGTGACAACCTTCGCGCCGCCATGTCCCCCAAGAACTTCGTCTTCGAGCTGTTTGGCCGCTCCCCGGTGCGCCCGCTGCAGGCACACATGGAGAAGGTCCGTGCCTGCATTGCGGAGTTGCCGCCCTTCATGGACGCCATGGCGCGGGATGACTGGGAGACCGCCCGCAAGCAGCAAAAGAAGATCTCGAAGCTGGAACGCGAAGCGGACCGTCTGAAGAAGGATCTGCGGCTGCACCTGCCCAAGGGCATGATGCTGGCGATGTCGCGCCGCGACGTCCTCGATACCCTGCTGATCCAGGACCGCATCGCCAACATGACCAAGGACATCGCCGGGCTGATGCTCGGGCGCCAGATGCAGTTCCCGGAGAACATGCGCGAGCCGATCAAGCGCTTCCTCGACCGCAGTGTGGATGCGGTCGATCAGGCCGGCCGGGCCATCAACGAACTGGACGAGCTGGTGGAGGCGGGGTTCCGCGGCCACGAGGTCGAGGTCGTCAACGGCATCCTCACCGAGCTGGACCAGATCGAGCACGAATCCGACGAGGCCCAGCGCGAGGTGCGCGAGATCCTGTTCGCCCAGGAGGCGGAGCTGCCCCCGGTGAACGTGATCTTCATGTACCGCGTGATCGACTCGATCGGCGAGCTGGCCGATCTGGCCCAGCGTGTAGGCAGCCGCCTGCAGCTGATGCTGGCGAAGTAACGGGCGATACCAAGTAAGGGACCGAGGACCGCATGGAATACAGCACCCTGTTGCTCAGCCTTGCAGTGATCTTCGGCCTGTTTATGGCCTGGGGCATCGGCGCCAATGACGTGGCCAATGCGATGGGCACCTCGGTCGGCTCGCGCGCGCTGACCATCCGTCAGGCGGTCTTTGTCGCCGCGATCTTCGTGTTCTCCGGGGCCTGGCTGGCCGGCGGCGAGGTCACCCAAACCATCCGCAGCGGGATGGTCGACTCCAGCCTGATGGCGGACAACCCCGAACTGCTCGTGTACGGGATGCTGGCCGCGCTGGCCGCGGCCGGAACATGGCTGCTCGTGGCCTCCTACTTCGGCTGGCCGGTATCCACGACCCACTCCATCATCGGCGCAATCGTCGGCTTTGCCGTGGTCGGGCTGGGCTTTGAGGTGGTGCGCTGGGAGCGCGTCGGGACCATTGCGATGTCCTGGGTGGTGTCGCCAATGGTCGGCGGCATGATTGCGTTTGCCCTGTTCCGCAGTGTGCAGATCCTGATCCTGGACACTGTCGATCCGCTGAAGAACGCCAAGCGCTGGGCCCCGCTGTACATCTTCCTGACCGCCTTCGTCACCGCCCTGGTCACCATGTTCAAGGGGCTGACCCATGTCGGCCTGGAGCTGACGACGGTACAGGCCTACGGCTTCGCAATCCTGGTCAGCGCCGCCGTAGTCGTGCTCGGGATGATGGCGATCCGCCGCCTGCGCTTTGACGATCCCACGGGCGTAGGCGAAGAGGGCTCCCATTTTGCCAATGTCGAGAAGGTGTTCGGCGTCCAGATGGTGGTGACCGGCTGCGCGATGGCCTTCGCCCTGGGCTCCAACGACGTCGCCAATGCGGTGGGGCCGCTGGCCGCGGTCGTGGACGTCATCCAGACCGGCGACGTGAGCGCCGAGACGGTCGTGCCGATGTGGGTGCTGCTGCTGGGCGGGTTCGGGATCGTCTTCGGCCTGTTCACCTACGGCCACAAGGTCATCGCGACGGTCGGTACCGGCATCACCCAGCTCACCCCCAGTCGTGGCTATGCAGCCACGGCCGCGGCGGCAGCCACCGTGGTGCTGGCCTCGGGCACTGGCTTGCCGATCTCCACCACGCACACCCTGGTCGGCGCGATCCTCGGGGTCGGCCTGGCGCGCGGCATCGCCGCGATCAACCTGGGCCTGGTGCGGATGATCTTCCTGTCCTGGATCGTGACCCTGCCGGCCGGTGCGATCCTCGCGGTGGTCTACTTCTACATCCTGCGCGGCATCCTCGGGTAAGCCCGGGGCCTTCCTCGCCGCACGCGCTCCTGCCGGTCAGGACGAACAGCTGAGCCGGATGCCGCTGGCCCACGCCGGGGGCAGATCGGCATAGGCCTCGAACTCGGGCTGCTCGTCGAACGGCCGCGCGAGGATCCGCTGCAGGCGCAGAACCTCGGAGGGATCGCCCGCCTCGGCCTGTTCGATCGCCGCCTGAGCCAGGTGATTGCGCAGGATGTATTTCGGGTTGACCGCATGCATCGCCGCCCGGCGTGCAGCCGGCGTCGCGCCCTCCTGCGCCAGGCGCGCCTGGTAGCCTGACCACCACGCCTGCCAGGCCGGCACATCCTCCAATTCCGACTCCAGCTGGGTGCGGGTCTCCGCCTGCTCCAGATCGGGCAGCTGGCGAAAAAACCGCGTGTAGTCCATGCCCTCGGCGGCCATGCGCGCCAGCAGGTCCTGAACCAGGGCCTCGTCCGGTTCCTGTGCCGACTGCAGCCCCAGCTTGGCGCGCATGCGCGTCAGCCAGGCCTGGCGATACTGCCGTGGGAAGTCTTCCAGCAGGGCCTTGGCGCGCTCGATCGCGGCCTCGCGGGTGGCATCGGCGAAATGGATCACCAGGGTCTCGGCCAGACGCACCAGGTTCCACTGCGCAACCCGCGGCTGCTGGTCAAACGCGTAGCGGCCACCCTGATCGGTATGGTTGCAGATGTAGCCGGGGTCGAAGGCGTCCATGAACGCGAACGGGCCGTAGTCGATGGTCAGCCCGGCCAGGCTCATGTTGTCGGTGTTCATCACGCCGTGACAGAACCCGACCGCCTGCCAGTCCGCGATCATCTCCGCGGTGCGGGCGATCACCGCCTCCAGCATGGCCGCCACCGGATCTTCGGCGTCCGCCAGCTCGGGGTAGTCATGCGCCCGTGCATAGTCGATCAACTCGCGCAGACGCTCGCTGTAGCCGTTGTAATGGAAGTATTCGAAATGCCCGAAGCGCAGGAAGCTGGGCGCCGCACGCAGCACGATCGCCGCCGGCTCCACGCGTTCGCGGTAGACCGGCAGGCTGGAGCCGAACAGGGCCAGTGCCCGGGTCGTGGGCACGCCCAGCGCTGCCATCGCCTCCGACGCCAGGTATTCCCGCACCGACGAGCGCATCACCGCTCGGCCATCGGCCCCGCGCGAGAAACGGGTGGGACCGGCACCCTTGAGCTGCAGCTCCCAGGTCTCGCCCTGCGCGGTGCGCACCTCGCCCAGGAGCTTGGCCCGGCCGTCGCCCAGTTGCGGCACGAACACCCCGAACTGATGCCCCGCGTATACCGAGGCTCGCGGTTCGGCCCCGGGCAGGGCGCTGCCGTGGGTACAGGCCCCCAGCCACGGATCCCGCTCGAACAGCGCGGCTTCCACGCCAAGGCGATCGCACATCGCCGGGCTGGTGGCGAGACAGGTGGCATCCGGAAACGGCGCCGGTGCGGGCGTTTCGTGGAACGCCCCGGGCAGACGGGCGAAGCGGTTGATCCACTCCAGTCCGGGGTCGGTGCGCTGGGCTGCGCGGGGGTCGGGAACCGACATGGCGGCCTCTCGGCAGGTTACGGTGACAGGGGTTATCATGCGCCTCGCGCTGCCCCCGGTTCAGGAACCCACGGTGGCCGCACGTTCATTTCCTGGCCGGCACCCCGCGCACGCCGGCCCCGCGTATTCCGGAGGCAGACCCGTGTCCGAACAAGAAAACCCCAAGCCGCAGAACCTCAAGACCAGTGAACGCCTGGTCTGGGTGGGCTTCATGCTGTTTTTCGTGGTCGCTCTGGCGATCTATATCGCCCGCGGCGATGGCCTGGAACAGGACCTGGCCGAGGCCAACCGCGACCTGCTGCAGGCGCAGATGCAGCTGCAGCAGTACACCCGGCACGAGGTCCCGCGCCCGGTAGTGCTGGGCCTGACCAATGCCCATATTCAGGACCTGCAGCGCCGCGGCATGACCCGCGCGGACGAACGCCTGGCCGCTGACCTGGTACAGCGCACCGAACTGATCCCGCACGAGGCCCCGGACGGCGAGACCTTCAGCTTCCGCCGCGATGGCATCCACGTGCTCAATCATCAGTGGGTACTGGCGAATTTCGAGAGCGATTCCACCCACGGCCAGCTGCTACTGGCCTACGAGGTGATTCACGGGAACGTGCACTGGGAATTGCTGGAGTCCACCCTCGGCCGCATCTGAGGGCTGCGCCGACCGCTGACGAGCCGAGACTAGCGGCCGGCGCTCAGGCCGCGCAGGCGCTCACGGGCCGCGGCCACCTGCCGGCGCACCTGTTCCGGGGCCGTGCCCCCGGTAAGATTGCGCGCGGCGGCGGAGCCTTCCGGGGTCAGAACTGTGTAGACATCGTCGCCGACCGCCGGGCTGATCGCCTGCAGCTCCGCCAGCGCCAGCTCGGCCAGGTCCACGCCCTGTTCCTGCGCCACGCGCACCGCGCGCCCGACGATCTCGTGGGCATCCCGGAAGGCGACACCACGCCCCACCAGATAGTCGGCCAGGTCCGTGGCCGTGGCGAAGCCCCTGCGCGTCGCGGCCAGCGTATTGGCGCGACGCACCTCGAGGTTCGGAACCATGTCGCCGAAGGCCCGCAGTGAGCCCAGCAGGGTGTCGACGGTGTCGAACAGCGGTTCCTTGTCTTCCTGATTGTCCTTGTTGTAGGCCAGCGGCTGGCTCTTCATCAGGGTCAGCAGCGACATCAGGTGGCCATAGACCCGGCCGGTCTTGCCGCGCACCAGCTCGGGCACGTCCGGGTTCTTCTTCTGCGGCATGATCGAGGAGCCGGTGCAGTAGCGGTCCGGCAGTTCGATGAAGGCGAACTGCGCGCTGGTCCAGAGGACGAGCTCCTCGGCCTGGCGCGACAGGTGCATCATCAGGGTGGCCGCGGCGGCGGTGAATTCGATCGCGAAGTCGCGATCCGAGACCGCATCCAGCGAGTTGCGGCTCACCCCGTCGAAGCCGAGCAGTTCGGCCGTGTATTCGCGATCCAGCGGGTACGGGGTGCCGGCCAGGGCCGCGGAGCCCAGGGGCAGGATGTTCACCCGGCGCCGGGCATCGCACAGCCGCTCGGCGTCGCGTTCCAGCATCTCGTACCAGGCCAGCATGTGGTGACCAAAGGTGACCGGCTGGGCGGTCTGCAGGTGGGTAAAGCCGGGCATCACCGTATCCGCCTCGCGCTCGGCCAGATCCACCAGGCCCTCCTGGTAGGCCCGGATCAGGCGCAGGATGTCGTCGATGCTCGCACGCAGCCACAGGCGGATATCGGTGGCGACCTGATCATTGCGCGAACGACCGGTGTGCAGCTTCTTGCCAACCTCACCGATGCGCTCGATCAGGCGCGCCTCGATATTCATGTGTACGTCCTCGCGGCCGACCTGCCAGTCGAACGCATCGGCGGCGATCTCGTCGCGGATGGCATCCAGCCCCTGCAGGATCTGCTCGGCCTCAGCCTCGGTCAGCACCCCGACCCGGGCCAGCATGCGGGCATGGGCCTGCGACCCCTGGATGTCCTCGCGGTACAGGCGCCGGTCGAAATCCACCGACGCGGTGAAGCGTTCAACGAAGGCGTCGGTCGGCTCGGAGAAGCGCCCGCCCCACAGCTTGGCCTCGCCGGTGGCGGCGCTGGTGGTGGCAGCTGGCTTGTCGTGCGCGGAATCCTGCGTCATGGTGCATCCTGGAGCGGCTTGGAAAGACACGGAAGTATACGGGCACAAAGGGGGGGGAGAACATGGCGCGACCACGCTCCCGGAACGCGGCCCGGTATCAGGGGAGCAAGTGACGCATGGCCCAAGGGGACACCGCCAGGGAGAGCAACGGGGAACTGTCGCCACTGCCGGACTTCTGCAGTGCCGAGACCCTGCTGCGCGTGCTCATGGTGGCCGTGCTGCTGGCGCTGGCGGTCGCCCTGCTGCGCGGCGGCGGCCAGAACTGGCACTCGGCCCTGGCGCTGCATGCGCTGTTCATCTTCTGGGTCGCGCTGACCAGCCTGCTGATCCTGTGCGGCCTGCGCGGCTGGCTGCGGGGCCGGCCGCTGGCCGCCCAGATCGTGCTGCCACCGCTGGTGCCGATCATCAACACCGCGATCGTCTATCGTCTGGCCGAGACCCTGGTGCTGGCCGACCCGGCGCTGCGCTGGCCGGTCATCGGGGTGGCGACGATCCTGAGCCTGATGGCGATGCACTACCTGTACCTGCAGGCCGCCTGGCAACGCGAGACCCGGGCCGTGGCCGCGGCCCGGGAACAGGCGATGCGCGCGCGCCTGCGGCCGCATTTCCTCTACAACAGCATGAACACCATCGCCGGGCTTTGCCGCAGCGATGCCGCCCGCGCGGAGCAGATTACGCTGGACCTGGCGGACCTGTTCCGCGCGACCTTCGCCAGCGGCGACCGCCACTCGCTGCGCGCGGAGCTGGATCTGGTGCGCGCGTTTCTCGGCATCGAGCAAACCCGCTTTGGCGAGCGCCTGAACCTGGATTGGGACTGCCCCGACCACCCGGGCCTGGAGATCGAGGTCCCCACCCTGGTGCTGCAGCCGCTGGCGGAAAACGCGATCCAGCACGGGATCGCCCCGGCACGGGGCGAGGGACGGGTCTGGGTGCGCTGCCGCATGGACTCCGGGCGGGTCACGGTGGTCATCGGCAACAGCGTGGAACCCCAGGCACGCAGCGAGGGGACCGGGACCGCGACCGAGGCCGTGCGCCTGCGCCTGCAACACGCCTTCGGCGGCCAGGTACACTTCCAGTCTCGTCACGAACCGGACTGCTTCGAGGTCAGCATCCGCTTCCCGCTGGCGACCAGGGAGGGTGCCCAATGAAAACCGCGCAGCTGAATCTGCTGATCGCCGACGACGAACCCGTCGCCCGGCAGCGCCTGGCGGCACTGGCCGCGGAACTGGGCCACCGAGTGGTCGCACAGGCCGCCCATGCCGGCGAGGTGGAACAGGCCCTGGGCGAAACCGAGCCCGACGCCCTGCTGCTGGATATCGACATGCCAGGGGAGAGCGGTCTGGAGCTGGCGCGGCGCCTGCACGCGCAGCGCCCCGGGCTCACCATCATCCTGGTCACCGCCCATGACCGCTTCCCGCTGGAGGCGTTCGAGGCCGGGGTCCGCGACTACGTCCTGAAACCGGTGCGGCGGGAACGGCTGGCGCAGGCCCTGGAACGGGCGCTGCTGCAGAGTCCCGGCGCGCCCGTGTCGGGGCCTGCGGAGGTCCACATCACCGTGGGGCGACGCGAGGAGCGCGTCCCGCTGGAACAGGTCGACATCTTCATTGCCGAGGGGGGCTACGTGATGGCGCGCTCGGCCCGACTGGCCGGCTTCGTGAACGCCCGCCTGCGCGATCTCGAGGACCAGTACGGTCCGGCGCTGCTGCGGGTGCACCGCGGCTGCCTGGCGGTCAAGAGTGCGATCAAGGGGATCGAGAGCCTGGGCCAGGCCGACCACCGCCTGCTGTTCCACGACGATCTCGAACCGATGCCGATCAGCCGCCGCCAGCTGCCGCGCGTACGCGACTACCTGCGCAACGGCCACTGATCCGGTCGCCCGCGCGACGCGGGATTCGCCGTTATACTGGCGCGTTTTGAACGCCCGGTTGCCGCGACCGAGGCCCGCCCGGAAGACGCATGAAGCCAGTACGCATCGCCACCCGAAAGAGCCCGCTTGCCATGTGGCAGGCGGAACACGTCGCCGCCCGCCTGCGCGCACGCGAGCCGGAACGCCCGGTCGAGCTGGTGGGCATGACCACCCAGGGAGACCGCGTGCTGGACTCGCCGCTGGCACGCATCGGGGGCAAGGGCCTGTTCGTGAAGGAGCTGGAGATCGCGCTCCTCGAGGATCGCGCCGATATCGCTGTGCACTCGGTCAAGGACGTGCCGATGGAGCTGCCGGAGGCGCTGGAGCTGCCGGTGATCCTGGAGCGCGAGGACCCGCTGGATGCGTTCGTCTCCAATCGCTACGCCGATGTCGACGCGTTGCCGGAAGGGGCCCGGGTCGGGTCCTCCAGCCTGCGCCGACAGTGCCAGCTGCGCGCGCGGCGCCCCGATCTCGAAGTGCGCGACCTGCGCGGCAACGTGAATACCCGCCTGGCAAAACTGGACGCGGATGAATACGACGCCATCCTGCTGGCGGCGGCCGGACTCAAGCGCCTCGGCTTCGACGATCGCATTCGGACTTGCCTGCAGCCGGAGGTCAGCCTGCCGGCCGTCGGCCAGGGCGCCATTGCCATCGAGTGCCGCGCCGGCGATGCCGCCATCCACGAACTGATCGCGCCACTGAACGACGCCGACACCGCCGATCGCGTGCGTGCCGAACGCGCCTTCAACCGCCGCCTGGAAGGCGGCTGCCAGGTACCGCTGGCGGCCCATGCCTCCCTGGTCGGCGAGCGCCTCCAACTGGACGGGCTGGTCGGGGCCGTCGACGGCAGCCGGCTGCTGCGGCGCCAGGTCGAGGGCGCGCGCAGCGAGGCGGAGGCCCTGGGTACTCGCCTCGCGGACATGCTGCTGGAACTGGGGGCGGGCGAACTGCTCGCGGCCGCCCATCGCGAACACGGCCAGGACACGAAGAGGTAGACGCATGACGGCATCCGCAGACGACCACCGCGCCGAGCCCGGGGATCCGGAAGCACTCGCCGGTCTCGGTATCCTGGTGACCCGCCCGGCGGCCCAGGCCGAACCCTTCTGCGCGGGCCTGGCGGCTGCGGGCGCGCACGTGATCCGGTTTCCCGTGCTCGAGATCCTGGCGCCCAGTGATCCGACCAACCTGCGCGCCGTGCTGGAGCGGCTGGACACATTCGACATCGCCGTGTTCATCAGCCCCAATGCGGTCCAGCGCGTGCTCAATCTGGCGCTGGCCGAGCACGACTGGCCCGCAGGCACCCGGATCGCGGCGATCGGCAACCGCACCGCACAGGAACTGAAGAGCTTTGGCCGCCCGGCCGACATCCTGCCGCCGCGGCGCTTCGACAGCGAGGCGCTGCTGGCGCAGGAGGCCATGCAGGACGTGGCCGGCAAACGCGTGGTGATCTTCCGTGGTGACGGCGGCCGCGAGCTGCTGGGCGACACCCTGAAGGCGCGCGGTGCCGAGGTCACGTTCGCCGAGGCCTACCGGCGTGGCCGCCCTGAAGGCGACACCGGCGAACTGATGTACGCGTTCTCGCGCGGGCAGATCGACATCATCACCATCACCAGCGGCGAGGGACTGCGCAACCTGTACGAGATGGTCGGCAAGCTGGGTCGTATGTGGCTGCGCAAGACACCCCTGGTGGTGGGCAGCCCGCGGATCGCCGAGATCGCGCAGGAACTGGGCTTCAAGTCCGCAGTGGAAACGGCCGAGGACCCCACCGACGCCACCATGCTGGCCGCCGTTCATCGCCTCGCGGATCAGCTGCGCAGCGAACGCGCCTAGCAAGCCGCCACGGCGCACTGGAAGAAGGTCAAAGGCAGTTAACAGGAAGGGGGGAAGGCTGGAAGATTTCTCGGTTGGCGGGTCTGTGGATGCCCTGCCACCCGCGCACCGACGGCGCGGCATCCGATCAATCCGTACCTTCCCATCTTCCAGACTTCCTGTGCACGCTTTTCGCCCTTGTCCATCTGCGCGCAGCTGAACGACCGCCGACGACGAGACTACGTGGCCGGGGTGGCCGGTTCGAAGCTGTCGTAATAGAGCTGTTCCGGCGGCAGGCCGGCGCCCTGGAAAGCGTCACGGGCGGCCGCGATCATCGCCGGCGGGCCGGCCATGTAGACATCGAAACCGGACAGATCCGGGTATTCGGCGAGCACCGCATCATGCGGCCAGCCGCTGACCGCGGCAAAACCGGCGGCCGTCTCGGCCGGGGTATCGGACAGTACCGGCGTGCAGCGGAAGTGTTCGCCCTGCTCGCGGGTCATTCGCGCGAGCCAGTCCGGGGCGTAGATACCCTCGACCGTGCGCGCACCCCAGAACAGGTGGTGCGCGCGATCCAGCCCCTCGGCAGCCAGGTGATCCAGCATCCCCTTCAGCGGTCCGAAGCCGGTACCCCCGCCCACGAACAGGCGCGGCCGTGGCGATTCCTCGTCGACAAAGAAGCTGCCCAGCGGCCCCTCGATCCGCAACAGGGCCTTGGGCGCGAGTTCCTCGAACACCATGGTGGAAAAGCGCCCGCCCGGCAGGTGGCGCACATGCAGCACCAGCTGGTCGTCGTCGTGAGGCGCGTTGGCCAGGGAATAGCTGCGGCGTTCGCCGCCCTTGAGCAGGATATCCAGGTACTGCCCCGCCAGGAACTGCAGGCGCTCGGTGGCCGGTAGCTGCAGGCGCAGCTCCATCACGTCGTCCGCGAGGCGATTCAGCGCGGCCACCCGGCAGGGCAGGGTCTTGACCACGATGTCGCGCGCGGCGCCGATCTCGCGCACCTCGATCTCCAGATCGTCCACCGGCACCGCCTGGCAGAACAGGGCCATGCCATCCGCCAGTTCGGCCTCGCTGATGCCCGGCGGACGCTTCGGGCCATGATCGACCTCGCCCTGCAGGACCCGCCCCTTGCAGGAGCCACAGGCGCCGTTGCGGCAGCCGTAGGGAAACGCGAACCCCTGGCGCAGGGCCGCCTCGAGGACGGTTTCATCGTCCTCGACCTCGAAGGTATGGCCACTGGGCTGAATGGTGACATCGAACGCCATCGGGAACCCTCATCTCGCGGAAAGCCGGTTATTCTCGCTGCTGCCGGCGCCAACGCAAGCACCCGCAGTCCAGGCAGGTCGAGGCCCGCGCCTCAGGGTGCGCAGGAGCCTTGGTGCGGCTGCGCATGCAGCGCCAGCTCGGGACCCCCGGTCTGCACGCGCTGCATCCAGTCGAGCAGGCGCTGCGCGGTCTGCGGCCAGTCCGGGGCATGCAGCAGCAGATGTGGCCAGTCGGGATCGGTCCATACCTCCGCCTGGCCCCCCGGATGGGCGCGGGCCGCCAGGCATACCGATTCGCGCTGGATGGTGCCATCCTGCTCGCCCCACAGATAGACCACCGGCACCGTGACGCGGTCGATGTGATCGGTCGCGTACTGGGCCAGCCAGACCACGCCGGCGTAGGTATCCATGCGCACGCGACGCAGGATCGCGGGATCCTCGCGGAAACGCGCGACCGCCGCCGGCGTCAGGCTGTCGGAGTAGTCCGGGTCGATGGTAAGCGCAAGACCGCCCGCGATGCGTTCGCCAGTCCAGACCGCGGCGTCCCAGAGGCGGCGCGCGGGGATCCCGCCGCGCAGACCGGGGGCCACCGCGATCACGCCGTCGACATCGAGTTCCGGGTGCGTGGCGACAGCTGCCAGTGCGGCGGAGCCACCCATGCTCTCGCCAAGCAGGAACAGCGGTTTCTGCGGGTGCTCGCCGCGCACCTGCTCCACCATCGCAACGACATCGGCAAGCATCGGCTCGATCCCGGGCCAGCGGCCGTGATCCTCGCGGCGGCCGTGTCCGCGCTGGTCCAGCGCATGCACGGAATAGCCACGCGCGGCCAGCCAGGGGCCCAGCTCCGCGTAGGCCCCGGAGTGATCGCGGAAGCTGTGGAGGGTGATCACCACCCCGTCCGGTGCCTGCGCCGGCCACACACGGACGTCCTCCAGCCCCGCGACCGGTACATCGGTATTAAGGGGGTCGCTGCTGGCGCGCACGGCCTCAGGTTCCGGGGTCACCGCGCAGGCCGCTGCCAGCGCCGCGGCTACCAGCATCGGGGCGAGCACGCGCCACCGGGGCGTCACAGGTCATAGCCCCAGTTCATCCCAGATCTCATCGACGCGGCGCTTGACCGCTTCATCCATGGCGATGGGCCGGCCCCACTCGCGGTCGGTCTCGCCCGGCCACTTGCTGGTGGCATCCATGCCCATCTTGGAACCCAGGCCGGAGACCGGCGAGGCGAAGTCGAGATAGTCGATCGGGGTGTTCTCGACCAGGGTGGTGTCGCGCGCCGGGTCCATACGGGTGGTGATGGCCCAGATGACGTCGTTCCAGTCGCGGGTGTTGACGTCGTCGTCCACGACGATCACGAACTTGGTGTACATGAACTGGCGCAGGAAGCTCCAGACGCCCATCATCACGCGCTTGGCGTGGCCGGGGTACTGCTTGCGCATGGAGACCACGGCAAGGCGGTAGGAACAGCCCTCGGGGGGGAGGTAGAAGTCCACGATCTCCGGGAACTGCTTCTGCAGGATCGGGATGAAGACCTCGTTCAGCGCCACACCCAGTACCGCGGGCTCGTCCGGGGGGCGGCCGGTATAGGTGGAGTGATAGATCGGAGCGTCACGGTGGGTAATGCGGTCGATGGTGAAGACCGGGAATTCGTCCACCTCGTTGTAATAGCCGGTGTGGTCTCCGAACGGGCCCTCGGGTGCGGTATCCCCGGGGTGGATGTGGCCCTCGAGTACGAATTCGGCGGAGGCCGGCACCTCGAGGTCGGAGCCGATGCATCGGGTAACCTCGGTGCGACTGCCGCGCAGCAGGCCGGCGAAGGCGTATTCCGACAGGCTGTCCGGTACCGGGGTCACCGCGCCCAGGATCGTGGCCGGATCGGCGCCCAGGGCCACGGCAATCGGGAACGGCTCGCCCGGATGGGCGCGGCACCACTCCTGGAAATCCAGGGCCCCGCCTCGATGCGACAGCCAGCGCATGATCACCCGATTCGGGCCGATGACCTGCTGGCGGTAGATGCCCAGGTTCTGGCGCGACTTTTCGGGGCCGCGCGTGACCACCAGACCCCAGGTGATCAGCGGGCCCGCGTCGCCCGGCCAGCAGGTCTGGACCGGCAGGCGGGCAAGGTCCACCGCCTCGCCCTCGAGGACGTGCTTCTGGCAAGGGGCGCTTCGGGTCTTCTTCGGGGCCATGTCGAGGACCTTGCGAAAGACCGGCAGCTGCTCCCAGGCCGCCTTCAGGCCCTTGGGCGGGTCCGGCTGCTTCAGAAAGGCGAGCAGACGGCCGACCTCGCGCAGGGCCTCGACGCTGTCCTCGCCCATACCCATGGCCACGCGTTCCGGGGTCCCGAACAGGTTTGCGAGGACCGGGATCTCGGAGCCGGTCGGGTTCTCGAACAGCAGAGCGGGACCGCCGGCACGCAGTACGCGATCGGCGATCTCGGTCATCTCCAGGTTGGGATCGACCTCGCGCGTGATGCGGCGCAGTTCGCCGCGCTGTTCCAGACCGGCAATGAAGTCGCGGAGATCCTTGTATTTCACGGGCGCTACCTAGTCGGAGAATTCGGCCCACACCGGGGCATGGTCGGAGGGACGTTCCCAGGCGCGCGGTTCGCGGTCGATCCCGGCGGCAGTGAGCCGGGACTGCAGGGCGCTACTGGCCAGGATCAGATCGATCCGCAGGCCGCGGTTGCGCCGGAACGAGGCCGCCCGGTAGTCGAACCAGGAATACTCCGCCTCCGGCTGTTCGAACGCCCGGAAGGTGTCGGCGAGGCCCAGGTCGGTCAGTGCGGCGAGTGCTTCGCGTTCGGGGGTGGAGCACAGGATACGCTCGTGCCAGGCCTCGGGGTCGTGCACGTCGCGGTCGTCGGGGGCGATGTTGAAGTCGCCCAGCACGACCAGGTTGGGGTGGCGCGCGACCTCATCGGCCAGCCAAGCCCGCATGCGCCCCAGCCAGTCGAGTTTGTAGGCGTACTTTTCGGTGCCCACGTTCTCGCCGTTGACCACATACAGATTGACCATGCGCAGGTCGCCGTAGGTGGCGGCGAGGATGCGGCGCTGGGCGTCCTCCAGACCCGGAGGATCGGTGATCACTTCGCTGGCCGCGCTGCGTGCCAGTATGGCCACGCCGTTGTAGGTCTTCTGGCCGGAGTACACCACCTGGTAACCGGCCTCCTCGATTGCGGCCGCGGGGAAATTTTCGTCGGTGAGCTTGGTTTCCTGCAGGGCCAGGATGTCGGTGCCCGACTGCTGCAGCCAGTCCAGGACCTGTGGCAGGCGCACCTTCAGCGAATTGACGTTCCAGCTGGCGATCTTCACGCGGCTTCCCCCTCCAGACCGCTATGGCGCAACAGGGCATCGATACGCGGCTCGCGACCCCGGAAGGCGCGGAACGACTCGGCAGCCGGGCGCGAGGCCCCGGCCTCGAGGATCTCTCGCAGGTAGGCCGCACCCACCTCGGGGGAGAACAGGCCTTCCTCCTCGAAACGGCCAAAGGCGTCGGCGGAGAGGACCTCGGCCCACTTGTAGCTGTAGTAGCCAGCGGCATACCCGCCCGCGAAGATGTGACCGAAGCCGTGCGCGAAGCGGTTGAACTCGGGCGGGTGGACCACGGCGACCTCGTTGCGCACGGCCGCCAGCTGCTGCTGGATGGCGGCGGCGTCTCTGGGCGCCGGCGCGGCGTGCAGGCGCATGTCGAACAGCGAGAATTCGACCTGGCGCAGCAGCTGCAGCGCGGCATGGAAATGGCGGGTTCCCTGCAGGCGCTGGAACAGATCGTCGGGCATGGGCGCGCCGGTCTCGTGGTGGCGGGCAAACAGGTCCAGGGCCTCGCGCTCCCAGCACCAGTTCTCCATGAACTGACTGGGCAGCTCCACCGCGTCCCATTCCACCCCGTTGATGCCGGCGATCTCGGGTTCGTCGACCCGGGTCAGCATGTGGTGCAGGCCGTGACCGAACTCGTGGAACAGGGTGATCACCTCGTCGTGGGTGAACAGGGCGGCCTTGCCGTCCACCGGCGGGGTGGAATTGCAGGTCATGTACGCGACCGGGAGCTGGGCATGGTCCGCGCTGACGAAACGATTGCGGCAGACATCCATCCAGGCGCCGCCACGCTTGTTCTTGCGGGCGTAAAGATCGAAGTAAAAACCCGCCCGTTCGACACCGTTGGCGTCAAAGATGCGGTAGAAACGCACATCGTCATGCCAGGTCTCGACGGTCGAGTCGGCCTCGAAACGCACCTGGAACAGGCGCTGGACGAGACCGAACAGACCATTGATGGCCCGATCGGCCGGGAAATACGGCTTCAGCATCTCCTGGCTGAGACCCAGGCGGCGCTCGCGCATCTTCTCCGCGGCATAGGCCATGTCCCAGGCCTCCAGCGTGGGCAGATCGAGTTCCTCGCGGGCGAATTCGCGTAGTTCCTCAAGGTCGCGCTCGGCACGGGGGCGCGCCCGCCGGGCCAGGTCCTGCAGGAAGGCCTCGACCTGCTCGGCGCTGGTGGCCATCTTGGTCGCAAGGGAACGTTCGGCGTAATGGGCAAATCCGGTCAGCTTGGCCTTTTCCTCGCGCAGCTGGAGGATCTCCACCATGATCTCGCTGTTGTCGTGGTTGCCGGCGCCGGGCCCGCGATCGGACGCCCGGGTGGTAAAGGCCTCATACACGCGATAGCGCAGGTCGCGATCGCGGGCATGCGTCATCACCGCCAGGTAGCTGGGGAAATCCAGCGTGACCACATAGCCGGTCTGATCATGGTCGCGGGCATTCTGGGCCAGCAGGGCACGGTCGGAGTCGGGAATGCCCTCGAGAGCGCCCGCATCGTCCGTCTGCCAGGTCCAGGCCTGGGTGGCGTCGAGGACGTTCTCCTCGAAACGCGCGGTCAGCTCGGACAGGCGCGCATTGATCGCGCGCAGGCGCTCGCGCTCGGGCTCGGCAAGGTCCACGCCGCTGAGGTGAAAGTCGCGCAGCATGTCGTCAATGACCTTGCGGCGGGGCGGCGTCAGGCGAGGGTATTCGTCACTGTCGGCAAGGCGGCGGACCGCCTGGTACAGACCCTGGTGCTGCGAAACCCAGCTGGCGTAGTCGGACAGCAGCGGAAGGCACGCATTGTAGGCCTCGCGGATGGCCGGGCCGTTCATCACCGCGTTCAGGTGACCGACCGGGGACCACATCGCATCGAGGCGGGCATCCAGGCGCTGCAGCGGGAGCACGAGGCTGGACCAGGACGGGCCGTCACCGACCGCAGTAACGAGGGCGTCGATTGCGGCCCGGTTCTCGACCAGCACGGTCTCGAGGGCCGGCAGGACATGTTCGGGTTCGATGGCGCGAAAGGCGGGCAGGCGATCCGTCTGCAGCAGGGGGTTGGACACGGGTTCTCCGGGGCTCGGGTCAGCGGGCAATTATGCCATTCGGACCGGAGAGCCGGGAGCGTGTTCCCCCGCAGTAGGGCTGTTGTGCTGGATTCGAGCGCTACCGTCGCGTGGGTGGCTCAATCGGCCGGAACCGGCTATACCCGGCGATGCCGGCGAGCAGGGCAAACACCGGCCGCCGCCGCAGGGCGGCTGCGGCGTCCACCGCGGTGTTGTAGGCGGCCAGCGCATCGTTGATGGCGAGGTCCAGACCCTGAACCCGGCCGACCACGGGTTTTTGGGACCATTTTTGAATTAAATCAGTATGTTGAGAGACGAGTCCATCCCACCCGTCGCGGATACGCTGCTCGTTCACAGCCAGGGTGGGAAGGTCGCCCTTGCGCCTCGCGGTTTCCTGATGCTGGATCGCCTGGTGGAGATCATCCAGAGAGGATGCGGGCAGGCCAGGCAGTCGCGGAACCTGATCGAGCTCGCCATTGCGTTGTGCGAGCAGGGTGTCGAGGCGATGCCAGGACGCGACCACCCGGCGCTGATGGACCGCCAGGTGGGTGTACAGGCGCAGCGCCATCAGGGTCAGCCCCGCGAGTGCGAGGATGATGAACAACACCGCCATGCGTGCCTCCGCCCCGCAGGCCGGGACTAGACGTCGACGTTCTCGGCGCTCAGTGCCCGGCTCTCGATGAAATCGCGGCGCGGTTCGACCTGGTCACCCATCAGGGTGGTGAAGATCTCGTCGGCGCGGATCGCATCCTCGACGCGGACCTGAAGCAGGCGCCGCGATTCCGGGTTCATGGTCGTGTCCCAGAGCTGGTCGGGGTTCATCTCGCCCAGGCCCTTGTAGCGCTGGGTCGCCAGACCGCGGCGCCCTTCCTGAAGCAGCCACTCCATCGCCTCGGAGAACCCGACAATGGTGTGAACACGTTCGCCGCGCTTCATGTAGGCTCCCTCGTCCAGCAGGGCGTTCAGACGAGCCGATAGGTCGAGGACGGCCTGGAAATCCCGGGAAGCAAGGGTATCGTCGCTGATGTACTGCGACAGCGGCGCGCCGTGCTCGATTCGGTCGAGGCTGAGCTGGGCACTGCCTTCGTGATCCGTCACCGGGCCCAGGCTGTAGCGGGTGGCACCCGCCTTGTTGCTGGAGAGGCCGTCGAGGATGCGGCCGAACCAGGCCTGAACCTCGGCGTTGCTGACGCTGCGCGGCTCCGGCATCGCATCGGCCTCCAGCATGGCCCAGAGGATGCGCGAGTCATACATGCGTCCCAGGCGTTCCACCGCGCGGGCCGCCTTCTGGTAGCCCTTCACCAGATCCTCGAAGGCCTCGCCGGTAATCGGCGGGGCATCCGGGCTGGGATAGAGCGCGGCGCCATCGAGGGCCAGGGAGATCACGATCTCGCCCATCTCGGCCTCGTCACGCACGTACTGCTCGCGTTTGCCTCGCTTGATCTTGTACAGCGGCGGCTGCGCGATATAGACGTGGCCACGCTCGATCAGCTCGGGCATCTGCCGGAAGAAGAAGGTCAGCAGCAGGGTCCGAATATGCGAACCGTCCACGTCCGCGTCGGTCATGATGATGATGCGGTGGTAGCGGAGCTTGTCCGGGTCGTATTCCTCCTTGCCGATCCCGCAGCCGAGCGCGGTAATCAGGGTGCCGACCTCGGCGGATCCCAGCATGCGATCGAACCGGGCCCGCTCGACATTGAGGATCTTGCCCTTCAGCGGGAGGATGGCCTGGAAATGGCGATCGCGTCCCTGCTTGGCAGAACCGCCCGCGGAGTCACCCTCCACCAGGTACAGCTCGGACCGAGCGGGGTCCTTTTCCTGGCAGTCGGCCAGCTTGCCCGGCAGACCGGCCACATCGAGGGCCCCCTTGCGCCGGGTGACCTCGCGGGCCTTGCGCGCCGCCTCGCGCGCGCGCGCCGCATCCAGCACCTTTTCGGTAATGGCCTTGGCCTCCTGCGGGTGTTCCAGCAGGAAGTTGTTGAGGGCGTCGGACAGCACACTTTCGACAATCGGTTTGACCTCGGACGAGACCAGCTTGTCCTTGGTCTGCGACGAGAACTTGGGATCGGGGACCTTCACCGAGAGTACGGCGGTCAGGCCCTCGCGCATGTCATCGCCGGCAGTCGCGACCTTGGCCTTCTTGATCAGGCCCTCGTTCTCGAGGTACTGGTTGATGGTCCGCGTCAGGGCCGCCCGGAAACCCGCCATATGGGAGCCGCCATCGCGCTGCGGGATGTTGTTGGTGTAGCAGAAGATGTTCTCCTGGTAGGAGTCATTCCACTGTAGCGCCACCTCCACCGAATAGTCCTCGCGCTCCTGGTCGGCATAGACCACGGTGGGGTGCAGGGCGGTCTTCTTCTGATTCAGGTGTTCGACAAAGGCGCGGATACCGCCTTCGAACACGAACGTTTCCTCGCGGTTGTCGCGGTAGTCCCGCAGGGTGATGCGGACGCCGGAATTCAGGAACGACAGCTCGCGCAGGCGCTTGGCCAGCACTTCGTAGTGGAAGTTGATATCGGTAAAGATCTCCGCGCTGGGTCGGAACCAGACCCGGGTGCCATGGCGATCGGTGGTGCCGGTCGCGGCCAGGGGCGCGTCGGGCACCCCCATGTGGTAGGTCTGCTCGTGGCGCTGACCGTCGCGATAGATCTCCAGGCGCAACTCCTCGGACAGGGCGTTCACGACGGAGACGCCAACACCGTGCAGCCCGCCGGAGACCTTGTAGGAGTTATTGTCGAACTTCCCGCCGGCGTGGAGGACAGTCAGGATCACTTCGGCCGCGGATGTGCCCTCTTCCTCGTGGATATCGACCGGAATCCCGCGGCCGTTATCGCTGACCGATACCGCGTTATCTTCGTGGATCGTGACCTCGATGGAGTCGCAATGGCCGGCGAGGGCCTCGTCAATCGAGTTATCGACGACCTCGAAGACCATGTGATGCAGGCCGGTACCATCGTCGGTGTCACCGATGTACATGCCGGGTCGTTTGCGGACGGCATCCAGCCCCTTGAGGACGCGGATCTGACTGGAGTCGTAAGCAGTGGGGTCGTTCGTTTCGGTATCGGACATGCGAGGGGTATTCCGGACAGGTACAAGCCTCGCAGTATAGCGCAAAGGCAGCAGGGTCCGGTGTATTCAGGAATGGGCGCAGTCGGGCGCGAGGCAGGATGCGTCAGGGGGTTACGGAGCCAAAGGGTCGGGGGACAGTCGACCATGTTTCACGTGGAACAATTGACCTGCCCCACCCCGATCCAGCCCCGGGATCGAATCCTCCACCGCCGTGACCAGGATCTGCCAGCCGCTGTCCGCGAGGCCGGCCATCAATCCCTCCACCACCACGCGGTCCAGCTCGGACACCACATCGTCCAGCAACAACACCGGTGCCCGACCGATCTCCTTCTCCAGCATCCGAGCCTGCCCCCCCACCAGCGCCGTCACCAGCCGCTTCTGTTCGCCGCGCGAGGCCTCGGCCGCTGGCCGCCCATCCAGACGCAGGTCGAGATCCGCTCGCTGCGGCCCGACCTGCGCGAACCCGCGCTCCTCGTCCGTGGGGCGACTGCGTTCCAGCGCCTCCTCCAGGCTGCGCTCCCGATCCCAACCCGCACGCAGCGAGACCTTCAGGCCTCCAAGCCGTTCCGAAAGCCCGAACGCGCCCGCCGCCTCCCGGGTTGCGGCGTCCCACTGGGCCACATAGCGCGCCCGCGCCTCACTGACCTGGACGCCAAATTCCACCAGTGGCCGCTCGAATTCGCGCGCCCCCCTGCGGTCGCCATTCCGCAGTGCCGCATTCCGCTGCTCGTGGGCCCGCCGCCAGCGTTGCCAGGCCTGTCGATACCCGACAATCGCATGGAAGCCGCCCCAGTCGAGCAGCCGCCGGCGTTCGTCCGGCCCGCCAGTCAACAGATCGAAGGAGCCCGCATGCAGCACGCGAACCGGTAACCACTCCGCGACGGCGGCGTGCCCCTCCATCCAGCGTCCATCCAGCCGCGAGCGCCGCGCCCCATCCCAGCAGACCCCGATCCGGTGAGCCCCCGAACCCTGTTCCCGCACCTCGCCACCGACCCAGAGCCCCTCCGCCCCGGTAGCCACGACTCGGCGCAATTGCTGGGTACGAAACGAGCGACCCGCGGCCAGGATATGCACCGCTTCCAGCACCGAGGTCTTCCCGGCACCGTTGGGACCAACCAGGCGGTTAATGCCGGGGGCCAGCCGCAGTTTCTGTTCCTGAAGATTGCGTACGCCCTGCCACCAGAGCGAGTCCAGCACGCCCGCCTCGCCCTACAGGCGCATCGGCATCACGACGTAGCGCGCACCGCCCGGAGGCTCGGCCTGGATCAGGATCGACGAGTTGCCGTCGCGCAAGCCGATCCGCACCTGCTCCGTCTCGAGCACGTTGAGGACGTCCGCCAGATAGCCCAGGTTGAACCCGATCTCCAGCGGACCGCCGTCGTACTCGGCCTCGATCGTCTCCTGTGCCTCTTCCCGGTCGGCGTTGTGCGTCATCACCTGGCAACCATTCTCGCCCAGCACCATGCGCACGCCGCGATACTTGTCACTCGCGACGATCGCTACGCGACCCAGTGCCCGCTTCAAGAGCTCGCGATCCACCCGCAGGGTCGCCGGGAGATCGGACGGGATCACGCGTTCGTAATCCGGGAAGCGGCCTTCGATGACCTTGCTGCGCAGGACCGCATTGCCCAGTTCGAATACGACCTGGTCCTCGCCGAAGCCAATCCGCAGCGAGCTCTCGTCATCGGCCAGATTGCGCCGAAGCTCGGCCACCGCCTTGCGTGGCACGATCCGCTCCACCCGACCTTCCACCGGCGACTCCAGCTCGACCTCGGCGAGCGCCAGCCGATGCCCGTCGGTCGCGACCGCCCGCAGACTCGTGCCGCTTGCCACCAGCAGCAGACCCTGCAGGTAGTAGCGCACGTCCTGCTGTGCCATGGAGAACATCGTCGCCTCCAGCAATCGCCGCAGCCGGTTTTGCGGCACGTCCAGCACGACCTCCGACCCGCGCGCCTCCCAGTCCGGGAAGTCGGCGCCCGGCAGGGTGGCGAGGCTGAAACGGGAACCGCCAAACCCCACGGTCATGCGCTCGCCCTCGACCCGTGCCCGGATCTCGCTGTCCGCCGGGGCGGCCTTGACCACATCCAGCAGCTTGCGCACCGATACTGTCACATCGCATTCACCCGGAATCGTCCCTTCCGCCCCGGCCTGCCAGGCCAGCTCCAGGTCCGTCGTATCCATGCGGATCGCGCCGTGTTCGTCCGGGCGTAGCCGCACGTTGCCGAGAATGGGCATCGTCAAGCGTTTCTCGGCCGCGCCTACAATCCGTTGCAGCGCTTCGGTCATCGTCTCGCGGTTGAAAGACAGTTCCATGGCGATGTCCTGTATCTAGAGTATTTAGATATTCAATTCGTAGTAATAAAGGGCCGACCGGCCTGTGCAGAAGTCCAATAAATCACTTTTTTATCAATTGCTTGCCGTATCCTTTTCGGCTCCGCGAACCTCTGCGAACCCTGTTGCCAACCTGTGGACAGTTTTGGCCCATCCGTTTTCCCCGGTTTCATACCGCGTTTGCACCCAGCTTATCCACAGGCTTGTGCACCCATGCGGTTGACGGCCTCAGCTGCTCAATGTTCGCAGCAGATTCGAGTAGTCCTCGTCCAGGCTGGCGTCGGCTTCACGCAGCTCGGCGATCTTGCGACAGGCGTGCAGCACGGTGGTGTGATCCCGCCCACCAAAGGCCTGGCCGATCTCCGGCAGGCTGTGCTGGGTCAGTTCCTTGGCCAGGGCCATCGCGATCTGCCGGGGCCGGGCGATCGAGCGGCTGCGGCGGGTCGAGAGCAGATCCGCCACCTTCACGCGATAGTAGTCGGCCACCGTCTTCTGGATATTTTCCAGTGTAATCAGCTTGTTCTGTACCGCCAGCAGGTCGCGCAGCGCATCCTTGGCAAAATCCAGCGTGATCGGCTTTCCGGTGAAATGCGCATTCGCGATCACTCGCCGCAGCGATCCCTCGAGCTCGCGGATATTCGACCGGATGCGCTTGCCCATGAAGAACGCGACCTCCGAGGGCAGCTCGATGCCGGCCTGCTCCGCCTTCCGCTGCAGGATCGCGACCCGCGTCTCCAGCTCCGGCGGTTCGATCGCGATTGTGAGGCCCCAGCCGAAGCGCGACTTCAGGCGTTCCTCCAGGCCCTCGACCTCCTTCGGGTAGCGATCCGAGGTCAGGATGATCTGCTGCTGGCCTTCGAGCAGGGCATTGAAGGTGTGAAAGAACTCCTCCTGCGAGCGCTCCTTGCCGGCGAAAAACTGGATGTCGTCGATCAGCAGGGCATCGGCCGACCGATAGTGCTGTTTGAATTCGTCAATCGCGTTGTGCTGCAGCGCCTTGATCATGTCGGCCACAAACCGCTCGGAATGCAGATAGATGATCCGCCCCTCCGGATGGCGCGCCAGGATACTGTGGCCGATCGCGTGCATCAGATGGGTCTTGCCAAGGCCCACACCGCCGTAGATGAACAGGGGGTTGTAGGCCACACCCGGGTTTTCCGCGACCTGAAGGCTGGCCGCCCGCGCGAGCTGGTTCGACTTGCCCTCGACAAAGGTGTCGAAGGTGAACGCCGGGTTCAGGTTACTCACTGGACCCTGCGGACGGGGCGTGGCCCGACGTGGCTCGGCGGCCGCGGGTCGCTCGCGCCGGCTCGCGACCGCCTCCTGCGGCCATTCCGCGCCGCCGATACCCAGCCGCACCTGGCAGCCGCCTTCCGCGGGCTGCAGTTCGTTCACCGTGCCCTCGATCGCGTTCAGCAGGTGATCGCGCACGTGCTCGAAAACGAACTGGTTGGGTGCCAGCAGGCGCAGGGTGCCCTCCGACTCTTCGGCGTGCAGGGGCCGCAGCCAGGTGTTCAGCTGCTGCTCGCTGACCTTCCCCTGCAGGCGATCCAGACAGGCTGTCCACAGGGTATTGGCTGACACGCGACGGTCTCCTGGGTGGCGGGGAATCGAAGCTCCCGAGTCTACGCCGATGCGCCCCCCGGGTGCCAGCGGCCTGGCCACACCGGGATTGACTTTGCGCCCGGATAACGCTAGTTTTCACCGCCCTTTCACCAACGCGTCACGGGAACTCACATGAAGCGCACCTTCCAACCCAGCCGGCTCGTTCGCGCCCGCACGCACGGCTTTCGGGCCCGCATGGCCACCCGCGGTGGCCGCAAGGTCCTGAACGCCCGTCGTGCCAAGGGCCGCAAGCGCCTCTGCCCGTAACCCGGGCAGTGCGCCGGCTCCCGTGACCGCGGCGCCTGCTGTACAGACCTTTCCGCGCCACGTCCGCCTGCTGACGGGCGCGGACTATCAGCGTGTGTTCGAAGATGCCGGTCGCCAGCGCGGCCGCCACCTGACGCTGCTCTACCGACCTGCCGAGGGCGCCGAGGCCCGGCTGGGCCTGGCGGTCGGCAAACGCCACGTGCGGCGCGCCTGCGACCGCAATCGCATCAAGCGGATCGTGCGCGAGGCCTTCCGCCAGTGCCGAACGGACCTACCGGCCCTGGATCTGATCGTGCTGGCCCGGGGCAGCGCCGTGACCGCCGACCGCCACGCGCTGCGTGCCGAGATCGACCGCCTGCTGGAACGTTTGCAATGAGCCTGCTTCGCAAGATCGCCCTGCTGCCCGTGCGCGCCTACCAGTACGGTATCTCGCCGTTCATGGCCCCGCATTGCCGGCATTATCCGACGTGCTCGGCGTACACCGTCGAGGCCGTGGAGACCCACGGCGTTCTGCGCGGCTTCTGGCTCGGCCTGCGCCGTATCCTGCGCTGTCATCCGTGGTCCCCGGGAGGCTATGATCCGGTCCCGGCTCCGCGCTCCGATTCCACCAGTACCCGACCTTCAAAGTAGTCGCGCCCATGGATAATCTTCGCCCCCTGTTGTGGCTGACCCTGGCCTTTGTCCTATTCCTGATGTGGCAGGCCTGGAACCAGGATTACGGCACCCCGTCACAGGCCGATCGCGCCGCCGAACAGGCCGAGGATGATCCCGACGCGCGTCCGGAGGATGTCCCGGACGCCCCGCAGTTCGAGACCGACGCCGAGACCGACCCGGCCGCGGTCGATGGCCCCCGGGTGACCACCTTGCAGGAGCCGGATCGTCGCCAGATCACGGTGCGTACCGATACCCACGAGATCCTGATCGACAGCCGAGGCGCCACCCTGCTGCGCGCCGATCTGCTGCAGTATCCGCGGGACCTTCAGGATGACCCGCTGGTCCCGGTGCGCCTGTTCGATCACCGTCTGCGCGGCTATGTCGCCCAGAGCGGGCTGACCCATGACCGCGTGAACGACCGCTCCATGGAAGGCCGGGCCCCCTCGCATCACGCCAACTTCCAGGTCGATCAGGACCGGTTCGAGATGGCCGAGGGCGAGGACACCCTGGAGGTCCCGCTGCGCTGGACCTCCGAGGATGGCGATATTGACGTCATCAAGACCTACACCTTCACCCGCGGCTCGCACCTGATCGAACTCGACTACCAGGTCCACAACCGCTCGGATTCGACCTGGAGCGGCCGCCAGTATCGCCAGCTCCGCCATGGTCCCACGCCGGATCGTGAATCCTGGTGGCTGTACACCTTTACCGGCGCGGCCTATTTCGATGGCAGCTACCAGCGCGAGCGTTTCGAATCCCTGCGCGACGATCCGATCCAGCAGCGCCTGCAGGGCGGCTGGGTCGCGATGATCCAGCACTATTTCGTCTCCGCCTGGGTGCCGGGAGAAGACGAGGTCAACGCCCTGTATGCGCGGGCCGTTCCGGGTGAAATCGGTGACGAGTACCTGATCGGTCTGCATTCCGAGTCCCTGCAGATCCCAGCTGGCGAGACCGGTTCGTTCTCCACCCGCCTGTGGGTCGGGCCCAAGCTGCAGGACGAACTCTCCCAGATTGCCCGCGGCCTCGACCTGACCGTCGATTACGGCATCTTTACGTTCCTCTCCAAGCCGCTGTTCTGGCTGCTGGACAAGATCTACGCCGTGGTCGGCAACTGGGGCTGGGCGATTGTCCTTCTGACCATCCTGATCAAGCTGGTGTTCTTCAAGCTGTCCGCGACCAGCTACCGCTCGATGGCGCGCATGCGCAAGGTTGCGCCCAAGCTGCAGGCCCTGAAGGAGCGCTACAAGGACGACAAGCAGCGCATGAACCAGGCGCTGATGGACCTGTACAAGAAGGAGAAGATCAACCCGCTGGGCGGCTGTCTCCCGATCCTGGTGCAGATCCCGGTATTCATCGCCCTGTACTGGGTGCTGCTGGAGAGTGTCGAACTGCGCCAGGCCCCGTGGTGGCTGTGGATCCAGGATCTGTCCTCGCGTGACCCGTACTTCATCCTGCCGATCCTGATGGGCGTGTCCATGTTCGTGCAGTACAAGCTGAACCCGCCGCCGATGGACCCGGTGCAGCAGAAGATCTTCATGGCACTGCCGTTCGTGTTCACCGTGTTCTTCGCCTTCTTCCCGGCGGGCCTGGTGCTGTACTGGTTCACCAACAACCTGTTCTCCATCGCCCAGCAGTGGTACATCACGCGCAAGATCGAGGCTGGACAGGACCCGGAAAAGAAGAAGGAGTAGGCGCCGCGTGACCGTGACGGACACCATCGTCGCGGTCGCCACCCCGCCGGGGGTCGGCGGTATCGGTGTCGTGCGCCTGTCGGGCCCCGAGGCGCTGACGATCGCGCGGCGTCTGACCGGCCGCGAGCACCTGCGGCCGCGCCACGCCCACTACGGCCGCTTCACCGATCCGGCCAGCGGCGAGGCGATTGACGACGGCCTGATCCTCTATTTCCCCGCGCCCCATTCTTACACCGGCGAAGACGTGGTCGAGCTGCAGGGCCATGGCAGCCCGGTGCTGCTGGAGGCGCTGGTCGCGGCGGCGGTCAGCCTGGGCGCCCGCCGTGCGCGGCCGGGCGAATTCACCGAACAGGCCTTTCTGAACGGCCGCCTCGACCTCGCGCAGGCCGAGGCCGTCGCCGATCTGATCCATGCCCAGACGGCCGCAGCCGCGCGCCTGGCCCGCTCCAGCCTCGACGGGGCGCTGGCCGCGGAGCTGGAGCCGGTCTCCCGCGCGATCCGCGACATGCGGGTGATCATCGAGGCCGAGATCGACTTCGGCGAGACCGACCTCGAATCCGAGGCCGCCCCGGACATCGCCCGGCGTACGACGGATCTGCACACGACCATCCGTGCGCTCCTGGAGCGCCTGCGCCCGGCCCGGTACTTCGCGCACGGCCTGCGTCTGGCCCTGGTGGGCGCCCCGAACGTCGGCAAGTCCAGCCTGATGAACCGCCTGGCGGAGAGCGAGGTGGCGATCGTCACCGACCGCCCCGGGACCACCCGCGACGTACTGCGCTCGCCGATCGCCATCCACGGTATCCCGGTGGAGCTGATCGATACCGCCGGACTGCATGCCAGCGATGACCCGGTGGAGCGGATCGGCATGCAGCGTGCCCGCGAGGCCGCCACAGGGGCCGACCTGATCCTGGAGCTGCGGGACCTGACCCGGCCCGAGGCCGCCGCCGATCTGGAGGCCCCGCCCGAGATCCCGCGGCTCACGGTCTGGAACAAGCAGGACTGCGTTGGACAGGATTCCCGGGCCGGAGAGGGGATCGTCATCTCGGCGCGCACGGGTACCGGCATTGATGAACTCAAGCAGTCGATCGTCGCGCGCCTGGGTGCCGGGGAGGGCGGGCAGCAGCGCTTCAGCGTGCGCGCTCGCCATCTCGACGGCCTGCGCCGGGCGGCGCAGCATCTGGGTCGCATCGAGGCCAGCGCCGCGCCCGACATGATCGCCGAGGAGCTGCGCCTGGCCGAGGCCGCGCTGGATGCCCTGCTGGGTCGCCAGGACCACGAGGCCCTGCTCGGCGAGATCTTCGCCGGTTTCTGTATCGGTAAGTGATGGCGCAGGGAAACACTGATCCCGTTGCGGCCGCTTCGACGCCGCCGCCACTCCTGCTAAACTGCTGATTTTACGTTTTCGGGCCGTCCGGCGGCCGGGTTTCCAGAGGTCATGGCAGAAGAATTCGATGTCATCGTGATTGGCGGCGGACACGCCGGCACCGAGGCCGCCCTGGCCGCGGCGCGCGCGGGTGCGCGCACGCTGCTGCTGACGCACAACATCGAGACCATCGGCCAGATGAGCTGCAATCCGGCGATCGGCGGCATCGGCAAGGGTCACCTGGTCAAGGAGATCGACGCCCTTGGCGGCGTCATGGCGCGTGCGGCCGATGCCGCCGGCATCCACTTCCGCACCCTGAACAGCCGCAAGGGCCCGGCTGTCCGAGCGACGCGGGCGCAGTCCGATCGGCAGCTGTACCGGGGCGCGATCCGGCGCTTTGTCGAGGCGGAGCCCAACCTCCAGGTCTTCCAGCAACCCGTCGCCGATATCCGCATGCATGGCGATCGCGTGACCGGTGTGGTGACCGAGGGTGGAATTGCCTTCACCGCCGCGGCCGTAGTGCTGACCGTGGGCACCTTCCTCAACGGCCAGATGCATACCGGCCTGCAGCAGCAGCCGGGGGGCCGCGCCGGGGACCCGCCCAGCGTGCGGCTGGCCGCGCGCCTGCGCGAGATGGCGTTCGCCGTCGGCCGACTGAAGACCGGTACACCGCCGCGTGTTGACGGACGCAGTGTGGATTTTTCCCGCCTGGAGCTGCAGCCGGGCGACGAGCCAAGGCCGGTGTTCTCGTTTATCGGTACGCGCGCCGAGCACCCGGCGCAGCGGCCCTGTCATATCGCCCGTACCACCGAGGCGACCCACGAACTGATTCGCCAGAACCTCGATCAGGCCCCGATGTACTCCGGCCAGATCGACAGCACCGGCCCGCGCTACTGCCCGTCGATCGAAGACAAAGTGGTCCGTTTTGCTGACAAGACCAGTCACCAGGTCTTCGTCGAACCGGAGGGCCTGGATACCCACGAACTCTATCCGAACGGCATCTCGACCAGTCTCCCGTACGCGATCCAGATCGCGCTGGTGCGCAGCATCCCTGGCTTCGAGCAGGCCCGCATCACCCGCCCGGGCTATGCGATCGAATACGATTACTTCGACCCGCGCGGTCTGCGCCCCAGCCTGGCCACGCGCGCAGTGGGCAACCTGTTCTTTGCCGGCCAGATCAATGGCACCACCGGCTATGAAGAGGCGGCCGCCCAGGGCCTGGTTGCGGGTCTGAACGCCGCCCGCGAGGTGCGCGCCCGCGAGCCCTGGATACCGCAGCGCTCGGAGGCCTATATCGGTGTGCTGATCGATGATCTCGTCACCCGCGGCACGCAGGAGCCCTACCGCATGTTCACCTCGCGCGCGGAGTACCGCTTGCTGCTGCGCGAGGACAATGCCGACCTGCGCCTGACCCCGGTCGGCCGCGAGCTCGGGCTGGTCGGCGCGGCGCGCTTTGCCCGTTTCGAGCAGCGGGCCGCGGCGATCGAGGCCGAGCGCGAGCGCCTGGCCCGCCTGCGACCCGACCGCGACCAGCGCACTCGCCCGGCGCTGGTCGAGCTCCTCGGCTCCGCCCCGGACCCGGAGGCCACGCTGCTGGACCTGCTGCGCCGTCCGCAGGCCGACTATGCAAGCCTGATGGCCGCGCTGCCCGAATGCAGGGCCGAGTGCTCCCCCGACGTGCGCGAGCAGGTCGAGATCCAGGCCAAGTACGCCGGGTACATCGAGCGTCAGCAGGCCGAGATCGAACGTCAGGCGCGGGCGGAGCAGACCGCGCTGCCGGAGGCGCTCGACTATGCGCAGGTGCACGGCCTCTCCAACGAGATTCGGCAGAAGCTCGCGGAGTTTCGCCCGCATACGCTGGGCCAGGCCCAGCGCATCCCGGGCGTCACCCCCGCGGCGCTGTCGGCCCTGGCTATTCACCTGAAGCAGCGCGCCAGTGGCGAGTGAGGTCTGGGCCACCCGCCTGCAACCCTACGCCGAGGCCTGGGGGCTGGATGCCCGTGCCTGCGAGGTCCTTGCGTTCTACCTCGACGAGCTGTTGCGCTGGAATCGGGTGCACAATCTGACGGCGGTGCGCGACCCGGCCCAGCTGATCCCGCGCCACGTGCTGGACAGCCTGACCCTGAGCCCCTATCTCCACGGTGACCGGGTGCTGGATGTCGGCACGGGTGCCGGCCTGCCCGGTTTCGTGCTGGCCGTGGTCGAGCGGGAACGCAGCTTCTGCCTGCTGGACAGCGCTGCCAAACGCATCCGTTTCCTGCGCAACGTGATCGGGCGCACCGGCCTCCACCACGTCGAGGCGATTCACGCGCGGATCGAGGACTTCCATCCCGACGCGCCCTACACTACGGTGCTGTCGCGCGCCTTCAAGGCCCCGGCCGACATGCTGGCGCGGGTCGAGCATACCGTGGCCCCCGGCGGCCGGGTGCTCGCCATGCTGGGCCAGCGCCGGGTGGTGGACGAGCCCCTGCCGGGGCCGTGGTCGTACCAACGGGTGGACCCGGTTACCATTCCCGGCGAGACGGCCGAGCGCCATGTCGCCATCATCGAGAGAACCTGACCCGTGACCGACATACTCGCGATCACCAATCAGAAGGGCGGGGTCGGCAAGACCACCACCTGCGTCAATCTGGCCGCATCCCTGGCGCGGCTGGGCAAGCGCGTGCTGGTGGTGGATATGGATCCCCAGGGCAACGCCACCACCGGCTCCGGGGTGGACAAGCACGCCGACGATCCCACCTCCTGCGAGGTCCTGCTGGGCGAGGCCACCGTTGCCGCGGCCGCCCACCGCGTGGAGGCCGGCTACGACCTGATCCCCGCCAATGGCGATCTCACCGTGGCCGAGGTCCGCCTGATGGAGTCGGAGCGCCGCGAATACCGGCTGCAGGATGCCCTGACCCCGATTGCCGGCGACTACGACCACATCCTGATCGACTGTCCGCCGTCGCTGAACCTGCTCACGGTCAACGGCCTGGTCGCGGCCGATGGCGTGGTGATCCCGATGCAGTGCGAGTACTACGCCCTCGAGGGGCTGACCGCACTGATGCGTACCATCGAGAGTATCCAGCGCGGGCCGAATCCGAACCTGCGCATCTCCGGCCTGCTGCGGACCATGTTCGACCCCCGCAACCGCCTCTCCGGCGATGTCTCGGCGCAGCTGACCGGGCACTTCGGCGACCGCGTCTTCCGCACGGTGATCCCGCGCAACATCCGCCTCGCCGAGGCGCCCAGTTTTGGCCAGCCAGCCTTGTTGTATGATGCCTCCTCGCGCGGAGCGGTGGCGTACCTGGCCCTGGCCGGCGAGATGCTGCGGCGCTGAGCGTCGCTATCCTAATGAGTCCCAGCAGGAACGACTGACCATGGCGAAACGAGGATTGGGCCGCGGCCTGGACGCCCTGCTCTCCGGTGCCCAGACGGGCGGTGACGACAGCGACAGCCTCGACCAGCTGCCGATCGAACAGATCCGGCGCGGCAAGTATCAGCCGCGCGTGCACATGGCCGAGGCCGCCCTGGCGGAACTCGCCGATTCCATCCGCGCCCAGGGTATCGTGCAGCCGGTCGTGGTCCGGCGGCTGCAGGACGGCTACGAGCTGATCGCAGGGGAGCGCCGCTGGCGCGCGGCCCAGCTCGCCGGGCTGGAGACGGTGCCGGCCGTCGTCCGCGACATCCCCGATCAGGCCGCCGCCGCGATGGCCCTGATCGAGAACATCCAGCGCGAGGATCTGAACCCGCTGGAGGAGGCGCAGGCCATCCGCCGCCTGATCGCGGAATTCGAGATGACCCACCAGGCCGCGGCCGACGCGGTGGGCCGCTCGCGGACGGCCGTTACCAACCTGCTGCGCCTTCTGGAACTGCACGACACCGTGAAGGACCACGTGAATGAAGGCCGCCTGGAGATGGGCCATGCGCGCTGCCTGCTGGCACTGGCGCTGGATGATCAGCCGGGCGTCGCGGCCACGGTCGTCAAGCGCGGTCTGTCCGTCCGTGCCACCGAGCAACTGGTGAAAAAGGTCCTCGCCGCCACCCCCGAGCCACGCCGGGACAGCGCCCCCCCGCCGGAGGTACGCCAGCTCGAGACGCGGCTGTCCGACCAGCTTGGGGCCCCGGTACAGGTCCGTTACAACCGCCAGGGCAAGGGCCGGCTCGTCATCGAATACAACAGTCTCGACGAGCTGGACGGCATCCTCTCCCATATCCAGTAGCCGCCCGCGCGGCCTGGCGTCCCGCCCGCTGGCGGTTTGACGCGGTCCAGGGCCGCTCTTATACTACGCGCACTTTTTGGGAGAGGGGTGGGTGTGCCCATCCGCTGAATGACACCGCGACGCTTCAGACACGCCTTACAATCGCTGGGTCTGCAGCTCGCCTTAACGCTGATACTGTCGGGCCTGCTGCTGGCCCTGTTCCCCCCAATCGTGGCGATCTCGGCCGCGGTGGGCGGCATGACCGCGACCCTCGGCAACGCCGTGGCCGCGGTCGTCGTGTTTCGCGCCTACCGCTCGGATCAGGTGGGCGCGCTGACGGCCCGCATGATGGGCGCCCAACTGGGACGACTGGTTATCATCGCGGTGGCTTTCGGGGTGGCGTTCGCTTACCTGGACGAGCCGGACCTGCTGGCCTTGTTCGGCATCTTCCTCCTGGTGCATCTGGCCCCCTTGTGGTGGCTGCACCGGGTTTCTGATCAAGCAATGACGAGATAACTGCATGGCTTCAGAAAGCGAACTGCCCACCATGGAAGAGCATATCGCTCACCATTTGACGAACCTCACCTTCGGGCTTCATCCCGAGAAAGGTATGAGCTTCGCCTCCACCAGCACCGAAGCCGCCGAAATGGGCTTCTGGGCGATTCACGTCGACTCCATGCTCTGGTCGATTGCGCTCGGCCTGCTTTTCGTCCTGACGTTCCGGGCCGCTGCGAAGAAGGTCACCGCCGGCGTTCCGGGCGGCTGGCAGAACTTCGTCGAAATGACCATGGACTTCGTTAATGACAACGTCCGTGGGTCCTTCAAGCACAAGAATGACATGGTCGCGCCGCTTGCCCTGACCATCTTTGTCTGGATCTTCCTGCTCAACCTGATGGACCTGGTGCCGGTAGACCTGCTGCCGCACATCGCCTATCTGCTGGGCATCCCGTACTTCAAGATCGTGCCGACGACGGATATCAACGTGACCGCCGGGCTGGCGCTGGGCGTGTTCGTCCTGATCATCTACTACTCGTTGAAGATCAAGGGCCCCGTCGGCTTCATCAAGGAACTGACCGGCATCCCGTTCCAGACCAACATCGTCTACATCAAGCCGATCTTCTGGGTGATCAACTTCGTACTGGAGTTCATCAACCTGCTGGCCAAGCCCGCATCGCTCGCCCTGCGACTGTTCGGCAACCTGTACGCCGCCGAGATGATCTTCATCCTGATCGGCGTCATGTACTCCGCGGGCCTGATCCTGGGTCTGGCCGGCGGCGTGCTGCACGTGGGCTGGGCGATCTTCCATATCCTGGTGGTCCCGCTGCAGGCCTTCATCTTCATGGTGCTGACCGTTGTCTATCTGGACATGGCGTACAGCGAAGATCACTGATCCCGACTTCACTTCAAACTGACCGTTTCAACACTCGACTGGAGATACAAAAATGGAAATGGCAAACGCTCTGATCGTTCTGGCTGGCTCTCTGCTTCTGGGTCTGGCCGCTGTCGGCGCCGCCATCGGCGTGGGCACCCTGGGTGGTCGCTTCCTGGAAGGCGCCGCGCGTCAGCCGGAACTGATCCCGATGCTGCGTACCCAGTTCTTCATCGTGATGGGTCTGACCGACGCCGTGCCGATGATCGGCGTGGGTATCGGCCTGTACGTCCTGTTCGCCCTGGGCTAAGAGGCTGACCGAGTCCCGAGGATCCCTCACACTCGTCAACCCGAGGTAGCAGGATGAATATCAATCTGACCATCATCGGCCAGCTGCTCGCGTTCAGCGTCTTCGTGTGGTTCACGATGCGCTACGTCTGGCCGCCCATGTCCAACGCCCTGGAAGAGCGTCGCAAGAAGATCGCCGACGGCCTTGCCGCCGCCGAGCGTGGCGAGAAAGAGCAGGAGCTCGCCCAGGAGCGTGCGACCGAGGTCATCAAGGAAGCGAAGCAGCAGGCCAACGAGATCGTTGCCTCTGCCCAGAAGCGTGCCAACGAGCTGGTCGAGGAAAGCAAGACCGCGGCCCGTGAGGAAGGTACTCGCATCAAGGAAGCCGCTCAGTCCGAGATCGAGCAGGAGCTCAACCGTGCCAAGGAAGAGCTGCGCAAGCAGGTCTCCGTCCTCGCGGTTGCCGGTGCCGAGCAGATCCTCGCCAAGGAGATCGATGCCAAGGCGCACGGCGATCTGCTGAAGAAGCTCGCGGCCAAGCTCTAAGGAGACGTTATGTCAGACCTGATTTCGGTCGCCCGACCCTACGCCCGCGCGGCCTTCGAGCGGGCCCAGGAGAAAAACGATCTCGCTGGCTGGGCCGAGCAGCTCGACTTGCTGGCGGCGATCGCCAGCGACTCGCAGATGCACAGTCTCCTCTCCAACCCGCGGCTCCCGCGCTCCGACCGTGCCCAGCTGGTGCTGGACGTGGCGGCTGACAAGGTTGGCGCCGAGGCGGGGAACCTGGTCCGGCTGCTGGCCGAGAATGGCCGCCTGCTCGCCCTGCCCGCCGTGCGCGATGCCTTCGTGGAAATGAAGGCCGCCGCCGAACAGCGTGTGCACGCGGACGTGGTTGCCTTTCGCAAGCTGACGCAGGCGCAGGAGAAAGAGATCCACGACGCCCTGGCCAAGGGCCTGGGCTGCGAAGTCGATCTCGAGTGCTCGGTCGACAGCTCCCTGCTTGGGGGCGCCATCATCCGCGCCGGCGACCTGGTAATCGACGGCTCCGTGCGAGGCCAGCTGAACCGCCTGGCTGCCAATTTGAGTCGCTAAGAGGATATTTAACATGCAACTGAATCCCTCCGAGATCAGTGATCTGATCAAACAGCGCATCGAAAAATTCGATGCCTCCTCCGAGGCCTCCAACGAGGGCACCGTGGTCAGCCTGACCGACGGTATCGCTCGTGTGCACGGCCTGGGCGACGTCATGCAGGGCGAGATGCTCGAATTCCCGGGCGACACCTTCGGCATGGCGCTTAACCTCGAACGCGACTCCGTGGGTGTCGTGATCCTGGGTGACTACAAGCACATCAAGGAAGGCGACACGGTCAAGTGCACCGGCCGCATCCTCGAGGTGCCGGTCGGCGAACAGATGCTCGGCCGCGTGGTCGATTCCCTGGGTCGCCCGATCGACGGCAAGGGCCCGGTCGACACCGATTTCACCAGCCCGATCGAAAAGATCGCGCCCGGCGTTATCGAGCGTCAGTCGGTGGACCAGCCGCTGCAGTCCGGTATCAAGGCGATCGACGCCATGGTTCCCGTGGGTCGTGGCCAGCGCGAGCTGATCATCGGTGACCGCCAGACCGGCAAGACCGCGGTGGCGATCGACGCGATCATCAACCAGAAGGACTCCGGCGTTAAGTGTGTCTACGTCGCCGTGGGCCAGAAGGCCTCTTCGGTCGCCTCCGTGGTGGCCAAGCTGGAAGAGGCCGGCGCGATGGAGAACACCATCATCGTCGCAGCCAACGCCTCCGAGTCGGCCGCGATGCAGTTCATCGCCCCGTACGCCGGCTGCGCGATGGGCGAATACTTCCGCGATCGCGGCGAAGACGCCCTGATCGTCTACGATGACCTGACCAAGCAGGCCTGGGCCTACCGTCAGGTGTCCCTGCTGCTGCGTCGTCCGCCGGGCCGCGAAGCCTATCCGGGTGACGTCTTCTACCTGCACTCGCGTCTGCTGGAGCGTGCCTCCCGAGTCAACGCCGAGTACGTGGAAGAGCACACCAATGGCGAAGTGAAGGGCAAGACCGGTTCCCTGACCGCGCTGCCGATCATCGAGACCCAGGCCGGCGACGTCTCCGCGTTCGTGCCGACCAACGTGATCTCGATCACCGACGGCCAGATCTTCCTCGAGACCGACCTGTTCAACTCCGGTATCCGCCCGGCGATCAACGCCGGTCTGTCGGTGTCCCGAGTGGGTGGTGCCGCGCAGACCAAGATCATCAAGAAGCTCGGTGGTGGCGTGCGTCTGGCGCTGGCGCAGTATCGCGAGCTGGCGGCGTTCTCGCAGTTCGCCTCCGATCTCGACGAACTGACCCGCAAGCAGCTGGACCGCGGCAAGCGCGTCACCGAGCTGATGAAGCAGGGCCAGTACCAGCCGATGTCGATTGGCGAGATGGCGTTCTCGCTGTACGCCGCCAACGAGGGCTACCTCGATGACGTCGAGGCGGACAAGGTCGTGAGCTTCGAAAAGGAACTGATCGCCTACGCGCGTTCCTCGCAGAAGGAGCTCCTGGACGAAATCAACAGCTCTGGCGACTACAACGACTCCATCCAGGAAAAGCTGAAGAAGGCCCTGGAAGAGTTCAAGGCCAAGCACAGCTGGTAACGGGAGCACGCAATGGCGGGCACTAAGGAGATCCGGACGCAGATCAAGAGTATCCAGAATACTCAGAAGATCACCAAGGCGATGGAAATGGTCGCCGCGTCCAAGATGCGCAAGGCCCAGGACCGCATGGAAGAGTCCCGGCCCTACGCGCAGAAGATCCACGACGTGATCGGTCACGTCGCCATGGCGAATGCCGAGTACCGGCATCCGTTCATGGTGGAACGCGAGGTCAAGCGCGTCGCGCTGATCATCGTGTCGACCGACCGCGGCCTCTGCGGCGGGTTGAACACCAACCTGTTCAAGAAGGCCGTTGGCGAGATGCGTCGCTATCGCGACGAAGGCATCGAGGTGGACCTGTGCGTGGTCGGCAACAAGGCCCTGCAGTTCTTCAAGCGTCTGGGCGGCAACATCGTGGCCGAAGCCAAGGATCTCGGGGACCGTCCGCACATCAATGACCTGATCGGCTCGATCAAGGTCGTGCTGGACAACTTCCGCGACGGCAAGGTCGATCGTGTGGTCCTGCTGGAGAACAAGTTTGTCAACACCATGACGCAGCAGCCCGAGGCCACTCAGCTGCTGCCGACGGCGCCGAGCAAGGACGAATCGCTCAAGCACCACTGGGACTACATCTACGAGCCCGACACGCATCCGGTGATGGATACGCTGCTCGAGCGCTATGTCGAGTCCCTGATCTACCAGGCGGTGGTCGAGAACGTGGCCTGCGAAATGGCCGCGCGGATGGTCGCCATGAAGTCGGCCTCCGACAACGCCGGCACGATGATCAAGGACCTGCAGCTGGTCTACAACAAGGCGCGCCAGGCATCGATCACCCAGGAGATCTCCGAGATCGTCAGCGGCGCGGCCGCGGTCTAGCGCCTGCCCGCACGAATCGGTCGACTCGGCACGAATTACGACTTACGAGGATGAACACATGAGTTCCGGAAAAATTGTCGAAATCATCGGCGCCGTCGTGGACGTGGAGTTTCCCCACGGCGAAGTGCCCAAGGTCTACGACGCCCTGACCCTGGAAAATGGCCTGACCCTGGAAGTCCAGCAGCAGCTGGGCGACGGCGTGGTCCGTACCATCGCCATGGGCACCACCGAAGGGCTCAAGCGCCAGACCGCCGTGACCGCGACCGGCAAGCCGATCTCGGTGCCGGTGGGCAAAGCCACCCTCGGCCGCGTGATGGACGTGCTGGGCCGCCCGGTGGACAACGCCGGCGACGTCGAGGCGCAGGAGACCTGGTCGATCCACCGCTCCGCCCCGACCTTCGATGAGCAGGCGGGATCCACCGAGCTGCTGGAAACCGGCATCAAGGTCATCGACCTGCTGTGCCCGTTCGCGAAGGGCGGCAAGGTCGGCCTCTTCGGCGGCGCCGGCGTGGGCAAGACCGTGAACATGATGGAGCTGATCCGCAACATCGCGATCGAGCACTCCGGCTACTCCGTGTTCGCCGGGGTGGGTGAGCGTACCCGTGAGGGCAACGACTTCTACCACGAGATGAAGGACTCCAACGTCCTCGACAAGGTGGCCCTGGTCTACGGCCAGATGAACGAGCCGCCGGGCAACCGTCTGCGTGTCGCGCTGACCGGCCTGACGATGGCCGAGTTCTTCCGTGACGAAGGCCGCGACGTGCTGATGTTCATCGACAACATCTACCGCTACACCCTGGCCGGGACCGAGGTCTCCGCGCTGCTGGGTCGTATGCCGTCCGCGGTGGGCTACCAGCCGACCCTGGCGGAAGAGATGGGTGTGCTGCAGGAACGCATCACCTCGACCAAGAAGGGTTCGATCACCTCCATCCAGGCCGTCTACGTGCCGGCGGATGACCTGACCGACCCCTCCCCGGCCACCACCTTTGCGCACCTGGATGCGACCGTCGTGCTGTCGCGTCAGATCGCCGAGCTGGGGATCTACCCGGCGGTCGATCCGCTGGATTCCACCTCGCGTCAGCTGGACCCGCAGATCATCGGGCAGGAGCACTACGACACCGCCCGTGCGGTGCAGAACACCCTGCAGCGCTACAAGGAGCTGAAGGACATCATCGCGATCCTCGGGATGGACGAGCTGTCGGAAGACGACAAGCTGGTCGTGGCCCGTGCGCGAAAGATCCAGCGATACCTGTCGCAGCCGTTCTTCGTGGCCGAGGTCTTTACCGGTGCGCCCGGCAAGTACGTGTCCCTGAAGGACACCATCCGTGCGTTCAAGGCCATCGTCGCGGGTGAATATGACCACCTGCCGGAGCAGGCCTTCTACATGGTCGGCACCATCGAGGAAGCCGTCGAGAAGGCCGAGAAGCTCGGCTAAGGAGTAGGCATAATGCCGATGACTATGCATGTGGATGTGGTCAGCGCGGAGGAGTCGATCTACTCCGGCACCGCTCTGATGATCGCCGCGCCCGCCGAAGGTGGCGAGGTCGGCGTGTACGCCGGGCATACGCAGATGCTCGCCCGGCTGAATCCGGGCGAGCTGCGCATCCTCGAAAAGGAAGGGGCCGATCCCCAGCCGGTATTTGTTTCCGGCGGCATCCTCGAGGTCCAGCCCTACCATGTGACCGTACTGGCCGACACGGCGGTGCGGGCCAAGGACCTGGATGAGGCCGAGGCCCTCGAGGCCAAGAAGCGTGCCGAAGAGGCCCTGGCCAACTCCCAGGCCGATTTCGACTACGCGAAGGCCCAGGCCGAACTGGTCGAGGCCGCGGCAAGGCTGCAGATGATCCAGAAGCTGCGCCGGAAGTAAGCTCTCCGTGAACGGATGAACGACCCCGAAGGGCCAGCCAGCGCGGCTGGCCCTTTATCATTGGGAACCATGAGCAACCGTACCCCGCTTCATATCGCAGTACTTGCCGCCGGCAAGGGCACGCGCATGCGTTCGCGGCTGCCCAAGGTGCTGCAGCCGCTCGCCGGGCGCCCGCTGCTCGCGCATGTGCTGGATCGCATCGCGGCCCTGCCGGCGAGCGGGGTTCATGTCGTGGTGGGGCACGAACAGGACCGTGTGCGGGCTGCCTTCGCGGACCTCCCCATGGCGCTGAACTGGATCGACCAGGGCGAGCCACACGGTACCGGACACGCGGTTCATCGGGCGCTGGAGAACATTCCCGATGCCGCACGCGTCCTCGTCACCTACGGCGATGTACCGCGGATCCCGGTCGCCGATCTCGAGGCCTGTGCGGCCGGGGACACCGTCACGGTGCTCGCCGCCCGCGTGTCGGACCCGACCGGGTACGGCCGGCTGATCCGGGACGCCGAGGGCCGCCTGCTGCAGATCGTCGAGGAGAAGGAGGCCAGCGCCGCGGAACGCGCGGTCGACCTGATCAACACCGGCGTTCTGGCGGCACCGGCCGGCGCGCTTAAGGGCTGGCTCGCCGGGTGCGAGCCGGCCGCCGGGGGCGCGCGTGAGTGGTACCTGACCGATGTCGTGGCCGCGGCGCGCGCGGACGGGGTTGCGGTCGAGATCGTCGAGAGCCGAGACCCGGGCTCGGTGCTGGGCGTGAACGACCGCGCGCAGCTGGCCGCCCAGGAGCGCATGGAGCAGCAGGCGCTGGCCACCGCCTTTATGCGCGAGGGGCTGGCGCTTGCCGATCCGGCGCGGCTGGATGTGCGCGGGACGCTGACCTTCGGGCAGGACTGCGCGCTGGACGTGAACGTGGTGATCGAGGGCAACGTGGTCCTGGAGGATGACGTGCAGATCGGGCCGGGGTGCGTGCTGCGCGACTGCCAGATCGGTCGCGGCACTCGGATTGCCGCGCACAGCGTGCTGGAAGGGGCCCGTGTCGGCCCCGACACCCGCGTTGGCCCGTTCGCGCGGCTGCGTCCCGGCGCCGAGCTCGAGACCGGCGCCCGTGTGGGGAATTTTGTCGAGATCAAGAACGCGATCCTGGGTGCGGGCGCCAAGGCCAATCATCTGAGCTATGTCGGTGACGCCTGCGTCGGGGCCGGCGCCAACCTGGGCGCGGGCACCATCACCTGCAACTACGACGGCGCCAACAAGCATCGCACTGAAATCGGCGCCCACGCCTTCATCGGCTCCAACACCGCCCTGGTCGCACCCATCCGGATTGGCGACCACGCCACGGTCGGCGCCGGCTCCACCCTGTCCGATGATGTCGCGCCGGGTGCCCTCGCGCTGACCCGCGCGCGGCAACGGACCATCCCCAACTGGCCGCGGCCGAAGAAGAAAAGCGATCCAAGCTGAGGAATATGTATGTGCGGTCTGGTAGCGGGCGTAGGCGAGCGGAATCTGGTCCCGGTGCTGGTGGAGGGGCTCCACCGGCTGGAATATCGCGGCTACGACTCCGCCGGTGTTGCGGTGATCAATGCCGGCGCGATCCGTGATCTGCGCGCGATCGGCAAGGTCGCCGCGCTGGAACAGCGCATCAACGGCGAGGATCTGCAGGGCCCGGCGGGGATTGCCCATACCCGCTGGGCGACCCACGGCGCCCCCAGCGAGCTCAACGCCCACCCGCACCGCTCCCGCGACGGCCGTGTCGCGATCGTCCACAACGGCATTATCGAAAACCATGCGGAGCAGCGTGCCCGGCTCGCGGAGGCCGGCTGGCCCTGCGTCTCCGCGACCGACAGCGAGGTCATCGCCCACCGCCTCGAACAGGCGCTGGATGCCGGGGCGACCCCGCTCGCGGCCATGCGCGAGACCTGCCGCGACCTCACCGGCGCCTACGCCATTGCGGCCCTGTTTTCCGAGTACCCCGACGAGGTCATTGTGGCGCGCTCCGGCAGCCCCCTGCTGCTGGGGCTGGGCATCGGCGAGACCTTTGCCGCCTCCGACGTCCAGGCCCTGCTGCCCGTGACCCAGCGCTTCATCGACCTGGAAGATGGCGACAGCGCACGCCTGACCCGCAGCGGGGCCGAGGTGTTTGACCGCAATGGCGACCCGGTCGAGCGCGCGGTGCGCGAAAGCCGCAGTCAGGTCTCGGTGGCGGACCGTGGCGAATACCGCCATTTCATGCTGAAGGAGATCCACGAACAGCCCGCCGCCCTGGCCGACACCCTGTCCGCGCGCCTGGGCGAACACGGCATTCTGGAGAACATCCTCGGCCCCGGCAGCGACCAGCGCCTGACCGACGTGCAGGCGGTCCAGATCGTCGCCTGTGGTACCAGCTATCACGCCGGGCTCGTCGCCGGACACTGGATCGAGGAGCATCTGGGGCTCCCCGCACGGGTCGAAGTGGCCAGCGAGTACCGTTACCGGCGCCATGTCCTCGCCCCGGGGACGCTTCTGGTCGTCATTTCACAGTCCGGGGAGACGGCGGATACCCTGGCCGTCCTGCGTCAGTCACAGGACGAGCCGTTCCTCGCTCGCCTCGCGGTCTGCAACGTCCCCGAGAGCACCATGGCGCGCGCCGCGGATCTGATTCTGATGACCCACGCGGGGCCGGAGATCGGGGTCGCCTCCACCAAGGCCTTCACCACGCAGCTGGCCGCGCTGGCCATCCTGGTGCTTTTGCTCGGCCAGGTGGCCACTGCCGCGCGTATGGACGCGCAGGCGCGAGCGGCCGCCGTTGCGGCCCTTCGCAGCCTGCCGGATCACGCCACCCGCCTCCTCGAGCTGGACGCCCCGATCGCGGGCGTGGCCGAGACCCTGCTGGAACGGCAGCATGCGCTGTTCCTGGGTCGCGGAGCGTTTTATCCGATCGCCCTGGAGGGCGCGCTGAAGCTCAAGGAGATCTCCTACATCCATGCCGAGGCGTACCCCTCGGGCGAGCTGAAGCATGGTCCGCTGGCGCTGGTCGATACCGAAATGCCGGTGGTCGCGGTCGCCCCCGACGATGCCCAGCTGGAAAAGCTCTCCAGCAACCTGCAGGAGGTGCGGGCCCGCGGCGGGCAGCTGATCGTGATTGGTGAATCCAGCGCCGCGCGTGCCCTCGGGCCCGAGGATATCTGGATTGGGCTGCCGCAGTCCGGTGCCCTCAGTCCCTGGCTCACCCCGATCCTGTTCACCATCCCGCTGCAGCTGCTGGCCTATCATACGGCCGTCCTCAAGGGCACGGACGTCGACCAGCCGCGCAACCTCGCGAAGTCCGTAACCGTCGAGTAGCTTGCGCGTCCCGCGCACCGCTCCATCAGGAGACGCTTGTATTCATTCCCCGGGTCGGCTAGATTCTGGCGCGCTCGAATAACCTGTCACAGGAGTCCCTCATGGATCAGCAAGAGCTCAACACCCGCTGTGTCACCCTGTTCCAGTCCCCGCGTATCCAGACCAAGCTCTGGAATCCGCGCATGTTCTGGGACGTCGGCCAGAAACTGCATACGGTCCCCGACGAGCTGACCCAGCCGAAGGTTGACCTCTGCGAGCTGGAAGTAATGCTGGCCGCGGCCGCCTACGAGCCGTCGCAGTGCGCCGACAGCCTGAACCAGCGCGAGGCCGGCCGTGCCGACTTCATTCGTCGCGCGGTGCAGTCCGGCCAGCGTCCGCTCCTGCGCCGCGCCGCTTGATCCGCGCCGCCAGCGCACGACCCGGGACCCGGCCTTGTGCCGGGTCTTTTCGTTGTTGGCCCTGGAAAACTGGCGGATGCACCACAGAGGACACAGAGGACACGGAGTACACGGAGTACACGGAGTACACGGAGTACACGGAGTACACGGAGTACACGGAGTACACGGAGTACACGGAGTACACGGAGAAGGGCGTTGTTGGCCTGCACCGGCATGCCGCGATGCGGCTGGGCCCTGGTGGCTATCGGAAAGAATGCCTCAACCACTGCCTCGTACTTCCCTTCTTTCCTCCGTGCTCTCCGTGTCCTCTGTGGTGCATCCGCCCTTGACCGGGTCCGGGGTAGAGCCCTGCGGCCCGTCGTGCCTTATCGCCCGCGCGCTTTCAGCCAGAAGGTAACCGGCCCGTCGTTGGTCAGGCTGACCTGCATGTCCGCCCCGAACAGCCCACTGGCCACGCTGGCATGCCGTTCCCGTGCCCGCCGCACCAGCCCGGCAAAGATCTCCGCGCCGTGCTCCGGGCTGGCCGACCCGGAGAAGCTCGGGCGCATCCCCTTACGCGTATCCGCGGCGAGGGTGAACTGCGGCACCAGCAGCAGCCCGCCCCCGGTGTCGCTCAGGGCTCGATTCATGCGCCCCTGCGCATCCGCAAAGACGCGATATCCCAGCAGCCGATCGAGCATGCGCTCGCTGGTGGCCGGTGTATCCGTGGGCTCCACGGCGACCAGCGCGAGCAGCCCGTGGCCAATCCGGCCGATCTCCCGCGCGTCCACGGTCACCCGGGCCTCGGTCACGCGCTGGATCAGCGCGATCACGCCAGGGCCCGCCCGGTGCCGGGCTCGGTCGCCCCGGTCAGCGCCTGCGCGAGTTCATCGGTTGCCGCCACCAGTCGCCGCACGATCCCGGGTTCGGCCGCCGAGTGACCGGCGTCCGGCACGATCTCCAGTCGTGCCCGTGGCCAGACCTGATGCAGCGCCAGCGCCTGGTTGACCGGGCACACCACGTCGTAGCGCCCATGCACGATGCTCCCGGGAATCGCCTCCAGCCGGTCCGCGTCGCGCAACAGCTGATCCGCCTCCAGGAAGGTGTCGTGCATGAAGTAGTGGCATTCCAGACGGGCCAGGCTCACCGCCACGTCCGGGTTCTCGAAGTGGGCGATCACGTCCGCGTTCGGTACCAGGCAGGAGGTCCGACCCTCCCAGCCGGACCACGCCCGCGCCGCCGCCTGGCGCACCGCCGGATCGGGGTCCGTGAGCCGGCGGTAGTACGCCGCCACCATGTCGTCGCGTTCCGTCGCGGGGATCTGCGCCAGGTAATCCGCCCAGGCCTCCGGAAACAGGCGATCGGCCCCGGACTGATAGAACCACCCGATGTCCTCGGGCCGACACAGGAACACCCCGCGTAGCACCAGCCCCAGCACGCGCCCCGGATACCGCTCGGCATAGGCAAGCCCGAGCGTCGAGCCCCACGAGCCGCCGAAGACCACCCAGCGCTCGATCCCCAGGTGCTCGCGCAGGCGCTCGATGTCGGCGACGACATGCCAGGTGGTGTTCGCCTCCAGGCTGGCGTGGGGCGTGGAGCGCCCGCAGCCGCGCTGGTCGAACAGCACGATCCGGTAGCGTTCCGGATCGAAGAAGCGCCGGTGCCAGGCCTCGCAGCCCGAGCCCGGGCCGCCATGCAGGAACACCACGGGCACACCACCCGGGTTGCCGCACTCCTCGAAATACAGTTCGTGTCCGTCGCCTACCTTCAGGCGCCCCATCCCGTGGGGTTCGATCTCGGGGTACAGCGCATCCATTGACGTCTCCGGGAAAAACCCCGAGTGTCGCCAAAACGCGGCCCCGGCGAAAGCCTCGCGGGTGACCGCAGGGTCCCTATTCCGGATCCTCGATCACCCGTCCGCGGTAGACCCGCCGCTTCGGCCGTGGGCTGTCGGCCTTTGCGGCGTCCTGCTCGCGCGACCGCTCCTGCGGCACCGGGCGCTGCAGATGCCCGGCGCGCTCGAGCTGGCTGCGCAGGGTCAGGGCGGCGGCCTGCACCATGGACGACTGCGAGCGCCCGGCGTAGTCGAGGATCGCCTCCATGAAGTCGGGGTCGGTGACCGACAGGCGCGCGACTGCCGGAAACTCCGCGCGCATGTTGCGGCGCAGCTCGGCAGCCAGGCTCAGGCTCTTGCGGTCGTGCATGGCTCGTTCCCCGAAAGACATCTTCTTTTTCTATCTCTTGCAAGCGGGATGCCAGCCCCGTTGGGCCTTCTGTGCTCGCATTTCCGGGGCTATGGCGCAAGGCAACGCCCGACCATGGTGCATGGCCGGGCCGTGGCGCCCCGCCGTGGGGCATGCGCGACCGCGCCGGGGGTGCCGCCGCTTGCATGGCGCGGCGCGGCGCCCTATGTTGCGGGGCCATGGAGACACCCGCCGTACCCGCCTCGATCCGCCGCCTCGCCGGCCGCGCGATTGCCGATTTCGACATGATCCGCGACGGCGACCGCATCCTCGTGGGGCTGTCCGGCGGCAAGGATTCGCTGACCCTGCTGTGGCTGCTGCATGGCCTGGCGCGGCGGGCGCCGGTGCACTTCGAGGTCGGTGCGGTCACGATCAACCCGGAGATCGAAGGCTTCGAGCCGCAGCGGCTGATGGACTATCTCGGTGGTTATGGCATCCCGTATCACTTCGTTTCCGAGCCGATCGCGGAGCTGGCCGGTGAGCACATGGACAACGACTCCTTCTGCTCCTTCTGCTCGCGCATGAAACGCGGGCTGATGTATCGCACCGCACGCGAGCACGGCTACAACGTGCTGGCGCTGGGCCAGCACCTGGACGACCTCGCCGAGAGCTTCATGATGAGCGCCTTCCATGGTGGCCAGCTGCGCACGATGAAGGCCCATTACGCGATCGACGCCGGCGACCTGCGGGTGATCCGCCCGCTGGTCTACGTGCGGGAGCGCCAGACCCGGGATTTCGCCGCGGCCGCCGGGCTGCCGGTTATCCTGGACAACTGCCCCGCCTGCTTTGCGATGCCCACCCAGCGCGAGCACATGAAGCAGCTGCTCGCGCAGGAGGAGGCCCAGCACCCGCGTCTGTTCCGCAACCTGCGCACCACCCTGAAGCCACTGATGACCGAGGGGGGTATCCCGCCCCGGGATCCGGCCCCCACTATTCGCCCCGAGCAGCCTGCCCATGACCCGACGTCGGCATCTGCGTGACCGTGTGATCGGCGCGGGGCTGCGCCTGCTCGCGCGCCTGCCGCTGCGTGTGAATCACGCGCTGGGTGCGCTGGTCGGGGGGGTGGTGTGGCATCTGCCCACGCGCGCTGCCGCGATCACCCGCACCAACCTGGCGCTGTGTTTCCCGGAAAAGGACCCGGCCTGGCACCGCCGTGTAGGACGGCGTTCCCTGATCGCTATGGGGCAGGCACTGACCGAGTCGCCGTGGCTGTGGCGCTCCCGCCCCGAGACCCTGGCCCGGCTCGCGGCGCGTCCGCCCGACTATGCCGCGCTGGCCCGGCGCGCCGATGGCCGCGCCCTGTTCCTGTGCGCGCCGCATCTCGGGTCCTGGGAGTTCGCGGGGCTGGATGCCGCGCGCCACGGGGCGATGGCAACCCTGTACAGCCCGTTCAAGACGCCGGAGATCGACCGCTGGGTGCGCGAGGCCCGGGCCTCGACCGGCGCCACGCTGGCGCCGGCCGACCGCAGCGGCCTGCGCCTGCTGCAGCAGGCCCGCGACCGCGGCGAGATCATCGGCATCCTGCCGGACCAGAGCCCGAAGGGGGCATCCGGCCAGCATGCGCCGTTCTTCGGCCGCCCGGCCCTGACCATGACCCTGCTCCCGCGCCTGCTGCGCGGCCGTAGCGACCATGTGGTGTTCCTGTTCGCCGAACGTCTGCCGAAGGGCCGGGGCTTTCGCTATCACGAGATCGCGGCCGGGCCGGAGGTCGCCGACCGCGACTTCGCCCGCGCGGCGGCTGCGATCAATGCCCATGTCGAGGCCCTGGTGCGGCGCTGCCCGGAGCAATACAACTGGGCCTACAAGCGCTTCAACCCGCCGCCGGCGAGCTGGCCGGACCCCTACCGCCGGGATACGGCGTAGCGCGCCCCTCCGCGGCGGTCAGAGGATGTAGCGCGACAGGTCCTCGTCCTCGACCAGGTCACCCAGGCGTTGGTCGACGAACGCGCGGTCCACGATCACCGCGCCGTCCACGTCCGGGGCGCGGTAGGCGACATCCCGCAGCAGGCGTTCCAGCACGGTGTGCAGGCGCCGGGCGCCGATGTTCTCGGTGCGTGCGTTCACGTCATGGGCGATCTCGGCGAGGCGACGCACGCCATCCGCCTCGAAGCGCAGTTCCACGCCCTCGGTCTTCATCAGCTCCACGTACTGTTCGGTCAGCGAGGCGGTGGGCTCGGTCAGGATGCGCACGAAGGCGTCCGCCGAGAGCGCGTCCAGCTCGACGCGGATCGGCAGCCGCCCCTGCAGCTCCGGCACCAGGTCGGACGGCTTGGACAGGTGGAAGGCGCCGGAGGCGATGAACAGGATGTGGTCGGTGCGCACCATGCCCAGCTTGGTGGAGACGGTGGTGCCCTCGATCAGCGGCAGCAGGTCGCGCTGCACGCCCTCGCGCGAGACCTCGCCGCTGCTGCCCTTGTCGCTGCCCCTGGCAACCTTGTCGATCTCGTCGAGAAAGACGATGCCGCTCTGTTCGACGCGGTCGATCGCCTGCAGCTTCAGCTCTTCTTCGTTGATCAGGCGCGCGGCCTCTTCCTCGATCAGCAGCTTGCGGGCCTCGGCGATCTTCAGTCGCCGCGAGCGGGTCTTCTGGCCGCCGAGGTTCTGGAACATCGACTGCAGCTGGCTGGCCATCTCCTCCATGCCCGGCGGGGTCATGATCTCCACGCCGTGCGGATTCTGCTGCACCTCGATGTCGATCTCGCGCTCGTCCAGGTCGCCCTCGCGCAGGCGCTTGCGTAGCTTCTGGCGGGTGTCGCTGTTGGCGTCGTCCTGCGCGGACTCGGTGAAGCCGGCGTTGCGCGGGCGTGGCAGCAGGGCATCGAGGATGCGCTCCTCCGCCGCGTCTTCGGCCTTTACGCGATTTTCCTTGATGGCCTCGTCGCGCAGCTGCTTGACCGCGGCCTCGGCGAGGTCGCGGATGATCGATTCGACATCGCGGCCGACATAGCCGACCTCGGTGAACTTGGTCGCCTCGATCTTGATGAACGGCGCGCGGGCGAGCCTGGCCAGGCGCCGGGCGATCTCGGTCTTGCCGACGCCGGTCGGGCCGATCATCAGGATGTTCTTGGGCGTGACCTCCGGCTGCAGCTCCGGGGGGAGCTGGCGGCGGCGCCAGCGGTTGCGCAGGGCAATGGCGACGGAGCGCTTGGCCTCGTCCTGGCCGATGATGTAGCGGTCCAGTTCCTGGACGATCTCGCGGGGGGTCATGTCGGTCATGGCAAACGGGCCTTGATTCGAAGGGATTGCGGAGGCGCGGTCGCGCGGCCGGGTCGGCCGCCGATCATTCGGCGTCCAGGCTCTCCAGGGTCAGGTTGTGGTTGGTGTAGACGCAGATATCGGCGGCGATGTTCAGCGATTTCTCCACGATGTCGCGGGCCGGCAGGTCGGTGTTCTGCAGCAGCGCCTGGGCGGAGGCCTGCGCATACGGGCCGCCGGAGCCGATCGCGATCAGCGCGTTCTCCGGCTCGATGACGTCGCCGTTGCCGGAGATCACGAAGGAGCTCTCGCGGTCGGACACGGCCAGCAGGGCCTCAAGCTTGCGCAGGGCGCGGTCGGTACGCCAGTCCTTGGCCAGCTCGACCGCGGCGCGAGTGATGTTGCCGGAGTGCTTTTCCAGCATGCCCTCGAAGCGTTCGAACAGGGTGAAGGCATCGGCGGTGCCGCCGGCAAAGCCGGCCAGGATGCGGTCGTGGTAGACGCGGCGCACCTTGCGCGCGTTGCCCTTCATCACGGTGTTGCCCAGCGATACCTGGCCGTCGCCGCCAAGGGTGACGGCGCCATTGCGGCGGACGCAGACGATGGTGGTGCCGCGAAACTGTTCCACGGGATTCTCCTGTTCGGCTGTGTGTCGAGGGCGCGGTGCGGCTGCCCGGGTTTTGGACGCGGGCGACTCAGCGGCTCCGGCGGGCCCGCGGATGCGCGGCATCATACACCTGTGCCAGGTGCTGATAGTCGAGATGGGTATAGATCTGGGTGGTTTCAAGGTTGGCGTGACCCAGAAGTTCCTGAATGGCTCGCAGATCGCCGCTCGATTCCAGCAGGTGACTGGCGAAGGCGTGGCGCAGCCGGTGCGGGTGCAGGCGCACGTCCAGCCCGGCGCGGCGCCCGGCCTCGGCCACGCGGCGCTGTACCGCGCGATTGCCGATGCGCCCGCCGCGGCGGGTCACGAACAGGGCGCGTTCGCCGGGAGCGGCCCAGTCGCCACGGCGCTCAAGCCAGCTGCGGATCGCATCACGTGCCACCCGCCCCACCGGGACGCTGCGCTCGCGTCGGCCCTTGCCGAGTACCCGCACCAGGCCGGTATCGAGGTCGAGATCCGTCAGGTCCAGCCCGGTCAGCTCCGACAGGCGCAGCCCGGAGGAGTACAGCAGCTCCAGCATGGCCTGGTCGCGGGCGGCCAGGATCGGGTCGAGACCCTCGGCCGGGGTCAGCGCCTGCTGGGCCTGATCGACGTCAAGATCGCGCGGCAGGGCGCGCCCCGCCCGCGGTCCGCGCAGGCCGGCGGCGGGGTTGGCCGGCATACGGCGGTGTTCGACCTGATAGGCGAAAAAGCCGCGCGCGGCGGACAGGAAGCGCTGGATGGAGCGCGGATGGCGGCCTTCGCGGGCCTGCTGTCCGGCGATGCGCCGCATGTCCGCCGCCGTCAGCCCCGACCAGGGGCCCGCGTGCAGGCGCCGCAACTGCGCCAGGTCACGCCGGTAGGCCTGGAGGGTATGCGGCGAATGGCCGCGAACATCGCGCAGATGGGCCAGAAAGGCCGCGATGTCCGCATCCTGTGGCGGGCTCGAATCGGTCGCCGCCTCAGGCGGCGGCGTGGGTCCGCTCGACATGGCAGCGGATCGATTCGGCCAGCAGGTCGCCGATATGGGTGACGAAATAGGTGCCCATGTCGGGCTGGAAGCGGTCGGCGGATTCGCTGGCCAGGCCGAGTACGCCGATGGGGTCGCTCTCGCTGCCAAGCGGCATCAGGATCGCGGAGCCGATGTCCTCGGCGGCGTCGAACAGCACGTGCAGCATCTCGGCCGGCACTCGGCCGCACTGGGCCTTGCCGCGGGCGAACAGCGGGTCGAAGGTGGCGAGGTCGCCGCGGTCCAGTGCGTGCAGCTCGTCCACCTCGCGACCGGCCAGGCGGATGCTGACCCGCTCGGCGTTGAGCTCGTTGCGCAGGGCATCCTGGGTCAGCGCCAGCACCGCATCCAGGTTTTCGGCGCGCATCAGGGTCTTGGCCAGCTCGTGCAGGTGCTGGCCCATGCGCTCGTTGTCACGGGCGCGCTCGACCAGCTCGGCCATGTGCTGTTCCATCGCGCGGTGTTTTTCGCGCAGCAGACTGACCTGGCGTTCCAGCAGCGAGACCGCGCCGCCGCTGGGGTGCGGCAGGCGCAGGATGTCCAGCAGCGGCAGGTGGTCCTGGAAGAAATCGGGGTGGTCGCGCAGGTACGTCTCGACGTCTGCCGCGCTGATCGCGTGTTCCGCCTCCGGAGTACGGGCGGAAGACGCCTTGGAGGGTTGCCCAGTCATAGATCGATCCAGCCGTTGAATACCGTGGTGGCCGGCCCGGTCAGCCAAACCGGTGCCTCGGCCTGTCCGCTCCAGCTTAGCACAAGGGCCCCGCCCGGCAGCGAGACCTCGACGTCCGCGTCGACCAGCCCGCGATGGCGCAGGATGGCCATCGCGGCCGCGGCGCCGGAGCCGCAGGCCAGGGTCTCGCCGGCCCCGCGCTCGAATACCCGCAGGTCGATGTGGCCGCGGTCGCGCACATGCGCGAATCCGACGTTGACGCGACGCGGGAAGCTTTCGTGGCGTTCGATCAGCGGGCCGATCTCCGTCACCGGCGCGCGCGCGACATCGTCCACCAGGATCAGTGCATGCGGGTTGCCCATGGATACCGCACCCAGCGTGATCGGGTGGCCCTCAATCTCCAGGGTATAGGCCGGGGCCTCGCGCTCGGCCCGCAGCGGGATGCGCTCGGGCGCGAACACCGGGGCGCCCATGTTGACGCGCACGCGCTCGTCGTCCTCGACATGCAGCACGATGCGCCCGCCCAGAGTCTCGACCGGGATCTCGCGGGCCTCGGTCAGGCCCTGCTCGCGCACGAAGCGGGCGAAGCAGCGCGCCCCGTTGCCGCACTGCTCCACCTCGGAGCCGTCGGCATTGAAGATGCGGTAGCGGAACAGGGCCTGCGCCGGGTCGCCCGGGGGCTCCACCAGCAGGATCTGGTCGCAGCCGATGCCGAAGTGGCGATCCGCCAGATGGCGCAGCGTCGCCTCGTCGAGCCGGACGGCCTGGCGCGTGCCGTCGATGACGACGAAGTCATTGCCCAGCCCGTGCATCTTGGTGAATTCCAGGCGCATCAGGTGGCCCCCGGCAGGTGCCCGAAGATGATCATGTGCCGGTCCGAGGTGATACGGACGGTGAAGCCGTCGAGGCCGGCGGCGGACAGCTGCGCGCGGACCTCGTCGGGCGTGAAGGCCGCGTGCAGGGAGTGTTCGAAGTCGCGCCGCAGCACGTCCGGGTCCTCGGCTGCGTACTTCGCGACCAGGGCCTTGACCGTTTGCTCCGAGTCCGGTCGTCGCAGGTCCATCACGAACACGGCCGCGCCGGGCGCCCCATCGCGCACGATGGCTTGCCACAGCACCGCGGGCTCATGCAGGTGATGTAGCAGGGAGTTGCTGATGATCGTGGCATACGGGGCGCGCGGGCCGCGCGCCGCGGGCAGGAAGCCCTCGGCCAGGTGTACGCGCGGCGCGGCCGGGTGGCCGGCCATCAGCGCGTCACCGGCGGCCAGCATCGCGGGCGCGCCGTCGATCCCGTCGACCTCGCAGGCCGGGTAGCGTGCGGCGAAGCGCAGCGAGACGTCGCCCGGGCCGCAGCCAAGATCCAGTACCGGCCCGGTCACCGGGCCCGGGAAGGCCTCGGCGAAGGCGTCCACGAAGCCCTCGTGCGGGGCGGCGAAGTCGGCCTCGGCGTAGGCGCGGGCCTGCGCAGGCTCGAGCATCAGCTCCGGTTCCGGGCGCCGCGGGATCACGGCTCCACGCTCCCGGGCGGATCGTCATCGTCCGGGTCCGTGTCTTCCGGCAGCATGCTCTCGCGCATCATCAGGTGATCGACCTGCTCGCGGCGGTTGATGATCTGGAAGTGGTCGCCGTCGACCATGATCTCCGGCGGGCGCGGGCGCGAGTTGTAGTTGCCGGCCATCACATAGCCATAGGCCCCGGCCGACCGCACGGCCAGCAGGTCGCCCGCGGCCAGCGCCAGTTCGCGCTCGCGGCCGAGGAAGTCGCCGGTCTCGCAGACCGGGCCGACGATGTCGTAGGTGCGGGCCTCGGTGTCCTTGCGCTGCACGACCGGGATGATCTCCTGCCAGGCGCCGTACAGGGCCGGGCGCAGCAGGTCGTTCATCGCGCCGTCGACGATGGCGAAGTCGTGGGCCTCGGTGTGCTTGAGGTACTCCACCCGGGTCAGGAACACGCCGGCGTTGGCCGCGATCGCGCGGCCCGGCTCCAGCAGCACCTTCAGCGGGCGCTCGCCCATCACCTCGCGCAGGGCGCTGGCCCAGGCGTCCGGCTCCGGCGGGGTCTCGTCGCGGTAGCGCACGCCCAGCCCGCCGCCGACATCGATATGTTCGAGTTCGATGCCGTCTGCGGCCAGCTGGTCGACCAGCGCCAGCACGCGCTTCAGGGCATCGGTGAACGGATCGATCCGGGTCAGCTGCGAGCCGATGTGGAAATCGACGCCGGTGGCCTCCAGGTGCTGGCTGTCGCGTACCCGGGCATACAGCGCCGGCGCCTCCTCGATGGCGACGCCGAACTTGTTCTCGCGCAGGCCGGTGGCGATATAGGGATGGGTCTCGGCGTCGACGTCCGGGTTCACGCGGATCGAGACCGGCGCGGTCACACCCATCTCGGCCGCAACGGACTCGAGCCGTTCCAGCTCCGGGGCGGACTCGACGTTGAAGCAGTGGATGCCGACCTCGAGTGCCCGGCGCATCTCGGCTGCGGTCTTGCCGACGCCGGAGAACACGACCTTCGCCGGGTCGCCACCGGCGCGCAGCACGCGCTCCAGTTCGCCGCCGGAGACGATGTCGAACCCGGCGCCGAGGCGCGCGAGCACGTTCAGCACCCCCAGCGCGGAGTTTGCCTTCACCGCGAAGCAGACCTGGTGGGGGGTGCCGATCAGGGCCTCGCTGAACGCGCGGTAGTGACGCTCCAGCGTGGCGCGTGAATAGACGTAGGCAGGCGTACCCACCAGCCGGGCGAGGTGATCCAGCGCCACGCCTTCGGCATGCAGCGTACCGCCGTGGTAGTCGAAGTAGTCCATCTAGCGGCGCTCCTCGGTCGCGTCGTCATCGGGCAGGTAGAGGTCGCCCTTCTGCCCGCAGGAGGCGAGCATCTGCATCGTGCCGAGCACGATGGCGACGGCGATCAGGAGCCACTGGGCCTTGCAGGAAAACATGGTGCGCATCCGGGGTTGCGTTGCATCAGGGGGGAATAGTGTGCCATTGATACGCCCCTGGCTTCAGGTGCAGGCGGCGGATGCCAGGGCGTCCCCACCGGTACATTCACCCATTCAGGAATCGTGCTGATTCGTTCATCAATGATTCAGGCAGGTTTGGGACGATGCATCTGCAAGACCAGTAAAAGACCACTGAAGCTGGTCAGGGGACGGAGCCCGATCCGCAGGGAATACAGCCCTGCAGGTCACCGTCCAGAGCAACAGGCGTCACTGCGGCCCTGCCGCAAGGAACGCCCCCGGAATGATCCGGAACTGACCCACAAGATGAGAGGAGATCATCCATGATTAGCACCAAGCGCCGTGTCTTCCTGAAAGGCACCCTCGCTGCCGGTACCGTCGGTGTTGCCGTCGGCGCCGGCCTGCTGGCTCCGAGCAAGCTGCTGGCCGCCTGGCCGTCCGACGCCTTCGCCGCCGAAGGCCTGGCCGCCGCCATGGAAGCCGTCACCGGTACCAGCGACGTCCCGGATGGCGATGTCGAGCTGAGCGCCCCGGAAATCGCCGAAAACGGCGCCGTGGTTCCCGTCTCGATCTCCACTGGCATGGACAACGTGACCGAAATGGCCGTGTTCGTCGAGCTGAACAACCAGCCGCTGACCGCCCACTACGTTCTGGGTGATGGCGCGCACGCCAACATCTCCGGCCGTATCCGCATGGGCGAGTCCTCCAACGTGATCGCCGTCGCGAAGTCCGGCGACTCCTGGTACAAGACGGTTCAAGAAGTGAAGGTCACGGTCGGTGGCTGCGGCGGCTAACGCCGACCCCGAACCGCTGATCCGAACACTACTGGAGGTTTAAGATATGTCTATTCGAGTTCGCGCCCAGGAAAGCAACGGCGTTATCAATATCCGTGCTCTGATGAGCCACGACATGCTGGTCCCGGATGATGACGGTGGCCCGCACTTCATCGAGACCGTGGAAATCAAGCGTAATGGCACCACTGCCATCACCGCCAACTGGCACTACACTGTCTCGCGCAACCCGTTCCTGCAGGGTGAGATCGACGGCTCCGCCGGCGATACCATCACCGTCTCCTGGACGGACAACAAGGGCGAATCCGACTCTACTGACGTCGAAGTTCGCTAAAACACGGGGGTCACACCCCTTGTGGAAAAGCCGGGGCCTGTCCCCGGCTTTTTTGTGTCCGGGCGCCGCAGGCGGTGGGCGTGGCCTACACTCCAGACAGGCCCTTTCGCGAGGCACCCCATGGCCCCCGATGCCCCTGTTTCGTCCGCCCCCGAGACCTCCCTGCGCCCGGCCCTGTTGCTGGAGCCCCACCAGCCCCTGTGGCAGCGCCTGCCGAAGCGGGATGCACATGGCCGGCGCCTGGCGGACTTCATGATGCTGATTCCCGGCCTGCGCCAGCGCCCGCGGGACCAGATCCATGCACGTGCCCTCGCCATCGAGCGCGTGCTGAGCGGGTACGAGGCCGATGTGGCGTTCGTCGAGCTCAACCTGAAGCTGAATACCCTGTGGGTCTCCCTCCGTGCACGGCCGGGGCTTTGCATTGAACTGCCGGCCGCCATCCGCGACGCGGTCCCGGAGGCCCTGCTGGTCGGCCCGCGCCTGCAGCGTTAGGGAGCCCCTGATGTGAGCACCTCCGCGGGCCGGTGGCGGGTCTACCTCGGGGGCGCTGATCCCTGTATCCGCGCGGGTCTCATACCGGGCCGGCGCCAGCCTTGCTACACTGGCGTTTTATCGTGCCTGAACCGGAACATGACTGAACGTACCGCATCCGTCCGCCGCGACACCCTGGAGACCCGGATTGCCATCGAGTTGAACCTCGACGGTACCGGCAAAAGCCACCTCGAGACCGGTATCCCGTTCCTCGATCACATGCTGGACCAGGTGGCCCGCCACGGCCTGGTCGATCTGGATGTGCGCGCCGACGGGGACCTGCATATCGATGCCCACCACACCGTGGAGGACATCGGCATCACCCTGGGGCAGGCGCTGGCCCAGGCCCTGGGCGACAAGAAGGGTATCCGCCGTTACGGCCATGCCTACGTCCCGCTGGACGAGGCCCTGTCCCGCGTGGTGATCGACTTCTCGGGTCGGCCCGGGCTGGAGATGCACGCCGATTTTCGCCGCTCGCATATCGGCGACTTCGATGTCGACCTGTTTCACGAGTTCTTCCAGGGGCTGGTCAACCACGGCTGGATGACCCTGCATATCGATTGCCTGCGCGGCAACAACGCGCACCATGTCGCCGAGACCATCTTCAAGGCTTTCGGCCGGGCCCTGCGCGTGGCGGCGGAAATGGATCCGCGGTCGGCGGGCATGATGCCGTCCACCAAGGGCAGCCTGTAGCGGCGCAACGGACGAGGCCCGGCCATGGAAACTGTTGCCGTCATCGACTACGGCATGGGCAACCTGCACTCGGTGGTCCGTGCGCTGGAGCACGAGGCCACCGACGCCCAGCGCATCCTGCTGACGGATGACCCGGACGTGCTGCGCGCGGCCGATCGCCTGGTCTTCCCGGGCCAGGGCGCGGCTGGCGACGCCATGCAGGCGCTTGCACGCCGCGGACTGGACCGGCTGCTCCCGGAGCTGACCGCGGACCGGCCGTTTCTCGGCCTGTGTCTGGGCCAGCAGATCCTGATGCAGCACAGCGAGGAGAGCGGCGGGGTCGACCTGCTCGGGATCCTCCCGGGCGAGGTCGCGCGCTTTCCCGAAATGCAGGGGGTCGACGGGCGCCGCCTGAAGATTCCGCATATGGGCTGGAACCGGGTCATGCCCGCGGGCGAGCACCCGCTCTGGCATGGTCTGCCCGCCACGCCCTGGTTTTATTTCGTGCACAGTTACCGCGTGCAGCCGGCGGACGCGAACGATGTGGCCGGACGCACGGATTATGGCGAGACCTTTGCTTCGGCACTGGCGCGGGGCTCGCTGTTCACTATGCAGTGCCACCCGGAAAAGAGCGCGGCCTGCGGGCTGCGTCTGCTGCACAACTTTCTGCGCTGGGACGGAGACGGTCCCGGCGCTACGTGAGGAGTCGAGAATGCTGGTCATCCCCGCCATCGATCTGAAGGAAGGCAAGTGCGTCCGTCTGCGCCAGGGCAAGATGGAGGATTCCACCGTGTTTGGCGAAGACCCGGTGGAGATGGCCCGGCGCTGGGTCGATGCCGGTGCCGAACGCCTGCATATCGTGGATCTGGACGGTGCCTTCGCCGGGCAGCCGCGCAATGCCGCCGCGGTACATGCCATTGCCGAGGCCTTTCCCGACCTGCCGATCCAGATCGGCGGCGGCGTGCGTGACGAGGATACGGTCCAGGCCTATCTCGATGCCGGCGTCGAGTTCGTGATTATCGGCACCCGCGCGGTCAGTGCGCCACACTTCGTGAACGACCTGTGCCTGGAGTTTCCCGGGCGCATCATCGTGGGTCTGGACGCCAAAGACGGAAAGCTGGCGGTAGATGGCTGGTCCAAGCTGTCGCACCACGACGTGATCGACCTGGCCCAGCACTTCGAAGCCGACGGCGTGGTCGCCTTTGTCTACACCGACATCAGCCGTGACGGCATGATGAAGGGGCCGAACGTCGAGGCCACGGCGCGGCTGGCGGCCAATGTGCGCGTGCCGGTCATCGCCTCCGGCGGCATCAGCTCGCTGGATGACATCCGCAACCTGGCCGCATGCGAGGACGAGGGCATCACCGGCGCGATCGTCGGCCGCGCCCTGTACGAGGGGGCGTTCACCCTGGAAGAGGCCCGCAAGGCGGCCTCCGGGGCCTGAGATGCTCGCCAAGCGCGTGATCCCCTGTCTCGACGTGGACGCCGGCCGTGTGGTCAAGGGCGTCAACTTCGTGGGCATCCGTGATGCCGGCGACCCGGTGGAGATCGCGCGACGTTACAACGCGCAGGGTGCGGACGAAATCACCTTTCTCGACATCACCGCCTCCAGCGATGATCGCGACACCATCCTGCATGTGGTCGAGTCCGTCGCGCGCGAGGTGTTCATCCCGCTGACCGTGGGCGGTGGCGTACGCGCGGTGGAGGACATCCGGCGCCTGTTGAATGCCGGCGCCGACAAGGTGTCGATCAACACGGCCGCGGTGCATCGTCCCGAGCTGGTCCGCGAGGCCGCTGACTGGGTCGGTAGCCAGTGCATTGTGGTCGCGATCGACGCCAAGCAGGTGAGCGACAGGAATGAACCGCCGCGCTGGGAAGTCTTTACCCATGGGGGGCGCCGCGAGACCGGGCTGGATGTGGTCGAGTGGGCGCAGCGCATGGAGGCCCTGGGGGCCGGCGAGATCCTGCTGACCAGCATGGATCGCGACGGTACCCGCATCGGTTTCGACCTCGCCCTGACCCGCGCCGTCAGCGATGCGGTCGGGGTGCCGGTGATCGCCTCGGGCGGCGTCGGCGAATTGCAGCACCTGGTCGAGGGTGTGACCGAGGGCCACGCCGATGCGGTGCTGGCGGCCAGTATCTTCCATTTTGGTCAGCACACGGTGGGCGAGGCCAAGGACGCCATGGCGGCGGCCGGTGTGCCGGTGCGGCCCAACGACGCCGACGTGGTTGCGGCATGAGCGCCTCGAGCGGTACCGGCGCCGAGGTCCTGTCCGCGCTGGCCGAGGTCATCGAGCAGCGCCGTCAGGCTGACCCGGAGCAGTCGTACGTGGCCAGGCTCCATGCCCGCGGTCTGGACGAGATGCTCAAGAAGCTGGGCGAAGAATCTACCGAGACACTGATTGCCGCCAAGAACGACGATACCGATGCCCTGGTATCGGAAATGGCTGACCTGTGGTTTCATGCCCTGGTGGTTCTCGCGGCTCGCGGGCGGCACCCCGACGATGTCCTCGACGAACTGGCACGCCGCTTTGGCCTGTCCGGAATCGCCGAGAAGGCGGCGCGGCAGACCAGTGGGCGCCGCTCCGACCATTAGAAACGTCTTGTTGATTATGGGCCTGGCGCCGTTCAGGCTAACGCAAAGTTAAGTAACCGGAGACAGAGTTCATGGGTATTGGTGGCATCAGCATTTGGCAGCTCCTCATCATCCTTTTGATTGTCGTGCTGCTGTTCGGCACCAAGAAGCTGCGCAACATGGGCGGAGACATTGGCTCGGCGATGAAAAACTTCCGCCAGGCCGTCAAGGACCCGGACGGCGACGAGAAGAAGGAAGGCGAAGACGGCGAGCCGCGCGAGGTCGAGGACCAGACCGAAGGCAACGGCCGTGTGGTCGACGCCGAGGTGAAGAAGAGCAGCGAACAGGGCTCCGACGCCTCGCAGTCGGACAAGAAGTCCTGAGCTCCGAGGCCGGCGTGGCGGTCGGGCCTCACTGGCGGTAGCCCATGTTCGATATCGGCTTCTGGGAAATCATCATCATCGTGCTGGTGGCGCTGCTGGTCGTCGGGCCGGAGCGTCTGCCCGGTCTTGCGCGCGAGATCGGGCGCTGGGTCGGCAAGACCCGGCGTTTCGTGCATAGCGTGCGCTCCGACTTCGAGCAGGAGCTCCAGACTGACGAGCTGCGCAACATGCTCAAGAGTCAGGATCGCGAGATCCGCCAGCTGAAAAGCATGATGGACGAGACCGAGACCAGCCTGCGCGAGGACCTCGAGGATACCGAGCGCGGCCTGCGCGAAGACATCGAGGGCAAGTCGGCGTCGGGCCAGGCGTCCGCCGAGCCCGAGTCGAAGGCCCTGGAGGGCAAGAAGCCGAAGCCCGCCGTCCGCGACAAGCCTTCCATGCGCAGTCCTGATGCCGCAGTACGTGCCGATGATACGGCGGCGGATGCCGCTGACGCTGACGCGTCCCCCGAGATCCGTCGGGTGCCGACCAAGGGCAGCCTGGATGGCAATCTGATGACCGACGATCCGGCCCTGGCCGCCGAACAGAAGGCGCGCGCCGACGACCGTCCGCGCCAGAAGCCCAAGAAGCCCGCCGTGCGCGAGCGCCGTACCCCGGATCCGGCCGCCGATGATGCGTCGGGCCCGGAGGGCGAGCGCCGCGCCGACGATGCACCCGACGACCAGACCCCTGACAAGCACTCATGAGCAAGACCAAACCGGGGGTTGAGCCGAGTCCGGAAGCGACCGAGACCCTGCTCTCGCATCTGATCGAACTGCGGGATCGCATCCTCAGGATGTTCATCGCCATCCTGGTGGTGTTCCTGGTCCTGTTCCCGTTCGCCAACCCGATCTACACCTGGCTGGCCGATCCGCTGATGCAGCATCTGCCGGAAGGCACCAGCATGATCGCGATCGACGTCGCCGCGCCGTTCCTGATCCCGTTCAAGCTGACCTTGCTGCTGGCGGTGGTCATCAGCATCCCGTACCTGCTGTACCAGGTCTGGTCCTTTGTGGCGCCGGGCCTGTACGCCCACGAAAAGAGCATGGCGCTGCCGCTGGTGGCGTCCTCCACCGCGCTGTTCTACCTCGGTATGGCATTCGCCTATTTCGTGGTGTTCCCGCTGATCTTTGCCTTCTTTACCGCGACGGCGCCCGAGGGGGTGTCGGTGATGACCGACATCTCGCGCTACCTGTCGTTCGTGATCATGCTGTTCATCGCGTTCGGCATCGCCTTCGAGGTGCCGGTGGCCACCATCCTGCTGGTCTCGATGGGCGCGACCACCCCGGACAAGCTGGCCCAGAAGCGGCCCTACGTGATTGTCGGCGTGTTCCTGGTCGGCATGGTGCTGACGCCGCCGGACATCATCTCGCAGACCCTGCTGGCCCTGCCGATGTGGCTGCTGTTCGAGGTGGGCCTGATCCTGTCGCGGATCATGGAACGCAAGAAGGCCCGACGCCGGGCCGAGGCTGCGGACGACAGCGGTGCCAGCGGCGACGGGCCGGACGACGACGGTCCGGGTGGCGGTGGCAGCAACAAGCCGCGTGGTGGCGGCAGTGGCGGCGGGTCCGCCGGGAAGACCGCTGCGGTCTCCGGTGCCGGGGCCTCCGGCAGCGCCGGGACCGCCGCCGGTGAAGGCACCACGGCCGCGGCGCGTACCGGCTATACCCCGCTGACTGACGACGAGATGGACGCCGAGCTCGACCGTATCGAGGAGGAGCAGGCGGAACTCCGGCGTCAGCGCGAGGCGCGCGAGACCAGCGCCAGGAAGTCCTCCAGCGCGAGCGGCGGTGACGATGATGGCCCGTCGCAGGAAGACTACGACGAGGGGCGCGTTCGCTAGGTAACCGCGGCCACGCCCCCAGCATCGGAACTTGCTAAAATACTCGGGTAATCCATTGACCCAGGTATAGAACCCGCGATGGCAGACCCGCGCCCGACCCCCCGCCGCCCCGTCCTTCTGATCATCATGGATGGTGTGGGCGTAAACCCCTCGAAGCTGAACAACGCCTTTGCCGAGGCCAGCACGCCGCGGCTGGACGAATACCTGTCCACCCATACGCACACCACGCTGGATGCCTGCGGCCGCGCCGTGGGGCTCCCCGACGGGCAGATGGGCAATTCCGAGGTCGGCCATCTGACGCTGGGCGCGGGCACGGTTATCAACCAGGACCTGGTGCGGATTGATGACTCCATCACCGACGGCAGCTTCTACGAGAACGATGCCCTGGTCAGCGCCGCACGCGCCGCGGTCGCCAAGGACCAGCCGCTGCACCTGATCGGTCTGGTCTCCGATGGCGGCGTGCACTCGCATATTCGCCACCTGCGTGCCCTGGTCGAGATCTGCCAGCGCGAGGGCGCCCGGCCCATGGTGCACATGATCACCGACGGTCGCGACACCGCGCCGCGTTCGGCCCTCCACTACCTCGACCCGCTGGAGGAAGAGCTGGCGAACGCCGGCGGCGCGATCGCCACTGTGTGCGGGCGCTATTACGCGATGGACCGCGACAAGCGCTGGCAGCGTACCGAGAGGGCCTTCCGCGCCATCGCCTATGGCGAGGGCGAGCCGGTCGCGTCGGCCCGCGAGGCGATCGAGACCGCCTATGCCGCCGGCGAGGACGACGAGTTCATCAACCCGCGCATCGTGAATGGCGGTGCGCCGCTGGGTCAGGACGCGGTCTGCGTCCTGTTCAACTTCCGCAACGACCGTCCGCGCCAGCTGACCGCCGCGCTGGGCATGGACGATTTCGACGGCTTTGATCGCGGTGATTTCCACCCGGTGTCCGAGACCTGCCTGACCGAATACGATCCGCGTTTCCTCTCCCCGATCGCGTTCCCACCGGAACGTCCCTCGACCACGCTGGGCAGTACTATCGCCTCTGCCGGCATCCCGCAGTTCCACTGCGCGGAGACCGAGAAATACGCCCACGTGACCTTCTTCTTCAACGGCGGCAAGGAAGAGCCCTACGCCGGGGAGCAGCGCGTGATGGTGCCCTCGCCGGCGGTAGATACCTACGACGAGCAGCCGGAGATGAGCGCGCGGCAGGTGGCCGACGAGACCATCCAGGCGATGCAGAGCGGGCGCTACGGCTTCATCCTGGTCAACTTCGCCAACGGCGACATGGTCGGGCACACCGCCAAACGCGACGCCCTGATCGAGGCGGTTCAGGTCCTCGACCGGGAGGTCGGGCGGGTACTGGATGCGGCGAAGGAGCTCGAGTACTCCGCGATCGTGACCGCCGATCATGGCAACTGCGACGAATACATCGACCCGGTCACCGGTGCCCCGCATACCCAGCACACGATCTACCCGGTCATGTGCATGATCACCGACTCCCAGCGCTGGCGCCTGCGCACCGGCGGCGGGCTGGCCGATGTGGCACCCACGGTGCTGGAACTGATGGGCGTGCCCAAACCCTCGGCCATGGGGGGGCGCAGCCTGCTGCTCGAGGAAGTTCCGGAGTCCGCGTGAGCGCGACGATGCACACGCACTACGCTGAAATCCCGGCCTACGACACCAAGGACGGCTCCGAGATCCGCGAGCTGATGCACCCGGATACCCACGGCAACGCGGCCCAGAGCCTGGCCGAGGCGGTGGTGCAGCCGGGGGCCACCACGCTGCTGCATCGCCACGCGCGAACCGAAGAGCTCTATCACATCACCCGTGGCGCGGGCGAAATGCGGCTGGGCGCGAAGACCTTCGCCGTCGCCGCGGGCGATACCGTCTGCATCGCGCCCGGCACCCCGCACAACATCCGCAATACCGGCACCGGGCCGCTGCACATCCTGTGCAGCTGCTCGCCGCCGTACTCGCACGACGACACCGAGCTTCTCTAGCCCCCGGCTACCGCGGCGTTACCCGCGTCATTGCGAGGCCGCCTAAACGCCGTACTCGGCGCGATAGGCGCGCAGCGCGTCCAGGTGTTCCGGGGCGCGCCCGGTATCCTCGAGCATCGCGACCAGATCGCCCAGCCGCGCGACGCGGATCACCTGCAGGCCCAGATCGGCCTCGACCTCCTGGATGGCCGAGCGTTCGCCGCGGCCACGTTCCTCGCGGTCCAGGGCAATGGCAACCCCCACCGGCGTGGCACCCGCCGCGCGGATCAAGTCCACCGATTCGCGAATCGCGGTGCCGGCGGTGATCACGTCGTCCACGATCAGCACGCGCCCGGCCAGCGGTGCACCGACGATGTTGCCGCCTTCGCCATGGTCCTTCGCCTCCTTCCGATTGAAGGCCCAGGGCCGGTCCATGCCGTGATCACGGTACAGCGCCTCGGTCACCGCTGCCGCCAGCGGGATCCCCTTGTACGCCGGACCGAATACCAGATCGAACTCGATGCCGGAATCGACGATGGCCCGGGCGTAGAACTCGCCCAGTCGCGCCAGATCGGAACCCCGGTTGAACAGCCCGGCGTTGAAGAAGTAGGGGCTAATGCGCCCGGACTTCAGGGTGAACTCGCCAAAGCGCAGGACGTCGCGTTGCAGGGCATATTCGAGGAAGGCGTGGGCGGTCATCGGGCGGCTCCGGTCTCAAACCCCGTATTTTGACACAGTCCGTCACGGGCTCCGACCCGCGGGGCTTTTCCGCGCCGGCGCCCGCGGGTATCGTTCTGCGCCATGCGCATACTCTCAATGAACGCCAACGGCATTCGTGCCGCTGCCCGCAAGGGCTTTTTCGACTGGCTCCCCACGACCGCCGCCGACGTCACCTGCATCCAGGAGACCAAGGCCCAGATTCACCAGATCCAGGGCGAGCCGTTCCATCCGCGCGGTCACCACTGCGCCTATGTCGACGCGGTCAAGCCCGGCTACAGCGGCGTGGCCCTGTACAGCCGGCAGCAGCCGGACGAGGTCATCACCCGTATCGGCTTCGAGGAGGCGGATCAGGAAGGCCGTTACGTGGAGATGCGTTTCGGCAACCTGTCAGTGGTCTCGCTGTACCTGCCGTCCGGGTCCTCGGGCGACCACCGCCAGGAGTCCAAGTGGCGCTTCCTCGATTTCTTTCGGCCCTGGCTGACCGAACGCATGCAGGACGGGCGCGAATGGGTGATCTGTGGCGACTGGAACATCGCCCACCGCGAGATCGACCTGCGCAACTGGAAATCCAACCAGAAGAACTCGGGCTTCCTGCCCGAGGAACGCGCCTGGCTCGATCACCTGTTCGACGAGATCGGCATGGTGGACGTCTTCCGCCGGCTGGACGAGCGTCCCGAGCAGTACACCTGGTGGTCCAACCGGGGCCAGGCCTGGGCCAAGAACGTCGGCTGGCGCATCGATTACCAGATCGCGACCCCCGGCATCGCCGCCACCGCGCGCGACCCGTACATTCATACCGACGACCGCTTCTCCGATCACGCGCCGTTCTGGATCGACTATGACTACACGCCCTGAGCGGGGTGTCCTGCCCCGCGGTCGGCGCTCATGACCGGTATTGCCGACGCGCAACGCCCCCCGAGCCGCGACTGGCGTGCGGCGCTGGCGGTCTACCGCCATCCGCGCGTCATCGGGATGCTGTTTCTGGGCTTTGCCGCCGGCCTGCCGCTGCTGCTGACCGGCGGGACATTCACCGCCTGGCTGCGCGACCTCGGCGTGGAGCTGGCCTCCATCGGCTTCCTGTCCTGGGTCGGGATGGCCTACAGCATCAAGGTCTTCTGGGCCCCGGTAGTCGACCGCCTGGCCCTGCCGTTTCTCACCCGGGTGTTCGGGCGTCGCCGTGCCTGGATGCTGTTCGCCCAGGCCGTGATCATCCTTGGCCTGGCCGGCATCGCCCTGACCGACCCGGTGGAGCAGCTCTGGCTGGTCGCCGTCTGGGCCGTACTGACCGCCTTCGGGGCCGCGACCCAGGACATTGCCATCGATGCCTACCGCATCGAAGCGGTCAGTCAGGAGCGCCAGGGCGCAATGGCGGCGGCCTACGTGTTCGGCTACCGCGTGGCGCTGCTGACCGCCGGGGCCGGGGCGCTGCACATCGCCGCGGCCGGCAGCTGGAGCCTGTCGTACGCCGCCATGGCGGCGCTGATGCTGGTCGGTGTGATCTGCACGCTGATCGTGCGCGAGCCCGAAGTCGCCCGGCGTGATTCCGCCACCGCCCGGCTCGAGGACCGGGTGGTCCACTACCTCAACAACACCTCCGACACCGGCTGGTGGCGCGGGCTGAAGGCCTGGTTCATCGGTGCGGTGATCTGCCCCTTCGTCGAATTCTGGCAGCGCTTCGGGAAGATCGCCCTGGTGGTGATCGCCTTCATTGCGGTGTTCCGCATCAGCGACATCTTCATGGGCGTGATGGCCAATCCGTTCTACCTGGACCTCGGCTTCACCAAGGACGAGATCGCCAACATCGCCGCCGCTTTCGGCCTGGCCATGACCCTGACCGGCGCGGCCCTCGGCGGCCTGCTGGTCGTGCGCTTCGGCATCATGCGCATGCTCATTGCCACCGCGATCCTGGCCCCACTAACCAACCTGACCTTCTCCTGGCTGGCGACCCTGGGACCGGAGGCCTACGGGCTGGTGTTCGCAATCATGGCCGACAACCTGTCCGGCGGAATGGCCATCTCGGTGTTCATTGCATACCTCTCCAGCCTCACCAACAGCGCCTACACCGCCACCCAGTACGCCCTGTTCAGCTCCATCATGACGTTGCCGGGGCAGTTCCTCGCCGGCTTCACGGGCGTACTCGCCGAACACATCGGCTGGGTCTGGTTCTTCGCCAGCTCCGCCCTGATCGGCATCCCCACCATCCTGCTCGCCTTTGCCCTGATGCGCTGGGCCAACCCCGACCGCATGCCCCAGCCCGGACGTCCGGAGCTCGCCGAGCCCCCCGCCCGCGAAGAGACATGACCGTTTCGTTCTTGTTAAAAAAACCCCGGCGCGGGGCCGGGGTTTGTTCCTTTGGTGCTATGTGGTTGCTCAGAAGTCGAACCGAAGGCCCGCCGCAATGACCTGCCCACCTTGTGCGTTGGCAGGGAAATCCTGGAGCCCGCCGCGCCGTGGGGTGATCGCGGCAGTCTCTTCTTCGTAGTAGTACTCGGCGAAGAATTTCAGGCTGTCGTTGTACTGGTAATCGTACCCAAGATGGACAATATCTTCACCGTAGTTGTCCACATTCGCGAGCATGGCCTTGAAAGTGTTCTTCCCAAGGGTGTAGCTGGCAAAGACATTGAAGGCCTCGCCGCCATCTTCGTTGAAGGCGCCAGACGTATCATTAAACGTATCGAACTGTTCGTACTTCGCAGCGAAGTACCAGTCTCCCATCTGATGTGATGCGGACAGGCCGTAAATGCGGTCTCGCTCCCCGTTAGCGTTGCCTCGGTCGTCGACACCAGCCGAAATGGTGGTATCGCCAAAGTTATATGAAGCCGTGAACTGGGCACGACTGTCGTCGATCCGAGAGGTGGAGCTCTCGTTGCCTCGGTCGTCGGAATAGGAGGCCGCGAACGAGAAGCCATTGAAGTCGGGGCTGTAGTAAGCGACAGAATCCCTCACACGGAACACGGTGTAGGTCGCGAAGCCGCTGTAGTAGGTGCTGAACATATCGACCGGAAAGGAGATGGCGTTGTAGTAGGGGAGCCACTGCTGTCCGATCTGAATGGTCCCGAAATCTCCTCGCAGCCCAACTTGGGCAACTCGAACTTCCTCTTCCTGATCATAAGGGTCCTGAACTTTCAGGTTCGCACTGTCCAGGGCGATTTCGAGTTGACCGAACAGCTCCAACTGGTCGTTGATGTCGTAGTTCATATGGACCCCGAGCCTGGAATACGCATCCCGCATACCCCAATATGAATCTACACCCCCATCGCTTTCATTCCGGTTATCTGGCCGCACGTACTCGCCGTGGGTACGCAGCGACCCGTAGAAATCGAAGTTGAGACCACCCGCACCTTCGGCGACGGCGGCATTCGGGCCCAGGAACAGGGCCAGGGCAACGGCACCGGACAGGGGCGCCAGGGTCCAGCTGGTCGTCTTTTTCATTGCAATTCCTCTTCTGGTAGGCGTTATGGCTGCTGCCCGCGATGCTCCCGGGCGGATAGACGAGCGTCTTGCGCACGAAATCGTGTTCGGCGGCACTTATAAGTAAAACCTAATGCGTTGTAAACACGTGACGCAAGTTCAGCGTGTTGTTGTGTGACCGCGACACCTTGCAGGCGTTCCTTGGCCTGCCGGGCCTCAGGCGGTGCCCGTCTCGCCGTGATCGGCAGCGGATTCTGCGTGAGAAAGCGCTCCCCTGAACCCCTGTTTAGTGGCCGGGAGGCGATTCCGCCACCCGGGCATCAAGTTGCAACGGAACTATTTTTGTACAAAAATAACCAAACAGATGCTGAAATAACGAGAAATGCGATGTCGCTGAGCCAGGCCACACGATCGGGGCCGGAACCCGATCCGAACAACAGTACCGAGCCCGATGTCGTGCGCTCGGTCATCCGCCAGCTCCGCGTGATTATTCGGGCGCTGCAGGGGCACTCGCGCACGGTGGAGCGTGCCTGCGGCATCAGCGCCTCGCAGCTGTGGGCCCTGTGGGAGCTGCAGCGGACCCCGGGGCTCAACGTCAGCGATCTCTCGCGCCGGCTGTCGGTGCACGCCTCGACCACATCCAATCTGCTCGACAAGCTGGAACAGCGCGGCCTGATCGAGCGCCGCCGTCCGGAGAAGGACCAGCGCATTGTGCGCCTGTACGTGACCGACCAGGGGATGGAACTGCTGGACCGAGCTCCGGCGGCCCCTCAGGGCGAGCTCAACCGTGCGCTGCAGTCGCTGCCGAAGGGGCGCCTGGACGACCTGAACCAGGGGCTGGACCTGCTCGTGGAGGCCATGAACACCACTGAAGAACGGGCCGGACTTCAGCCGTTCGACGGCAAGTCCTGAGACCCACGATGCGCTGGCCCGCGATGAGTGCCGCTCGTTCCCTGCTGCTGGCGCTGTTGTGGCTGCCGCTGGCGGTGCAGGCGGCTCCAGCCTTCGACGCCCCCCCCGAGCGTTCCACGGACGGGGGCTTTACCCTGAGCTGGGAGGCCGCTGGCGCCGTCGCTCTGGAGCAGGCCGCGGGCCCGGATCACGGCGATGCACGCATCATCTACGAAGGCCATGACACCAGCACGGTGGTGAGCGGTCTGCCCGATGGCGAATACCGCTTCCGCCTGCGTGCCAGCGACGCCGACGACTGGTCGGATACGGCCACGGTCCGCGTCGAGCATCACAGCCTGGCTCGCGCATTCGGCTTCTTCGTGCTGGGGGGCGTCGTCTTTCTGGTCCTGATCGTGGCCATCCTGCGCGGTCGCCCACGCGGCTGAATTCACCTGCCCCGCCCCGTCGATCCGCGTGTACCGCGACCGGGGCCGGCGGCCTTATCGGAGAACACGATGAACGAACTCAAGATCAACATGCAGCGCCTGCAGCAGGACATTACCGAGCTGGGGCAGATCGGACGCGACGCTGACCGTGGCCTGCACCGCCGTGCCTTCAGCGAGGGCGACCGTGCCGGGCGCGAGTGGTTTCGCGGCCGCCTGGAGGCTGCGGGCCTGGACGTCTGGCAGGACGGTGCCGCCAACCTGCACGGCCGGCTCGACTACGACGGCAAGCGCCCGGTGGTCGCCATGGGCTCGCATCTCGATACCGTCCCGGGGGGCGGCCCGCTGGATGGTGCCCTCGGGGTGCTGATCGGGCTGGAGGTGCTGCGCACGGCCAAGGACCACGCGGTCGATCTGCAGTACCCGCTGGAGGTGATCGACTTCACCGACGAGGAGGGCCGTTTCGGCGGCATGTTCGGGTCGCAGGCAATGGCCGGAAAGCTGACCCCGGAGAGCATCAGCCATGCCCGGGATCTCGAGGGCATCACCCTGGTCGAGGCGATGGCCAACTGGGGTCTGAATGCCGACGATGCGCTGAGCGCGCGGCGCGACCCGCACTCCCTGCACGCTTTCATCGAGACCCATATCGAACAGGGCCCGGTGCTGGATCGCCGCGGCCTGAGTGTGGGCGTGGTCGAGGCCATTACCGGCCTGTTCAAGTGGGAGGTGCGCCTGAAGGGGCAGCCGAACCATGCCGGCACCACACCGATGGACATGCGTAATGATGCCTTTCAGGGGCTGGCCGAGTTCGGCGGCGAGATCAATCGCCTGCTGGAAGAGCACGGCAGCCCGAACTCGCGCGCGACCATCGGCCGCGTAGAGCTCTCGCCGGGCGCGGCGAACACCGTGCCGGGCATGGCGACTTTCTCCTTCGAGGTGCGCGATACCGACGAGAAGGTCCTGACCGCGCTGGCCCACGCGGCCCGTCGCACGCTGTCCAGCCTCGCGCGCCGGCGCGACCTGATGTTCGAGTTCGATGTGCTCTCCGAGATCGACCCGGTGCGCTGTGACACGGGCATCGTGCAGACCATCGAGGCGACCGCCGAACGCATGGGCCTGGAGTACCTGACCATGCCCAGCGGGGCCGCCCACGACACCCAGAGCATGAGCGCGATCACGCGCACCGGCATGATCTTCGTGCCGAGCCTGCAGGGGCGTAGCCATTCCGCGGCGGAATGGACAAACTGGGAAGATATCGAGACGGGCGCCAACCTGACGCTGCAAAGCGCCCTGGCCCTGGCCGCCCGTCCGTGAGCATCCCCCATCACCGCGACCCAAGGACCGACCGGCATGGCCAATAACGACAACGTGTCCCAGCTCACCGACTACGACTCCCTGGATCCGCTGCGCGAGCAGTACCAGGAGAGCCTGATCACGACCCCGGTCCTGCGTCAGGAGCTGCGCGAGCATCACGTCGCCCTGCTGTGCATCGACCTGCAGTACCTCGATGCCGCGCGCGGTCACGGTGTGTTCGCCGACTCGATGCAGTCCGGCGTGCCGCCCGAGGCCCAGGAGTACTACTTCAACCGCCTGGAACAGACGGTGCTCCCAAACGTGCGCCGCCTGCAGGATGCGTTCCGCGAGCAGGGGCTGGAGGTGATCCACACGCGCATCCGCTCGCTGACCCGCGATGGCCGCGACCGCAGCCCGGGTCACAAGCGCCTGAACCTGCATGCCGCGCCCGGCTCCAAGGATGCGGAGTTCGTCGAACAGGTGGCGCCGGTGGGCGACGAGATCGTGCTGGACAAGACCGCCAGCGGGGTCTTCAACTCGACCAACCTGCACTACATCCTGCGCAACCTGAACATCTCGGCGCTGTTCATCGTGGGCGTGTACTCCAACGAGTGCGTATCCACGGCCGTGCGCGATGCCTGTGACCTGGGCTTCTATGTCACGCTGATGGACGACGCCACCGCGACGGTGACCCCGGAGATGCAGAAGGCGACGATTACCACCATCAAGGATCGCTACGCCCGCGTGATGACCACCGACGAGGCGATCCGCGAGATCAAAAAGGTGAAGGAGGCCTCGTGAACGGTCTCGACGCCCCGATCCTCCCGAGCTCCATCGCCTGGGGGCTGCTGATCGCGTTCAGCATCCTCTGGGTGGCGCTCGGCTGGTGGCTGGGTCGTCACAACAAGACCGCCGAGGACCACATGCTGGCCGGGCGCAATGTCGGCATGGCGCTGGCCACTGCGACCGCGATGGCTACCTGGGTCACCGCCAATACCACGATGACCGCCCCGCAGCTGGCGCTGCAGCTCGGTGTCTGGGGCATGCTCGGGTATTCGCTGGGGGCGCTGGGCCTGATCCTGTTCGCGCCGCTGGCCCGCCGCATCCGCGAGCTGATGCCGCGCGGCTTCACCTCCGGCGATTTCATCCGCCTGCGCTTCGGCACCTTCACCTGGCGCGTGTTCCTGGTGGTTTCGCTGATTTACGCCTTCGGCTGGCTGGTCTCGATGGCGATGGCCGGCGGGGTGCTGATCAATGCCCTGGCCGGAATCGACTATCGCGTGGGCATGACCGTGATCCTGACCGTCTGCGTGATCTACACCCTGCTGGGCGGTCTGCGCGCGGTCATCGGGACCGACTTTATCCAGACCATCATCATCATCGCGGGGGCGGCGTTTATCGCCTGGCTGACCATCGACAAGGTCGGGTTCGAGGCGATCCACTTCAACCTGATGGAAGAGCGCCCGGAACTGCTGAGCCTGCTGTTCCCGGCCGCGATCATGTTCCTTTTCAACAACCTGCTGTTCGGGGTGGGCGAGATCTTCCACTCCAACGTCTGGTGGTCGCGCGCCTTCGCCTTTGGCCGCAACGTCGGCTTCCGCGCCTACCTGCTGGGAGGGCTGCTGTGGCTGCCGATCCCGATCGTGGCCGGCTTCATCGCCCTGGCCACGCCGGCGCTGGGCATCAACGTGCCCGCCGCGGACATGGTCGGGCCGCTGGTCGCGGCCGAGGTGCTCGGCCTGACCGGCGCGATCGTGGTCTTCATCGTCGTCTTCGCCGCGCTGGCCTCGAGCCTCGACTCGCTGCTGGCGGCCACCTCGGACCTGGTCACCCGCGATATCTACCGCGGCCATATCCGCCCGCAGGCCAGCGAGCAGAGCCAGTTTCGCGCGACCAAGGTGATCGTGGTGCTGCTGGGGTTGCTGACCTGGCTGGCCGCGAGCTATCGCGGCTCGCTGCCGATCATTGGTTCGCTGGCCGAGCTGCTGTACTTCACCGGCGCTTTCGTGGCCTCCGCGATCTGGCCGATCGTCGCCGGGCTGTACTGGCAGCGGGCGAACCCGCAAGGCGCGGCCTGGTCGATGATACTGGGGTCGGGTGTCGGGCTCGCCAGCTACTTCCTGATCGGTTTCTACGTCGCGGCACTGGTGGGCGCAGCGGTGTCGCTGGCGGTGATGGTGCTCAGCACCTGGCTGGCACCGCGCCCGTTCGACTGGGACCGCCTCGCGCGGGATGATGTCCAACCGAAGGGGAGTCCGGCATGACTGTCTCGACCACGGCCCTGACGCTCATCGTGGTGGCCGCCACCCTGATGGCCACCCTGACCCCGATCCTGCTGCTGGCCCTGTTCATTCGCGACTGGAAAAAAGGATGCCTCTGGTGAACTACACCGAAGATCCCTTGCACGCCCTTAATCCCAAGGACGGTACCGCCGGTACGGACCGCCCCCGGGCCCTGCTGACCGCAGTGGAGGAAGACCCGGACCCGCTATTGAAGCTGGCGGCCTCGCATGTGGTCTCCAGCCAGCAATTCACGCGTGACGAACTGCTGCAGCTGTTCCGCCTGGCGGCGCAGTACGAGACCACCCCGGCCCTGATGCACCTGCCGCTGGCGGGCAAGATCCTGATCAGTGCGTTCTACGAGCCGTCCACCCGCACGCGGCTGTCCTTCGAGAGCGCCTGGCACCGGCTTGGCGGGGCGGTGATGTCGATCACCGACCCCAAGAGCACCGGCATCGCCAAGGGTGAATCGCTGGCGGACATCGCCGAGATGTTCAACAACTATGGCGACGTGCTGGTGCTGCGCTCCTCGGATGGCGAGGCCGCGCACAACATGCTGGAGAACCTGCGCATCCCGCTGGTCAACGCCGGCAACGGCATCGACGAGCACCCGACCCAGGCGCTGGCGGATGTCTACACCCTGGCCAAGTGGCGCCCGGAGCTGTTCACCGGCCCGGTGGCGCCGGAGGACCGCATCAAGGTCGGCATCATCGGGGTGCCCTCGCGCATGCGCACGGTGCGCTCGCTGCTGCGCCTGCTGAGCCTGTTCCCGGAGGCGATCGCGGAGGTCGTGATCATCTCGCGCGAGGACGAGAACTTCGATCCCGGCCAGCGCGAGGAACTGGAAGAGGCCGGCCTGAACCTGCGCGTGGTGCACGAACTGGACCCGGTGCTGCCGGAGCTGGACGTGGTGTACATCAACGCCATCGCCTGGGTGGGCGATACCTTCGAGTCCATGGGCGAGGGCCTGAAGCTGGACCGCAACTCCCCGCTGAAGAAGGGCGCGATCATCCTGCACCCGCTGGCGCGCGGTGCGGAGCTGTCCACGGACCTCGATGACACCCCGCACAACTGGTATTTCGCCCAGGCCCGCGGGGCGGTGTTTGTGCGCATGGCGCTGCTGACCAGCGTGGTCCGCCGCATCAGCGCGGTCATGGACACCCCGGAAGACTGAACCTCGTACTGAACTGAACCGCGAGTGGCGTGGCGCGCCGGAACGGACCGGGCCGCGCCCCGCTCGCACCGAACGGATAACCAAGGAGACATGCCATGTGTGGCATCGCCGGAATCTTTCACGCCGACCCCAACCGCAAGGTCGACCCCCAGACCCTGGTCAACATGGCCGCAATCCAGTATCACCGCGGCCCCGACGGCTTCGGCTACCGGACGCAGGACGACCGCGGCGTGGGCTTCTCCCATGCCCGCCTGTCGATCATCGACCTGGACGAGAATCGCGGCCGCCAGCCGTTCTGCATGACCGACGGCTCCATCATGACCGCGGTCAACGGCGAGCTGTACGACTACAAGCGCATCCGCACCGACCTGACCTCGCGCGGGGTGCAGTTCCGCACCAAGAGCGACTCCGAGATGGTCATGCACCTGTACCGGCGCGAGGGACTGGAGGATGCGATCAAGCACTTCCGCGGCGAGTTCGCGATCTCGCTGTACGACCGCAAGCGCGACCGCCTGGTGCTGATCCGCGACCGCTTCGGCATCAAGCCGCTGTACTTCACCGAGGCCAATGGCAGCTTCGTGTTCGGCTCCGAGCTGAAGGTGCTGTTCGCGAACCCCGACGTCCCGCGCCAGTTCGCCGACGACGGCCTGTACCACCAGCTGATGCAGACCATGGTCCCGGGGACCACCGCGTTCGAGGGTATCCAGCAGGTGAAGCCCGGCCACATGGTCATCGTCGAGCGGGCCCACGGCAAGCTGAAGGTGCGCCAGGAGAAATACTGGGACATGGACTTCCCGCTGGCCTCCGAGCGCCCGCCCGAGGAGGACACCGACGAGAACTACTGGATCGAGGGCGTGCGCGAACAGCTGATGGAGGCCGTCCAGCTGCGTCTGGAGGCCGATGTGCCGGTCGCCTGTTACCTCTCCGGGGGGATCGATTCCTGCATCACCCTGGGCCTGGCCTCGGCCAGCCAGCAGGCGCCGGTCAAGGCCTTCACCATCGGCTTCGACAACGACGACTACGACGAGACCGCGATCGCCCGCGAGATGGCCGAGAGCGTCGGCGCCGACCAGGACATCCTGCGGCTGGATGCCGACCACCTCTACGACAACTTCGAAGAGGCCCTGTGGCACGCCGAGCGCACCATCTACAACACCCTCGGTGTGGCCAAGCTGCTGATGAGCCGGCACGTGAACGAGGCCGGCTACAAGGTGGTGGTCACCGGCGAGGGCTCGGACGAGCTGTTCGGCGGCTACCCGGCCTTCCGCCGCGACATGTTCCTGCACGGCCTGGACACCCTGCCGGAGGCCGACCGGGTCGCCTGGCAGCAGATGCTGAACGAGTCCAACGAGCTGTTCTCCGGCGCGATGCTGGCCGAGGACGAGGTCGATGACCCCGAGTTCACGAAGATGATGGGCTTTACCCCGTCCTGCCTGCAGCCCTGGCTGGCGGCGGCCGAGCACGTGCCCGGCCTGCTGGCGCCGGAGCGCCGCGAACGCATGCAGGGCTATCAGCCCGGCCGTGCGATCGCCAACGCCCTGGACGACGACATGCTGGAAGGCCGGCACCCGCTGGACAAGGCCCAGTACGTCTGGATAAAGACCATGCTGGAGGGCCAGATCCTGACCTGGGGGGGCGACCGCATGGACATGGCCAACTCCATGGAGGCGCGCCCGCCGTTTCTCGACCATCACCTGGCCGAGTTCTGCGCCCACCTCCCGCCGACCCTGCGTATCAAGGGCCGCACCGAGAAGTACGTGCTGCGCGAATCGATGAAGGGCCTGCTGCCGAAGGTGCTCTACGAGCGCGAGAAGTTCGCGTTCATGGCCCCGCCCGCGCACACCGATCCGGTCAAGTGGGCGGCGATGAAGGCCCTGGCCGATCGCTATCTGTCGCCGGAGAAGGTGGCCGAGGCGGGCCTGCTGGACCCGGAGGGCGTGCGCCGCGTGTTCGAGATCCACGAGGACGAGAACACCCCGGCGGCCACCCAGGTCCAGCTGGACGCCGTGATCAACCACATGATCGGCGTGCAGGTGCTGCACGAGAAGTTCGTCGCCACCGACATCCCGGCACTGGCGCAGCAGAAGGCCGACGAGTTCGGCTGGCGTCCCTGACCGGGCCCGGCGCCCTCTGCGCTTCGCCAGAAGCGGTATCTCGTCAGTGCTTGCTGGTGGTTGCTGGGTGCGGTGGTGGCCGTGCAACCCGAACCGGGACGGCTGGACGGGGGATTCCCGTAACGGGGCTCTGCCCGCAAGTGCCCGGCCGGACCGAGCACGCTCGCTCTGGGCCGTGGCGCGATCAGTAGCCGTTGGTCCGATCCTGCAGCGCTTCGCGGTCCTGGCGCAGTGGCAGCCGAATCCGTACCTGACCTCCGGGCCCCGGCCCGAGATCGATATCGCCGTTGTGGGCGCGGACCACCCGTAGCACGCTGGCCAGCCCCAGCCCGGTTCCGCCCCGCTTGGTGGTGAAGAACGGCTCGAACACCTGCTCGCGTTCGCTGGCGGCAAAACCGGGACCCTCGTCCAGGACCTCGATGCGGCAATCCCCGGCGCCTTCAGTGATTCGCACGCGGACGGGCCTGTGCGGCGCCGCCTGGGCGGCATTGTCGATCAGGTTGTCCAGCATCTGCTCGGTCAGGAGCGGATCCAGTTCCACCGGTGACAGCCCGGTACCCGTCTCCGGTTCCAGGATTACGGGGATCTGCCAGCGCCGTGACTGGCGCGCGGCCACCCCGGCCACCAGCGCATGCAGGTCCATCGGCTGGATCCGGGGCGTGACGGGCCGGCCGTATTCCAGCAATTCCTGGACCGTGCGGGAGCAGCGTTCGCAGTGGTGGTCGATCATGTTCACCATCTCCTGCTGCCGTTCCCCCAGCGTGCCTTCGCGCTGGAGGGTCGCGGTCACACTGCTGATCACGGTCAGGGGGTTGTTGATGTCGTGCGCGACGCGGGCGGCCACCCGCCCGATCGCGGACAGCTGCTCCTGGTGCTGCAGCCGGCGCTCGACATCGCGCAGGCGCGCCAGGTCGCGCGACATGTCATTGAACGCCAGCACCAGGCGGGAGAACTCGCCGGAGCCGGGGGGAAGCGGTGCCTGATATCCAAACTCCCCGCGGGCGATGCGCCCCAGATGCTCGACAAGGGCCCCGACCGGGCGCAGCTGGATGCGCAGCACCACCACCAGCGCAAAGGCCAGCAGCACCGCGGCAATCGCCAGGGTGATGGTGAGCAGGGTCTTGACCTCGTCCAGCGCGCGCGCGACCGTGTCCGGTGCCCTGACGTCCAGGGCCGCGCGCGACGGATCGCGGTCGTCGGTCAGTTCGATCCGGCGGACATCGGGCCCCACCGAGACCCCGGCGGCGGGCTCGATTCGCGCGGAGTGGGTCTCGCGCAGGGATGTCACGAGTTCTTCGAGCGGCGTGGCCGTCACCAGCCAGGCGATATTCACATTGTTGTGTTCGATCGCTGCCTGACCGACCAGCCAGAAGCTGCCGTCGGCGAACACTACGGCGGCGCCTTCCCGCTCCCCTTGCGGCGGGAATATGACCGAGTCCGACGGACGGCTGGAGGCGATCTCGCGCTGGTCACTGGCGGCCCACAGCGATACGCGTTGCAGTTCGAATGCCTCGGCCTGCCGGCTCACGGCTGCCGCAGGGTGGTGCTGTTCACCTTCCAGATAGAGGTGATAATAGGTGCTGTTGATCAGGTCGGAGTCGCGGGCCAGCAAGCCGGTCAGGCTGGACAACCGTCGCAGTTCGTCCTGGATGCGTCCGTCCACCTGATCCGCCAGGCGGTCGAGTCGCTCCTGGTGCAGGTCGTCGAACTGGCGGCTGACGACCTGATCAATGCCCAGGAACAGGGCGCTGTGGATAATGGCGGTGACCGTAATCACGCCCAGGATCACGCGGATCAGCAGGGATCTTCGGCGTCCTGGCGTTTGCGTCTGGCCGCGGTGGAGCGACCATCGTCCGGGAATAACCGCTTCCGACATCATTCAACTCTCGCAGACGGGACACTCGGGCCAGGCCGTGCAGGGTCCCTGGCATGCATTCGGGCGGCGCCGGATCGTGGCAGGACTCAGATGGTTTGCGGCAGGCGATACCCCGCCTCCTCGGCGGAGACCGGAATCAGCCGGTGCGCCAAAACGGCCTGCCCGGCCGGGCTGTACAGGTAATCGAAGAACGGGCGCATGACCGCCTCCTGCCACCGGTCGGATACCACCGTCAGCGGGCCGTGGAGGGGATACTCGCCCGCCTGAACCGCTGCCGCGGACGGCTCGATCCCGTCGATCTTCAGGGCGCGCAGTTCGCCCCGCTTGATGCGCTCGGCCGCGAACACCCAGCTTACGACGCCGATGGAGGACTCGAAGCGTGCCAGGGTGTCGGTCAGGTGTTCGTCGGTATCGATACTCATGCCGCGGGGGGACCACTGCTGGGCATTGTCGAACAGGACGTCGCGAACCGGTTCGCGGTAGTCCGGGCAGTGGTCGCGATAGAGCACGGCGATCGGCCGGTCTGGCCCGCCTACGTCCGACCAGCGGCGAACCCGGCCTGCCATCACGGCCTTCAAGTCGTCCAGCGCCAGCCCGTCGACTCCGACCTCGGGGTGGGTCACCACGACTTTGAGGTCCCGGGCGACCAGCAAGTGGAAGAAATCTCGCGCCCGGGTGTCCTCCACCGGGCAGCAGAGTCCTCCCAGATGGGCGGTCCGCTGCTGCACCGCCCCGATCCCGTCATCGCACCCGCCACCGTAGACCACAAACGGGCGTCCGGTGTCGTCGCGATAGTGCTCGGCCAGTTCGCGGAACGCGCCGTAGGTCAGGAGGTGGGTACCCTGGTAGACCAGTTCGCCATCCGTACGATGGTCGACCGGCTGGGGCGCGCCCTGCGAGCCGGCGCAATTGCATCCGCCCTGAGCCAGGCCAGCCTGCCAGTCGGCGCTTTCGGGGCTCAGCGCGCGCGCGATGCCATGACCCAGCAGCGGCCCGAGTACGGCCACGGCAGCCGCATTGCGGATGAACATGCGACGATTCATGCATAGACTCTTTTCAAGCTTGGACTTTTGTTCTACACCGTTTCCCTGCCGCACGTCCAACCCAGACCGGAATCCCGATGCCTGAATCCCCGTCCATCCCGATCAATGAATCAGCCGCCGTATCGCCCGAGCACCTCGGGGACACGGACCGGCCGATCCGGGTCCTGGTGCTAGAGGACGAGCCCGATGTGGCCCGCATGCTGAGCTGGGCGATCCAGGACAGCGGGCGCTACGAGGTGACGCTGAACAGCGATGCGTCTGATCTCGAGGACTCGCTGGCGGAGGTGGAGCCGGATCTGGTCCTGACCGATCTCATGATGCCGGGTCGCGATGGCTTCGACGTGATCCAGACCGTCAAGGAGCGCGACCCCGACCTCCCGGTGGTCGTCATCAGTGCCTATGCCAGTCTGGAAAATGCGGTCGAAGCCGTGCGCATGGGCGCCTTCGACTTTCTCCCCAAACCGTTTCGGCCCGAGAACATCGAGCTGATGCTGGCAAAGGTGCAGCGCACCCATGACTTGCGACTGCGTGCTGACCGCGCCACCCGCTCGGCCCAGTCCTGCGACCCTTGCCTGAGCGCGTTGCGCGGTTCCAGCCCGATCATGCAGCGCCTGCGCGAATGGATCCTCAAGGTCCGCGACACCCAGGCCAATGTCGTGATCGAAGGCGAGAGCGGGACCGGCAAGGAACTCGTGGCGCAGGCGCTGCATGCGGGGCGCGGGCCCTTCGTCGCGATCAACGTGGCCGCGATTCCCCAGGACCTGGCCGAGGCAGAGCTGTTTGGGTATCGACGCGGCGCATTCACCGGGGCCGATCGCGATCATCCGGGTTTGCTGGTCGAGGCCTCCGGCGGCGTCCTGTTCCTCGACGAAATCAACGCCATGCCCCTGGGCCTTCAGGCCAAGCTGTTGCGGACCCTCCAGAGCCGCAGCGTGCGTGCGCTCGGCTGCACCGAGGATCGCCCACTGGATTTCCGGCTGGTTACCGCCACCAACCAGCCGCTGGAACAGGCGGTCGAGGAGGGCACCTTCCGGCGCGACCTGTTCCACCGGATCAATGTCCTCGGCGTGCAGCTGCCGCCACTGCGGGAGCGCACGGAAGACATCCCCGAGCTGGCCGAGAGCTTCGTGCAGCGCTATGCCCGCACCCACGGACGTCCGGTAGTGCGCCGCCTTGCCCCGGAGGCCATCAGCGCCCTGCTCGGCTATGAGTGGCCGGGCAATGTCCGGGAACTGGAGAACTTCATCGAACAGGCCGTGATCCTGTGCCCCGACGGGCTGACCAGCCTGCCACTGGACGTGTTTCCCGATGCCATTGGCGGCGGGGGCTGGCGGGCCGGCGCGGAGCCCGGTCTGCCCGACCCCGGCGATACGGGTGCAACGCTGGCCGCCGTCGAGCGTCGCTACATCGAGGCGGTGCTCCGCGAGACCGGCAACAACAAGGCCCAGGCCGCCCGGGTGCTGGGCATCGACTACAAGACCCTGCTGCGCAAGCTCGCCGCGTGGAAGGACGACCCGCGTGGCGCCTCCCCGGAGGATCCGTCCGAACCACCTCTCTGAAGTCGTGCGTCCTCAGGCTTTCGGGCCTGGAATCTCTTTCGTATGTAACGGGTGGACCACCGTACGAGTCGCTTCCGGCTTGTGGGGCATTTTGCCCCAATCGCTCGCCATGGGTGCGGGCCAAATGCCCCAGGCGCCCTCCGTGCCTTTCTCTTCCGCCCGCATCCTCACTGGACTTTATTGATTGGCACGCACCCTGCATCGGGGACGTTGGGCCGGGCGCCGCGTACGTGCGTCATGCGGGCCCAGATGAAACCAATAACAACAGGAGACACCCACGATGATGAGGAGTGCGCTGTTTCTGGCCGGTGGTCTGACAATGCTGGCCGTGCCATTCGCCGTCGCCGATTCGCCGAACTCGACTGCGGGGCTTCCGGGCAATGCGCTGATCGACGAGAGCCTGGACGTCAAGACCGCCTGGCCCTACCCGACCGAAGGCGCGGGGACCTATGAACTGCGGGCACACGGGCGAGATCTGCGCCAGTGGCTGAGCCTTAGCTATGAGGATCGACGCGGGATACCGGAGCCCACGGAGGTTGCCTTCGAGGGCCCGGTAAATGGCGACCCGGAGCGTGGCAAGGAGATCTTTACGACCACGGCCGAAGGCAACTGTGTGGCTTGCCACTATGTCGAGGGGGTTGCGCAGACCGGAACCGTCGGCCCCTCGCTGGCCGATTACGCGGCTCGCGGCATGCCTGACGAATACACCTATCAGATGCTCTATGACGCGCGCGTCTTCTACGAGGGAACGCTGATGCCGCCGTTCGGTGCCTTCAACAATCTCACTGAACAGGAAATCCACGACGTCATGGCGTATATGGCGACCCTCAAGTAACCCGCAAAAGGAGAGTTCAGAATGAAACAAAAGCAGATTGCGGTTACCGGCGCAGCAGCGCTCGCGCTCGCCCTCTCCGGGGCATGGATCGTTCAGGCCACCGCTGATGAAACCGTTTACCGCGAATACCAGCCCATGCTGGACTATGGCGATGATCCGCACGTGTCGGACGACCATACCGGGACCTACAAGTACTGGAAGGATCGCGCAGCGCTCGATGCCGCCATGGTCGCCTCGCAAAGCGACCAGTGGAAGACCAACTGGAAGTTCATGGACCCGCCTTTCGACCAGTCGCTGCACGGTGGGCACCTGGCCGAGGATCGTGGGGCTTTCCTGTTCGCGGAGCTCAATGACAATGGCGCCTTCGCGGCCTGTCTGGGGGCGGAAGATGGTGACCTGACCGGGCTGCGCGCCACGCAATATCCGCAGTTCAACGAAGAGCTGGGCCGGATCATGAACCTGGAGATGATGATCGAGCATTGCGCCGCCGAGCAGGGCAAGACGCTCAAGCACGGCAGTTACGACAACTCCGCGATCTCGGTGTATGTCGCCACCCACAGCAACGGCATGCCGATCGAAATCGACGTCACCGAAGGCGAACTCAAGAAGGCCTACAAGCGGGGGCAGGAGCGGTTCCATCTGCGGACTGGCCGCATGAACCTGGCCTGCGCCAGCTGCCACACGACAACGGCCGGCGAGCGTCTGCGCGGTCAGGCACTGACCACTCATTACGGTGACGCGGCCCACTGGCCGACCTATCGCACAAAGGACGAACTGCAGTCGCTGCAGGTGCGGTTTACCGAATGCAACCGAAACTCCGGAACCCAGCCGTTGCAGCTTGGTGCCGATGCCTACAACGACATCGAAGTGTTTTTGAATGCGCTTAGCAGTGGCTACGAGGTCGCGGTACCGAGCGCGCGAGACTGACCTCCTGGCAGGGAAGCCGCAACCCCGGCACGGGTACTTGGGCCAGTAGTTTCACTGCTGGCCCTTTTCTTTGGGCCTCGCGCATCCTCCGGATGCGCGAGGCCCATCTATTTCGCGCGGCCGCCGCGTATGGGGTCCGCGGTAGGCGGTCCAACGGGCACAAAAAAGCCGCCGGCCCCGGAGAGGGCGCGGCGGCGGATGGCCTCGCGGCCCCGAGGGGCCGGAAGCGGGCGCCTTACAGGCTGTAGTACATGTCGAACTCGATCGGATGGGTGGTCATGCGCATCTGCGTGACGTCTTCCATCTTCAGGTCGATGTAGGCATCGATCATGTCGTCGGTGAACACGCCGCCCTGGGTCAGGAACTCGCGATCCTGGTTCAGGGCTTCCAGCGCCTGGTCCAGCGAATGGCAGACCTGCGGGATGCCCTTTTCCTCTTCCGGCGGCAGGTCGTAGAGGTTCTTGTCCATCGCCTCGCCCGGGTGGATCTTGTTCTGGATGCCGTCCAGGCCGGCCATCAGCATCGCGGCGAAGGCCAGGTAGGGGTTCGCGGTGGAATCCGGGAAGCGCAGCTCGATGCGGCGGGCCTTCGGGTTCATCACGAACGGGATACGCAGCGAGGCGGAGCGGTTGCGGGCGGAGTAGGCCAGCATGACCGGAGCCTCGAAGCCCGGCACCAGACGCTTGTAGCTGTTGGTGGACGGGTTGGTGAAGGCATTCAGCGCACGGGCGTGCTTGATGATGCCGCCGATGTAGTACAGCGCGGTCTCGGACAGGCCGCCGTACAGGTCGCCGGAGAACAGGTTCTTGCCGTCTTTCGAGAGCGACTGGTGCACGTGCATGCCGGAACCGTTGTCGCCAACGATGGGCTTGGGCATGAAGGTCGCGGTCTTGCCGTGGATGTGGGCCACGTTCTGCACCACGTACTTCAGGATCTGCACCTCGTCGGCCTTCTGGGTCAGGGTCGCGGCACCGACGCCGATCTCGCACTGGCCGGCAGTCGCCACTTCGTGGTGGTGTACCTCGGTGACCAGGCCCATCTCGGTCATTACTTCGCACATGGTGGAGCGCAGGTCATGCAGGCTGTCGACCGGCGGCACCGGGAAGTAGCCGCCCTTCACGCCCGGACGGTGACCGATGTTGCCGTCCTCATAGACGCGCTCGGAGTTCCAGGAGGCCTCTTCGGAGTCCACGCGGCAGTAGGAGCCGGACAGGCTGGAGCCCCACTTCACGTCGTCGAACACGAAGAATTCGTTTTCCGGGCCGAACAGCGCGGTGTCGGCGATGCCGGTGCTCTGCAGGTAGGCCTCGGCGCGGCGCGCCAGGGAGCGCGGGCAGCGGTCGTAGCCCTGCATGGTGGCCGGCTCGACCACATCGCAGCGGATGTTCATGGTCAGGTCTTCGAAGAACGGGTCCATGACCGCGGACTCGGCATCCGGCATCAGGATCATGTCGGACTCGTTGATGCCCTTCCAGCCCGAGATGGACGAGCCGTCGAACATCTTGCCTTCTTCGAAGGTCTCTTCCTCGATCTCGTGGGCCGGCACAGTCACATGCTGTTCCTTGCCCTTGGAGTCGGTGAAGCGGAAGTCGATAAAGCGCACTTCCTTTTCCTTGATCTGCTTCAGCACTTCGGCTGCGGACATGGGGATCTCCTTGGTCTTGACTTGCATCTTCAATGGTCGCCGGCCGGATCAGCGTGATCCTGCGCGGCATCGCGGTATCCTATGCAGGCTTCGTGCCATGCGGACGGAACGGCGCCGGCGCGCGAAAAACGGGCAACTGTCGCCGCCTTTCGCCGTCTATGTGCACTGATTTGGTGCCTGTGGTGCACGAAATAAGTGCATAAATGCTACCCGTGCACTTAATGGGTGCACGGACGATAGAGTAGCGTTACTTCGCCCAGCATGTCGCCTACCCCCGAGTGGCGCTGCAGCCGATCGGCCAGTTCGCGGGTGCGCGCATGGAGGTCGGCCGGACCGGTCGCCGGGTCCAGGCGCAGGGTGATCGTCATGTGAACTCGGCCGCCAAGGTAGTGCAGGGACACATGCTCGATCGCGTCCAGTTCCGGGACATCAGCCCATGCCTCGCGCAGGGCCTCCACCAGGGCCGGGCGCAGCGGCAGGGATGAGCTGCGAGCCTGGTCCGCGTCATTCTCCGGGTCTACGTGCACCGTGATGTCGTTGACCCGGTCATGCTCGTCGGTCACCGAATGGAACACCGCATCGGCGATGCGATGGCCCTCGGAGACCGAGATCATCGGCGCGACCTGGATGTGCACATCGGCCACCACGTCGCTGCCGTGGCGCCGGGTGCGCAGCATGTGCGCATCCTTCACCCCGGGCACGTCCAGGATGGTGCGGTGAATGCGATCCACCTTCTCCGGCTCCAGCGCGGTGTCGATCAGCTCCGCCGCGGCGTGCACGATCAGGCGCCCGGCGATATGCAGGATGAACAGCGCGACGATCAGCGCCGCCAGGGCGTCCGCCCACGGGAAGCCGGCCACCGCCGCGCCCACACCGGCCAGCACGAACAGCGACGAGATCGCATCGGTGCGGTGGTGCCAGGCATTGGCATCCAGCATCCGCGAGCGCAGGCGCTTCGCCACCCGGTGGGTGTACTGGTACAGGCCCTCCTTCGCGACCAGGGTCAGCGCGGCAAAAAAGATCGCCATATTCGCCGGACCGGTCATGGCCTCGGGATCGACCAGCCGGTTGCCGGCTGCCCAGGCGATCCCCAGGCCCGCCAGGGCCAGAAAGACCCCGACGATGACCGTCGCCAGGGTCTCGATGCGGGCATGGCCGTACGGATGGTCCTGGTCGGGGGACGCCGCGGCCTTGCGCGCGGCGAACAGCACGACACCGTCGGTGACCAGGTCCGACAGCGTATGCACGCCGTCCGCGACCAGCGCCTGCGAGTTCAGCAGCCAGCCGCTGAGCAGCTGGGCGACGGCCAGGAAACTGTTCACGGTCGCGCCCACCAGCGTCACCCGGCGCGTGGCACGGTAGCGTTGGCCGTTCTCCGTGGTCTCCGTCGGTCCCGAATTGGTGTAGGGCTCGCTCAGGGCCGCTCTCCCGAACCGGATCAAGCCCCCAGTATGGGCGCCTTCCCGCCCGGCGCAAACGGTCTGCCGTTAAGTGGGGCATACGGGTTGGCGAAGGACGCGCCATGGGCCTTCGTACCGCCCTGGCGGTGGCCGCAGCCGGAGCCCGGCCGATATACTGTCCGCTTTGCCCTGACCCGGGATCCCGCATGGCGCACGAACGCACCCCGTCCAGCAGCAGCCCCACCTTCCAGGACCTGATCCGGCGACTGCAGGATTACTGGAACGACCACGGCTGCGTGGTCCTGCAGCCCTACGACATGGAGATGGGGGCCGGCACCTTCCATCCGGCGACCTTCCTGCGCTCGATCGGGCCGGAGCCGTGGCGCGCGGCCTACGTGCAGCCCAGTCGCCGCCCCACCGACGGGCGCTACGGCGACAACCCCAACCGCCTGCAGCACTACTACCAGTTCCAGGTGCTGCTGAAGCCGTCGCCGCCGGACATCCAGGACCTCTACCTCGGCTCCCTGGAGGCCCTGGGCTTCGACACGCTCACCCACGATGTGCGTTTCGTCGAGGACAACTGGGAGTCCCCGACCCTTGGCGCCTGGGGGCTGGGCTGGGAGATCTGGCTGAACGGCATGGAGGTCACCCAGTTCACCTACTTCCAGCAGGTGGGCGGGCTGGACTGCCACCCGGTGTCCGGCGAAATCACCTACGGGCTGGAGCGCCTGGCGATGTACCTGCAGGGGGTGGAGAGCGTATTCGACCTGGTCTGGACCGTCGGCCCGGACGGTCGCCCGGTGACCTACGGCGACGTCTATCACCAGAACGAGGTGGAGCAGTCCACCTACAACTTCGAGCACGCCGATCGCGATGCCCTGTTCGCCGCCTTCGACCAGCACGCGACCGAGAGCGATCGGATGATCGAACTGGGCCTGCCGCTGCCGGCCTACGAACAGATGCTGCGCGCCTCGCACAGCTTCAACCTGCTGGATGCGCGCGGCGCGATCTCGGTCACCGAGCGCCAGCGCTACATCCTGCGCGTGCGTGAACTGTCGCGAAACGTCGCGCAGAAGTACTACGAGTCGCGCGAGGCCCTGGGCTTCCCCCTATGCGCCGACGACGACACCAACAAGCCCGACGCCGCCTGAACCTATTTTCCGGATCGCGCGCCCTTGCGTGCGGTCGTGATGGACCCGACACGGACCCGACATGGCTGAAGCCCGCGAACTCCTGATCGAACTCGGCACCGAGGAGCTGCCCCCCACCGCCCTGCCGCGCCTGCGTGACGCCCTGGCCGATGGCCTGGCCACCCGCCTGCGCGAGGCCGGGCTGGAACCGGGCGCGCCCGAGGCCTTCGCCACCCCGCGCCGGCTGGCGGTGCTGTTCCCGGACGTCCCGGGGCAGCAGCCGGACCAGTTGCAGGAGCGTCGCGGCCCGGCCGTGGCCGCCGCCTTCGACGCCGCTGGCGAGCCGACCAAAGCGGTGCTGGGCTTTGCCCGCTCCTGCGGCGTGGAGGTCGAGCGCCTGGAACGCGAGACCACCGACAAGGGCGAATACCTGGTCTTCCGCCAGATGCAGCCGGGGCGCGCCCTCGGCGAGCTGCTGCCGGAGATGCTGGAGGCCGCGCTGGAGGCCCTGCCCACGCCCAAGCGCATGCGCTGGGGCAGCAGCCGCACCGAATTCGTGCGCCCCGCGCACTGGCTGGTCGTCCTGCACGGGACCGAGGTGCTGGAGATGACGGTGCTGGAGCAGACCTCCGGACGGGCCACCCACGGCCACCGCTTCCATCAGCCCGGCGCGCTGGAGCTGAAGCGCGGCAACGACTACGCCGACCGGCTGCGCAGCCCCGGTTTTGTCGAGCCGTCGTTCGAGGCGCGGCGCGAGAACATCCTGGCCCAGGTACACGAGCAGGCCAGGGCCCTGGACGGGCGCGCGCTGGTCGATGCCGATCTGCTGGACGAGGTGACCGCACTGGTGGAGTGGCCGGTGGCCCTGACCGGCGGCTTCGATCCGCGTTTCCTGGATGTCCCGCAGGAGGCGCTGATCTCCACCATGCAGGACAACCAGAAATACTTCCCGGTGGTCGACGAGGCCGGGCGCATGCAGCCGCACTTCATCGTGATCAGCAACATCGAGTCGCGCGACCCGCACGCAGTGCGTGACGGCAACGAGCGCGTGCTGCGCCCGCGCTTCGCCGATGCCGAGTTCTTCTGGCAGCAGGACCGCAAGAAGCGCCTGGAGGAACGGCTGGACGCGCTGGACTCCGTGGTGTTCGAGAAGCGCCTGGGCACGCTGCGCGACAAGTCCGTGCGGCTGGAGGCCCTGATGCAGCGCCTGGCCGGCTTGATGGGGCTGGATGCCGGGCTGGCCGCGCGCGCCGCGCGCCTGGCCAAGTGTGATCTCGTGACCCAGATGGTGTTCGAGTTCACCGAACTGCAGGGCACGATGGGCCGCTACTACGCCCTGCACGACCGCGAGGACGACGCGGTCGCGGCCGCGATCGAGCAGCACTACTGGCCGCGCCAGTCCGGCTCGGAACTGCCGGACGTCCCGCTGGCCCAGGCCCTGGCGCTGGCGGACCGGCTGGATACGCTGGTCGGGATCTTCGCGATCGGCAAGCAGCCCACCGGCACCAAGGACCCGTTCGCCCTGCGCCGCGCTGCGCTGGGGCTGGTGCGCATCCTGGTCGAGCGCGAGCTGCCGCTGGCCCTGACCCCGCTGCTGCAGGCGGCGGCCGAGCCGATCCGCGAACGGGTGCCGGAGGCCGACCAGGCGGTGGAGCCGGTACGCGAGTACATCCTGGAGCGCCTGCGTGGCTACCTGCTGGAGCAGGGCCAGGCGCACGAGACCATCGAGGCGGTGGCCGCGGTCGCGCCCGATACCCCGCTGGACTTCGTCCGCCGGGTGCGCGCGGTCAGCCTGTTCCGCGAGCGCCCGGAGGCCGAGGCCCTGGCCGCGGCGAACAAGCGCATCCACAACCTGCTGCGCAAGGCCGGCGAGGAGGCCGAGGCTGACCTCGACCCGGAGGCCCTGGCGCTGGAGGAGGAGCGTCAGCTCTACCAGGGCCTGCAGGCGGTGCGTCCCGGCGTCGAGCAGGCCGTGGCCGATGGCGACTACCTGCACGCCCTGGGCGAGCTGGCGGGCCTGCGTGATCGGGTGGATACCTTCTTCGACCAGGTGATGGTGATGGCCGAGGATGCCGCCGAGCGGCGCAACCGCCTCGCCCTGCTGCGCGAGCTGCGCCGCGCCTTCGAGACCGTGGCCGACATCGGCCGCCTGGCCACGGGCTAGCGTCGCCGCATGCTTCCCCTGATCCGTGGCCTGCTGTTCCAGCTGGGGTTCATCGGCTCCACGCTGGTCTTCGGCCTGCTGGTGCCGCCGCTGATCTGGCCGCTTACGCGCCCGGCGCGCTACCGGGTGCTGACCCAGTGGGGCCACTTCAATATCTGGTGGCTGCGCATCACCTGCGGCGTGGACTACCGGGTGCGCGGCGCCGAGCACATCGACCCCTCGCGGCCGCATGTGGTGCTGTCCAAGCACCAGTCCGCGTGGGAGACGATCGCCTTTGTGGCGATCTTTCCGATGCAGACCTGGGTGCTCAAGCGCGAGCTGATGCGCATCCCCCTGTTTGGCTGGGCGCTGTCCATGCTGGACCCGGTCCCGATCGACCGCGAAGGTGGGCGGCAGACGCTGGAGAACCTGGTCGCGGAGGGCCAGCAGCGCCTTGACCAGGGACGTTGGGTGATCGTCTTCCCCGAGGGCACGCGCGTGGCCCCGGGCGAGCACGGCCGCTACCGCCAGGGCGGCGCGATGCTGGCGGTGCGCACCGGTTATCCGGTGCTGCCGGTGGCGCTCAATAGCGGCAGCTTCTGGCCGAAAAAGGGCCTCCGGCGCTACCCCGGCACCATCGAGGTGGTGATCGGACCGCCGCTCGAGACCGCCGGGCGCAAGCCGGTGGAGGTCCTTGGCGAGGCCGAGCAATGGATCGAGAGCACCATGGCCGGGATCGAACCGCGTCCCGCCCGGCAGTCATCGGAGCAAACGCATGGCGAATGAACCCGTGATCAGCGCCCCCCTGGTCGAACTGCGTGACCGCACCATTTACCGCATCGGCGATGGCGTGCCGGCGGTCTGGCTGATCGACGACCTCGAACTGGGCGGGATCCTGGTCAACGCACCGGCGTATTCGGAACCCCTGCTGGCGGCGATCCGGGCCATCACCAAGCCCGCGTACCTTTTCCTGCCCAGCCGCCATGGCGCGCAGGACCTGGAGGCCTGGCGGGCGGCTGGGCTCGAGACCCTGGCGTTCGAGGCGGAGGCGCCGGCGATCCGCGCGGCCGGCGGCGAGATCGACATCGCCTTCAACCGCAAACAGCGCCTTTCGCGCACCATCGATTTCCTGCCGATGGCCGGGGTGACCGAGGGCACCTGTGCCCTGCGCCTGAAAAACCTGCCGGGGGTGGTGTTCTTCGGCCCGGCGCTGGCACCGGGGGAGGATGGCTGGCCCACGCTGATCCACACGCCGGAGGATCACTCCTTCGAGGCGCGCCTGTTCGGCGCCCTGGGCGTGAAGGACCTGAAGTTCGCCTACGCCTTCTGCGATCGCTTCGATCCGGCCAGCACGCAGTACGGCCCGGACGCCGACCAGCACATCCAGGCCCGCATCGAGGCCGTGTTCGACTAAGGATTGCGCCGCGTCAGGCGCGGGCGATCAGGGTCTGGATCACGTGGCCGGCGGCGGTCAGGCCGAAGATCGCGGGCAGGTAGGAGATCGTGCCGTTGACCGAGCGCGGGCGCCCGCCGCCGTCGACCGGGCGATGCTCGGTGCCCTTGCGCGGCTGTTCGATGGAAAACACCACCGGGTAGTCGAGATGCGCACCCAGGCGTCGCAGGCGCTTGCGCATCTGGCGCGCCAGCGGGCATACGCGGGTACCCGACAGCGGCCCCACCCGCACGCCGGTGGGGTCAATGCGGCCGCCGGCCCCCATGCTCGAGATCACCGCCTGGCCGCGCTGCTGTGCCGTGGCCACCAGGGCCGCCTTGCAGACGATGGAGTCGATCGCGTCGAGGACGAAGTCGGCATCCTCCGGCACCAGATCGGCGATGGTATCGGGCTGCAGGAACTCGTGGCGCACCGTGACCTCGATGTCGGGATCGATGTCATGGATCCGGTTGGTCATGATCTCGGTCTTGGGGCGGTCGACGGTGGAGCGCAGCGCAACGAGCTGACGGTTCAGGTTGGAGGCCGCAACCACGTCATGATCCGCAAGCGTCAGGCGTCCCACGCCGGCACGGGCGATCGCCTCGGCCGCGTAGCTCCCAACCCCGCCAAGGCCGGCAATGAACACGTGCCGGTCGCGCAGGCTTGCGGTGACGTCCGCGCCCAGCAGCAGGTCGGTGCGTTCGCTGTAAGGGTTGTGAGGTGTGCTCATGACTCCGGGTCACCTGGGAGCCGGAGGACCCGGCGTGCGTTTTGTGACGTGATTATAGCCATCTCGGCCGGGTCGATGTCCCGCAGGCGCGCCAGATGGCGGTTTACCTCGGCGGTCATCATCGGTTCGTTGCGCTCGCCCTGGTGCCCGGCCAGTGGCTGGTCCGGGGCATCGGTCTCCACGACCAAGGCCTCCAGCGGGACTTCGCGCACGACGCGGTGCAGTCGTTTCGCCCGTTCGTAAGTGACCGGCCCGCCGATGCCCAGGCAGCAGCCAAGGTCGGCGGCCTGCCGGGCCTGCTGCGGCGAGCCGATGAAGGCATGCAGGATGCCGGTCACGCCGGGGTGCTCGCGCAGGCCCTTCAGCACCGCGTCCAGCGCCCGGCGGCTGTGGACGATCACCGGCAGGTCGTGTTCGCGGGCGATGGCCAGTTGCCGCGTGTAGAACCGCCACTGCCGGTCCCAGTCCAGTCCGTCCTGGTAGCCATCCAGCCCGATCTCGCCGATGGCGATGGTCTCCGGGTGCGTATCCAGCCAGGCCTCCAGGGCGTCGAGGTCCGCGTCCGCATGTGCCTGCAGGAAGATCGGGTGCAGGCCGTAGGCGACATGCAGACCCGTGTGCTGTTGGTAAAGGGCGTCGAGGTCCGGCCAGCGCGCGCGGGTGACGCCGGGCAGGACCAGTTCCCGCACCCCGGCGGCGCGGGCGCGGTCCAGCACCGCCGGGCGATCCGGATCGAACGCGTCCAGGTCCAGGTGGACATGCGTATCGATCAGGTGCACCGGCGGTGGTCCTACGGACAGGGGTAGGTATAGCGGGCGTGGATGGCCTCGATGGCCTCCAGCACGGCATCGGACAGGGTGATGTCGACGGTCGCGATGTTCTCGCGCAGCTGCTCCATGGTGGTCGCCCCGATCAGGTTGCTGGTCACGAACGGCTGCTGGTTGACGAAGGCCAGTGCCAGTTGCGACGGGGTCAGGCCATGTTCGTGCGCCAGGCGCGCGTACTCCGCCGTCGCGGCCAGGCCGGATTCGTTGCTGTAGCGCTGGAAGCGTTCGAACAGCGTCAGGCGGGCCCCCGCAGGCTTCGCCCCGTCCAGGTACTTGCCGGAGAGCATGCCGAAGGCCAGCGGCGAATAGGCCAGCAGGCCGGCCTCCTCGCGGATGGCCATCTCGGCCAGTCCCGCCTCGAAGCTGCGGTTGAGCAGGTTGTAGGGGTTCTGGATGGAGACGATGCGTTCGGACAGGCCGCGGTCATGGGCGCGGATCCACTCCATGAATCCCCACGGGGTCTCGTTGGAGATGCCGATGGTGCGCACGCGGCCGCTCTCGACCACGGCCTTCAGCGCCGCCGCGGTCTCCTCGATCGGAGTCGCGCTCTCGTCCGGTTTGTGGACGTAGCCGAGCTGGCCGAAGAAGTTGGTGGCGCGCGCCGGCCAGTGGACCTGGTAGAGGTCCAGGTAGTCGGTCTGCAGACGCTTCAGGCTGTCGTTCAGGGTCTGCTCGATGTGTTCGCGGTTCAGCTGCGGGCCGCCGCGCAGGTAGTCGATCATCCCGGGGCCGGCGACCTTGCTGGCCAGCACCACGCGGTCGCGGTTGCCGCGCTTCGCCAGCCAGTTGCCGATATAGGTCTCGGTCAGGCCCTGGGTCTCCTCGCGCGGCGGCACCGGGTACATCTCGGCGGCATCGATCAGGTTCACGCCCTGGCCGAGCGCGTAGTCCAGCTGCTCGTGGGCCTCGGCCTCGGTGTTCTGCTCGCCCCAGGTCATGGTGCCCAGGCCGATCAGGCTGACGTCGATGTCGGTGCGTCCCAGTTTGCGGTATTGCATGTCAGTCCCTCGCCTTCGCGGGCGGTTCAGGTGAACAGGGTGAGGACCCCGGTGTAGCCATACAGGCGGTTGGCGAAGATCTCGCCGTTGGCGAAAAAGCCGACCAGGGGTACATCTCCCAGACCCTTTTGCACGATCGCCAGTTCCGCGCCCTCCTGACCGAACTGATGGCGCCCGCGCCCGACGCAGGAGACGTAGATGGCCCCGCGAATCCCGTTCGGGGCCTGGGCGCGGATCTGCTCCAGCATGCGCTCGAGGTCCTCGATCGCGGCCTGGCCGTCGCGGCGCACGAACAGGATTTCCGCACCCGGTTCCAGCATCTCGCCAACCGCCAGTACCTCCTGGTCCAGGTCCACCCCGATGATGTTGCGCACCCGATAGTCGCCGGTGTCGGAGCCGGGGATCGGGAAGCCCACCAGGATGTAGCCCAGCGCCCGCTCCAGATCGCGCGAGAGCACGTCGCCGATGATGCCCTTGAACGCCGGCAGGGCCTGCTGCCCGTCCAGGCGCACGATGATGTTGCGCCAGGTCTCGGTCAGTTCGTGCTTGCCGGGCAGGGGCGTGCAGCCCTGGCTGTGACGCGCGGCGATGGTTACGTCGTCGCGCAGGGCCAGGCCGGTGATACCCGAGGCGGCGACACCGTCGGCGATCTGCACCATCCCGTCGGCGCCGGAATTGACCCCCCCGGTGGCGAACCAGGCGGTCTCCTCGCCGATGGCGGTCAGGACTGCCTCCAGACCCTCCATGCGCGGGTCGGCGTTCAGCAGCAGCCGCCCCGGGGACTGCGGATCCAGGAAGCCGTCCAGCTCGCGCCGGAGATCATCCAGCGAGCGCACCGGGCGGGCGATCACGCGCACGCTGGCGGCGGGCAAATCCCCGACCATCAGGCTCGCTCCGGCCGTCTCGTACAGCTCGGCATCCGGGCCGATCACGGCCATGCCCATGCCGCCGACGAAGTGCTCGATGTCCAGGGTCTCGCGCAGCTGCTGCAGCAGGCTGCGGGCATGCCGCGACAGCGCGTCGGAGAGATAGATAAAACCGATCCGGGTCTGACCGTCCGGACACGGCAGCAGGCTGCCCAGGCGATCGACCAGGTCCGCGGCCAGGGCCTTGGGTTCGGTTCCGGTGGCGGATGCACTGCGGAAAGTCGAGGTCATAAACCGAGTTGCTCCGGCATGCTGAGGGCCTCGTTATCGTTAACCGGCAGGCCGTACTGCACCTGCGGCGCGGCATCCCCGTCCAGGGTCAGGCGCGCATGGTGGCGGGTGTCCAGCTCCTCCAGGAACCAGGCGATCTCGGAGGGGTGCACCGCATGCTCGCCACGGGTGAGGTGGCGCACCAGGATGGCGCCCTCACGCACGTCCAGGAACAGTGGCTGCGGCAGCCCCAGGGGCAGGATGTGGGTCTGCACCAGCCACTCCACCGGAGACGGACGCCGCCGCGGCAGGGGGCGGCTGTCGATCCGGAAATGGCCACCGCCCCCGGGCTGTTTCAGGAGCTCCTCCAGCCAGTCGCCGGCGAAGCCCTGATGGACGATCAGGGAGCGCCCGGTGTAGCGGTCGCGAAAGCGTTCCATCTGCTGGGCCGGCCGTGGCCCGAAGAGTCCGAACACGCCATATCCACCTGGTTGGGGAAAGCCCGAATCGTAGCCGAATGCCGGCCGCAAACGAAAAAGGCCCCGCCGAAGCGGGGCCTGGGAACTTCTCCGGCGCAACCGGATCAGCCGCGACGCGACAGCATGTCGTGGATGATCGGCGCGAGGATGACCTCCATCGCGAAGCTCATCTTGCCGCCGGGCACCACGATGGTGTTCGGGCGCGACATGAACGAGTTCGGGAGCATGTTCAGCAGGTAGGGGAAGTCCACGCCGAGTTTCTTCGGATCCTCGAAGCGGATGACCACCATGCTCTCGTCCGGGGTGGGGATGTCACGGGCGATGAACGGGTTGGAGGTGTCCACGGTGGGCACGCGCTGGAAGTTGATGTCGGTGCGCGAGAACTGCGGGGTAATGTAGTTCACGTAGTCCGGCATGCGGCGCAGGATCGTGTCCACGATGGCCTCGGCGGAATAGCCACGCTCGGCGTTGTCGCGGAAGATCTTCTGGATCCACTCGAGGTTCACGATCGGCACCACGCCGATGCCCAGGTCCACGTGCTGCGCGGCGTTCACTTCACCGTCGACCACCAGCCCGTGCAGGCCTTCGTAGAACATCAGGTCGGAGCCCGGCTGGATCTCTTCCCAGGGGGTGAACTCGCCCGGGCCGAGGCTGGTGCCGAGGCGCTCGTTGTGAGCAGCGGCTTCGTCGTCGGAGTGCAGGTAGTAGCGCTTCTGGCCCTGGCCGGTCTCGCCGTAGGTCTTGAACAGGTCCTCGATGCGATCGAACAGGTTGGCCTCGGGGCCGAAATGCGAGAAGTGGTGATTGCCGTCATCGGCGGCCTTCTGCATGGCCTCCTTCATCGCCTTGCGGTCATAGCGATGGAAGCTGTCGCCTTCGATCACCACCGGGTTGATCTGCTCGCGGCGGAAGATGGACTCGAACGAGCGCTTGACGGTGGAAGTGCCGGCACCCGAGGAGCCGGTCACCGCGATCACGGGATGTTTCTGGGACATGGGTTTTCTCCTTGCAAACAGCGTTGCCTAAAGATGATGGAAAGGGCGTCCGGGTGCGCGCCAGCGCCGCCCTAGAAAACGAGATTCAGCATGATCAGGGCGACCACGGCGAACAGGATGGTCATGATGCCGCCGGCCTTCATGAAGTCCTTCACCCGGTAGCCGCCGGGACCCATGATCAGGGCGTTCACCTGGTGGGTCGGGATCAGGAAGGAATTCGAGGTGGCGATCGCCACCGTCAGCGCGAACACGCGGGGGTCGGCCTCCATGCCTGCGGCTTGTGCGGCGATCGCGAAGTTGATCGCCAGCGGCACCAGCAGCACGGTCGCACCGACATTGGACATGACCAGGGTAAAGAACGTGGCCAGCGCGAAGATTGTCGCCTGCAGCACCCAGGGCGGGACGGTCCCCAGCATCTCCAGCGTGTTCTGTGCGATCCAGGCGGCGGTGCCGGTGTTCTCCACCGCCATCCCCAGTGGTATCAGCGAGGCCAGCAGGAAAACCGTCTTCCAGCTCACCGAGCGATAGGCGTCGTCGATACTGATGACCCCGGTCAGGATCATGCCCAGCGCGCCGGTCAGCAGCGCGACCGACAGCATGATGTCGGTGAACAGGATCAGACCCACGGTCAGCGCGAGGAAGAACAGCGCATGCGGGACCTTGGAGGGGCGCAGTTCCTCGCGCGGGTAGTCGGAGGTGATCACCACGAAGTCGCGGTCCGTCTCCAGGCGTGCCAGCGATTCCCAGGTGCAGTGCACGACCAGGATGTCGCCATTCTCCAGCGGGATATCGCGCAGGCCCTCGCCGAAGGTCTCGCTGCCGCGCTGGATGCGCATCACCGACAGGCCGTAGGTCTGGCGCATGGCCAGTTCGGTTACGGTCTTGCCGGCGAGGTTGGAGCCGGGGGCGATGGCGACCTCGGCGACCCCCGAGCGGCCCGTATCCAGCGCGTTCGCGAACACGTCCAGGCGCGTGGTCGGGCGTTTGCGCGTGCCCTCGCACAGCTTTTCCATGCGTGCGGGGCTGGCCAGTATAGCCAGGTGCGAGTTGGCCTGGATCTCGTAGCCGGTCCAGGGCGCCATGCGCAGCTCGTCGCGCACGTAGGTGCCGACAATCGCGATCCCGGTTTCGCGTTCGATCTCGGCCACGGTGCGGCCCACCAGCGGGTCCTTCTCGGGCACGAAGACCTCGTGGATCTCGTAGGACAGGCCGTACACGCGCTGGAAGTATTCCTGTGCGCTCTCGCGCTGCGCGGACTTGGATTGGACCGACGGCAGGACGAAGCGGCCCAGCAGCACGAAATAGACGATGGTGGTGGCCAGCAGGGCCAGGCCGATCGGGGTCACGTCGAACAGCTGGAAGGGCTCCATGTCCGACGGCAGCAGGTCGTTCAGCAGGATCAGCGGGCTGGAACCGACCAGGGTGATGGTGCCGCCGACGATCGCGGCAAAGCCCATCGGCATCAACAGGCGCGACAGCGGGATGCCGAGGCGGCTGGAGATCCGACTCATCACCGGCATGAACAGCGCCGCCGCGCCGATGTTCTGCATGAAGCTCGAGATGACCCCGACGGTGCCGGACACGGTCGGGATGATGCTCTTCTCGGTGGTGCCCCCCACGCGCATGATGAAGGCGGCCACCTTGTGCATCACGCCGGTCTTGTCGAGCCCGGCGCCGATGATCATCACCGCGATGATCGCGATCACGGCGTTGGAGGCAAAACCGCTGAACAGCTGATCCTGCGCGACCAGCAGCCCGAGCCCGGGTACCAGCGTCAGCAGGCCGAGCAGCACCATCACCGATATGGCGGCCAGGTCCACGCGGATGACTTCCGTAACAAACAGGAAGATGGTGAACGCCAGCAGCGCGAGCACCACGATCATCTCGGTGGTCAGCGTAAGGTTTTCCATGTATCGATTCGTGTCCTGAAGGCCCGTGCCGGACGGCGCGGGGCCGGAAGCCGAAGGTGGCGCGTGCGCATGCCGGGCCTGCTGGCCGACCGGGGCGCGCCTTTCCCTTGAAAGCGCGGGATTATTTCATTCCGCGCGCCTTGACGCAAAAAACGCGGGGGGCGTGCTTCCGTGACCGCGCCGATTGCAGCCCTCCCGCGCACCGGTGGTGGCGTTTGCCGGTGTGTCGGTTATGCTGAGAAAAAACGATCAGGTGGAGACCCCGCATGTCCGATTCCGATGCCCCGCTGTGCCGCTTCGAGACCATTCTCCTGGCGACCGACGGTTCCGAGTACAGCGAAGCTGCGGAGAACGTGGCACTGGATCTTGCGCAACGCTGCGGAGCGCGGCTGGTGGCCGCGCGGATCATCCCGACGGACACCCAGCATGACGCCCTGTCGCCGCCGCGTGGCGGCGAGGCCAGCAAGGAAGCCCAGGCGCATCTGGATACGCTGGACAAGCGCGCTCGGGAGGCCGGGATCGATGCCTCCATGGTTCTGCGTCACGGGGTCGACCGGCATCAGGAGATCGTGGCCATTGCCGAGGACTTCAAGGCCGGCCTGATTGTCATCGGGCGCCGCGACCGCGGTGACCTCTCGCGTCTGATGGTCGGGGATGCCACGCGCAAGGTGATCGGCCTCGCCCCGTGCAATGTGATGGTCATTCCGCGTGGCGCCCAGGCGCCGCATCGCGGGCTGCTGGTGGGGACCGATGGTTCCGAACTGGGTGACCAGGCCGCGCGCGCCGCGATCGAGCTGTCCGGGTATTGCCAGCTGCCGCTGACCATCGTCTCGGTTGCGGTTCCGGGGCAGAACGAGGAGCGGCGTCAGGAGGGCGTTCAAGCGATCCAGCGCCTGCAGGCCGAGGCTCGCGAGAAGGGACTGGAGGCGGATGCGACCTTCGAGGAGGGGCGCCCCGAGGTCACCCTGCTGGATGTGGCCGCGCGCGAGCACCGTGACCTGATCGTGCTGGGCAGCCATGGCCGCACCGGCCTCAAGCGCCTGCTGATGGGCAGCGTCTCCGAGCGTGTGATCGGCGGTGCCGACCGCCCGGTGCTGGTGGTCAAGAACGTCTGATCGCGGTTCGCCTCAGGCGGGTGCGGTCGTGCGTCGGTAGAGCAGGTCGGCCACCGCGTGACCGCGGCGTTCCCCGCGGCGCTCGAACTTGGTCACTGGCCGCTCCGGCGGCCGCCCCGGGGCCGGCACCGGGCCGTCCGGCTCGAACCACGGGGCGCATTCCTCCAGCACCGCCATCATGTGCTCGGCGTACTCGGCCCAGTCGGTCGCCAGATGCAGCCGCCCGCCCGGACGCATGCGCGAGGCCAGCAGACGCACGAACGGCGGCTGGATCAGGCGGCGCTTGTGGTGGCGCTTCTTGTGCCACGGGTCGGGGAAATACACCTGTACGCCGTCCAGGGCCGCCGGCGCGATGTAGTGCTCCAGCAGTTCCACGGCATCGTGGTCGGAGACACGCACGTTGGTCAGGCCGCGCTGTTCCACCTCGCGCAGCAGGTGGCCCACGCCCGGGCGATGGACCTCGGTGCCGATGTAGTCACGCCCCGGGTTCTGCGCCGCCTGTTCGGCCAGGCTCTCGCCATCGCCAAAACCGATCTCCAGCGTCACCGGCGCCTCGCGGCCAAAGACGGTCGCCAGGTCCAGCGGTGCCGCGGGCTCCGGTAGTGCGAGCCCGAAGCGTGGCAGCAGCTCGTCCAGCGCGCGCTGCTGGCCCGGCGTCAGCCGCCCCTCGCGGCGCACGAAACTGCGGATACGGCGGTAGAACGGCTTGTCTTGCGTCGCGGGGCTGTCCGGATCGTTCATGCCAAGGGAGACACTGACCAATGTACACGCTCGCGCTCGAGTCGCTTTTGCGTGCGAACAAGGCGCGGTGACCGCCGTGCAGTCATTCTGCACAAGGGAGCCGCAACGCAGTGCGCGCGCCCGTTTTTGATAATCACGGTCGGCCGAGCCCCTTCGTTCATTAAGTTGTGGGGTTGGCACCCCAGGTTCCCCGATCCTGCGTTGCGCCCCTTGCGGGTAGAACCACTACCCGCTGCACGACGCGCCTTGTCTCGGAAAACCTGGGGTACCAACGCGAGTGTGTACATTGATCAGTGTCTCCCTCAGCTGAAAAACAGGCCGGTCTGCGGCGAGGAGGCCGAGGCGTAGCGGCGCGGCGCCATGCGCCCGGCACGGTAGGCCTGACGCCCGGCGATGATTGCGTGGCGCATGGCCGAGGCCATCATCACCGGATCCTCGGCGGCGGCGATGGCGGTGTTCATCAGTACGCCGTCGCAGCCCAGCTCCATCGCAATTGCGGCATCCGAGGCTGTACCGACGCCGGCATCGACCAGCACCGGAACGTTGGCGGTTTCGACGATCTCGCGGATGTTGTAGCGATTCTGGATGCCCAGCCCGGAGCCGATCGGGGCGGCCAGTGGCATGATGGCCTGACAGCCGATGTCCTCGAGGCGCCGGGCCAGCAGTGGGTCGTCGGTCGTGTAGACCATCACGTCGAAGCCCTCGGCCACCAGGATCTCCGCGGCCTTCACGGTCTCGAATGCGTCCGGATACAGGGTCTTCTCGTCGCCCAGCACCTCCAGTTTCACCAGGTTGTGCCCGTCCAGCAGCTCGCGCGCCAGGCGGCAGGTGCGGATCGCGTCCTCGGCGTTGAAGCAGCCGGCGGTATTCGGCAGCAGCGTGTAGCGCTCCGGCGAGATCACGTCCAGCAGGTTGGGCTCGTCCGGGTTCTGGCCGATGTTGGTGCGGCGGATCGCGACCGTGACGATCTCTGCCCCGCTGGCCTCGATGGCATCACGGGTCTGATCCAGGTCGCGGTACTTGCCGGTGCCCACCAGCAGACGGGAGGTGAACTCGCGTGAACCCACGCGGAAGAGATCGTCGGCAGACGCGGCGGCCGATTCGGTCATGGTGATTCCTTGGTTGAAGGTGGTTGCGGACGGGCTGCGGCCGGGCGAAACGTATTCTCCTACCCGCCCCCGATCGCCTGCACGATTTCCACACGATCGCCGGGATGCAATGGGTGCGCGGCATGCGCGCTGCGTGGCACCAGTTCCTCGTTGACCTCCACCGCCAGGCGGCGATCCCCCAGGCCACGGGCCTCGATCAGCGCGGCCAGCGTGGGCGCGCGATCGTCGGGGAGTTCGAAGGGTTCACCGTTCAGCTGGATCTGCATGGTTGGTCGTCCGGCGTTCGAAGCCGTTGAGCCGGAGGCCGACAAGGCCTACAATCGCCGGCTCAAGCGGGTGTAGTTCAATGGTAGAACGGGAGCTTCCCAAGCTCTTAATGTGGGTTCGATTCCCATCACCCGCTCCATTTTAGGGAACCGCTGCGCAATGTACACACTCGTGCTCGAACGCCTTCGAGCCGGGCTGCCGTGTGCGCCGGTTCGAGCGTTCCGCGCACCGCCGTTTGCGCGGGTCTCGCGGCGATCGCGGGCCCCGGCCTGCCGCGACCGCGGGATATGGACTTGCTCCAGATCCCTGTTATATCTTCCGTTTCATGAGCACTGTACCCCACAGCTCGGATCTTCTGCCGGTGGACGAGGCCCGCGCCCTGTTGCGCGACCACGCGATCTCCCCGACCGAGCAGCGCGTCGAGATCGCGCGCGTGATGTTTGCCCGGCACCAGCACCTCAGCGCCGAGCAGATCCTGGCGCAGCTGGTGCGGCATGATTCGCGGGTATCCAAGGCCACGGTGTACAACACCCTGAACCTGTTTGCCGAGAAGGGACTGGTGCGCGAGGTGCTGATCGATCCCGCCAAGCTGTTCTACGACTCCAACCTGAACCCCCATCACCACCTGTTCCACACCGATACCGGTGAACTGGAGGATGTGGACCCGGCGCGGGTCGATCTCTCCGACCTGCCGCCCCTGCCGGAAGGCAAGGCGCTGCAGGGGGTGGACGTGATCATTCGGGTGGGGCGCCCGCGGTCCTGAGTCGCGCCCCGGGCATCATGGCCCGGGAACACGCGGCGCGGCGGCCCTGCATTGTGGTCGCCCCCGCCCCTCGCTATCATGTCGCGCTTCGCCGGTGTAGCTCAGTTGGTAGAGCAATCGATTCGTAATCGATAGGTCGGAGGTTCGACTCCTCTCGCCGGCACCAAACTTGCAGTCATCGTCAGATCAAGGGGACGATGACTGACCAGAGCCAGGGACAGGTCCGCCCTATTCGGACCATCGGAAGGGCGGTGTTGTGAGCACCGCCCTTCTTTTTTGCGTCCCCCGCTCACAATGTCGAGGCGTGCCGTCAGGTGGCACGTGCTGACTGGCTGCTGGCGGCACAAGGCCGCTTAGCCCGTTACTATCCCATACCTGAACCCATAGTCAAGGCAGGGTTTGCTTGTTTGCCGCAACCCGAACTAAGGCTACGACCGCCCTGGCTGCGGCAGGTGGTCAACCAGCTGCCGCAGCTGCCCCATGTCGGGCTCTACGTACTGCATGGTAGTCGAGAGGTTGGTGTGTCCCAGCAAGTGTTGCAGCGCACGAAGCGGCGGATTTTCCCGCCGCCCCACCTCGGTCCCCAGCGTATGCCGGAGACGGTGCGGTGATATGGGCTGTCCCAGTACCTCGCCTAGCTTCCGAAAAAAGCCGCTGACCTGTCCTACTCGGATGCCGTCTCCCTGGTAGCGCGTTTCGCCTCGATGCAGGCCCAGGTCGAATACTGGAGCTTTCTCAAGGCCCCGGGGACTGCGTAGCGCGATGGTGCGCCCGTATAGTTCCCGTAACGGTTCCATCAAGGGTGCGGGGATCGGAATATCCCACTCGCGGTGGGTTTTGGATCCCGCTGCTGAAAGCCGCAGCTCGCCTTCTTTCCAGCACACGTCGCCCCAGGTCAGTGCCACCAGTTGCCGCCGTCGCATGCCGGTGTAGTAGAAGGTGAGCAGCACCACGTGCCAGAACCAGCGGGGCTCAAGGCATCGGTTCTCGGGATCGTCCAGCGCGGTGATCGCCTGATCCAGCAGGTCTCGGGAAACCGTCTTGATCCGGCGATCTTCAGGAGCCGCATCCACCCGTTCCAGCGGGTCGTGGCTGATCCATTCCGCTTCCATGGCGAAGCGCCACATCGCACGAAAATGGCGCCGGTAGTAGTTCCAGGTCGTCGCACGGGCGCGCTGCAGGACCAGGCTTCGCCACTCCAGCAGTGTCTCGCGCTGGATCGTCTCCAGCGTCCTGGGGCCCAAATCATTCTGAAATTGACGAGCGACCTGTTGATAGCGCATTGCGGTCTCAGGCCGCAGGATCCGCTCGCGCAGATAAGTCTGCACCAGGTCGTCTAGGGTGCGGTGGGTTTCCATCGCGGGCATGCCCTCCCCTGTAACGGGTACAAGTCACGCCCCTGGCATCACTGAAATTAGCACACGGTCTCCCTGCCAGGCGCGCGTCCTCACGAATTCAGCAGTGAAACCGCCTACTCCGTTTGCGATGGAGTCGAAATTTCCTGGGAGGATTGACGTCGTTCGCGCAATACCTCGCGCACGATCTCTACGCTTTCGGGGGCCTCGATGCCAAGGCGCGCCTTGCGATGATCGATGTACTCCATACGGACAGGGCCGTCCGGGTGGTGAAGCGTGATTCGGCTACCTGCACTGTCCCAATCGACATTGAGACCGGGCGCGCACGCCGACAGTCGAAGGGGTGCTTCCTGGGTCTGCACCGCGACCACGAGGGCGCTATCCCCCACGTACAGCGCTTCCCCGTCCTTCAGGGTCACAACCAACATTCCTTTTCCTCCTCGGTGCTTCCTTGCTTGTTCCTCCGCATTTCTTCCGAATATTCGATTTTTATGATGCCGGAAGAAGCCATGCAGACTATTCCGTTATGGCTCCCGTGTCACACGCCCATAACTATTTGGGCAAGACGGCTAGCTCACGCTTCGGCGGCGGGTGTCAGGTGGTCGTTGGGTGAGGGTGTCCAGTCTGGACCGAAGACAACGGAGACGTCGCGGATCAGGAGACCGTTGATCCGGCTGGTCTGGCGTTCGCCCCTCACCACATAGCGATGGATGTTGGTGCCCTCGGAGGACTTCTCGTGCAGCTGTAACCGCTGAAAGCGCTTCTGGGCCGCGTTCCACGTGTGGCCAGTCGCACTCGCAAAGTCGCGGAAGATCCCGGGACTGACGAGGAGCACGCCCTCGGGGACGACGTGGATCCGGGCTTCTCGCGTGTTCACCAGGAGCGAACCATCCGCCACGCCTCGCTGGATCCATTCGAGGCAGGCGTCGCCCGGATCTTCGGGCAAGCGAGTGTCCGCATCCGTATCGCAGGACGACATCGCCTGCGATGGTGGCTCGGCTGTCGGTTCGTCAGCGGTTTTTTCCAGGGCACCGTCGAGCCCCGGAGGGAGCGGAAGATCCTCAACACCGGCCGAAATGGCCGGGTGGGGGTTTGAGTGGCTTTCCGCCACCACGCCAGACTGACCCGTCTGGATCGCGACGGGTTCGACGGGGGCCGGATCTGACGCGGGGGCGTTCGCCCCTTCTGGTGCCGGGGGACTTGGCGTTGCGTTCGCAGATTCCGTTGTCTCCTCGGTCGATGCCTCGCCAAGCGGAGTCACAGAACCCTCGAACACCATCGGCATCGTCTCAGGTTCGGACCAGAGACGGGCCACCGGCAGGCGGATCAGCGTCAGCTCGTGCGACCAGCCGTCACCGGCAACTTGTGCCCTCCAGATGGCCCGATCCCCATTGGCGACCAACAGTCCGTGTTCCTGCAGCGTGTCGAAGATCCGGTCGTTACTCGACGGAATACCGGAATGCCCCTCCTCACGGAGCTGTGCCCGCAGCGCGTCGGCCGCGCGTTTCGATACGAGCCACAGATCCGACTCCGTGCGCCAGCCTGCCGCCCCGTTGCGATTCAGCGGCAGATCCGCGCTGCTCAGCAGGTGCCGAAGCGATGTCATCAATTTCTCGTGAAGCGGCTTCGTGGGCGTCGGAAGTCGGTCCGGTGATTCGCCGCCCAGGTTCCGCGCCACCGACTCCCGGTCGGCCTGTAGGATGATCTGTCCCAGCGCCCCCGCATCCTCCATGTGCCCGTGGATTGCATGGATCCATGACTGCAGCAGCTCCTGGTGTTCACCGACCCAGGACATGCCTTCCGGCGGCAGGATCCAATGGGCCATGAGACTGGATACCGGTTCGTGGAGTTTGTGAACGCGACCGCGTCTGTACCGAACGGAGTACCAGTACGCACCCGGCCGCTCGGTCATCGGCCCGTGCCAGGGTTCCCAGCGCCCCAGGCGGTCTCCTGAGCGGTCGTACAGTACGATCTCCTGGTCAACCACGGGCTTGCCTACGTCGTGCAGCAGAGCTGCCGAGAAGACGCCGTAGGACCACACATCCGCCTCGTGTGACAGCCGCTCGGGTTCCGCCCCGGGTGGCAGGACGTATCCCCGGCGGATCTGAAGCGCCTTGAGCACCACCTCAAGGCCGTGGTCCAGCATGCCCCCGCGACCGGAGTGGTGGTGTACCTCGGACGCGGGTACTTCCTGGACGAATGCTGCGTACTTGCGCAGGGCCGAGGCGACATACCGTTCGGCGCAATCCGACGGAAGCGCGAGCAGGCCGGTGATCTGGCGCAGTAGTGCCTGACGGTGGGGTGGCTGCAGCAGATCGTCGGGCGTGAGGACGGGAAGCAGGCCGTCAATCGGCGGCTTGAGCTTCGGGCCATCTGGACGGGTCGATCGACGAAACAGGCGCAGCATGGTTCAGCCAGAAATGGGGACCGTGTGATGATGCTGGCTTCGCGGCGCTGATGTCGGGAAAATCCCTTTTCGCGCTCTGCCGCTTTTCTCGAATGAATCGTCCATGTTTCTATCGCTCCCGTTCCTTTGGTAGCGCCCACTCCAGGGCCTTACCCCATGCCTGCCCAGCGTTGCCGGCGCTGGCGATCGCGCGCCCATCCCGCCAGGGAAACGGCTTCAGATTGCCGGGCAGATAGAGCGGGGTGGCCGTGACCTTCATGGCATACCCCGCCGGCGGTTCATCTGAGACATCGACAGGCTCATAGCTGTATCAAGAGCCGTCCTTATGGTCGCCTGTTTTTGTGGTTTTCCCGCTAAGGGGGAGTCTTCGATTTCCTACGAGGATGTTCGGGCGATGAATATCGATATCCAGAAGGGTGAACGGTACGTCCATGCGAATGGCCGCACCTGCGTCGACTTCACCGTGGATGCCTCGAATCTTCCGGAGGGGCAGGCGGACCAGTTCCAGCAAACCACCGCCTGCAAGACGGCGGATGGGGAGTGGGAGCCGATTTGATCGTGCTCCTGCTCTCGCGGCCGGCCCGCTAAACGGGGGAGGGCTATCGCCCTCCTTCCCACTCATCGAACCGGATGGCGGTGCGACCGTTCGCAATCGTATCGGATACCTCTACCTGCATACCCAGCCTCGGCATACCGATCTTTTCCGCGTAGGCTTTCGCTTCCGGAAGACTCCATGAGAGCCAGGATCGATTCCCTTCCCGGATCTGGAAGCCGCTATCGTCCAACAGTTGATCTTCGTGGTCCCGGCTAACCCTGTACACCTCAAACCGCCCGTCGTCTTCCGCGAACTCGAATGTCACGGTCCCGCCTTCATCGCGCAGAGGGTAATCGCGGTAGTGCGCCATCACCATCCACGCCATGTTCATGGCGTCCTCGCCCTGGATTACGTCCATTCCGCCCCGAAGCGCTCGCTCGACGGCTGCATCGTCCATTTCCGCGAACCGGGCTTTTTGCCCCTCAAGTCCGAAATGAACTGCGGCCGTGAGGTCTAGCAGGCCGTCAGTGCTCCATCCAGGCGCCTGCGCCAGCAGGCGGCTCATCCGGTGTTCCCCCCTCTCCGCATCGGTGTAGGCATAGCCGTTCCCCGGCATCACAAAACAGTCCTCGCCCTCACCGTGCAGCAGCGACCGCCGGTTGCGGTCGAGGATTGCGACATTGGCAGCCTTCACGCTTGTCCTTCGATGCCGGTTCACGCGTCCCGCCGTCTGCACGATGGACTGCGTACTCGATGGCTCGATCACGCCCCAGTCAAAATCATGGTCGCGCCCGATTTCCTCAACGGGCGTTGCCACCACTACAAAGATCAGCTCGTCTTCGCCGGAGGCCTCGATCATCGCCTCAATCTCGGGGTCCAGTGCCAGCGGATCGTCCGGGCCTGAGCGCTGAAAGAGGCGGTCCATACGTGCCTCCTTCATGGCGCGACGCGCCTTCACGTCCATCGAGTGGTAGGCCGAGGCGTGGATGTCCAGCCGGTCGTTCAGGGCCTTCGCCAGTGCCACGCAGGGCGGCACGTTGGCAACACGGACCAGCCCGAACGACACCCAGGTTCCGCTCCGGTGCTGCCAGCGCTGGTTACGATGCAAGGCGCGGGCGGCTGCCTCCACCGCAGCATGGAAACGGGCATCGACATCGTCTTCCCCTTCGTCCACCTCCTGGATAAAGGCCCGCCGCCGGGGCTCGTCTTCCAGGACGCTGCGCATCATTTCGTTGACGCGACGCTCATACCACTGCGTGACGCCCTCAAGGGATTCGAGTGGTTTCGACTCCGGGGGGAGCCGGTTATCCATCACGGACACCCGGCCGGGTGTCGCCCCCGCGGGCTGCTCATGCAGCGCGGCGTACATCCGGGCCCCGACGTTAAAAGCCGTCACCAGTGCGTTCGCCACAGGGCTGGACAGGGTTGCGCTGGATGCAACGATGCGTCGGCCCATCATGGCGGACATCACGACCAGGCGCAGTACCGCGACCAGCGCTTTGGGCTCGTAGCTGTCGATCTCGTCAAGCACCAGATCACTTTGCGCGATGCGGAGGAATGCTTTGACATGGTGGCCCTGCCGCCCCGGTTCTCCGCATTGAATGAGGTAGTCAATGGTGGATACCAGGAGTGGCGATCCCAGCAGTGTTCGCGTTCGTGTACCCGCAGGCCCCGGCGCCCAGTGTTCCAGCCATTCAGGGAGATCAGGGGCGTTCGGTTCGCCCACTACCTGAAATTCGCCTTGCTCGGTCTCGTCCTCATCTTCGTCATTGTCGTAGCGGGCTTCCTGTGCCTCGTTGAACGCGGCTCGAGCAAACGAATCCCCCACCAGGCAGACCAGCTCGTCGTCCCCGAGCCCGAGCTGGTTCTGTAAGGCGTCATGCGTTTGCAGCGTCAGTGACCGCAGGTTCAGCGCGATGGATGCGCGCATCGGGCACCCTTCGGGGGTCATCGCTTCAATCGCACGGAGATTCGCGCGCGTCTTCCCCGCACCGGTTTCCGCGTTATTCAGGACCAGCCAGGGGCCTTCGTGTCCACGCTGGCGATCGAGGTGATCGACGGCTTCATCCTGCCACTGGAATCGCCCGGATCCGGAGCGCATCTGGAGCTGCTCTCGTGTCTCCCGATGGAGTCCCGGAAGATCCAGGTGATCGATTCGGTACACCCACTCCTGAGCCTGCTTCCCGACTTGATCGAGGTGATAATCAAGTGTCTGGTTCAGCCGTGACGGGACGCCAGGGGCTCCCCGTGCAGTGTTGGCGAACAGCGCATCAGGATCCGGGCATTCGGGAGCGATCCTTTGTGAGACTTGATGGTCGGCTGCAATCAAGGCGACACGGGCGAGCAGGGTGGTTGCGCGCCAGTACAGTTCATCGTCCTTTTCTTCGAGCCTGTTCAGTCGCTTGAGCATACCCCGAAGTTTTTTCTCGACGTTCTCGCTGAACTCCCGGGATTCAAACACACCGCTGTATTGGTCTGCACCCTGATTTGGGTAATTGGCAGGCGCGCGCACATGGCGATTGTGCTGGGGTTCGTGCGCTCCGCCAGCGGCACCATCTGATTTCTGCGGGCCCAGCAGGCCGTGATGAGTAAGAACCGCTGCATCGACGGCGGCATGAACGTTATCAATACGAGGCGAGTTTTCTTCATCATCAAACGGATCAAAGCCGTCTGCGTCGCCGTTCTCGAAAAGACTGGGGTAGCGCTCCATCTTTCCGATCTTGGTCCATGCGTGTTTTAACGAAACTGGGGACACACTTTCTTTTTGTAATTCACGCCATGTTTCCAGGACGCGCGTGGATACCCACTCGTGCCGAATTCGGTCCGCCATGCCCTCGTTAGGGCGCCCCGAAACGGCCGCTCGGAGCTTTCCCTGAAAGCGCGGAGTGGCCTTTCCAATGTCGTGCGCCAGGCCGGCCATTGCGGCTACGAGGGCTGTCTTCCGCACCCAGGGCGATGGTGGGCTACGCCGGGTGCGCTTGGTTTCGCCTACAGCGGTTTCGCCGGCATACCCAAAGGCACTGCGCCGCCCGACAACCCACAAGAGGTGATGACGGCTTCGGTCGACCTGGTAGCAGCCTACGGCTGTGCTGCGAGAGGCGGTTCGACGAAGGGCTTTCCGGGTCTCTTCCAGGCCCTCCTGGGTGACGGGTGTTATCCAGGACCGACCCCCATTGCGAATGGCGTATCGATCCAGGACTCGGCGTGTCTTCCGGATCGCTTTTTTCTCACAAAGCGAGACCAATATCACTTGCATCCGTGCTCTTCCTGTCCCTTTTTCAATCTGCTACTGTGCATTAAAATGGACTTTACCTACAACCGAAGGAGCGGGCGTGCAGTTACCCGATACTGAAACGATCCGGCAATGGTTTTCGCAACAGCTAGTTCATTATAGTTTCAAGGTCGTCAACACCAATATATCCCCCGGTGGCGGCGTCCGAATTAGCCAGGATCAGAAGCTCCATTTTCCCCATATTTGCGCGCACACGGCCCTTTGCGAGCGCGATGATTTCGCTAATGAAGTCCTGAGCGGCCTGGATTGCACGGCCAATCTCGCTGTTTCCGGGCCTGACCGACATGATGCATCCAAGAATGCTCGCGTGGGGCCCTCAAAGCTGCTGACGGCTGTCCGTTTCCTCCGCGGCGAATCGGTGAAGATGGACGCGCCGCCTGCGCTCGACCTGTTAGCACAGACGGAATTACTCGAGGCGTATGCGGAAGTGGCAAGCCGCCAACCCGCCGTCCTCAATGGTGATCGGCTTTCGCCCCGTCTGCGGCAGATCCTTCTTCCCCGGAATGATGACTACCTGGCCGTAACGCCATTGACGTCGACCGGTGTCGGGCTGTCCGTGAGTCGCGCGGTCCGCGCGCGGGACGATGACTTCTTCGCTCGGCTGAAGGCGGGGGAGGGGGCTGTTACCCGACGCATTCCTCGGGTCTCTCAGTTTTCGGTCGGTGGGTCCAAGCCGCAAAACGCCGGGGTGCGCGTGGGCGAGTGGACGCGCCGGCCCCTGGTCTTTGATTCCGTTCCCAGGATGGGGGCTGGTCTGAAACGCGCCTTCCATCTCGCGTATTCCGGATTTCACTACCGACTCCCGGTGCAGCTCGTCTCGGAGCACCAATCCCTCCTCGCCGAGATGGACGATGGCACCGCCTCCAAGGCATCCGAGATCTCGTGGACGATGCGTAACCGCGAGCGCGAACAAGTCTGTCTGAGCGCCCTCTGGAGGGCCATTGAACGGCAGGCCGCGGATGTACGCGAATGCCTCTCCGAGCATGCACAAGATCTCCCGAATCCGCTGCCGGCGCTGGAGAAAGACGCTTTTCTGGAAGGGTGGCTGGACCCCGACAAGCGTTCGCGCGAATGGCGAGAGGGCGTCAGCCGAATCATCGCCGATGACATTGTTTCAATGGTTCGAGGGCGGTCGTTCGAGCCGCACCGGATCTTCGAGCTGGATGACAGCGATGCTCGCCGCATGGCTGACGCACTGGCACAAGGAGGCGCCGAATGATGTATCTCGCCCTTCCGCACCTTCAGGTGCAGCAGGCCAATGCTCTCTCGACCCAGTGGATGATTTCGCTGTGCCCGGTCATGGCCGCGGTACTGATGAGCCACGCCCTGGGGCGCGCCCTGAAGGTTCAGCCATCCGGTGTCGCCATCATCCACCATGACGCCTATCTTCGCGCCGAATCCTTCGGGGATGACCGTCACCCGCATCAATTCCGTGCCTCCACCTACATCGATGGAGATGATTACAGCTCCCATTCCAAGGACCCGACGTTGTCTCTCCAGCCGACGGCGACCATGGACCTCGAGTGGTCCCTGGTGCTGCGCTTCGATGAGGACCTCCCGGAACGCGCTCTGCGCAAGGTCCACACATTTCTTCAGCGTGGCCGCCTCGCGGGTGGGTTGATCGTTGACTACCGAGACCCGGTTCTGGGGTATTCGCTCAAGGGGCGCAGCGGGGGTGATCGATCGAATTGGGGTGTGATCGATCGAGTGGTGGGCGGCGGGCATATCCTTGCGGATCGCAGTTCACTCCTGACAGGGAAGGGGCCGCATACCCGGATCGATCGGCTTCTGGCACTGGCGGGAAATGACCCCGACCCGGAGGCCAGTGGCGCGCAGCCTTTCTCGGGCTGGCTCACTCCGGCGGTTCTAGGGTATGCGCTCACCTCTTCCGTGGAGTCGCGCGCCAATGTCCGCAACGACCTGCCGCACGCCTACTGCGAGCCCATGGTGGGGTTGGTCGAATACATCGGCCTTCGGACACTCCAGGAGCACCCCGACCTCAACCCCGAAGACCTCTTCTGGCGGTATTCCTGGCCGCATGAGGCGGCGTTCATGCTCGATCAGGACGTCGATCTCCCGGAACTTCAATCCAATCCGTCTCAATAAGGAAACGCAATCATGGACGACAACATCGCCTCTCTGGCAAAAATCCCCGGCGTCACCAGCTTTCAGCGTGGCTTGATCGTGAGCGACGGTACCTTCTTCAACGTTGGCGCTGAATCTGGCGAAACCCCGCTCGAGGTCATTCGACATGGAATCCGGGGCACCCAGAACGTCAACAAGGAGTCGAGCAAGGCCCGCGACGTCTCCAACATCCAGATCACCGAAACGGCGCGCACCTCGGAAGATGCCACGGCTTTCGGGGTGCGGTTTGGGCTTCGCTTCCTGCCGATCAAGGAGGCGATCCACAGTTGCGCAGGGGATGAGGCTCAGCAGATGCGCGAACATTTCCAGCGGTTTGTGACGTCCGCGGTGGAGAGCGACGGCCTGGCGGAAGTCAGCCGGCGCATCGCGCGCAACATCCTGAATGGGCGCTGGCTGTGGCGTAACCGCAGTCTCGGCCAGCGGATCGATATCAAGGTGGTTGTGAGCAACAAGGCGGACTCCGACCGGTATCCGGCAGACACGATCCAATCGGCCGCATTGGATGTCCCGCTCCTGCATTTCAATGACTACTCCGACGATGAGAAGACCCTGGCTGGGTATATCCAGGGGGCTCTGGCGGGAGACAAGGACGCGAAGATGCTCTCGTTTGCCGTTGAAGCGGTCATCGACGCCGGTTTCAAGGGGTCGATTGAGGTGTTCCCCAGCCAGAACTACGTCGAGAACAAGCCGAAGGGGTTCGCGCGTCCGCTGTACAAGGTCGGGCGGGCGCACCCCGTGAATGCTGCCGGGAGCAACATTGGATTCAACGATGTGCGCGTGATGGGAATTGCGGCCCTGCGTGACCAGAAGATCGGCAATGCCCTTCGCACGATCGACACCTGGTACCCCGGAGCCGAGGACAACGACTACGAGCCGATTGCTATCGAGCCAGAGGGTGCGAGCCTCAATGCCATGCAGTTTTTCCGCAAGCACAAGGCGAAAGGGGGCAGCTCTTCGTCCTTCCGTCTGGCGCGTGACATGGGGAACCTGGACCCGAACTCCGATGATGGTAAGTACATGATCGGCTGCCTGATTCGCGGTGGCGTCTACGGGGAAACGGGGAAGTCCGATAGCGCCGAGAAAGCCAGCAAGTGAACAGGGAGGTTGGAATGCAGCCATCGCATTACATCAGTGTTCACCTGCGACCCGTAGCGGGTACCTCCATCTGGGATCTGGCGTCCGCCGTGGTTCGTCAGGTCCACGGCCACCTCCAGGATGCGCCGGGCTCGGTCGCACTGGCGCTCCCCGGCATGAAGGAGGGTTCGCCCCCACACCCCGGGCGCGTGTTCCAGGTGTTCTCGGACGAGAGCCTGGACCTTGGCGCCGTCATGGGTCGTATCAACGGGCTGCGCAGCATGTCCGACATGCTGCATGTTGATCGTTCCATCCATGCGGTCCCGGAAGGCATCGAGGAGTGGGCGGCCTTCACCCGCTTCCGTGTTCCAAACCGGGGGCGGCGCGCGCGCGACACGGATGCGTGTTTTGCCAATCGCTCCCGGGCCCGGGCGGAGGCGGTGGCGGAGGCGGAGCAGCTTCCGACCATTCCGTGGCGCACTGCGCGCGACAAAGGGGGTTCCTTCGGCCTGTCCATTCGACGAATGCCCGCCGAGCCCGGTGTTCCGCTGGAACAGGGCGCCTTGAACGGATACGGACTTTCGAGTGCCGCGCATCCTTTCTGGCTCCCCGTCCTGCGCCAGGGCGGAGAGAAGTGAAGAAGCAGGAACGCCCGCGCTCGGTCATCCTGAGCAAGCGGGCGAATGTTTTCTACCTGGAGCGATGTCGAGTCCTCCAGCGCAACGAATCCGTCGTGTACCTGACCGACACGGGCGAGGATGTGGAGTCCTACTTCAACATCCCGGATCGGAACACGGCGTTCCTCCTTCTGGGCACGGGTACATCGATCACCAACTCCGCGATCCGCAAGCTCTCTGAGTCCAATGTGGTCGTGGGGTTTGCCGGTGGCGGTGGCTCACCCCTGGTGGCGGCGTGTGACATGACGTTCTTGCTGCCCCAGGACGAGTATCGTCCGACGGAGTACATGCAGGCATGGATGCGGATCTGGGCGGATGAACACGCGCGCATTGATGTGGGGCGATCGCTTTTGCGTATTCGTATGGAATGGGCCCGTGAGGCGTGGTCGGCGCATGGACTGGCTTTGCCTGCGGACCTCTGTGATCGGCTGGAATCCAGCATCCAGAAGGCCGGTACCGCCACCCAGCTATTGTCCGCGGAAGCGCAGTGGGCGAAGGGGCTTTACGGCTTCCTCGCGCGGCACTGGTCCATCCGCGACTTTCACCGTGATGAGGGCAAGCAGGCCACGGGTTCGGCCGCCGATGTCGCAAACGGGCTCATCGACCATGGCAATTACCTTGCTTACGGCTATGCGGCCACTGCGCTCCACGCGCTCGGCATTCCTTACGCGATGCCCGTTCTTCACGGCAAGACGCGCCGAGGGGGCCTGGTTTTCGATGTTGCGGATCTCGTAAAGGATTCTCTGGTTTTGCCCGTGGCTTTCGAGATGGCCGTCAAGAAAGGGGGCGACCGCCACCTGAACCGTGAATTTAGGAGGAGTGTGATCGATTCGGCACATGAAACCAGGGCGTTGTCCAGGATGATCGACACGATGAAATCGTTCTGCCTCTAGCGAAACAACCATGTTTTCCTTACCGTTTTTTATCAACCAACAAAACAACTACTTACATAGCATTTCTTTTCGTATGGTTATATCTCTTTCTGTTCTGTTTTTTCTATTGAAATCCACGTTTTAGAGCTGATTTGCTACGGTTTCCCGCCCCGTGGGCGGCTTAGAAGCATGTCTGCTATCTCTGATATAAGAAACGGAAGTTTCCCGCCCCGTGGGCGGCTTAGAAGAGCGCGGCACCGGCGCGGTCGACGTCGAACGGGTTTCCCGCCCCGTGGGCGGCTTAGAAGAGCGCATCCGCGCAGAGCGAAAAGCAGCAGCAGTTTCCCGCCCCGTGGGCGGCTTAGAAGTGCAGAAGTCTCAGCCGAACAAGACTCCGCAGGTTTCCCGCCCCGTGGGCGGCTTAGAAGTCGCGGCTTGTGCGACAGCGATATAAGCTGCCGTTTCCCGCCCCGTGGGCGGCTTAGAAGGAGATCGGAGGATAGGACGCCGCGGAAGAAGGGTTTCCCGCCCCGTGGGCGGCTTAGAAGTGCGATATAGTCTGCCTGCGTTAACACATTCGGTTTCCCGCCCCGTGGGCGGCTTAGAAGCTCGAGGCCGCCCCTAAAGACGACATGGGCAGCGTTTCCCGCCCCGTGGGCGGCTTAGAAGTCTCAAGGGAGGCCAGGGTGCGGTCGAGGGTAGTTTCCCGCCCCGTGGGCGGCTTAGAAGTTGCAGAGCGAGGGCGCACTGAGTCGACATCCGTTTCCCGCCCCGTGGGCGGCTTAGAAGAGCACCAGGTCGATCTCGCGGATGCGCACTTCGTTTCCCGCCCCGTGGGCGGCTTAGAAGTCAGAAGCGCGCGGAGTACGTCGCCACTCCGGGTTTCCCGCCCCGTGGGCGGCTTAGAAGTCGACCAGGGGTGGGGTGAGTTTCGCCGCCAGGTTTCCCGCCCCGTGGGCGGCTTAGAAGAGTCGCCGGGGTGTTTATGAGTGTCGGGGGCGGTTTCCCGCCCCGTGGGCGGCTTAGAAGCGTCCGAGCGCCTTTTGACCTCGAGCTTCTGCGTTTCCCGCCCCGTGGGCGGCTTAGAAGTGGTTCCACGCGGACGTGAGCGAGATCCTGGAGTTTCCCGCCCCGTGGGCGGCTTAGAAGGCATAGAATTGGCGGACGGCAAGCGGTGCCGGGTTTCCCGCCCCGTGGGCGGCTTAGAAGGTCACCGATCCCAGCCGACACGACCGAAACGTGTTTCCCGCCCCGTGGGCGGCTTAGAAGTCCAGAACGACCCGCGGCTCCGAGTCTCCTTCGTTTCCCGCCCCGTGGGCGGCTTAGAAGACCAATCGATGCAGGTCCTTCCGAACTTTGGTGTTTCCCGCCCCGTGGGCGGCTTAGAAGTGGGGGACAGGTGGATGGCAGCAGGACTATGAGTTTCCCGCCCCGTGGGCGGCTTAGAAGGACAAAACCCGGCGAATTATTTGTATGTCGCGGTTTCCCGCCCCGTGGGCGGCTTAGAAGGAGGTATTGATCCGCTCGCACAGCTCGTCAATGTTTCCCGCCCCGTGGGCGGCTTAGAAGCGGCGGAGTCAGCCCCGAGCAGGATACTGACAGTTTCCCGCCCCGTGGGCGGCTTAGAAGAGGAACGCGCGCTTGTTGACGCACAGGTAGTCGTTTCCCGCCCCGTGGGCGGCTTAGAAGCACTGGAGGTGATTGGCTGGGTGCGCCATGGAGTTTCCCGCCCCGTGGGCGGCTTAGAAGTCGCTGAAGAAGAGGGTGCTCAGGTTCGACTCGTTTCCCGCCCCGTGGGCGGCTTAGAAGTCGCCGCGAACAAAGCGGCGCAGGAGATCGTCGTTTCCCGCCCCGTGGGCGGCTTAGAAGGCCACATCCACGGCCTCGCGGCTCTCACGATTGTTTCCCGCCCCGTGGGCGGCTTAGAAGCGGACGGAGCGCACGGCATGACCAAAACCACCGTTTCCCGCCCCGTGGGCGGCTTAGAATTTGAGCAGGTGCCGGTTGGGGCGCAGCACTTCGTTTCCCGCCCCGTGGGCGGCTTAGAAGGACCAGTTCGTGCAGCAGAAGGGCCGCAACCTGTTTCCCGCCCCGTGGGCGGCTTAGAAGCGCGAGGAACGCCGCGCCCGCCTGGACCGTTGGTTTCCCGCCCCGTGGGCGGCTTAGAAGTTTGGACGCGGACACCCAAGTGGATATGCCGTGTTTCCCGCCCCGTGGGCGGCTTAGAAGAAGACGACGATCCTGGTGTGCGGTGAAAAGGCGTTTCCCGCCCCGTGGGCGGCTTAGAAGCAGGAGCGCGCACGGCAGGTGCAGTGCTACGAGTTTCCCGCCCCGTGGGCGGCTTAGAAGGTGTGCACAGCCGCTGCGCGGCCGTGGGCACAGTTTCCCGCCCCGTAGAAGTTTCCGGGCTTGTCCGGCCCTTTCAGGGTAAGCCCCTTGCCATTCTCTCTACCATTCCCTTCCCGGGCCTTTCCCTTTTGCCCTAAGCATCCTGCGACCAACCGGTGTAGCCGCGCCGGACTTTGGCCGCGGTCCTTTGCCCCAGGCTCGCCTTTGCCTCCTCGATGGTGCTGCACCAGTCTTCGCGAGTGGTTCCTGGGTGTCCGATACGACCCCATTCGCGACAGACGGCATACCCACCGAAAAGGCCTCGCTGAATGAACATCCGGTAAAACCGGAATTGGTTGCGGTCAGGGGCGACCTTGCGCAGACGGACCTCATTCATCGCCATTGTCACGGAGCGCGGCCCGACCGCCGGGAAAGTGGCGATAGAGCGTGGCGGGCGAAACGCCCAGCTGCTTGGCGAGTTCCCGCACGGGGGCACCGGAATGGGAAAGGACTGTCGACGCAAAGGCCAGCTGTTCGTCGGTAAGCGCTGGGGGCCGTCCGCCGGTGCGGCCACGCTGGCGCGCGGCGTCTAGGCCCGCACGGGTCCGCTCCTGCATGATGGAGCGCTCGAACTCGGCCACTGCGCCAAATACGTGAAAGACCAGCTTCCCGCCTGGCGTCGTCGTGTCGATGGACTCGGTGAGGGACTGGAACTCGATCCCGCGCTCCTCCAGATCCCCAACGGTGGTAATGAGCTGCCGCATGGATCGGGCAAGCCTGTCCAGTCTCCAGACCACCAGGACGTCGCCCTGCCGCATGTAGTCCAGGGCCTCCCGAAGCTGCGGGCGATCACGCTGGGCTCCCGATGCGCGGTCCTCGTAGAGTCGGTCGCACCCGGCCTGCCGCAGGGCATCGGTCTGGAGCGATGGGTCCTGGTCCCGTGTAGAAACGCGTGCATATCCGACTTTCATAGGCTTGGCCTCTCGAAACTCATGGCCATGCTAGGTTTTGCGACACTAGGTTTCAACACATGGTTTTGAGACACCGAGCCGGAAGAAATCGAGTCGCTCCGCTGGGTTCGGCCTGTCCATCTCGAAAACGATCGTTTTTGAGACCGCCTGTTGAGTAGTCGTAGGAGTGGACGAGGGCAGGAGGCCGCGCTAGAGTATTCCGAGGTACTACCCGGTTATACGAGGGCCGCCATGGCAACGTCCCTGAAAATCGATGACGCGCTGAAAGGTCGCCTCAAGGATCTGGCCGCCCAACGCCGGCGGTCGCCCCACTGGATCATGCTCGAAGCCATCCGCCAATACGTTGAGCGGGAGGAGGCTCGCGAAAGTTTCCGGGAGGAAGCCCAGGCGTCCTGGACGGCCTACCGGGAAACCGGTCAACACCTGACCGGGCAGGAAGCCCGAGATTGGTTGAGTACATGGGGCACTGACGATGAAAGAGCCGTGCCCGAGTGCCACGAGTAATCGTCACTGCAAGCGCCGTAGAAGGTTTGGAACGATGCAGGCGCGCGCTCGCCATGAAAGCCCCGGGTGCCGCCCGGCGCGCGGGGCAGGCGATCGAGCGGCAATTCCTGCTGCTGGAAACGACGCCCGATATGGGGCGGCCGGACCCTGTGATCCCCGAACTGCGTGAGTTGGTGATTGCCTTCGGCGACTCCGGATTTGTGGCCCTCTACCGTCACGAACCAGCCGATGACGCCGTGTATGTCCTTGCCTTCCGGCACCAGAAAGAGGCCGGTTACTGAGTACGGGGTCTGGGCTTCAACCGCTTGTGCCACTCGTCGTGGGTTGAATGCCTAGACCTTGAATCTCGCCGCAGCGTGCGCTAATGGTGTAGTTAAGGACGAAAACGACTGGATAAAGCATGTTGGTACTTACAACACTCATTCTTGCCCCCTTGGCCGTGTTTCTGGCCGCGGGACTCGTCACTTCGATCCGCCGACGAGGCTGGAAGGCTGGCGTGCGGCAGTTCGGTGTGGCCTCTGCGGGCTTGGGCTCAGGTGTGGCGCAGGCTGTTGGTCGAAACGCCGTCGCGGCGCCCGTTTCACCACAAGCACAAAACGGCGTTGAGCCATTGGCATCGGGGGTTAGTTCGGGAGAACTATTGGCGGTGCTTCTGGAATCCGCCGCAGCAGAAGGCGGCGGAAGCGACGATTTTTCCGCCTTCGGAACGCCATCAGAGGACATCGCCATGTCCCCTGGGAGCTACTACGGCGAAAATGATTACGCGCACTATGCCACCAAGGAGTGATGGGCTTATAAGCTGTTGATGCCCATCATCGTCTGACAGCACTCCTCCCTCGCCAACAACGAGCGCGGAGTGCTACTTCTTCCCTCGACTAGCAAAACGACCGGCGGCGGAGGCTGTGGCGGGCCCAGCGTTAGCCATTGGCCCCGTCGTTTTGTCGGCTGCAGCGACGGAATCGGCCACCTTGTAACCCGCCCAACCGACAATCATACTGAAAAGCACGGGCAAACCAATGTGCAACATCCCGATCACTATGTTAAGGATGCTTGCTCTTGTCCCTCCATCAGCGGACAGCAGAGACCCTAGATTCGATGCCACCAAGTAGGAACTCGTGGACGGATGCAACGCCGCCATCATACTGTCCTCCAGCCAGCGGCTGACGGCCCATAAGTAGCTCCAAAAGGTGATCGTGAGGATCGAGGCCGTCGCGATGAACACCGGACCCCAGGAGTACAGCGACAAAACGAGGAGGATCGGGAGCAGCATGTAGATCCCCATGAGCAGGAAGCTCTGCACCATAGGTGCCGCCTCGCGGATGGTGAACATCATGGGGCCATGGGTAAACATTTCGTGCGCGCCGACTCCAATCGACGCCGCAACCATCGAGAACATCCCCGACAACCCCCCGGCATTTGAATCGGCATTAGTCAGGCCGCCCGTAGCGACAGGAGCGTTGACTTCCGATTCCGCGACCAGTCGCCGGATCATCCGATCCTCGAGTTCCTCGTCTGACGCTCCAAACCACCCGGACATACGATCACGGGCACCCTCCCAAAACGTTGCGTCCATTTGCTCCAGGATCTGCCCCCGCAGGCTCGGGCCCGTATCCCCGTTCCACCAGTCCTCGCACGTTGGACGCCCGTAGTCCGGCTCGGCCCCCTCGTTGTAGTCGGGGTCGTCACGGGCGGCGATGTAATCAAACCCCGGCACGGGGCGGGCCGCTCGATAGTAGTCGTAGAATCCTTCGGTCTGCAGATACACGCGGGAACCGACGAACTCCGGGTCATCGATGCCGTGCTGATCCAGAAGGGACTCGACGTCCGGGCGATCATTCTGGAAGCGGGACCGTGCCCGGACAAAGCATTCGTTCGTAAAGCGCTGGACGTTCTGCGCCACTTCCGGGTCCGAGATCCGCTGGAGATCCAGCTCGATTCGTGTCCGGACCATATCCTCGGAGCATCCGATCCCCGCGATCGCGGCACCTGTGATCCCCTTCGAGATCGCCATGGTTGCGTACCACCAGACCGGCACGGTGGCATTCGATACATCGAAGGAGTCCTGGTAGGTAGTGTCCTCGATGTTGGAAATGTCCGGGACCTGATCGCAGCTGTTATCGAACTCCAGTTCATTGAGGGCAAGAGGCCAGATCGGCTGCGCAGCCAGCACGACGACCGAGAGCGCCTTGACGATCTCGACCTCCATCATGTGAACGGACTTCCGCGTTCCGGCCTTGGCCTCCTGCCCGGTGTAGTTGTCCACGAACGCGCGGACCACGATGAGCAGGAAGGGGACGAACGCGATCCCCGAGAACACCAGGATGTCCCACAGGTTCTGGAACTGCATCCAGCCGAAGATGGTCGTGAAGGCCTCGAGGGGATGACCGACGTTCATAGCATTAGCTCCACTGTGTGGCCCAGCAGGTTCTGTCCCAGCAGGATTTCCAGGATCACGAGCCAGCCCGCGACCCTCCAACGTGCATCCACCAGACGTCGTTGTGCCTCGTGGGGCAGGTGCCCACCAAGCCAGCTGACCCAGTACCGCCAACCGAACACCACGACCGCGATCAGGACCCAGCGCCAACCGGCCAGCATCCATTCAATCCGGTCGAGACGCGCCCGCACGACCTCTGCGCCTTCGATCATGTTCCACGCGAGTCCCGCCACGATGACGATCGCAAAGGCGGCGGTGACCCCGAGCAGGAGGTGGAATGGGATACGGGCTCTCATGGCCGTGGCACCACGCCGCCACGGACGGGGTCCGTGTCTTGCGGCAGCGGTGACGGCGTCCCGACGGATGCGCGGGTACGGCGCTGTGCTTCACGCAGGATCGAGCTGGCCGTGTTCGACACCACGGCCTGACGCGCCTCGATTTCCATCATCAGCGTTTCGATTTCGGAGGTGATCTCCTCGATGCCGTCCCGGATGTCTTCGCGGGCGACTCCGGCCGCATTGATCTCCGGTGCCTTTCGGCCACTCAGCAGCATGCGGCGGGTCAGCAGGGCCTGTTCCATCGTGCGCGCCGTTGCGACCTCCTGTGCGAGCCGTCCGGCCGCCACCATGCGGTCGGACTCCGGGAGTTCGCGCAGTGCCTCGATCAGGCCACGCGATACCGCTACACCGGGCGCCGAGACGTCGCGCAGGTTGCTGCGGGTGGGGTTGGTCGCCCCCGAGACGAGCTGCATCAGATCCTCGCGGACCTGCTGGTTGGTTTCTTCGAGGATGGGCAGGAGGCCCACGCCGGGGGTGGTCTCGCTGCTACAGCCGTCGCATGTGCGGATGTGTTTGTCTCCGATCACCCGGGTTGCCCACTCCTGCGCTTCCTGTGGGGTGTTCCAGGTCCGTGCCAGGAGGGGTGTTTCACCACTGCCGGCATAGGGCGTGCCGGCGTTCGGTGGCCGATCCAGGGTGATGTTGTAGCCCGCCCGGACGGTATCGCTGATCACGTCGATTGGCTCCTGATCCTGTCCGCCGCGTTTCCCGGAAATCCATCCGACCCCGCTATTCCCGGCATTTGCATCGATGTCCTGCCGGACCTGTACGATGTCGCCGCCAGTACCCATGGCGGAACGCCAGTCCTCCCCCTTCGAGAGGGTGACCCATTCCTGGTAGGGATTGCGGCCGTCGGCGATCGCGGCCTCCATTTCCTCGCAGCTCTGCGTCGCGAGCGAAAGCTCCTCCTCGGCTCGCAGCAGGTTGTTCTGGAACAGGTCGTACAGACCCGGATTGGACCGCTGGAGCACCATGGCTGGTAGAGAGGCGATCGCATTCGTGGCGGCCTGAACCATCTGATCGACCATGTCTTCCATCCCCTGGGCGACTTCGTTCAGGGTGTTTTCGACGCTGAGAAGGGGGTCGAAGCTGCCGCAGCTGTATCCCGCGCTGGCCTCCGCTCCGAACGCGAGTCGGATCGTCGTGACATTGGGATTCGGGGCATTGGAAATAGGCTCGGCCCCGCCCACTTCGTAGTACCAGAACCCGTCTTCGGACGGCACGAGGGCATGGCCGGCGGTAGGTCCCCAAAGCGCCGCGCAGGCTGTAGCAGCGATCAGTGTTTTCCGCATCCGCATGATCCGTCTCCTAGAACGTGACGGAGCCGAGGTAAACCTGGCCCCCGATTTCGCAGCAGTTGTACGGGCGCCAAAGCGTCCAGACGTAGTTGCCCTTGAGGTTCGTCTTGTCGCTGGACCAGCCATCCTTGTCCCCGGTGTCGTCTTCCCCAAACACTTCGCAGGTGTTGGTGCTTGTGGGCATGTGCATCTGGAAGGTGCCGGTTTCTTCGTCCCGCTCCACCAGTTCGGGGGGGAGCCAGACGCGGTATCCGGATTCATGCACCACGTCGTCGCCCGGGAGCTGCTCGTAGACATGCCCCGACTGGCTTTCGCGCGTGGTGATGTCACCCGCCCGCTGGGCGACGATCGCCGCCGCCTTGGCATCTTCGGGCTGGGAGACATAGCCGGAGCGGGGATACAGCGCGCCCCAGGTGTAGTCGTCCCATTCCCCTATTTCCCGCTCACCCTCCACGAGCGATTCGGTGTAGAACATTTCGGGCACCGCGTAGCGCCAGGCGAGTACGCTGCTCGCGGACTGGTAGTAGGGGTAGAAGGCTTCGGCCGTCGCGGCTCCCGGGCAGATATAGGGGACGTCGATGTACTCCAGGATCTCCATGAAGGGATGCCCGACCACATCCGCTTCCTTGAAGCGCAGTTGGCGCGCATCGCGGGAATGACGCCCCTCCAGCGTGTTTCCGCCGCCCACGAAAGCGTCGAAGGACAGGATCGATTCGGCGGCGGATTGCTGCGCGGATCCGAGCGCTCCCCGAATCTCCGCCCACGGGTTTTCGCCCGTGTTCTGATAGGCTGAAATGACGGCATCCGGGACGTAATGCCGGATCCGCTCGGTCGTGACTACGCTGCAGCCGGTAATGGTGCAGCGCAGCCACAGACAGATTCCGATGATTTCCCAATTCAGGCAGGACGAGAGGGCGCTGCTCGTCTGCGAAGTGATCTGGGCGGTACTGATCGTGTCCGGGTCCTCGGCCTTCGCGGGGCTTCCCACCAGCAGGCAGAGCGCGGCCACGATCCCGACGCCGGTGCTACGCACGGAACCCCGGATCATTGCCGCCACCGTTCATACTCGCGCAGGCCGCGCGCGAGGTCCGTCGTGCCATACACCACGGCCTGGCCGTCGAAGACGATAGCCGGCACCTGTTCAATGTTCAGGCGATAGGCGCGCAGCAGCGGCTCGTAGGCGGCTTCAAGATCACGGTGCGCCTGGGCGTCCAGGCGCTCCTGGGCGATCGCGGCGGCGGCGTCGGGGTCGGCGGGAAGCCCCTGACTCAGGGCTTCCGTTGCGCGGTCCACTGCGTCCACATGATGGATCTCGACGGGGATCCCCCGGCGGTCGGCCGGCGTGGTGGACACGGTCGTACCGGTGGTCACGAAGACCTCGATCTGCCCCGGGTCGGCGCTGACGGGGCTGACCCCCACCAGGAGTAGAACGGCCATCATTCGTCGCATGAGCGGCCTCCTGCGCTGGCTTTCGGAGGAAGTTGCAGCTGCGCCCGGAAGCGCTGTTGGGGCTCATTCAGCATGCGCTCGCATACGTGGCCTTCTGCATTCGCCAGACGTATCGCCAGATCCCGCAGCGGCCCTGTCGGGACGTCGCCACGCTCGACCTCGCGTGCCAGTGTCTCGGGCGTGCGCCCGTGAACGGTCAGCTCCATCAGCACGACGTCGCGGTGGGGGTCGGTGAGCCACCCGCCCTTGTGGATCAGCTGCCCCTCTCCCTGCAGAGGCAGGGTATGGATCTCCAGGCGCTCCGGGCCGCCGTCGTGGCCGGGCATCAGGAACAGGCCCTTGCGGCCGCCGGCGACCAGCAGCCATTCGGTCCAGGCGAAGTCGCTGGCCCAAAGGTGGAGTCGGTTGACCATCACGCACCTCCCCCGATCCGGCGCGCGACTTCTTCGGCGGCTTCGACTTCCGAGCATCCCAGCTCGTCCATGATCTTGCGGCGCTCCGACTTCTCGTGCTTCTCGGTCATCGCCAGGGCCAGGGCGATCGGCGGCGGTACGTTGCGGAACAGCGTTTCGACCTGATCGGCGAGAACCACGCCCTCGACGTACTTGCCGGGTTCCTTGCGGGCTCCGAGCAGCAGGCTTTTCTGCTCGTTGGTGAGGTCCTTGAAGCGGGCGATCTGCTCGATCTCCTCCTTGGGCATCACCAGGCACATCCACCACTCCATCATGTTGAGCATCTTCCGGGACGCATCCGGGAAGTCCTCAAGGTTCTGCGTGGCGATCCAGAACCAGGCCCCGAGCTTGCGCCACATCTTCGTGATCTTGACGACGTAGGGCGCAAGCAATGGATTGGTCGTGATCATGTGCCCCTCGTCGGTGAGCACGAGGGTCGGGCGTTCGGAGTGCTGGTGTTGCTCGACCAGGTCGTTGATATGGTTCATCAGGCCGACGTAGGCCACCGTGAGCTGATCCTCGTAGCCCTCGCGCGCCATGATCCCCATATCAACGATCGTCACGTCGGCCTCCGGCCAGCGTTCGCCGGGCCGGTTGAAGACCTTGCCGGCGAACCCGTGACAGAACACCTCCATGGACTGCGCCATTTCGCTGACGCGCTTGCGGCGTTCGGGGGAATCTTCTTCCTTCGCCACCTCATGCAACCCGGCGACCACGTCCTCGGTCAGGACCTGCTCGCGTCCCGCTGCGCGGACGTTCTTGGCGGCACGGAGGATGCCGTTGGCGATGGCGGTGTTGTCCGGGCGGCGCATGTGCGCCTCCTCGCGAGGATCGCCGCCGGTGATCATAATCTTCGCCGCGATCTGCATTTCGCCGAGCAGGTCGCGTCCCTCCTCGATGTCGTCCTCCTCGTCCTCGTCGGGGACGTCTTCCTCGATCTTCTTGTCTACCAGGGGGTCATCGAGGAGCTGGGTCGCCGCCGCGAACGGCGGCAGGCTGACCCGCTCCTTGGGGGTAAGGGAGACCTGATTGACCGAGACGCCCCGGTGGTCCAGGTACCGGCCCAGCAGACCGAACGAGTTGCCGGCCTCGATGATGAAGATCCGGGGCCGGTAGACCGCCACCATCTGGAGGATCAGATAGGTGAGCAGGGCGGATTTGCCGGCTCCGGTGGGGCCGAGGATCAGCGCGTGGGCGTTCTTCTTCCGGTCCGAGGGATGCAGCGGATCGAACATCAGGGGCTCGGCCCCCCGGTTGTAGAACAGAAAACCGGCGTGGTCCGTCCCCTTCGTGCGCCCGTAGAGGGGGAGCAGGGCGGCGAGGTGGTCCGCGTACACGTAGCGGCTCCGGCGTGTGACACGCTCCAGGGACGGGTCATAGGCCATCGGCAGCGCGCGCAGATAGGTATCCAGCGGGAGCAGCTCGGCCTCTCGGGTGATGATCTGCAGGCCGTTCGCCACCAGCCGCGAGGCCAGTTCGTTGCGCCGGCGCACCAGCTGCGTGTCGTCCTCCGCGCGGATGTAGAACGCGATTTGGGTGGGGTAGAGCTTGTTGCCGCGCGCGAGTTCTTCCTGCGCGGTCTCCACCTCCTCCAGTGCCAGCCGGGATTCGATGTTGTCCCCACGGGACGCGGCGTGGATCTGCCCGATATGGTTGGAGACCTGGTCCTGCGGCTGAATGGTGATCGTGACCGAGAGGATCGTGCCTTCGGGGGCTCGGTCGAACAGCGCATAGATGTTCTCGCCGGCCTGGCGTTCCGCCGTGAAATGCCCGGTCTTGGGGGCTTGCCGCAGACTCTGGACGTTCAGCACCGCATGGGGCATCCCGTCGAAGCGCCAGACGCCGGCCTCGGCATCCGACACCGGCATCGAGTAGGTGAACAGTTCGGCCAGGTCGCGGCCGAACGGGAGATCCTCGTCCCCCGGATAGGGGGCGACGTTCAGCAGCTTCTCCGGGTCGCCATCGGCGACCTCGGGGCGAGGGTTGAACCACGGGACGAGCCACTCATACAGGTCCTGCGCCTTGCAGCGCTTCACGCCGACTCCAACGGCCTCCAGGGAGGTCGCCCATTGGGCGGCCACCTGGTTGAGGGTCTCGTCGGGGGACAGATCACCCGCGATCGAGCGACGGTACAGGCAGGCGCGCACGCGGCGTTTCTGCCCGCGCCATGCGCCCCCGGTCACCTGTTGATCCACAAAGAGCCCGCCCTCCTGCGAGATCCGGTGGAGGTGGTGGTCCACCTCTGCAAGGTAGGCGTCCCGAAACGGACTGTCCTCGGACCGCTCGCGGGCATAGGAGCGGATGTGCTCCGTGACGCCGCCGAGAGCGGGGTCGTCCTGCACGAACACCTGCAGCACCCACGGGGACCCGTCCACTTCGGGAACCGAATCGGTCAGCGCGCCCTGGATCTGCTGGCGCAGGTCCTCCATGTACTCGGGCGTGCGCGCCTCGGAGCTGGCCGGGGTCAGCTCGAACAGCGCACCAACGCTGTTGCGGTCTTCCAGGAGGAACACCTGAGTCGCCGGATCGTAGTCCGTCCACGGCAACAGGTCCGTGAACGAGTTGGGCCGGCGGTAGAGGTCCTTGACCTCGGCATGCGTCACCGGACGCGACCCACCGAGGTTTGGATTAGGCCCCTGGCTCTCGTCGTCACCCTGGGTTGAGCGACCCGGTAGGAGCGAAGTCAGCATCTTCAACATCATCGGGCGCCCGCCTCTCCGGGAAGTGCGTAGTGGTGGCGGTCGTACATCGGGAACGACGTTGAATACCCGGGCACCGGGACCTCGTCACGACCGGCCAGGTGCGGGTAGACGAACATCACCAGCGTCGGATTGGGGACCCGACTGAATCGCGTCTCGATTTCGTCGTGGGCGGATCGGGTGTAGCCCGCGAGATCCGCCGTGCCGTCGTGGACGTTTCGGCCGATCGGCTGCTGCAGCGCCTGACGTGCATCATCGACATTGGTACGCCCCATGGACTCGAAGTGTCCTTCGTACACCTCGTCCATGGTGGGCCCGTCCTTCGGGATCACCTTGTCCGCCGATGTGGAGGCGCAGCCGGCGGTCAGGACCGCACTAATCAAGAGTGCGATAGGTAGAGCGGCGCTCGAACGCTTCATGGGAGACCCTTCTGCCTTCAAGTTCATAATCGATCCTCAGTTCCCGGTCGATGTGGACGGCGACCGTCTCGCCGGCGGGGGCGAAGACCGCGTCGAAGTGACTTTCCTGACGTTCCCGCAGCCACTGCGCGACTTCGCGGGCGGCACCGGAAGCTGCGCGGCCGGCAATGAACTCCCCGGTGTCGCCGGTGACGATGTTCTGTGTGAATCCCTCCTGGCCCACGATCTGCGTGGTCTGCGCGGCAGCGGCGGCGTCCGCAGCGGCTTGTGCCGTCACGATGCCGGTGGCCTGTGCCAGGTAGGCCGGCGCATTGGAAATGCGATCGCCCGGGATGCAGGGCACGCCCTGCTCATTCGAGATCCAGCCGAGGGTGTCACCGGAATCCCCATCGGGATCCGGCAGAGTGCGAACGGTGCCGTCCTGAAAGACGAAGGTGACCGACTCCACCGAGCCCCGGACACAGGACAGCGTCCAGTCACCCATCGCGGTCCCAGAGAAGATCATTCCCTCGATATTGGGGATGTCGATGTCGTTGGCGGCCAGGTTGCGTTCGCCCACGATCACCTTGAACGGCACCGGGTCTTCGACCGTCCCGCCGTGCGGTACGCGGCCGATCAGGGCCGTCATGGCAGTGGAGCCCATCAGGGTCGAATTGCGCGGCACCGTGTACCGAGGATCTTCCTCCGGCGTATCCGTGCCGGTGGCGCGAGCCGCCGTGTCACGCGCGCGTTCCACCCCGGCGGTCCCACGATCCCGGATGGTGCCGGCCGCCGACCGGCTGCGATCGAGAAGACCGCCCCCTTCTTCCTCGGGGTCGTAGCCCACGGGATTCGTCCAACGCAGGGTATCGGCGGATTCGGGTTCGGCCGTGCGGGTGCGGTCCCGAATGACCGGGGCCTCGTCCTCCCGGATGCCCAGCCCGATCGGGATGTCGCTCCCGGGCACCAGGTCGGGATCCTCGTCGCGCTGCTCCAGCTGCTGCCCCATGTCCTGTACGCGGGAACTGAGTTGGTCCATGCGCCCGAGGAGTCCCTCCAGGTGGCTTTGGCGCTCCGGATCCGGTTCCTGGCGTGCCTCCTCGGCCAGCTGCTCGCGCATCCGCTGGTTGTCTTCGCGCAGTTCGCGCAGCTGTCGGCGCGTCTCGCGCTGCTCGGCCGTCAGGGTGCGGATGGTGTCGATGGCGGTGTCCGCGTCCGGCTGCGCCGCCGTCTGTCGCTGGTCCAGCGACTCCGGCGCCTCGGCCGTGGGTTCGGTGCCGCAGGAGCGAAACATCACCAGAATCATCAACACCCCGACGACCAAGCCGATGATCGGGAGAAGTCGATTCCCTTGGGTGGAAACCATCAGCGCACCCCCCAAAAGCTCTCGTCAAAGGGGCGATCGGACACGACGTACACGGCGGTCGTGTCGGCTTCGTGACCGGCCGGATGCAGCCGCGCATGCTGAAAGGTGGCCGTCAGCCAGTCGCCCCGCAGGTCTCGGGGATCGAGCGTGACCGGGGACTCCGTGGCGTTGCGCAGCTTGACGGCGGTGACGTACCAGCGCCCGCCGCGCCAGGCCGCGAGCGGTTCGGCGGTGACGGCCGCGCCCCGGACCAGCCGGACCGGCTCCTGGTTCAGCGACACCTGGCGCACGCCGGGCATCTGCGGGGCGAGCCGGCTGGGGCCGTACAGGGATTGGGCCGCGAAGCGTGTCAGCGCCACGTAGTCCAGGTTCTGGTGGTCGGGTTCAGAGTCCGGGGCGTCGGTGGCGTGGTCTCGCCGGCTCCCCGGCCGATGAATGACGACCTCATTGGCGCGGGCACCTTCTTCGGCCGAAAGGTCGAGCATGAAGGTCGCCCCGGACTCGACATCGGCGATGACGGCACGGGCGGAAGCGAACGAGGATTGCGCCTTGAGGTAGACGATCCCATCGTTCGAGAACACTCGGACCTGATCATCAATGTGAGGGGGAAGCCCCACGCGGACGTGCCCGGCCGGGAAGCGGATCAGCCGCTCCTGGCCCACGGGCAGGGTGACCTGGACGGGCGTGCCGTCCCACGTAATGCGGTCGGGGCTGTCGCCGGCGGTGGCCGACACCGGCCCCGCGAGGGCCGCGATAAGGGCAATGGCGAGGATCGGGCGCATTACTGCTCCTCCTCCGGGTCGATGCGATAGGGGTCTTGGGCGAAGCCCGCAAGGGCGAGCCCCCAGGGGTTGGATTCGGGGTCGATGTCGTAAGCGACGATGCGCAGGGGATACCGGATGAAGACCTGCTTAACCCGCTCGCCGTCGATGCGTTCCTCAACCTCCACGTCCAGCCATACGGTCCACGTACCGTCACCCGTGGCCTGCACGCGATCCGGGGTGTAGCGCAGGCCATCAATCTCGCGGATGGACCGGCTGCGATCCCGCAGCTCGCCGCGCCGTTCGCGTTGCTCCCGGTCCGCTTCGAGGGTCTGCTGGAACCGTGGGGTCAGGAACGCCTGCAGCGACCAGAGGTTGTCCGAATAGTCCTCGCGGCCGTCCTCGGGCCAGCGATGGATCTGCTGCCAGATATAGAACGCGAAGGTGTAAACCGAAGCGGGATGTACCTCTCCGGCCTGCATTACGCCGCCGGTGCGCAGATCCGGGGGGACATGCACCGTCAGGCGATCGGGGGCCTGCTGCCATCCCCACCACAGGCCGAGGGCCACGAGTGCCATGACGGCGATGACGCCCCGCAGGGTGTTGATATGCGATCGGGCGCTGTCGAGTTCCTTGCGGTATCTCACGAACGTCTCCCCAGGTCCCAGGTGCCGCTGCGCAGCGTCACCGGAACCTTGCGCAGCCCGCTCCGGTGCAGGGCGAGCATGGCGCGTTGTTGGTAATAGCCGGTGGGTCGGCCCCGCTTGATCTTCTGGAAGACCGTGGCGGTAATGAACACGGTCCCCAGCACGGCGACTGCGGCGATTCCGACACCCATCATCGGGGCACCGACCACGAAACCGATCAGGATCCCGACCGGCAGCCAGCCGATCACGGCGAGCGCGAGAATGGCGAGCAGCTCACTGGAGGAGCAGCCGCGAAAGATCGGCGGCTCCTCGTTGAGCCGCTCGGCCATTCGGTTTTCGAGTCCGGGTGTCGCCATGACGAAGAAGCTCAGGGCGACTGCATGATCGACATGGCCTGAGTGACGAAGAAGCTCAGGACGAGGAGGATCACAGCACCCACCACGCCGAGCAGACCGACTTCGCCCCATTCGGCCTTGCCCTGCCGCGCCTCGTTGAACTTGGTCAGCGCTGTCCAGGAGACCCACAGGAAGGAAGCGATGGCGATCAGCGTCCCGAGGAGGGTCGCTCCCTCGTAGAGGTAGCCGCGCATGAGGTCGATCCAGTTGCCGGCCTCGAAGCCTCCGTCGGGCTCGGGCGCCGTGGGCAGGTTCTGCGCCCAGGCGGGCGTGCTGTGCAGAGCGAGCACCGCGCCACTCAGGAACATGGTGCGGGCGCGGGCCCAAGAGCGTTTACAGGTACTCAACATCGTTGTGTCCTCCTATGGACGGATGAAAAAACCCACGAGCATCACCACCACGGCGGCTCGAATCGCGACCCAAAGCAGGTCGAACATCGGTATTTCGCGATCGCTCCAGGCGCGGAATTGGCCCATCACGACCCACATGAGCCAGATCAGGTAGGTGACCGCGACAATCGCCGCGATCGCGAGCCCGAGGTCGGCGCCACTCGCGCCGGCCCACTGCTCGAACTGACTGGAGGCGTTCCCGCTCACCGGCGGTAATCACCGCTGAGGGGCTCCACCCGGCGGGGTTGGGCGCGCGGTGCCCGGAGGTGCTCCTCGATGCCGGCTTGCACCCGCTCCAGGTCGTGGCGCAGCCAGTCGTACTGGAAGCGGATCCGTGCGTCGGGGTCGGCATGAGCTTCGGCCCGGTCAACCAGCGCGTGCAGGGCCTGGATCTCGTGGGCGAGTCGGCTCAAGCTCTCGCGTTCCGCATCGCGGTCGGCCAGCGCCGCTGGTGTGAGGGTGATCATCACCACGCCCGTAGCGAGCGCGACAAGGGACCTGTGCATGACGTGTGACTCCCAGGCGTTAGCGTGAGCCACAGTCTTGTGATTTCCATCCGTGACGACTACGAAAAATCCTTAAACCGATCGCAAGGGTTTTTCGGACGCCATGGGTGGAGCCCTGGCACCGTGCCAGTCGAGGCTTTGAAAGGGCGGGTTTGGCGAGGGTGAAACGTGGGCGGGTCGCGCGGGCTGTATCGCACGGCCGAGCGGGCGTGCGGTGTCGAACGTCGGTGGAAAGGGGTTTGGCGTCCGGCCGTCCGGGACTGGAGAAACGCGGTGCGCTCGTGACACTCGCCGAGGCGGGTGGGGTTCTCAGAGGTATTTCTTGAAGCTCGAAGCCGTAATGGCGATGGTGATCGCATTGAGCAGGGCGAACGGGAGAATGACCCAATTCGGGTGGACCGAAAACGGCAGGGCGAGGTAGACCACCCAGGCCATGGCGATCGAGGGTGCCATCAGTCGTTTCGCGTGGTGGTAGACGAACGACGATTCGCGGCCACCCCCCCAGCGGCGCAGATCGCGCTGCACGAGTCCATCCACCATCGCCACCAGGGCGAACAGGACGAACACGGGCATGGCGAGGGTCAGCACCCCCAGGCGGAGTGCGAAGACCTGTGTGATTGCCATACCGGCCAGCACATAGGGCTCCACCGCGACAAACCCGTTGCGCAGGGAGTGGGCGAATCGACCATCTTCGGGGTGCGCCGGGACCGAGAGCCATTCGACCAGGGAATGGATACCCGTGTACTCGAACATCAAGCGATAGGACACATCCGCGAAGCTACGGGCGAAGTCCGCCGGATTCGAGGTCAACATCGACTGGCGAAAATCCTCGTTCAGGTAGCCGATCTCGCGTTCGAGCATCTGCTGACTGTGCTGGATGCCCTGGTCCGGCCAGATCCAGGTCATTCCGACCCATTCCGCGATCAGGGAGAACAACAGCGCCGCGACCAGCCAAAGGAGGATTTGGCCGACGAGGTTCAGCGTGCGGCCGATCAGCCCCGGCTCGCGCTGCTGCGCGGGGTGTTTCGATGCCTGTCGGCTCGCGCTTGCCATCAGGCGGATTCCTGCGGACCGACCGGCATGGCGGCGTCCTGCCACCAGTGCTCGGCCGTGGTGTAATCGCGCTGCATGCGCTCGGCGATGTCGGCGAGGGACCCGGGCATCACCGGATCCGCTTTGCTATCGGGGAGCGGCATGCGGATTTTCCAGAGCTGCCCCCCCTCGATCAGGGCGAAGGCCTGGCCCTTGGGCAGGGTGACGATGTCGGCCGGCGTGAGCAGCGGAACCTCGGAAACCGTGATGCGATCTTCGTTGCGGCTGGAGAAGTGCTGGTCCGATTCGGGGTCGGCCGAGTCGTTGGTCCCGGATACCTGCATGAGCGTGTTGATCTCGACCTGCGGAAGCTGCGCCGTGAGCATTTCGGCCGTCTCGTACTCCTTCACCCGCAGCATGACCAGTGTGTTGAAGTTACCGGCAACCTGGCCGGCCTTGGGCTTGGATCCGATTCGAGCCTCGACGTCGGACCAGGTCTGCGTATAGGCCGTGACCTGGAATCCCGCTCCACCGGCCTTGTTCAGCAGGGGGATGAACTCGTCGCCGATCAGCTCGTTGAACTCGTCGGCATGCACATTGACCGTCGGGAGCCCCGACCGGCCACCGTCCGGTAGGCCGTCGTCCTGCCCATGCTTGTACAGCTGGCCCGCGACGGAACAGAGATCCGCGAACATCGAGTTACCCACGGCCGCCGCCACGTCGGCATCCGAGAGCGCGTCGAGGCCCACGTAGACGATGCCGCCGGTGCGGATGATCTCCCGCCAGGAGAAGATCGGGCGAGGGTCGTCGGTGTCGAGATAGTCGGGGGCGATCAGCTCCGCCGTCTTGCCGGTGGTCAGCTTTTCCATCAGGGGGAGCAGCGAGGCCACGATCTTGTCGAAGTAGGTCTTGTCGTACTCGAACGCGCTGCGCAAGCCATCGGCCACGGGGTCGAAAAGCCCCTGCTCCTTGGCGTAGAGCATCAGCGCGACGGCACGCCGGTCCCGACCCTGCAGGTTGCGCGGCAGCTGGCGTTCATTGGTGTTGGCCTCACGCCGCTCCACGTCCTCTTTCCAGCCTTCGGGCGCTACGCGAGGGAGCCAGTGCTCGTAGTATTCGATCAGCAGGGGCTCGATGTAGGTGATGTGTCGGAGGATCTGTTGGTAATCCGGGCGTCGGCCGAGGGCCACGATCGCCTGTGAAACGATATTCACGAACCGCCACGCGAACTCCTTGAAGGCGGCGCTGTTGCCTTCGCTCGGGAGCTGGTTCGAGACACGGGTGGCGACCTCGGTGATTCGGCTGAACGATCCGACGGCGTTGTAGCGCGCGGAGTGGTCCGGGTAACCGAGGTGAAACATATAGAACTGGTCTTCGCGCCCCGCGCGGCGGGCTTCGGCATACATGCGCTTGAGCAGCTCGGCATCCCCCTTGGGGTCGATGACAATGGTGACGTCGCCACGCCGGATGTCTTGAGTGATCAAGACTTCGGCCAGGCGCGTCTTGCCCACCCGGGTCGTGCCCAGGACCAGGGTATGCCCCACGCGCTCCCCGAGATCCGTCCAGGCGTCTTCCTCGTCCGGCTCAACGGCGTGCAACGCGGGTTTCCCGCCCACGGGGGGCAGGGGGGCCGCAGGGTTCCACCAGGATCGTTTCCCGAGGGCCCGCGCGATCCCGCGCAGGCCGGGAGTGGACTCCCACTGAACTTCCTTGCGACGCGCCCAGCGGTACAGAGGGCCGGGGTCCACGTAATGCTGGACCTCGGGTCGGATCGTGTCCCGCAGGCGCTGCGTGTGCTTCTGCGTCCAACGGAACCCTCGCCCGAGGTAGAGCTTCCGGCGCGAGACGGGGATCTGTTTCGCGCTCATTGAAAACTCGGGCAGCTGTCGGAGGTGGCGGTGATACCGCATGATCCTCCATCCCTGTCGCGCTCGGTGTACGGCCAGCGCCCCAAGCAGAGCCGCCGCGACCCAGGCGATCGAGGGGGTCATCATCAAGGCCCAGGGTGCGACGACTGCGATGACGGCGGCGGCACCGGCCACAAAGGCGGAATAGAACTCGATCGGCGGCCGCAGCAGGGCCTCGACGGGCAACTGACTCACTGCTCGATCCCCTCGCGCGAGATCAGGACCGGGTAGACGTCGAGCTGCAACCGCTCGGCCAAATCATCACCGTGCGAGAGCTGCACCGGGATCCCGTTCGCGGTGTCGCGCACCCGCTCGAGGTCCTCGGAGGTTTCTGCCTGAACGAGCATGCACACGGCCCCTGCCTGCAGCAGGGCCGCGCGGTGGTGCTCCAGCCAGGCGAGCGATTGCGAGTCCGATCCCACCAGGCAGAGCGGACGGGGCATATTCCGGAGTGTCTCGCGCACATGCGCCGGCGGCTGTCCCTGCAGCGGTGCCACGCGCAAGCGGGACGGCTCGATGGGCAGCATGCGCTCGGCCGCGTCATTCAACGGGGGGAGCGCGGCCCTGCTGCGAGGGGCGGGCTCCTCGGCTCCCTCCAGCCGCTCCAGGTACGGGCCGGCCGGTTGGCCTTCGCCAGTGTCGAGGATCACCTCCAGGGCCTGCGCAGAAGCGGGCACAAGGAGGAAGGACAGCAGAGCAGCCACAAGGGGTTTCGGAATCACGGCAGGACCTCAAACGTGTGGTGAACTTGGGACCGGTGGAGGGTGCGCGCAGCAAGCGGCGCGATAGCGTCACGGCGCTGGTTACACACGTTGGCGTTCGCTACTCCTCGCGTTCCGTGGAGCGGCGTCGGCGAGCAAACGTCCACCATGCGATCCGCGTGGTCAGACCGACGAGTACCAGTGCGCCGATCCAGACACCGAAAGATCGGGGGTTTAGCTCTACGCCGGCCAGATACCTGAATCCGGCAAGGATCAGCGCGACGTGGATCAACGCCAGTGCGACGAGAAACGCCGCGATCAATCCGACCGCTTGCGCGCCGCGCAGGTAGTAGAGCCAGTGAGATTCGGGATTCACTGCAGTCTCCTTTTTGGAACCGGAGTCTCCCGGTGCTGGAGTCACCGGCTGCGGGAACATCGATCGCGATCACGGCAGGGCCTCCAGATGGTGTTGGACGCGGGCCCGATGACGGGCGGCGTGGGCGGTGTTCGAGGGCGCGTGATAGAGGCCGCTGGCTTCCAGCCAGTGGCCGCTGCGTTCGTACTGTTCACGCAGAATGGCGGCACCGATGCGGAGGTTTCTATAGGGGTCGAGGGCCAGCGCTGGATCCCGGAGCCGTTCCTCGTGCCAGTGCCAGTTGACCTGCATGAGTCCTATATCGATGTTTCGCTTTCCGGCCGCGAGGTGACGCTCCAGGGCCTCCAGGGCCTCTTGGTAGGTCCGGTATCGCTCCGGTCGTCCACCCACATTGAGGGTCCAGGGCCAAGGCCGTGCGACACCGGTAGAGAGCCGCGCGCCAGACTCGGCGGCGGCCAGGGCGTACAGAACATCCGCTGGGACGCCCTCGGCCTGCGCAACACGGTGGTAACCCTCGGGCACTCCCGCCGCCGCCTTGGTTGCAAGCGCTAGGGCAAGACCGGCTGCCAGCGCTGTCCGGATTGCCGCAACAGCGAGGGGGTGTCGTGATCGGCCAGAGTGCCGTCGTCGTGGTTGAGGGTGATACGACCGGCTCGCACCAGATCGATCGGAATCGCATTCTCCGCCGCCCATCGGCGCACCTCCTGATCCGCATCGGTATCCGTCAGAAAGATGTCCAACCGCCATTGCGCTCCGCCCTGCAACCGCTCCACGGCACGGTCGAGGATCTCCGCGCAGGCCGCACAGTCGCGGGCAGCGACCAGTACCACGCGATCGTCGGCATGAAGGTCGGCCAAGGTGGGGGCGCTGGGTTCACTGATCCGAGACGCAGAGCGGCCCGCATCGCCGGACCGATCACGGGGCTCAATCAGCACCCGGTCCGGGTACAGGCGATCCCACGCGGCATCGTAGGCATGCTGGAAAGCCAGCTCCCCGGTGACGCGGTCCCGCTCCTGCTCCACGGCCAGCTCGGCGTAGTACCGCCGTTCGCGCTCGGTCTCTGCATGGATACCCAGGACCCATATCGGATCCAGATCCGGCGTCCAGAGTCCTCGTGGACCCTCCATGATGGAGTCGTATCGTTCCCATTCGGTGTCGGATAGATCCCAATGTTGGGTCCGGGCCGGTGCCGACTCGACACCCTCGGACGCGCGGGCCTCGGCGCGGGTTGCGTCGGACTCGACCGAACCGGCCTGAACGGTTCCGGCCAGGCCGACCGCGACCAGTGACGCGATCACGCAGTAGCGAGACCGGGTCATGGGTGCCCCCGCATGCAGGGGCGGCCGTCAATGAAATAGGTCCGCCGCTCCCAGGAGGACGAAAGATCCGCTTCGACCCGGGCCTGCTCCGCGAGCCGATCGAGGCAGGTGGGGGGTGGCTCCGGGATTGCGACGGGCTCGACGGGGGCCGGCTCGGGTGCTACCTCGGGTTCCGGATCGTGTGTGGCCGCGATGACGCCGACCCCAATCAACAGTAAAACGACAGCTCCACCCATGATGCTCTCCTGCTCCTACTCGTCGTGGATGGCGAGGGCGTGCATGAACCCGCGCGGGTGCCGGAGGACCGCAACGCCGGCGTCCGAGTCGAGGCTTTCCAGCGTCCATTGCCCGTAGCGGTCACCAACACGGATCCGCTCGCGACCGTTCGCGCCTTCCAGGATGGCGAAGTGTCGAGACCCCCAGTGTTCGATGCCCGTCAGGGTGGCATTCGGTTCCGGTGTCTCCGGAACGGCCTCCAGGCGGGTCACCCGGCGCTGTGTGGCGTCCAGGTCGTCCCTCAAGGCCTCGATGGGATCGGTGGATCCCGAGGGCTCCACCTCGTCCCGCAGCTTCGCCAGTTCGCCCTGCAAGGCGTTCAGTTGATCGGTCACTGCCTGGTCGGGGTCTCGGTTGTCGATCGCCGACTCCAGGCCGTTGAGCGTCTCCCGGAGCGCACGGTGCTCCGAGCGAAGGGTACGCAGCTCGTCGTCCTGACTGGCGACCCGCGCTTCCAGGGACGCAAGCAGCAATTCCAGATCGTTGACGCGATTGGCGTCGTCCTCGGTTACCGGCTCAAGGGCGTCGAGGGTGGGCTCCTCGGTCTCGTCGCCACCGCCGCCCATGAAGATCAGGAGCAATGTCACCACAACGGCGAGCCCGGCGACGGGTCCGCCAACCTTGAGCCAGCGCGGGACGGGCCGAGGGGATGGACGGGGTTCCGACTTCTCGGTGGTGCTCATTGGTCACCTCGCAGAATCGACCGGGCGCGCGACGGGCTGTGGTGGTTGGCCGCCGCATCGCTGGGGATTTCCAGCTCGACGCCGGTGCGGAGCTGATTGGGATTCGGTGCATTGGCCGGGAAGAAGGCGTGCGGGTTGGCCTCGAACAGTGCTGCGGCCATACGCACCGGTTGCCCCGGCGAAATCGCCTCGGCGATGGAGCGGAGAGTCTCGCCGCGCTGCACCGGGCCATACATGCGGGTCGTTGGGGGCTTCGGTGCGAGCACGTCGCGCACGTTATCGGCCTCGATCGCTCGGCCGCGAGCGCGCGCGGCTTCGGCGTAGGGCTCACGAGGCTCGTAGGAGATCTCGCGCATGGTGGGATCAACGACCAAACGCCAGGTGGAGCCGGCGAGGGTGGTGAGCGCATTCTCAAGGCTCAAGGGGCCGAGTTCTCGATGCACCTCGGGAAGCGGACGAGTCAGCAGCACCCGCATGGCAGGGTCCGCCGTCGCGGGGTCCTCCAGTCGATACCCGCTGTGTGTCAGGAGGTAGGTGAGTGCCGCGCCGACGTGTTGGATGTCCGAGGGAAAATCCATCTGGACCGTGACCTGCAGGGGTTGCACCTGCTCGGGCGCGGGTGCGTCAGCGGCGGTCAGGTATCGGCCCACCTGAATATCAGTAGCGGCGGCGCTCCCCCAGGAGGTGAACGCCAGCGCCACAAGGAGTGCGGGTAACCGTTTTCGCATGTCTTCCTCGCCTGCTTGGAATAAAGGCCCGCGCCATCGGAGGCAGGCGCGGGCACCAGCCCTACGGGTATGGGCTATCCGATGCCAAGGCAACGGACAAGGCGTATTGTCCGTACCCCGTCTGCGGCGGCTACGAAAAATCCTGAATCGAGCGCCAAGGGTTTTTGAGTTATCCACAAAAACTGTGGATAACTGAACGGAAAAGAGGGGGAAGAAAGCGAGGGAACAAGGACTTGCCAAAGGTGGGCAAAACGTAACCAGCCACCCCGGTTGGTCGGGGGTGGCTGATCCGCGAGTTGACTTCGATTGAGGTGCGTCAGGACCGGGCGCGTCGATTGTGCGATGGCCCGGTCGAATGGGAGGCGTCCCCGGGGCGGATCGATCTCACCCTCCTGCAGTAGCGAGTCGTCTTCCGGCGATCCATGGTTTGGGGGAATGGATCTATCTCGAATGGCGCGGCAGTGCCGCACAAAGGGACCCACGCTGCATCTGGCGGTGGGCGGCCAGTGATTTTGATCACGGAGACCAAGGCCTCCCCACGGCGGACGCATTGCACCCGCCGTGGGGAGACCTCCCTAAACCATTCGAGAAGAACTCGTGCCGGGCCCGGAGGGCCCAACGAGTTGACTTGTGAGCCTCCACCGAGGCTCGGTATTGATCGACTGACCCGAGCCAGGGACAAAAGTGGGCCAGCCGTTAGCACCGGGCCGCCTACGGGGTCGCGGCGCCCCCACTCTCGGCGCGTAGGGGCTTTTGCCGACGGGCGCCGGCAAGGGGCCTGATACGCTCAGGCGGGCGGTGTAATACGCATTCAACCGCAAGGGTCTATTCCGGGCAATCCTCCCGGCTCAAAATGTTGAAAATCAGCCGTCATTCCCCAGGGCCGCCCGCGACCCTCGGGAATGACGGCCCGAAGGCCGTCAGATTAGATCCAGCGGAAGACGTGTTGCAGTCGCTCGCCGGCGGCGCAAGGAAGCTCGACCACGTCCGCGCGCGCATTGCTCCACGCAGTTCCGCCGAGTGCCTTCGCCTCCTTCCGCAGCGTCCTCAGTCTCCCGAGAGCGTCCGGAGCAGGAAGCGTGGCGACGTAATCGCCCACCAGGGGTGAGCCCTCGTCGGACACCCGCAGGGTGCGGTATTCCGGCGAAGGAAGCGATGCCGCCGCGATCCGGGGTAAATCGATCATCCCTGAAACCGCGTTGGCGGCCTCCGTGCGGCTCAGCCGAGGCAACCCCTCGGCATCACAGTCTAGGTCGAGAAACATCCCATTGGGGTCCTTCCAGGCGGCCCAGGCAAGCAGTTCCGCGCGTGTGCCGACCTCCAGGAGTCGCTTCTGGTACAGCGGGTCGCGATACAGCTCCGCGAGTTCATAGGTGTGCATGTGTCTGTCTCCTGCATGGAGGGGACAGACCGCCCCCATGGGGACGGTGTCCCCTTGGGGTGAATAAACGTCATGGACCCACCGGCAATACCGATGGATCCATGGACCGATCGGGCCCCTTGGTAAAGGGGGCTGGCTTACGTGGTGACGGGTTTCGTCACGAAGTCGAGGGGGTGGTTGCCCATATCTCCGAAGAACTGCTTGTACTCGCGGAGCAGAGCCTCCAAAAGCCACGGCTTGTCCGCGACTTGATGGTGGGCTTCCGGTTTCAGGGGCTCCCCAGCCATGGACACGACGAGATCGCCGTTGCCATCCAGTTCGAGGATCAGCGTTTTGCCGTCCGGTCGTTCGATCAGGCTGGGTCCCTGGTTGAGACGAACGAAACGGCTCGCCAAACGGGGAAGCATGGGCTGTTCTTGGTAGAGGATCATTCCATTGACCGCCTCGGCGACGGTCTTCGTGATGTCCCAGACCTCGAACTCCGGCCCTAACAGCTTGGCGAAACAAACGGGGATGTATTCCCCGTCTCGGGTCGCAAACGATACCCGAATGATGTCGCCCTCCGACCCGCCCGGATGGGCGTAGACGGCGCAGTGGTGGATCTGTGAAAGATACTCATGGAGGCCTTGGCCGTTCATGTCGCGGGGCTTCGACCAGTATTCAATGCTGTTCTCCGGATGACGGCACGCAACGGCGTTTTCGATGAAACGCCGGAAGTTGTCCACGGTGTCCAGCAGTTGCCCGTCCAGGGGTTCCCAGGCATGAAATTGAGAGTAGCGCATGTGTCTGTCTCCGAATGGAGGGGACAGACCGCCCCCACGGGGAGCGGTGTCCCCGTGGTGGGTGAAGTGAATGGATCGACCGGCGAAGCCGGCGCACCCCTGCCCGATCCGGAGGTGCTTTCAGGGGCCTGATACGCTCAGGCGGGCGGTAAAGCCGTCATTCCCCAGGGTCGCGCGCGACCCTCGGGAATGACGCCCCCGAAGGGGCGTCGTTTTAAGGAAAGGGACTCCCCGGAGAGGATCCGGTGGTCACATCAACTGCAGCATGGCGAACATGGAGGCCAGGATCGCGCCGGTTTGAATGAGCAGGGCCCGATACATTTCGGCACGGGTCACGAACGCCTTTAGGTCCTCCTTGGAGGCCATACGCGACTCGATCGAATCGATCCTCGATCCGATCTCCCGGAGGTCCTCCTTGGAGGCCATACGGGCTTCCAGTTCTCGGAGGTCCTCCTTCGTGGCCATCTGCTCGCGAAGGAGCCGGAAATCCTCCTTCGTGGCCACTCTCGATTCCATGAGCTCCAGCATCGCCTGCGCCTGCACTTCCGCCTGCTCCTCCGATACACCGGCGGAGCGGAGCTTCTTGACGTAGGCATGGGTGTCGAACGCAATCATGCTTTCCATTATAGCGGTCTCCTCAGAGTTTCGGGACAGACCGCCCCCACGGGGGACGGTGTCCCCGTGGTGGGTGAAGTGAATGGATCGACCGGCGAAGCCGGCGCACCCCTGCCCGATCCGGGGGTGCTTTCAGGGGCCTGATACGCTCAGGCGGGCGGTAAAGCCGTCATTCCCCAGGGCCGCGCGCGACCCTCGGGAATGACGCCACCCCGCGCCAGTGGCGGGAGTGGCGGTTGGTCAATGGCGCCGACGGTTTTGCCGGCGGGCGATCAGGTAGGCGCCGATCATCACGATCCCGATCAGTGCCAGCCCAATGAACACGCCGAAGTCTTCCATGAGCATCATCTTAGCTCTCCCAGCAGCCCACGAGCCAGAGGATCAGGCCCAGGACCACGGTGCTGAGTCCTCCTGCGGTGAATCCACGTTCGATGAACAGAGCCAGGATCCCGGCAACAGCCAGCAGTATGCCAGCCTGCCGCAGGCCTTCCTGGATTCGTGCGAGATCGAACATGCTCAGTCTCCTGCATGGAGGGGACAGACCGCCCTTACGGGGATCGGCTGTCCCCGTGGTGGGTGAAAGCGTGCTCGCCCAGCAGATCGCTGGGTGAGCACGGACGGAGCGACAAGGGTTATGCCGCGACGGATTGATGTGGCTGCATCGAGTCCCGCAAGGCTGCGAGCGCACGCCCGAGGTGCATTCCGACGGCTTCAAATGCGGCGTACACCACAGACTGACCCAGGATTTCATGCGCGCGCGTGGCGGAGAGCCCTTCGATCAGGGACTCGGGAACCGCTTTGACGCGGGCATGCTCCTTCGGTGTCAGCAACCGAGTGAGTGCCGGGTCGCTCGGATGTCGAATGAACGGCTCGGTGGACCGCGCCTTGGCGTACCCGCGCCCGATGGTCCCGAGGCTTTCCTCGGATCCATCGAGGAGCTGCCGCCGAAAGCCTTTACCGGCGGCCTTGTCGCGGACCTCCTTCTCGGCCAAGTAGCTGTAGGCCTTCCAGGCAGGATCGTCAGGGTCGATGTCCTCCAGGATGTCCCGGATGCACGACTCACGATCCCGAACGGCACGCAGCCCGTCGAACGAGAATGGAACCTCCGGGTTGGTTGCAATCATGCAGAACCGATTGCGGCGCTCCATCGAGCCCAGCTCAAATCCGTCGAGAACCGTCTCGTGCAGCTCGTAATCGAGGCTGCTCAAGATGGACCGGATCACCGTCATGCTGGTCGTGGTGCCGTACTGAGGCACGTTCTCCAGCAGGATCACACTCGGCCGCAAGGTCTGAATCGCCGCTAGGAACGCGACGAACAAAGGACCAGCGGTTTCGTGCTCCTCGGCTTTCGCCAAGCGGTTTTTCGCTCGACCCGAGAGGGAGGCCCCTGTGCAGGGAAGCCCCGCCGCGAGGATGTCGATGGCCGGTAGCTTGCGCCATTCCACATCCTGCATTGGAGCCTCGATGGCGATCGAATCCGACTTCCAGATCGGGTTGTTCGCCAGCGATGCCTCCAGGTAGTCACCGTCCGACTCGTTGGCAAAGGCCAGCTCGACGGGGACACCGGCGGCGGCAAGGCCTCGATGGAGCGCGTGGTCCAGAATGCCGCCACCATGGGCCAGAGACGCCATGCGTAGCGGATCGCCTTGATTCAGGCGTTGTAGAAGCCGTTTCGAGCGTTCAGCCGTTGCTCGATCGTGATGGTGGACCCGGATCTCGATCGAGCCAGGACGGATAACGACGCGGACCCGTTTCGCTTCGCCAAAAGCGGTCACCAGTGTTTCGCCCGACACGTCGATAACGGGCAATTCCTGGTCGCCGCGTTTGCGACGGGACACCCTCCGGTCACCCGTTGGGGTGAATCGAAGGGTGAGGCCGTCATGCGAGCCCTTCACGTTATCGAGACTCGTAAGCTCGAAATGCTGGCCGGGACTGATTCCGGCCCGCGCCAGCCGTCGGCCTTCCAGCCACAACCGCTTGGTCCCCTTGCGTTCGCCCAGGGTCGTGTAAATCACTGTCGTTGCCATACGTCTATCTCCTGCATGGAGGGGACAGACCGCCCCCACGGGGATCGGTTGTCCCCGTGGTGGGTAAAAGAAAGTGGGCGCGCAGATCGCGTCTGCCGCCCGGGGCGTTAGCCGTACCGGATCCGGTGGAACACCTGGAGTTCTTCCTCCACGGAAAACCCCTTGAGGTGGTAACTCCGGATCTCCTGATCCCCGGTCTCGAAATCGATCTCGGGTTCAGTGGAGAACCACAGGTCGATGCCGGTTGGGGGATCACTGGAGGGGTGAACAGCTCCCTTGCGGTTGAGGAACTCCACGGCCGCTTCGACCGCCGACCGGTCCTCGGGATCTTCGGGGTCCATTCGGACGCCCTCGGAATCGATCCATCCCCGCTGTGAGGGTTCGCCAAGTTCCAGATCGACGGGCTTCCATCGCTCGAACGTGATCTTGATACGCGCAGTCATGGTCTGTCTCCGAGTGTTGGGGACAGACCGCCCCCACGAGGGACGGTGTCCCCGTGGTGGGTGAAGTGAATGGATCGACCGGCGAAGCCGGCGCACCCCTGCCCGATCCGGGGGTGCTTTCAGGGGCCTGATACGCTCAGGCGGGCGGTAAAGCCGTCATTCCCCAGGGCCGCGCGCGACCCTCGGGAATGACGCCACCCCTAGCCAATGGCAAGGGCCGCGGTGGTTCAAACTCTGTCATAAAACCCGCCACAGGCAAATGCCTGGGCGGGTGTGGTCTTCATGCAGTGAGACGCTTCTGAGACGCTTCCAGCGCCCTGTCCACGTCAATGCCATGGCGTTCGAGCACGCGCCCGATGGCCTGGTCCACTGCTTCGTGGGCGCGGCGCTTTCCGTCTTCGTCCCGACGGCACAACTGGTCGAAAGGAGACCCCCAGCAGAACCTTTCCATCGGGGTCTTCCGGACCTCCTCTCGAAGCTCCTTGTCGAAACGCTCCGCTTTCTCGTATTGAAGCCAGAAGTCCTCGCTAACGCGAGCATCTTCCGGCGGCAGCCACTCACGATGCCGACCGACCAGGCGGTTCAGACGATCCACCACCTCCTTGTTGCGAGGGAAGAAGTGGATCGTTCCAGCGCCAGGGTAGTACCGAAGGTCGAAGTACGAGCTGCTCACCCGCTCTCCCGAGCGCAGCGATTCAAACTCCTTGGTAAAGGCGTCCTCAATGCCGTACTCCGGCTTTTGCTTGCCGTCGAGCATCGCAAAGACCTTGTCGAAGTCGCTCAGTAGACGAAGGGAATCAAAATCGAGGCTCTGCCTCCACGATGCCGTTTCATGCCCAGGAAGGATGAAGCGGGTCATCTTGATCCGCATCCCGGCTTCCCTGTGACGATCGTTCGACTTCCACCCCCGGTAGTACACGGCATTCTCCGAGTGATACCGGGTGATCTGGTCGAACACGCTGCACGCCATCTTGAGCTGGATCTCGCCCTGGTTCTCGATCACGCCCAAGAGGAATCCGTAGATATTGCTCACGGTGAACTCCAGGGTCTTGATCTGAGCGAAGTGCGACTCAACCTGCTTCTGCCCGGCCGAGGACAGCCGGTCGGTCACACGCGAGGATCGGAGAATCCCGGTCCATGCGCGATCCTTGAGGTCGTCGTAGCGCTCGGCCAGCTCACGTCGGACGTATTCCACCGAGGTTTTATCCCCGAAGGCATCATCACAGTATCCGCCGGTCACAGCGCCCATTGAGCGCCCCAGGAGGGCCTTGTACCGCCGAGCCCTTGCGTCCGAAAAGACCGACTCGCGCGCGGCCCTTACGGCTGCGTTGAAGGCGGTCACAGCGTTTTCAATGGTCGAGCCCCCCAGGGCCAGCTCCTGCGGCTCGTGATAGCCGCTCGCGAGCCCTGCGGCCGTCATGGAGTCCCGCTCAAGGTCTTCCATGATCGTCCCGGCCAGATCCTGCTCCAGGTCAGCGGTCTTCCGCAGATACACCAGCGCCACCTCGACGTTGGTTTTCCGCTCGGAATCCTCCCCGGCAAACGCGGTTTCAACGAACTCCACTTCGCCATGAGCCTCCACAAGCTGGACGAGACGGCCCCGTTCTTTCGAGCACGGGTTTCGGATCGTTTCAGCGTTGAGAATCGCCACGATCTCCCCATCCCACAACAAGTCCCAGGCTTTCAGCGCGTGATGCACGCCTTGGGCGAAGGGTGGATTGAGAATGACGTGGCTGTACATCGAGCCGGAATTGAACTGGAGGAAGTCGAGCCCAACGACCGAGTAACCCTCGTCCCGCAAACGCGGGTGGCGGGTGATGTCGATCTCGACGCAGTCGATGGGGGATCTCCCCATCCGCCGATCCGAGGGCGCGGCGGCCAACAGGTCGCCGTTGCCGGCGGATGGCTCCAGGACGCGAACAAAGTTGCGATCCCGGAACTTGGACCAGGCCTTCTTGGCCAGGGACTTCGGGGTTGGATAGAACTGCAGTTGTTCAAAGGACATGGTCTGTCTCCGAGTGTTGGGGACAGACCGCCCCCACGAGGGACGGTGTCCCCGTGGTGGGTGAAGTGAATGGATCGACCGGCGAAGCCGGC
>NZ_KB898037.1:0-1311 GCF_000377345.1 Thioalkalivibrio sp. ALJ16 | reverse complement strand
CCCCCACGGGGGACGGTGTCCCCGTGGTGGGTGAAGTGAATGGATCGACCGGCGAAGCCGGCGCACCCCTGCCCGATCCGGGGGTGCTTTCAGGGACCACGATGCGCTCGTGGCGGGCGGTAAAGCCGTCATTCCCCAGGGCCGCGCGCGACCCTCGGGAATGACGGCCCGAAGGCCGTCAAGGATAGATCCAGAGAGTGTCATTCGAGGCACTCCGGACCAGGGGAAGCGACCATTAAGCCGCTTCGAGTTGGGCGTGAGGATCCAGGGAGACGACGATCTTGGCGCTCTCCCATCCGTCCGGCCAGTGTTCGGCCATGCCGTTTTGCCGGTAGTCCTCGCCGAACGAATCGGAGAAAAAGCCCCAGCAGGAGTCCACCTCGACCCCGTTCTCATAGACGACGTATCCGTACACCTCGCCCTGCAGGTATTGGTCGTAAGTGGCGACCTCGGCCTCCAGGATCGAGCGGATTCGCGCCTCCCGTCTCGGGCTCAGACGCTTCCACCCGAACGCGCGGCGGGCGTCTTCGCGGGTCACGTAGATCCACCCCACCTGACCGCTATCCCATGGACAGCTGAATGGTCGGGTAGACATCGTGATCCCCGAGTGGTCATAGAGGTAAAGCGGCACCATGATCATGTATCGATCGAGGATCGCGTCCACCTTCTCTTGTTGGAACTGGATCACCTGTTGGCTGTGCTCGTGCAGCCGCTTCTCCAGACGAGGCTCGGTGGAGTCCAGACGATCCCACAATCGGTCGGCGAAACGCTCGACCTGATCTTCAATGGATGGATTGAACTCGCATGCCACGCGAAGCGCCCACTCGCTGGGGTTATCTGCCGGCTGTTCGTCTCCCAGTTCATAGCGGCTGTGCCAGCACACCATGTTACCGAGGAGGTTGTCGCAGTCTTCGCGGGGGTTGAAGGGGTCCGTATCGGGGACGATGTGAATCAGCATGGACATGGTCAGTCTCCTGCATGGAGGGGACAGACCGCCCCCACGGGGAGCGGTGTCCCCGTGGTGGGTTGAGAGCCGTCAGGCCGCGCGGGCGGACGAGACGGATAGGAGCCGAATGGATCCGTTGGGTTGAATACCGATGCGGTATCGAGTGCCAGAACGACATAGCTCGAATCGTCCCCGGGAAATCGGTTTCAGATCGGCAATGCGCGCATGGGCAATCGTTTTGATCAGCATAGGTCTATCTCCTGCATGGAGGGGACAGACCGCCCCCACGGGGGACGGTGTCCCCGTGGTGGGTGAAGTGAATGGATCGACCGGCGAAGCCGGCGCACCCCTGCCCGATCCGGGGG